>CAKZRP010000081.1 GCA_937146765.1 uncultured Paracoccaceae bacterium | reverse complement strand
TTTGCGCCGGGCTTCCAGTTGTCCTAGATCCACATGGCGCCGTTCAACGACCTTCTGCTGCACAATGCTTGAATGACCGATTTGGAGATGCCGCGCGGCAGCGAAGGGGCGCCGTCTCGCAGGCGGCTCGGGGACGGTCGCTTCGGTCGAGCAGGCCGCCGGTAAGCCATGCTTCGCTGCGCCCTGGCCGGACGTCAGCGAAGCGCAGATAGCGACATTTTCAAAGTCTTGGATCTTAGCATTAGGGCGGGGATTCCATGCTGCGTACCCACCAGTAGAAGCCGCCATTCGCCGCGCCTGCAATCCTCAAATACCGTCCGTCGTCAGCAGTGCGGACAAAGCTGCCGCTTCGCCCAACGCAGCGCTCAGCGCATCCCCCCCGCCACAACCCCTTCCAGGAATCCGGTAAAGGCCCTTGCCTTCGCGCTCATCTGGCGTCCGCCGGGCGAGACGGCCCAGAGATCGACGCCGGGCAACTGCCAATCATCCAGCACCGACACCACGCGCCGGGACGCGAGCTCTGGCGAAAACATCCAGGTTGAGGAGACGGTGAGGCCGAGCCCCGCGAAGACCGCCTCGCGCACGCCTTCGGCCGCGTTGACCGCCAACCGGCCGGTCAGGCGCACCGTCTCCGCCTGCTCGCCTCGCCGGAAGGTCCAGTCGCTGCCGCCGCCTGCGCGGTCATAGATGATCGCCTGATGACGGCTCAGATCGGTCGGGATTTGCGGGGTGCCCGCCGCATCAAGATACTCAGGTGTCGCAAGCACCAGCCGCGGACTGCTGCCGAGCTTGCGCGCGAGGAGCTGTGAATCCGGCAGCTGCCCCATGCGCAGGGCCAGATCCACCCCCTCGGCGATCAGGTCGATGTTGCGATCGTCAAGGATCACGTCGATCTCGAGCGCCGGATGATGGTGCAGGAAGCTGCCCAGATGCGGCATCACATGGAGCCGCGCGAAAGTGGTCGCGGCGGAGATCCGCAGCCTGCCGGTCAGCGCCGTGCCCGCGCCCCGCGCGGCAAGCTCGGCCTCCTCGGCCTCCTCAAGCGCGCGACGGGCGCGGTCGTAATAGTTGCGCCCCGCCTCGGTCGGGGTCAGCCCGTGGGTCGAACGCAGCAAAAGCCGCACGCCCAGATGCTCCTCCAGCTGTGCGACAGTCTTCGAGACTGCCGGCTGGCCGACTCGGAGCACGCGCGCGGCCCCCGAGAAGGAGCCCGCCTCGATCACCCGCACGAAGCATTCCATCGCCGCGAAACGCTGCATCGCCATTCCCCCGTGGAATAAACCCTATCCCAAAGCTACGGCTACCAGCATCCGGCCCGCATGGCGAGAACGGAGTTGCAGGCGGCTGCCGAACGCGGCGCCCCGGCCTTCATCGCAACAGGAAACCCGCGCCATGCTTGATCTTTACGCCTTCTCCACCCCGAATTCCGCCCGCATCCCGATCGCGCTGGAGGAGATGGGCCTCGCCTATCGCCTGCATTCGATCAACGTCCGCAAGGGCGAGCAGAAGTCGCCCGAGCACCTTGCGCGCAATCCTAATGGCAAGGTGCCGGTGCTGGTCGACAGCGAGGGGCCGGAAGGTGCGCCCTTCACTCTGACCGAATCCGGCGCGATCCTGCTCTATCTCGCCGAGAAAACCGGCAAGCTGATCCCAGCCGATGCTTTCGGGCGGGCGCGGGTGATTGAGCAGATGCTGTTCCATCTGACCGGCATCGGCCCCGCGCTTGGCCAGTTGGGCAATTTCCGTCGGGCGGAGGAACAGTTGCCCGCCGCCATCTCCCGATTCGAGGCCGAGACGGCGCGCACCCTAGCTGTCCTCGACGGCATCCTCGGTCAGCGCAAATTCGTTACGGGTGACGATTACACCATTGCCGACATCACCCATTTCGGCTGGCTCTGGCGGCGGGAATTCGCGATGGTCAGTCTTGATCCCTATGACAATATCCGGCGCTGGTATGAGGCCGTGGAGGCGCGTCCCGCCGTACAGCGCGGCATCAAGGCGGTGACAGCGCTGGTCCCGGTCTGAGCCGCTCCGGCCCCCGGAAACTTCCTGATCCTTCCCCGGCGGGGCGCATCGCTGCGCCCCGCCTTTTTCCATGTGCTGCAGCGGGCCGGGACGCATGGAAGCCCCTGCTCATTCCGGCAGGGAATAAGCAATAGTCGAAAGCTGCGGCTACAGCGCAGGTCGGAATGGGCGCACCTTCCTCTCATCGAAACAGCGACAGCCGAGAGGACGCCCGCCATGAACACCTTCACCAAATACACCGCCGACACCGCCCCTGAGGCCTCGAAATCCGCGCTGGAGGCCACGAAGGCCGCCTTTGGTTTCATCCCGAACCTGCAGGCCAATATGGCCGAAAGCCCCGAACTGCTCGAAGGCTATGCCAAGCTCTGGGAGCTCTTCGGCAAATCGACCCTGACCCCGCATGAGCAGCAGGTGGTCTACCTCACCTCGAATTTCGAGAACGAATGCCACTACTGCATGGCCGGTCACACGACGCTCGCCAAGATGATCAAGATGGATCCGGCGGTGATCGCAGCCCTGCGCGCCGGAACGCCGCTGCCCGATGCCAAGCTCGAGGCGCTGCACCGCTTCGCCACGCTAGTGGTGAAGAACCGCGGTTGGGTCTCGGACGAAGACACCTACGCCTTCATCGCCGCAGGCTACACCCGTCGCAACGTGCTGGAGGTGGTGCTGGGCACCGCGACCAAGGTGATGAGCAACTACACCAATCATATCGCCCATACCGAACTCGACGGCTTCATGGCCGGCAATGAATGGACCAAGCCCGGCAAGACCGCCGCCTGATCTCACCCGACTCATCCGGGCCGATCAATCCCCGACAGCCGAACCGACCCAACGCCCCGGGGCGACAGCCCCCGCATATCCGGATGTCCCCCGGGACCCTCTCCCCAAGGCAAACCCATGCTCGACTTTTTCAGGAGAAGACCGATGTCCCGCTTTGATACCTACAAGAACAGCTTCCCCCATGCCCGGCTGACCCGCTCCGCCTCCGGCGTCCTCGAGATCGCGCTGCATTCCGAAGGCGGCCCGCTGATCTTCGACGGCCATGCCCATGAGGAATTCGTCGACCTCTTCCATGCCGTGGGCTCCGACCCCGAGAACCGCGTGGTGATCCTCACTGGCACCGGGCAGGCCTTCATGGAAGAGATCCGCCCCGACGGCTTCGATTTCTTCACCCCCACCGGCTATGACAAGATCTACCGCGAGGGGAAGAAGGTGCTGATGAACCTTCTCGACATCGAGGTGCCGGTGATCGCCGCCGTCAACGGCCCGGTGCGGCTCCATTCCGAATGTATCCTGCTGTCGGATATCGTGCTGGCCGCGCCCCATACCGTCTTTCAGGACAAGCCGCATTTCGACTTCGGCATCGTGCCGGGCGATGGGGTGAACCTCCTTTGGCCGGAAGTGGCAGGGTCGATCCGGGGCCGCCAATTCCTGCTGACCCGCAAGGAACTGGGCGCGGAAGAGGCGAAAGACTGGGGCGTGGTGAATGAGATCGTGCCCGCCGATACGCTGCTCGACCGTGCCCATGAGCTGGCCGAACAACTGGCCGCCCTGCCGCCGCTGACCGCGCGCTACACCCGCATCGCCCTGACCCAGCGTCTGCGCCGAATCGTGGACGAAGGCGCGGGCTATGGCCTCGCCCTCGAAGGCATCTCCGCCGCCGAAGTCGCCCGCCAGATGGCCGCGCAATAACTCCCTCTCCCTGAAAGGAAATTCCCATGTCCCTGCAAGCCAAACTCGACGCCTTCAAGGCCGATTTCGAATCCGGTGCCGCGCCCTACAACATGACGCCCGAGAAGATCGCGATCATGCACCGCGCCACCGCCGAACTGCGCGCGTCCGGCGCGCCGGAGCGAGCGCTGAAGGTGGGCGATACCGCCCCCTCCTTCAGCCTGGCGGATTCGAACGGCAATACCGTCTCTTCGGAACGGCTGCTGGCGAATGGCCCGCTGATCCTCACCTTCTACCGCGGCGTCTGGTGCCCCTATTGCAATATGGAGCTGCAGGCGCTGGAGGCGGCCCGCGAGAGCTATGAGGATCTGGGCGCCAGCCTGATCGCCATCTCGCCCCAGACCGCCGCCAACAGCCGCAAGTCGCAGCGCCAGAACCACCTCGGCTTCCCGATCCTCTCGGATGAGAAGGGTGCTGTGGGCGAGGCTTTCGGGCTGAAGTTCGCCCTACCGGACTATCTGGTCGCGCTTTACAAGAGCCTGAAGAACGATTTGCCGGCCTTCAATGACGATCCCGACTGGACGCTGCCGATGCCCGCGCGCTTCGTGATCGGGCAGGATGGCAAGATCCTCTATGCCAATGTCAACCCGGACTACACCCAACGCCCCGAGCCCGAGGATCTGCTCGGCGCGCTGCGCGAGGCCGCGCTGGCATGATCCCCGCGGGGCCGTGCCATGACGGGGCGGCCCCTTTTCCAGTCATCCCGGAGTTTCCCCATGAAACGCAGATTCCTGATCACCGGCGCAACCAAGGGCATCGGCCTGGCGCTCTCGCATCTTCTCGTGGCGCAGGGGCATGACGTGGTGGGCATCGCCCGCCATGCCGCCGACTATCCCGGCACCCTTGTCACCGCCGATCTTGGCCATCGCGCAGAGACCGCAGATGCGCTGGCAGACCTGACCGCCCGCTTCCATTTCGACGGCGTGGTGAACAACGTGGGCCTCGTACGGGCCGAAAAGCTGGGCGAGGTGACGCTCGATGCACTCGACGCGGTGCTCTCGGTCAACCTGCATTCGGCCGTGCAAAGCGTGCAGGCGCTCCTGCCCGGGATGCGCGCGCAGGGCTGGGGCCGCGTCGTCAATATCTCGAGCCTGACGATCCTCGGCATGCCCGAGCGCACGGCCTATGCCGCCGCCAAAGCGGCGCTCGTGAGTTTCGCGCGTTCCTGGGCGGTGGAACTGGCGCCGACCGGCATCACCGTGAACGCCGTTGCCCCCGGTCCGACCGAGACCGAACTTTTCCGCGAAAACAACCCGCCCGGCAGCGACGGCGAGGCGCTCTATCTCTCCGGCGTGCCGATGGGTCGGTTCGGCAAGCCTGCCGAAGTCGCCGCGACAATTGCCTTCCTGCTGTCGGAGGAGGCAGGCTTTATGACAGGCCAGACGCTCTTCGTCGATGGCGGGGCCTCGCTCGGCAAGGCAGGTTTCGCCTGAGGTTGAGGCAATGCCGGCGCCTTTGCTGGTGTCGGCCGTCCGCGCTCCGCTGCGGGAGGATCAAGCGGCCGCAAAGGGCTCGAAGCCGACTTGCGGCGGCACGGCACCGGGTTGCTGGGATGCCGCACCTGGTCTCTGCCGCCAGATGACGCCAGCCAGCCCAACCACGACATTCATGCAAGGTGCGGCGAAATCTCTGCTGCATGCGCGAAGGGTTGCCCGCAAGCTGCCATTCACCAAGCGGCGGTGGCTCGGGCGGATGCTGCAACCAGCACCAAGGACAGCGAAGCGCAGGAAACGGACTTTGCAGTTTTCTGCAAACATATGCGGCTGGCGGCCCGAAGCTGACATTCACTCCGCCGATCTATTCTGCGTTTGCATACCATTAAGACTAAACGCTCAGCTCGAAAACTTCGGATAGCTAGATAAGCTCGATTCTCCGAACAAGTTTCTCTCTTGCTGATGCACTCAACTCTTTAAGGTCGGCTTCGACAATTCGCAACGCGCGTGCTTTGTCTCCCTCAAGAGCGGTCAAAATCGCCTTTGCCTTAGTAACAGCTCCATGATGCGCAGCCCCGAAGCCACCAGATTGCATTTTTTTCAAGCAGGCAGAAATCAACTCAGCATTCATCTCATGGGTTGCCATGTCCAGCTTCGTCAAGACCGGGTAAACGATGTTTTCATGCTCATGTATCGCTTTGTCGATAAGGCCGTAGGCAATGTCTCTGTCACCGAACTGAAACTCATAGCGAGCAGAAAGGTTTGCGTGCATTTCTTGAGCTCTGGTTCCGCCGATCTGGTTTAGAGCGGACAAGACCTCCAGCAGCTTGTCAGAAATCTCCGGATCATCTGGGCCATGAAGCAAGCACTGAAAGTATGCCTGAGCCAAGAAAGGATTGGACGGGTAGCGTTCGTGGTTCTCCTTCGCGAGCGAAAGACCTTCCTCGTAAGCTTCAGTGGCGGTCAGGACGAACACCACCTCTCGACGCGCTCGTTGCTCCGTCCGTTGGTGCTTCATTGCGCGTTTATATCTTTTCAACGCTTCGTCAAACCGACGCCTCAATCGGTAATAGAAACCGAACAAGAAATCGTGCTCCGGTCCGGTAATCTTCTGAACCTCTTCTGTGAAACGAGGGTCCTGAAGACGAGCCAGAGACTGGCAAAGATAATAGAGAATGTCCTGTCGTGTATGCTCGTCGTAAAAATCCGAATTCTGCAAAACACGGTCAGCAAGTGCAACAACTTCACGGTACATTCTCTTATTGTACAAGTCCTTCATTGTTTGCAGAAAGTGCGCTGGGATCATCATACTCTCTGGCAATGCAACTCCAGTGATCAATGCTTGCTTGACTGCAATATGGTATTCCGAAACGTCAAACCCCTCTTTTTCATAGTTGTCGGAGAAATTCTGCACGAACGCGGTCAATGCATCATGATAGTTGCTATCGAGTCTTGTTCGATCCCGTACAATCGCATCTCTGATAACCTCATTGACCCTAAAGTACTGACCTGTGGTGCCGATAGCTTCACAAACGCTGTCCGCAACAAAGCGCTCCATAAAGTTTGCCAATGGTTTATTTGTACGCTCTGCCACCCAGAGGACAAAGTCGAGCGAAGCGAAATCAAAGGACGACAAGAAACGTAAAAAAGTGAGCGCTTCCTCATCATCTTCATATTGCTTAAGAAAAATACTGGCTTTGTAAGACGAGAAGGATACAATCTCGTCCGATTTTTCAAAAGCTTGGTGTGGCCCAAGATCGCTAACCAAATTGGCGGCATAGGTTACTTGTTCCGGGAATCCTTTGAGTAACGGCGAGAAATTCCTATAATCTTCTCTACTCAGATCAACTTCGAGATGCTCGCAGAATCGCTTGAACAGCCCTTCGCGCTCAACTTTCTGCAACTCTGGCAACTCAATAAAGTAGAAGCGATCATCGCGAATATACTTGTGCTTGGCAGCTTTGGCGGACGTGGCTATGCAGATGGCCAGCGAGTTGTGTTCGATCCGATCAATAACCTCCACAAACCAGGGAGCAATGTCTCGATCGAACCTGACAACGCAGTAGCGATCTTCGATTAAGAGAATCTCCTTGTAGGGAAAAAAATCTGAAATTAGACGGGCGCAAAGATCATATTTGTCTTCCTGAGAGCGCGTCAACAAGTTCGAAATGTCGATCGAATCCGACAGGCCAAAATCTGCTAGCTTTAGTATCAGACCTTCGACATTGTCTTCCTGTGTTAAGTCAATCCGGACAGGCTCATAGGTGTCACGAACAATATTCGACTTTCGGAGAGCATTGCGCATGAAGCTCTTTCTTCCAATGTCCCTCAGTCCTGATGTAAACAGTACCAGCGGTTGCTCTTTAGATAGGTCGTCCATCCGCTGCTCAAAATCAGCAATATGAAGATTCCTGCCAACAAATATCTGATCGCGGTGCTTGAGGAGAGGATGAGACTTCCATGAAGCCTCAATCATTCGTTCCCGAATTCGTTTTGCTGCAATAGTTGGCTTCGTAATCGGTCGCAAATTATAGCTGTCACTGATCCATTTTGGAATGCGTGGGCCCCTGTAAGTGATTGTTCTATCGATTACGATCGGGAAAAACCGTTTCAGTTCACCATTTTCAAGCCGCATTTTCGCTTCGCTAATCTCACGACGGACCCACTCAGATTCGAGTGAATTCTCTGAAAGAAACAGAACAAAGATATCTGACCTACCGAGAGCAGTTAGGATTTCCTCAAGGTTTCCCATACCCTCTTCAAAGGTCAGTTCATCATATTCAATGTTGGGAGCGAGCTTCGCTGCCACTTGAGCAACATAGCGCCCTTTGTCTTTGCTGCTATGGGAAAGAAAACACTTCACGGTGGGCCTCAAAAAAGATTTTGAACGAGAGTATCGCTGGGACGAGCTGGTTTCAAGCCGACCGTTTGGAGCGCCACCTCAGTGACATGCATTCGACTTCTACATTTGCGATACGCACAAGGTATCTCTGCACAGCAGCGAACTTCCGCTATCCGCCCGACCTGTGGGTGCTGTGGGCGCGAAGCGGTCGGCAGATCGTGTCTGCTTTGGGCTGGGTGCTGACAATGCTTTATAAATGGCGAACGGCTGAACAGTAAGCATATATCGAAGATAAAGAAGGTAAGACGGCTGCGGGCGTATCGAGGGACAGAGTTCGTTCGGCCGATGTTTCCTTTATTCCACCCGCTCCCAGAATGTAGCTTTGCGCCTGTGGGTGCTGCGCAAGCCTTGGACATAGGCGTCATGTGACGGATGTCCTGCGTGGTCTGTGATGGCGGACTCTGCGGCGGCGCAGGTCGCCAGATGGCGTGCGGCGTGGCCGTATCGGCCGGAGCGCCCCTTGCTGAGGGCAAAGTCGATCATGGATCGCAACAGCAACACTGCGGCGAGGGGATGAGACGGCAAAAGAGCCTCGGCAAGAGGTGTCAGGATGTCGTAGGCCTCGCCGTCAATCTCCGGAAAGCGGGCATGGACCAGTTCCGTCCCAAGGGCCAGATCCGGCGCGGTCAGGGAATAGATCAGCGCGGCCTCAATCGGCTTGAACGTCAGGACATGCTGGCGGGCGCGGTCTTCGGCTTCGATATCATCAAAATCGGGCAACATCTTCAGGTGACGCCGTAAGGAGATCGGGCAAAGGCGTATTTCAAACCGCTGCCATAGTGCGGCCCGCAGGTCTTCTGTGCGTCCTAAAGCCTCTAGGCAGGCGAAATGCGCCTCGTCCAGGTCTGCCTTGTCGTGCCACAGCTCGGTGTTGGGCAAAGCCGCCTCCACAAGGCGCAAAGCCTCTTCGGCGCGCCCCGCTTCGAGCAAACGTGCGGCGGCCTCTGGCGCGATGGTGTGATAGGTGAGTTGTTCTGCCGTGTAGCGCGAAAGCCAAGCATCCACGTCGCCTTGCAAGTCGGCCACGTCTTGCAGGACCATCTCGATCGTCCGGTTGCGCGCAGTGCGGGCACGCTCTTCTCGCTGGCGTCGGTCGGTGATGAATTCGTAGAGCACGAAGTCCGCGTCCGACAAAGGCGCGTCTTTTGCGGCTTCGGCGAGGGATTTGAGGCGGGCAAGGCCAGCGTCGCCCAAGGCTTCGGCCAAGGCCTGTATGGCGGTGTCAAAGGCGCCGTAGCCATCCTCGGAAATGGCCTCAAAAACATCTTCCGCCAAGGCCTCTGGGTCACGGGTCAGGGCGGGGGAGAGGCGTGAGATCGCCTCCATCACCTCCTGCATGACCTCGCCGATGGTGCCCCAACTGTCATCGGTGCGATCGTGAATGCCCGCGGCGAGATGCAATTGCGCCCAAAGGAGATCAAAGGCCAAATCCGGCGCATGAGGGGCGATGCGGGTTTCGATCAACTCTGTGTGGCCTGCGAGCTCTTTGGCCAGTGTCTTTTGGGTCTTGCGCGAGATGTAGCTGCGCGCCCGGCGGATGGAGGCAAAGCGTTTGCGCACATCTGCGGCGACCGTGTCCGGCCCTTCGCCCGCGGCGAGCGCCATGCGGACCCGACGTTGGCGGGCTGCATCGCCCTTGACGCTCTCCAATAGCAAATCAGCGAGGGCTTCCGCGCCAAGCGCGACAAGGTTGGTCTTGTTGAGCGCTTTCCCGGCCATGTCTGCCCTCAAGTCTACATATGGAAAGAGCGCCCAGTGGGCGCCCTACATCTTGATCACGTCAAGTCTTCGCGGGATCCTTGCCCCGATTTCGAGACAACTTTGCCCCGATTTACACACTCAGTGGGTCCAGGGGCCGCGGCGGTTGGTGGCGAAATTCTCGCCGTAGCCGCCAGCGCGCAGGTTGGGCTTGCGGGTCTTCGGTTCCTGCACATCGGCCTCGATACCGTGGTCCTTGGCATAGGCCAGCGCCTCTTCCTTGCTGTCGAACCGCAGCTTGACCTGGCTCTGGGTATCGGAGGAGGAGGTCCAGCCCATCAGAGGATCAACTTCGCGCGCGCTCGCAGGGGCATATTCCAGCACCCATTTCCGCGTCTTGGCCATGCCAGAGGTCATGGCATTTCGGGCAGGTCGGTAGATCCGCGCTCGCATGGCTGTCTCCTCGAGAAGATTCCTTTGGCCCTATATGCGACTATTGCCCGGCCCGGGCAAGATCGCTTTTGCGCAAGGGTTTATCGAGGGTTGCAGCCGCGCCACCCCGTGCCGCCCCCTGATGTAGGCGTAAGGAGATTTGACTCCCCCCTTGAACTGGAACAAAAACGGACCAAAGTCTGATCGCCTGCCCTTCTCTCCGACCAGAGCCGACACGGAGTCGCCCGATGCCCTATGCCCATTCCGACAAGAGCCTGCCGATGATGGCCAACCGCGCCCCCGAACGGCGCGAGAAGCTCGAAGGCGGCAAGGCGTTCACCATGCACACCGCGTTTTCTCCGGCCGGAGACCAGCCCACCGCAATCGCGGAGCTGAGTGCCGGCGTGCGGAACGGGGAGCGCGATCAGGTGCTGCTCGGTGCCACCGGCACCGGCAAGACCTTCACCATGGCCAAGATCATCGAGGAGACCCAGCGCCCGGCGATCATCCTCGCCCCCAACAAGACGCTGGCGGCGCAGCTTTACGGCGAGTTCAAGGGGTTTTTCCCGGAGAACGCGGTGGAATACTTCGTCTCCTTCTACGACTACTACCAGCCCGAGGCCTATGTGCCGCGCTCGGACACCTATATCGAGAAGGAAAGCCAGATCAACGAGCAGATCGACCGGATGCGCCACTCGGCCACCCGGGCGCTCTTGGAGCGCGACGATGTGATCATCATCGCTTCGGTCTCCTGCATCTACGGCATCGGCTCGGTGGAGACCTATTCGGCGATGACGCAGGATCTGCACGTCGGCAAGGATTACGACCAGCGCCAGATCATGGCCGATCTGGTGGCCCAGCAGTACAAGCGCAACGATCACGCCTTTCAGCGCGGCTCGTTCCGGGTGCGCGGTGATACGCTGGAAATCTTCCCCGCCCACCTCGAAGACCGCGCCTGGAAGCTCTCGTTCTTCGGCGAGGAGCTGGAAGCGATCACCGAGTTCGACCCTCTCACCGGCGAGCGCACCGGCAGCTTCGACCAGATCCGCGTCTATGCAAACTCGCACTATGTGACGCCGAAGCCGACGCTCAATCAGGCGGTGATCTCGATCAAGCAGGAGCTGCGGTTGCGGCTCGACCAGCTTGTGGGAGAAGGCAAGCTGCTGGAAGCGCAGCGACTTGAGCAGCGTACCAATTTCGACATCGAGATGCTGGAGGCCACCGGCCATTGCAACGGCATCGAGAATTACTCGCGTTATCTGACGGGCCGCGCACCGGGCGAGCCCCCCCCGACCCTGTTCGAGTTCATTCCCGACAATGCCATCGTCTTTGCCGATGAAAGCCATGTCTCGGTGCCGCAGATCGGCGGCATGTACAAGGGCGACTATCGGCGCAAATTCACCTTGGCCGAACATGGCTTCCGCCTGCCCTCCTGTATGGACAACCGCCCCTTGAAGTTCGAGGAATGGGACGCGATGCGCCCGCAGTCGGTCTTTGTCTCCGCCACGCCGGCGGCCTGGGAGATGGAGCAATCCGGCGGGGTGTTCTCGGAACAGGTGATCCGTCCCACCGGTCTTTTGGACCCGCAGGTGGAAATCCGCCCCGTCAATATGCAGGTGGACGACCTGTTGGACGAGATCCGCAAGGTCTCTGCCAAAGGGTTCCGCACCCTGGCAACGGTGTTGACCAAGCGCATGGCCGAAGATCTGACCGAATACCTGCACGAACAGGGCATCAAGGTGCGCTACATGCACAGCGACATCGACACGCTGGAGCGGATCGAGATCCTGCGCGACCTGCGGCTTGGTGCCTTTGACGTGCTGGTGGGGATCAACCTTTTGCGCGAGGGCCTCGACATTCCCGAATGCGGGCTGGTCGCCATTCTCGATGCGGATAAAGAAGGCTTCCTGCGCTCGGAAACATCGCTGATCCAGACTATCGGCCGCGCCGCGCGGAATGCCGAAGGCCGCGTCATCATGTATGCCGACCGCATCACCGGCTCGATGGAGCGGGCGATCGACGAGACCAACCGCCGCCGCGAGAAGCAGATGGCCTATAATCTCGAGCATGGCATCACTCCCGCGACGGTGAAGAAGAACGTCGAGGATGTCCTGGCCGGGCTCTATCAGGGCGACACCGATATGAGCCGGGTCACCGCCACCATCGACAAACCCCTGCATGGTGCCAATTTCGAGGCCCATCTCGCGGGCCTGCGCGACCAGATGCGCAAGGCCGCCGAAAACCTCGAATTCGAGGAGGCCGCCCGGTTGCGCGACGAGGTCAAGCGGCTGGAGGCGGTGGATCTGGCGATCTCGGACGACCCCTTGGCGCGGCAATCGGCGGTGGAGGCGGCGGCGGATCAGGCGGTCAAATCGCGCGGCCGCTCTACCGCAGGCCGCGCCGGTCAGCGCGGCGGCAATGTGAAACGGCGGGGACGATGAGCCCCCGCCCATCGGCCCTCAGGCCATTTCCGCAATCGGCGGTACCGCGTTCGGCGGCAGCGGGCTGACATAACCCTTGGGACCGACGCGCCGCGCCAGATCCGCCTTGGCACGGGCGCGCAAATCCCCATCGACCATCGCATCGGCGGCCGTCGCCGCCATCACCGCCGCGGCATGCACCATGCCCTTCAGCGCTGCCGGGCTCTTGCCCTGCGCCACCGCCTGCCAGCTGTGCAACTGGGTGCCGATGGCATGGTTGGCTCCCCACATCTGCACCGTCGGCACCACCCAGCTCACATCCGCCACATCGGTGGAGCCGCCCATCTGCACGGTTGGCGCCGTGCCGGGCACCACGAAATCCGCCAGCGGCTTGCGCTCCTCCTCCTCGAGGCCCATCGAGCGATAGGCGGCGCGGATGTCATCCTCGCTCAGCGTCGCCTGGAAACGGGCGGCATAGGCCCGCTCCATCTCGCTGAAGGCCGGCGCGCCAAGTTGGTCGAGATTACGCTGCATCACCTCGCCCAGGGGGGCGTTGTAGATCAGGTTGGACACCGCCGCGAGCACCTTGTCGCTGACCTCGGTTTCGCTCATCAGCGCCGCCCCGGCCGCCACCTTGCGCACCCGTTCGAGCAGGGTCAGCATTTCCGGCGCGGTGGCGGCGCGCACCACGTAGCGCACCTTGGCATGGGCCTGCACCACATTGGGAGAGATGCCGCCGCCGTCGATGATCGCGTAATGGATCCGCGCCTCGTCGGGCATATGCTCGCGCATGTAGTTGATGCCGACGCTCATCAGTTCCACCGCGTCCAGCGCACTGCGCCCCAGATGCGGCGCCGCAGCCGCATGGGAGGCTTTGCCCGCGAAGGAAAAATCCACCCGCGCATTGGCGAGCGAGGAGCCTTTCATCAACCCCGGGATACTGCCCGGATGCCAGGTCACGGCGATGTCCACATCGTCAAAAGCGCCGTCTCGCACCATAAAGGCCTTGGCGGCGCCGCCCTCTTCCGCCGGACAGCCGTAATAACGCACCCGCCCCGGGGTGCCGGTTTCCTCAAGCCAGGCCTTGACGGCGGTGGCCGCCAGCATGGCCGCTGACCCAAGCAGGTTGTGGCCGCAGCCATGGCCATTGGCGCCTGCTTCCAGCGGCTCCTGCACTGCCACATCAGCCTTCTGGCTCAGGCCAGCCAGCGCGTCGAACTCGCCCAGGATGGCAATGACCGGCCCACCGGCGCCGGCCTCCCCCATCACCGCGGTGGGGATCCCGGCCAGGGACTCGGTCACCCGGAACCCCTGATGCCGCAGCTCCTCGATATGGGCGGCAACCGAGGCGGTTTCGCCATAACACGTCTCCGGCGTCGCCCAGACCCGGTCACTCAGGGCTTTGAAACGCTCCTGCGCCTCCTCCACATGGGTCCACAAGGGGTGCTGGTTCATGGCGCGTCGTCCTTCGATCTTTGGGAATTGGTCTGCTCCGGCAGCGCCGCGGCCGCCGGGCCTGCGGCGAGGGTAGAAGCGCGCCTCTCGCTTGGCAATATCCGCAGCACCGGATCGCCTTCTTCGCCTCGGCCAAGCCTTGAGACTGCGCAATTTCCGCCTGATATCGAATAGCAACGCCACTTGCGCTGTTATAGAGTCACCCCAATTTGACAAATGCCTCACAGACAAAGGACGTTTTCATGTCGCGCCTGTCCCTCGCCCTTCCGGCCCTCGTGTTGCTGTCGGCCTGTGCCACTCCGCAGGAGCGCTGCATTCGGACCGGAGCCTCGGAGCAAAGCCGCCTTCTGGCCGAGATCAAGGAGGCCGAAGGCAACATCGCCCGTGGCTACGCAATTCACCGCCAGACAGTGCCGGAAACCATTTTTCACACCTGCCAGCGGGTGAGCGATGGCAAGGTGGTAGGCTATTACCCCTGCCCGGAAACCTATTACCGAACCGTCGAAACTCCGGTCGCCATCGACATCTCGGAAGAGCGCCGCAAGCTCACCGGGCTGAAGGATGCCCTGCCCGCCGCTGCCCGTCGCGCAGAGGAGGCCGCCGCGCAGTGTCGCATCCTGCACCCGGAGTAACCCCTGGCCTAAGAGATGCCCGCACCGCCCGAGTTGAGACCCGCAAAGGATTTTCCTATGACCCGCCTTGTGATTGCCCAAGTGATGACCCCGGTGCTCCTCTGCCTCACCCTGTTGCTCGGCGCGCCGGCCGCCGAGGCCAACAACGGCTTCAGCGGACGTCCCGGATGGAACGTCCTTCTGAACGATGCCACGACCGATACGGTCATCGACCAGTTGCGGCAGGATTTCCGCCGGTGTCAGGCTGTCCCGAAAATCTACCGCTACGATTGCTACCGGCGCAGCTACCGCACCGGCGCGCGATCCCTTCTCGGCAGCCGCGACTATGCCCCGGTGGTCGAGGCCCTCACTTTGGTCGAGAAGCGTATCGAAGCCGCGGTGGAAGCCAACCTTGATCCGGGTCAACCCAAGCTGCGCGAGAACCCCTTCGTGCAGCACCGCGCCGTCAAGCCCGAGGCGGTGCCGGTGATCAAGCAGGCCACCCTTGCCGCCATGGAAGAGGCCGCGACACTGCTGTTGCGCTCGCCGGGACAGGCAGGAAATCCGCATTTTCAACGCATCGCGGCGGTGATCGATTCCAACAAGCTTCTGCTGCGCTCGGCCCTGCTCTATCTCCCCGGCCCGGTGCTCCGCCTCGCGCTTGGCTTCACTCCAATGGCTGCCCTGCACATGGGGTGACGCCGATACCCTTGCCCTAGGGAAATGCGCCGATCTCGTGTTAGGCTGTCTCAATGGCATCCGGCCTGGATCAAGAAGGGACAGAGACATGCGCAGAACCATCCAAGTTGTGACATTGGCCGCAGCGCTTGCGGCCTTTGCCTCTCCCTCGGCGCAGGCGAACTACGGCGAGGGATCCTCCAGCGGCGGCAGCAATATCAGGGTCAACACCCGACTGACCGACATGGTCGTGCGCGACCTCCGTCAGGATTTCGGTGAATGCCTGCAGCTCTTCCCGGCCTATCGCTACGACTGTTATCGGATCAGCTACCGAAGCGCAGCGGTCCAGCTTAAGGGCAGCATCGATTACCAACCCGCCTATGAGGCCCTGAGACTGGTCGAACAGCGGATCTCGACCCTGGTGAAGGCCAATACCGATCCCTCCCAGAAGAAGCTGCGCAAAGGCCTGCAACGCTTCACCCCGGTGACGGAAGCGGCCTTGCCAGCGATGAAACAGGAAACCATCCGCGCCATGGAAGAGGCGCAAACCCTGCTCCTGCGCTCACCTGCTCCGCATCAGAAACCGCATTTTCAAAAGATCGCCGCGGTGATCGACTCCAACAAGGTGCTTTTGCGATCGGCCCTGCTGAAACTTCAGGACAGGGCAATTCGCCTGGCTGGCTGGCTGGTCAATCGCGCCGGAGGCTGAACCAAAAAGGAGTGTCGCACATGCGCCCTGCCCTGTGGATTGTCCAATTGCTTGCCCTTTTGCCTATCCCTTTGCCTGCCCTGTCGCGTGAGCGCTCCCGCCTCCTGTTCCGTCTTGGCCCTGCCCGCCTCAGTCCTTGCCTCCTCGCCCCTGTCGCTGCCCTCTGCCTCTGGGCCGCCCCCCTCTCCGCCCAACATGGCGACGACGGGCGCGGGGTTTGGGACGATGACACCGAGGGCCTGTCAGAGCGTACCACCAGCGCTCTGATCCGCCAGATCGATCGCGATCTCTATGCCTGTTACAAGCTGGGCGAGGTCTACTATTTTGACTGCTACCGCCAGACCTTCCGCAAGGCGGCCCGCAGCCTCAACGGACAGCGCGACTACCGCCCGGCTTTCGACGCGATGAAACTCTGCGAGACGCGGGTCGGAGCTGCCGTGGACGCCAACCTCGATCCGACGCAACAGCGCCAGCGCGCGGGTTTTGCCACCTATGCCGCCATCCGCCCGGAGGCCACGGGCCTTTTGCGCCGGACCACGCTGGCGGTGGTGGAGGAAGCCGAGACGGTGCTCTTGCGCGCGCCCTCGCCCGCGCAGAAGCCGCATTTCCAGAAGATCGCGCAGGCGCTCAATTCAACCAAGGTCCTGTTGCGCGCCGCCGTCCTCGACCTGCGCCTCTGGCTGAAACGGCAGATCTGAGTGGGCCTGCGGCGCGCGCTCTCTCAGGTGAAGGTCGCCACCACATCATACATGACCGGCTCGAAACTGCGGCAGAGCGCGTTCAGTTCGCGGTTTCTCCTGCGCATCTCCTCGCTGCGCAACATGTCCATGAAATCCTCGCGCCGCCGCCATTGCGAGTAATTGGCCACCCGCGTATGGGCGTCGTTCACATGCAGCCCGGCGGCGATGAACCCGGGCTGCTGCGAGATGAACTCCGCATAGGCGTCCTGCAACGCATCCAGCAGGTCCTGACAAGTGCCCGGGGTGACCTCGAAGGTGGTGATGACGGTCTGAACCGTCGTGGACTTGGCAATCTGTGGCATGAGCGCCTCCTTCCCATCCTCTTTTTGACTCTATGCCAAGCGGCTTGAAAGTCGACGGGAATCGGCTCTACCCTGAGATGAGCAAAACAACCAAATGGGGTGCCGGGTGTGCGCAGGGCCGGAGCGATCCTTCTCGGGCTATGCCTGATGGCCACACCTCTCCATGCAGGCGCATGGCTCGAATCCGAGGGACAGGGCTTTGTCTCCTCGGGTCTGCGACTGCGATCCGGCGGGCAGGAGGTCAATGGCTATGCTGCCTATGGGGTGACGCCCCGGCTGACCCTCGGGCTCGATCTCAACCGCGCGGAAGCGGCGGGCGGCTCCTCGGCCCATGCGCTGGTCTTTGCGCGCCTGCCCCTGCGCCAATCCGACACCGGCTGGCAACTGGCCACCGAACTGAGTTTCGGCCTGGCGCGCAATGATGCCCGCTGGCAGCCGCTTCAGCGGATCACCCTCTCCGCGGCGCGCGGGTTCGATGACCCCTGGGGCAGTGGCTGGATCGCCCTTGATCTGGCGCGGGAATGGCAGCCCGAGGGCGACAGGGCGGCAGTGAAACTCGACGCGACCCTGGGCCTCAACAGCGATAGGCGCGCGGCCCCGATTGTCCAGCTGGAACTCTACCAACCGGACCAAGGCGCTCTGAGCTGGAAACTCCTGCCCGGCCTGCGTTGGCAACTCGCACCGGGGCGCGAGCTGCTGTGTGGGCTGGAACTGCGCTCGGCGGGTCAGGACCGTGTCGGACTGCACCTCGCCCTCTGGCATCGGTTTTGATCCGCGATTTTCAGGCCTGATGCCCCCTTAGCGATCAACCCGCACCAACACCCGCACGGTGCCGCGCACCGCTTCGGGCCAGATCAGGTCCACCTCGTTCTTGCCGCTGCCCTCGTTGAGCCGCACGTAAGGCGCAGGATAGGTCACCGCCCCTGCCGCATTGCGCAGCGACCCTTCGGGAATCACCGCATCCACCGCCCGGCTATGACCCAGAAAGGGCAACGCGCCACTGGTTGGAACGGTCCAGGTGGTGGCGGCGGTGTTCTGGTCGAACTCGATCCGCAGTGGATTGCGAGCCTGGATGGAGACGTTGTGAAAGCTGTTGCCATCAAAGAATACATCCCTGGTGCGGGTGAAATCGAGGTTGGCAAAACTGGTGTCCACCCGCTCGGCCCGGTCGATGGTGCCATTGATCGAGCGGAACTTGTTGCCGGTCACCGCCACCCCGTTGAGGAAATGCCCGCTGCCATAGGGCTTGATCACGATATAGCTGAACCAATTGGCCACATCCCCGCTGAGGAACACATTGTCGGTGATCGACATGGCCGAGAAGGAGAATCCGGAGGTGAAATCCGGATCGGCGTCATATTCATTGGTCCATTCTACATAGCAATTGTCGATGTAGTTCTCCGAGATCGTGTGCGAGGCATGGGTATCGGTCACCACCAACCCGGCTGTGCGCACCCCGCCCGCAACGCTGTCGCCCTGGAAGAAGTGGTTGCCGGTGATCGTGTGGTTCGACCCGGCCATCACCGCCCAGTGGCGAAACCGGGTGGCCCGGTTGTGGCGCAGCTTCACATCGTTGGAATTGGCATTGAGACCGATGCTAACGCGGTCGGATACATCCACCGGGTCCTCATCCGACAGGAACTGGCAATTGTCCACCAGAAGTCCCTGGCAACCGCTCCCGATCGAGGTGATCCCCCGCGCCTTGGGGCGAGTGAAGTGGCAGTCGTCCAGCGTGAAGACAGAGCCCGATGGCGACAGCCGCAGTGCGCTTGCCACCCCGTTGCACTGAAAGTCCACGCCCGAGATGCCGAATTTGCGCAGCGAGGAAAACCCCGAGAAATCCAGCATGTACTTGAAACTGGTGAAGGTGAAACTCTGGGTGCCCTCGGCATCGTAGAGCGGCTGGCTCAGGGTCAGCTCACCCGCGCCGGTGTTCTTGGCGGTGACATAGATCTCGCGTCCGACCCCGGCGCCGGTGACCAGCGCGCCGACGGGCACCGCAGAGATATTGGCCACATTGGTGAGCGTGCGCTTGTTGGCGCTGGAATAGCTCGCCTGCGAGGTCACCACCGCGTGATCCCAGGCCGCGCCCGACTGAGCATTGAACTGACCGTTGCGGATATAGCGGCGGGTGGCGTAGCTGGTGCGATTGGGCACCGCCGCCTGCATGTCCACCGGCCCGGTGAGGTTGATGCTGCGCCCGCCGAGGTCCAGCGTCTCGTGATCGACCCCGTTCAAAAGCCCCTGGAACGCCTTGCGAAAGGCCAGTTCCTCGTCCCCGAAGGCCGCCGCATAGGCGGCATAGCAGAAGTTCTTGGTCAGGAGCAGCATCGCATCGGTGGGCATCGACAGGGTGCCCTCGAAGATCACGTCATGATTGAGCGAAACGGTGCCATTGATGCGATAGACCCCCTCGGGCACCAGAATCCGCCGCCCGTCGGCATCGTCATCCGCCGCCTCGAAAGCGGCCAGGCAATCGGTGGTGCCATTGCCGATGGCGCCGTAATCGGTCACATCCACAAGGCTCAGCATGTCGCGCAGAAAGACGCTGGTGATATCCTCGATCACGATGTCGTCGATGCGGATCACCCCGCCATTGCTGCCGGTGAGATTGAGACCGAGGTGGCCATAGGCGGCAGCCAGCCCCCAGGCCATGTCGACGCCGCTGCGGCTGCCGGTGCCGACGATGGCCTGGACCTCCACCACCTCGCCATAGGCGGTGAGCGTGACGCCAGGTCCGGTCTCCACCACGCCGGAAACATGGCTGTCGTTGGCGGCCCCGGCCCAGCCGGCGATGCGCACCGTGGGCAGCGCGCCGCTCATCGCCTTGACCCGCGCGGTCACCCGCAAGTAGCAGCCCGGCAGGATCGGCGTCTCGCCCATGTAGCGCAGCTTCTGGGTGCTCTGGGTCTTCTGCATCTCGAGACAGGCACCGAAATCCGCATCCGAAGCCACCAGGGCCGCATTGGCGGCCCCGTCATAGGTGTCCGAACCGGGCGTGCCGTCGCCACTGGACCAGACGTCCAGCCCATCGGCAAAGGCTGGCGGCATCAGTTGCAGACCGTCGGTAATGACTTTGTTCATGGATAACCCTTTCCTGTTCCGGCTCGCGGGATCAGGAAAAGGTTTAACAGACCACCCTTAAGCGCGGCTGAGAGGGGCGCGCGCCCCCCTGGCAACGCCGAGCGCGGGCAGCGGGAGGATCACACGCTTGCGCCCGGCGCTTTCAACAGCTGTACCGCGTTGATTTTCCAGCCTTCCGGCGTCTCGATCATCTGGTAGTCGAGCAGGTGGATCGCCCCTGCCCCATCGCGCACCATCACCCGTTGCCAGAGGGCCCCGGCCACCTCGCGCAATTCGAGGTAGTCGACCTCCACCGGGCGCCAGACCATCGGGTAGCCTTGCTCCACCATCATGCCGAACCGCTCCGGCGTGCCGAAGATCTGGCGAATCCCCGGCGAGGCAAAGCTGAAGGCGCGCGAGACGTCATCGGCCAGAAAGGCCTCGATCTGGGCCCCGATGACCGTGGTGATCGGCGCTTTCTGCGCCTCCGTCTGGGCCAGGAGCGGCGTGCCGAGGCAGCCGACGATCAAGGCAACGATCCGTAACATGCGCATGTTTCACCCTCCAACACAGGACCTCATCCCAAGGAGCTAGGCTGGCGGGCCTCCGGGTCAAAGGCTAAGGGTGTCCGGGGATCGGCGCCCTAGAGGCTGAAATCGCAGGCGGCGCAGGCGCCAAAGGGGGTCTGGCCCATCAGCTTGGTCATCACCGATCCCAGCGCCGCCAGCATTTCCAGCACCTGGGTGATCGGCGGTGTCGGCATCGCGGTGGTCATCGAGGTCATCAGCGCCGGACCGGACTGTTTGGTGATGCGCCCCCCCTCCAGCACGTCCTCGACATTTGGGATCTGATCGAACAGCGCCTGCAGTTCCGCCGCCGGCAAGGGCAAGGGAATGCGCTTCTTGCTCCAATGGGTGAACATCGCATTGATGCGCGACTGGCCCGAGGGCGTCAGCGCATCCTCGCCAAAGGCCTCGTGGATGGTGTCGAGGTCCGCCATCTCCGCCGCCATCGCCATCAGCAGCGGTAGCGGCGTCTTCATCCGTGGCACCGGGAAATTCTGCAGGGCGGCAAATTGCCGTTTCAGCTGATCGATGAAAGCCGGGGTCAGCGGCGGCTTGTTGAGCGCCGCCGTTGTGGTGGCCAGCCCCGCCAGTTGCAGGGCCAGTTTCATCTGTGCCGGGGGCAGGCCGAAGGCCGGCAGCCGCATCGACGGCAGGCGGGTGGCAAATTGCAGCGTCGCGCTCTGGCGGCCCATGCTGGTGCCCGCATCGCCCAGGGTGGCGGCTTCGTTCAGCTCCATCTCCATCACCTCGAAGGGGCAGAGCCCCTGCGCCCTCAGGGCCAGCGTCATCTGCGCCCCAAGCGCGAGATGGCGAAAGGCCGGAGAAGGCATCATCGGCACCGAATGGGCACTAGCCATCACGTTTTCTTCCAGGCTGAGGATGGCCTCGGTCAGCGCCTCTTTCAGCTTTTCCAGATCGTCGAGCGGAAAGAGCGCCGCCGGCAGGGCCAGCCGCATGGCGAGGTTGAGCATCGGCCCCGCCCCCGCGGGCAGCACCGCAGGCAGGGTGCCATTGGGCGCCTGCGCCACGATATTGGCCGCCAGCCATGTCTCGTCCTTCGGCAGCATCTCGGCGAGGTTGAGATCCGAACGGGCGGAAAGATTGGCGTTGAGCTTCATCAGCTTGAGCATATTCGCCAGCTGCGGCGGCGGCGCATCCACGCGCAGGCTGTCGCGGGTCGCCGAGGGCAGCGCCGTCGGCAGGTCCAGCGCCTTGCAGAAACAGACCATCTGCGGCGCTCAGCCGCCGATGAGCACGGTGGGCGCGCCGACGCTGACCATGCCGCCATGGGCGCAGGTATCCATCAGGATGCGCACCGCGGGCTTGCCACCCACCATCACGGTCGAGGAGCCCTTGGCCAGAGTATCGGGCGGGCCGACGCAGATCGCCATGTCGCCTATCACCGCCTGCGGCAGCCCGCAGGTCAATACGGTGGGCACACAGGGACCGGAGACCGGGCCGCCCACATGCGGGATCGGCGGCACCCCCGGTGTGATCATCGGGCACAGATGCATGTCAGTCAGGCGCGCAGCGGGCATCATAATGCAGGTCCTCCAAATATCCTTGTTCTACAGGATAAACACCTCAACGCGCAAAAAGAAGCGATCCGTCGCCAAAGTTTTTTGGAAAAGCCGCGAAGCCGACGAAAAACGGGCGCCCCGAAGGACGCCCGCTCTTCAGTTCGGTACCCGGTCCGGTGTCAGACCAGCTCGCCCGCGAGGGCCTGCTCGATCAGGGCGATGGTCTCTTCGACGCCGTAGAGCGCGATGAAGCCTCCAAAGCGAGGGCCTTGGGTCGCGCCCAGAAGCACCTCGTAGATCGCTGAGAACCAGGCGCGCAGGGGATCAAACCCATGGGTGGTGCCCACCGCAAAGACCACGGACTGCAGGAAATCCTCGTCGGCGAAATTCGCCTCCGGCAGGGCCTCCTCCTTGCCCAGTTGGGCGTTCTTCTTGGCAATCGCCGCCAGCGCCGCCTCAGGGCTCTTCAAGGCCTCGGCCAGATCGGCGAGCGCGGCGCGTTCCTGATCGGTGGGCAGGCGGAAGACCTTGGCGGGCTTCACGAAATCCTGGAAGTAGCGCACCGCAAAACCTGCGGCCTGATCCATGCCCGGATGGGTCGCAGGGGTCGCGTCGGGGGCGTATTTGTTGATGAAGCCCCACATGGTTTCCTTGTCCTCGGCGCTGGAGGCCGACGCGAGGTTCAACAGCATCGAGAAGGGCACCACCATGTCGGACGCGGGCACATTGCCACCGTGGATGTGCCAGACCGGGTTGTTGAGCTGGCCTTTCAGGTCCTGGGTCGGATAGGCGCGCAGCTGCTGGTGATACTCGTCCACCGCCTTGGGGATCACGTCAAAGTGCATCCGCTTGGCGGTTTTGGGCTTTTGGTACATAAAGTACGACAGGCTCTCGGTCGAGGCATAGGTCAGCCATTCGTCGATCGACACGCCGTTGCCGGAGGATTTGGAGATCTTCTGGCCGTGCTCGTCAAGGAACAGCTCATAGGTGAAATGCTCCGGCGCGGGATGGCCCAGCACCCGGCAGATGCCGTCGTAGATCGGCGTATTGGTGGAGTGATCCTTGCCATACATCTCAAAGTCGACTTCCAGCGCGGCCCAGCGGGCGCCGAAGTCCGGCTTCCACTGCAGTTTCACATTGCCGCCGGTCACCGGCAGGGTCCATTCCTTGCCGTCCTCATCGTCGAAAGTCACGGTATAGGTCTCGGCGCAGACCTTCTTCATCGGCACATAAAGCACGCGGCCGGTTTCCGGGTGGATCGGCAGGAAGATCGAATAGGTCTTCTGACGCTCTTCGCGCAGGGATTTCAACATGATGGCCATGATGTCATCATATTTCTCCACCGCGCGCTTCAGCACCTCGTCGAACTGGCCGGAGGCATAGAATTCCGTGGCGGAGAAGAACTCGTACTCAAAGCCGAACGTATCGAGGAACCGGCGCAGCATGGCGTTGTTGTGATGGCCAAAGCTGTCGAACTCGCCAAAGGGGTCCGGCACCGAGGTCAGAGGCTTTTGCAGGTGTTCGCGCAGCACGTCCTGATTGGGGACGTTGCCGGGCACCTTGCGCATGCCGTCGAGATCGTCGGAGAAGCAGATCAGACGGGTCGGAATGTCCGAAATCGTCTCGAAGGCTTTCTTGATCATCGTGGTGCGGGCCACCTCGCCAAAGGTGCCGATATGCGGCAGGCCGGAGGGGCCATAGCCGGTTTCAAACAGCACATAGCCTTTCTTCGGCGCGCCCTTGGCGTAACGTTTGAGCACGTTGCGTGCTTCTTCAAACGGCCAGGCTTTGCTCTTCAGAGCTTCGTCGCGCAGATCAGACATGATGTACTCCAGTCAGCGTCTTTTTCGGGATGATCGGCTGCACCATACAGACCGACGCGCTTCTCTATTGTGCTGGTGCGGCATGAGTCAACCTGAGGCGCAGGGCGCAGGGCGGCGGAAAACCACTTTTGTCGCGGCTTCTGCGTTGAACGCGGTGCAGGTGGCGCTTATCGTGCGAGGCAACGTCACGACGACGATCACAGTCACGACGACGATCACCTGGGCACAAAGGACGCCGAACCGATGACAGAAGAGACCATCCAGCTGATGACCCCGCAAGACTGCCTCGTGGCGGTCATGGTGGCCATCTCGGCCTCGGACGAGGACATCCGCACCGCCGAGCTGGTGAAGATTCAGAACGCGGTCAACATGCTGCCGGTCTTTGCCGACTATGACGCCGACCGCATCGCTGCCGTCTCGCGCACCGTCTTTGACCTGTTCGAGCAGGAAGACGGGCTGGATGCGCTGTTTGGGCTGGTGCGGGAGATCCTGCCGGAGCGGCTGAACGAGACCTGCTACGCGCTGGCCTGCGACGTGGCGGCGGCCGATGGCAAGCTCAACGAGAACGAGTTGCGCCTCTTGGAGGAGATCCGTTACGAGCTGAAGGTGGAGCGGCTGCACGCGGCGGCCATCGAACGCGGCTCGCGCGCGCGCCACATGGTCTGAGGCGCCTGCCACGTCAGTCGGGAGCGAGGCTCTGCCTCGCGCCCAGGCTTTTTTGCGAGGCTCTGCCTCGCGCTCCGGGATATTTGAAAGAAGCTGAAAGCGGCGGGTCTCCCTCGCCGCTTTTTGCTATCTAGAGAGGAAGATACGGCCCCTGCCCGGCTCAGCTGCCGTAAACCTGGCCCCAGCGTTCCAGCAGACGTTCCTGCAATTTCTTGGCGCGGCTGTTCCAGCTGCGCGCGCCGGGCGGGCGTTCACGCTCCTCCCGGCTGATCCGGGCCCGCGCGCCCATATCGGCGGAAAAGATCGCAAAGGCGAGTTCGGTGCCCCCCGGCGCGGTGACAAAGCCACCGAGGCCGGAGACGAAATTGAGCGTGCCTGTCTTGGCAGCCACCTGCACCGGGTGGGTCTTGACCGGGCGGCCCTTGGCATCGTGGAAATAGACCGGCTTCAGCAGCGGCTTCAGCGTACCGGAGCGTCCGGAGGCCACCAGCGCCCGCACCAGATCCGTGGCCGTAAGCCGCGACGCCTCGCCGAGGCCGGAGTGATCGACCAACCGGCAGTCCCGCATGCCATAGGTGCTGGCGGCCCAGGCACTCATCCTCTGGCCGGACTCCGCCAGGCTGCCTGGCCGTCCTGCACGCTGCAGGCTGGCGGTCATGCCGATCATCTCCGCCATCAGGTTGTTGGAATATTTAAGCATGGCCTGCAGGAGGTCGGGCAGCGGCGCGCTGTAGATCTGCGCGATGACCTGACCCGAAGGCAGGCTGCCCACAGGTTTCGGTGCCGGCAGCGCCAGGCCATGGGCCCGGGCCAGAGTCTGGAACACGTCACCCGCATAGAGCGCCGGATTGCGCACCGGCAGCCACCGGGCCCCGCCCTTGCCCAGGGCGGTGCTGGCCACGGTCCAGTGATCGACACCTGCACGATCCTCGTAGGTATAGACCGGCAGGCCGCGCGCCGCGACTGCCATCTTGGAGGTGAAGACATCCGGGCGATACTTGTCGGTGCGGGCATCCATCGTCACCGTCCAGGCGCTACCGGCCTTCTTCCACTCAAAATGCACCTGATTGAAATTGAGGGCGATGCCGCTCACCGCCGGGCTGTAACCGACGTGGTCCGGCTGGCCCGGATCGATGGTGCGCACATAGGGCAAGAGCCCGTCCCAGACGAGGAAGCGGCCGGAGATGTCGCGCAGGCCGACGGCCTTGAGCTGGGCGGCGAGCTCGGCGAGGCCATTGGTATCAAGCGTCGGGTCGCCCCCGCCAACCAGCACCAGATCGCCCTTCAGCACCCCACCCTGCACCGGGCCGGTGGCCAGCAGCCTCGTGTTGAAGCGGAAGGCCGGCCCCAGGGTATCCAGCCCATAAAGCGCGGTCAGCACTTTGGCGACGCTGGCCGGCGGCAAGCCCCTGTCGCCTGACACATCCTCCAGCAGCTCGCCGGTATGGGCATTGGCCACCGCACAGACCACCTCGCCGCTCAAGCCCGCCTTCTGCAGGATCGATTGCAGCCCCTCTGGCCCCGGCAACAGCGGGCTTACCCCCCTTGCCTGCGGGCGTGGGGTCAGGAGTGGGGCATTGGCCAGCGCCGGGCCGGAACCAAGTGCTGCGAGGGCGGTGCTGAGAAAGACGCGACGTGAGATCATGATGGTTCGTTTTCAACCAAATTCCCTGCCATTCGGCAAATGCTTTGACAAAAAACAGCATAAATCATCGCGCCCCGAGGGCAAAAGCCCGCCGATGCTCAGACCGCCCACTCGCCGCGCTGCCGGATCTCGGTCGAAGAGGCCTTGCTCATCGGCACGTTGAGGAAGCACCATTTCGGGGCCTCGGCACGCGCAAGGAGGTGGGAGTCATTGCCCGCCAGCCGGGCGCTCCGGTAGATCCGTGCCGCAGGCGACAGCCGCGCCGAAATCCGCTCACCCGGGCGGGCCAGCACGCCAACCGGCACGGTGTTGAGGATATCCTGCCAGTCCTTCCAGCGGTGGAAATGCGCGAGGTTGTCGGCCCCCATCAGCCAGACAAAGCGTACATGCGGATAGGCTTTGCGCAGATGTCTCAGGGTCTCTGCCGTGTACCGCGTGCCAAGACGTGCCTCGATATCCGAGATATAGACGCGCGGATGATCCATCATCGCCCGCGCCGCCGCCACCCGCCGCGCCATCGCGGCGGGCGGGTTTTCCTTCAGCGGATTGCCGGGGCTGACCAGCCACCAGAGCTGATCGAGGCCAAAGCGTTTCAGCGCAGCAAGCGAGATCTGCACATGCCCCTGATGCGGCGGATCAAAGGATCCACCCAGGAGGCCCACGGTCTGACCTGGGCGCAGAAAGGGAAATGCGTTTCTCATCAACGCAGTGGTGTACAGGAATGAATGGGGAAGGCAACGGGGGATGCGGCGGGATGAGGACAGCCCCCGAGCCTGGGTGGGGGTGAAGCCCCCTCCCGTTTTGCCGAAGGCAAACCTACGGTTTGACGGGGAGGCTCGGGGGCTGTCCGACCGATCGGCCGGACGGAACGAGTTTCAATCTGTTAGAGCAAACAGGCCCCTAAATTAGAAAGAAGGGAGGCCTTTGGCCTCCCCCCCTAAATGGTTTACCGCACAAACTTCTTGTGCTTCAGGCGCTTGGGCTCCAGAGCGTCCGGGCCAAGGCGGCGTTTCTTGTCTTCTTCGTAGTCGGTGAAGCCGCCCTCGAACCATTCCACATGGGCTTCGCCTTCAAAGGCGAGGATGTGGGTACAGATCCGGTCGAGGAAGAAACGGTCGTGCGAGATGACTACGGCGCAGCCAGCGAAATCGACCAGCGCGTCTTCCAGTGCCCGCAGGGTTTCCACGTCGAGGTCGTTGGTCGGTTCGTCAAGCAGCAGCACGTTGCCGCCGTCCTTCAGCAGGCGTGCCATGTGGACGCGGTTGCGCTCGCCCCCCGACAGCAGCGAGAGTTTCTTCTGCTGGTCGCCGCCCTTGAAGTTGAACGAGGAGCAATAGGCGCGGGAGTTCACCTGCGCATCACCGAGCTCGATCACTTCGGCGCCGCCAGAGATCGCTTCCCAGACGGTGTCGTTCGGGTTGAGGTCGTCACGCGACTGATCGACGTAGGACAGTTTGACGGTATCGCCAAATTCGACCGCGCCCGCATCGGGCTGTTCCTGCCCCGTCAGCATCTTGAACAGGGTCGATTTACCGGCGCCGTTGGGGCCGATCACACCGACGATGCCACCCGGCGGCAGCGAGAAGGTCAGGCCTTCGATCAGCTGCTTGTCGCCGTAGTGTTTGGAGAGGTTCTCCACCTCGATCACTTTCGCCCCCAGACGCGGGCCGTTCGGGATCACGATCTGTGCGCGGCCGACCTTTTCGCGTTCGGATTGGCTTGCCATCTCGTTATAGGACTGAATACGGGCCTTGGACTTCGCCTGACGGGCTTTCTGGCCCTGACGCATCCACTCAAGTTCGCGCTCCAGGGTCTTTTGCTTGGCCTTGTCCTCGCGGGCTTCCTGCTCCAGACGTTTGGCCTTTTGCTCCAGCCAGCTGGAATAGTTGCCCTCGTAGGGAATGCCGCGACCCCGGTCGAGTTCGAGGATCCAGCCGGTGATATCGTCGAGGAAATAGCGGTCGTGAGTGACGCAGAGGATGGTGCCCTTGTAGTCGATCAGGTGCTGTTGCAGCCAGGCGATGGTTTCGGCATCAAGGTGGTTGGTCGGTTCGTCGAGCAACAGCATGTCGGGCGCTTCAAGGAGCAGTTTGCAGAGCGCGACACGGCGACGTTCCCCGCCCGAGAGGTTCGCAGGCATCGCGTCATCCGGCGGGCAGCGCAGCGCTTCCATCGACACGTCGACCTGGCTGTCGAGATCCCAGAGGTTCTCGGCGTCGATGATGTCCTGCAGCGCGGTCATCTCTTCCATCAGCTCGTCGGTGTAGTTTTCGGCCATCTCCACTGCGATCTGGTTGAAGCGGTCGACCTTGTCTTTCTTGTCCTTCACGCCGAGCATCACGTTGTCACGCACGTTGAGGCTCTCGTCGAGCTTCGGCTCCTGCGGCAGATAGCCGACCTTGGCGCCCTCAGCCGCCCAGGCTTCACCGGTGAAATCGGTGTCCATGCCGGCCATGATCTTCATCAGAGTCGATTTACCGGCGCCGTTGACGCCGACGACACCGATCTTCACGCCGGGCAGGAAGGACAGGTGAATGTTTTCAAAGCATTTCTTGCCACCGGGGTAGCTCTTGGAGACACCTTGCATGTGGTAGACGTACTGGTAAGAGGCCATGGGCTCCGCTCCGTCGTGTAAGGAAACTTGATGGCAGGTGTGATACCCCTTGTGACCGGCAGGGGCAATCGCTGCTGCAGTCAGCTGGGCCGGTTTCGCATTCGAGCAGGTCGACGCCTGCCGTCCCGCCCTTGGTGGCGGCTGCCTGCGGGGCCGCAAGGCACGGGGCTTCGGGCTAGCCCCACCTATCCGCCGGGTTAGGTCTGCATAAAATCCGCACCTCTCAAAAGCTGAAAATGCAAGAGGATTGCCTAAAATCTGCCCAAACTTCCGCTCAAATTCATTTCGAATGCCGAGGTTCCGTTAACCTTTCATAAAGAAAGCTCATGATAGCTCTTACACTCGGGGAGTACGGTTGTGGACACGGCCACTCCGGCCATATTTGGTTCGTTCGCGTAACCCACACCAACCGTTGAGGAGGATCGCAAGAGAATGGCGATTGCAGGTTTGCTGTTTGGGATAGTTGCGGGGTTGATCACCGCTGGCATCGGGTTCTTTGCATTGAACCTGTCGCTGTGGATCTGTCTGGCCCTTTATTCCTCTGTCGGCGCGCTAAGCGCCTTGAGCGTGACATTCATCGCCTATTTCCTGCGGTCGAATGCCCGGGATTGGCCAGGTTCCCGCAAGACCGCCATCGGCTAAGGTCAGCCGGCGGCCTCTTGTTTCGGGCTTAGCCTCAACCCTGCAATGGCCGGCTTGCGCTTGTCCCGTCGCTGGGCGTCGGGACGACGAGAGACATCTCCCCGTTTCTGTATCACGTGCCGATCCAGCACCCGGGCAATCTCTGCCGCATGGCCTCTCGGCCGATGGCGCTGTCGCGATCCAGCCCCCTGCTCAGTTCCCGGTGCCTTCGCCTGCTTCGGCGCCCGTGACGTCCGCGTTCTTCTCCGCGTTCTTCTCAGCGGTGATCTTCGCTAGAAACTCCAGCACCTTTGGCCCCATGGCCGCGACATTCAATGCCACGCCTTGCCGATTTGGATGGATGCCATCGGCCTGCATGTAGTCGGCAAAACCGGATGGATCACCGCCGGTGGCCTGCAGGATACCGGCAAAGGCCGAAGAGTGGAGTGTGACCCCCTGCGCAGCCGCAAGATCGGGGTAAATCTGATCAAACTCCGCCTTGAATTCGGCCCCGTAGTTCATCGGAGCCTCCATTCCGACCAGCAGAACTTCGGCGCCGGCGGACCGGGCCGTTGCGACGATCCGGGTCAGGTTGGCCCGCGTCTCGGAGGGTGGCACTCCGCGCAGAAGGTCATTGCCGCCCAACAGCACCACCAGCCCGTCCGGCTGGTCGGCCAGGGTCCAGTCGATCCGCGAAGCCCCTCCGGCCGTGGTGTCGCCGGAGACCCCTGCATTGAGCAAGGCGACATCCGCCCCCTGCCCGCTGAGCCAGGCCTCCAGTTGCGGCACCAGCCCGTCGCCCTGCGGCAACCCATAGCCCTGCACCAGACTGTCGCCGAGCACGGTCACCCGCAGGGGATCTGCCTGCGCGGCGGGCAGGGTCGCAAGAAAGAAACCTAAAGTTACAAGAATTCCATTCAGTAACTTGCGCATCAGGTCGGCAACTCCATATCCATCTGAGATCAAACGACAGGTTTCGCCCGGATGACCCTTCACAAGTCCCAGGACGTCCAAGTCCTTCTTTCGCTTCAAGATGTGCATTTGTCGCTGAATGGCAATACCGGCCCGGTATCGATCCTTGCCGGCATCGATCTGGAAGTGCAGCGGGGCGAGACCTTGGCTCTGATCGGCCCATCGGGCTCCGGCAAGTCTTCGCTCCTGATGGTGATGGGCGGGCTGGAACAGGCCACATCCGGATCGGTCGAGGCGATGGGCGCCAACCTGTCAACGATGGACGAGGATGCGCTGGCCCGGTTCCGCCGCGCCCATATGGGCGTGGTCTTCCAGAGTTTCCACCTGATCCCTACCATGACGGCGCTGGAGAATGTGGCGACCCCGCTCGAACTCGCCGGGGTGCGCGACGCCTTTGATCGCGCGCGGGCGGAGCTGGAGGCGGTGGGCCTCGGCCATCGCGCCGATCACATGCCCGCACAGATGTCCGGCGGCGAGCAGCAGCGCGTCGCGCTGGCCCGCGCGGTAGTGACCCGGCCCGATATCCTCTTGGCGGATGAGCCGACCGGAAACCTCGACCAGGCCAATGGCGCACAGGTGATGGACTTGCTGTTTGATCTGCGCGACCGGCACAATTCGACGCTGGTGATGGTCACCCATGCGCCGGAACTGGCGGCACGTTGCGACCGGGTGGTGCATCTGCGCGATGGCCGTATCGACGCGGATGCGGCCCGCGAGGCGGCGGAATGACACCGCTCCCCCTTAGCGGGACTGCACAGATCCGTCTCGCCTGGCGCCTGGCCCTGCGCGAATTGCGAGGGGGGCTGCGTGGGTTCCGCCTGCTGCTGGCCTGTCTGGCGCTGGGTGTCGGCGTGATTGCGGCCATCGGCTCCATCCGCGCCTCCATCGAAGCCGGGTTAGCCCGAGAGGGCGCAAGCCTGCTGGGCGGAGATGCGGAACTGACCTTCACCTATCGTTTCGCCAGTGACGCAGAGCAGAGCTGGATGGCGCAATCCGCCCTTGCCCGCTCCGAAGTGGTTGAATTCCGCTCCATGGCGGTTGTGGGTGAGGAGCGCGCGCTGACCCAGGTGAAAGCGGTGGATGCCGCCTACCCTCTGCGCGGCTCCGTGACCCTCACCTCCGGCCAGCCGCTGCAGGAGGCGCTGGCGGAGGTTGACGGGCTGCCTGGCGCGGTCATGGAGCGGGTTCTGGCGGATCGCCTCGGCCTTGTGGAAGGAGATCGCTTCCGCCTCGGCACCCAGGAGCTGCGGCTGAGCGGTATCATCGCATGGGAGCCGGATGCGGCGGGCTCGGGCTTTTCCATCGGCCCGCGCACCCTCCTGCGCACCGAGGCGCTGGCGCAATCCGGCCTGCTGGCCCCCGGCACCCTGTTTGAGACCAAGTACCGCCTGACCCTGCCCCCGGAAACCGATCTGGAGGCGATGGAGCAACAGGCCAAGGCACAGTTTGCCGACAGCGGGATGCGCTGGCGCGATGCCCGCAACGGTGCACCGGGCATCGCCCGCTTCGTGGAGCGGCTGGGAGCCTTCCTCGTGCTGGTCGGCCTCTCCGGCCTCGCGGTCGGCGGGGTGGGCGTTTCCACCGCCGTGCGGGCCTATCTCGCGAGCAAGACCGAGACCATCGCCACCCTGCGCACGCTTGGCGCGGAACGGCGGGTGATCTTCCTGACCTATTTCCTGCAGATTGGCGTTCTGGCACTGGCCGGGATCGTCCTCGGTCTGATCCTCGGAGCCATCGGCCCGTTGCTGCTCGGCCCGCTCATTGCCACCCAGCTGCCCTTCCCGGCGGTCTTTTCCGTCTATCCCGGCGCGCTTCTGGAAGCCGCGCTCTATGGGGTGCTGACGGCGCTTCTGTTCACCCTATGGCCGCTGGCCCGAGCGGAGCGGATCCGCGCCGCGACCCTCTATCGCGATGCGCTAGGCAGCGGTCTGCAATGGCCGGCGCGCCGCTACGTGCTGGCGACCCTGCTGGTGCTGGGGCTGCTGTTGGCGGCGGCGGCAGGCTTCAGCGGTGCACCGATGCTGGCACTCTGGACAGCGGGCGGGCTGATCGGCGCCCTGCTGGTGCTCCTGCTGGCCGGGGCCGGGATTGCCGCCCTAGCCCGTCTGGGCCAAGGCTTTGCTCGTGGTCGTCCAGCCCTGCGCTGGGCCCTCGCCTCCATTGCTTCGGCGCGCGAAGGGACCATGCCGACGGTCTTGGCGCTGGGCCTCGGCCTCACCGTGCTGGCAGCCATCGGCCAGATCGACGGCAATATGCGCCGCGCGATTGCCGGCAACCTGCCCGAGGTGGCGCCCTCCTATTTCTTTGTCGACATCCAGCGCGACCAGATGCCCGCCTTTCTCGCCCGCACCGAAGGCGATCCCGCCGTCTCGCGCGTCGACAGTGCACCGATGCTGCGCGGGGTCATCACCAGGATCAACGACCGCCCCGCCCGCGAGGTGGCCGGCGACCACTGGGTGATCCGGGGCGACCGTGGGGTGAGCTATGCCGGCGACAAGCCCGCCTCCACCCGTGTGACCGCAGGAACCTGGTGGCCCGCCGGCTATGAGGGCGCGCCCCAGATCTCCTTTGCCGCCGAAGAGGCCGAGGAGATGGGTCTCGCGCTGGGGGACACGCTGACCGTCAATGTGCTGGGCCGCGACATAACCGGCACCATCACCAGTTTCCGCGAGGTGGATTTCTCCAATGCGGGCATGGGTTTTGTGCTGACCTTCAACGAGGCCGCCCTGCGCGGCGCGCCGCACACCTATATCGCCAGCGTCTATGCCGAGGCAGAGGCCGAAGCGCCGATCCTGCGCGATCTGGCCCGAGAGATGCCGAATATCACCGCGATCCGGGTGCGTGATGCCATCGACCGGGTGTCGGAGATCCTCGCCCAACTGGCCACCGCCACCGCCTATGGCGCGGCGGCCACGCTGTTCACCGGTTTCCTTGTTCTTCTCGGAACCGCCGCCGCCGCCGAACCGGCCCGGCGCTACGAGGCGGCGCTGCTCAAGACCCTCGGCGCCCCGCGCCGCCAGATCCTCGCGAGCTTTGCCCTGCGCTCCGCCCTGCTGGGTGCGGCGGCGGGGGCTGTGGCACTGCTGGCGGGCATTCTCGGCGCCTGGTCGGTGAGCCATTTTGTCTTTGAGACGGATTACGCGGTGATCTGGCCCAATGCGCTCGGAGTGATCTTCGGCGGCATCCTGGTGACGCTGCTAGCGGGCCTTGCCTATGCGCTGCGCCCGCTGGCCGCGCGACCGGCACGGGTGCTGCGGGCGCGGGACTGAACCCCGTCAGGCATGGGCGACCGTTGGCGCCGGGCAGGAGACCGGCGCCAGGATGCGCTGCAGATCGAAGTTGTCGCAGGTCAGGCTTTCCAGCGTCACGCCGTCGAGCGCGCCGTAAAACGCCTCCCCCGCCGCCGTCAGCGCATCGCGCAGGCGGCAGGCGGACACGAGCGGACAGGTATTGTCCACATCGGCAAAGCACTCGACCATCGGCAGACCGCCCTCCACCTGGCGGAACACATCACCGATGCAGATGTCCTCGGCCGCGCGTCCGAGGCTGAGGCCGCCATTGCGTCCACGCTGGGTGGTCAGAAACCCCAGTTGCCCGAGCTGGTTTACCACCTGCGCCAGATGGTTTTCCGAGATATTGCAGCGTTCCGCGATCTCCGCCTTGGTGACGAGACGACCTTCATTCAACGCGCAATACATCAACAGGCGGACGGCAATATTGGTTCTCTTGGTGATGCGCATGGCCAAACTCACAGATACGAGGAACGGGGCAACGGTGGCCCACTGTTGCAAATCCGGTGAAAAAGCGGTTTGACATACATCAAAGCCCGCAAAGTTTTTTGAGAACGGCAGCAGAGCGTAGATGACCCAAATTCCCCCGCATTTCTTCGGTTTCGGCAGCCTCGTCAACCGCGCGACCCATATCTACAACGATGCGCGGCCTGCCCGTCTCAATGGCTGGCGCCGCAGCTGGGTGCGCAGCAAGGCGCGTCCCCTGGCTTTCTTGAGCGTGACGCGGGCGCCGGGTCACGCGATCGACGGGTTGATGGCGGCGGTGCCCGGCGCGGATTGGGCGGCGCTTGATGAACGCGAATATGCCTATGTGCGCGTCGATGTCTCGGGCGAGATCAGCCATGACCTGATGCCTGCGCCGCAGGTGGCGCTCTATCAGGTGCCGGAGGAGAATATCGCCCCCGAGAGCAACAAGAACCTGATCCCCCTGAGCTATCTCGACGTGGTGCTGCGTGGCTATGCGCAGGTCTTTGGCGAGGCGGGCGTGCACGCGTTTATGGCCAGCACCGATGGCTGGGAGGTTGGCATCCTCGATGACCGCACCGCCCCTGGCTATCCGCGCCATCAGGCGATGACAGCGGCGGAGATGTCGCTGCACGACCAGCTGATCGCCGAGGTCGGCGCGCCGGTGGTGACGGAGCGCACATGATCTCCCGCAGCCTCCTCCTGTTGCGGCGCATCACCCGCCAGCTCTGGTTCCGGGTGGCGCTGATCTCGCTGTTTTCCCTGCTGTCGCTGGCGGTGGCCCCCCTGTTGACGCCGATCCTGCCGCAGGGCTGGGCCGACCGCTTTGGCCGCGACGCGGTGCTGCCGGTGCTGAATATCCTCGCCTCCGGCATGTTGGCGGTCACCACGTTTTCCCTCAACGTGATGGTGAGCGCCTATCGCACCGCCTCCGGCATGGCGACGCCGCGGGTCTACCGGCTGCTTCTGGAAGACACTGTGACCCAGAGCGTGCTGGCGACCTTTACCGGCGGGTTTATCTACTCCCTCAGCGCGATCATCCTGTTCCGGGCCCAGATCTACCCCCAGGGCGCGGCCTTTGTGGTCTTTGTGATGACGGTTCTGGTGGTGGCGCTGATCGTGGTGTCGATGCTGCGCTGGATCGACCACCTGTCGGATCTCGGCAGCATGGACCATACACTGCGGCTGATCGAGACCCAGACGCGCAAGAGCCTTGAGGCGCGCCGCGACACCCCGAACCTCGGTGGGCGGTGCCGAACCGAGGACGCACCAGACGGGCGCGCGATCCCGGCCAAGGCCAGCGGCTTTGTGCGCTTTGTCGACATGATGCGGTTGCAGGATCTGGCGGCGGAGGCGGGTGCGACGGTGCATCTGACCCGCCTGCCCGGCGACTTTGTGCTGCGGGACCGCCCCTTGGCGGTGGCAACCGGCGTGGGGGAAGCGTTCTGCGACAAGGCGGCAGCCCTCATCGATATCGGCGATGTGCGGAGTTTCGAACAGGACCCAAGCTTTGGCCTGACGCTTTTGGCGGAAACCGCGCAGCGTGCGCTGTCGCCGGGCGTCAACGACCCCGGAACGGCGATCGAGGTGATGGGGCGGATCGAGCGCCTGTTGTGGGAGACCCTGCCGGTGAATGCCGAGACCCCTCAGGAGGAGGTGAAATATGACCGCATCACCCTGCCCCCCGTCACGGCAGAGGCCCTGCTGAAGGCCAGTTTCCCGCCCATCGCGCGCTGTGCAGAAGATGCGCCCGAGGTGATGGAATGGATGGACAAGGCACTCTGCGCGCTGGCAGATCATCCCAACCCGGCGATGCCGGAGGCCGCGCGCGCCATGCGCAAGGCGCTGGTCGACAAGGCCTAAAAAAACGGGCGGAGCCTGCGCCCCGCCCGTCTAAAACCTTGGCCTTGCAGTGCCTTAACCGCGCGCCCGCACCACTTGCATCAGCGCCAGCAGTGCCGACATATCCGGGCCGCGCTCCATACCGGTGACCGCCTTGCGCAGCGGCATGAAGAGACCCTTGCCCTTGCGGCCGGTCTTCTCTTTCACCTCATTGGTCCACTTGCCCCAGCTCTCGCTGTCATAGGGGGCGGCGGGCAGCAGGGTCATCGCCTCGGCAATGAAATCCTTGTCCTCTTCGTCGATCAGGGGCTCGGCCCCGTCGCGGCAGAGGATCCACCAGCCCTCAAGATCCTTGAGCGTGGTGATGTTTTCCTTCGCCACCGCCCAGAAATCCGGCTGCACCTCGGCGGGCACGCCAATTGCATCGAGCTCCGCCTTGACTGCATCGACCGGCAGGCCCTGCAGGTAGCGGGCGGTCAGCGGGAAGAGGTCTTCGGAGTCGAATTTGGTCGGCGCGGAGCCGAAGCGGGAGATATCAAATCCCTCGATCAACTCCGAAAGATCCGTGCGCAATTCCACCGGATCGGCAGAGCCAAGACGCGCCATCAACGACAAGAGCGCCATCGGCTTCACGCCCGCTTCGCGCAGGTCGCGCAAGGCCAGAGTGCCGAGGCGTTTCGACAGTGCCTCGCCCTGCGGACCGGTCAGGAGCGAGTGGTGGGCAAATTCCGGGTGCCCATAGCCCAGCGCCGCCATGATCTGAATCTGCGTCGCGGTATTGGTCACATGGTCGGCGCCCCGCACCACATGGGTCACGCCCATGTCGGTGTCATCCACCACCGAGGCCAGCGTGTAGAGCACCTGCCCGTCGCCGCGGATCAGCACCGGGTCGGAAACCGAGGCCGCGTCAATGGAGATCGGCCCAAGGATACCATCCGTCCAGTCGATGCGTTCCTGATCGAGCTTGAAGCGCCAGACGCCATTGCCGCGCTCGGCGCGCAGCGCCTCCTTGTCGGCCTCAGTGAGAGCCAGCGCGGCGCGGTCATAGACCGGGGGCTTTCCCATATTGAGCTGCTTCTTGCGTTTGAGGTCCAGTTCGGTTGGGGTTTCAAACGCCTCGTAGAAGCGGGAGATCTCGCGCAGCTTGTCTGCCGCCTCGGCATAGCGGTCGAGACGCTCGGACTGGCGTTCCACCTTGTCCCAGGTCAGGCCGAGCCATTCGAGATCCTGTTTGATCGCATCGACATATTCTTCCTTCGAGCGCTCGGGATCGGTGTCGTCGATGCGCAGGATGAAGGTGCCGCCAGCCTTGCGGGCGATCATATAGTTCATCAGTGCGGTGCGCAGGTTGCCCACGTGGATATAGCCGGTGGGCGACGGCGCAAAACGGGTGGTGGTCATCGCAAATCTCCTGTTGCGCCTGCTCTGTCACAGGCGCGCGGAATTGTCCAGTTTTCGCGGATCCGATGCGCTGCCGGAGCGCCCCTCGGCGGGGCGCGGCCTCCGGCGGGGATATTTGGAAGAAGATGAAGGGCGGGGTCCCCACGGTTTCGTGATGATCCTTTGAGAGACTTCGGCAGGCGCGGCGCTAGCTTGCGCCAAAACAACTCAGTCAGGGAGATCATGAGGATGACATTGAAGCTTTCCCGCCGTGCCGCGCTGGCCGGCGTTGCCGCGGCCCCCCTTGCCGCCACGGTGGCCGCGCCGCTACGTGCCGCAGGTCACGGAGATGCGCTAAAACCCCTGCATGCGCGGGCCTTCAAGGTGGGGGACTATACCGTGCACAGCCTGCTGGCGGGCAGCACCGGGCGCGACGGGGTGAAGGATATCTTTGGCGGCGGCGCCTCGGCGGAGGAGTTTGCCGAGGTGGCGGCGGAGAATTTCATCTCCGACAGCGCGGCGCAGTTCTATTTCACGCCCACATTGGTGGACACCGGGTCGGAAAAGATCCTGTTCGACACCGGCCTCAATGCCGGGGGCATCACCATGGCCCTGGCCGATGCCGGAGTGACCCCGGAAGAGATCGATGTAGTGGTGCTGACCCATATGCATGGCGACCATATCGGTGGCATGGCGGATGACAGCGGTGCGGCGACATTCGCCAACGCGCGCTATGTCACAGCGGCGGCCGAGTATGACCATTGGACCGCCCTGCCCGAGGGCAATGGCGGCGCGGACAATGTACGGGCCAAGGTGACGCCGCAGGCGGAAAAGATGACCTTCATCGAGGATGGCGGCTCCGTGGCCTCTGGCGTGACCGGCATGGCCGCCTTTGGTCATACGCCCGGCCACATGGTCTATATGATCGAAAGCGGCGGTCAGCAGCTCCTGCTGACGGCGGATTTGGCCAACCACTATGTGTTCCCCTTTGCCCATCCCGAATGGCAGACCAGTTTTGACACCGACAAGGACATGGCCTCGGCGACGCGGCGGCGGGTTCTGGATATGCTGGCAGTGAGCAAGGTACCGATGATCGGCTATCACATGCCCTTCCCTGCGGCGGGCTATGTGGAAACGCGCGGCGAAGGGTTCCGCTTTGTGCCCGTGAGCTATCAGATGATGGGCTAAGGCCCCTGCCCTGCGCGAGAAAGCCCCGACGAAACGGTCGGGGCTTTTTGCTAGGTGAAGCGGCTGAGGCGGAAGGGGCGCGGGTCCACGATGGGGGTGTCGCCGGTCACCAGATCAGCGGTCAGCCGCCCTGCTGCGGGGCCGAGGCCGAAGCCATGGCCGCTGTAGCCGGTGGAGAGGAAGAGGCCCGGACGCGCCTGCACCTCGGAGATCACCGGGATCTCGTCAGGGGTCACGTCGATGAGCCCGCCCCAGCTCTGGGTCACATCGGATTTCTTCAGCGCGGGGAAAGCCTCGCGCGCCGCGGCCAGCCCACGGCGCAGGGCCTTCTGCGAGGGCTCGGGGTCAAGCATCCGGCATTGCTCGAACGGCGAGCGGTCCTGAGGACCCCAGGGGCGCTCCTCAGCGGTCTCGATCGCCCAGCGGCTGGACAGGCGGAAGCCCACCGCGGTCACATCCTGCAGGAAGGCAGGCAGGAACCGGTAGCCGATGCGGAAGGTGTCCGGCACGATGTCAAAGGTGTTTTCGCCCCCTGCGGCGAGGGTAAAGCCGCCATCGGCGCGTTTACGCAGGGCAAAGCCGTTGGCCCAGAGCGCCGTCTCCGGCACGCCCTCGACCGGAGAGAGACGCATCACCGAGCTCAGCACCTTGAGCTGCGGCAGGAAGATCCCCTCGTTGCGCAGGAAGAGCCGCGACCATGCACCGCCCGCCAGCACCACCGCCGTGGCGGCGACGCGGCCCTTCTCGGTGATCACGCCCCGGATGCGCCCCGCCTCGACATCAAGCGCGCGCACGGCGCAGCCGGTGACAACGCAGGCCCCCTTGTCGCGGGCGGCGGCGGCGATGGCATGGGTGGCCATCTGCGGCTCCGCTCGCCCGTCCGCCGGGGTATGGTATCCCGCCCGCAGGCGCTTGCCATAGCCCGGGACCAAATCTTCGAGCGCCTTGCCACTCAGCATCTGACCAGGCAGGTCAAAGCCCTTGAGATGCTCTGCCCAGCGCGCCAATTCCGCCTCGCGGCGGCGGGTGCGGGCGGTGAACAGGATGCCGGAGCGGGTAAAGCCGGTGGCATGGCCGGTGCGCGCATCCAGCCCCTCCCAGATCCGCAGCGCGTGTTCCATCAGAGGCATTTCGCGCGGATCGCGCTGGGACATGCGCACCCAGCCCCAGTTGCGCGAGCTTTGTTCGCCCGCGATCTGGCCCTTTTCACACAGGAGGACGGAATGGCCGCGTTCGGCCAGTTCCAGAGCAGTGGATGCGCCAATGATTCCCCCGCCGATGACGACGACGTCGACCGCGTGTGGCAGCACTCGATCTGCGTTGAACTGGGGCAGCTGTGGTCCAGGCATGTGCCTCTTCTAGTCCTTGCGGATTTGGCCGGTCCAGCCGCGAGCGAGAAACCTTGGCCGGATCCCATGGCCTGTGCTTTTCGGGCCTCATTCCGGGCCGGACCGGTCATATTTTCCAGACTTGCGCCCCGGCGATCAGCTCGGGTCGCGCCAGCGATTCACGATCGGGTAGCGACGGTCGAGCCAGAAAGCGCGCCGGGTCAGCCGGGCGCCGGGGGCGGATTGGAAGCGCTTGTATTCGCTGATGTAGATCAGGTGCTCCACCCGTTTCGCCACCGCCCGGTCGAACCCTGCGGCGACGCAATCGGCGATGGAGCCTTCCTGATCCACGAGAATCTCGAGCAGTGCATCCAGCTCCGGGTAATCCGGCAGAGAATCGCTGTCCTTCTGGTCCTCGCGCAGTTCGGCCGAAGGCGGCTTGTCGATCACATTGGGACGGATCACCTCGCCTTCGGGCCCCATCATCCAGTCGCGGTGATGGGCATTGCGCCAGCGGCAGGTCTCGAAGACCCGGGTCTTGTAGAGATCCTTGATCGGATTGTAGCCGCCGTTCATGTCGCCGTAGATGGTGGCATAGCCCACCGCCACCTCGGACTTGTTGCCGGTGGTCAGGAGCATCTCGCCAAACTTGTTCGACATCGCCATCAGCAGCAGGCCACGCAGGCGGGACTGGATGTTTTCCTCGGTGAGGTCGGCGTCCCGTCCGGCGAACAGCGGCGCCAGCGTATTGGTGATCGCCTGACGGCCTTCGGAAATCGGCACATAGTCGTAGTGCACGCCCAGCGCCTTGGCCACTGCCTCGGCATCGGCGAGGCTTTCGGAGGAGGTATATTCCGAAGGCAGCATCACGCAGCGCACGTTTTGCGCCCCGATGGCATCCACCGCGATGGCGGCGACCAGCGCGGAATCGACCCCGCCGGACAGGCCCAGCAGCACCTTCTTGAACCCGGTCTTGGCCATATAGTCGCGCAAGGACAGCACCATCACGTGGTAATCCTGTTCCCAGGCGTCGGGCAGATGCGCCTTTGCACCCTCGACAATGCGCCAGCCCTCGGAGCCGCGTTCCAGATCGAGATGCGTCACGGCTTCGGCAAAGACCGGCATCTGCAAGGCCAGCTCCCCATGCGGGTTCAGTGCAAATGTGCCGCCGTCAAAGACCTGATCGTCCTGCCCGCCCACCATGTTGAGGTAGATCACCGGCAAGCCGGTCTCCACCGCGCGCGCCACCATGTGGTTGTAACGCACATCCATCTTGCCGCGGTAATAGGGCGAGCCATTGGGGATCAGCAGGAATTCGGCACCGGTTTCCGCCAGAGTCTCGGCCACATCCTCGTGCCAGCCATCCTCGCAGATCGGGCTGCCGATGCGGGTATTGCCCACAGAATAGGGTCCACCCAGCGGTCCGGCATCAAAAATCCGCACCTCGTCAAAGACGGTCTCATTGGGCAGGTGGTGCTTCAGCACCCTGGAGGCGACCTTGCCGCCCTTCAGGATCAGATAGGCATTGTAAAGCCTGTCGCCTTCGACCCAGGGGCCACCGATCGCCAGTGCGGGCCCCTCGGCGCAGGCCTCGGCCAGGGCTTCCACCTCCGCCATGGCGGCGCGGTGGAAGGCGGGTTTCATCACCAGGTCCTGGGTGTTGTAGCCGGTGATGAACATCTCCGGCAGCGCCACCAGATCGGCCCCGGCGCGGCGCCCCTCCTCCCAGGCAGCGCGCGCCTTGGCGGCATTGCCCGCGAGATCGCCCACGGTAGGGTTGAGTTGCGCCAGCGTCACGCGGAATCTATCGGCCATTGTCCGGGGTCCCCAAATCAAATGTCGTCCCCCGCCATGTAACAGATCCCCGCCGAAGGAAAAGACCAAGGGGGCAAAAGCGTTGCGACAAAGCCCCCCGTCGCATAAGTTCCGCACCAAGCCCCCCAATTCCAGGCAGCTTACATATTTCTCGAGGCAACTGAGGCTTCCATGACCCGCATCGGCTCCACTCTCGTCCTGACCTCCCTGCTGGCGCTCTCCTCGGCGGTCGGAATTTCCCCTGCCCTGGCGCAGGACGGAAAGGTCCTGACCACCCAGGATGAAATCGGCGGCGTCTACGAAGGCGAGTTCAAGGGCGGATTGCAACACGGCCAGGGCACCTACCGGTTGCCGAACGGCTATGAGTATTCCGGCCAGTGGGTCGAAGGCGAGATCCGCGGCAAAGGCATCGCGCGCTTTCCCAACGGCTCGGTCTATGAAGGCGACTTTGCCAAGGGCAAGCCGGAAGGCATCGGCAAGATCACCTTTTCCGACGGCGGCACCTACGAGGGTGAATGGGTCGACGGGGTGATCAACGGTCAGGGCGTTGCGGTCTATGCCAACGGGCTGCGCTACGAGGGGCAATTCGTAAACGGCCAGCAGCAGGGCAGCGGTATCATGCAGAACCCCGGCGGCTACCAATACGAAGGCGATTGGGTCGAGGGCCGCAAGGAAGGCATCGGCAAGATCACCTATGCCAATGGCGCGACCTACCAGGGCGGCATCAAGGACGGCAAGTTGCACGGGCTCGGCACATTGGTGATGCCGGACGGGCTGAAATACGAGGGCGAATGGGCAGACGACCAGATGAACGGTACCGGCAAGCTCACCCAACCCAACGGGGACATCTACGAAGGCCCGCTGGTCAATGGCCGCCGCCAGGGCGAGGGCAAGCTGACCTATGCCAATGGCGATGTCTACGAGGGGCTCTTTGCTGATGACCTGCGACAGGGTCAGGGCACCTTTACCGGCACTGACGGCTATATCTACAGCGGTCAGTGGCAGGCGGGGCAGATCGAGGGAATGGGCAAGGTGACCTATCCCGACGGCTCCATCTACGAGGGCGAGTTCCGCGACGACCTTGCCCATGGCACCGGCAAGATCACCTACCCTGACGGCTCCACCTATGACGGAGCCTGGATCGCCGGGGTGATCGAGGGGGAAGGCACCGCCACCTACCCCAATGGCCGTGTCTTCGTCGGCAGCTTCAAGAATGCCGCCATGGATGGGTTCGGCGTGATGACCGATCCAGACGGCTACCGCTATGAAGGCGGCTGGAAGTCCAGCCTGCGCCATGGCGAGGCCAAGGTGACCTATGCCGATGGTGTCACCTATGAGGGCAGTTTCGCCGATGGCCAACGCCACGGCAAAGGCAAGATCGTGATGCCGGACGGGTTCACCTATGAGGGCGACTGGGCCGAAGGCAAGATCACTGGCCAGGGCAAGGCCACCTATGCCAATGGCGACGTCTACGAGGGCAGTTTTGTGAACTCCAAACGCCAGGGGCCGGGCACCATGCGCTATGCCACCGGTCAGGAAGCCTCGGGTACCTGGGACAATGGCGCCCTGACCAGCGACAGCGACGCCACCGGTGCCGGTGCCGGAGATGCCACCGCCACGCCGCCTGCCAACGAGTGAAACCGGATGCAGCGGCTGCTCTATCTCGTCCACGGGGACAGCCCGCGGGCGCAGCAGGAATTGTCCTACAGCGTCCTGTCGGCATTAAAGCAGGGGCTGGGCGACTGCGAGATCCTGCTGGCTTGCGACGAGGCGAACCAGCGCGGCGACCTGCCGGTCACCCATCGCCTGCTACCGCCCTCGCGGGTTGCGTCCTGGCAGGCGCAGGGGATTTGCGGCCAGTTGCATGTGCTTCACGACGTTCTGGCCGAGCGCAGAGGCCCCGTCTGCCTCATTCAGACCGATACTGTCTTTTGTGCCCCGCCCGCGCGGCTTTTTGAGCGGATCGCGGAGCAGGGCGCGCTGGTGCTGGACCGTGACGGCTGGCTCGCTGGTCGGCGCAGCTGGGACGCTGCCCTCTCAGAGACGCAGTCCAAAGGTCAGAAAGGGCTGCTGGCCCCCGGCACGGAGATGCTGAATCCGGGGGTGATCGGCCTCTCGACCACACTGGAGGCTTGTCTTACATCCGCAATCTCCACGCTCGAAACCCTCCCTGAGAGCTCTCCAATTGCCGAAAGGGAACAATTCTGCTTCTCAGCCGCCCTGTCGATGTCCGGAATTGATCCGACCTTTGCCTCTGCCGAAGTGCGCCGCTATCAGGGACCGCTGCGCCACGTCTACCACGGCCGTTTTGACAGCATGTTTCCCCCCGGCGCGCCGGTGAACACCGCGCTGGCGCCAAGATTGCCGGAGATCACCGAGCCCCCCAAACCGTTCCTGCTCAGGCTGCGTGCCCGCGCAAAGCGCCTCGCCACCGGATCGGGCCTCGCCTTTGAATCCGGCTATCTGGCCTATCTTTGCGCCTTTGCCGCGCCGACAGCCACCGGACGCAACGTCTGGGCCAATATGGCGCTGGACTGGATGCAGCGGTCGCATCGCGACCAAGTCCGCCTGCAAAGGGACCTGCCGCGCCTCGCGCCAGCGCGCCTGGCAAGCGCGGACCTGTCGCCGGAGACACGAGCCCGGTGGCAAGTCTTCTGGCAGGGCGCTGCGCGCTAGACTTCTTCTCCGGCCTCAAGGCGGCGCAGGAAGTCCTCCGCCTCGGCAATAATCCGGTCCTGCTTCTCCGCCTCCATCCGGTCCCAGGTTCGGTACATGTTGCCCATGCGCGGATTGCCCTCAAACCGCGCCCGGTGGCGGTCGAGGAAATGCCAGTAGAGCAGATTGAACGGGCAGGCCCCCTCGCCGGTCTTCTGCTCCACCCTGTAGCTGCAGCTGCCGCAGTAGTTGGACATCCTGTGGATATAGGCCCCGCTGGAGACATAGGGCTTCGACCCCACGATGCCCCCATCCGCAAACTGGCTCATGCCCACCGTATTGGGGGCCTCCACCCATTCAAAGGCATCGGCATAGACCGCCAGATACCAGTCGTGCACCTCGGCAGGGTCGATGCCGGCCAGCAGGGCAAAGTTCCCGGTCACCATCAGCCGCTGGATGTGATGGGCATAGGCCTCCTCCTGCGTCTGGCGGACCACCTGGCTCAGGCACTGCATCCCCGTCGGCGCCCCCCAGAAAAGAGGAGGCAGGGCTCGGCTATGCCCCAGCGCATTGCGGGTGGGATAATCCGCGCCTTCGAGAAAATAGATCCCGCGCACGAATTCCCGCCAGCCGAGGATCTGGCGGATGAACCCCTCGACCGCGTTGAGCGGCGCCCGCCCCGCCTGCCACTCCGCCTCTGCCGCCTGGCAGACCTCCAGTGGCGAAAGCAGGCCAATGTTGAGATAGGGAGACAGGATCGAGTGATAGAGCCAGCGCTCATCCACCATCATCGCATCCTGAAAGTCACCGAAACGCGGCAGAGCATGGGCGATGAAGTGCTGCAGCGCCTCCAGCGCCTGCGCCCGCGTGGTGGCAAACCAGAAGGGGTGCAGATGTCCGAAATGTGTGCCAAACCGCGCCTCGACAAGGGCAAGAACCTCTTCCACCTCCGTATCCGGCGGAAATTGGGGCGGCCCCGGGTGATCCACCCCCTTGGGCGGGGCTTTGCGGTTCTCCGCGTCGTAATTCCACTTGCCGCCGACCGGCCTGTCACCCTCCATCAAGAGGCCCGTCTTTCGCCGCATCAGTCGATAGAAATACTCCATCCGCAGCTGCTTCTTTCCGTCCGCCCAATCGGCAAAATCCGACCGTGTCGCCAGAAACCGGTCATCGGCGTGGAAATGCACCGTGAGAGGGGCCTCTTTCAGCGCCCGGATCAGGCGCCATTCCCCCGGCGTGGTCGCCAGCACCTCAACTGCGCCAAATTCCTCAGCCCGCCGCAACAACTCGCCCACAATCGTCTCCGCGCCCTCCTCATCGAGGCGGCGATAGGCGACCTGCCAGCCCTGCCCGCGCAGATGCGCGGCGAACTTGCGCATTGCGGCCAGGACCAGCGCGATCTTCTTGGGATGATGCGGCACATAGGTCCCTTCCGCCATCACCTCCGCCATCACCACCACATCGCACGCCGGATCCGCTGCTCGCAGCGCCGACAACCCTTCCGAAAGCTGGTCGCCCAGCACAAGTACAAGCCGTGTCATGAGGCGCCCAATTGGCGCGACGACCGGCAATATCCAGCCCGCCCCTTCATCTTTCTCCAAATACTCAAAGTCCCGCTCGATGCCCGGGGCACAACCTCGCTGCAGTGCGGAGAAATTTGCCCCTTTCCATTCGCCTCATGGCCTGTATAAATCGCCCCATGACCATGTGTGCCGATATCCTGATTGCCGACGCTGCCAACCGCAGCGCGCTTTCGCGTGGTCTACTGCTCCTAATCCGCCTCTGAGCGTGCCATCCGGCGCGCCCGCTCAGAGGATGTGCACGCGCGCCATGGATTGGACCCTTTTATCCCCGACCGCAGATTTCGACGTCCTCGGGGACCCGAGCAAGAAAGACATCTGATATGACTTCTGTTACCGAACAGGACCGCGTCCTGATTTTCGACACCACGCTCCGTGACGGCGAACAAAGCCCGGGCGCGACCATGACCCATGACGAAAAGCTCGAGATTGCCGAGCTCTTGGACGATATGGGCGTCGACATCATCGAGGCGGGCTTTCCCATCGCCTCCGAAGGCGACTTCAAAGCGGTGAGCGAGATCGCCGCGCGGTCGAAAAACGCCGTGATCTGCGGCTTGGCCCGGGCGAATTTCAAGGATATCGACCGCTGCGCCGAGGCCGTGCGCAATGCTGCCCAGCCGCGCATCCATACCTTTATCGGCACCTCGCCGCTGCACCGCGCCATTCCGAACCTCACCATGGACGAAATGGCCGAGCGCATCCACGAGACCGTGACCCATGCGCGCAATCTGGTGGACAACGTGCAATGGTCGCCGATGGATGCCACCCGCACCGAATGGGACTACCTCTGCCGGGTGATCGAGATTGCGATCAAGGCGGGCGCGACCACCATCAACATCCCCGACACCGTCGGCTATACCGCCCCGCGCGAAAGCGCCGACCTCATTCGGCGCCTGATCGAGACGGTTCCCGGCGCCGATGAGGTGGTCTTTGCCACCCATTGCCACAACGACCTTGGCATGGCGACAGCGAACTCGCTGGCCGCTGTCGAGGCGGGCGCGCGTCAGATCGAATGCACCATCAATGGCCTTGGCGAGCGGGCGGGCAATACCGCGCTTGAGGAAGTTGTGATGGCGATGAAGGTCCGCAACGACATCATGCCCTTCCAGACCGGGATCGACACCCGCAAGATCATGCATATCTCGCGCCGCGTCGCCACGGTCTCTGGCTTCAACGTGCAGTTCAACAAGGCAATCGTCGGCAAGAACGCCTTTGCCCATGAGAGCGGCATCCATCAGGACGGTATGCTCAAGAACAAGGAAACCTTTGAGATCATGCGTCCCGAGGATGTGGGTCTTGCGGGCACCTCGCTCCCCTTGGGCAAACACTCCGGCCGGGCGGCCTTGCGCGACAAGCTCAAGACCCTCGGCTATGAGATCGGCGACAACCAGCTCAAGGATCTCTTTGTCCGCTTCAAGGAGCTGGCCGACCGCAAGAAAGAAGTGTTCGACGACGATATCGTCGCGCTGATGCGTTCTGGCGGCGATGAGGACGATCACCTGAAACTGGTCTCGATGAAGGTCGTCTGCGGCACAGGCGGCCCGGCAGAGGCCACGGTCGAGATGGAAGTGGAGGGCGAGGACGTCACCCGCGTGGCCCAGGGCGACGGTCCGGTGGATGCCACCTTCAAGGCGATCCGCGAGATCCACCCGAACTCCGCCCATCTGCAGCTCTATCAGGTGCAGGCGGTGACCGAGGGCACCGACGCGCAGGCCACCGTCTCCGTGCGACTGGAGGAAGATGGGGTGATCGCCACCGGCGAGAGCGCCAATACCGATACCGTCGTGGCCTCGGCCCTCGCCTATGTCAGCGCCCTGAACCGGCTGATCGTGCGCCGCAGCAAGGTCGGAGAGGGCGCGGACACGCGGGAGATTTCCTATAAGGACGTCTGACGTCCTATCCGGGCTCAGACCAAAAAAGGCGCCTCTCGGGGCGCCTTTTCTGTTTCAGACCTACTTAAGCGTCTTGAACTTCTTGGTCAAAAAACCCGCCTCGGCCTCCATCCCATAGGGCGCGTTCACGATGAACATGCCCGAGCCGACCATCCGGTGCCCCTCGCGCGCAGGGGGAAAGCGCACCTCGTGGCGCAGGGCGCCTGGAAGCGCCTGATATTCCAGTGCGCGCAGCATCGGAACATGGGTCCCGTCGGTCAGGATCGGATACCAGAGCGCAATCACGCCCACGTTCCATTTGCGGTGCAACTGGCCGATGATGGCAGGGATGCGGCCGTAGTCCGCCTTGATCTCGTAGCTCGGGTCGATCAGCAACAGGCCGCGGCGCGGATCCGGCGGAGTGATGGACTGCGCCATCTCGAACCCATCCTGCACCATCACGCGCGCGCCGGTGCCCGCCATCGCCACCCGCAAGGCTTCGGCCTCCTGCGGATGCAGTTCGGCCAGATGCAGCTGGTCCTGCACCCGCAGGATCTCGGCCGCAATCCGGGGCGAGCCGGGATAGGCCCCTGCCCCATGCGCCGCGCGCACCGCATCCAGCACCCGGATATAGGGATGGTCGGCGGCGAACCACTTGCGCGTCACCTCGATGCCCTTGGCGGCCTCGCCCGTCTTGACCGCCTCGGCAGCACTCAGATCGTAGAGCGCGCGGCCCGCATGGGTCTCGATGTAGCTCACCGGCTTTTCCTTGCGCGTCATATAGTCCAGCATCCACGCCAAGAGGGCGTGTTTCTGGACATCGGCGAGGTTTCCGGCGTGATAGATATGTTGATAGGACAGCATCCCCGACCCATAGCCGCAAACGCACGGCGGCGGAAGGGTATCTCTTAAACGAAATCTCAACCCCGAGAGGCGACAGTGGGGCCTGTCAAAGCCCGCAGAAGCAGGTCCCTATGTCACTCAGAACGAGCCCTTCTCGCGGCGCGCTGGTCGCGTTGCTGCTGCTCCCCCCGCTCTGGTCCGGTCCCGCCGAAGCCAATTCGGGGGCGTTTTCGCTGGTCGGCGACGGCGGGTTCTTCATGCGCGCCTCCGCCCCGGCTGCCTCGGACGTGGCCCTGACCGATGACGAGACCGGGCGGGGCGCGGTCTCCCTGAACCCCGGCGCCGCCAGCCTGTTCCGCGGGCGCGCCAGCGGTAGCCTCTTTGCACATCCCCCTGCGGCTTCGATCGACGTGGCCCAGATCATGAACGTCATCGCCAGCGCCGAAGCCGGCAAGGCGGATTACGATGCCGTCCAACACGGCGCGCGGATCAAGCCTCCGGTGCCACCGACCCGGATGACCCTGGCCGAGATCTACGACTGGATCGCCGAGACGCCGGGTCAGCCTCATGCCATCGGCCGCTACCAGTTCATCCCGGCAACACTGAAACGGCTGGTCGAAAACCAGGAGGTGCCGCTGCATCGCAGCTTCTCGCCGAAGTTGCAGGACCAGCTCGCCCATCAACTGATCGAGGAGGCCGGCCTGTCAGAATTCAAGTCCGGCCAGATGTCGATGGAGGCCTTCATGAACAACCTTGCCAAGATTTGGGCCGGACTGCCCACTTCCTCCGGAAAGTCGTATTATGACAATTACGCGGGCAACAAGGCGACGATGACCTGGGCCAGCTTCAAGGAGCAGATGCACCGCATCTTCACCGGTTGAGCCCTGCCAAAGCCGGGCAAGGTGCCATTTCCCCTTGCGTTTTCGCTCCGGCGACCGGCTTCCGCCGCCGAGAGGACCAATTCCAGAGATTTGACAAGCGAAAAGACGCTAGGCGAGCTTAATACTCCCTTTCAAGCAGACCCTGTGCTGCTTATAAGAAGCAGGCTAGCGGCCCGCTGAGAGTCGCGGCGCGGCAACTGCAGTACTCACAGGATCCCTCTTACATGTCCTTCCTCGGAAAACTTGCCGGTCTGTTCACATCGGACATGGCCATTGACCTCGGGACCGCGAACACGCTGGTCTATGTGAAGGGTCGCGGTATCATCCTGTCAGAACCATCAGTGGTCGCCTATCACGTCAAGGACGGCGTGAAGAAGGTGCTTGCCGTGGGCGAGGATGCCAAGCTGATGCTGGGGCGCACCCCCGGCTCCATCGAGGCGATCCGCCCGATGCGCGAAGGCGTCATTGCCGACTTCGACACCGCCGAAGAAATGATCAAGCATTTCA
>CAKZRP010000080.1 GCA_937146765.1 uncultured Paracoccaceae bacterium | reverse complement strand
TCGCCATAGATCGGCTTCGGCATGAAGGTTGCGGACTTGCCATAGGCGTGGGCCACGTTGTGGATCACGTATTTGTACTTCTGGATCTCGTCGGCCTGTTTAACCAGGGTGCCGAAAATCAGGCCGAGTTCGTGCTGGCAGGACGCCACTTCGTGGTGGTGCTTGTCCACTTTCATGCCCAGACGCTTCATGGTGGAGAGCATCTCGGAGCGCAGATCCTGGGCTTCGTCGGTCGGGTTGACCGGGAAATAGCCGCCCTTCAGACCGGGACGGTGACCCATGTTGCCGGTCTCATACTCGGTGTCGGAGTTCCAGGAGGCGTCAGACGCGTCAACCTGGAAGGACACTTTGTTGATGGTGTTGGAGAAGCGCACGTCGTCGAAGAGGAAGAATTCCGCTTCCGGGCCGAAGTAGGCTGCGTCACCAATGCCGGAGGACACGAGGTAGGCTTCTGCCTTGGAGGCGGTGCCGCGCGGGTCGCGCTCATAGGCTTCGCCGGTGTCGGGCTCGACGATGGCGCAGTGAATGCAGACGGTTTTCTCGGCATAGAACGGATCCACATACGCGGACTCGGTGTCCGGGATCAGTTTCATGTCGGAGGCTTCGATGGATTTCCAACCCGCGATGGAGGAACCGTCGAACATGAAGCCTTCTTCCAGGAAGTCTTCGTCAACCAGATCCGCGATCAGGGTCACGTGCTGCAGCTTGCCGCGGATGTCGGTGAAGCGGATATCGACGTATTCCGCCCCTTCGTCCTTGATCAGCTTAAGAACTGCTTCTTTGCTCATTAGAGTGTTCCTCCGTCAGAATATTACGGTATTTCGGGGTGTTCTTGGTGGGACGCGGGTCAGAGGGCGTCCGACCCGGATTCGCCTGTGCGGATCCGAATGGCTTGTTCAACGGGGCTGACAAAAATCTTGCCGTCGCCGATCTTGTCGGTTTTTGCGGCCGCGATGATGGCTTCGATGGCGGCGTCGACCTGGTCGTCGTCCAGCACAACCTCGATTTTCACCTTGGGCAGGAAGTCCACGACATACTCCGCGCCGCGATAAAGTTCGGTATGGCCCTTCTGACGGCCAAACCCCTTCACCTCGATCACAGAGAGACCCTGCACGCCCACGTCCTGCAGCGCTTCCTTCACCTCGTCCAGTTTGAACGGCTTGATGATGGCTTCGATCTTTTTCATCTCTGGGCTCCTCGCAACCTTGTCGAGAGAGGTCAGATCATCTTCAAATGACCGTCACAATGCGAAAAGCCCGACGCATGTAAGCCCGAGGCGGGGTTTCCGATAGGAAAGTCTAAAAAATGGGCGGCGAGATTAAAAAATGGGCAAAGTATGAATGCGGAAGGTGCGAGATGGCCGATTTGCTGACTGCGGCGCAGATGCGGGCGATTGAAAAAGCAGCAATCGAGGCCGGAGAGGTCACAGGACTCGCCTTGATGGAGCGCGCAGGAGAAGGCGTGGTCGAGGCGATCTACGAGACTTGGCCGGAGCTGTCTGTCGGGGAAACGGATCGCGGCACCGACACCGGCGCGTCCCCTGAGTATTTGGAGAAAGATGAAGCCTCTCGGCGCGCCGTGGTCCTTTGTGGACCGGGCAACAATGGCGGCGATGGCTTTGTTGTCGCGCGCCTGCTCAAGGCGCGCGGCTGGGCGGTGGAGGTGTTCATTTACGGCGACGCCGAGCACCTCCCACCGGATGCGCGCGCAAACTTCGAGCGGTGGTGTGAAGTCGGAGAGGTTTCGCCGTTCGACGATTACCAGGAGCGCAGGTCCTGGGCCTGTGATCTGTTGGTCGATGCGCTGTTTGGCACGGGGCTGACACGCGCGCTTCCCGAGCAGGGGGATCTGTTCTGGAACATGACCGATATGGTCGAATCCATGCCGGTGGAGTTCGGTCATCCAGGGGGCCGACCCGCCATTGTGTCGATCGACCTGCCCAGCGGGATATGCTCGGATAGTGGTCGCACATTTTCCCAAGGCTCCACGGGGTATCCTGTGGCGGCTGCAATGGCGCATTTAACGGTAACGTTTCATTCGAAAAAGCTGGGCCATGTGCTGGCGGAGGGTCCGCAGCATTGTGGGACGGTGGTGGTCAAGGACATCGGACTGTCTCATGCCTCTGAGGTGAACAGCCGCGCGCGGCAGGCCTTGAGCGCCTTGCACGGAGATGAGCGGATGGAACGGCATCTGTGTCGCGAGGCCGACGCGACCTCTCCCTATCTTCAAAAGGGTGCAGATGAGCACAAGTACCACCACGGCCATGCGCTGATCCTGTCCGGTGGCGCAGGCCGAACAGGCGCTGCGCGTCTTGCCGCGCGCGGGGCGTTGCGGATCGGGGCCGGGCTGGTGACCCTCGGCGTGCCACCCGCTGCGCAGATGGAGGTCGCCTGCCAGATCACGTCCCTCATGCTCACGCGCGTCGAAGGGGCCGAGGCTTTGGCAGCGGTTCTGGACGACGCACGGATCACAGCGCTCTGCCTCGGGCCGGGGCTTGGATTGGAACGGGCGCGGGCGCTGGTGCCGGTTGCGCTGGCCTCTGGGCGGGCGACGGTTCTGGATGCCGATGCGCTTTCGGCTTTTGCCGAAGCGCCGGATGTGCTGCTGGGAATGTTGCACAAAGGCTGCGTCCTGACCCCGCATGGCGGCGAATTCGCAAGGCTCTTTCCTGATATCGCCGCGAGACTCGCGGCGCCAGTCGCGCGGGGACCGGCCTACTCCAAAGCCGATGCCACCCGAGACGCGGCCCGTCTCGCGGGCTGCACGGTGCTGTTCAAGGGAGCCGATACGGTGATCGCGGATGAGACCGGGACGTCTTCGGTCCATGCGGCAACGGGCCACCGTGCTGCCCCCTGGCTCGCCACCGCGGGGGCGGGGGATGTTCTGGCCGGGTTTATCACCGGGCTTCTGGCGCGCGGGTTCAGCGCACAGGATGCGGCCCAAACGGCAGCTTGGCTTCATGTGGACTGCGCACGTGCCTTCGGCCCCGGACTGATCGCGGAAGATCTGCCAGAACAGCTGCCGGTCGTATTGCGCCGCCTTGGGGCCTAAAGCTTTGGCTGCATGTGGTCGTCGAACCCATGCGCGGAGACCACCTCCAGCCCGCGCAGATAGAGGACTGACGGCGCGTCCAGCCAGATCTGCAGCCAGTTGCCCTCTGTCATGCCCGCATCGGTGATCAGGATGCCATCGGTCAGGCTGATTGCAGCCACCCGCGCCGCGTGCCGGTCGTGCCGCGCCAGAGCGCGCCAGTCGCGCACCAGGACCGCCTGCCGGGCCGGCAGGATGACCGCCCGATCCGGGCAATCCTCACCCAGGGCGTGGGAGGCAAACCGCACGACCCGACTTCGGGCCTGCACCCTGGTGATGCTGAGGATCCGGCACAGCCCGCGGTCACGTGTGATCACATCCTCACCGGGTTTCAGGTCCGCCGCGCGAATGTATCCCCGCCGGGACAAGACTTCGGTCCCGGGCTCCACCCCGCTCAATGGGCGCAGCCCGGGCTCGAAGGACGGGGAGTCGGGAAGGTCGAGCGGGCGTTCCAAAGACATGGCATACTCACAACATGAGAGGGCAGGCGGAGGCGGCGTGCGTGTGCGTACCTCTCAGGGGCAGGACAAATGAATTCCGTCCGGTTAACGCACGGCCATTTCCAGGGGCAGGGGGCGGAGATTTGCGTCTGTTGCGCAACATTTCCTCTCGCTTCGCATCAATAGCTCTGTTACTGAGCAGCTTCACGACGGCTGAGCCCGTTGCTGTGCGGGTGTGGCGGAATTGGTAGACGCACCAGATTTAGGTTCTGGCGCCTTTGGCGTGGGGGTTCGAGTCCCTTCACCCGCACCATGCTATCCTTCTGAAAACAAAGAAAACCCTTGCAAATAAGGGCTATTGCCCGTTTCAAGGTTACAACTTTGGTTCCAAAAGGTGTTGTTATGGCTGGCAAGGTTCGTCACTTGTGCACCCGTCGCGGTCGCTACCATGCGCGGCTGGTGGTTCCTGAAAAACTTCGCGGAATCGTTGGCAAGACCGAGCTCCGCACCCCGCTGGGCGGCGACTACCGGCAAGCGCTAAAACTGTTGCCGGGCGCGGTGGTCCAGCTTCAGCAGCAGATCGCTCAAGCTGAGCACCTAGCTGGGGCTGGGCAGGCTCAGGCCGTCCCGGCACGTTATCCGCTTGCTCCGGCCCAGATCGCCCAAAGCCACTATATGCAGAGGCTGGCTTTTGATGATGAGATACGGAATAGCCCTTCATTTTCGCGTCTCGGGGCCATCGGGATAGATGATCATCTTGTGAAGCGCTTGCGCGAGGCAATTGCTGGCCGTGCCAACGATGCGGAGCTTGGCGCGCTGGTGGGCGCATTGATTGATCGCTTTCGGGCAGCTGGCAACCTTGACGCCGAACCGGGTAGCCCTGAGTGGCGCGAAATCGCCCGTGCCCTGTGCAATGCCGAGCTAGAGGCGCTGGCACGGGCCGCAGAACGTGACGAAGGCGATTTTACTGGGGTGCCTAGCGCTCCGATCATCAAGGACTCGCAGCCTCGGGAAAAAGCCGCTGAGCCGGTCAGTCTAAAGCGCCTGTGGGCGGACTATATCAACAGCCGGGTGCAAGCTGGGTTCATGCGCGACAAGGGCCAGCGCCTGCGTCCTGTGGCGGAGAATCTGCGTAAGTTCCTCAAACACGACGATGCCCGGCGCGTCACGAAGAAGGACTTGCTGGCGTGGCGCGATCACCTGATGCAGGAGCTGTCAGCCAAGACCGTTAACGATATCTATCTGTCTGGCGCCAGATCGCTTTTCGCGTGGGCAACCGAAAACGACCGACTGCCTGAGAATGTGGCGGCAAGCGTGAAGCAACCCAAGCCCAAGAAGGTCTACGGGAGGGAACGTGGCTACACCGACCCAGAGGCCAAGAAAGTGCTGGCGGCTTCGCGCAGCTATCAGCCCAAGCCTGATGAGTTCGGGCGCGTTCGCGAGTCGGACAAGATGGCGAACATGAAGCGCTGGGTGCCGATCATCTGCGCGTTCTCTGGTGCGCGCGTTTCTGAGATCACGCAGCTACGCAAGGAGGACATTCGCAATGCGGATGGGCAGTGGGTGGCGCGGATCACGCCTGACGCCGGGACGGTGAAAGCTGGTGACTATCGCGATGTGCCCCTGCATCCCCAGATTATCAACGAAGGTTTCGCGGAGTTCGTGAATGAAGCCACGCCCGGCCCATTGTTTCACAACGCCACAGAACTTGAGAAGTTCCGCAGGGCGGCGGTGATCGTGTCCAACAAATTGTCGGACTGGCTGCGCGAAAGTGAACTGACCCCGGTGGGGCTGCAACCCAACCATGCTTGGCGGCACAGGCTCAAGACGCAGTGCCGTGAGCTTGGTATATCTGACCGGGTAGTGGACGCCATACAGGGTCATGCAGGCAAGACAGCAGGTGACAACTACGGCGACGTGACCCTCAAGACCAAGATCGACGCTATTAACAAGCTGCCTTTCTATGACATGAACTAGAGTTCAAAGTTGCGTATGTAACTTTATACTTCCGTCGCGAATCTGAGTGTGTTAATTTTGCAACACTTAGATTTGGCGGCGGGATGGCATGGCCTTTGAGCAGATCAGAAAAGTATTTGGGTTCCGCGATGAGCAAAAGGCTCTGGCGCTTACCGATCCGGACACGTTAGCCCTATTCGGCGTGCTCCCCTCGACCACAGGCGTTTCTATTGGTCCCATGAGCGCAATGCGCGTCCCTGCCGTGGCTTGTGCGGTGGGGCTGATTTCCGAAACTATTGGAGCTTTGCCGTTCAAGCTCTATGAGCGCGACAGCAAAGCGGCACTGACAAACCACCCGGCTTACCGCCTCGCTCATGATCGGGCGAACCCTTGGACAAGCGCTGCGAAACTGCGCGAGCAACTCACCACTGACGCTCTTTTGCATGGTGCCGGTCATGCACAGGTGATCCGCCTCGGGGATGGAACGCCCTATGAACTTCACCGTTTGGAGCCGGGGCGTGTCCAGCGCGATCAAGAACCGGATGGTGAACCATTCTACCTTGTCACCACACCGGACGGGCAGACGCTACTCAGGCACAAGGACGTTCTCAGGGTCGAAGCTTTCGGTGGCGTGTCTCCGATTACGCTAGGACGTGAAGCTATTGCGCTTGCTCAGGCTTTCGAATCCCATATTGGCGGTCTCTTCGCCAATGGGGGGCGGCCATCCGGTCTGATCAAAGCGCCCAAGGTTCTTGATATCGAAGCAAAAAAGCGGCTCGCTGAAAGCTGGTTCAAGACACATAGTGGCAGCCGATCTGGTGGAACTGCTGTTCTCGACGAGGGAATGGATTACCTGCCGCTATCAACCACGCTCGCCGATGCTCAGTTTGCAGAGAACCGGCTAGAGCAGATCCGTGAAATCGCCCGAGTGTTCCGGGTTCCGCCGACTATGCTCTTCGAATTGACGCGCGGCACTTGGTCCAACACCGAAGAGATGGCCCGCCAGTTCCTGCAAGTGACCTTGAAGCCATGGTTGGTGGAATGGGCCGACGCCTATGCGCAATGCCTCTTGAGTGAGCAGGAAGACCGCGACGCCTATTTCGAGGCTGTTACCGATGACCTACTGACCACCGATACAGCCGCCCGTGCGACCGCCTACGGACAGTATCGTGGAATGGGTGTGCTGACAGCGAACGAGGTCCGCGCAGGCCTGAACCTGCCGCCCAAGGATGGCGGCAACATTCTGGAAAACCCCTACACCTCCACGGGCAAGGATGCAGCACAATGACCCTGACTCACACGGCATTCTTCGGTGACGCCGATTATACCTTCGCGCTGACCGATGACCTGATCGGCGAGCTGGAGCGGATAGCAGATCTGGGTATCGGTGCGCTATACCTTCGCGCGGTCAACATGCAGTTCAAGCTTGCCGATCTCACAGAGATTATCCGGCTCGGTCTTATCGGCGGTGGGTGCAACCCGGAAAGAGCTGCACGCCTAACTGACGCCTATGCGCGCAACCAACCGATTGATGAGTTGTATCCTCTGGCACTGGACATTCTGGATGCGCGGTGGGGCGGTGTGGAGGCTGATCATGCGTAAGGTCCACCTGCATGGCTCGCTGCGCAAATACGGCGAGGTTCTAGATCTCGAAGTCGGGACGGCAATCGAGGCCATTACTGCACTCTCCGCCAATTTTCCCGGCTTCCTCAATGATCTCAAAGAGGGCAGCTGGCATGTTATGCGCGGAGACGCGCAGACTGGAATGCCGCTCGATGAGGAGATGGTAAAAGGTTTCAAGCTCGGCGCAGCTGACCTCCATTTCATTCCCCAGGCGATTGGTGCCAAGGACAATGGCGGCTCTCTCAAAGCGATCCTAGGAGCAACCCTTGTGGTTGCCACCTTCGGTCAGGCGGCCCCTCTTACTGCCGCTGCATTAAGCGGTTCAAGTGCATGGGGAAATGCAATTGGTCAGCTTGGCTTTGCCATGGCCCTGAGTGGGGTCTCGACCATGCTTGCGCCCGAGACCGAAAGCCAAAGCGAGGAAAAGAGCTACACCATCACAGGCCCTGTTTCAGGTTACGGTCAGGGGCGGTCGGTTCAGATCGTATACGGCGGCCCGATCATCGTCGGTGGCATGCTGATCTCCGGCGGCATGAACGCCACCGGTCTTGAACACCTGATCGAGCAGCCTGTTGCCCCCGTGAATCCTGAGGCCGTAGCATGACAGACCGTATCGAGGTCAAAGCCGCTCTGACCGTCACCGACACCGGAGAAATTACGGGTGTCGCTTGGCCCTTCGGTTCCGCTGATCGTGTCGGCGATGTGATCGAAAAGGGTGCGATGTCTGCGCCCTCTACCTTGCCCATGTTGTTCAACCATGATCCGGCGCAGGTCATCGGGGTTTGGGATCAAATCCTAGAAACAGACACCGGCCTAACTGTGAAAGGCCACCTTCTGGTTGATGATGTGGAGCGGGCGCGAGAGGTGCGCGCGATGATCCGCAGCAAAGCCGTCACAGGCCTCTCGATTGGCTTTGTCACCAAACAGGCGAAGCGCAACGCGAAGGGCCGCACCATTTCCGCTGCACTGCTGCATGAAATTTCTGTCGTCGCCATTCCCTGCCATCCGGGCGCGCAGATCACTTCACTCAAATCGAATGGCGCATCCCCCCTCAAGGAGAATCCCAAAGTGGAAAACGAGGAAATTGAACAGGTTGCTGTGGTCCCGGCGAATGATACGCCGCAGGTGCCGCAGATCGATATGAAGGCATTCAACGAAATCAAGAACCGCTTGGACCGGCTGGAAGCCAAAGGCAACCGCCCTTTGGTTGTCGGCGTGCCGCAACCGGCAATGAGCGCCGCCGAGGTCAAAGACTTCACCCACTACCTATCCACCGGCGACAAGAAATCTCTGACCACAGCCAGCGACACCGCAAATCATATCCTTGCCCCCGAGGAAGTGAGCGGCGAATTCATCCGCAATCTGGTGGAGTTCAGCCCGATCCGCGCAATTGCAGATGTGCGCTCCACCTCGGGCGCGACAATCATCCTGCCCAAGCGAACCAGCGTCACCAATGCTGTATGGGTGGGCGAAACCACCCAGCGCACCGGCAGCGAACCGACCTTCGATCAATCCGAGATCGGGGTTAAGGAGCTTTCGACCTTCGTCGATATGTCTCTTCAGCTGGCCGAAGACAGTGCAAACGTCCTGAGCGAGGTGAATCTCGCCCTTGCTGAAGACTTCGGCCAGAAGGAGAGCCTCGCCTTCGTCAGTGGCAGTGCCGCCCTTGAACCGTCTGGTTTCATGGCTGACGCGAATATCTCGGTCACGAATGCGGCAAGCGGTGCTGTCATCTCGCCGGATGAGCTGATCGCTCTGATGTATGCGCTTCCCGCGACTTACCGAAACGCAGGCAGCTGGGTCATGAATGGCACCACCCTCGCGGCGTTGCGCTCCCTGAAAGACGGCCACGGCAATTACCTGTGGCAGCCTTCCTATCAAGCAGGTCAGCCCGAAACGATCCTCGGTCGTCCCGTGGTTGAAGCTGTTGATATGCCTGACATCGGCGCAACTGCTGAACCGATCATTTTTGGCGACTTCAAACGCGGCTACCGGATCTATGATCGGCTCTCGCTCGCCGTTCTGGCAGACCCGTATACCCAGCGTGCCAATGGCCTGATGCGTTACCACGCTCGCCGTCGCGTAGGGGCTGGCGTGATCCGTCCGGATGCCTTCCGGAAACTCAAGATGGCAGCCTAAGCCAGCGATGGCAGGGCAGCAATATAGTCCTGAAATCGTGTTGGAGCACGGCGGTTGCGTCGTGCTCCTTCGCCCGTCTTTGCGCGCAGCAATCCAGCTGGCGCGTTTACACGATGGCTTTCCGCAATTGCTTCGCAAGATCGAGGAATTTGATACCCGAACAATCTGGAAAGTGATCGAGGTCGGGGCAGGGCGGCAGGAGCGCGCAGAATTGGCGGCTGTGGTCAGGCAGACACCCTTTGCGCAATTTGCGCGGACCGCAAAAGCTGCGTGTTTGGCCCTTGTTGCGTCTTTATTGCCTGGGGCTACAGAAAAGGCTGACGCCGCGCCCGTCGAAGCCTCTTCGGTTCCGTGGCCCAATCTGTTTTCTCAGCTCTATGGCTATGCGACTGGCTGGCTTCGTTGGCCCCCGGAAATCGCATGGGCCGCGACCCCTCAAGAAATCCTAGATGCCTTCGATGCACATATCGAGATGCTGAAGCTGCTGCACGGAACAGCAGAGACCCGGACCAATGCGCAATCGCACCCCAAGCCACCCCGACAAGACGGTATGGACCCCGAGTTTGATCTTGCTGGCTTGATGGCGCTGAAACAGATGGCGAGTCAAAAAGTCGGATCTGTAATCCAGAATTGAAAAGGAATCTTGAAATGCCAATAAGGGATCCGTTTAGCGGTTATTCGCGCGGTTTCAATCGAACCTTTGAGAATGCAATGACTGTCGCTCCTAGCGACTATGATGATCTACCTGTTATTCCTTCAGCTTTCAGGGTGAGGAGGCTTGATCTTAATGAATGCGGGAGCTTACGGGTAACATTCCTAAACGATGCGGTCGTGGATCTATATGTGATGGAAGGAATAACAGAATATCTTTCCGTGAAGAAAATCTGGTTTAGTGGAACGGATTTTCATGAAGTCACTTTGCTTTGGTGAGATGAGAAATGCCCCGGCCACCTCGTCTATGTTCCTGCGGCAGGATTGTTCCGCACGGTGTGCGTTGTGATTGTCAGATCGCAAGCACCCGCGCCCGCAACCGTCGCCATGACGCGACGCGCCCGACCGCAGCACAGCGCGGCTACAACCACGCATGGCGCAAAGCGCGGGTGGAATTCCTAGCCTGTCACCCGCTCTGCACCATGTGCTACGCCCCGGCTACTGTGGTGGACCACATCATCCCGCACCGGGGCAATGAAGCGCTGTTGTGGGATCGGTCGAACTGGCAACCTCTGTGCAAGCCCTGCCATGACCGGGAGAAGCAGCAATCAGATCAAGCCAAAAAGCCGAATGCAAGTTAAGCAAAACTGGTTGCATCACTAGAAAACGGACGTATGATCGACATGATTAAGAACTGGGCATTCAAATGAAAACTAAATCTCCCTACTTTCATGCATACTCACAAAACTTCAAAGGCGCACCGGATGGGTGGCATACATTGAAGAAAGTTAATTTTTTAGTTGGGGAAAATAGCACTGGAAAGTCCAGTTTTCAACAACTATTCGAAACTGTTTCAGATCCAGGGTTCGTTTTTTCCTTTGAAGCTTTTGGGTCGATTGATTCAATCAGTTCCGCGAGCGACATCATTGGGCGTTTAGGCGATGGTGGGCATATGACTATGGGATTTGCCTCTTGCTCGAAAGATGAGGGTTCCGAAAACGGATGTAAATTCTTTGGTAGACTTGTTACCTACTTCCACGTAGGAGATTTTTTGACTGTTGCTTGCGTGACAGTCGCGACACCCAATCACTTCTTTACGATATTTCGCCGACAAACCGATGATCGACTATATGTTTCACACAGTGAGGTGTCTAATGAAGAACTCGCTGAGGATTTTACAATCCTTCACAGGAAACATGTAGATGCCTTCTCTGGCATGGACGGTGTAGCCTTCGAAGGACCCGACTTTATTTTAAATGATTACTCAAATGAAGGTTGGAGATCGGTAGTATCCATTGTTTCGAGAATCGTTAACCCAACAGATTACTATAACCCGTTGTCGTTGCCTCGTGAGTTTCGCGCATATTCCTACGGGCCTTCTCGAAAAGCTCCGGAACGTCTTTTGCATGGGGACAAGTCAACCACCTTTGATTCTTCTGGCAATCACGCTCCTTTTGTTTTTAAAGATATTGCAGAATACATTCCGGAATTCAAAAGCCGCTTGAACTCCTTCGGGAGATCAAGCGGCTTGTTCGAGGCAATTTCTATAGAGCAAATTGAAACAAGTGTAGGTGATAAGCCATTTATCATTACCGTCGAAAAATCAGGGAAAAACTTTTACATTGACGAATTGGGATACGGAGTAAGCCAAATTCTACCTGTGGCGATTGATAAACTATTCTCCACAAAATCCACTACGCTTCTTGTTCAGCAACCTGAGCTTCACCTGCATCCTAGAGCCCAAGCCGAGTTTGGCAGCTACATTCACGATGGAGCTGACGAAGGGCCGAATCTAATCATCGAAACTCATAGTGATTTCATTATTGATCGTTTCAGGGTTTCCCAAGCTTTAGCTAAGAATGACGAAAAGGTAGAGTCCCAAGTCATATTCTTTAGGCACAATCCTGAAACTGGCCTCAATGAGTGCTACGAAATGGAAATTGAGGATGATGGCTCCTTTGCCTCCGTGCACGACGAGTATCGCAGCTTCTTCATTGATGAAAATATGAGAATTTTGGAGAGCCTGTAATGACAAGTTTTATAATTGACTTAAATGTTCCCATTGGTCGCGGCAAGGAGGGCTATCCCGATTACTTCTTCGATGAAATGAATAGTTCGAACAAGCACCATGTTTTTTATGGCGGGAAAAAGTATATGGAGGAAGTTAGGAAGAAAGAAATCCTCCAAAGGCTTTTGAAGAACTGGAGTGACTCAAAAAAAGCGACGCGCGTAAATTCCGCGGACGTTGACACGTTCGAGCTTAAAATTCACGAAAGAATCACTAGCATCTGCGGCTCATGCCCTTCGGAGTGCGATGATATTCACATAATAGCTCTTGCCGCGATTTCAAAGTGCGAGAACATTTTAACTTACGATAAAAGAATGAGTAGGTGCAAAGACTTAGTGAGGCATCGTGTTGGGCATCGATATTTCCCCAATTTAAAATTCGTCAAATCCGAAGCCACCTTTCGAAAAGCTGTTTAGGTTTTAGTGACTAGATCGACAACCTTTTAAAGCTAGATGCATACCGCCCCCTGATCGATTCAAATTTTACTATCGAGAGTTCTCGATTTAGGTGACAAGCGTGTTTTGGTCTCTATGCGCTTCGTTGCTTGGGGGGGGCGAGGGAAGACTTTTCTAATGTGACTAGACCGGCGGGGGGAGGTCCGCACAAGATAGCCTGAAAATAACTTTTTCAGACTCTTCAAAGCGATACCTCGATGTGTTACATTTTTGCCACACATTGAGGTATCTGATGAATGACGGCCTGACACCGATTACTCTCCTGAAGGCGCAGCTCAATCTTGAACATGACCTTGACGATGCGCTTCTCGTTCACAAGCTGAGTGCTGCCGAGATTTGGATCGGCAGCCACACTGGCACCACCTTCACTGGCGACAACCCGGCTATGACCGAAGCAGCCTTGCAGCTGGCTTCCTATTGGTATGAACAGCGCGAGGGTGCCAGTGACATATCCTTGCGCCCGGTTCCTTTCGGAATCCTCGAACTGTTGGCCCCGTTTCGCGAACAGGTGACGGGCCATGTCGAGGGATAGAAGCCTTACCGAACAATCCCGCCGCTTGGGTGAACGCCTGAAGGTAATCCCAGAAGAGGTGTTGAGGCATGTGCGCCCGGCGCTCATTGCCGGAGCTGAAGATGTGGCGCAGGTAATGCGCGTGCTCGCGCCGGAAGACGAGGGCGACCTGAAGGGCTCCATTGCCGTGACCGCGGCAGGTGACACGACACCCGCCTATGCAGAAGGCGGCGGCAAGCGCACCGCCGGTCCTAATGAAGCGCTGGTCACGGTTGGGAATGAGCGCGTCCGGCACGGTCATCTTCAGGAGTTCGGAACTGTGAAGCAAGAGGCGCAGCCGTTCATGCGGCCCGGATTCCGCATCGCGAAGCCGAAGGTCGAACGCCGTATCAGTCGGGCGGTAGGGCGCGCGGTTAGAAAGACTGCGGAGCGCGAGGCATGATTGATCCTTGCACTGAGTTTCAGACCGCGATCCGTGCGGCTCTAATCGAAGACGCCGAGGTATCGGCGCTAGTTCCCGCTGCACAGATCCGTGCGGGTTCCACCCGACCCGACAAGTTGCCGACGATCATCTTGGCCGGGCCGCAAACGCTTCACCTTGGGCGTGCCAGTGGCGGCTCCTACCTGACGCGCGTCTATATTGACCTGCATATCTGGGCTTTGGTTGATGGTGAAGACATCGCCCGGCGCATTGGAGCCGCAGTTTCGGTTGCGCTTTGGGACACTCCGGCTTGTGAAGCCATAGGGATTGATGACTACACTCGTCCCAGCTTCGCATTCATGCGCGACCCCGATCCTGCGCGCGCCTATTGCCATGGTGTCGGCACGGTCGAGGGTGTTATCCGGTGGTCAGTATGATCCGGGGCGGCAAGCTGCAACACCAGATCAGTATCGAACGGGAAAGCGAAAGCGTGGCCCCGTCTGGCACGGTGTCCTCCGTTTGGTTGCCAATCGCAACTATTCGCGCGGAGCTGGTGCAACGTAACACCCAAGAGTTCCTGTCAGGGTTTGGTGATGCTGAAGGCGGCAGTGCTGTCTTTCGAGTCCGGTATCTGGAAGGCGTCACACTGGCAGATCGCGTGGCCCATGGTAGTGGAAGATTTGACATCGACGAAATTATTGAACTGGGCCGCAAGCGTGGCCTAGAGCTTCGATGCACGGTGGCGGAATGAGTGTTCATTCTCGTGGCGTCAAGCCGCCGCTAGCACCTGATGCAGATGCGCTGACAAAGGCCCCACCTGCGCCGAAATACCTGAGCACCCACGCCAAAGCGGAGTGGCGACGGATCATGCCGCAATTGATCGCTCGGCGTGTAATAACCAAGGCTGACCTTTCAGGTGTTGAAAACTACTGCACTGCTATCAGTTACGTGCGCGAGGTCGAAGAATACCGCTCAGCCGCAGGTGGTCTGATCGATCCCAAGCTATTCGGTGTGTTGAACCGGGCCGCACAGACGGCTCGTCAACTTGCTGCGGAATACGGTTTGACCCCGACAAGCCGCGCCCGGATCGGGGCAGTGGTGTCCGATGACAACGACGCCGATAATCCGCTGAAGGTTTGACCGTGGGAACATCCAGCATCTACCCGGCGTGGCTTGATGACGGCAGCGAGATCGCGGACCCTTTTGGCTACGGCGAGCGCGCGGTCAATTTCCTTCGGCTTCTTCGGCACCCTTCGAGCACAGCGCCGAAACATGCTTTTCAGCTCGCACCGTTCCAAGAACGGATTGTTCGGCGCATATACGGCCCTCGGCATGAGGATGGTCGGCGTATCGTCAAAACGGTCTTTTTGATGCTGCCAAGGGGAAACCGAAAGACCTCGCTGGCGGCGGCGCTGTCGCTACTGCACGTCATCGGCCCGGAGAAGGTGCTCGCGGGGCAGGTCATTTTTGCCGCATCTGATAGGGAACAAGCCAGTATCGGTTTTAAAGTGGCAGCTGAGATCATTCGGCAGGATTATCGATTGGTGGCGGCGACACGCATCCACGATGCCTTTAATGCAGCCAAACAAATTGCTCATCCGGAGAGTGGCGCCCGATTGCGCGCCGTGTCCAGTGACGGGCGAGCGCAGCACGGCACCACCCCGGCTTTCGTGCTGGCAGATGAGATTCACGCATGGCAGGGGCGCGACCTTTGGGAAGCTCTGAAGTCTGGTCTTGCCAAAACAGATGATAGCCTTCTGGTGATCGCGACCACGGCGGGCCGGGGGAATGAAACACTTGCGTCTGACACCTACGCCTACGCTCGGCGGGTGGCCCTGGGCGAAATTGAGAACCCTGAATTCCTGCCGATCATTTTTGCAGCTGAACCAGACGATGATTGGCAGGATGAGGCGGTCTGGCACCGCGTAAATCCGGGCTTGAAGCATGGATTCCCGAGCCTGTCCGGGCTGCGAAGTCTTGCGAAGGAGGCAAAGGACCACCCTGCGGAGCGATACAGCTTCCAGCAGTTCAACCTGAACATCTGGCACGGAAACAGCCGCGACCCTCTGTTCAGCATGGCTACCTATGACGAGCGCCTATTTCCTGATGACGAGACTGATCTTGAGGCACTGCCATGCTGGATTGGGGTCGATATGGCGTTGTCTGGGGACACGGCTGCTGTGGTTGCGGCTTGGCTCCACGATGACGGCCAAATCACTGTCAAGCCGTGGTTTTTTGTGCCGGGTGATGATCTGAAAGAACGCGGCGACCGTGACCGAGTTCCCTACGAACGCTGGCGCGATGAGGGGCTTTTGACCGCAACGCCGGGGCCTATCATCGACCCTGCAATTGTTAAAGACCACCTGCGCGAGCTTGCCGCCCGCTTTGACGTGCAAGAGATCGCCTTCGATCCTCACCTTGCGCGGCAGATCATGCAACACCTTCACGACGAGGGCTTGCCCGTAATCGAGCTGCGGCAAGCGCCCCTGACGATGGGGGTAGCAATCGGAGACCTGGAGCGCACCGCCAATGGTCGACTGATCCGCCATGACGGCCACGCAGTGCTGCGTCACCATTTCGACAGCGTGGTGGCCTCTCGCAGTGAGACGACCGGCCTAACGCGGATGCACAAGGCCACCAAGACCGGGCGGATCGACGGTGCAGTGGCTGCAGCCATGGCGGTTCACCGTGCCGTTGTCGGCGAAAGTAAACGTTCTTCTTACACCGGCGAAGAAGCCGAGATCTTCACATTTTGAGGTTTTGAAAATGACTGAGGCCACCCTTCCCGGATTGATTGTGCCAATTGAGGCACGGGTAGACAAACTTGAAAAGGCAATGGCGCGCGCAAATCGGGTTCAGCGCGACACGGCGACGAACATGGAGCGCCGTGCGAAACAATCGGCTGACCGGATCACCAACACCTACAGCAGAATGGGCGATGCGGTTTCTGCAGGTTTTAAAAGGTTGGCCCTGCCGGCCATTGGTGTCACTGGTTTGGCCGGGCTGGCGCGTGCTTCTTTCGATGCAGCAAAAGGCGTTGCTCAGATTGGCGACGAGGCTAAACGTGCCGGTGTCTCGGTGCAGGCAATTCAGGAATGGAAATTTGTTGCCGAGCAAAACCGGATTGGTGTTGACGCTCTGGTCGATGGCCTGAAGGAGCTGAACCTTCGCGCCGATGAGTTCATAATTACCGGGAAGGGCAGTGCTGCGGAAGCATTCGCTCGGCTAGGCTATGGGGCGGAGGAACTGAAACGGAAGTTGGCAGACCCGTCCGGTTTGTTGCTCGAGATCATTGGCAGGCTGAACAAACTTTCCGTCGCAGCACGTATCCGCGTTGCAGATGAGTTGTTCGGGGGCACCGCTGGCGAGCGATTTGTTGAGTTGGTGGGGCAGGGGGAAGACGGTGTGCGCCGGACAGTCGAGCGCGCCCATGAATTGGGGCTTGTCCTGAGCGACGATGTGGTTGCCAGCGCCGATGAGGTCAGCCGGAAGTTCGACGAGCTGTCAGGTCGTATTGCAATGTTCGGCAAGCGGCTGGCGGTCGCAGTTGCTGACGGGATTGTCGAGGCCGCTGACTTGCGGTCCAAGTTGGATGAGATTTTCGCGGATGATCAGCAAGCTCGCGCAGTTCTGGGCGATGAGTTGTTTGACGCCTTGAGTCTCAACCGTGATGTGGTTGCGGAGCAGGACGGAAACCTTGGCGTGCTGCGTCGAAGCTATGATGGGCTTTCAGAGTCGGTTGCTGCAACTTCCTCCCAGCTTATGCAGGCGGCAAACCTTGCTCGAAATTGGGGCTATGACGAACTAGCAGGAGATCTCGCAGAGGCAGCATCGGAAATGAATACCCTTTCCGAAGATTTCCAGAATGGAGCTCTTTCCGGTGAGGAATTCTCTCAAAAGCTGGACGAGGTGCAGTCTTCGGCGGCTGAGGCTTTTTCCGTTTTGTCCGATGCTGATCGTGTAGATTTCGGAAATGTAATATCTCAGGTGAACCGACTGGGCAGCGTTTTGCAGGCGGCAATAGGACTTGCGGCGTCATTTAAGGAAGCCTTGGCCGATGCGGCAGGTGTTCAGCCGCCCAAATCCCAAATGCAGATTTTTCGGGAGGCTGACGCGGAGTCCCATCGGATCTGGGAAACCGAAAAGGCCAAGCTCGATGAGTTTCTAGAGGGGGAGGCCGCGCGCAATTCTATGTCGCGGGAACGGTTGACGCTCGAAAGGGAAATCGCGGCGGTCATCAAACGTGCCGCCGATGATGGTGTGGCTCTTACGCGGGGCCAAGCAGAAGCCGCAGCCAAAGCGAAAGTCGCGGCAGACGCTGAGCGCAGTGGCTCAGGAAGGAAGGGTGCCGGGGGATCTGACTCCTTCGGGCGCGCGGTCCAGTCCATTGCTGAGGAAACTCGAGCGCTCGATTTGGAAACCGCATCAATCCTTGCAGCTGCATCTGCTGGACGTGCATATTCAGACGCAATTACCTACGCCCGAACTGAAGCACAGCTTCTGCACTCGGCCCAGATGCAGGGGCTTGCGATCACGCCCGCCCTTCGCGCTGAAATTGCCAAGCTGGCCGAAGCCTATGTTGATAGTTCTCGACAGGCCGAAGTTGCGGCGGATGGCCTGCGTAAGATCGACGAGGCGAAGGGCCAGGTTAGAGGTGCTCTTTCGAGTGCGTTCTCGGGATTGGTGACAGGTGCTCAGAGCTTTGACAGCGCCCTGCAATCGGTGCTGGGAAGTCTTGCCCAGATTGCGGCCAATAGAGCCTTCGAAAGCATCTTAACTGGGATGCTTGGTGGCGGCGGCGTGGCAGGGGGCTTCCTGTCCCTCCTAGGGTTTGCCTCTGGCGGCTACACTGGTCACGGCGGCAAGTATGAGCCTGCCGGTGTCGTGCATCGCGGTGAGTATGTCATGTCCAAGGAGGCAACCAGCCGGATCGGTGTTGGCAATCTGGATGCCCTTCACAGGGTCGCCAAGCATGGCTATGCAGGTGGGGGCCTCGTTGGCGCCTCCGGCCCCCAGAAGGCCCTTTTGGGGGCCTCTCAGCACCCAGCCCAGCAGACTACTCCTAACATCTCCATCAGCGCCCCTGTCACCGTCAACGCGACAGGAGGGAGGCCAGAAGAGAATGCAGACTTAGCCAAACGGATTTCCCGGGAAATCGAAGGCACCATGCGTGGGGTAGTGGTTGATGAGTTGGTTCGGCAGATGAGGCCGGGGAACATTCTGAACCGGCGGACTTGAGGGGTTAAGGTGGTTGATGGTTTAGTAGCTTTTACATGCAACTCGAGAGTTCAACAGAAATGTCAACGTCAGCAAAAACGCTTCACGGTCTTCTTACCATTGTTTCCGAGCACCCAAATCAGAAGGAAAAGTGGTTGAACGTGTTCTCTAATCATTTTGGGTATTCCAGTCCTACTGCTAACGCAGATGTGATCCTTCATCTGTCCAAGCTTTTTTCTCGAATAGAAGAAGACATTGATGGGATGCCAGTGGATGGTGGTGAAAAGAGGCATATTGAGAACTTTCTGACGCCGTTTCGATTCTTTAAGACGTTCTCTCATCTGCATTTGGATGTCGCGCAAGCGAGATCGCATTTCTTAAAAGCGGAGCACTTGCAGGGGCTCTTAAATTTGCACTTCGCTCTGATGGGGTTTGTTAGATCAATGGACCTTCCACCAGATGCCAAGGAGTTGGCAAGGAAATTCGATGTTATTCAGAGGGATATCATCGATGCCGCGCTTCCGGACGCCTTGAAGCGAATTTTGGTTAAGCGAACTTCGCAGATGCGAACGATTCTAGACCATTTTCAGGTGTTTGGGTTGGAGGACCTAAAAGATGAATTGGATGGTCTGGTGGGCGCTATCGTCGTTGCTAAGCGTGATCGTTCCATTCCTGACAAGCTTCTCAATAAATTGGTGGTGCTAGCTACCGCTGCATTGGGTGTGTTGACAGTATTGGAAGCCGGAACCGAAAAAGTGGTTTTGATTGCCAACAACTCGCAAGAGCTGCTGGGGGTTATCGAAGAGTTCCAGAATAGTAGCGATGAGGCAAGCGTGGACGAGAACGGGTCTTGACGACGGAATGCTAATCTGCATACTCAAATACAAGTATTCCAGTATGCGAGTAAGGAAGAGAAGCTCCAATGCCCCGAAATGTAAACCTACCCGACGAACGCGTGGCTCAGCTCGAAGAGCTTGGCGCCAAATGGAACATGACGGTTGCCGATGTTGTCGGCAAACTCATTCATCAGCAGATCGAGAAGGGGGAGCTGGAACCCTCGGTTCCCGGATTCCGAATTCTCAAAGAAGGAACCGAAGTGCGAATTGGCACCGAGGAATGGGATAAACTTGTCAGTGCTCAGGATGCTTCGAATGTATCCAACGCGATCAAAGCATTATTGACCCCTTCGAAAAGGAACCCCTTGTTGCCGCTACCTGACGGCATTTCTCTGGCTCGCCGAGGCACTAGCCTCAAGATCAAAGACACAGCCACGGGTGCAGAAAAGACTCTCGCACCGTCCATTGCACGGGACGTGGCTGATCTGATCGCAAAGGCCGCGAGATCCTGACATAGAACAGCCCGGCGTTGCAGCGCCGGGCCGTTTTGATCTAGAGATCAGGTAGGACTATCTTCAGTGAAAAAATACAGCGATCTCGCTAAAAGAGCAAGTGCGGCTGCGAAGCTACGCCGAGAAACATCATCGGATTTGCTCAGTGCCATCGCACTTGATGCAGTTGCCGATGGTGGAAAAGTTGCGGAAAGTCGGGGGGCTGAAAATACCCATCTACAGCAGGAAAACAAGGCCTGTGAGCCTGCTTCGAAAAGCAGTTGTCCAGTAGATCTTTCTACCCCTACCTCACCTCACCGCCACCTCATTCACACACCTGCGTTTCAACATCTCATTCAATCTGCTAAGGCCCAGCGCAAGCGGCAAGAAACTAAAGCACAGACCCTCGCCGCCAGATCGTCGGTGCCACACACTCCTTGGAGGCGTGCGACCTCTGCTGAGAAGTTTCGCTATGCTGGTCATTGTGCCGAAAAAGCTGGTGGGGTGGCATTGTCCCTTCATCTCTCTGCAGAGATCCAAGTAAGATTGCAGGCGCACAGTGATCCTCTTAGGGCTTTCACGGACACTTTGAACCGAGAACTCAAGGCGCGATCCCTTTTAGGTATCCCCTACGCCATGACATTGGAAAGCAGTGCTTCAGGGCGTCTGCACGTTCATGGGGTCGCTGTGGTCGGGCAAGACGACCATACCTCTTTAGCTGCCGCTCTCAGGGCCTCTGGTGGGCTAATCGAAGGCAAAGCAGCGAGTAGGCAACTTACACTCCGGTCACTCTCCAACGGGGCTGGTTGGGCGGCCTATTGTGAAAAGCATCTTGGCCAAACGGACGAAGTTCTGAACGGGCGGGCACGGTTGTTCCTGAATAGGCATATGACGCGCATGGCTAGGAATTTTTCAACGCTAATTGGGTAGTTGCATTTTTGCAACATTCGAGTTAGCGTATTCGAGGAAGCAATGAGCTTCCGTCTCCTGTTCCCGCGCCGGTTCATCATAGAGAATGTAAGTCACCCGGCGCGGGACAATCAAAAAGTAAGTAAGTGCTTACTTTCAATAAAAACAATGACTTATGTGCTTTTCTTCTTGCTTGTATGATTCATCTCATGCGATTCTTTTGGTGTGTTCACTTCAATCTAGAGGATTTCCATGCAGGCAACATTCGACACCTACATTCCGGACGAAATTTACAACGCGATGCTGAGCAAACTTGCCGCCATGGCAACTGAAAGCCGCGACTACACAGGCTGGTGCGCGCGTTCAGCAGTTGTCGAAGTTCTCGGCGAGGTCGGGGGTATTTGGCCCCAAAGTATTTTGAAAACCGATAGGGCGGCTTGAGCCAAATGAAATTCATTCGTCTGATCGCATTTATCGGGCTTGCCGCATGCGCGACGCCCGAAAACATGTTTTACGAGGTTACGGAACGCACTGCTGATGGTGTTAGCATCCATGTCAATAAAGGGAACATGGATCTGAATTCAGACATGGTAGCACGGATGCTTGTTCATATGGACGGGATGGCTCTGAGCGAGTGCCAGGGGAAGGGCAAGCGGCTTGCACGCCAAGATCGTGAGCGCGCATATACCACCGGTCCATATTACTCATGGATCGAACGGACCTACACCTGCATCTAATTCCCCACAGCGTTGAGATAGACTACCCGCCAGCGAAGACTGGCGGGTTTCGTATTTATTGACGCAACGTCATCTTGCCCATTCTGAGGATGGTTACATGGTTACAGTTTTTCATTTAAGCTATTGAAAACATATGTGTAGTTGGGGGTTCGAGTCCCTTCACCCGCACCACATTGAATTTCAACCGAAGCGCTGGTTTCTTGGGGACTGTCGGCTGATCCATGCTGGCTTGGTCGCAGCCGCAACGCTATCGTCAAACCGGACAGGGAAGACGCGGCAAATGGATGTCAGCCAGGAACGGATCATGCGGCGGATCGAGCGCCTTGCGGGGTTTACCGCCACTCCCGGCAAGGGCAGTACGCGCACCACCTATACGCCGGAGTTCCGGCAGGCGCTGGACTTCCTGTCCCGGGAATGCAGGGCGTTGGGCCTTGATCCGGTGGTCGATGGGATCGGCAACCTGCGTTGTCGCTTGCCGGGTCGGGACAATGCTGCGCCCGGCGTCATGACCGGCTCGCACATCGACACTGTGATCCATGGCGGTGACTACGATGGTGTTGTCGGTTCTGTCGCCGCTTTGGAGGTGTTGGCTGTGCTGCAGGAGAACCGCTTCGTGCCTGCGGTTCCGGTTGAGATAGTGATCTTTGCCGAAGAAGAGGGGGTAACCTTTGACCTGTCGTTGGCCGGCAGCAAGGCCCTTGTCGGGCGCATGACGCTCGCGGACATGAAGGTTCGCACGTCGAATACCGACGGGCGAAGCCTTTATCAGACCGCAAGGGATTTCGGCCTTGACCCCGATGGCCTGCCGCAATCGGTCCTGCGTCCGGCCGAGGTGTCTGCGATGATCGAACTGCATATCGAACAATCGATCGCGCTGGAACATGACCTGCTGCAAATTGGCGTCATCGAGAAGATCGCAGGCAGTTTCAACTATGTGGTCGAGGTCTTTGGAACCGCCAACCACGCTGGTGCCACGCCCATGCGGCTGCGCCGAGACGCGCTGGTGGGTGCGGCCCTGATGATCCAGGAGATCGAGGCTCTGGCCCGCGCCGAGGGGCGGGATGAAGCGGTGGCGACGGTCGGGCGTCTGGCGGTGGCGCCAAACGCGGCCAATGTGATCCCGAACCATGTCAGTTTCACGTTCGACCTGCGCGACACCGATCCGGACCGCATGGCGGAGCGGTTGGCCGAGACACTGGCCGCCCTTGACCGCATTGCCCAGGTCCGCAGGCTGGACGTGACCGCTCGGCGGACCGGCACCAACGCTCCGATTGCCCTGTCTGGTATCTTGGCTGACCTGGTCGAGGATTGCGCCAAGGCGCGTGGCTACAGCTACAAGCGGATGCACAGTGGTGCACTGCATGACACTGCCGTGCTGGCGGAGCTTGCACCCTCCTGCATGATCTTCGTACCGAGCCGCGACGGGCGCAGCCACGCGCCGGAGGAATTCACCGATCCCGAGGAGATCCGGCGTGGCGTTCAGCTCGTGGTCGACACGATCGTGAAGCTGACGGGCTGAGGTCCAGTCGGGGACGGAGCGGATTTTCCATACCGGGCTGAAACGCACCTTTGTCACACAGGGGTTTGCAAGGCCAGGCCCCAACGACGGTCCCCATGGCAACGTCCCATGTTCCAGCGCAAGGGCCGGGGCCAAATGGATGTCCCTCTGGCCGCCAAACTCAGGTTTCGGGCGGTGGCGTTGCCGCGGGGGCTCCAATGTTCATCGCGACTTCCGGGCCACCATAGCCCGCGATCATCGCATCCTGATCGGCAAAGGCGAGGTCGTTCATCGCCCCCGGATCGCAGATCGCGTTGAGCGCGGCATAGAGATCGGCCAGCACCCCGGCACAGTCCGGGTCGGCGGCACGGTTGCTGATCTCCTCCGGGTCCGCCTCAAGGTCAAACAGCTCCGGCGCGAAGCCGTGATAGTGGATCAGCTTCCAGCGGCCCTTGCGCAGCATATAGGCGCCGGAGACCGCGCCGACCGCGTGATATTCCGAGAAGATCACCCGCTCCGCTTCTTCCGGGCGCGCGGCGATGTCATAAAGGCTTTCGCCGGGGCGGTCGCCTTCCAAGCTTGCGTCGAAATGGTCGATGATGGTATGCGACACATCGAGCAGGCTGACCGGGGTGGCACAGGTGCCCGCCGCAAGGCCGGGACCGGCAAGGATCATCGGCACCGCGACCGATTCCTCGTACATGTTCGACTTGCCCCAGAGCCCGCGCGCGCCGACATTGTCGCCGTGGTCCGAGGTGTAGAGGATTGTGGTCTCGTCAAGCTGGCCATTCGCCTCCAGCGCGGCGACCAGCTTGCCGATATTGTCGTCGAGGAAACTGCAGAGCGCAAAATAGCAGGCCGCCGCCAGCTTGCGTTCGTCGTGATCGGCGAATCCGTCGTCCCCCATCAGCGCATGGTTCTGTTTCTGCACCCATGGGTGGTTCTCGAACCCGTCCATCGTATGCAGCTTGAACGGCGGCAGGCTGTCCAGCGGATAGAGGTCGAGGTATTCCTGCGGCACGACGAGCGGGAAATGCGGCGCCACCAGGCCGACATAGAGACACCAGCGCCCGTCGAGACCGGCAGCGTCCTTCAGCCAGTCCTCGGTGCGCGCGACCACCGCCTGATCGTAGCGGGTATAGGTGCTGTCGCCGGGGCCGATATAGGGGCCGAGCATGCGGCCTTCCTTGCGGACCCGCTCGTCCTCGCGGCGGATCGAGCCCCAGACCATGCCGACGCCATTGGCCACCTGCATCGGGATATGTTCAACATCGAAGCCGGCCGGATCTTCCTCGCTGCGGTAATGCAGCTTGCCGATGGATTCGACGCGGATGCCACGATCCTGCAGCGCATGGCCCCAACCGCGCGGCTTGCCGGTATAGGGCATCGCATTGTCCCAGAGCCGGATATCATGCACATAACGCCCCGAGGCAAAGGCGGCCCGGGCCGGCACGCAGATCGGCGAGGGCGTGTAGCCATTGCTGAAGCGGATGCCGCGCGCGGCAAGCCGGTCGAGGTGGGGCGTCTTCACCAGCGGATGACCGGCGCAGGACAGTGCGCGCGCCTGATGTTCGTCCGACATGATGACGAGGAGGTTCTTGGATCGGGTCATGGTGTCTTTCCGGTCGGAAAATCGGTGATCTCGGCGGCCTGGCCGAGCTTGACGAGGGCAGAGCGGATCACCGCCTGTTCTTCTGGCGTCAGGGCCTGCATCAGAAAGGCCTGGCGGGCGTCCAGCGCCGGGCGCAGCTGGTCGAGCGCGTCCCGGCCCGCGGGGGTGAGCGAGAGGCGGAACTGGCGCTTGTCGGTCGGATGATCCGCGATCGCGACCAGACCGCGGGCCTGCAACTGGTTGACAGTCTTGGAGAACTGGCTCTTGTCGAAGTCCAGCACCTTGCGGATGGCGGTGGAGCCATCGGCAGCCTCCATGCCGATCACCCGGATGACGCGCCAATGCGGCAAGGTCAGATCGCCGTGCCGCGCGATCACCGCGCGGGCCTGTGCGGCCAGCTTCAGGCTGAGCTGGTGGATCATGAAACTCAACGGCAGGGCGGTTTCGATCCGGGCTGCCGCTTCTGTGTCCGCCGTGCTGTCTTCGCTGTACATGTGCCAGTCCTCCCTTGGTCCGAGACTTCCTCAATGAGGTGGAGATGTCAACCTTATCGTTGACACGTCCACCTCTTTACGTCAGCCTGACTGCAATAGGGAGGACATCATGACCAAGTTTTACACGCCGCTGCTCGCGGCTGCGCTGCTCGTCACATCACCCATAGGCGTTCAGGCCGAGGATTGGACCCCGCCCGGGCCGATCACCATGTATGTCGGCTTTGCCGCCGGCGGCGGGGCCGATACCCAGGCGCGGCTGATCGCCCAGGGGATCGAGGAAACCTATGGCTGGACCATCATTCCGCAGCAACTGCCCGGCAACTCCGGCCTGACGCTGGCGGCGGAATTGGCCAAGGCCCCGGCGGATGGCACCGCCTTCGGCATGGTGGTCTCCGAAACGCTGACCTACTCCGCGCAGGCGGCGGGCGATCCGGCGTTGCAGCTGGACAAGTTCACCTCTCTGGCCACCACGGCGGAGTTCCAGATGGGTCTCGTGGCCATGGCCGGCGGGACCTTCGACAGCTGGGACAAGGTGACAGAGGCCGCCGCGGCCGGAACCCCGATCCGCTTTGCCACCGCCTCCGACCGACAGGCGGACATGGCCTGGCATCTGGGCCAGAAGGCCGGCATCGAGTTCAATATTGTCGAAGTGCGAGGTGGCGCTGGGGTGATGGACGGGCTGCGCGGTGGCGATGTGGACATCGGCTGGGTGGCCGGGGCGCAATCGAAATCGGTGCAACAGGGCGAGATGACCAATATCGCCCGGGGCATCGCGGCACCGTTGGCGGATTCGCCCGATGCCCCGGCGATCACCGAACTCGGCAGCGATTTCTACCTTGATGGCTATTTCATGTTCATCGCCCCCGGCGGGCTCGATCCGGCCGCGCGTGAGGCTCTGGGCGCAGCCATCCGCGCCGTGGCCGAGGATGCCGCGAGCGAGGCCAATGCCCTGCTGATCAAGGGATTTGGCGGCCCATCGGTGCGCATCGGCGCGGATCTTGACAGCTACATGGCCGAGGCGGATGCCGACGCCGCCGAACTGATCAAGGCTGTGGGGGAGTAGACCCGCAGAAGGGGAGGCGGCACATGCCACGTCTGAGCTTTGCCCACGGGTTGGGGCTGGCGGTGATCGCGCTGGCAGTCCTGGCGCTGATCCTCTGGGTGCCGCAGGACACGGTCTCTGGATATCTGCTGTCCAAGCGCGGGCGGGTCTCGATTGGTGATGCGATGGCGCCGGGGCTGGCCTTTGGCCTCATGGCATTGTCCGGCGCGCTGATCTTCCTTGAGGCGCGTCGGGCCGAGGCCGAAATCCGTCTGACTGCGCGCAGCATTGGTTTCCTCCTCGCCATCCTCACCATCTGCCTGCTTGCGCTCGGGGCGATGATCTGGACCGGACCGCTGGCGGTCGCCCTCTTCGGGGGCGAGGGCAGCTATCGCAACCTGCGTGACACCGCGCCCTGGAAATACCTCGGCTTCATCCTCGGTGGCACCGGTCTGGTCGCAGCCTTGATCGCCCTTGTCGAGCATCGCCTAAGCCTGCGTGCCGTGGGCCTGGGCCTCGTGACGGTAGCGGTGTTGATCGGCGTCTTCGACCTTGCCTTTGATGACCTCCTCCTGCCGCCCAATGGTGACCAATGAGTGAAATGCTGCACTATGTCTGGCTCGGTGTGCTGTCGGTGTTCCAGGGGCCGGCTCTTCTGGAGCTTGGCGGGATCGGGCTGCCCCTGGCGCTGGTGATGCTGGTCGCCGGTCTGGTCACCGGGATCGCGGTGGGGGCCACTCCCGGCCTTGCGGGGCCGATGGCCATGGCGATCTCGCTGCCGCTGCTGATCTCCGCCTTCGGCTTCACCCCGGATGCGCTCCTCCCGGTCTTCGGCTTCCTGATCGGCATCATGAAGGGGGCGACGCTGGGCGGGGCGGTGCCGGCGATCCTGTTCAACCTGCCCGGCACGCCGGATGCGATGATGACCACGCTGGACGGGTTTCCAATGGCGCAGGCGGGCCAGCCCCGCCGCGCCCTGCGCATCGCGCAGCTGTCCTCGGTGGCGGGGGATACTTTCTCCGATATCGTGCTGTTCATCTGCGCGCCCTTCCTTGCCGTGATGGTCGAGGCCTATCTCGACCTGCCGGAAAAGACCGCGCTGTTGATCCTGTCGATCTCCTTCATCGCGGCTGTCATGGGCAGTTCGGTGGGCAAGGGGTTGCTCTCGGTCAGCCTTGGCCTGGTGGTGGCCTTTATTGCCGCGGGCACCGACCTGTCTCCGCGGCTGACCCTTGGGATCGACGCCCTGCAGACGGGCGTGCCGCTGATTGCCGCCGTGCTGGGCGTGCTGATCGTGGGCGAGATCTTCGCCACGTTGGAGCGGCTCTGGCACGACAATCATGCGCTTGACGTCAAGGCCGCCAGCGATGGATCGGCAGAGGACGGGTTGCAGCCCGGAGACATCCGCCGGATCGCACCCTATGTCGGGCGCGGCGCTGTGATCGGCGCCGCCATCGGTGCCCTGCCAGGGGTCGGCTCGACCCTCGCGGCCACTCTGTCCTACACGATGGCGGCGCGGCGGGCGCGCCGCAACCCCGCTGCCCAGCCCTTTGGTACCGGTGCGCCTGAAGGCATCGCTGCCACCGAGGCGGCCAATTCCGCGGTCTCCGGCGCCAACCTGATCCCGGTGCTGTCGCTGGGCATTCCCGGCAATGCGGCGGCGGTCTTCCTGATCCTTGCAGCCGACAGCATCGGTGGCTTCAACCCCGGTCCTGCGGTCTTTTCCATGCCGGAAGGGGCGATCAACCCGCAGCTTGTGACCGTCTTTGGCATTTTCACCCTGATGTCCGTGGGCAATCTGCTCAATTGGGTTGTGGGGGGCGGTGTCATGCGGGCCATGGGTGTCCTGGCGAAAATCCCTGCCACGCGGCTCTTGCCGGTGGTGCTCTTGGTCTCCCTGACCGCGATCTATGTGCAGGAAACCTCGATGTTTGCCATCTGGGCGACGCTGGCCTTCGGGGTGCTCGGCTGGGCCATGCGCAAGTTGGCGGTGCCGGTGTTGCCCTTCGTGATCGCCTTCATCCTCGCCGGGCCCATCGAACGCAGCGCGCGGGAGGCCTTCTCCGCCTCCGGGGCTGATCCATGGTTCCTGTTCTCAAGCCCGACCTCCGTCATCCTGTTGCTGCTTGCGGTGGTTGCACTGATCTTTCTCGGTCGGGAGAAATAGGGGAGAGCCGAAGGTGTCTCAGACCGGCTGTTACGGAGCCCGTGCTCCGCGCAGGCATTGAGCCAAGACCCGCAGAGCGGTGTCAGTCTGGCCGTCTGTTTCGAGGAGTATGGAGGCCCGAGACTCCGAGTAAAACGTCGAAGTTTGAAACCTACCGCGCCACCCGCGCCCGCATCTGGCTGCGAAACTTGGTGGGAGGCAACAGCGCGTTCTTGGTAAACTCACGGCTGAAATGCTGCGGGTCCGGATAACCGCAGAGTTCTCCGATCCTCGTGACCGCCATGTTGGTTTCCGTCAGCAGCCGCTTGGCGGCGTTGATGCGTTGTTCGCGCAGCCAGGTCGCAGGAGGGACGTCGAATTCTTCCCGGAACACGGAGTGAAAGCGCGACAGGCTGAGGCCCGCTTTTGCGGCCATCGACCTTGTATCCCAGGGATCAGCCAGCGACTCCACCAGCGTTCTGGCGAGATCCTGGAGGCTGTCATGACCCCTGGTCTGATTGGGGCAGTTCTCGAACAGGGCAACCGTTTGCCCGACAAGGGCGCTCAATTGGCTGTGCCGCCCTTGATGGTTTGACGTGACCGCACGCAGAACCGATTTGAAGAGGTCAATCGTATCGGGTGCCACCAAGGCATGGAGCTGGCTGCGTCGCGCCAGTTTGCCATAGAGTTGACTGGCGGCGTGGCCCTCGAAGGAAAACCAGAGATATGTCCATGCCGCGCAGTCTTGAGCACATTTGTGGCGGTAGTCCGCAGAGGTATTCACCCAAGACAGCGTGAGGGGTTGAGTTCCGGTCACCTCAGTCCCCACGGCGATTTCCCCCGCGCCGTCGGTTGTCAGGATCAATGTGTGCTCCTTGTATCGCGCTGTGATTGCCGGATCCCGGGGCGTGAAGCGGCTGTGACCTGCCGCAAGCACACCATAGGGATAGGGCATCCCCTTAGGCAGTGGTGAATTATACACGATCGTGTTCAGCATGATGGCCCGGCAGGTGATGTTTCCAGAATTGACAGGAGGAATATACAAATCAGGCGCTTTGTCCATTCCCGGTCAAACCTCGGGTCCTTAGGAAGACGGGATCCGCCAGCCAAAATGGACCTTCCATGCACGCCCCTGCCTTTGACCCCCTCTCCGAGAGCTTTGCCCGCAATCCCTACGCGGCCTATGCACAGCTGCGCGATCTGACCGAACCCTTCTACTATGCTGACGTTGACAGCTGGATGCTGACCAAGGCTGCCGATGTCGAAGCGGTTGCGCTCAACAAGACCATGCTGCGCAGCCGCGACCACCTGCTGTCCGAGGCGGACCGCAAGGCCGAACAGCGCAAGATGAACTGGCATGACATGCCGCATCACGAGCGCTTCGTGCAGACCAACCTGCTGGAAAGCGAGGGCGAGACCCACGCCCGTCTCCGCAAACTGGTGTTTCGGGAGTTCACTGCGGCAATGATTGCGCGCCAGCGCGCCACCATCCAGGCCTTCGTGGACCATCTGCTGGATGAATTGAACGCCTGTGACACCTTCGACTTTGTCGAGGACTTCGCAGCCCATGTGCCCGGACATATCATCGGGCGGGTGATCGGCGTGCCGGATGCTGACTGCCCACAGCTGCGTATCTGGTCGGAACAGGTTGTCCGCTTTTTCAATGTCGGATGCGACGACACCGACAAGCAGGTCGCCGAGCAGGCGACAAAGGAGTTCTACGAGTATCTCCTGACCCTTGTAGAGGCGCGTCGCAAGGCCCCGGCAGAAGACCTGATGTCGCGCATGGTCGAGCATCGCGATGCCGGTCGGATGACTGAGGACGAGCTGGTCGCCACCACCATGCTGATCCTGATGGCGGGCCATGGCTCCACCATCGATGTCTTGGGGTCGGGCATGCACGCCTTGCTCCGCTTTCCCGACCAGCATCAAAAGCTGCGCGAGGATCCGGGCCTGATCAATCTGGCGGTGCAGGAGATGTTTCGCTTTGAATCTCCGCTCCCCTACTTTCACCGTTTCGCCACCGAAGAGACCGAGGTGGGCGGTCGTGTCTTCCCGGCCGGGACCCGGTTTGGCTTGCTTTACGGGGCCGCGAACCGGGACCCGGCGCGTTTTGACAACGCGGATCGGTTCGATGTGACCCGCAGCCCGAACCGGCATATTGCCTTTGGCGGCGGCACTCATTTCTGTCTCGGCAATCACCTCGCGCGGCTGGACATGGATGTGATCTTCACCACCCTGAACCAGCGCTTCGCTTGCATCGAACTGGTCAGGGAACCGATCTACAAACCGGGCCTGTCTGTCCGCGGCCCGGTCTCCCTTGATATTGCCGTCCGGAGGCGCTGAGACATGACCAGGATCACCTTTATCGAAGCAGATGGAACCACCATCGAAGCCATGGCCAAACCCGGCATGAGCGTCATGCAGGTCGCGGTGAATGCCGGGATCGCGGCCATTGCGGCTGAATGTGGCGGTGCCTGTGCCTGCGGGACCTGTCATTGCTATGTCGCGGAGGATTGGGCCGACAAGATCACCCCCGCCGGGGAGGACGAGGCTGATATGCTCGACTTTGTCATCGACCCGACTGCGACCAGTCGGCTGAGCTGCCAAATCGCGGTGACCCCCGAGATGGACGGCCTTGTGATCCATATCCCTTCTTCGCAAACGTGAGCGGCCCGATGAAACGTATCTACACCTACGGCCACGCGCTTGAAGAGCGCAATCTGACGATTGCCGATATGCGCGCCAACAAGGCCGCCAATCGCAAGATGACGCAGGTGACCGCACAGAATGCCGAAGAGGCGGGGATCATCGCGGATCAAGGCATCGACATGATCATCACCGGCAGTGACTGGTATCCGGAGGTCCGCAAGGGGGCTCCGAAGACCTTCATCACCGCAGCCCTCTTTGCCGGGCGCTACATCACCAACGAGGAAATCCTCGCCGGAGCCATCGAGGCGGCGATGAAAGGGGCTGACAGTGTCCTGACGCCGCGCAGTCTCGATGTGGTCGAGTTGATCGCCAATCAGGGCATTGCAGTGCAGGGGCATGTGGGTATGGTGCCGTCAAAATCCATCCAGCTTGGCGGGATGCGCACGGTGGGCAAGACCGCGCAAGAGGCCATGGCGGTGCTTGATGACATGCGCCGTCTCGAGGATGCCGGGGCGTTTGGATGCGAGGTGGAATGCGTTGCCGCGGATGCCCTGGATGCGATCAGCAGGCACACTGGGCTGATCACCAATTCCATCGGTGCCGGACCCGCGGGCGACGTGATCTTCCTGTTCTTCGACGACATTTGCGGCGAAACCGAAAATCCACCGCGCCACGCGCAAAGCTGGGGGGACGGTGCTTCGATCCGTCGACAATTGGATATGGAACGGCGCAAGGCGGTCAAAGGCTTCAAGCAGGCGGTAGAAAGTGGCGCCTATCCCGGTTCCAGTCACATGGTTTCCATGCATCCCGATGAGAAGGACAAGCTTCTGGAGGCTTTGGACAAACGCGCCTGATATGCCCAGCGGATCGCGCTGCGCGAAAGTTGCACCGAGCCCAAGGCCCCGACCTGCACTTTTCCCAAATCGGGATCGGGGCGGTTTGGGTCAAGGGGGCTGCTTCGGGATCCTGTCTGTCCTCAGGGCCTTGATTCCAGCAGCCTGGGCAGTCACCCGAGCGTAGCGGCCGCCTCGGCTTTGGTTTCACCCGCGCTCATTCTTGGGCCGGAAGAGGGCGCAGCGGTCATCTGCCAGTGACCTCCGAGACGCCGACAAAGGTCTCAGAAGGCGCGCAGCTTGCAGGGAATGAGAGTGGGCGCACCAGCAGCCTGCGGTGTGCCGATGCGGGTGAACAACTCCTCCAGCATGGCGCTCACGTCCTGTTCCACCATGCCGACATTGCCGGGCAGGAATTTCCCAAACGGATCCCAGTCGAAACAGCCATATCTGACATGGCGGGCCTCACTCCCAAGCTCGCTATGCCAGCGCACCACTCCTTCAAGCGAAATGGTGGAGTTGACGAAGATCCCCGCGGGGCCGGAAGGGGAAAAGTCCTGCAGGCTGCTCCAGGCGGCGCTGGCGGAATAGCCGGTGGCCTTAATGAAAGCCTCCGGCACCGTCAGTCCCAGCGCGGCATGGGCGTCGAGGAAACCGCGCAGACGGGCGGCGGTATTGTGATCGCTGAGACGGCCGCCGACAAAGCGCAACGCGCCATGCCAGCCAAGGTCGGACTGGCACCGGTCGAGTATGAGCCGGGTGAGGTCGCGTGCCCCGGTGTAATTGTCCGAAATCACCGAGGGCGCGTCCTGACCGGGCAAATCGAGGTTCAGCGCCTGCACTCCTGCGGCACGGCAGAAGGCGGCAATACGGTCCGGGTCGGTCGCCCCGGTGGAGATCAGGCATTCCACCTGATAGGCGACCAGTTCCTTGGCGGCCTCGAATTCGAGGTCCGGATCCCTCTGGGTACAGGTGATGACCGGGAACATCCCGCGGGCACGGGCCTTGGCTTCGAACTGCTCGGCAATTTCGCCAAAGTACCGGTTGTCATACTTCGGGACGATCATTCCAACGATATTGGACCGGTCGCGCCGCAACAGGCTGGCCTGGGCGTTGAGGTGATAGCCCTGTTCCTCGGCGATGCGCAGCACCTTGGTTGCCAGCTTCTTGCTGATTCGACGTTTCTCCCAGGTGCCATTGAGCACCGAGCTCACCGCGCTGGGGGAGGCCTCGGCGAGGACCGCAAGATCGTAAATCGTCTTTCTTTTCCTGTCTTTATCCACGCGCGCCTTCCTCGGGATCTGCCCTGCGAAACTAAGCAGATTTGTGGTTGATTGACAAACCTCAATCGATGAAGCACATTTTGCGCAATCGATTGAGCAATTCAGCGTGAGCGTGAGCCGATCGGTTGCGCACGAAGGTCGGGCCCATCGGGTGGAGGAGCCGAACGGTCCGGGACCCTGACCCTGCCGCAAAATGCGGGCGGGACGGGGTGGCCAATACACGATCGCCGACCGCGCGCGCTGGTCTGATATGGAGGAGACTGACATGACCCTGAAAACGAAACTTCTTGCGACATCCGCAGCCCTGGTGACGCTGGCCGCGACTGTGGCGACTGCCGATACCGTCGCCTTTCTGATGCCGGATCAGGCATCGACCCGCTATGAGGAGCACGACTGGCCGGGCTTTGAAGCGGCGATGGCGGCGCTCTGTGCTGACTGCACGCTGATCTACCAGAACGGCAATGCCGATGTGGCGCTGCAACAGCAGCAGTTCAATTCCGTGATCGCCCAGGGTGCCAGTGTGATCGTTCTGGATCCGGTGGATTCCGCAGCGGCGGCGGCGATGGTGGAAATCGCCCATGCCCAGGGTGTGAAGGTGATTGCCTATGACCGGCCGATCCCGGATTCTCCAGCTGATTTCTATGTCTCCTTCGACAATGAAGGCATCGGTTATGCGATTGCCCAATCGCTGGTGGAGCATCTGAAGGCCAGTGGCGTCGCCGAAGGGGCAGGGGTGCTGCAGATCAACGGCTCGCCGACCGATGCGGCAGCCGGGCTGATCCGGGACGGGATCGACCGGGCGCTGGATGCCTCGCCCTACAAGACCCTCTCGGAATTTGACACGCCGGACTGGGCACCGCCCAAGGCGCAGGAATGGGCCGCCGGTCAGATCACCCGCTTCGGCGGCGACATCACCGGCATCGTGGCGGCCAATGACGGCACCGGCGGTGGCGCCATTGCGGCGCTGAAGGCCGCCGGGGCGAGCCCCTTGCCGCCCGTGACCGGCAATGACGCCACCATCGCGGCGCTGCAGCTGATCATTGCGGGCGACCAGTACAACACCATCTCCAAACCCTCCGAGATCGTGGCCGCCGCCGCCGCCGAAGTGGCGGTGCAGCTCCTGAAGGGCGAGACCCCGGAAGCCACCACGACGCTCTACAACACGCCGTCGCAGCTGTTTGTGCCTGCGGTGGTGACACAGGCCAACATCAAGGAGCTGATCTTTGATGCCGGAATCCAGAGCGCAGCGGATGTCTGTACGGCAGAATATGCCGAGGCCTGTGCCAAACTGGGCATCGAATAAGCCATCGGGGTCACGGCGCGGGGCAAGCCTGCGCCGTGACCCGGTCAGACGGGAAGGAGGGGGTCCAAGTGACACAGAGCAACATGTCTCCGACAAAGGGAGAGCTGATCCTGCGCTTGCGCGGTGTCGGAAAGCAGTTCGGCGCGGTGACCGCGCTGGAGGATATCGAACTTGATGTGCACGCTGGCGAGGTGGTGGCGCTGGTGGGCGACAATGGCGCCGGCAAATCCACCCTCGTCAAGGTTCTGGCCGGGGTGCATCAGCCGACCTCGGGCAGCATCGAGTACCTCGGCCTGCCGGTGTCGCTGGATTCGCCGCGCCGGGCGCTGGAGATGGGCATTGCCACGGTCTTTCAGGACCTGGCCCTCTGCGAGAACCTCGACGTGGTGGCAAACCTCTTTCTCGGACAGGAGCTGTCGCCCTGGCGGCTGGACGAGATCCAGATGGAGGTCCGTGCCTGGACCCTGTTGCAGGAACTGGCCGCACGCATCCCCTCGGTGCGTGAGCCGATCGCCTCGCTCTCGGGTGGCCAGCGCCAGACCGTCGCCATCGCCCGCTCGCTGCTGCTCGATCCCCATATCATCATGCTGGATGAGCCGACCGCCGCATTGGGGGTGGCGCAATCCGCCGAGGTTCTGAACCTCATCGAGCGGGTGCGGGATCGCGGTCACGGGGTGATCCTGATCTCCCATAACATGGAGGATGTGCGCGCGGTGGCGGATCGCATCGTCGTCCTGCGGCTGGGTCGTAACAACGGTGTCTTCACCGCTGAAACCTCGCAGCAGGACCTCGTGGCCGCCATCACCGGTGCCAGCGAGAATTCGGTGTCGCGCCGCGCGGCGCGCAAGCTTCAGGACGCGGAGGCCGCGATATGACCCATGGGATGCAAGACATGACGAGCCCGAAACTCGACCGCGCCGACGCCCGTGTCCGTCACGAGGCCGGGCTGGGAGGCGCCCTGAGCAAATTCCTCGATCAGGTGCGCGCCGGCGATCTCGGCATGTTGCCGGTGATCGTGGGTTTGTTGCTGATCTCCACCGTGTTCACCTCGCTGAACCCGGTGTTCCTCGCGCCCAACAATCTGGTGAACCTGCTGTTTGATGCCGCCGCCGTGGGGCTGATCGCGCTTGGTGTGGTCTGCGTGCTGCTGCTGGGCGAAATCGACCTCTCCATCGGCTCGATGAGCGGGCTGTCCTCGGCCTTGATCGGGGTCCTCTGGGTCCATTCCGGCCTGCCGCTGGGCCTGGCCATCCTTGCGGTGCTGGTCACCGGCGCCAGCGTCGGCGTCATCTACGGGCTGTTCCGCAACCGGTTCGAGATGCCGAGTTTTGTGGCGACCCTCGCGGGTCTGCTGGCCCTCCTCGGTCTGCAGCTTTATATCCTGGGGCCGACCGGGTCCATCAACCTGCCGTTCTCCTCGCCCCTGGTGCGCTTTGGTCAGATCCTGATCATGCCGGCCCCGCTGTCCTATCTGCTGGCCCTTTTGCCCGGTCTGCTGGTGCTTCTGGGGGCGGTGCAAACCAACCGCAAGCGTGTCGCGGCCAATCTCAGCCCTGACAGCCTGAGCGTGGCACTGGTCAAGGCGGCGCTGCTGACGGGCGCGCTGGTTTTTGCCGTCTATTACCTCGAACTGGGCCGGGGCGTGCCGTGGATGTTTGGCCTCTTCGTGCTGTTGGTGGTGGTGCTGAACTACGGGCTCACCCGCACAAAATGGGGCCGGTCCATGTTTGCCGTCGGCGGCAATGCCGAGGCGGCTCGCCGTTCCGGGATCAATGTCTTCCGCATCCGCATGTCGGCCTTTGTGGTCTGCTCCATGCTGGCCGCGCTCGGCGGGGTCTTTGCCGCCGCCCGTCTGGCCTCCGCCAGCCAGCAGGCCGGGACCGGCGACGTCAATCTCAACGCCATCGCCGCTGCGGTGATCGGCGGCACCTCGCTGTTTGGCGGCCGCGGTTCGGCCTGGTCGGCGCTCCTTGGGGTGATCGTGATCATGGCGATCTCCAACGGGCTGACGCTGCTCAACCTCAGCTCCTCGCTGCGCTACATGATCACCGGGGCGGTCCTTGCCATTGCCGTGATCGTTGACTCCCTTGCCCGCCGCTCGCGCGCCAGCCATGGCCGCGCCTGAGCACTTACTGACTGGAAAAGCTCATGAAACTCAAAGGTAAAACCGCTGCCATCACCGGTGCGGCCTCCGGTATCGGTCTGGAATGCGCCCGCATCCTGATCGAGGAAGGCGCGAAGGTGGTCCTGATCGACCGCGCTGCCGACCGGCTTGAGGCGCTCTGCGCGGACCTGGGCGAGGGAGCTTTCCCTCTGGTCCTCGACCTTCTCGACGGGCCTGCCGTCTCTGCCATGCTGCCGCGGATCGAGGCGCTGGTCGGCCCGCTCGACATCTTCCATGCCAATGCCGGCGCCTATGTCGGTGGCGCGGCGGCCGAAGGTGATCCCGATGCCTGGGACCGGATGCTGAACCTCAACGTCAATGCCGCATTCCGCAGCGTTCAGGCGGTTCTGCCGGCGATGATCGCGCGCAAGGGCGGCGATGTGATCTTCACCAGCTCTGTCGCGGGCGTGGTGCCGGTGGTCTGGGAGCCGGTCTATACCGCCTCGAAATTCGCGGTGCAGGCTTTCCTGCATGCCACCCGTCGCCAGGTATCCCAGCACGGTATCCGCATGGGGGCGGTGCTGCCTGGGCCGGTGGTGACCGCTCTGCTCGACGATTGGCCCAAGGAAAAGATGGAGGAGGCCCTCGCCAATGGCTCGCTGATGCAACCGCGTGAAGTCGCCGAGGCCGTTCTGTTCATGCTCACCCGCCCCAAGGGGGTGGTGATCCGGGACCTGGTGATCCTGCCCAACAGCGTCGATCTGTGATGGCGAGCCAAGAGGTGCAGAGATGACCGATGCAAGCCTGAAAAGCGCCTATTTCCTCGGGGTGGACGTCGGGACCGGCAGCGCCCGGGCCGGGGTCTTCAGCGCCGAAGGGGTGCTTTGCGGCACCGAAAAAGCCGCCATTCAGCTCTATCGCGAGGGGGCCACCCTGGTCGAGCAATCCAGCACGGAGATCTGGCAGGCCGTGGTCAGCGCCTGTCGCGGTGCCCTGGCCGCCGCCGGGATCAATGGCGGCCAGATCGCCGGGATCGGCTTTGACGCCACCTGTTCGCTGGTGGTGCTGGGGCCGGGTGGCACCCCGCTGCCGGTGGGCGCGGCGGACCGGCCGGACCGCAATATCATCGTCTGGATGGATCACCGCGCGCTCGAACAGACTGACCGCATCAATGCCGGCGGCCATGCGGTGCTGGACTATGTGGGCGGGCGGATCTCGCCGGAGATGGAAACGCCAAAGCTCCTCTGGCTGAAGGAGCAGCGCCCCGAGGTCTATGCCGCGGCCTGGCAGTTCATGGATCTCACCGATTTTCTCACCTGGAAGGCCAGTGGCGATCTGGCGCGTTCGGTCTGCACCGTGACCTGCAAATGGACCTATCTCGCCCATGAGGGGCGCTGGGATGCGGAGTATTTCCGCGCCATCGGCCTCGGCGATCTGACCGAGAGGGATTTCGCGCGCATCGGTGCCAAAGTGGTTCCGGCCGGGGCCGCGCTGGGGACCGGCCTCACGCCGGAGGCGGCGGCAGAGCTCGGGCTGCCCGTCGGCACCCCGGTTTCGGCAGGGCTCATCGACGCCCATGCCGGCGGCATCGGCTCTGTCGGCGCCCGCGACGGAGGTGGTGCCACGGCGAGCCTCGCCTATGTGTTCGGCACCTCCTCCTGCACCATGACCAGCACCGAGAAACCGGTCTTTGTCCCCGGTGTCTGGGGACCCTATTACTCGGCCATGGTTCCCGGGCTCTGGCTCAACGAGGGGGGGCAATCCGCGGCGGGCGCGGCGATGGAGGCGCTTCTGGCCCTGCACCCGCACGCCGCCCTTGCGCGCGAACAGGCGCGGGAGCAGGGTCTGTCCCTGCCGGATTGGCTGGCGGGTGAGGCCGAAGCCCGTCTTGGGGATGGCACCGACCCGACCAGCCTTGCGCGCGGGGTTCACGTGGTGCCGGAGTTTCTGGGCAACCGCGCTCCCTTTGCCGATCCGCACACGCGGGCGGTGGTTGCGGGTCTCGGCATGGATCAGGGGCTGGACAGTCTGCTTTCGCTTTATGTCGCAGGTCTTTGCGGTATCGGTTACGGGCTGCGCCAGATCATCGAGGCGCAATGCGACGCGGGCGCGCCGGTGCGCCGTATCGTCATCAGCGGCGGGGCCGGGCGCAGCGCCCTGATCCGGCAGGTGCTGGCAGATGCCACCGGGCTTGATGTGGCCGCACCGGAAACTGCGGAGCCGGTGCTGCTGGGATCTGCCTTGCTCGGCGCGGTGGCGGCTGGGCGTTTTTTCGATATCCCGCAAGCCATGGCGGCGATGACTCGCTGTTCCGCCAGCTATGCGCCTGCGGGGGGCGAGGTCGCGGGCCTGCATCTGCAGAGATATGAGATCTTCAAGGCCCTGCAACAGGTGGCACGCCGGGCCGTCTCGGTCTAGCTGCCGGATCGCGCGGTTTTCTCCCGCTGCCCGTTGACCGCCGTTCCGAACCATCGGAGCGGCGGTTTTTTGTCGTCGCCACCGCTGCAAGCGGCTGGAAACAGCCTGAGATTCCTCGAATTCACCTTCAGGTTGACAAGGGGTTACCATGGAGGGCGTGGTGTTCGCCGATGTGCCACTTCCTTCCGTTAGGCTGACAGGGTCCTGCGACGAGAGGCCCCCGGTACGTCTTTGCCCCACCTGCGGGGGAGGGCTGCAAATGCCGCAGCGGACCAGCGAAGACCGACGGAAATCAGACTGGCACCAGAGGCACAATCCACAGCGAGAACAGGAGACCGCAATGACAGCCAATGGCTCGTTTACGACAGCAGCAGCCCTGACAGAGGCTCTTGCACTGTCCCCTGCGGGGACGGGTTCGGATCCCATTTCCTTTGCCCCCGTCCAGCAGGCTCTGCGCCTGCGCCTGCACGACCTGCCTGCAGACCTCAGCGGTCCGGTGAGTGTAACGACCCTTAGCTTGGATGGTGTCAGCCGGCTTGGCGATATTGTCGCCCAGAGCCCGGATCTGGTGAGCGGCACGCAGTTTCCACGCAGCGTGGCCAATGGTGGCGTGCTGGCGCGGGTGGCCGCCCAGAGCCTGCGTCCGGGCGACAGATATCTGCTGCAATATACCATCACTGGCCAGAGCGCGGGCGCCTATCCCTTCATCGCGGCGGGGTCACCTTTCCCGAACAGCCAGAACCCTTTGCCCTCCGGTCCAGGTTCCCACGCCCAGCTGATCGAGGTGGAGGACGGGTTTGCCGGTACGGGCACGGTGGAACTGATCCGCGCAAGCGGTCAAATCACGGTGGGATCGGTCAGCCTTTACAAGGCGGATTGGACCCTGGATCTGTCTTCTGCGCGGGAATGGGCCGCCAGCGTGGATCCCGGACATCTTACCGGACAGGCGGCTGCTCCGGTGATGGCACTTGTTCCGGGTGGCACCCTTGTGCCGGGCGAGACCTTCGAGCTTCGCTATGAGATCCTTGCGGCGCGGAACGTGACGTCCTTCTTCGTGCCGGATCGCGATAGTCCTTTTGACTACCAGGATCTGCCCAGAACCGTCGGGCGTCATCGGGTGACCCTGCGCGTCGATACCGACACAGCGGCCCGTGACATTCTGTTCCGGCTTTCCGGCGAATTCACCTTTGGGTTTGTGTCCCTGCGGCGCACAGGTGAAGGTCGTGCGGTTGCGGTCGAGATCGCCGTGGGCGAGGCCCGTTATTCGGCGCAGGCCATGGCGCCCTTGCCGGGGCTCTGGCATGTGGCGGGGGGCGGCAGCGACGTCACCGGCACCGGCGCGCCCGAAGCTCCCTTTCGCACGCCCGCCCATGCGCTGGCCTTCTGCTCGGCGGCCGAGACGCTTTACTTGCGCGCGGGTAGCTTTCCGGCCTTTGTGGCAACGGTCCCGGGGCATTCCGAAGCGGAGCGCTTTCAGATCACGACCCTGCCGGGCGAAGAGCACCTGCCGGTGATCATCGGCCATGACCTTGTGACGGCACGCGCCAGCGGGAACTATTACGGGGTCCATGTGGCCGAGGTGGATTTCGTCGAGGTCTCCAACCTCACCGTGCAGGACACCAAGAAGGAAGGCATCCTGCTGCGGGGGCAGGAGCCGGCCCTGGATCAGGGGCCGCCTCCGATCTACGGGGGCCATCTGGTGGCGGGCAACCTGATCCGGCGCACGGGCTCCTCGGGGATCATGGTCTGCGGCTTTTACCCGGACAAACGTCTCGGCATTGGCAATGCCGCCACCGAGGTGGTGCGGATCGAGAACGTCCTCATCCGCCGCAATGACGTGTCCGAGACCAATGTGGTGAACGACTACAATCAGGATTTCACCAATGTGGACGGGAACCCCGGCGGCGCCAACGAGGCGATCACCGTCTGCTGTGCCTACCGCAACGTGGTCAGCGAATGGAACGACGTCCATGACACGCTGCAATATGGCATCGACTACAAGGGCGGCGGCACCGGCGGCGCGATCCGCTTCAACCGGATCTGGAACTGTGTCAATCACGGGATCTACATCGATTCAGACCGCCGCTTTGTCGAGGATCTGGACATTCACGACAATCTGATCTGGGGCTGCCGCAACGGGCTCGTGTTGGCGCGGGAGGCGGATTATGACGGCGCCAATCCTCCCGCCGATCTCAGCGATTTCCAGATGCGCCTGCGCAATATCCGGATCTGGAACAACGTGATCTTCGATATGGAGCGCTATGGGATGCTGTTTTATGCCCATCCGCTCGACTGCCCGAGTGGGCGGATCGAAAACATATCCGTGCGGTTCAACACGGTGGTGAACTGCGGGCAGGATCAGGAGTATCGCGACGAGATCCGCATGGTCGATTGGAGCAATCCCGACTGGCTGGCGGCCTCGGTGGTCTCTGGGTTCGAGATGATCGGCAATCTGGTCTGGCGCAACACCGGGGCAGTCAAGGTCACCGATGACTTTGGCGCGGTTCCGGGGTTCACCGTCCTGGGGAATGCCAATTTCACCACCCCGCAGGATCCACTGTTCCTCGATCCAGAAAGGCCCGTCAGCCTTGGAGCAGGGGTGCTGCCCGAGATCACCCTGCCGGATTATCGCCTGTCCGCAGCCTCTCCCGTTCGGGCGTGGCTCGCCGGATATAGCGAGGCTCCGTTCCAATATGATGCGGCGGGTCAATGGCGTCCCACCCGCGCCGATGCCGGGGCCCTTCAGCACGTCGAATAGTCGCGGGGAAAGCGGCGGCATTGGCGCGCCCGGCTCACAGGCATCGAAGCCCCGCTAAACTACCGCGATTGCAAGTTTTCTTTCTTTTGCACGCTGGACGTGCGTCAGGGCCACGGATAACCTGCGCCTCGGGACTGCCCGTTTTGGGAAAGGGAGGCCTGTGTCGGATCACCGCCCCCATGAAGCAGAGGCACGCGTGACCCGGTCCTGCGTGGGGTGACGAAATTGAACGAAATGATTGCGGATTGAGATGACGGACGAACTTGTGCAACCCGACGGGATAGGCGGCCGGGCCAGTGCGCGGCCGCTTGGCACGGTGGACGAGCGGTTTTACATCATCGGCGTGGGCGCCTCCGCCGGGGGGCTTGATGCGATCAAGCAGATGCTGACCCGAATCCCTGAGGATTTTCCGCACAGCTTCGTGGTGATCCAGCATCTATCGCCGGATTACAAATCCCTGATGACCGAGATCCTCGGGCGCGAGACAACCCATCGGGTGGTCGAAGTCGAGGACGATATGGAGGTGGAACCCCACCATATCTACGTCATTCCCCCGGGGTCCAACATCGTCATTCAGGGCACCGAAGCGGATCTCAACGATCCACGCGTATCGCTCGACGCAGACCAGCCGGACGCAGCGCCCGCGGTGGGTCTGCGGTTTTCCCTGATCTCGCCACAGCCGCGCCCGGCGTTGAACCTGCCGGTCGACATCTTCTTCCGCTCGCTTGCGGAGGCCGTTGGCCATCGCGCCATCGGGGTGATCCTCTCCGGTACCGGGTCCGACGGCAGCCGGGGGTTGCGTTCGATCAAGGACCGCGAGGGGCTGGTGATCGCACAGGAACCTGCCACCTGTGGCTTCGACGGGATGCCCCGGCAGGCGATCGCGACCGGTCTGGTGGATCAGATCCTGCAACCGGACGACATCGTGGCGGAGATCGGACGTTTCATCGAGTTGCGGCGGCATGGCATCTCGGATGTGGAAGAGATGTTTCTCGGCGCCCAGGACACGTTCCGACAGATCCTCGAAACCGTCAGCAAACAGGCGGAAATCGATTTCGCCCTCTACAAGGAACCGACCCTGAAACGGCGGATCGCCCGCCGCATGGGGTTTCTCGGGCTGACCCGGATCCGAGATTATCTCGATCACCTCAACGTCAACCAGAGCGAGGTCGAGCTTCTCTATCGTGAATTCCTGGTTGGGGTGACCAATTTCTTCCGCGACCTCCATGTCTGGCGCACGATGGAAACCCGGGTGCTGCGCAAGCTCTTTGAGGAGGGTGACACCTCCGCGCCATTGCGGATCTGGTCGGTGGGCTGCTCCACCGGCGAGGAGGCCTATACGCTGGCGATGATCCTGCAGAAGTTCCGCGACGACAACCAGATCGAACGCGACTTCCGGGTCTATGCCACCGATGTGAACGAAAACGCCATCAATGCGGCGAAACAGGGCATCTACCCAGATCACACGCTCGAGGAGATCCCGCTGAAGTTTCGCGAGGCGGGATTCATAACCCATCATCCGGGCACGTTTTCGATCGCGCCGCGGATCCGGGCGCAGATTGTCTTTGCGGTGCATGACATCACCCTTGACCCGCCCTATACCCGCACCGACCTCATCGTCTGCCGCAACCTGCTGATCTATCTCAGTCCGGATGTGCAGGCCAAGGTGATGGTGAACTTCTCCATGTCGCTCAGAATGGACGGGTTCCTCTTGCTGGGCGCGGCGGAAACGCCCGGCACCGACGGGGTACGGTTCGAATTCTACCTCGGCAAGGAACGTATCTACCGCAACAAGCGGGTGGCGCAGGCCTCCTTGTCGCGGGCGCAGCTCACCGCGCAACTGCCCGCGCTTGGCATGTTGCCCCGGGCCCGGCGGATGCTCTCCGGCAGCCATACGTTGCAGGATGACCTTGCCAATCTGTTCCAGTTCTCGCTGGATGTAAGCCAGACCGCCATCTGTATCGTAGATCCCTCGGCCACACTGCTGAAGACTTTCGGCAATACCAAGAGTTTCCTCGGCATTCCCGACAGCGGGTTTTCCACCAATATCTTCGAACTGATCGACGACCGCCTGCGCAGCGGCGTGGCGCTGGTCATGCGCGGCACCGAGGACAATGGCGGCTCCAAATCTTCCGAGATCCGGCTGATCGAGGAAGAGACCGTGCGGGTGGTGACCATCACCGGCCGCAAGATCATGTGGGAAGGCCATACCAGCGCCATCGCCATCTTCATCCGCCAGACCGTGCAGCCCTTGCCGCGCACCGATCCCAATGACGCGAGCCTTGTCCCGCACCAGCAAAGCACCGCCTATATCCAGCATCTGGAGGGCGAGGTGCGTTCGCTGCAGGAGATGCTCGGGGTGACCGCGCAGGACCTCGGCGCCTCCAACGAGGAGTTGCAGACCGCCAACGAGGAACTCATCGCCGCCAACGAGGAACTGCAGGCCAACAACGAAGAAACCCAGAGCATCAACGAGGAGCTGCACACGGTCAACGCCGAGAATATCGAGCGCATCTCCGAGCTGGAGCAGGTCAATGCCGATGTGGACAACCTGCTGGAGACCGCGGCGCTGGGGATCCTTCTGCTCGACAATGACATGTGCATCCGCCGCTTCAGTGCCGGGGTGACCCGCTATCTCGACCTGAAGCCGAGCGACGTGGGTCGCCCGCTTGAAAGCTTTGCCACCACGCTGCAACCCGAAGCGGTGAGCCTGCTAATCGACGATGCCGGCCTTGCCCGCGATCTCGGCGAGGAAACGGAACGCGAATTGCGCCGCCGCGACGGGGGCTTTGCGCTGACCCGGGTGCGCCGGTTCAAACGCCCGCGCGGCAATGTCGACGGGGTGGTCATCACCCTGATGGACATCACCGACAGCAAGCTTCTGGAACAGGAGGCGCGCCGCCAGAGCGAGATCCTCGCCAGCGTGCTGGAGAGCGAGGAGGCGGGCTATTGGGACTGGAATATCCCCGAGGATCAGCTCTATGTCAGCCCCCGGTTCATCTCGCTTCTGGGCTATGCCGCGGGCGAATTGTCGCCTCGGCCCGAAACCTGGCTGAGCCTGATCCACGAGCAGGACCGCCCCACCTTTCATACGGCCTTTGACGCCCATATCGGGTCGCGTGGGCAGGTGCCCTTCGTGACCGAGATGCGCTATCTCTGCAAGGATGGCACCCAGACCTGGGTCAAGAGCCGCGGCCAGGTCACCGAATGGAGCATCGACCACCGCCCCTTGCGGATGATCGGCGTGCATCAGGACATCACCGACCTGCGCGAGCGCGAGGTTGACATCCAGCGCCGTGCCGACGAGATCCGCCGGTTCGCCTTCATCTCCGCCCATGACCTGAAACAGCCCCTGAACACCATAGAAAGCAGTCTCGAAGCCCTGCTGGAAGACTTGCCGCAGACCATCGAGGGGGAAGGCGCGGACCTGGTCAATTTCCTCAAGTCCGGCACCAAGCGGCTGAAGGCGCGGGTGGATGCGATCCTTGACTATGCCCGGTTGCAGGACCGCGAGTTGATGCTGGAGCCGCTCGACCTGACCCACCTGGCGAAGGCTTGCGTCTCCGATCTGACGAACCAGATCCGCGAGACCGGCGCCGAGGTCACTGTACTGGACTTGCCGCAGGCCATGGGCGTGCCGGCACTGGTGTCGCGGGTGTTGCAGAACCTGTTGAGCAATGCGCTCAAATACCGCGATCCCGACCGGCCCTGCCGGATCACCATTGCCCCGGTTGCGGCCGGCGAGGGCAAGGTGGGGGTGCGGGTGGACGATACCGGTATCGGCATCGCCGAAAAGGACCGCCGCAGCGTTTTCGAACTGTTTACCCGTTTACATGTAGATTCCGAGATAGAAGGCAGCGGCCTGGGTCTTGCCATGTGTGACAAGATCATCTCCATGCATGGCGGCACCATCGAGGTGCAGGCGACGGAGACGGGCGGCGCGAGTTTCCGGTTTACGCTGGCAGAGGCCTGAATTTTATGACGAAACCTGTAAGGATCCTGCTGGTCGATGATTGTGACGCGGATCGCTATTTCTTCAAACGCAATCTGCGCAAGGTTCACCCCGAGGCGGAGGTGGTGGAATTCGTCTATGCGCAGGATGCGCTCAGATATCTGAAAACGCCGGGGCGCGACGCGGTGGACTATGTCTTTGTCGACATCAACATGCCGCGCCTTGACGGGTTCGAATTCGCCGACGCCTATGAGGCGCTCTATCCCGAGCTGCGCGGTCATGCGCGCTTTTACATCTGTTCGTCCTCGATCAACCCCGCCGACCGGCAGCGGTCGGACCAACATCCGGTGATCGACGGCTTTTGCGAAAAACCGGTGAGCCGCGACTTTCTGGGCGAGCTGTTCTGAGATGGGCCGGGGCGGGGGGAACGACAAAGCGCTCTGTCAGGGTCGCCAATGCGGTCTCAGCCATCTGGCCGCTCTGATCCTGCTGACCTTCACCACCGGTCCGATGCGCGCCGAGGAGCCGCCCGTGGTGGTGCCCTGGACGGTGGCGCCGCCGATGATGGGGCAGGGCGCGGACGGCGAGCCTACCGGGTTCTCGGTGGATCTGGCCCGTCTCCTTGCTCGGGAATTGGGCATCGAGATCAGCTTTCGCCACTATGACACCATCCCCGATCTGGTGGCAGCCCAGGCCCGTGGTGACACCCAGATTCTGGCCGGCGTCTCTGAGGTCCGCACGCTGGAGGTCGGCAATCTGGCCTCCGATCAGGTCTCCGAGGTGCAGATCCGCCTCGGGGTGCCGATGGAGAGCGCCGCCCGGATCGACCCTGAGAACCTTGCGGGGATGCGGGTGGCGATGATCCCGGAAACCCTGGGCTCTGATCCCGACCTGTTTCCGGGCGCTGAAATGGTCGGCTATCCGACCCCGGAATCCGCGCTGATCGCGGTGCTGAGCGGCGAGGCGGATGCGATCTCCTACCCGATCAACGTGCTGTTTGCGATGATGCGCGCGGCGCGGCTCGACGGGCGGATCAGCTTTGTCGGCGCGCCCTTGGTGGACAGCCGCCGGATCGTCGCGATCCATCCCAGCCGCGCCGACCTTCTGGAGCCGGTCAATGCGGCCCTTGCCCGGCTGGAAGCCAGCGGTGAATTGGCGGCACTGCGCGCCAGATACCTCATCGCCATTCCCGCCCCGGTGCCGGAGGTGCTGACGGTCGGCATCCATCAGGTGCCGCCCTTTGTCGAGATCGACGAAGCGGGCAATCCAACCGGATTTGGCGTCGAGGTGCTGCAGGATCTCGCCGATCTGGCCGGGATCACCCTCGAGTTCAAGGTGATCTCGGATGCGGAGTTCGGCCAGGGTCCGCGCGAGGGTCTTGTCGATCTGGTGCCGATGATGGCCTGGAACGAAGATCGCGCCGGGCGGATGGATTTCACCTTCTCCACCCATCGGGTGCCCTTTTCCATCTTCACGCTGAAGAACAGTCCGCACAGCCCGGTGACGCTGGAGGATCTCAAGGGGCTGAGGGTGGCGGTCGAACGTGGCAAGAACACCGAGCAGCTGGCACTGGATCACGGCGGCCTCGACCTCGTTCCGGTGGAGGGCAAGGACGGCACCATGAACGCGCTTCTTGACGGCCGTGCCGATGCCACCCTGTCGCCCACCGATGCCTTCTGGACCCATGTGGCGCAATCAGGCCAGAGCGAGCTGTTCAAGGCCAGCGTCGAGCCTTTCTATGTGTCGCAATCCGGCCCCGCGCTGCGGCTCGGTCTGGGCGAGATCCGCGAGCGGCTCAACGTGGTGATTCCGGGCTATCTTATTTCGGACACCTATGCCGAACGGCAGGCGAAGTGGTTCGGCACCCCGGTGTTCTGGACCCCGGAGCGGTTGCGCCTGATGGTGTCGGCTGTGAGCGGGCTGGTGCTGGTGGCGCTTGGCTTTGGCATCTGGCAGAAGATCCAGCGTTCCCGCGACAAGGAACGCGAGGCGCGGCTGCTGCAGCATTCGCGCCAACTCGAGGTGCTGGTGGAGGAGCTGGAACGCTCCAACCGTGAGCTGGACAGTTTTGCCGATATCGCCTCGCATGACCTCAAGGAGCCTCTGCGGGCGATCAACTGGCAGGTGCGCAGCCTTGAGGAAGGCGGCAGCCACTTGCCCGAGGAGGTGGTCCGGATCGGCGATCTCTGCCGTCAGATGGAAGGCACGATCAGCGATCTCCTCGCCTCGTCGCAGCACCGCGGCAAGGGCTTCGATCGCGCCAATATCGACATGGAGGCCCTGCTGGAGGAAATCCGCGCCGATCTGCGCGAATTGAAACAGGCCACAGGTGGACGGCTGCTGATCGAGACACCGCTGCCGGAGGTGCACGCCAGCCGGGCCAAGGCCAAGGTGGTGTTCCAGAACCTGATCGCCAACGGCTTTATCTATAACGACTCCGCCCGACCGGTGGTGCGGGTGGGCTATCTCACCCCGGAAAGCGGCGATGCCAGCGGGCTGGCCTATGTCTTCTATGTGCGCGACAACGGCATCGGCATTCCGCCGCAGGATCTGCAGCGCATCTTCCAGCCGGGCATGCGCGGCACGGCGCTGCGCGAGCGCCCCTTGCCGGGGGCAACGGGCAGCGGGCTGGGCCTTTCCTTTGCAAAGGAAATCGTGGAGAGTTACGGCCAGCTGATCACGCTTGACAGCACGCCCGGTAAAGGCACGACCTTCTATTTCTCCCTGCCCAACGCCAAGTCGGACAGCCCGGACGGTGCGGCAGACCCGGCCATGATGGATGCACAATGACGAAGATCCTGATTATCGACGACAGTCCCGAGGATACGGCGCTGCTGCGGGCCTTCTGCAACAAGCTGCCCTCCACCACGATCGAAACCGCCAAGACCGGCAGCGAAGGGGTGGCCCGCTACGAGAAATGGCGCGCAGATTGCGTCATTCTCGACTACCACCTCGCCGACAACAATGGCCTCTCGGTGCTTTCGGCTCTGAAGGCGCGCAATCCCTATGTACCGGTGATCCTGCTGTCGGGGCGGGGCAGCGAAGAGCTGGCGGCGGCGGCGATGAAGGCGGGGGCGACCCGCTACCTGACCAAGCGCGGCCTGTCGCTTGATATGCTGCGCACGGCGGTCGAAGCTTCGATCCGATGGATGCAGCACGCGGCGATGATGCGGCCAAGCTGATATCGGATCGATCTAGGGCCCGAATCCGCAAGCGGCGCAATAAAAAGGGCCGGGCAAGATGCCCGGCCCTTTTCCATTTCAGAGCGATCTTGTCGGATCAGCTGCCGAGACCGGCGGCGGCGCTCAACTCGCTGCGGGCGGCATCAAGGGCACCGGAGGCCTTCATCTCGTCGTAAGCGGCCTGCAACCGCGCGGCCAGATCGGCGCCGCCTTCGGCCTTGAGCGAAATCTGCAGGAAGCCACCGCTGCCCATCAGGGCGCTTTGCGTCGCGGAAAGCTGGGCGCGTTCTTCGGCGGTGAATTCCTGTTCCAGCAAATAGTGGCCGACATATTCGTCAACGATGAAGGCGTCGATCCGCCCGGCGAGCAGCTTGCGGAAGTTGGAGGCATCGTCCTTGGCGGTCTGGGTCTGGATGCTGCCGTTCTCCACATTGGCCCAGAAGACCGGGGTGTAAGAATAGCCATGAGTCACACCGATCACCACACCGGTCAGTTCGGTGATGTCCTCAAACTCCGACACCGGCTTGTCCTTGCGATAAAACAGCACGTTGCGGTCGAGGGTGAAGGGGCCCACCATGGTCAGGCCGCTCTGGTCGGGACGCTCGCCCCAATAGCTCGAGGCATGTACCTGGCCGTCTCGCGCCACTTCCAGCGCGCGCTTCCAGGGCATGTATTCATATTCGATGGTGACGCCGGCCTGTTCGGCCACGCGCGACACCAGCCCGTTGACCACACCGCCGTTGGGCAGGGTTTCACCGGTGAAAGGGGCGTATTCGCCCGTGGAGACCTTGATGGTTTCGGCCTGGGCCAGGCTGGCGAGGGCAAGGAGCGCGCCGGTAACAGCGCCGAGAAAGCGGGACATGAGGACACTCACAGGATTGAGAGGAGGGAGGGAGAAGGGAGTGACCGGCGCTTGCGGCGCCGATCACGCGGCAAGGATCAGCTTGCGGGAATGCCGGCGGCGGCGTTGAGCTCCGTCTTGACGGTCTCGAGTGCGCCGGACGCATTCAGGGCCTCGTAGGCCGCTTGCAGCTTGGCGGCGATTTCGGCTCCGCCCTCGATGCCGGACGAAACCTGAAGATAGGCGAGGGTCTCGGTCACCGGCAGATCGGAGGCCGCGAATTGCGCCACTTCCTCGGGGGTGAAGTTCTGGTTCAACATGTCCCAGCCGACCAGTTCATCCATCACAAAGGCATCGATGCGTCCGCCCAGCAGCTTTTTGAAGTTGGACACGTCATTGGGTGCGGTCTGGATGTTATAGGTGCCGTTTTCGCCCAGGGCCCAGAACTCCTCGGAATAGGGATAGCCGAGGGTGGCCCCGAAGGTATGGCCCGCCAGATCCGGCAGTGCGGTCCAGGCCGGCAGCGGTTTGTCCTTGCGATAGAAGAACACGATGCGCTCGCTGGACACCGGCCCTACCTCGATCAGCCCGGTCTGGTCCGCCAAATCGCTCCAGTAGCTGGCGGCATGGATCTGACCCGCGCGGGTGAGTTCCAGCCCGCGGTTCCAGGGCATGTATTCAAAACTGATCTCGACCCCCGCATCCGCGGCCAGGCGCGCCACGAGGCCATTGACCACACCGCCGTTGGGCAGAGCCTCGCCGGTCATCGGCGCATAGTCACCGGTGGCGATGCGGATGGGGTCTGCGGCCAGCGGGCTGGCCAGGGTCAGCACTGCCAGGGACAGGGCGCTAAAGGTGTGTTTCATCGGGGTCTTGCTCCGGTTAGGTCGCGTACTGCGCAGGAGTGTCCATCGAAGTTCCTAACCGGGCGTTACCTCGAGGCGGGCCCAAGCCGCGGTTTTTGCAGCGGATTTGATTCGAGCGCTGGAGGAGTCGCATTTGCGCGGATCGCTGCCGCAGCCCTGCACTGAGCGACTGGCTGGACTTTGGATTTTGCAAAGCTGGGCTCTTGAAACTTTCATCCCGAATTCCGGTGTAAGTGACCATGCGGCGGATTTTTGCCGGGAAATCAGATATCTCCGGGATGTGAACTGACCCGTTCAGTTTGGGGGCATTTCAAGACCTGTTCCCGAAATTCTTACATGGTACCTCCCGACCTAGTCGGATCCGGGGATGGAGGATGGCCGACTGACAATTGAACTAGGAGCACTCAATCCATGAGCACCAAAACGATTGCAGCGGGCACCAGCGCGCTCGCGCTCACAGCCCTCCTCGCTGCACCCGCAGTGGCCGGCCCCACCTATACCGCCGACAATGGTGGCACCTTCACCTGGTATGGTCAGGTCAACCCGACCTTCCAGTCCTATGATGACGGTGCCGAGGATTACAGCCGTCTGCTGGACAACGCCAACTCCGGGTCCCGCCTCGGCTTCACCGTGACCCAGCCCTTTGGCGAGAACACCCTGAAGTTCCGGTTCGAGACCTCGCTGTCGCTGCGCGCGTCGGATGGCGTCAACCAGAACGACACCGGCGATATCACCAACTGGACCCGCTCGGACCTGCGTCACGTCGACCTGCAGTGGGAAACCGCGCGTGCGGGCACCTTCTCCTTCGGTCAGGGCTCCATGGCGGCTGATGGCGCAACCGGCATTGACCTGTCGGGCACCGGCGTTGCTGCCAATGCTTCCGTCGCGGATGCGGCCGGCGGCTACTTCCTGCGCGATTCCACCGGTGCACTGACCGGCATCGAAATCGGTGATGTCTTTGCGACCTTCGACGGCTCCCGCCGTGGCCGGATCCGCTATGACTCCCCCGAGTTCGCGGGCTTCTCGGTTTCTGCATCCTACGGCGAGGACATCCTGACCTCCAATGCCGACACCGAGCAGTATGACATCGCCCTGAACTACGCCAACTCCGACCTCGGCGACTTCACCGTGGAAGGCGCGCTGGCCGTGAACTGGACCGACCGTTCCGGCTCCGAGACCCGCGACACCATCGCCTCCGCAGCGGTGCTGCACGAGCCGACCGGCCTGTCGCTGAGCGTGGCAACCGGCGACCGCGATACCGGTGGCAACTATGGCTATGCCAAGATCGGCTACTCCGCCAATCTTATCGCCGCGGGCAAGACCTCCTTCTCGGTCGACTACTATGACGGCTCTGATCTGGTTTCCGTCAACGACAGCGCGGAATCCTTCGGCTTCGCAGCCGTTCAGAAGTTCGACAAGCAGAACCTCGAGGCCTATGTCGCCTACCGCGAGTATTCCTACGACGATGCCTCCGCCACCACTTACCAGGACGGTTCCGCCATCCTCGCCGGTGCGCGCTGGAAGTTCTGATCTGATCCCGCAGGGCCGGGCAGGGCGGGTTGATACCTCGTGACCTGAGCCCGCGCCTTGCCCTGCGTGTGCTGCAACGCCCCCCGGTGGAGATCCGCCGGGGGGCGCTTGCACATCCGGGGTCATGGTCGGCGCCCGTCCGGCGGGAAAACGCGGGTTTTGACGGCTTCCTGAGGGCATCCGGGCCAATGCCTCTTGCACCGCGCGGGCAGGACCAATAGAAGGCCACAAATTGTCTGGGGGCGGAGCCTGCGCGCGCGCCCCGAATCGCTATGGGGAATATGATGCAGGTCACTGAAACTCTGAACGAAGGTCTGAAGCGCGGCTACGCCATCACCATTCCGGCCTCCGAGCTGGAAGCGAAGGTCAACGAGAAACTGGTCGAAGCGCAGCCCGAGATCGAGATGAAGGGCTTCCGCAAGGGCAAGGTTCCGATGCCGCTGCTGAAAAAGCAGTTCGGCGCGCGCCTGATGGGCGAAGTCATGCAGGAAGCCGTCGATGGTGCGATGAACAAGCACTTCGAAGAGACCGGCCACCGCCCGGCCCTGCAGCCCGACGTCAAGATGACCAACGAAGACTGGAAAGAGGGCGACGACGTCAACGTCGAGATGTCCTATGAGGCGCTGCCGGAAATCCCGGAAGTCGATCTCTCCGGCGTCTCCCTCGAGAAACTGGTCGTGAAAGCCGAAGAGGAAGCCGTTGCCGAGGCGCTGAACAACCTGGCGGAAACCGCCAAGGAATTCGAAGCCCGTGCAGAGGGTGCCGCGGCAGAAGATGGCGATCAGGTCGTGATCGACTTCCTCGGCAAGGTCGACGGCGAAGCCTTTGACGGCGGCGCTGCGGAAGACTACCCGCTGGTCCTCGGCTCCAACTCCTTCATCCCCGGCTTCGAAGCCCAGCTGGTCGGCACCAAGGCCGGTGAAGAAAAAGACGTGACCGTGACCTTCCCGGAGGAATACGGCGCCGCGCACCTCGCTGGCAAGGAAGCTGTCTTCACCTGCACCGTGAAGGAAGTGAAAGCGCCGAAAGCCGCCGAGATCAACGACGATCTGGCGAAGAAATTCGGCGCCGAGGATCTCGACCAGCTGAAGGGTCAGATCTCCGAGCGTCTGGAAGCCGAATACAAGGGCGCAGCCCGTCAGGTGATGAAGCGCGCCGCGCTGGATGCACTGGATGCACTGGTCTCCTTCGAGCTGCCGCCGACCCTGGTCGAGGCCGAAGCCAAGCAGATCGCGCATCAGCTGTGGCACGAGGAAAACCCGGAGGTGCACGATCACAACCACGGTGCAATCGAGCCGACCGAGGAGCACAACAAGCTCGCCGAGCGCCGCGTGCGCCTGGGCCTGCTGCTCGCCGAGATGGGCCAGAAAGCCGAAGTCGAAGTGACCGACGCTGAAATGACCCAGGCGATCATGAGCCAGGCCCGCCAGTACCCGGGTCAGGAGCGTCAGTTCTTCGAATTCATCCAGCAGAACGCCCAGATGCAACAGCAACTGCGCGCGCCGATCTTTGAAGACAAGGTCATCGACCTGGTGTTCGCCAAGGCCAATGTGACCGAGAAGGAAGTCTCCAAGGAAGATCTCCAGAAGGCCATCGAGGCGCTGGAAGACGAATAAGTCGCGGGCAGGAATGTCACGACGAGAGGCCGCCCTTCGGGGCGGTCTTTTTGCATCCGGCCGTGGCCGCGCGCCGCAAAGGGGCAGGGAGGACGGGGAGCCTCCCGCCCGTTGTCGACCCCTGTCGGGGTCTCCGCCCGTTGGGCCCGGCAGCCTGCCAGGGGCAGGCTGCAGGTCGCGCCCTGTTGCGGGCGTTTCACCTTCTCCCAAATATCCCGGAGCGCGAGGCAGAGCCTCGCCCCGCCGCGTCAGCGGCACATCCAGTGCAGGGCGTCCGCCCTGCGCCGCTTGATGGACCAGAGACAAAAAGGCCGCCCGAAATCATTCGGGCGGCCTCCGGACCTTCGGTCTGCAGCTTGATGTTGCCTGCGATCAGAGTTCGATCTTGAAGCGGGCAAACCCGTCCGGCCCATCTCCGGCCGGGCTGATCGACATGCCGGGAACCGCATCGACATAGTCCGCCGCCTTGGGGCCGGTATCAAACAGCACCGAGGTGCCCGGCAGCGGCGCAAAGCCCCAGTTGCCATCGGCCTTGGGGCTGATGGTGCCCTGTTCGACGATATAGCGCACGATCACGTCGCGGTTGGTGTCCGGCCCTTCAAAGACCACGGTATCGCCCATCGCCCCGGGGAAGGCACCGCCGCCGCTGGCGCGGTAATTATTGGTGGCGATGATGAACTCCTGCGCCGGGTCGATCGGGGCACCGTTGAAGGCGAGGTTCACGATTCGATTGGCCTCCGGTGCCACCAGCTCGCCCTTGGGGTCGAACATGGAGGGTTGGCTGAGGTCGATCTGATAGGTCACCCCGTCGATCACGTCGAAATTGTAGGAGGGGAACTCCGGGTTCAGCAGGACCTGATCCGCCTTGCCGGGCTCCACCTGGTTGAACATGCCGGCCGAACGCTCCAGCCAGTCCTTCACTTGCTGGCCGGTCACCTTCACCGCCCGCACCGTATTGGGATAGAGATAGAGGTCGGCGACATTCTTGATCGCGACATCGCCCACCGACACATCGGTGTAATACTCGGGCCCACCTCGGCCACCGGCCTTGAAGGGGGCGGCCGCGGAGAGGATCGGCAGTCCCTCGTGTTCGGTGCCCTTCAGCATCTGGGTGATATACCAGGTCTGCGCGATGGAGACGATCTGCACCGAGGGGTCATCCGCCACCAGGGCGAAATAGCTGTAGAGCGGCGCATCGGTCTTGCCCACCGCGCGGCGCACATAGGCCAGCGTGGCATCATGCTCCACCTGCACCGAGTCCAGCACCCTCTGATCGCTCTCCACCAGGGCGGTGATGCTGCGATCCTCGTTGCGTTGCGAAATCGGCCGCGCCTCGGATTGGTGGCCGACGATCCGCCAGCCCGCGCCGTCGCGCTCCAGCATCAGGTCGATCAGGCCCATATGGCTGCCCCAATAGCCGCCCATCACTGCCGGCTTGCCATGGATGGTGCCCTTGTCCGCATCCACCGCGGCAAAATCCGCATAGGTGGAGGAGGGGAAGACGAGGTGGCTGTGACCGGTCATGATCGCGTCGATTCCTTCGACCGCGGCCAGAGGCACCGAGGCATTCTCCATCCCCTCGCTCTGATCGGCAGAGCCGATGCCGGAATGCGACAGGGCGATGATGATGTCTGCGCCCTTTTCCTTCATTTCCGGCACATAGGCGCGGGCCGCCTCGACGATATCGCGCGCCTGCACATTGCCTTCGAGGTGCTTGCGGTCCCAGTTCATCACCTGTGGCGGCACAAAGCCGATGATGCCGATCTTGATCGGAAGCTTGCTGCCGGCGCCGTCGGTCAGTTCGCGCTCCAGAATCACATAGGGCGGCAGCAGGGTCTGGTCCTCGCGCGGACTGGCGCCGAGCGATTTGGCGATATTGGCGCAGACCACCGGATATCCGGCCCCGGCGAGGGATTTCATCAGGAAATCGAGCCCGTAGTTGAACTCGTGGTTGCCCAGGGTGGAGGCGTCGAACCCCAGCGTGTTCATCGCGGTGATGACGGGGTGGGCATCGCCCTCCTTCATGCCGCGCTCGTAGGCGATGTAATCGCCCATCGGATTGCCCTGCAGGAAGTCGCCATTGTCGACGAGGAGCGTATTTGTGGCCTCGGCACGAATGCCATTGATCAGGCTGGCAGTCCGCGCCAGGCCCAGCGTGTCCACCGGGCGGTCACTATAATAATCATACGGGAAAACATGCACATGCAGGTCGGTGGTTTCCATCAGCCGCAGGTGCACCTGGTTGGCGGCGGCGGCGAGGGAGAACGGGTGCAGTGCGATCAGACCGGCACTGCCGGCCAGAAAGGACCGGCGGTTGAGGGTGAAAGGCATGGTCTACTCCTTGAATGACATGCGGCCCCAATTCTGGGGCCTTGCAGATGAGCTAGCCAAATCATATGACGGCTGTGTTGCAGAACAGCCTGATTTGACCACTCGGTCAAAGAATATCGCGCCCTCGCCGCTACTTGGGGCTGCGGCGTGCCGCAGAGCTCAGCGCAGACCGGTTTCCACCAGCATCCCGCGGCGTTTGGCCTCGTAATAGTAGCCGCGTGCGTAATGTGCGACCGCCCTGTCATGGCTGCCATCGGCCAGAAGCCAGGCGCCCCGCAGGTATCGCACCGCATATTTCAGGTTGGTATCCGCATCCAGCAGGTCTTCCGGCGCGCCCCGAAAGCCCATGGAGGCGGCGGTGGCGGGATTGATCTGCAGAAGTCCGTAATAAGGACGGTTGGTCGCGGTGGGGCGATGGGTGCTTTCGCGCACCGCCAGCCTATGCACCAGGCTCCGCGGAACTTCGTAATGATCGGACCAGAAGTTGATTTTTTGCCGCAGCTCCGGAGTCTCGTTCGGATAGAGGGGCGGGTTGTAGCTGCGCGTCACCTTTTCGGTTGTTGCGCATCCCGCCACGGAGCTGAGGGAAAAGGCCGCCAAAGTCCCAAGCAACTGACGACGGTTCATGATGCTCTACTCGCATTGTTTCGCTCCGGGCAGACTAGCCATGAAGTTCCACAGGGCAAGCTTTTCGACTCGGCAGTGGCGGAGCTTTGCCGATTAGCGGCAGAGGCCTGCCGTTTGTCTCCCTTCGGGCGGGACCAAGCGCCGCGAGTCGGAGCGGTTTTTTGAATTTTTGGCGATGGGCCTTTGGTCACCAGAGAAAAATTCGTCGCCCTCTGAGACGGAGAACATCCTTCCGGCGGGACATTTCGAGGATCTGCGCGCAGATCAGGCGCGGGTCAGGCGGCGGGTGAGTGACCTGAAGAGGGGGACAGAGTGCGAGGGGCGGGAGCCTTGAGCGGGGCAGAGGTCGCGGCGCGCTCCATCGTAAACCCTACATCAGCGCAGGCCAGAGGATCGCAAATAGCCCAGTAAATAAGGGGCGCGAGCAGACCCGTTCACCTTTTGCAAACCCGCCTTGGCGGAACTGCTGTCAGAGCGTTTGCGGTTGCGGTCCGCGGGGCATCCGAGCCTCGGCGACGAATTGAATTTCAGCCAATAACACAACGAAATTTCTACGTTTTTTCAGAGAGTAGCATCTTCTTCATATGGGTTAAAATTGTTCCGAACAGCCTTGGGGCCGTTAAGGTTTCAGTAAGACGATTTATGCCAATGTGACGGTGCATCTGGTGACGGATGGCGCTGGAGCCGACAGGCAGAAGGCAGGTTTAGGACGGGACCACTCGCCCCCGCGTAGCGGGAAAACCTGAATAAGGGACAGATACAAACTCACTGTCCTTGCCAAAATACAAGGTGCTCTATGTCCAGCATTCTGACCAACAACGGCGCAATGGTTGCGCTGCAGACCCTGAAATCCGTCAACGACGACCTGAACAAGACCCAGACCAGCATTTCGACTGGTAAAGAGGTCGGCTCCGCAAAAGACAACTCGGCGGTTTGGGCGATCTCCAAAACCATGGAATCCGACGTCGCGGGTTTCGAGGCGATCGAAGAAGGCCTCGCCATCGGTGAAGCAACCGTGGCCGTTGCCTCTGCCGGCGCAGAGCAGATCGTGGAAAAACTGACCGAGATGAAGGAACTGATCGTTTCCGCTCAGTCCGAGAACGTCGACCACGCCAAGATCCAGACGGATATCGACTCCAAGGTGGAGCAGATCACCGCGATCATCTCCGCAGCCCAGTTCAACGGTGCCAACCTGCTGGCCTCCGATGTGGACGGCAACGGTGCCTCCTCGCTCGGCGTTCTGGCCTCGCTGGACCGCGTGGGTGCCGGTGGCGCAGTCACCGCCGTGGAAATCAGCGTGGATACCGTGGACTTCGAATCCAACCTCGACCTGTCCGCCATGACCGCGATCACCGACACCGCCACCGCCTCTTCCGCTCTGGGTGAGATCGAGACCTACCTGCAGACCGCCATCACCGGCGCAGCTTCTCTGGGTGCCTCTGCTGCTCGTCTGGAAGACCAGTCCGAGTTCGTCGGCAATCTCGTGGACTCGATGACACAGGGTATCTCCACCATGACCGATACCAACATGGAAGAAGCTTCCGCACGTCTCTCCGCGCTGCAGACCCAGCAGGACCTCGCCGTGCAGTCGCTGACCATCGCGAACGAAGCGCCGGGCTCGCTGCTGCAGCTCTTCCGCTAAGTCATAGCGCATAGACTGACCTTGCCGTCGGCTCCTTTCGGGGCCGGCGGTTTCCTGCATTTCCGGCGAGCCAGAGACCGGAGCCATGCGGCCGGGCGCTGACCGCGAGGTAAGGGGAAACTGACAGGATCGTAAAAATCCTAATAACAGGTCCAGTGAGTGTTAATGGTTGAGTAACCCTTCTTAGGATATTGTTAGCCTTGCATCTTTTCCAGGTGGCGCCTCCCTTTTTTCGGGGCGGGCAGTGTCGGAAGGACACCCATCAGATCCCTGAAGCGGGACGTCCTTCTCCCGGGACCAAAGCCTGTCCCCCAAATGGAACGCCACCATGTCCAGTATCCTGAACAATCATGGCGCAGTTGTCGCGCTGCGCACCCTCAAGACCATCAACGGCACCCTCGACGAGGTCCAGAACTCCATTTCCACCGGCAAGCGTATCGGCACGGCCAAGGATAATGCGGCGGTCTGGTCGATTGCCAAGACGATGGAATCCGATATCAGCGGCTTCAAGGCGATCGAGGACAGCCTGGCTCTGGGCGAGGCCACAGTGGCCGTTGCCTCCGCCGGCGCCGAACAGATTGTCAGCAAGCTCACCGAGATCAAGGAACTGATCGTGTCCGGCCAGTCCGAGAACGTCGATCATGCCAAGATCCAGACCGATATCGCCTCCAAGGTGGAGCAGATCAATGCGATCATCTCGGCGGCGCAATTCAACGGGGCCAATCTTCTGGCCAGCGACATCGACGGCAATGGCGCCAGCAGCATGGGGTTCCTGGCCTCTCTGAATCGCGTCGGACCTGGTGGCAGCGTCACCGCGCAGTCGATCACCGTTGCCTCGGTGGATTTTGAATCAAACCTCGACCTCAGCAGCGGCCTGACCGCGATCACCGACAGCGCCAGTGCAGCTTCTGCTCTGGCGGAAATCGAAAGCTACCTGCAAATCGCGATTGACGGGGCTGCCGCGCTGGGGGCCTCGGCCTCCAGGATGGAGGATCAGAGCGATTTTGTCGGCAAACTGGTCGATGCGATGGAGCAGGGCGTCTCCGCCATGACCGATACGGATATGGAGGAGGCCTCGGCCCGGCTCGCTGCGCTCAAGACCCAGCAGGAACTGGCGATCCAGGCACTCACCATCGCCAATGAGGCGCCGAGGCTGTTGCTGCAGCTCTTTCGCAACTGAGGCGGCAAGTCTTCCCTGACGCAAAAAGGCCACCCGATCCGGGTGGCCTTTTTCAATCTTGTCTGCGCCTTGCGGGTGCGGGCGGTCCACAGGGCCGCCCGACCAGCTGGATCAGTTGGTTTCAGCGTCAGAAGCTGCGGAAACCGGAGCGTCGTCGTCATCGTTGGCGGCGCCACCGATGTCGTCGAACAGTTCGGAGATCTCGTATTCCGCTGCGGCTTCTTCTTCTGCGGCCAGTTCCTGGATCGACTTGCCGGAGGCCTGCAGTTCCGCTTCCTCTTTCGAGCGCGCAACATTCAGGGTGATGGTGACCATCACTTCCGGGTGCAGGTGCACTTCGGCCAAATGCAGACCAAGGGTCTTGATCGGGTCACGGATGATGACCTGCTTGCGGTCGATCGTGAAGCCCTCTGCGGTCGCCACTTCGGAGGCGTCGCGGTTGGACACGGAGCCGTAGAGGTTGCCGCCGTCGGAGGCAGAGCGAATCACGACGAACTGCTGGCCTGCCAGCTTGTCGCCGAGGGCTGCGGCCTCTTTCTTGGTCTCCAGGTTGCGCGCTTCGAGCTGCGCTTTCTGGGATTCAAAGGCTGCGATATTGGCTTCGGATGCGGTCTTCGCCTTGCCCTGGGGCAGGAGGAAGTTGCGGGCGAAACCGGGCTTGACGTCAACGACGTCGCCCATCTGGCCGAGCTTTGCGACGCGCTCGAGAAGGATAACTTGCATCGATCAGGTCTCCTTATTTCACGGCGTAGGGCAGCAGGGCGAGGAAGCGGGCGCGTTTGATGGCGCGGGCCAGTTCACGCTGCTTCTTTGCCGAGACGGCGGTGATGCGGCTGGGAACGATCTTGCCACGCTCGGAGATGTAGCGCTGCAGCAGACGGGTGTCTTTGTAATCGATCTTCGGTGCGTTCTCGCCAGAGAACGGGCACACTTTCCGGCGGCGGAAAAACGGTTTGGCTGCCATGATTTAGCGTCCTTTTCTCAAGCAGTTACGAACGGCGTTCACGGCGACCTTCACGGTCGTCACGCTTCTGCATCTGAACCGAGGGGCCATCTTCATGAGCGTCGACCTTGATGGTCATGACGCGCATCACGTCTTCGTGCAGACGCATCAGGCGCTCCATCTCCTGAACCGCCGATGCCGGGGCATCGGATTTCAGGAAGGCATAGTGGCCTTTACGGTTCTTGTTGATCTTGTAGGCCATGGTCTTGACCCCCCAGTACTCCTGGTCGACCAGCTTACCGCCGTTGTCGGACAGAACAGCACCGAAGTGTTCGATGAGGCCTTCTGCTTGCGAGTTGGACAGGTCCTGACGCGCAATCATGACATGCTCATAAAGGGGCATGCGAACTCCTGTTTGTGTCTGGGCGCATTTCATAGGAGGGGCATGATCGCCTTCCGTTGCCCCACCACGAGACTCTGCGCGGATCATAGTGATACGAAAGGAGGCTTCCCCTTAGACGGGTTCTCGCCAAAGCGCAAGCTGCCTCTTGCCGTGCGGGCCAATGTGGCAGCCCCCCACGCCGGGTCACATTGATGTGAGAGCGAGTGGTGAATAATTCCGCACAGCCAAGTGTTCATCTACCAACACCCTGTGTTGGGTTTTGCGGAATGGATGAACAGGGCCGCATCCCCGACATTGCGTGCATCAGACCCCAACCCTTGGACCCATACGGAGCCCAGACAGATGAAAAAACTCCTCCTTGCCGCTGCGCTGATCGGTACTGCTGCAACCTCCGCCGTTGCCGCGCCCGAGAAATACGTGCTCGATTCCAGCCACAGCCAGGTCGTGTTCCACTACAACCACCTCGGTTATTCCACCACCTACGGCATGTTCTCCGGCTTTGCCGGCGACATCATGTTCGATCAGGAAGACCCGGCCAATTCCTCCGTCTCCGTCTCCATTCCGGTGAAATCCATGCTGACCGGCTGGGAAGAGCGCTTCAACCACTTCATGTCCGCCGATTTCTTTGACGCCAGCGACGACGAGGTGGCCACTTTCACCTCCACCAGCATCGAAGTCACCGGCGAGGACACAGCCAAGATCACCGGCGATCTGACCCTGAACGGCGTCACCAAGTCCGTGGTGCTGGATGCCAAGCTGAACCAGGCTGGCGAGCATCCGATGGCTAAGGCGCCCTGGGCCGGTTTTGATGCCACCACCACGCTGGTGCGTTCGGAATACAACCTCGGCATGTTCGCGCCCTTCGTCAGCGACGAAGTGGAGGTCTTCATCTCCGTCGAGGCGATGAAAGCCGAATAATCTGCCTGTCCAACCGGCCTGTGCCAGGAGGACACTAAAGTTGCCGCCGGTTCCGAAAGGGGCCGGCGGTTTTCTGTGCCGCTTTCGGGCAGCCGCCGCTCTCTAAATATCTTTTAAGATCCGGACTATTCTGGCGGGCGGCATTTACGCTCTCTTTAGGCCCCACCGGAAAAGCTGCGTCGTGACGACCTTCATGTTGCCAGCCAATCAGGAGCCTGCCCCAGATGACCAGACCGACCCAGACCCTTCCGATGCTTGCCGCGCTTGCCCTTGCCCTGTTGCAGGTGCCGGGGCGGGCCGATGCCGACCAGGTGACCATTCTGGCCGGCGACCTGCCGCCGATGGTCAATGCCGATGGCACTGGACGCGAGGCCGAGGTGATTACCTCGGTGATGGAGCGGTGCGGTCACAGTGTCACCTTCGAGATCCAGCCCTTCACCCGCCACTGGAAGTCCTATGAAAGCGGCAAGGGCGACGGGGTGGCGACCGTCCCGCTGGGGATGCCGCTGCCGGGCCATCAGTCCGACACCTATATTCAGTATCAGAACGGGGTCTCCTCGCTGGCGGACAGCGGGGGCCACTACGGGGACCTTTCCGCCCTGTCCGGCAAATCGGTGATTGCCTTCATGGGGGCCTCGGAAATCATTCCCGGACTGAAGGCGGCGGTGCCGAGCTTCCAGAGCTACAAGGAAATTGCCGACCAGATCGGCCAGAGCCGGATGATCTTCGGGCAGCGCGTGGATGCGGTGATCGGCGATGGCATGATCTTTGCCGAATACAATCGCCAGCTGCGCGAGCAGAGCGACCTGATGTTCGATCCCAATCAGGACGTCACCTTTCAGGCGATCTTTGCGCCCTCGGACTATGGGATGAACTTCCGCTCCGAAGCGCTGACGGCGGATTTCAATCGCTGCTACGCCGAGGCCAAGGCGGATGGCTCGCTCGATGCAATCAACAAGAAATGGGCCGACCGATTTCGCGAAACGCTCGGCACGCAGTATCTCGGCTACTAAGCCGGAACCCGTGTCCGGGTGTTGAAAAAAATGCCGCAGCCGGGGGCGGCTGCGGCATGAGACATGAGGGGGGGACGGTGTCAGGTGCTGCGGCTCGCCGTCAGCTCCACCGTGATATCTACACCAAAGCCGAGGGTGCCTTCATCCTTGGTGCCCGCACCGACGTTGAAATCCATCCGGTTGACCATGGCGCGCCCGCTCATTGTCGCCTTGTCACCCTCCAGCGTCAGGGTGAAGGGCAGGGTGAGCGGAACGCTCTGGTCGCGGATGGTGAGCGTGCCCCGGGCCTCGTATTGATCGCCTTCGATCTGGTGAATTTCGGCGGCAAAGGTTGCGGTGGGCCAGGTGGCGGCGTCAAAGTAGTCCGCCCCCATCGCCTGATCGGTGACCGATCCCAACGTCAGCGAGGGAATGGCAATCACCACCTCCACATCGCCGGCCGGACCCGGGCTGGCCGGCTCGGCGAAATTGATCCTGGCGCTCCATTCGGCAAATTGACCGCTCACCGGGCTGCCCATCTGCACCACCTCGATACCTAGCGTGCCTTGCTCCACCGCCCAGCCGGAGCCTGCGGCGGTCTGCGTGGCGCCACCGGCCGGCACTGCCTCGCGCCCGGCCAGCGACAGTCCTGCGGTGCCACCCAAAAGGGCCACCCAGACCAGCAGCGCGGTCACCAGCGGCAAGGCGGAATGGGACTGAGCCGGCGGCTGCGGCATTGCCCGCGTTCCGGGTGCCATCCGCAGCAGGGTGCTGTCGCGGTCGATGACATGATGTTTCAGCGCGCCGCCGATATGGGCCAGGATGGTCAGCCCGAGCAGCAGCATGGCGTAATAATGGACCTCGGCGAAGAGGCCGGAGACCAGCTCCGATTTTGGCACCAGCGGAAGATCCTGCCCGAAGGGCCACCAGATCGGCGCAAACCCGTCGGTGGCCGCATGATGGATCCAGCCCGACAGCGGCACCAGCACCATTGCGCCATAAAGCACCCAATGCGCGGTTTCCGCCGCCCAGGCCTCCAGCTTGCGGTCGGGATGCAGAAGACCGGGCTTTGCCTGGCTCAGCGCCCAGAGGATACGCAGCAGCGCGGTGAAAAACGCCGCCACCCCCACGGTCTTATGCAAGGAGAACAGCAATGTGGCACGATCAATTGTCGCCTGCGAGCCGTCAAACGCGCTGCTCTGGATATGATGTGCCAGCTCCTCGGCGAAATAGCCCAAGGGAAAGGCGGTGAGGATCAAAAGCGCGGTGAGCCAGTGAAAGCTCTTGGTGACGGAGCCATAGCTTGAGGCAGTGTTCTGGCGGGGCATGGGACGGGGGTCCTTCTTGGGGGTGTTTGCTCTTTGCACAAAGGTAACAACACCTCGGGGGCTTACAATATTCGCCTCTCTTCGCTGACGCACAGGTGACCTGCGCGGTGGTGTCTTTGGCCGGAGAGCGCTGAAATTCGCGCCAGCCAAAGCTTGTACGCAGCGTCAGCCCCGTCTAAACCACATCAAAAGACAGTTTCATGAATGAGGACACGCATGTCGATCGCTTTCGTTTTTCCCGGTCAGGGCGCGCAGACCATTGGCATGGGCAAGGCGCTGGCCGAGGCCTATCCGGCGGCAAAGGCCGTTTTTGACGAGGTGGACGCCGCGTTGGGGGAAAACCTGAGCAGCCTGATCTGGGAGGGCGACATCGAGACCCTGACCCTGACCCAGAACGCGCAACCGGCGCTGATGGCGACCTCCATGGCCGCCATGCGGGCGCTGGAGGCCGAAGGGCTGACCATCGAAAAGGCTGCATTTGTCGCCGGTCACTCCTTGGGTGAATATTCCGCGCTGGCCGCCTCCGGCGCCCTCAGCATCGCCGATACCGCGCGCCTGCTGCGCACCCGGGGGCAGGCGATGCAGAGCGCGGTGCCGGTGGGCGTGGGCGCCATGGCCGCGCTGCTCGGTCTGGATTTTGCAACCGTGAAAGAGGTCGCCGCCGAGGCCGCAGCGCCCGGCGAGGTGGTGCAGGCCGCCAATGACAATGACCCGACGCAGGTTGTGGTCTCCGGTCACAAGGCCGCAGTCGAGCGCGCCGCCGAGATCGCCAAGGCCAAGGGCGCCAAGCGCGCCGTGATGCTGCCGGTCTCCGCCCCCTTTCACTGCGCGCTGATGCAGCCTGCCGCCGACGTGATGGCGGAGGCCCTGGCCGGTGTGACCATCAAGGCCCCCGCCGTGCCGCTGATTGCCAATGTGCGGGCCGATGCGGTCACCGATCCCGACATGATCCGGGCTTTGTTGGTGGAGCAGGTCACCGGCTCGGTGCGCTGGCGCGAGAGCGTCGAAGCGATGGCCGCCAAAGGCGTCACCGAATTCTGGGAGATCGGCGCAGGCAAGGCGCTCTCTGGCATGATCCGCAAGATCAACCGCGATCTCCTCTGCCGCAACATCGGCACCGACGCGGATGTCAAAGCCGCGCTTGAGGGCTGACCGCCGCAGTCGCAGCCGCGACGCAGTAACAAATAAGGGGCCAGAGACCGGCCCGATCAAAGACTTGAGGACCCCAACATGTTTGACCTGACTGGCAAGACCGCCCTCATCACCGGCGCCTCTGGCGGCATTGGCGGCGATATCGCCCGTGCACTCCATGCCGCCGGCGCCACCGTGGCCCTCTCCGGCACCCGCGAGGCGCCCTTGCAGGAGCTGGCAGCCGAACTGGGCAGCCGCGCCCATGTGCTGACCTGCAACCTCTCGGACGCGGAGGCGGTCGAGGCGCTGCCGAAACAGGCGGCCGAGGCGATGGGATCGGTCGATATCCTCGTCAACAACGCGGGCATCACCAAGGACAACCTCTTCATGCGGATGAAGGATGAGGAGTGGAACAGCGTTCTGGATGTGAACCTCACCTCCACCATGCGCCTGTGCCGGGGCGTTCTGCGCGGCATGATGAAGGCGCGCTGGGGCCGCATCATCAACATCTCCTCCGTGGTGGGCGCCACCGGCAACCCCGGTCAGGGCAACTATGCCGCCTCCAAGGCGGGCATGGTCGGCATGTCGAAATCGCTGGCCTATGAGGTTGCAAACCGCGGCATCACCGTGAATGCGGTGGCGCCGGGTTTCATCGCCACCGCGATGACCGACAAGCTCAACGACAACCAAAAAGAGGCGATCCTGACCCAGATCCCGGCGGGCCGCATGGGGGATTCGAAAGAGATCGCCGCGGCGGTGCTCTATCTGGCCTCGACCGAGGCGGCCTATGTCACCGGCACCACGCTGCACGTGAACGGCGGCATGGCGATGATCTGATCCCTCGCTGCGGGATGCTTAGAAAAGCCGCGCCGTCACTGGCGCGGCTTTTTTCATGTTTTCAGAGGGTTGGTTGACGCAAGGAGAGGGGACGCCGCAGTGCGGCATCTGTGGGGGCTTGCCGGATTGCACCGCGCCGGCCACTGTGCGCGCAGGGAGCCGGGGCGGCTCCGCTACCGGCGTTTAACCCAACCGAAATGATTTGCGTTGGCTTACGTCTGTGCTATAGGCCCCCCATCTTTCGTATTGGCTGGCAGCTGCCTGAGCCACTGCGGACCCGTTTCCGGTCCCTGTACCGGAGGGGGACCCCACCGCCCGCTTGGGCAACAACCAACCCTCCCGAGTGGGCAAGGGCAGAACCGGGCACCAGTGGCCCTGAAAAGAACGAGGAATAGACATGAGCGACGTCGCAGACCGCGTGAAAAAGATCGTTGTAGAGCACCTGGGTGTGGAAGAAGACAAGGTGACCGAGAGCGCCTCCTTCATCGACGACCTCGGCGCAGACAGCCTCGACACCGTTGAGCTGGTCATGGCGTTCGAAGAAGAGTTCGGCATCGAGATCCCGGACGACGCGGCCGAGACCATCCAGACCTTCGGCGACGCAGTGAAGTTCATCTCCGAAGCTTCCTGATCGGCAGCTTCGCGAGATCTCACGATTTCGTGAATGACAGAGACGGCGCTTTCCTGTGGAAGGCGCCGTTTTTGCGTCATCGCCCCCGCAGCGCGCAAATATTGCGCAGCCTTTGCGCCCGCGACCATCGCAATGGCGCGCCCCCGCTCTAGCTTCTGGCGCAGCCAAAGACGGAAGGGAGGGCAATGACAATGATCATCTATCCGACAATCGAGATCCTCGACGGGCGCTGCGTGAGCCTCGAGAAGGGCGACATCGAGGCGCCGTTGATCTGGCATGTGGATCCGGTGGAGACCGCCCGCAGCTTTGCGGCCGCCGGGGCAGAGTGGATGCATCTCACGGACCTTGATGCGGTGCGGGGCAACCGCCGCAACGAGGCGCTGGTTGAGGAGATCATCCACCGGGCCGGCGTGCCGGTGCAACTGGGCGGAGGAATCCGCTCGCGCGAGCGGGCAGAACACTGGATCGAGAAAGGGGCAGGGCGTGTCGTGCTTGGCACCATGGCGGCCTATGATCCGAAATCCGCCGCCGCGCTGGCGAAATACCACCCGGACCAGATCGTCCTCTCGGTCGATATCTGGCAGGGGCAGGTGATGACGGAGGGCTGGCGCAAATCCGGTGCCTGGAGCCCGGAGGGCTTCATCGACGCCTTCGAGGGCACGCCCTTTGCCGGCATCGTGGTCACCGATATCGACAGCGACATGGGCGATGTGGAGGCGCAGCTCGGGTTGATCTCGCATCTTGCGGCCCATGCTAAGACGCCGATCATCGCCAGCGGCGTGGTGCGCACCGTGGATGATATCTCGCGGCTCAAGTATATCCACAACATCGCTGGCGCGCTGGTCGGCCGTGCCCTGTTCAACAAGACCCTGACAGTCGAGGAGGCGCTGGAAACCGCGCAGGCCACCCCGGAAAAGATCGCCGCCTTCATCTGAACCGGGCGGCGAGAAGACAGGGCCGCTCGGGCTCTGGAACGTCACAGGCCGCAGGCGGATTTTCCACCTACGGCCTGTGCGGATTAAAGAGCCTCATATGGGGGAACCCCGGATCTTTGCTTCGTCCTGCCTCCAGTCTGCGCCTGGATGGTTACCAAAACCTTGCGCGGGTGGGGCGCTCTCCCCCGCGGCTGTGGAAAACTCACCGTCTTTTGAGACAAATGCGCGTGATCACGGGGCGTGACCTTCCCGCTCTTGCACCTTTTGGCTATTCCAAGCTATTTGGATGGTCAAATTGCCTGAAGTTCTAAGGAGAGCAAGGAATGCGTCGAGTAGTTGTTACCGGACTGGGCCTGGTGACCCCCCTGGCATCCGGGGTCGAGGAAACCTGGTCGCGGCTCCTGGACGGTCAGTCCGGCGCCGGTCCGATCACCCTCTTTGATGCAGTGGCGAGCGGTGTCACCACCACCTATGCCTGCGAAGTGCCGCGTGGCGATGGGACCAACGGCACCTTCAACCCCGATGACTGGGTGCAGAAGAAAGATCAGAAGAAGATCGACGACTTCATCCTCTACGGCATTGCTGCCGCCGAGATGGCGGTGAAGGACGCAGGCTGGATGCCCGAGGGCGAAGAGGACCGTCTGCGCACCGGCGTGATGATCGGCTCCGGCATTGGCGGTCTGGCTTCGATCGCGGAAACCGCGGTGATGATCAAGGAAAAGGGCCCGCGTCGCGTGTCGCCCTTCTTTATCCCCGGCGCGCTGATCAACCTCATCTCCGGTCAGGTCTCCATCCGCTATGGCTTCAAAGGTCCGAACCACGCGGTTGTGACCGCTTGCTCCACTGGTGCCCATGCCATTGGCGATGCCTCCCGTCTGATCAAATCCGGCGATGCGGATGTGATGATTGCAGGCGGTGCCGAAGCGGCGATCTGCGAGATCGGCATCGCGGGCTTCAACGCCTGCAAGGCGCTGTCGACCAAATATGCCGAGGACCCGACCAAAGCCTCGCGCCCCTATGATGCGGACCGCGACGGGTTTGTGATGGGCGAGGGCGCCGGCATCGTGGTGCTGGAAGAATACGAACACGCCAAGGCCCGTGGCGCCAAGATCTATGGCGAGGTTCTGGGCTATGGCCTCTCCGGCGATGCCTACCATATCACCGCGCCTTCCGAGGATGGCGAAGGCGGCGAACGCTCCATGCGCGCAGCCCTTGCCAATGCGGGGCTGAAGCCCGAGGACATCGATTACATCAACGCCCATGGCACCTCGACGATGGCGGATACCATCGAGCTGGGCGCGGTTGAGCGCATGTTGGGCGATCACGCCAAGAACGCCACCATGTCCTCGACCAAATCCGCCACTGGCCACCTCCTGGGCGCGGCTGGCGCGATCGAGGCGATCTTCTCCATCCTCGCGATCCGCGATCAGGTGGCCCCGCCGACCATCAACCTCGACACGCCCGCCGTGGAAACCGAGATCGACCTCGCCCCGAACGCCAAGCGCGAGAGAGAGATCAACGTGGCCCTGTCGAACTCCTTCGGGTTCGGCGGTACCAATGCCTCGGTGATCTTCGGCAAAGTGAGCGACTGACATGTGGCGCAGCCTGGCCTCAAACATGCTGACGATCCTGATTGTCGGCCTGTTCCTCTTTGCGGGGGTGATCCTCTGGGGCAAGAACCAGTATAGCGGTGCCGGACCTTTGGCCGATGCGATCTGCTTTCAGGTCCCGAGCGGCACTTCCATGGCCCGAGTCAGCCGTCGGTTGGAGGAAGACGGTGCCGTCTCCTCCGGCGCGATCTTCCGGATCGGGGTGAAATACGCCGACAAGGAGCAGGACCTGAAGGCCGGCAGCTATCTGGTGGAACCCGGTACCTCGATGGAGGGCATCGTCGATCAGATCACCCGTGGCGGCGCCTCCACTTGCGGCACCGAGATCGTCTACCGTGTCGGCGTGACGCGGGTGCTGGCCGAGGTGCGCGAATTGGATCCCGCCACCAATGCCTTTGTCGAGCGGGCGGAGTTTGTGCCCGGCGTCGACGAGGTGCCTGCGGTCTATACCGAGAAAAAGGCCGAGCCCGACACCCGCTACCGGATCGCGCTGGCCGAAGGGGTGACCAGCTGGCAGGTGGTGGAAGCGCTGAAGGCGATGGATATCCTCGACGGTGACCCCGGTCGCCGTCCCGAGGAGGGCAGCCTCGCCCCCGACAGCTACGAGATCCGCCCCGGCTCCGACCGTCTCGCCATTCTGGAGGAGATGAAGGCGCGGCAGGACAAGCGGATCACCGATGCCTGGGAGACCCGCAGCCCGGATGCAGCCGTGACCACGCCGGAGGAAATGCTGATCCTTGCCTCGATCATCGAGAAGGAGACCGGCATCGCCGACGAACGCGGCGTAGTGGCCTCGGTCTTCACCAACCGGCTGAAGCGCGGCATGCGCCTGCAGACCGACCCGACGGTGATCTATGGCGTCACCAAGGGCGAAGGCGTGCTGGGCCGTGGCCTGCGCCAGAGCGAGCTGCGCGGCGTCACCCCCTGGAACACCTATGTGATCGAAGGGCTGCCGCCGACCCCCATCGCCAACCCCGGCCTGGAGAGCCTGGTGGCGGCGGTGAACCCGGATCAGACCGACTATGTGTTCTTTGTCGCGGATGGCACCGGTGGCCATGCCTTTGCGGAGACGCTCGAAGAGCATAACCGCAATGTCGCCAAATGGCGCGAGATCGAGGCCCAGCAGGGCAACAACTGACGGTCAGGGAGGGGGGCGCTGCCCCCCTCTTGCTTTTCCGGGCAAAGCCTGTTGCCTCCCGGCTGTGTCTAACCGGAAGACGGGCGCGCGGTTGCTCCGCTTTTTTGTTCCCAATATCCCGGAACGCGCGGCATTGCCGCCGCCCCGCCGTTGCCGCCGGTGCGAACGCTGCACTTGGCAGATCTCCATTTTGATCCGCTAAAACAGTCGCCAGCAGCTGGAGAACGCGAAGGTGGGAAACGGATGTCCGCAGGGGCATCTGATCCGACCTTCTGTTTCTCTGTTCGGGTCCTGTGAAAAGAGGCAACAGCCCCCATGACCGCGGAAACCCCGGAGGAGCTGATCGCGATCAGCTCCGACCTCCTGCGCTCGCTTCATGACAGTCTGAGACGCGCCCGCAAGGCCAGCGAAGACTACCTCGCCCAGTTCGAGGCAGAAGCCGAGATCAATCCCGACACCACAAACCTGAAGCCGCAGATCGCCAAATTGGACGGTCTCATTCGTGATATCCAGAAGGTGGAGAAGACCCTTGTCGCAAGAGACCTCGCAGAGCGTGACGCAACCCCTGGTGCCGCTGGACTGGTGGGATTCGACCTCGGTGCCGCCCGAGATGAGATCCTGCGCCGCCTGGCTGGCCTGCGTGCCGCCATTTATGGCGAAGATGCTGCTGGAGGAGATTGATCCGCCGACCCTTGCGGCCTTGCCCTATCTTTTCGAGCTCTGGTCCTTCCCACATCAATCCGCGCCTGTGGGTGACTGGCACGCCTGGGTGATCCTGGGCGGGAGGGGCGCGGGCAAGACCCGGGCCGGGGCCGAATGGGTGCGCTCCCAGGTCGAGGGTGCGACCCGGTTTGGCCTTGGCGCAGCCCGGCGGGTGGCGCTGGTGGGCGAAACCTACGATCAGGTGCGCGACGTGATGATCCAGGGCGACAGCGGCATTCTCGCCTGCTCGCCCCCCGATCGCTGCCCGGAATGGCGTGCGGGCGAACGACGGCTGCTGTGGCCCAATGGCGCCACCGCGCAGGCCTTTTCCGCCTCCGACCCCGAAGCCCTGCGCGGGCCGCAGTTCGATGCCGCCTGGGTGGACGAGCTGGCCAAATGGAAGCGTGGGCAGGAGGCCTGGGACATGCTGCAATTCGCCCTGCGGCTGGGGCAGTCGCCTCGGGTCTGCGTCACCACCACGCCGCGCAACTCCGCGCTGCTACGGCGCTTGCTCGACAGCCCCTCGACGGTGATGACCCATGCGCCGACCGAGGCCAACCGCGCCAATCTCGCCCGCAGTTTCCTCGCCGAGGTGCGGGCGCGCTATGCCGGTACCCGTCTGGGGCGGCAGGAACTGGACGGGGTGATGCTCTCCGACATCGAGGGCGCGCTCTGGACCGGCGTCCTGCTGGAGGCGCTGCAGCGGACCGAGGCCCCAAGGCTCGACCGGATCGTGGTGGCGGTGGACCCGGCTGTCAGCGGCCATCGCAACTCCGATGCCTGCGGCATCGTGGTGGCCGGCGCGGTCACCCAGGGCCCGCCGCAGGATTGGCACGCCTATGTGCTGGCCGATTGTACGGTGCAGGGGCAGGGACCGCTCGGCTGGGCGCGGGCGGCAATTGCGGCGCGCGATGCCTTTGGGGCCGACCGACTTGTGGCCGAGGTCAATCAGGGCGGAGCCCTGGTCGAGACGGTCCTGCGGCAGGTGGACCCGCAGGTGCCCTTCACCCCGCTCCACGCCAGCCGGGGAAAGGCGGCCCGGGCCGAACCGGTGGCCGCGCTTTACGAGCAGGGCCGGGTTTTCCACTTGCCAGGGCTTGGGGCGCTGGAAGAGCAGATGTGCCTGATGACGCCGCAGGGCTATCGCGGGGACGGCTCGCCGGACCGGCTCGACGCGCTGGTCTGGGCGCTGCATGCGCTGATGGTGGACCCTGCTGCACGGCTCAGATGTCCGCGCGCCCGCAGCCTCTGACGCCCCCAATACTGCTACAGGAAACGCCCGCCTCGCGCGGGCGTTTCTTCGTTTTATCAACGCGGTGGCTGCGGTGTTGCGCAGGGGGCGTACGCCCAGCTTGCGGGATTTTCAGACCGGGCTGCCATTCTCCTTGGCAAGCGACGGGACCAAGAGCCCGAGAGCGAAACCGGACGGCAAAGGAGTGTATCATGGTCTTTGACCTCTTGCGGCGCAAAGGGCAGGCAGAGAAACCGGCAGGCACATCTGCGCCCGAGCAGAAGATCAGCGCCGCAGCGCGGGTGGTTGCGCTCAACACCGGCGCCCAGGCGGCCTGGGGGCCGCGCGACAGCGTGTCCCTGACCCGCGCCGCCTTCCTCGGCAATCCCATCGGCCACCGCGCGGTGAAACTCATCGCCGAGGCCGCCGCCGCCCTGCCGATGGTGCTGCAAAGCGCCGAGGCGCGCTATGACCGCCATCCGCTCCTGACCCTGCTGGCGCGCCCCAATGCGGCCCAGACCCGGGCCGAGATGCTGGAGGCGCTCTTTGCCAACCTGCTTCTGTCGGGCAATGCCTATCTGGAGGCGGTCGCGGCGGAGGACGGCTGGCCGGTTGAACTCCACGTGCTGCGCCCGGACCGCATGCGGGTGGTGCCGGGGGCCGATGGCTGGCCCATCGCCTATGACTATGCGGTGGGGGCCAAGACTCATCGCTTCGCCCTCGACCCCGCGCGCCCGGCCATATGCCACCTCAAGAGCTTTCACCCGCTCGACGATCACTATGGCCTTGCGCCTTTGCAGGCCGCTGCAACTGCCGTTGAGGTGCATGGTGCCGCCGCGCGCTGGTCGAAATCGCTGCTCGACAATGCCGCGCAGCCCTCTGGCGCGCTGGTCTGGACCGGCAGCGATGGCATGGGGCTGATGGGCGACGACCAGTTCCGCCGCCTGACCGAGGAGATCGAGGCCAATTTCCAGGGCGCGCGCAATGCCGGTCGGCCGATGGTGCTGGAGGGCGGGCTTGACTGGAAACCCATGGGCTTCAGCCCCTCCGATATGGAGTTTCACCGCACCAAGGACAGCGCCGCGCGCGAGATCGCGCAGGCCTTCGGAGTGCCGCCGATGCTGCTCGGCATTCCGGGCGATGCCACCTATGCCAACTACCAAGAGGCCAACCGGGCGTTCTACCGCCTGACCGTGCTGCCCCTGGCCGCCCGGGTGGCGGCCAAACTCTCCGACTGGCTGATGCGCTTTGGGCTGGAGGTGGTGGAGTTGAAACCCGACCTCGATCAGGTGCAGGCGCTGAGCGCCGAGCGCGAGGCGCAATGGCGCCGGGTGGCGGCGGCGGATTTCCTCACCGAGGCGGAGAAACGCCAGCTTCTGGGTCTGCCTGCCCGGATGGCGGAGACCTGCGAGGGGCACGCCGATGAGTGATCTGCCACTGCCGCCCTTCGACTGCACCCCCGGAATGCGCCTCAGCGCCTATGAACGCGTGGCCGAAATCCGACAGGAGGCAATCAACCGACGCCTTGATCGGATGGAACAGATGATGGAGCGGCTGGAAAAGCGCCTCTGGCTGACGGTCTACGGCGTGGCGGCTGTGATCCTCGCGCAGGCCTTTCAGGGCTTTCTCACCGTTCAATTGCCGTAGTTTCAAAGAGGTAGAGTGACATGCTGATGCAAGGCACCCCCGAGATCGAGACCAAATTCGCCCGTTTTGGCGAGGGCCTGACCCTCACGGATGGCGAGGTGATCGAAGGCTACGCCAGCCTCTTTGGCCTGCCCGATCAGGGCAAGGATATCGTGACGCGCGGCGCCTATGCCGCTTCGCTCGCCGCCCATCTGGCGCGCGGCAGCAAGGTGAAGATGCTCTGGCAGCATGACCCGAGCCACCCCATCGGTGTCTGGGACGAGATCGCCGAGGATGCCACCGGCCTCAAGGTCAAGGGGCGCATCCTGACGGAGACGCAGAAGGGCGCCGAGGCGGCAGCCCTGGTGCGCGCCGGGGCCATCGAAGGGCTCTCCATCGGCTATCGCACGGTAAAGGCGACCCGCGACAAGGAAGGCCATCGTCGGCTGGAGGAGGTGCAGCTCTGGGAGGTCTCGCTGGTGACCTTTCCAATGCTGCCCACCGCGCGGCTGACCCGTCGCGCCGCCGCCGCCAAGAGCGATCTGGCAGACGCGGGCCTGCGCGCCCTGGCCGAGGCCCTGCGCGCCGCCACCCGCCCCTGACCCCCTGTTGCAAACCATGAGGACCAGAGCATGACCGACACTCGATTCACGGGCCAGCCGCCCGAGGATGCGGCGCCCCCGCCGCAGGATGCCGTCGCGGAGGTGAAACAGGCCGTTTCCCACTTCGTTCAGCATTTCAAGGGGTTCCAGGAAGACGTGACACGGAAACTCAAACAGACGGAAGAGCGTATGACCATGTTGGATCACAAATCCCAAACCGCGGCGCGGCCGCATCTGGCCGCTGCCGGGATGGAGGACGCGCCGCATCAAAAGGCGATGGAAGCCTATCTGCGCCGGGGCTCCGAAGAGGGCCTGCGTGGCCTCGCACTGGAGGCCAAGGCGCTGTCGAGCGCGGTGAATTCCGACGGTGGTTTCCTCGTCGACCCGCAGACCTCCGATGTGGTGCGCTCGGTGCTGAATTCGACCGCCTCGCTGCGCGCCGTGGCCTCGGTGGTCAACGTGGAGGCGACCTCCTTTGACGTGCTTATCGACCATTCCGACGTGGGGGCCGGTTGGGCCACCGAGACCGGATCGGTCACGGAAACCTCGACCCCGGTGATCGACCGGATCGTGATCCCGCTGCACGAGCTGTCGGCGCTGCCCAAGGCCTCGCAACGGCTGCTGGATGACAGTGCCTTTGACATCGAAGGCTGGCTTGCCGGGCGCATCGCCGACAAATTCGCCCGCGCCGAGGCACAGGCCTTTATCATCGGCGACGGCATCGATAAGCCGCGCGGTGTGCTCGATCACACGATGGTGGCCAATGACATCTGGGCCTGGGGCTCCATCGGTTATGTGGCCACCGGCAGCGACGGCGATATCGGCTCGGCCGATGCGGTGGTGGATCTGGTCTATGCGCTGGATGCCCGCTACCGCGCCGGGGCGAGTTTTGTGATGAACTCCAAGACCGCGGGCCTCATTCGCAAGCTGAAGGACGCCGATGGCCGCTTCCTGTGGTCCGACGGTCTGGCGGCGGGCGAGCCGGCGCGGCTGATGGGCTATCCGGTGCTGGTGGCCGAGGACATGCCGGATGTGGCCTCCGACAGTTTCTCCATCGCCTTTGGCGACTTTGGCGCCGGCTATACCATCGCCGAACGCCCGGACCTGCGCATCCTGCGCGATCCCTTTTCCGCGAAGCCGCATGTGCTGTTCTACGCCACCAAGCGCGTCGGCGGCGATGTGAGCGATTTTGCCGCCATCAAGCTGATGAAATTCGGGGTGAGCTGACACGGCTCTGTTCCCCGGATGACGGGGCCGGCAGCCCGGCTCCGTCGGCGGGTGCGCGCCATATTGGGTTTGTCGTCCAGCTGCTCCCCTCCGTCCGAGCGGCAGACCCGGTGCGCATCCGTCCAAGGACGGCCCAGGTTGGGGGCACATCAATCAGCGGAGACAGTGCCATGATTTTGCACGAGATAACCCCGGTGCCGGACAGCGCTCTGCCGCTTGACGCCTTCAAGGCCCATCTGCGGCTGGGCACCGGTTTTGGCCATGACCGGCTGCAGGAGCCGGTTCTCCTGGCCTTCCTGCGCGCCAGCCTTGCCGCCATCGAAGGGCGGATCGGCAAGGTGCTGCTGACGCGCGACTTCGAATGGCGCCTCGCGGACTGGCCCGATCCCCTGCTGCTGCCGGTGGCGCCGGTTTCGCAGGTCACGCTTGTGGCCCTGTTGGACCGGACCGGCGCGGAGACGGTGGTGCCCGCGGCGGCCTATGCACTGGCCCCCGATGCCCATGCGCCCCGCCTCCTGGCGCTGAGCGGCAGCTTGCCCCGCCCAGTGAGCGGCGGCGGCCTGCGGCTGCGTTTCACCGCCGGGCTTGCGGCGGATTGGGACACGCTGCCCGCTGACCTTGCCCAGGCGGTGTTTCTGCTGGCGGCGCATTACTATGAATACCGCGACGATACCTCGCTGCACGCGGGCTGCATGCCCTTTGGCGTCGCCAGCCTGCTCGACCGCCATCGCCCCTTGCGGCTGGGGCGGATCCGGGGAGGTGCAGCATGAAGGCGCCGCGTCTCAACCGCCTCCTGACGCTGGAGGATCCGCAGATCACCCCGGATGGGGCCGGCGGCTATGCCACCGACTGGCTGGAGCTGGGCGACCTCTGGGCCGAGGTCGCGGCCCTGAACGGACGGGAGACCGGACGCGGCGGCACCGCGCTGTCGGTGCAGCGCTACCGGATCACCCTGCGCGCTGCCCCCGAAGGCTCGCCCGCGCGACCGAAGCCGGACCAGCGGTTTCGCGAAGGCAATCGCGTCCTGATGATCGACGCGGTGGCCGAGGCGGATGCGGCGGGGCGCTATCTCAGCTGTTTTGCAACCGAGGAGCTGGCCACATGACCTATGCGCTATCTGCCGGGTTGCAGACCGCCGTCTACCAGCACCTCAGCGCCGATGCGGTGCTGGCGGGCGAAGTGGGCAGCGCCATCTACGACATGCTGCCCTCAGGCAGCTTGCCCGGCCTCTATGTGACCCTGGGGGCGGAGAGCGTAAGGGACCGCTCCGACATCTCCGGCGGCGGCGCGCTGCATCGCTTCACCGTCACCGTGATCAGTACGGATGCGGGCTTTTCCGCGGCCAAACGGGCGGCGGCTGCGATCTCGGACGCGCTGGTGGACGCGCCGCTGAGCCTGGCGCGCGGGCGGCTGATCGGTCTCTGGTTCGAGCGCGCCACAGCGGCGCGATTGGCCAACGGCGATCGGTCCATCGCCCTGCGATTTTCCGCACGGCTCGAGGACTCCTGAACAATGGCAATGGCTTACAAGAAGGAATTCAGAACATGACTGCGCAGAATGGCAAGGATCTCCTGATCAAGGTCGACATGACCGGCACCGGCAGTTTTACCACCATCGCCGGGCTCCGCGCCACGCGGATCAGTTTCAACGCCGAGAGCGTTGATGTGACCAGCCTCGACAGTGCCGGCGGATGGCGCGAGCTCCTGGGCGGCGCCGGGGTGCGCTCCGCCAATCTCTCCGGCTCCGGCGTCTTTCGCGATGCCGACACCGACGAGCGCGCCCGGCAGTTGTTCTTTGACGGCGAGACGCCCCAGTTCCAGGTCATCATCCCCGACTTTGGCACCGTGCAGGGACCGTTTCAGGTCACCGCGCTGGAATATGCCGGCAGCCACAATGGCGAGGCCACCTATGAGCTGTCGCTGGCCTCGGCCGGGGCGCTGACCTTTACCGCGGCCTGAGGGGGGCGTTGGCGATGGCGAACCCCTATGCAGGCGAAGTGGCGCTGGTGGTGGATGGCCAGCGCCATGTGCTGAAACTCACCCTCGGGGCGCTGGCGGAACTGGAGGCGGCTCTGGGCGAAGGTGACCTGATCTCTCTGGTGCAACGCTTTGAAACCGGGCGGTTTTCTGCCGCCGACCTGCTGGCGCTTCTCGGGGCGGGGCTGCGGGGCGGCGGTGTGGGGATGGAGGCGGCGGCGCTGGCCGCGAGCGAGATCGACGGCGGTCCGATGGAGGCGGCGCGGGTGGCGGCACAGCTCCTCGCCCAGAGCTTCAGCTTTGGCTTCGCCCGTTCTGCGAGGGTGACATGAACGGTCCTGCCAGCCTCGATTGGCCTGCGCTGATGCGGGCCGGGATGGTGGGCTTGCGGCTCACGCCGGAGCAGTTCTGGCGACTGACCCCGGCGGAACTGCGACTGATGCTGAACCTCGACAGCGGCGCCGCGCCCATGGATCGCAGCAGGCTTGCGCGCCTGATGGATGCCTTCCCGGACCGCGCCGCTGAGTGTCCCGCCGAGACCGAAAGTGACCTCAACGCATCGGAGTAACCCATGGCAAACGAACGGATTTCCGCGCTGGATGCGGCCAATGGCCAGATCGAGGACAGCCTCGGCGATGCCAGCAGCATGGCGGCGCAATTCACCGCCGAGATGGATCGGCTTGGCGCCGCCTTTGCCGCCACCCGGGTCGATGCGGCGGATTTCGAGACCGGCCTCAGCCGGGGTCTGCGCCGCGCGATGAAGGATCTGGTGGTGGATGGCGATTCGCTCTCCGAGGCGCTGGAAGGTCTGGCGCGCAGCATGATCAACACCACTTTCAACTCCGCGCTGCGGCCGGTGACCGATCACGTCGGTGGCCTCCTCAGCGAGGGGCTCGGGGCGCTGGTGGGCGGCATTCTGCCCTTTGCCGACGGGGCCGCCTTCAGCCAGGGCAAGGTGACGCCTTTTGCCCGGGGCGGCGTGGTCTCCGCACCGACCCATTTCCCGATGCGTGGCGGCCTTGGCCTGATGGGCGAAGCGGGGCCGGAGGCGATCCTGCCGCTGGCGCGCGGCGCCGATGGGCGGCTCGGGGTCAAGAGCCAGGGCGGCGCCTCCGGCCCGACGCTGGTGATGAATGTGACCACGCCGGATGTGGCGGGCTTTGCCCGGTCGCGGGGCCAGATCGCCGCCCAGATGAGCCGGATGCTCGCGCGCGGAAATCGCAACAGGTAAGGGGAGTAAACCCATGAGTTTTCACGAAGTTCGCTTTCCGGAGACCCTGTCCTTCGGCTCTGTCGGCGGGCCGGAGCGCCGGACGGATGTGGTGACCCTGGCCAATGGCCATGAGGAGCGCAACACCCCCTGGGCCCATGCCCGACGGCGCTATGATGCGGGTCTCGGCCTGCGCAGCCTGCAGGACATCTCCCAGCTCATCGCCTTTTTCGAGGCCCGCCAGGGCCAGTTGCACGGGTTCCGCTGGAAGGACTGGACCGATTATTCCTCCGCCGTGCCCGGGCTGGAGATCACCTTCGAGGATCAGATGATCGCGGTGGGCGATGGTGCCACCTCGGTGTTTCAACTGGCCAAGCGCTACCGTTCGGGTGCCTATGACTACCTGCGTCCGATTGCCAAGCCGGTGGCCGGCAGCGTGCGGCTCGGCCTCGACAATGACGCGCTGGTGGAGGGGGTGGATTATACGCTCGACCTCACCACCGGGCTGGTGCGCCTGGCCTATCCGCCGGAGATCGGGCGCGAGGTCAAGGCGGGGTTCGAATTCGACGTGCCGGTACGGTTCGATACCGACCGGATCCAGACCTCCGTGGCCTCCTTTCAGGCCGGCGAGGCGCCGAATGTGCCGGTGGTGGAGGTGCGGGTATGATCGCCCTGCGCGAGGCGCTGGAGGCGCATCTGAAGAGCGGCGCGACCACGGTCTGCCGTGCCTGGGCGGTCAGCCGTCGCGATGGGGTGACGCTGGGCTTTACCGATCACGACCGCGACCTGACATTTGACGGCGTTCTGTTTCGCGCCGGCACCGGCCTCACCGCGCGCAGCCTGATGCAGAGCACCGGCCTTGCGGTCGACAACAGCGAGGCCCTCGGCGCGCTGTCCAGCGAGGCGGTGCGCGAGGCGGATATCGAGGCGGGGCGCTATGACGGGGCCGAGGTCACCTCCTGGCTGGTGAACTGGGCGGAGCCGGAGCAGCGGGCGCTCCAATTCCGTGGCACCCTCGGCGAGATCCGCCGCGCCGGTGGCGCCTTTGAGGCGGAGTTGCGCGGGTTGACCGAGGCTCTGAACCAGCCGCTGGGCCGGATCTATCAGAAACCCTGCACGGCGGTTCTCGGCGATCAGAGCTGTGGGTTCGACCTCAGCACTCTCGGCTATGTCACGGAGATTGCGACGGAACAGGTCGCGAGCGGCCAGCGCTTCACCTGGGGCGCCCTGGAGGGCTTCGGCCCTGACTGGTTCACTGGCGGCAGGCTGGAGATCCTGACCGGCGCCGGACAGGGCCTCTGGGCGCCGATCCGCAGCGACGAGAGCGGGTCGGAGGGGCGTCGCATCACCCTTTGGCAGCCGATCCGGGCGGAGATTGCGACGGGTGACCTGGTCCGGCTGACGGCGGGCTGTGACAAGCGCATGGGCACCTGTCGGCTGAAATTCGACAATCTGGTCAATTTCCAGGGATTTCCCGATATCCCGGGCGAGGATTGGTTGGTCGCGGTGCCCAAGCGGGCGGGCCAGAACACCGGCGGGAGCCGCCGATGACCGGCGCGCTGACGGGATCCACGATGGCGGCGCGGGACCGGGCGGTGGCAGAGGCGCGCGACTGGCTCGGCACGCCCTATCGCCATCAGGCCAGCAGCAAGGGCGCGGGTTGTGATTGTCTCGGGCTTGTGCGCGGGATCTGGCTGGCGCTGTATGGGGCAGAGCCGGAACCTGTGCCGCCCTATAGCCGTGACTGGGCCGAACGCGGCGGCGAGGAGGCGCTCTGGCGGGCGGCCCTGCGTCATCTGGAACCGGTCGAGGGGGCGTTTTTGCCCGGGCAGGTTTTGTTGTTTCGGATGCGGCCCGGGGCGCTGGCCAAGCATCTCGGGCTCCTGTCGGAGCCTGCGCGTTTCATCCATGCCTATAGCGGCCGGGGCGTGGTGGAAAGCGCGCTGACCCCGGTCTGGCGCGCACGCATCGTGGCGCGGTTTGCCTTTCCCGCTGCCGATCCGTCCGGTCCCTGATCCGCGGATCGCGACGACCCGAAGATCCCGACATCCAAGACAGACAGACCCCGAGGAGGAGAAGATATGGCGACATTGGTTCTGGCAGCCGCAGGTTCCGCCATCGGCGGTGCGATCGGCGGCTCCGTCGCGGGGCTCTCCACCGCCATCATCGGGCGCGCGGTGGGCGCGACCCTCGGCCGCGCCATCGACGAGCGTCTCCTGGGCGGCGGCGGTGCTGCGGTGGAAACCGGCAAGGTCGACCGGTTCCGCCTGACCAATGCCAGCGATGGCGCCCCGATGGTGCAACTCTACGGGCGGATGCGGCTCGGCGGGCAGGTGATCTGGGCGACGGAGTTCACCGAGACCTCCTCCACCACCTCGCAGGGAGGCAAGGGCACCACGCCCTCGCGCACCACCACCTCCTATTCCTACAGCCTGTCGCTGGCGGTGGCGATCTGCGCGGGCGAGATCGCCCATGTCTCGCGCCTCTGGGCGGATGGAGAGGAGATCGGCCTGCAGGACCTCAACATGACCGTCTACAGCGGCAGCCGCGACCAGATGCCCGACCCGCTGATGGAGGCGGTGGAGGGTGTCGGCGTGGTGCCTGCCTATCGCGGCACCGCCTATGTGGTGTTTGAAAACCTCGATCTTGAACGCTTTGGCAACCGGGTGCCGCAGTTCTCCTTTGAGGTGCTGCGCGCCGAGCAGCCAGAGAGCACAGGCTACGCCGAGGATCTGGCCCAGATCGTGCCCGGGGTGGCGCTGATCCCCGGCACCGGGGAATACAGTCTCGCGACCTCGCCGGTCTATATGCAGCACGGGGCCGGCGACAGCCGCGCGGCCAACCTCAACCAGGTCTCCGGCCAGAGCGATCTTGTCACCTCGATCGCGGCGCTGTCGCAGGAATTGCCGGCGGCAGAGGCGGTTTCGCTGGTGGTCTGCTGGTTCGGCGATGACCTGCGCTGCGGTAGCTGTACCCTGCGGCCGAAGGTGGAGCAGAAGCTGGCCGATGGCTCGATGCCCTGGCGGGTCTCCGGGCTGGACCGGCAGGCCGCCGGGGAGGTCATCATGTCGGAGGGGGCGCTGGTCTATGGCGGCACGCCCGCGGATGCGGCGGTGGTGGAGGCGATCCGCCATCTTGCCGCAAATGGCAAGCGGGTGATGTTCTACCCTTTCATCCTGATGGAGCAGCAGGCCGGGAACGGGCTGCCTGACCCCTATGGCGCGGGCGAGGATCAACCGCTGCTGCCCTGGCGGGGGCGGATCACCCTGTCGGTGGCCCCCGGTCTGGCCGGCAGCCCCGACCGCAGCAGCCTGGCGGATGCGGAGGTGGCGGCCTTTCTCGGCACCGCACAGGCCAGCGATTTCACCATCACGGAGGGCGAGGTGAGGTATTCCGGCCCCGCGGACTGGGGATTTCGCCGCTTCATCCTGCATTATGCCGCCCTCTGTGCCGCCGCCGGCGGGGTGGAGGCCTTCTGCATCGGCTCGGAACTGCGCGGGCTGACCCAGATCCGCGGCGCCGGCGGCTTTCCCTTTGTGGCCGCGCTTCGGGAACTGGTGGCCGAGGTCCGCAGCCTGCTGGGGCCGGAGGTCAAGCTCGGCTATGCCGCCGACTGGTCGGAATATTTCGGCTACCAGAGCCCGGAGGGCGATCATCTCTTCCACCTCGACCCGCTCTGGGCCGACGCCGAGGTGGATTTCATCGGCATCGACAACTACATGCCGCTCAGCGACTGGCGCGAGGGCGAGACGCATCTGGACGCGCAGCTCTGGCCCGCGATCTACGACCTTGGCTACCTTCGCGCCAATATCCAGGGCGGCGAGGGCTACGACTGGTATTACCATTCAGCGGAGGCGCGGCGGGCCCAGATCCGCACGCCGATCAGCGATGGGGCCCATGACGAAGCCTGGATCTATCGCTACAAGGATCTGCGCAACTGGTGGAGCCTTGAGCATCACGACCGCATCGGCGGGCTACGCGCGGCGACGCCGAGCGACTGGGTGCCGCAATCCAAGCCGATCTGGTTCACCGAACTGGGCTGCGCGGCGGTGGACAAGGCCACCAACCAGCCCAATGTGTTCCTCGACCCGAAAAGCTCCGAAAGCCAGTTGCCGCATTTTTCCAACGGCTTGCGGGATGATCTCATCCAGCAGCAATACCTGCGCGCGCAGCTGTTGCACTGGGGGGAGGCGGCGCACAACCCGATCTCGAGCGAATATGGCGGCGCCATGGTGGACCTATCCCATGCCTATGTCTGGGCCTGGGACGCTCGCCCCTTTCCCGCCTTTCCCAACCGGGTCGAGGTCTGGGAGGATGGCGACAATTACGCCCGCGGCCATTGGCTGAACGGGCGGGTGGGGCAGCGCACGCTGGCCTCTGTGGTGGCGGAGATCTGCACCGGGGCCGGGCTCGCACAGGACGCGCTGGACGTGAGCCAGCTCTGGGGCGTGGTGCGGGGCTATGCGGTCTATGACGTGGCCGAGGCGCGCGCGGCGCTGCAACCGCTGATGCTGCGGCACGGGTTCGACGCGATCGAGCGCGACGGCAGCCTCACGTTCCGCCTGCGCGATGGCACATCGGCCTTGCCGCTGAAGCCCGAGGAATTTGCCGTGCTCGCCGATCTGGAGGGCGATCTGGAACAGGCCCGCCAGCCCGAGGCGGAGCTGACCGGGCGGGTGCGATTGCGGTTTGTCGAATGGGGCGGCTCCCATGACACCCTGGCCGAGGAGGCGGTTCTGCCCGACGAGGCCAGCCATGCGGTGAGCCAGAACGAGGTGCCTATGGCCCTGACCCGCGCCGAGGGGCGGCAGGTGGTGGCGCGCTGGCTGGCGGAGTCGCGGGTGGCCCGGGACAGCCTGCGCTTTGCGCTGCCGCCGAGCCTGGCGCTGTCGCTGGGGGCGGGGGATGTCGTCGAGCTGCCGGGGGCGGAGGGCGCCTCCCCGGCGCGTTACCGGATCGACCGGGTGGAGCAGGGCGAGGCGCAGATCCTCGAGGCGGTGCGGATCGAGCCGCTGGTCTACCTGCCGATGGAAGTGGAAGAGGCGCTGCCGCGCAGCGAGGGCTTTGCCGCGCCGGTGCCGGTGCTGCCGATGTTTCTCGACCTGCCGCTGATGCACGGCGACGAAGTGCCCCATGCGCCGCATCTCTGTGCTACGGCGCGGGACTGGCCGGGCAGCGTGGCGGTCTACGGGGCCGATCTGGGCGGCGATTTCACCCTTGCGGAGCTTTTGCCGGCCCGCGCAACGGTGGGGCTGACCCGCTCCGTGCTCGCCGCCGGGCCGGTAGGGCGCTGGGATCGGGGAGCGGCGCTGGAGGTGGAACTGATCGGCGGCAGTCTCGACAGCGTATCGGGCGCGCGGGTGCTGAACGGGGCCAACCGTCTGGCGATCGGCGACGGCAGCCCGGACGGCTGGGAGGTGATGCAATTTGCCGAGGCCGAACTGATTGCCCCGAACCGCTACCTGATCCGCCAGCGCCTGCGGGGCCAATATGGCAGCGAGGGACAGATGCCGACGGAATGGCCGACGGGCTCATATGTAGTTTTTCTCGATGCGGCAGTGGAGCAGCTCGACCTGTCGCTGGCGCAGCGGCGGGTGGCGCGGGACTACCGGTTCGGTCCGGCCCGGCGGGCCTATGACGATCCCTCCTACGTGGAGCTGCGGGCCAGTTTCGACGGCAATGGGCTGCGCCCCTATGCGCCGGTGCATCTGCGCGCGCGGCGGCTTGGCGGCGATCTGAACTTTGACTGGATCCGATGCAGCCGGATCGAGGGGGACAGCTGGGATCTGGAGGAGGTGCCGCTGGGCGAGGAGACGGAGGCCTATCGGGTGCGGGTGCGCTCCGGCACGGCGGTCCTGCGCGAGGCGCGGGTCAGCACGGCCGCCTGGACCTATGCGGCCGAGGCCCAGCTCGCCGATGGCGTCGTCGCGGGCGATGTGGTCGAAGTGGCGCAGATCTCGGCCCGCTATGGCGCCGGACCCGTGGTGGCCTGGGCGTTGGAATGAGGCGCGCACAAAGAACCATGGCGGCCGTTCCGCCCGAGCCGCCAGTGCTCTGGGAAGATCTGCGCAGCCTGGCGCGGGCGCTGCTGGCCCATCCGGTGGCGCGGCGCGACGCACTTTGTCGCCGCATCCTCTGTGGGGCGCGCCGGGCGCGGCGCTATGGGCAGCTCACCGGGCGGTGTCATCCGCGCTGGGGCAATGGGTCGGTCGATGCGGCGGCGCGGGTCTTTCCGCTGGCCGTCGAACCCTTTCCGGGCGACGGCGATTATGCCACCTGCCTCATCCTCGCCCTTGCGGCGCTGAGCGGGCAGGGTGCCACCTGATCCCCCGCATAGCAAAACGCCCCAGCGCCAGAGGCGACCGGGGCGTTTCAAATCCTGTCGGATCGGCGGAAATTCGCGCGATCAGGCCAGCTGCAGATCGGTTGCGGACTCGCGACCGTCACGACCGGACTGGATCTCGAAGGTCACCGCCTGGCCGTCGGCCAGACCGGTCAGACCGGAGCGTTCCACTGCGGAGATGTGCACGAACACGTCGTTGGAGCGGCCTTCAACCGCGATGAAGCCGTAGCCCTTGGTGGCGTTGAACCACTTGACGGTACCGTTTGCCATATCAAAGTTCCTTTTCGTTTGTGTCGCCCGCAACGTGCGGCGACCCGGCAGCTTAACGTCGAAAGCGGTCGGGTAGACGAAACTTCGATGGTATAAGGTTGCGAGGCCTGTTTTGCCGCGAAAGCGCTGATTTTGCAAGTGAGATTATCATGACGCCGGGGGCTTGGCGATCTATGGCCGTCGCGGGAACCGGGGAAATCCTTCGGTTTTGGCCATTTATCCTGCTGATTGACCCCATCACAGGATTGCGCTTGGCAAGCGATGCCTTAGATCGGTAGTTTAAGACCCCGAGGCGCCGGAATGAGCCGGTGCCGACGGATCCCTTCGGAGTTTTGACCGGAGACACAGGGGCGCGGATGGACCGCGCGAGAAGGACCACGCTGATGTTGGACACGCATAAGGCCGTGCGGCAGATTGACCCCGTCTGGGGCCGCATCACCCAGGAGGCCGAAGACGCCGTCGCCAAGCAACCCCTGATGGGGGGCTTGATCCACGCTTGTATCCTGCACCACAAGACGCTCGACAAGGCGCTCTCCTACCGGATCGCGGCCAAGCTCTGTTCCAACGAAATGTCGATGGTGATCCTGCGCGAGATCGTGGACGAGGCCTATGATTCCGACCCGAGCCTGATCGACGCCGCCCGCGCCGATCTGATGGCGGTCTACGAACGCGACCCGGCCTGCCATCGGCTGCTACAGCCGATCCTCTATTTCAAGGGCTACCAGGCGGTGCAGGCCTATCGCGTCGGCCATTGGCTCTGGCAGCAGGGCGACTGGGATCTGGCCTATTTCTTCCAGATGCGGATCTCCGAGATCTTTGGCGTCGACATCCACCCGGCGGCGCGGATCGGCAAGGGGATCATGATCGACCACGCCCATTCCATCGTCATCGGCGAGACGGCAGTGGTGGGTGACAATGTCTCCATGCTGCATTCGGTGACGCTGGGCGGCACCGGCAAGGAGGAAGAGGACCGGCACCCGAAGATCGCCGATGGGGTGCTGATCGGCGCCGGGGCCAAGGTTCTCGGCAATATCAAGGTGGGCCATTGCTCCCGCATCGCCGCCGGTTCGGTGGTGCTGCAGGAGGTGCCGCCCTGTACCACGGTGGCCGGGGTGCCGGCCAAGATCGTCGGCGAAGCGGGCTGCGCCCAGCCTGCGGTCAGCATGAACCAGGTGCTGTCGGCAAAATAAGCCACCGCGCCAGCGGGCGTGCCGGTTGCTGAATGGAAAAAGGGCACCCCAAGGGTGCCCTTTTGCAGTTTGGGTCCGGTCAGGATCAGGCCGCGCGGGCGGGGATCAGATCGGGCCGGGCGGCCGTCGCATCGGTGAGGTCGAATTCATGCACCAGCGCATGGAGCTGGCCGGCATCGCCGCGCAGCGCCTGCACGTCGCTGACCTGGCCGGTCAGGATGGCGGCATTGTCGCTGGTGGTGCGTCCGAGCGCGCTGAGCTGGTCAGAAATGCTTTCCAGTCGGGCGGAGTCATTGCCAAACCCGGCGGCGGAGGCCTCGATTCGGCTTGAGATCTCCTCCAGCGAGGCAACCACCTGGGTGAGGGCGACGCCGGTGTTGTTGACCTCGGTCACCCCTTTCTGGATATGGCCAGTGGCATTGGTGATGAGACCCTTCACTTCGGTCGCCGCCGCGGAGGTGCGTTGCGCCAGGGCGCGCACCTCGCTGGCCACCACCGCAAAACCGGCGCCCGCAGAGCCGGCACGGGCGGCCTCCACCCCGGCGTTGAGCGCAAGCAGATTGGTCTGGAAGGCGATGTCGTCGATGACCTTGATGATGGTCTCGATCTGGGTGGCGCTGGTCTCGATCGCGGTCATGGCGGCGATGGCATTGTCGACCACCTTGCCATTGGTGCGGGCCTCGTGCACCGCGGTGCGGGCCAAGCCGTTGACCGCATGGGCCCCTTCGGTGGCGGCATTCACCGAAGATGTGAGATCCTGCAAAGCCTGGGCGATCTGGTCGAGCGTGTCGGATTGCGACTGGATCCGCTGCGACAGGCTGCCGGAGCCGGATTCGATATTGGTGGTGCGGGTCAGGATGGTGCTGGCGGTGGAGAGCACCCGTGCCATGGCCCCCGCGATGGAGGAGATCGCACTGTTGAAATCGGCACGCAGCGGTTCGTAGGCCGCGCCGAGCGGTTCTGCCATCTCGGTGGCGAGATTGCGGTCGGCGAGGGCGTCGAGCCCGGCGCGCAGGCGGTCGATGGCATGGGACTGGGCCCGCTGTTCCGCTGCGCGCAGGTCGCTGGCGGCCTGTGCGGCGGCAAGCGTGCCCTGCAGGGCCACGATGCGGCGGGCGATGCGCCCCAACTCGTCGCGGCGATGGGTGAGCGGCAGTTCGGTATCATACCGACCGGAATCGATCCGTTCCAGCGCCTCCACCAGTTGCCCCATCGGGCGGCCGAACGCGCGTCGCAGGATGGCAAAGCAGATCAACAGGGCGGCGAGGGTCAGTGCCACCGCAATGGCGGCATCGCGGATCAGCGCGGTAGCGATGGCCGCCTGTACCGGGCTGGGATCCCAGACCATGATGAGGACGCCGCGCATGGCGCCCTTGGAGGAGGCGACCGGGTAGACAAGGGTAAAGCCGTTGTCGCTGATCTCGGGCACGCCGGATTGCAGCACCTCGGCGGCGGCTGCCTCCATCAGGCTCAACCGCTCGGCGGGAAGGCTGCCGATATCGGCCATGACCACGCCATCGTCCTTGATCACCCGCGTGTAGGCGAAGCTCTGACCTGCGCGTTCGATCACATATTCGAGCCGGTCCACCACTGTGCCGGAGAAGCCGAGCTTGATCGGCTGTTCGATCTGTGCCGCAGCCATGTTGGTGAGCTCGAACTGGAGGGTCCGTAGCGCCTCCATCGACTGGGTTTCGAGCCGCCCGGCGGCCAGAAGGCCGATGGGCAGGGCGACAAGCAGGGAGAAGAGGGACACCAGCGCCGCAATCCGGACGTTCATCGAGGCAAAGAAGCTTTGCGATGAGCCGAGATCCGCGGCGGGTTTGGGTCGTTTCAACATGAGGTCATTCCCGGGGAGAAGGAAAGGGCGTTTGCCCGAATGTCTACGCGAGATTTATTTTTCTTCAGTGAATTCAGGAAGTTGAAAATAGATAGATTACCGTCATCATTTCATGAAACTGTCATCAAACCGTTGATTTGCGTGGTGTTCTCCCACAGAAAACCAAGAAGCCGGGCATTCCTGCCCGGCTCCGAATTTGGTATCGTCAAATCTGCGCGAAAGCCGTCAGGCCAGCATGGTCATCGGATTCTCGAGGTTGTCGACGATCGCCTTCAGAAGGTCCGCGCCCAGAGCGCCGTCGATGACGCGGTGGTCGACCGACATGGTCACGCTCATCACGGTGGCGACCTTCAATTCGCCATCCTTGCCGACAACCGGCTTTTGCACGCCGGAGCCCACCGCGAGGATGCCCGCATGGGGCGGGTTCACGATGGCGTCGAAGTTGTCGATGCCGAACATGCCGAGGTTGGAGATCGCGAAAGAGCCGCCCTGATATTCATGCGGCGCGAGCTTGCGGTCGCGGGCGCGTTTGGCGAGGTCTTTCATCTCGGCCGAAAGCGCGGAGAGCGATTTCATGTCTGCGTCCTGCAGGACGGGGGTGAAGAGGCCGCCCTCGATGGCGACGGCAACCGCCACATCGGAGGCTTTCATCTTCAGGACGCGGTCGCCGGCCCAGACCGCATTGGCATCGGGCACCGCTTGCAGCGCCAGCGCCACGGCCTTGATGATGAAGTCATTGACCGAAAGTTTCACGCCACGGCCTTCGAGCTGCTTGTTCAGCTCGCCCCGGAACTTCAACAGCGCGTCGAGCTGGATGTCGCGGCGCAGGTAGAAGTGTGGGATGGTCTGTTTGGCCTCGGTGAGACGCGCCGCAATGGTTTTGCGCATGCCGTCGAGTTTGACTTCCTCGAAGCTGCGGCCCTGATACATCTTGGTGACCATATCGGCGGAGGGACCGGCAGGGGCGGCGGCGGCCGGAGCAGCGGCGGTGGCAGCAGGTGCGGCGGCTGCTTTGGGGGCGGCGGTGGCCGCTTCCACATCAGCCTTCACGATGCGACCATGCGGGCCGGAGCCCTTGATCGCGGTGAGGTCGAGACCCTTGTCGGCGGCAATGCGCCGCGCCAAGGGCGAGGCAAAGACGCGTGCGCCATCCGCCGCAGCCGGAGCGGCCGGGGCAGGGGTTGCACTTGCAGCGGCGGGGGCAGCGGCCTTCTCGGCGGCTGCAGGAGCCTCCTCGGCAGCCGCGGCGGACGCAGCCGCCGGGGCGGCGCCTGCTGCGATGTCCGAGGCAGATTCACCCTCTGCGAGCAGCACCGCGATCAAGGTGTTGACCTTGACCCCTTCGGTGCCCTCAGCAACGAGGATCTTGCCGACGACACCTTCGTCCACGGCCTCGAACTCCATCGTCGCCTTGTCGGTTTCGATCTCGGCAATCAGGTCGCCGGAGGAGACGGTATCGCCTTCCTTCACCAGCCATTTCGCCAGCGTGCCTTCCTCCATCGTCGGAGAGAGGGCGGGCATGAGAATTTCAATAGGCATCCGTGCTCTCCTTACCGGTAGGTGACTTTTTTGCAGGCGGCGACAACCTCATCAGTGGTGATCAGCGCGTGCTTTTCAAGGTTGGCGGCATAGGGCATCGGCACGTCCTTGCCGGTGCAGGTGATGACCGGCGCGTCGAGGTAGTCAAACGCCTGCTGCATCACTTCCGAGGCGATGTAGGAGCCGACAGAGCCCTGCGGCCAGCCTTCTTCCACGGTGACGAGACGGTTGGTCTTCATCACCGATTTGATCACGGTCGGCAGGTCCATCGGGCGCAGGGTGCGCAGGTCGATGACCTCGGCGCTGATGCCTTCCTCGGCCAGCTTATCCGCCGCTTGCAGCGCATAGGTCATGCCGATCCCGAAGGAAACGATGGTGACATCGCTACCCTTGCGCCAGATCTTCGCCTTGCCGAAGGGCACGGTGAAGTCGTCCATCTTCGGCACTTCAAACGATTTGCCGTAGAGGATCTCGTTCTCGAGGAAGATCACCGGGTTGTTGTCGCGGATCGCGGTCTTCATCAGACCTTTGGCATCTGCGGCAGAGTAGGGCATCACCACCTTGAGGCCGGGGATCTGCATGTACCAGGCGGCATAGTCCTGCGAGTGCTGCGCGGCCACGCGGGCGGCGGCACCGTTCGGGCCACGGAACACCATCGGTGCACCCATCTGGCCGCCGGACATATAGAGCGTCTTGGCGGCAGAGTTGATGATATGGTCAATCGCCTGCATGGCGAAGTTGAAGGTCATGAACTCCACGATGGGACGCAGACCGCCAAAGGCCGCGCCGGTCGCGATCCCGGCAAAGCCATGCTCGGTGATCGGCGTGTCGATGACGCGCTTGGAGCCGAACTCGTCCAGCAGACCCTGCGAGACCTTATAGGCGCCCTGATATTCGGCGACTTCCTCGCCCATCAGGAAGACGGTGCCATCGGCACGCATCTCTTCGGCCATGGCGTCGCGGATCGCTTCGCGCACGGTCTGGGTCACCATCTCGGTGCCTTCCGGGTAGTCCGGGCTTTCGTCCACCTCGGGTGCAGCCGGAGCCGCGGCAGCAGCGGCGGGCGCTGTGGGCGCCGCAGGTGCCCCGGCGGCCGGCGCTTCCGTGCTCGCCGCAGGCGCGGATGCAACTGCATCCTCTACGCTTTCGCCCTCTTCCACCAGAATGGCGATGGGAGTGTTTACCTTCACACCCTCGGTGCCTTCGGCGATCAGGATCTTGCCGACGATGCCCTCATCAACGGCTTCAAACTCCATGGTCGCTTTATCGGTTTCGATCTCGGCGAGCACATCGCCAGAGGACACGGTATCGCCTTCTTTCACCAGCCATTTGGCCAGCGTGCCTTCCTCCATGGTCGGCGACAGGGCGGGCATCAAAATCTCAGTTGCCATGATCTAAATCTCTCTATCCCTGGTCAGTCTCAAGCGTAGATATCGGTCCAGAGCTCTTCGAGCGCCGGTTCGGGGCTGGCTTTGGCAAAGTCAGCCGACTTGTTCACGATATCCTTGATCTCTTTGTCGATCGCCTTGAGATCCTCCTCGGTGGCGTGACCGCCGGTCAGCAGCATCTCGCGGACCTGCTCGATCGGGTCGCGCTCTTCGCGCATCTTCTGCACTTCTTCGCGGGTCCGGTATTTCGCCGGGTCCGACATGGAGTGGCCACGATAGCGATAGGTCTTCACTTCGAGGATATAGGGGCCCTTGCCCGCGCGGCAGTGCGCCACGGCGCGATCGCCCGCTTCCTTCACCGCCAGCACATTCATGCCGTCGACTTCTTCGCCCGCGATGCCATAGGCCTCGCCGCGTTTCCAGATCGCCGGGGATTTGGTCGAGCGCTGAACGGATGTGCCCATGGCGTATTGGTTGTTCTCAATAACAAAAACCACCGGCAGCTCCCAAAGCTGCGCCATGTTGTAGGTCTCGTAGACCTGACCCTGGTTCGCTGCACCATCGCCGAAATAGGTGAAGGTGACGCGGCCATTGCCCTGGTATTTGTCCGCAAAGGCGAGACCCGCGCCAAGCGGCACCTGGGCGCCGACGATGCCGTGACCGCCGTAGAAATGCTTCTCTTTCGAGAACATATGCATGGAGCCGCCCTTGCCCTTGGAATAGCCGCCCTCGCGGCCGGTGAGCTCGGCCATCACGCCGTCGGGATCCATGCCGCAGGCCAGCATGTGGCCGTGGTCGCGGTAAGAGGTGACGCGCTTGTCGCCTTCCTCGCAGGCCGCTTCGAGCCCCACGACAACCGCTTCCTGGCCAATGTACAAATGGCAGAAGCCGCCGATCAAGCCCATCCCGTAGAGCTGACCGGCTTTCTCCTCGAATCGCCGGATCAGAAGCATCTCTCGGTAGAACTTCGTCAAATCTTCTGCGGAAACGTTTGATTTCTGAGTGCTTTTTCTTGCGGCCATAATGGCAAGCTCCCCCTAAAGCTTAGGTAGTTTAACACTAAACTATCTTCTAGTGCATTTTCATTCTGCACGCGAGGGATAATGTGACGCAAGGGGAGATTGGGCTGAGTTTCGCTGGAAAAGCCCTGAAGGATCAAAGGGTAAGCTTTGCGTAAAATGCGCGCTCAATGCTGTGTTGCAGCATAGATGTGCCGCGATGCAGCGCATCGGTGGGGGCGCAGAAGAGCAGGGAGGGTGGGTGCGGCGCCGCCGGATCGCGCGTCAGTCGACGACGATCTCGTCAGCTCGGGCCAGTCCGAGCACGGAGCGGGCCTGTTCGTCCAGCAGGTCGAGGTCGAGATAATCATCCGACAGACGCCGGGTGAGGTTCTCCATCTGGCCGATTTCCAGCTCCAGACGTTCCAGATCCTTGGCCAGACCTTCGGCTTCGGCCATGATCTCCACCCGACGGAACAGGCCATAGTCGCCCTGAACGGCGGCAAAGGTGAAATAGGCGCTGAGGAGAAAGGCTGCGGCGAAAAACAACAAGGTCGCCACGGAGGGTGTGGATTTACGCGTCACGTTGGAGTTGCCTGTATCACTGCTCTGGGGGATGCACGGGTTGCTCCCGCGTCTGCCGATCTTATGCCACAGGCCCAAATGACCGGGAAACCGAAAAAGGGTTAATGTCGGTCGGCGTTGCAGTAATCCCATAGCCGCGCGGCGGATCTTGGCTGCCTGTGCTGGCCTCCCCCTTGTGGACCTGACGACCGTTTTACAGGGAGCGCCTAGAGGAGAAAGAGCCCATCATTACTGCATAAATCTATCTGGGGTTGAGTGGTTCATTAATCATGACAGTCGCAGTTTGCGACTCGACATGTTTTAGCGGGAGGGGAGCATCATGTTCGTCAATCAGGGAATGAACGCCTCTACACTCGCTTTGTTTCGCGGGCACAGCAGCACTGAGGCGGGCGAAGTTAACAGCGCAGCGCCGAAGGCGGAACCACGAGATCAGGCGCTGAAATACGCGATAGCCCGCATTGATGCTCTGGCCGAAGACGGGCCAGAGGCAGACCTGCTGGCGGGGGCCTTAGACCCGTCGACCGCGGAAGGCTATGGCCAGCAGTATGCCAATCCCGCGGAGCGCGCGCAGGTGTTTGCACAAGCCTATGCGCGGCAAGCCGAGACGGATGCCTTTATCGCCGAGAATGGCTATAAGAATCGCTTGTCCCCAGGTCTTTACGTGGCGCATGGGATGGCGCAGTCGCAAGCTCCGGGACAGGCGTTTTATGCCAGCCGCGAGGAGGCGATCGCGGGGGCAGCAGAGCGGATTGGCGATGTGGTCACTGCTGCACGCGACGCCAATCGGCCACGGGACAAAGTTGCGATGCAGGTTGATCCCAACGATCCAAGCACTTTGGTCTATGTGAGCGCCTCCGCCTCCGAGGCGGGGATTTCCAACTATGTCGCGGGCCTAACTGAGGACGATATGCGCATGAACCGCGAAAAGCAGGCCCACGACCTCAAGGCCTTTGTGATGTGGTATGACGTGATGGCCGCCAACCTGACCCGCGACTTTGGCATCACGATGGAGCAATCGACCCGTCGCGACGAGAGCGGTCGTGTCTTCCTGAATGATATGGAAATTACCCATTCCGAGTTTGGCAAACTGGGCGAGATCAAAGAGGGCCGTTTTTGGATCTTGGGCGAGGATGGGGCTTTGATCCATCCGGAAGTTTACTTTGGCAATCGTCCGGCCTGATTGTCGGCCCTACATCTGACCTACAAATGAAAGCCCCCGCCTTGCGCAAACAAGGCGGGGGTCTTCATGTTTAATGGAGGGTTCAAGCGGCGCGGCTGTGCGCGGGGGCATCGCTGCCCTTGAACCCTTCCAAAAGATCCGCCAGACGGGTCGCCTGCGTCCGCATCTCCTGGCTGGCCCCATAGGTTTCCTGCACCATGGCGGCATTCTCCTGGGTCACCTTGTCAAGCTGCGCGACGCCGATGTTGATTTCCTTGATGCCGGAGGCTTGCTCGCTGGAGGAGTTGGCAATCGCGGACACCATGCCGGAGACATTGGTGACGCTTTCGACGATCTGCGCCAGGGTGTCGGCGGTGGCCTGGACCAGCCGTTCGCCCTCATCCACCTGTTTCGAGCTGTCCTCGACCAGTTGCTTGATCTCGCTGGCGGATTTTGCCGCCTTGAGGGCGAGACCACGGACCTCGGAGGCCACCACCGCAAAGCCACGGCCGGCTTCGCCTGCCCGGGCCGCCTCGACCCCGGCGTTGAGCGCCAACAGGCTGGTCTGGAAGGCGATGTCGTCGATCGAGGTGATGATCTGGCTGATCTGGCTGGAGTAATCGGCGATCGAGGCCATTGCCTGGCGTGCCTGTTCCATCACCTGGCCACCCTGTTCGGCGCGGCGGCGGCCTTCCTCGACCTCGCGATCGGCGGCCTGGGCCTGAGCGGCGGAGGATTGCACCGAGGCGGACATCTGTTCCAGCGCGGCGGCGGATTCCTCCAGCGTCGCGGCCTGGGTTTCGGCGCGCTGGGACATGCGGTCGGACATGCGCTCCATCTCGCGGGCATTGTTCTGCACCACCGAGGAACTCTGGCTGAGCTGCGCCACCAGTTCGGTCAGCGAGGCGGCCAGAGCGTTGAAATCCTCGCAGAGCGCGGTGGTGTCACTGCCCAGATCGGACCAGGCGGCTGCCGGGATGACCTGATCGAGATCGCCGCTCTTCAACCCGCTCATCGCTTGGCCGAGGGTGACAAAAAGTTCGCCACGGCGCTGGTTCTCCTCGCGGGTCTGCTGCTCGGCGGCGTCCGCCTCCGCAAGGCGGCTGCGCAAATCCAGAAGGTTGCGCGCCATGGACCCCAATTCGTCCTTGCGGGTGACGCCATGGATCGCGGTGTCGTAGTCCTTGTGCGACAGGGCCTCAATCGCTGCGGCCGCTTCGACAACGGGCTGGCTGAGCCGCTTGCCAAAGGACAGGGCAACCGCAATCGCGATTGCAGCCGCTGCGATGCTGCTGGCGAGTTGCATCAGTTCGGTAAACTCGATCTGGGCGTCCACCTGCTCGCGCACGGCGAGATTGGCGGCAACCAGATGGTCCTGCAGACCATCCACCGTGTCGCGCAGGGCGGCAATCATCGGAACCACCTTCTCGAAGGCAAGGTCACGGCGCGCGGTTTCGTCGGCCGGCTCAAAATCTGCCAGTTCGACGGTCAGCGCATCGAGGTTGGCGGTCAGCCCGGTCAGCGCCTCAAAGGCGGCCTCGTCCCGGGCCGCAGGGATGGCAACATCGACAAAACGGTCCTGCGCCAGGGCGATTTCGGCCCGCACCTCGTCCAGATTTCCACGCAGACGCTCAAGCCCATCGGATTTGCCGACGAGGAAGGACATCAGATCGCCGATCCCCTGTTCAATATCCTCCTTGATGTCATCCAGGCTCTTGAGCTGGGTGGTGACGATGCGAGAGTGGCTGATGGACCCGGTGAGTCGCTGGTTGCTGAACCAGGACACGGCCGCGATGGAGAGCAGCATGGCGATGAACGCCCCTGCAAACATGAATACCTGGGTGCGAAGGGAAAACTTACTCATTCTGGGTGCCTGACGTACTCGATGCGGACCGGACATGGGTCCTGGGACTGCTTAGAAACTAGGCCCGACACCGTAAACAAACCGTTCGTACAGGGCGCCGACGCAAAAGAAAAACCTGACGAATTGGAGAGATGAATTCCAAAACATCAAAAAACCGGCCCCACGGGAAAGTGACGCCGGTTTGAGAGGCCGGAAGACAAACCTGTCTTTTAACAGGTGATTGGAGGGGACTGCGGCGGCGTCAGCCCTCCAAGGCGGCAACACCGGGCAGGGTCTTACCTTCCATCCACTCAAGGAAGGCGCCACCGGCGGTGGAGATATAGGAAAAGTCCTCCGCGGCGCCGGCCTGGTTGAGCGCTGCAACCGTATCGCCGCCACCTGCAACCGAGATCAAGCCGCCCGAACGGGTGCAGTCCGCGGCCTTGCGGGCGGCGGCATTGGTGGCCTGATCGAAGGGCGCGATCTCGAAGGCGCCGAGGGGGCCGTTCCAGATCAGGGTGCGCGAGGCTTCAAGCACCTCGGCGATCGCGGCGACAGCAGCGGGACCTGCGTCCAGGATCATGGCGTCGGCGGGGCAGGCGGTGGCCGCAACGGTTTCATGATCGGCCCCGGCCTTGAACTCCCGCGCCACCACGACATCGGCGGGCAACAGGATGGTGCAGCCCGCGGTTTCGGCGCGCGCCAGAATCTCGCGGGCGGTGCCGGTCATGTCATGTTCACAGAGCGATTTGCCCACGTCGATGCCCTGGGCCGCGAGGAAGGTATTGGCCATGCCGCCGCCGATCACCAGATTGTCCACCTTGGCCACGAGATTTCCGAGGAGGTCGAGCTTGGTCGAAACCTTGGCGCCACCGACCACGGCGGTCACCGGGCGTTGCGGTGTGGCGAGCGCGCTTTCGAGCGCCTTCAGCTCCATCTCCATCAGACGGCCGGCACAGGCGGGCAGCAGGCGGGCCAGCGCCTCGGTCGAGGCATGGGCACGGTGGGCGGCGGAAAAGGCGTCGTTGCAGTAGATATCGCCCAGCTTGGCCATCTCGGTGGCGAGGGCGGCATCATTGGCCTCTTCGCCCGGGTGGAAGCGGGTGTTTTCCAGCAGCAGGATCTGGCCGGGTTCCAGCGCAGCCACGGCGGCCTCGGCTGCGGGGCCACGGCAATCGGCGACGAAGATCACCGGTGCGCCAAAGGCCGATTCCAGCGCCGGCACCAATTGCTGCAGCGACATGGAGGGCACGACCTTGCCTTTGGGGCGGTCGAAATGCGCCAGCAGCATCGGGCGGGCGCCCTTGGCGAGGAGGTCGGAGATGGTCGGCACCAGGCGTTGGATGCGGGTGTCATCGGTGACGCGTCCCGCTTCCATCGGCACGTTGATGTCGACGCGGGTCAACACGGTCTTGCCCGCGAGATCCATGTCATCCAGTGTCTTCCAGCCCATGATGTACTTCCTCTCTGAAAGGATCCTTCGGCCCGCTGGACACAGCGCGGCACGACCCGGTGAAACAACTCTATGGTAGCGCTAACTAAACGCCTCCCTGCGCAGTGTGTGTGGGGTTTTTGGCCTCAGGTCAATGCCCCGCGCCACTGCGGGCTTGGCCATGGGGCCGGGATCACACATTGTTCCCTTGGCAAGTTCACGCGCTGGCCTTAGGTATTCGCGCAAGTATCAAAAGACAGGAGGGCCTCATGGCCGAGATCAAGGATCCCGAAAACACCATCATCATCGAACTGAAGGACGGCAAGGTCGTGATCGAACTGCTGCCGGATGTGGCGCCGCAGCACTCCAAGCGGATGAAGGACCTGGCACGCGCCGGGGCCTATGACAATGTCTGTTTCCACCGGGTCATCGACGGGTTCATGGCGCAGACCGGCGATGTGCAGCACGGCGACATGGAAGATGGATTCAACCTGCGCATGGCGGGCACCGGGGGCTCTGACCTGCCGGATCTGCCGGCGGAATTCTCCAAGCTGCCGCATGACCGGGGCACCCTGGGCGCGGCACGTTCCTCCAACCCGAACTCCGCCAATTCCCAGTTCTTCATCAACTTCAAGGACAACCACTTCCTGAACGGTCAATACACCGTTTATGGCCGCGTCATCGAAGGCATGGCGCATGTGGATGCCATCACCCGCGGCGAGCCGCCTGCGAGCCCGGACCGGATGATCTCGGTCAAGGTGGCCGCAGATGCGTAAGGCTCTGAGCGTCGTTGCACTGCTGGCGGCCTCGCCGGCGCTGGCCTCTGGCCTCGCGATCGAGGTCGAGGGCGAGGCCAAGGGCACCATCAAGATCGAGCTTCTCGACGATGTGGCGCCCAAGCATGTGGAACAGATCACCGCATTGGCCGCCGAAGGCAAATACGATGGGGTGGTGTTCCACCGGGTCATCGATGGCTTCATGGCGCAGACCGGCGACGTGGAATTCGGCCACATGGGACAGGACATGCGCTATGCGGGCACCGGCGGTTCCGAGCGGCCGGACCTGCCGGCGGAATTCTCCGACCTGCCGTTTGATCGCGGTGTCGTCGGCATGGCGCGGTCGCAGAATCCCGACAGCGCCAATTCCCAGTTCTTCATCATGTTCGAGCCGGGCCATTTCCTGAACGGTCAATATACCGTCGTCGGGCGTGTGACCGAGGGCATGGAGGTGGTGGACGCAATCAAGCGCGGCCATCCACGCTCCGGTGCGGTCGAAGGACAGCCGGACGTGATGAGCAAGGTCACCGTCACCGAGTAATCCCTTGGATTGCCGACCAAGACAAAGCCCCGGAGCCACTGGCGCCGGGGCTTTTCATTTGCACCAGAGGGCATTGAGGTGACAGCCGGCAGAAACAGAAACGCCGGGCCAAGGGCCCGGCGCTCACTCTTGGTGCTAGTCCTCTCTTGGCGAGAGGCCGCGCTGCGCTCAGCCCTCGGCGGGCTGCGGTGCCGCCTTGGACGATGCCTTGCCGGGGCTCAGCGGGTCGTCCTGACGCTGCACGGAGCCTTCGAAATGGGCGCCGCTCTCAATGGCGATGGTCTTGTGGATGATGTCGCCTTCCACGCGGGCGGTGGAGGTCAGGCGCACCTTGAGGCCGCGAACGCGACCGACGATGCGGCCGTTGATGACCACGTCATCGGCGGTGATTTCGCCCTTGATGGTCGCGGTCTCGCCGATGGTCAGCAGGTGAGCGCGGATGTCTCCCTCGACGGTGCCCTCCACCTGGATGTCGCCAGTGGTCTTGACGTTGCCGGTGATGTGCAGGTCCGAGCTCAGCAGCGATGCGGGCGGCTTGGCCTTGGGGGCTGCGGGCTTGGCATAGTCGCTGGCGCCGGAGGAGGAGATGCCCGAGGAGGCCGCAGGGGCCGGAGTTGCCGGGGTGGTATCGGCTTGTTTCGGGCCGGGCTCGTTGATTTTGCTCTTAGAAAACATTTCTCGCAGCCTTGATGTAGATCATTGGGTTTACGGGATTGCCATTGACCCGAACCTCGTAATGGAGGTGGGTCCCGGTGGACCGTCCGGAGTTACCCATATCAGCAATGTGGTCCCCGCGCGAGACTCTTTGACCGACCTTCACGAGGATATTGGAGTTATGGGCATATCGGGTTTCGATGCCAAAGGCGTGCTGGATGGTGACCAGCCGACCATAGCCATTGTCCCAGCCGGCATGGGTCACAACCCCATCTGCGGTGGCAAAGACATCGGTGCCGGTTTTCCCGGCAAAATCAGAACCGTTGTGCATCCGCCGCCCGCCGGTCTTGGGGTCGCGGCGGTAGCCGAAACTGGAGGACTGGCGCACCTGGCCGAGGTTCACCGGCGTCGAAAAGGGCGCCTTCTCGGCAGCGATGCGATAGAGATTGAGCTGGCTCATCTGGTTCAGGAGCGCATTGGCGCGGATCTCGTCGGGGTTGGGCTCCTCGCCACGGGTGGAGAGGGCCAGCGGCTCCAGCGGGCCACCTTCGCCGCTATAGCCGCGCCGCACCTGCTCGAGGATGCGGTCTGGCGGCAGGCCGGCGGAGGAGAACATCTTGTTCAAAGGCTCGACCGAGACCGCCATGGCCTCTTCGAGCTGGCGGAAGATCTGGTCGTTGCGCTGCGCGGTGAGTTGCAGTTCCAGTTCGAGATCGTCCCGCTCGGCAAGGGCGGATTGCGCATCCGCTTCGATCTGGTCGCGTTCGGCGGCGGTATCGGCCAAAGCATCGGTGAGGAAGGCCAATTGCTCGGGCGCGGTGGCGGCAAGCACCTGTTCGGGGCTGTCGGGAGCGGTCTTTTCCCGCAGGTCCAGCACGGTGCGGCGCAGGATCTCGCGTTCGGCGATGCTCTGCCGCAGGTTGGACTGGATGACGTCGATGCCGGTCTCCAGCTCGCGGCGGCGGGTCTCCGAGGCGAGGAGCTCCGACTGCATCACCGAGATCTGTTCCAGCGCGGCGTTGAAGCGGTCCTGTGCGGCCAGCGCTTCCTCCACCCGACGGTCGCGCTCGGTCGAGAGCACGTTGAGCCGTTCCTGATAGACCTGCTGGTCGCGGCGGGCCTGATCGCGGAAATTGCCCGAGCCGATGCTGTCCATCAGCACGATGGCAGTGGCGACAATCGCCCAGGCCACCGACAGGGTCAGCCCGGTGACCACCACCAGCTGGGTTTCCGAAGAGAGGCGGATGAACCGCGTGTCAGTGTCGGACTTCAGAAAGACCCGACGTTCAGGAAACCTGCGTTCCAGGAACGCATGCACCTTCAGTGGCAAACCGCGTCGCACGATTTTCTATTCCTTGTTCCATCCCCCGGCCATGGTCCGCCTTTCGGCGTGATCCCGCATGGGTCTGAGGCAGCTCTGTCGCCCACCCCGGAGGCACGCGCAGAAACTGACTGCACAGCCCGGGAAAGCTGCCTCGGGAATTCCGCAGAGCGGACGGCCCGGCCTTGGCCGAATGGAATAGCCAGACTGTGACTATCCGGCAACCCTGTTCCGACCTTCGTGGGGGAATGTCGCGCAATTCGATGGATCTGGGCGAAAAGCCGCCGACAAGGCGCGGTTTGGCCGGGGCCAGCCGTCCGGAGCTGCGGTGAGGGTGAGTCGGCGCCGATCCCAGTCGCCTGCCAGCCTCACGCCAACTGTCAGCGCGCGTAGGCCGGGGCCTCACCATCGGCCAGCGGCCAGTAGAAATCCGGCGGCAGTCCGGCATCGGCGCGTTTTTCCTCGTTGAAGGGCGGCTTCAGGGCGCCGTGGAAATAGTGCTGCACCAGCCGGTGGAACTCTGCCTTGGGATCGAGATCGTTGCGCCCGCAGAGGAAATTGAACCACTTCGACCCATAGGCGACATGGCCGACTTCCTCGGCATAGATCACCTCGAGCGCCTCAATGGCCTCCTGCAGCTCCGCCTTGCGGAAAATCTCGATCATGCCGGGGGTGACATCAAGCCCGCGCGCCTCCAGCACCATCGGCACCACCGCGAGACGGCCAAGGAGGTCCTCGGCGGTGTCCTCGGCGGCCCGCCACATGCCGGCATGGGCGGGCAAGGCGCCATAATGGCTGCCAAGGCTCTCAAGGCAGTCGCACATCAGGTTGAAATGCTTGGATTCCTCATCCGCGGATTTCACCCAGTCGTCGTAAAATCCCAGTGGCATCGGTACATGGGTGAAACGGGCGATGATGTCCCAGTGCAGGTCCACCGCATTGAGCTCGATATGGGCCACCGCGTGAAGAAGCGCGATGCGCCCCTGCGGCGAGCCGGGACGGCGACGTTGCACGTCGCGCGGACTGAGAAGCGCAGGCTCCGCCGGGCGGGCCGGATGGCGGGGCGGGTTGGCATTGCCGATGGCGATCGGATCCGCCGCACCGCTGCGGGCGGCCTTCCAGAGCGCAGCGTGACGGCGCGACAGCGCGGTCTTGGCACGGCCATCGGCGGTGGTCAGTACCTCGGTGGCCATTTCGGCAAGGGTCAGATCTGTCATCGCGGCCTCCGGTGGGAACATGCGGGGGGTCCTGTGCCATTCTCGGCTGGGCGACGCAACCGGCTATGCAAAGGGCGCCCCCAACTGGGACCGCCCCTTGGTCAAGGGGTCAAAGGGAGCGCACCGCCTCCAGCACCTCTTCGACATGGCCGGGGACCTTGACCTTGCGCCAGATGCGCGCGATCCGCCCCTCACCATCGATGAGGAAGGTGGAGCGTTCGATCCCCATGCTTTTCTTGCCGTACATGCTCTTTTCCACCCAGACGCCATAGTCCTCGCAGGTGGTGCCATCGGCATCGGAGAGCAGAGGCACGGTCAGCCCGTGTTTGGCGACAAACTTGTCATGTTTGGCCACGGTGTCGCGCGAAATGCCGAAAACCGCAGCACCTGCATCGGCAAAGGGTTGCAACTGCTCCGAAAATCCAATGGATTCCTTTGTGCAACCCGGAGTATCATCGCGGGGATAGAAAAACAGGACGACGGCCTGACCCTTCAGGTCCGAAAGGGACACCGCGCCGCCGCCATCGCGGGGCAGGGTGAATGCGGGGGCGAGGTCAGAGGGTTCGAGCATGTATTGGGTCTCCCATTGTTGTCGCGCAGGTTGCCTTGCCAGGGGTTGGCTTGCAGGGCGTCGTTGCGTTGCGAGCCATACATAGATCATGTCGGGCGAAGAAAAAGCAGAGATCGTCGCGCCACCGCAGGAAGATCTGACAAAATTCGTGACCCCGGCGGATGTTCGAGGAAGCCGCAGGCGGCGCTGGCTGCGTCGGTGCGGTCGCGGCGGGCTCTGGCTTCTGGCGCTTTGTGCGGTGCTGGGGGCGGGTCTGTACCTGCTGCTGGATCGTCGGATCGACGTTCCGGGCTGGCTGCGGGCCGAGGCGGAGCGGCGCATAGAGGCGCAGCTGGGCGGCCTGCAGATCGAGTTCGGCGAGATCGAACTGGTGGTGCGGCGCGGCTGGCGGCCCCGGTTGTCGCTGCGTGATGTGACCCTCTCCTATGCCGATGGCAGCCCTGCGATCCAGCTTGAAGACGCACAGGCATCGCTGGCGATGCGCCCGCTTCTGCGCGGCGAGGTTCGGCCCAAGGTGATCTCGCTCTCTGGTCTCTTCGCCACCCTGCAACGCGACAGTGGCGGCGCGGTGGCGGTGACCTTCTCGGACGGGGCGGCGCCGTTCCGGCAGGCGCGCAACCTGCCGCAGCTGATCGACCAATGGGACCGACAGCTGGAATTGCCCATCCTCTCGGCGCTCACCCGAGTGGAGACGCAAGCGGTGACCCTGCGCTATGAGGATCGGCGCATCGACCGGGCCTGGACCATGGATGGCGGCTCGATCCTGCTCACCCGCGAGGGCGACAATGTGGAGATCGAGGCGGGATTCTCGATCCTCAGCGGGCGCGAATATGCCAGCACGGTGGAGGCGCAGTACCGCTCCGATATCGGTGACACCGCGGCGGAATTCGCGGTTGTGGTAGATCAGGTCCCAAGCGTGGACATCGCCAGCCAGAGCCCGGCCTTCGGCTGGCTCGACGTGCTGAAGGCGCCAATCTCCGGCGCGCTCAAGGGGGCCGTGGACAGCGACGGCGTGCTGCTGCCGCTGTCGGCCAGTCTGGAGATCGGCAGCGGGGTGATTCAGCCGAGCGAGGGGCTGAAGCCGATCCCGCTGGCCGCTGCCCAGAGCTTTTTCACCTTCACCCCGGCGCGCCAGGAACTGGAATTCTCGCGGCTCTCGATCGAGAGCGGTTGGCTCAGCGGCCAGATGGAGGGGCGGGCGGAACTGGTCGGCGTCCAGGATGGCCGCTTGACCGAGCTTGTTGGGCAGCTGCAGTTCTCCGACCTCAAGGTCAACCCCTTGCGGCTTTATCCCGAGCCCTTGTCGTTCAGCGGAGTCAGCACGGATTTTCGCCTGGAACTGGCCCCGTTCCGCTTTCACCTCGGCGAGATGCTGGTGCAACGGGGCGAGACCAATGTGCTCTTGCAGGGCAGTGCCGAGGCCGGGGCACAGGGCTGGAACTACGACCTGCAGGGCAGCGCCAACCGGGTGGATGTGGAGACCGTCAAGGCGATGTGGCCTCCCTCCGCCCCGCCGAAGCCGCGGAAATGGTTCATCGACAACGTGATGGCGGGCGATATCCAAGAGGCGCAGGTGGCATTGCGCGCCCGCGACGGGGCGCCGCCCTTTGTCGCCCTCGACCTCGGCTTCGAGAATGGCGTGCTGCAGTTCAACAAGCATTACCCCCTGCTGGAGCGGGTCAAGGGGCAGCTCAGCATCTACGGCAAGCGGCTGGTGGTCACCGCCACCGAAGGCTGGATGACCGCGCGGCAGGGCGGGGATGTGGATCTGGCCGGCACCTCCTTCATCATCCCCGACACCGGACTCAAGGGAGAGGATGGTCTCGGGATCCTGCGGGCCAACGCGAAGGGGCGGGCGCTGGCGGCGCTGTCGCTGCTGAACCGGGAGCCCCTGACCGTGCTGGACAAGGCGGGACTGCCGGTGCGCCTCGGATCGGGGCAGGTGGAGGTCAGCGCCACCGCGATGCTGCCGCTGCGGGAGACGCTGGATGTGGCCGAGATCGCCTATCACTACCGCGGCACCCTGCGGGATGTGCGCAGCGAGGTACTGGTGCCCGGCTATGAGCTGGCCGCGCGGGAGCTGACGCTCAAGGGGGACAACACCCATGTGCAGGTTTCTGGGCCAGGGCGATTTGCCGGTGTGCCGATCGACGCCAGCTGGCGTCAGGAGATCCAGCCCGGAACGCCTTTGCCGGGGCGGATTTCCGGCGAGATCGAACTGTCGCCGGCCACGCTGACGGCGCTCCGGATCGGCCTGCCAGAGGGCAGTCTCGATGGGCTCGGGCGGGCGCTTTTTGATGTGGTCCTGCCGCCCGGACAGCCGCCGGAGCTGACGGTCAGCAGCGATCTGCAAGGCGTTAGCCTGCGGATGCCGGAACTGTCCTGGCGCAAGGAGGCCGCCAGTGCCGGGAGGCTGTCGCTGCGGACGATTCTGGATGCGGATCCTTCGGTCGAGGATCTCGAACTGGAGGCGCCAGGGTTGAGTGCAAGGGGGCGGATCACCCTGAACGGCGAGGGTGGGCTGGATCGGGCGGAGTTCTCGGCGCTGACGGTGGGCGGCTGGCTGGACGGGCCGGTCACCCTTACCGGGCGGGCGGGGGGCGTGCCGGCCGTGGCGATGACGGGCGGGCGGCTGGACCTTCGGCGGGCACCCTTTTCCAGCGGCGCGGGCGGGGCTGGCGGGTCCGGCGGCGGCAATACCCCGATCACCCTGTCGCTCAATCGGCTGCAGGTTACCGACACCATCTCGCTGTCCCGGTTCCAGGGCAGGTTCGACACCCGTGGTGGTTTCAATGGCGCCTTCACGGGCAATCTCAACACCCTCACTCCGGTCGAAGGTGTGGTGGTGCCGCAATCCGGCGGCATGGCCATGCGGTTGCGGTCCGGTGATGCCGGTGGGGTCTTTCGCTCCGCCGGGGTGATGCGCCACGGGTTCGGTGGCGATTTCGAGATGACCCTGATCCCGGCCCAGGCGGCGGGGGAATACAATGGTCAACTCCGGGTCAAGAATATCCGCATCAAGCGGGCCCCGGCGATTGCGGCGCTGATCAATTCGCTGAGCCTCGTTGGGCTGTTTGACGAGCTGTCCGGGCAGGGCATCCTTTTTACCGGTGTCGAAGCGGATTTCCGCCTCGGCTCGCGCTATCTGACGCTGCATTCCTCCTCGGCGGTGGGGCCGTCCATTGGCCTGTCGCTCGACGGGATCTTCGACCTTGAAGCCAGCGAGATGAACATGCGTGGGGTCCTCTCTCCGATCTACCTGGTCAATGCGATTGGCAGTGTCCTGACCCGCAAGGGCGAGGGGCTTTTTGGGTTTGCCTTTACCCTCAAGGGGTTGGCAGATGACCCGAAAGTCTCGGTGAACCCGCTGTCCGGCATTGCTCCGGGTTTCCTGCGGGAGGTGTTCCGCGGCGAGCAGCCGACCCCGCCCGGGCAGGAGGCGGCCCCGCAGGCGGAGAGTGGCGACTCGCTTCTGGAAGGGCGCAAGCGGCGCAGCGAGAACCGCTGACCCCGCAAGCGGACGCGACCTGCGTCTCGGGCATGGACTTTCCCTGCCGCCCGCAGTATCGCGCGGGCCATGAAACTGAGTGATTTCGACTTTGACCTCCCCGAAGACCTGATCGCGACGCGGCCCGCCGTGCCGCGCTCCTCCGCGCGTCTTCTGGTGGCAGAACAGGACCGCATCACCGATGCCCGGGTGACCGATTTGCTGGACTGGCTGGTGCCCGGCGACCGGCTGGTGCTGAACGACACGCGGGTGATCCCGGCGCGGCTCAGCGGCCAGCGCCATCGCGACTCGGCACAGGGGCCGGTGGCGGCGCGCATCGAGGTGACGCTGCTGGAACCGCAGGCCGATGGCTGCTGGGCGGCGCTGCTGAAACCGCTGAAAAAGATCCGCCCGGGCGAGGTGATCCGCTTTGGCGCGGGGCTGAGTGCGGAACTTGTCGAGGTGATCGAGGGCCAGGGTCGCTTGCGCTTCAACCTCGCGGGCGAGGATTTCGACGCCGCGCTGGCCGAGGCCGGGGCCATGCCGCTGCCGCCCTATATCGCCGCCAAACGCGCCGCGGACGACCAGGACAAGACCGATTACCAGACCGTCTGGGCCAAAAACTCCGGCGCGGTGGCAGCCCCCACCGCCAGCCTGCATTTCGATGCGCCCCTACTCGCGGCGCTGGCGGCAAAGGGCGTCACCTTCACCTATGTCACCTTGCATGTGGGGGCGGGCACGTTTCTGCCGGTTAAGGTGGAGGATGTGACCACCCACAAGATGCATGCCGAATGGGGGCAGGTGAGTGCTGCCGCCGCCGCCGAGATCGCCGCCACCAAGGCCGCAGGTCAGCGGGTGATCCCGGTCGGCACCACGGCGCTGCGGCTCATTGAAAGCGCGGCACGCGCGCAGGGCGAGATCCGCGCCTGGGAAGGGGAAACGGATATCTTCATCTATCCGGGGTTCCAATTCCGGGTCGCCGATGCGCTGATGACCAATTTCCACCTGCCGAAATCCACCCTGATGATGCTGGTGTCAGCCCTGATGGGGCAGGAGCGCATGCGCAGGGTCTATGCCCATGCGGTCGAGGAGCGCTATCGTTTCTTCTCCTACGGGGATGCCTCGCTGCTGATTCCCTGAGCCTGCCCGGGCGGGCCAGTCGTCCAGAGCGGCGCCGACACGCAGGTCAGGGCGAGGGGTTGACCCTTTACACTTCTGTGGGAAGGTCGCCAAAGGTCCGACCTGAGTCGTTCCCACGGGGCCATACCGCGGCAATGGGGGCGATAAAGGGATCTTCGGATCCGTGTGCCCGCGCGGCACCCGCGCCCCGAACCATCCATCGCCGCTGGCCGAACAAGGCCCGGCTTCCGCCATTCGCCCCCGCGCCAGACGCGGGCTCCTGATTTCGACCCGAGGGAATTGAGACGTCATGCTGCAAGTTCTTTCCAGTGCCTGGGCGCTGCTTCTGGGTCTCGGGCTGCTGATGCTCGGCAACGGGCTGCAGGGTACGCTTTTGGGCGTGCGCGGCGGCATCGAGGGCTATTCGACCTTCACCATGTCGCTGGTGATGTCGACCTACTTTGTCGGCCTGCTGATCGGCTCCTGGATGGCGCCGGGGATGATCCGGCGTGTCGGTCACGTGCGGGTCTTTGCCGCGCTCGCCTCGCTGATCTCGGCGGTGATGATCCTCTATCCGGCATTGCCGAACCCGGTGGTCTGGATGATCGGGCGGCTGATCGTGGGCTTCTGCTTCTCCGGCGTCTACGTGACCGCGGAAAGCTGGCTCAACAATGCCGCCGACAACGAGAACCGTGGCAAGGCCTTGTCGCTTTACATGATCGTGATGACCCTCGGCCTGGTGGCTGCGCAGGGCTTCATCCTGATCGGGGATCCGGCCGGCTATCTGCCCTTTGTGATTGCCTCGATCGCGGTTTCGGTCTCCTTTGCGCCGATCCTGCTGTCGATCTCGCCGACCCCGGCCTTTGACACCGCCAAGCGGATGACCCTGCGCCAGCTGATGGATGCCTCGCCCCTGGGCTGTGTCGGCATGTTCCTGATCGGGGGTGTCTTTGCCGCCCAATTCGGCATGGCGGCGGTCTATGCCACCGAGGCCGGGCTGAAGCTGCATCAGATCTCGCTCTTTGCCGCGAGTTTCTATGTCGGCGCGCTCTTCCTGCAATTCCCGCTCGGCTACCTGTCGGACAAGATGGACCGGCGGGTGCTCATCATCTTCGTGGCCGGCGTCGCCTCTGCCGCCTCTATCTTTGCGATGCTGTTCGGCGACAATTTCGTCTACCTGCTGGGGTCTGCCTTTGTCATCGGCGGGCTGGTCAATCCGCTCTATTCGCTGCTCCTGGCCCATACCAACGACTTTCTCGAGCATGACGACATGGCGGCGGCTTCGGGCGGGCTGATCTTCATCAACGGGCTCGGCGCCTCTGCCGGGCCGGTGCTGATCGGCTGGCTGATGTCGGACGAGATCTTCGGGCCTAACGGCTTCTTCCTGTTCATGGCGGTGCTCCTGGGCATGATGGTGGTCTATGCGCTCTACCGCGCCACCCAGCGCGCCACGGTGCCGGTCGAGGAAACCGGCCATATGCCGGTGGTGACGCCAACCGCCACCTCTGTTGCTGCGGAATTCGCACAGGAATATGCCATCGACACCGAGCTGGAAGGGCAGGACAGCGCCGCCAACAAGGGCTGATGGCACAAAGCCGCTCAAAACATGTCGCCGGTTCACGACTGTGTCGCGGACTGGCGGTTTTGTAACCTAACGTCACTTGTAGTTCAGGCCTGAATCGGGCTCTCTGAGTGCGGTTACGATAGTTTAACAGGCGGTGGAGATAGCCCGATGGCAGGCCCTGAACAGATACTGGAATTCTGGCTCGACGAGGTTGGAGAGCAAGGCTGGTATCGTCAAGATGATGTGCTGGATTCTGAGATCCGCACCCGGTTTCTGGACACTTGGGAGAAGGCCTGCGAAGGTGCCTATTCGCTCTGGCTGACCTATCCCAGCGGCGCATTGGCCTATATCATCCTGATGGATCAGTTCCCGCGCAACATGTTCCGCGGGGAGGCACTGGCCTTTGCATCGGACAAGGTGGCCTTGTCCGTCGCCAAGGCGGCGGTGGATCGCAAATGGGACCTGCGCATCGACGAGCCTGCGCGGCAGTTCTTCTACCTGCCGATGATGCATTCCGAGAGCCTTTGCGATCAGGACCGCTGCGTGCGGCTGATGCATGAGCGGATGCCGCTGACCGGGGCGTCGAACCTGCTGCATGCGCGCGCCCATCGCGAGGTGATCCGCCAGTTCGGTCGGTTCCCCTATCGCAATGCCGCGCTGAGCCGCACCAGCACCGCGCCGGAGCTCGATTACGTGAATGCCGGCGGTTATGGCTCCACCGTGCGCGAGCTGGAGGCCATCGCCTGACAGGCTTTGCCAAACCCGGCTCGCAGTGAAACAGGCCCCGCCGCACCGGCGGGGCTTTTTCTTTGAAAGTCCCCGCGCTAGGCTCTGTGGCGGCAATGCGGCAGTTTTTCGCGAGGTCGCCCCGGGGTGACCTTACGTTGTTGCGGCACTGCGGGAATTAGTTTAATGGTAAACTAGTTTTTTGGATCTTTGTTCGTTGAGGGAACACTATGGCCGCAGCATCCTATGACGTGATCGTAATCGGCGCCGGACCGGGGGGCTATGTGGCCGCCATCCGCGCCGCCCAGCTCGGGCTCAAGACCTGTGTGGTCGAACGCGAGCATCTGGGAGGCATCTGCCTGAACTGGGGCTGCATCCCGACCAAGGCGCTGCTGCGATCTTCCGAGGTGTTTCACCTGATGGAGCGCGCCAAGGAGTTTGGTCTGAAGGCCGACAACATCGGCTATGACCTCGACGCAGTGGTGAAACGCTCGCGCGGGGTGGCCAAGCAGCTCTCTGCGGGGGTGAAGGGCCTGCTGAAGAAGAACAAGGTCGATGTGGTGATGGGCGCCGCGACGGTGACGGCCAAGGGCAAGGTTTCGGTCAAGACCGACAAGGGCACCGAGGAACTGGCGGGCAAGAACATCATCCTCGCCACCGGCGCGCGGGCGCGCGAGTTGCCGGGGCTGGAGGCCGATGGCGATCTGGTCTGGACCTACAAACACGCGCTGCAGCCCGTCCGCATGCCGAAAAAACTGCTGGTGATCGGCTCCGGCGCGATCGGCATCGAATTCGCCAGCTTCTACAACACGCTTGGCGCCGACACGACTGTGGTCGAAGTGATGGACCGCGTGCTGCCGGTGGAAGACGAGGAAATCTCGAAATTCGCCAAGAAGCAGTTCGAAAAGCAGGGCATGAAGATCATGCAAAAGGCGATGGTCAAACAGCTTGACCGCGCCGCTGGCAAGGTGACCGCTCATATCGAGGTGGGCGGCAAGATCGAGAAGCACGAGTTTGACACCGTGATCTCTGCCGTGGGTATCGTTGGCAACGTCGAGGGCCTGGGTCTGGAGGCGCTTGGCGTCAAGGTCGACCGCACCCATGTGGTGACCGACGCCTATTGCCGCACCGGGGTCGAGGGGCTCTATGCCATCGGCGATATCGCCGGCGCGCCCTGGCTGGCGCATAAGGCGAGCCATGAGGGCGTGATGGTGGCCGAGCTGATCGCGGGCAAACATGCACACCCCGTCAAGCCGGAAAGCATCGCGGGCTGCACCTATTGCCATCCGCAGGTGGCCTCGGTCGGCTATACCGAAGCCAAGGCCAAGGAGCTGGGCTATGACGTCAAGGTCGGCCGCTTCCCCTTCATCGGCAACGGCAAGGCGATTGCACTGGGCGAGCCGGAAGGCCTGATCAAGACCGTGTTTGACGCCAAGACCGGCGAGCTCCTCGGCGCGCATATGGTCGGCGCGGAAGTGACCGAGCTGATCCAGGGCTATGTGGTCGGTCGCCAGCTGGAGACCACCGAAGAGGACCTGATGCACACCGTCTTCCCGCATCCGACCCTGTCGGAGATGATGCACGAGAGCGTGCTGGACGCCTACGGTCGCGCCATCCACTTCTAAGGACGGGCGCCCATGGCCAGCCTCAATCGCGTGGTCATGGGCCCCGCCAGTCGCAAGATGATCCAGTCCCTTGGCCCCAAGGGACTGGATGTTGCCGAGATATCAGGCCATTGGGGGCAGATGTTCAGCTTCCGCTCCTACGAGATCTACCGCTATCCGGCCTTTGATATCTGCGAGGGGCCAGTGCTCGGGGACGACGGGCGGCCAAAGAAGTTCGATCTCGTGCTGGCCAATCAGGTCTGGGAACATCTGGACCGGCCCTATGCCGCCACCCGCAATGTGCGCCGGATGCTGAAAAAAGGCGGGCATTTCTGGCTTGCGGTGCCTTTCTACATTCCCTTTCACGCTGCCCCCAACGATTGTTCGCGCTGGAGCGCCCGCGGCTTGAAAAACCTGCTGGTGGAATGCGGGTTTGACGCGGCGGAGATCCAAGCCGAGCAATGGGGCAACCGCCATGTCGCCCGCCGGAATCTGGAACAGCCCTGGCCGCCGGACCATCTTCCCGACCAGGATGACCTCAGCAATGATCCCGCCATGCCGATTTGCGCCTGGGCCCTGGCGCGCAAAACCTGAGACCCGGCCCTCGCGTCGCTCTCCCGCATTTGCGCTGGCGCAAATGCCAACTCTGCGTTAGCCATAACGACAACAGTTTGGTTTTTGGCAGGTTTTGCACAGGTTCGACGCGACATCAGGGGAAAGGGGCGGCGCGATTATGCAACAGGTACGAACCCACTGGGGCATGGTGCTGCTGATCTGGATCGCCGGTCTGGGCGCTGCAGCGCAATATGGCAAGATCAGTGTAATCTTTGATCTATTGCCGCGTCTCTATCCCGGAGTGGGTCCGGCGATGGGCTGGACAGTGTCACTGGTTGGTGTGCTCGGGATCGTCTTTGGCGTGGTTGCCGGCCTCTTCGTCTCTGCCTTTGGATATCGCCGCACCCTGGTCTGGTCGCTCTGGTTGGGCGCGGGCATGTCGGCCTTGCAGATGCTGCATCTGTCCTTTCCCCTGTTTCTGCTGACGCGGGTGATCGAGGGGATCTCGCATCTGGGCGTGGTGGTGGCGGCGCCGACGCTGATGGCGCTCCTGGCGACCGAGCGGACCCGCGGGCTGGCACTGACCCTCTGGAGCACCTTCTTTGGCGTCGCCTTTGCGATCCTGAGCTGGATCGGTCTTCCGCTGGTCAAGGCGCAGGGGATCCTGTCGCTTTTTGCCGCCCATGCCGCCATCATGGCGACCCTGGCCGTGCTGCTCCAGATTGCGCTGCGGGACATGCCGGTTCCGCCCCGCAGTGCCTATCCCCGGCTGGCCGATCTTCCCGCGCTGCATCTGCATATCTATCGCTCGCCCTACCGGCTGGCGCCGGCAGCGGGCTGGGTCTTCTACACCTGCTGTTTCGTGGCGGTCCTGACGGTTCTGCCGCCCTTTATCGCCGAGGACGTTCGCAGCCTTGTGATGGGGGCGATGCCCCTGGTGTCGATCCTCATCTCGATGACGCTGGGGGTCTACCTGCTGCGCCGCATGGAAGGCGTGAGGCTGGTACAACTGGGGTTCCTGCTCTGCGCGGCTGCGATGCTCTGGCTGTTGGTGAGGCCCGGGGATCCGCTGGCCTGTCTGGCGCTGGCTGCCGCCTTCGGTCTTGTGCAGGGGGCGAGTTTCGCTTCGGTGCCGCAACTCAACCTGCGCGCCTCCGATCAGTCCGAGGCGAACGGGGCGATGTCTCAGGCAGGTAACCTCGGCAATGCCATCGGCACGCCGCTGATGGTGGCCGTGATTGCCCAGGGCGGCTATTCCGGCCTCGTTCTGACGGTGACGGTCCTGTTCCTCGGCGGGGCGCTGGTGCATCAGATTCTTGGCTCCGTGCGCGCCCGTGCCGTCGCCATCGGCGAATGATCACCAGATTTTAACTGTTCTCTGTATGTTCCGCTTTTTTGCTTGGAGACTCGCAGCGCAGCCCCTATGTGTATTGCAAAGTTTGGGGGCGATATGGCTGAGCTGAAGAACATCGAGGTCCGCGGCGCGCGCGAGCACAATCTGAAGAACATCGACGTGGATATTCCGCGCGACGAGCTGGTGGTGATCACCGGCCTGTCGGGATCGGGCAAGTCGAGCCTGGCCTTTGACACCATCTATGCAGAGGGGCAGCGGCGCTATGTCGAGTCCTTAAGCGCCTATGCCCGCCAGTTCCTCGACATGATGGAAAAACCGGATGTGGATCACATCTCCGGCCTCAGCCCGGCGATTTCCATCGAGCAGAAAACCACGTCGAAGAACCCGCGCTCTACCGTCGGCACGGTGACGGAGATCTATGACTATCTGCGTCTCCTATTTGCCCGCGCCGGAACGCCTTACAGCCCGGCAACCGGCCTGCCCATCGAGGCGCAGCAGGTGCAGGATATGGTCGATCGCATCATGACGCTGGAGGAGGGCACCCGCGGCTACCTGCTGGCGCCCATCGTGCGCGACCGTAAGGGCGAGTATAAGAAGGAGATGCTGGAGCTGCGCAAGCAGGGCTTCCAGCGAGTCAAGGTGGATGGCGAGTTCTACGAGCTTGATACCCCGCCGACGCTCGACAAGAAATTCCGCCATGACATCGACGTTGTGGTCGACCGTCTGGTGGTGAAGGAGGGGCTTGAAACCCGTCTTGCCGACAGCCTGCGCACTGCGCTCGATCTGGCGGATGGCATCGCGATCCTTGAGACCGCCCCGCGCGAGGGCGACCCTGAGCGCATCACCTTCTCGGAGAATTTTGCGTGCCCGGTCAGTGGCTTCACCATCCCCGAAATCGAGCCGCGGCTGTTTTCCTTCAACGCGCCCTTTGGGGCCTGTCCCCATTGCGACGGTCTGGGGGTAGAGCTCTTCTTTGACGAGCGGCTTGTGGTGCCGGATTCGACGCTCAAGGTCTATGACGGCGCGCTGGCCCCCTGGCGCAAGGGCAAATCGCCCTATTTCCTGCAGACCATCGAGGCGATTGCCCGTCACTACGAGTTCGACAAGAACACGCCGTGGAAGGATCTTCCCGCCCATGTGCAGCAGGTCTTCCTCTTCGGCTCCGGCGAGGAAGAGATCGAGTTCCGCTATGACGAGGGCGGGCGGGTCTACAATATCACCCGGGTGTTCGAGGGCGTGATTCCCAATATGGAACGGCGCTATCGCGAGACCGATTCCGCCTGGGTGCGCGAGGAATTCGAACGCTATCAGAACAACCGTCCCTGCCATCACTGCGAGGGCTACAGGCTGCGCGACGAGGCGCTGGCGGTGAAGATTCGCGGCGATCACGTGGGGCAGGTGGTGGAGAAGTCCATCCGCGAGGCCCTGGCCTGGATCGAAAGTGTGCCGGAGGCACTGACCGCGCAGAAACAGGAGATCGCCCGCGCCATCGTCAAGGAAATCCGCGAGCGGCTCGGCTTCCTCAACAACGTCGGCCTTGAATACCTGACCCTGAGCCGCAATGCCGGCACGCTGTCGGGGGGCGAGAGCCAGCGGATCAGACTGGCGAGCCAGATCGGCTCGGGCCTCACCGGGGTGCTCTATGTGCTCGACGAGCCGTCTATTGGTCTGCATCAACGGGACAACGACCGGCTGATCACCACGCTGAAAAACCTGCGCGATCAGGGCAATACGGTGATCGTGGTGGAACATGACGAGGATATGATCCGCCAGGCCGATTACGTCTTTGACATCGGCCCGGGCGCGGGTGTCCACGGCGGTCAAGTGGTCAGTAAAGGCACGCCCCAAGAGGTGGAGGCTGATGTCGGCTCGCTCACTGGTCAGTATCTGGCCGGCACCCGCGAGATTGCGGTGCCCGCGACCCGCCGCAAGGGCAACAAGAAGATGATCAAAGTGGTCAAGGCCACCGGCAACAACCTCAAGGAGGTTACGGCGGAATTCCCCTTGGGCAAGTTCGTCTGCGTGACCGGCGTCTCTGGCGGTGGCAAGTCGACCCTGACCATCGAGACCCTGTTCAAGACCGCCTCCATGCGATTGAACGGCGCCCGTCAGACTCCGGCGCCCTGCGAGACCATCAAGGGGCTGGAGCATCTGGACAAGGTGATCGACATCGACCAGCGCCCCATCGGGCGCACGCCACGCTCCAACCCGGCGACCTATACCGGTGCCTTCACCCCGATCCGCGACTGGTTCGCCGGCCTGCCGGAGGCCAAGGCGCGCGGCTATAAACCGGGGCGGTTCTCCTTCAACGTGAAGGGCGGGCGCTGCGAGGCCTGTCAGGGCGACGGGGTGCTGAAGGTCGAGATGCACTTCCTGCCGGACGTTTATGTCACCTGCGAGACCTGCAAGGGCGCGCGCTACAACCGCGAGACGCTGGAGATCAAGTTCAAGGGCAAGAGCATCGCCGATGTGCTTGATATGACGGTGGAAGATGCACAGGAGTTCTTTGCCGCCGTGCCCGCGATCCGGGACAAGATGGATGCGCTGATGCGGGTGGGCCTTGGCTATATCAAGGTTGGCCAACAAGCGACCACGCTCTCGGGCGGTGAGGCGCAGCGGGTGAAACTCTCGAAGGAACTGGCGAAACGCTCCACAGGGCGCACGCTTTATATCCTCGACGAACCCACCACCGGGCTGCATTTCGAGGATGTGAAAAAGCTGCTCGAAGTACTGCATGAGCTGGTGGAACAGGGCAATTCGATGGTGGTGATCGAACACAACCTCGACGTCATCAAGACCGCCGACTGGCTGATCGACATTGGTCCCGAAGGCGGCGATGGCGGTGGCGAGATCGTTGCAACCGGCACGCCGGAGGATGTGGCGGAGGAACCGCGAAGCCATACCGGACGCTACCTCAAGCCGATGCTGGAGGCGCGCAAGAAAGTCGCCGCCGAATGAAACAAATCCCCGCCCATCGTGGCGGGGATTTTTGTTTTCGTTGACCGGCGTCAAACCCCCAAAAAATCTCTAACGCCCCCTTGTATGTTACGTGGCTTAACATCACTTGATGTGAACGAGTTTAACATTGGAGGGATTTCATGCAGACGCTCAGATTTTTGCCGATGCTCGGCACTGCGGCTTTTCTTTCGCTGACGACCCAGACGGTACAGGCGGAGGAAACCAGTTATGACTTTACGGATTTCACGCGGATCAAGGCGGGCGAAGGCATTGAAGTCACGGTGATCTCCGGCACATCGGGGTATCGCGTGACCGCGGAGGCAGGCGGGTTTACCGGCACGTCGCCGTTGCGGATCAGCCAGCGGGACGACCAGTTGACGATCCAGCGCAAACAACGCTGGTCGCCGATGATGGGGATCTTTGACGGCACGTTGAAGGTGACGGTCGAATTGCCCGAACTCTCGCGGTTGTCGGCCCATGCCGGGGCACGGGTGTCGGTGAGCGGCGCAGTGGCACAGGAGGTGGAATTCGACCTCTCCAGCGGCAGCGAGGTCACGGCGCAGGGCATCGAAGCGGAACTGATCTACCTCGACGCCAGTTCCGGGTCAGAGTTGGAGATCACGGGCCAATGCCAGCGGCTGGACGTAAAGGCTTCCAGCGGGGCGCAGATCGGTGCCTACGGTCTGCGTTGCGCCGCCGTGCGGACCTCAGCCTCCAGCGGCGCGGATGTGGACATCACCGCCACCCAGAGCGTGACGGCCAAGGCCTCAAGCGGCGGCGATGTCTCTGTGAAGGGGAACCCGAGCGAGACCGACTTCACCCATGCCACCAGTGGCGCGGTGCGGATCGAAAGCTGAGCGTGGTGCTCAGGAGCGCGCGGGCAGACCCTTTTGCGCCGCGCGATCCTGATCCACCCGCATCAGGGCAAGGGGGATCAAAAAGAGCGCCAGAAAGCCTGTGTTCATCACCACATTGAACAGGGCGCCGGAGAGATAGGAGCCCAGGCTGTCGGGCAGATACCAGGCGAGCAGGGTCGGGATCAGCAAACGGCGTGCCAGACGCGGGTCCTGCGGCAGGACAAGGCTGGAAACCTGCCACACCAGCACCCCGAGTCCGACCATCAGCCCGCCACTGATCGCCAGAGCCAGCAGGGTCTCCGCCGCGCCGCTCCCTTGACCAGAGTCCAGCGGCAGAAAGGCGAGGTCGAGGAACAGGTCGATAGCGGCCTGTCCTCCGAAATGGGGGGCAAGTGCCAGCGCGAGACCGAAGAGAGCGGTGCCAAGGGCGGCGAACTTCAAGAGGTGGGCGGTGGTTGCGGGGGCCAAGGGGATCTCCTTTGCAGAATGGTCTGCGCAGTGATCCTCCCAAAGCCATCATGACTTCAATTACCTCGGAGGTAAGTGTAGCGCGGGCGGGATCGGAGTATTGTCGGCCGCAAGGGGAGGATTCATGCAGGCATTTGGACCATTGCTGAAGGATTGGCGCGCACTGCGACGGATGAGCCAGCTCGACCTTGCACTGGAGGCCGAGATTTCGGCGCGGCATCTCTCCTTTGTCGAGACCGGACGGGCCCAGCCCAGCCGTGACATGGTGCTGCGGCTGGCCGACAGCCTGCATTTGCCGCAGGGGGCGACCAATGCGCTGCTGGCGGCGGCGGGTTACGCGGCGGCCTATCCGGCACGGGACCTGTCGGAGGCGGCGATGGCCCCTTTGCGTGCGGCCATGGACTGGATGCTGGAGCGCCATGCGCCCTATCCCGGATTTGCACTGGACCGGCACTGGCGGCTGGTGGCGCTGAATGGCCCGGCGCGGGTGCTGTTGCAGGCCTCGGGGATCGCGGTTGGTGACAGTCTGCTCGTGGCCCTGTTGGACAATGCGGTCTTTCGCAGCCGGATCGAGAACCTCGACGAGGTGGAGCAGATGACCCTGCATCGGCTGCGCAGCGAGTGGGTGCAGGTCGGCAGCGATGCTGTGCTGGAGGGGCATATCACCACCTTGCAGGCGCGTCAGCGCGGGGCTGTGCGGCCCAACCCGATGCCCAGCGTCATCGCCGCGCGCTATCGCATGGGCACGGTCGCCCTGTCGTTCTTCTCCACCATCGCGCAATTCGGCACGGTAGAGGATGTGGCCCTGTCGGAACTGCGCATCGAATGCCTGTTCCCGGCGGATGAGGGCACGCGGGAGGCCCTCATCGCCATGGCGTCGGACGCTTAGGAGCGCGTGCGTTTCTCGAACCGGGGCAGCATCGCGGAGAAATCCATCCCCTTGCCCTCTTCGCGTTCGACAAACTGGGTGTATAGCGCTTCGGCCAGTTGCCCCATCGGGGTATCCGCATCGGCGCTGTCGGCGGCCTGTTGGCTGAGGCGGAGGTCCTTCAGCATCAGTTCCGCCGCGAAACCGGGTTTGTAGCCATTGTCGGCGGGGCTGGTTGGCCCAACGCCGGGGGCCGGGCAATAGGCGTTCATCGACCAGCTGTAGCCGGAGGAGGTAGAGACCACGTCGAACATCTTCTGACGATCAAGGCCGAGCTTGTCGGCCAGCGCAAAGGCCTCGCAAGTGGCGATCATGGTGACGCCGAGGATCATGTTGTTGCAGATCTTGGCCGCTTGACCGGCGCCGGAGGTGCCGCAATGAACCGCCTTCTGGCCCATGATCTCGAACAGGGGGGCCGCCTTGGCAAAAGCAACATCCGAGCCACCGGCCATAAAGGTCAGCGTGCCCGCTGCCGCGCCGCCGATGCCGCCGGAGACGGGTGCGTCGACGGCGAGAAGTCCGGCCGCCTCGGCCTGTTCGGCCACCGCGCGGGCGCTGTCCACATCGACGGTGGAGCAATCGACAAGAGCCGCGCCTGCCGCCATCGCGGGAATGATCTCTGCCGCCACATGGCGCAGGATCTGGCCGTTGGGCAGCATCGTGATGACCACTTCGGCGCCCTCTGCCGCTGCGGCAGCCGAAGCCGCGAGGGTGACGCCCGCGACCTCGACCTTGGCCATGTCAAAGCCTGTGACGTCATGGCCCGCCTTGGCGAGGTTTGCGGCCATGGGCGCACCCATATTGCCGAGGCCGATAAATCCGATTTTCATGCTCACTCCTCCTCAAAAGTCAGCGCATTGGGGCCAAGCGGCGTCAGCATCTGGCTGACGGCCACGGTCGGGACCGCGCCATCGGCATATTGCCACTTGGGGGATTTGTCCTTGTCGATGAGGAGGGCGCGCACGCCCTCGAGAAAGTCGCCTTTCTCCATCGCGCGATAGGTGTAGCGGTATTCCAGATCGAGTGCCTTGCGCATGGTTGTGGTTGCGCCGCGCAACCGGTGGATCATCTCGATGGTGCAGGCGATGGACAGGGGCGCGCCGCGCGACAGGGATTTGAGACTGTCGGTGGCAAAAGCATCGTCGCGCGCCCGCAGGACCGTCAGGATGTCTCCAGCGCTTTCGCCGCCAAAACAGGCGTCAATATCGGGCTGCATCGCGGCCAAGGCGCTCACGGGGGCGGGTTGGGCTGCGGCCTCCAGCGCGGTGACTTCGCCGCTCTGTTCCATCTCAGCGATCAAGGCAGGCCACTGATCCTCTGGGATGAAAAAGTCGGCAAAGCCCGCGTGAAGGGCATCGCCCGCGCTCATCCGATAACCTGTGGTGCCGAGGTATTCGCCCAAGCGACCCGGCGCCAAGGCCAGCAGCAGCGAGCCGCCCACATCCGGCACCAGACCGATGCCGCATTCCGGCATGGAGAGTTTCGAGGTCTCGCCCACCACGCGATGGGTGCCATGACAGCCGATGCCGACACCACCGCCCATGGTGAAGCCCTTGAGGAAGCTGACCACCGGTTTCGGATACTCGAAGATCCGCGCGTTCATGCGGTACTCGTCCCGCCAGAACCTGCGGCCATAGGCGAAATCGCCTTTGGTGCCGGTCTCGTAGAGTTCGGCAATGTCGCCACCGGCGCAGAAGGCCTTGTCGCCGGCGGCATCAAGGATCACCAACGCCACGCTGTCGTCCTTGGCCCAGGCTTTCAGTGCGGCGTGGATCGCCAAACACATGTCATAGGACAGCGCATTCAGGGCTTTTTCACGAGTCAGGGTGATCCGGCCTGCGCGGCCTTCGATACGGATCTGGATGTCGCTCATCTCGGGCGGCCTCCTTCCAAGGGGCTTAGCGGTTTTCGGCCAGAAGGTGACGGGCGACGATCACCCGCATGATCTCGTTGGTGCCTTCGAGGATCTGATGGACGCGCAGATCGCGGACCAGTTTCTCGATGCCGTAATCGGCGAGATAGCCGTAGCCACCGTGCAGTTGCAGACACTGGTCGACAACCTTCGATCCGGTCTCGGTGACGAATTTCTTTGCCATGGCGCAGAACTTCGATGCATCCGGCGCGCCCTGGTCGAGCTTCCACGCCGCTTGCCGCAGGAAGGTGCGTGCCGCCTGCAGCTCGATTTCCATATCCGCGAGGCGGAATTGCAGGCCCTGGAACTGATCGATGGAGGTGCCGAAGGCCTTGCGCTCGGACATGTATTTCAGCGTATTGGTCAGGCCGGTCTGCGCTGCACCCAGCGAGCAGGCGGCGATGTTCAGACGGCCGCCGTCGAGGCCCTTCATCGCGTATTTGAAACCCTGGCCTTCTTCGCCCACGAGATTGCCTGCGGGCACGGCGCAATCGTCGAACTGCACCTGTGCGGTGGGTTGCGAGCGCCAGCCCATCTTGTCCTCAAGCCCGCCGAAGGACAGCCCCGGCGTGCCATCCTCGACGTAGAGGGTGGAGATCCCCTTGGGGCCGTCCTCGCCGGTGCGCACCATGCAGACATAGGCGTCGGAATAGCCACCACCGGAGATAAACGCCTTGGTGCCGTTCAGCACATAGCCCTCGTTGGTGCGCTCGGCGCGGGTCTTGAGCGCGGCGGCATCGGAGCCGGAGCCCGGCTCGGTCAGGCAATAGCTGAGGACGGTGTTGAGGCTCAGGACATCGGGCATCACCCGCGCCTTCAGCTCGTCACTTGCGAACATGTCGAGCATCTTGGCACACATGTTGTGGATCGACAGGAAGGCCGCGACCGAGGGGCAGGCCATCGACAGGGCCTCAAACACCAGTGTCGCGTCGAGCCGGCTCAGGCCAGAGCCTCCGGCGTCTTCGCTGACGTAGAGCGCGCCAAAGCCCAGCTCGCCCACCTTGGGCCAGAGAGCCTTGGGGATGGTGCCTTCGGCTTCCCACTGGCGGGCGAAGGGCGCGATATTCTCCTGGCCAAAGCCATGCGCCATGTCGAAAATGGCCGTCTGCTCTTCTGTCATTGCGAAGTCCATGGGCTCTCCTCCCCCTTCTGCTGCGGCGCTTTGCACCGCAGGAATTGAACGACTGTTTATTTAATACGCCGCGGCAGACTGTCCTGCAAGCTGCGCTTGCGCAAGATCGCCTTGCAGGGTTGCGCCGACGGGAGTGCGGTGGATTTTCTCCGCATTCTCCTCTGATTTGAGGAGTTTTTTAAGATCTCTTTGCCACAACTTGGGACAAAGCGCGCCTAGGATCCGGGAGGAGTGGGCGTCCCCAGATGACTGAGAAGGAGCAGAGACCCGTGTCGCAGCCCAGCCAAACCAGCAAACTCGCGGTGACCCTGACCGGCACTCCGGCGGTTCCCGATTTTGAGAAATTTGCCAATTCGGTCAAGTCGCAGAACCGGGCGAAATTCGCCTATGAGATGAAGCATGGTCTGCGGGCGGGCATGAAGAAGGGCGAAAAGCCGAAGGACCGGGCCAAGGCCCTCCTTACAAAGGCCCGTCAGGTTATCCTCAAACATCAGAACAAGGAGGCGATTTCGCTCCTGCGCAAGGCGATCGAGCTCCACCCCCAGAATGCCGAGTTGCACACCCAACTCGGCGATGTGCTCGTCAAGGACATGGAGCAGCTGCCTCAGGCCTTGAGCTGCTACATGAAGGCGATCTCGCTGGAGCCGAAGGTCGGCAACCATTACGCCAGCATCGCCACGCTGTTGATGAAGATGCAGAAATTCGAGGAGGCCATTGATTATTTCGAGATCGCGGTCGGCTTCGATCCGAAGAACCTGATCGCCCTGTCGCGGATGATGCACCTCAAGGCGCATCGTCTGCGCTGGAACGACTGGGACCGGATCCCGACCTATCTCAAGGTCTTCAATGACCCCAAGGTTGTCTCCGATCCCTTTGCCTTCCTGTCGCTCTGCGATGACGGGGCGTTCCAGAAGCTTCGGTCGGAAACATTGAACCGCTCGCGTTACAAGGCCTCCGTCAAGGCCTGGCCGCCCACCAGCGCCCGCGCCGCCGACCAGAAAATCCGCATCGGCTATTTCTCGAACGACTACTACAACCACGCCACCATGCACCTGATCGGCGGGATGCTGGAGGCCCATGATCGCGAGAAGTTCGAGATCTACCTCTATGACTACGGCTCCAAACACATGGACCACGAACATCAGCGGGCACGTCGGCAGGCGGATGTGTTCCAGGACGTGCGCCACATGAACACCGCCCAGCTGGTGGATCTGGCCCGTCGCGATGGCATCGATATCGCGGTCGACCTCAAGGGCTTTACCGAAGGGGGGCGTCTGGACATCTTCAATGACCGGGTGGCGCCGGTGCAGATTGCCTATCTCGGCTACCCCGGCACCTCGGGGTTGAAGTCGATGGACTACATGATCGCGGACCGGATCACCATTCCGTCCAACCTGCGGCAGCACTATTCGGAAAAGATCCTCTACATGCCGAATTGCTACCAGCCGAACGATGACCGTCGGTTCATCGCCGATGTGAACAAGTCGCGGCAGGGCTACGGCCTGCCGGAGAGCAGCTTTGTCTTTGCCTCCTTCAACAACCCCTACAAGGTGACACCGAAGGAATTCGACATCTGGATGGAGCTCCTGCGCGAGGTGCCCGACAGCGTGCTGTGGTTCTATGTCTCCAAGGAGCCGGTCGAGGATACTCTTCGGCTGGAAGCGGAGAAACGCGGCGTTGACGGGGCGCGGATCATCCCCACCGGCCGCCTGCAACCGGAATACCATCTGGCACGCCTGAAACATGCCGATCTGTTCCTCGACACCTTCAATGTGAATGCCCATACCACCGCGAGCGATGCGCTCTGGGCCGGGTTGCCGCTGGTCACCAAGACCGGCGAGCAATTTGCCGCGCGGGTGGCAGGCAGTATCCTCACTGCCGCCGGCCTGCCGGACCTGGTGACGCCGAGCGTGAAGAAATACAAGGAAGTTGCGCTGCGGATCGCGCAGGACGTGGACTATCTGGCCGATATCCGCGCCCGCATCAGCCTTGCGCGTAGCGCGGCACCGCTGTTCGACACCAAGGGGTATACCCGCGATTTCGAGCGGTTGCTGGAACAGGCATTCCTCAACTACCGTGCCGGAAACGGTCCCAAGACCATGGGGCTCCCCGCCTGACAGGCCGGCCGTGGGCCATTTCAGACTAAAAAAAAGCCGCGCCCGGGGACCTCGGGCGCGGCTTTAAGTTTGCTCTCTTCAGTGCAGCCGAAGAGAAGGCGGGATCAGACCAGGCGCACCTGGGTGCCGACCTTGACCAGCGGGTAGAGGGTTTCCACGTGCTGATTGTAAAGACCGATGCAGCCTGAAGAGCTCTGACGGCCGATCTTGCGGGTGTCATGGGTGCCATGCACAAGATAGGCCGGCCAGTCAAGATACATGGCCCGGGTCCCGAGCGGGTTGCCCGGATCGCCGCCGTCGATGCGCACCGGCAGGGTGGGATCGCGCTCGCGCATGTTGGAGGTCGGGGTCCAGGACGGGTTCTCTTGCTTGCGCACCACTTTGGTATAGCCGCGGCGGGTGAGTTCTTCGCTCATCGGCACGGAGGAGGGGAAGAGCATGTAGGTCTCGCCATCCTCGCCCCAGTAATGCAGCGCCCGGCTGCTGATATCAGCCAATAGGCAACCAACGCCCAGGGAGTCGAAGTGGTCCTGCCAATGCTGCTGCTGGAAGGCGGACACATTGCGTTGCACCGGGATTTGATCCCGGATCGCCGCCTCGTCGGTCGGGAAGGCGTCGGTGGACTGGGCGCGCAGGAGCGACGGGGTGGCGAAGGAGGCAGCAGCGCTGGCGATCAGCGCGCGGCGTGAGAACTGCAAGCGGGACAAGGGATGAACCTCTTATGAATGGATGCTCGTTATTTTTCGGCACCCTATGAAAAACCCGCGTGCAGCGCCAGTGGGCGCAGCGGTGACATTTGCGTGAGACGCGGAAACATGCCGAAATCGCCATGAAAAAAGGCCGCCCGGGTGGGGCGGCCTCAGTACTCAAGAGGTCAGGGGATCATTCCATCGGCTTGAAGTTGAACTCGCCGCCCTCACGGATGCCCGAGGGCCAACGCGAGGTGATTGTTTTGGTGCGGGTGTAGAATTTGAACGCATCGGGACCATGCTGATTGAGGTCGCCAAAGGCAGATTTCTTCCAGCCGCCAAAGGTGTGATAGGCCAAGGGCACCGGGATCGGAACGTTGATGCCGATCATGCCGATGTTGATCCGGTTGGCAAAGTCACGCGCGGTGTCGCCATCGCGGGTGAAGATCGCGGTGCCGTTGCCATACTCGTGGTCCATCGCATAGCCGAGGGCCTCTTCATAGGTCTTGGCGCGCACGGTCGACAGAACCGGACCGAAGATTTCCTTTTTGTAGATGTCCATGTCGGGGGTGACATGGTCAAAGAGGTGCGGGCCGACAAAGAAGCCGTCCTCGTAGCCTTGCAGGTTGAAGTTGCGGCCATCGACAACCAGCTTCGCGCCTTGCTCGACACCGGTTTCCACCAGACGCAGGATGTTTTCCTTGGCGGCGGCGGTCACAACCGGACCGTAGTCCACGTCATTGCCGGCGGTATAGGGGCCGACCTTCAGCTTTTCGATGCGGGGCACCAGCTTGTCGATCAGACGGTCGGCGGTCTCGTCACCCACCGGAACCGCAACCGAGATCGCCATGCAGCGCTCGCCGGCCGCGCCGTAACCGGCACCGATCAGCGCGTCGGCGGCCTGATCCAGATCCGCGTCGGGCATGATGATCATGTGGTTCTTGGCGCCACCAAAGCACTGCACGCGCTTACCCTGAGCACAGCCGGTGCCGTAGATATATTCCGCAATCGGGGTGGAACCGACAAAGCCCACGGATTGGATGATCGGATCAAACAGGATCGCATCCACCGCTTCCTTGTCGCCGTTTACGACTTGCAGGATGCCCTTGGGCAGGCCCGCTTCTTCCATCAGCTCGGCGAGCATCAGGGGCACGGAGGGGTCACGCTCGGAAGGCTTCAGGATGAAGGCGTTGCCGCAGACGATGGCGGGGGCAAACATCCACATCGGGATCATCGCTGGGAAGTTGAACGGGGTGATGCCCGCGGTCACACCCAGCGCCTGACGCATGGAATACATGTCGATGCCGGGGCCGGCGCTGTCGGTGAACTCGCCCTTGAGCATTTGCGGCGCGCCGATGCAGTATTCCACCACCTCAAGACCACGCTGCACATCGCCTTTGGCGTCCGGCAGGGTCTTGCCGTGCTCGCGCGAGAGCGCTTCGGCCAGCTTGTCCATGTCGCGGTTCAGGAGGTCGACGAACTTCATCATCACCCGAGCGCGGCGTTGCGGGTTCACGGCGGCCCAGGCGGGTTGCGCGGCGGCGGCAATCGCCACGGCCTGTTCCATCTCGGCCTTGGAGGCCAGCGGCACCTTGGCTTGCACTTCGCCGGTGGCGGGGTTGAACACATCGGCAAAGCGACCCGAGGTGCCTTTGACGTGTTCGCCGTTGATGTAATGGGTGAGTTCCTGCATCGGACATCCTCCTGTCAATCCTGTTGGGCGGCAGCATAGGATTGCAAAAAACGCGGGAAAAGAGGAAAGGTTTCAAAAAGGCTTTGCAATATCGCAAATGGTTAATGTAGCGTCGACCTGTCGAATTTTACTAAAAGACTGGAGGATTCCGGCAAATGGAACCCCAATGGGACGATATGAAGGTCTTTCTCGCGGTGGCGCGGGAGTCGAGCCTGTCGGGGGCAGGACGGGTCCTGAAGATGGACCCTGCGACCGTGGGCCGTCGGGTGGCGCGGTTCGAGCAGGCGCTGAAGACTTCACTCTTTGTGAAATCGCCACAGGGCTATGCGCTCAGTGCTGCCGGGGACCGGCTTCTGGCCCATGCCGAGGCGGCGGAACTGGCAATGCGCGCGGGCGAGGAGGCCCTGTCGGGGCCGAGCGACACGCTCTCCGGGCAGATCCGCATTGGCGCGCCGGATGGCTGTGCCAATTACATCCTGCCGCAGGTCTGCGCCGAGATTTCGCGCACCAACCCGGACCTCGATATCCAGATCGTCGCCTTGCCCCGTGTCATCAACCTCAGCCGACGCGAGGCCGATATGGCAGTGACGGTGAGCGCGCCGACCGCCGGCAAGCTTCTGGTGCAGAAGATCTGCGACTATCACCTGCATCTGGCCGCCTCGCGCTATTACCTCAAGGACGCGCCGCCGATCGAAAAGCTGGAGCAGCTGCAGAACCACCGTGTCATCGGCTATATCCCCGACATGATCTTCGACCGCGAGCTCGACTACCTCAACGATCTCGGGGTGGAGCGGGTGCATCTGGCCTCGAATTCGGTCTCGGTGCAGATCAAGATGCTGGCCGAAGGCACCGCGATTGGTGTGGTGCATGATTTTGCGCTGCCCAGCCACCGGCCCCTGCGCAAGATCCTGAAAGAGGACTTTCACCTCAGCCGCAGCTTTTACCTCGTGCGCCATCAGGGCGATCAGCGCAGCGACCGGCTCAACCGCTTTGCCGAGGCTCTATCAAAGGGAATCCGCGACGAGGTGGAGCGGTTGGAAGGCTTGACTTGACGCGATCTTGCGGCAAACCTTGAGGGAGTGAAATATAATTTCAAGGGTGCGCAACATGCTCGTAAAGTCGATTCTGAAGTCCAAGGATATTGCGGAGATTGTCACCATCGGGCCCGAGGCCACGATGGAAGCTGCCGCAAAACTCCTGTCAGAACATGGCATTGGCACAGTGGTTGTGTCTTCGGACAAGAAAACCGCGCTGGGTATCCTTTCCGAACGCGACATCGTGCGACAATTGGCCAAAGTGGGGGCCGTCTGCCTCGAGCACAAGGTCGAGGACTATATGACCCGCAAGCTGGTGACCTGCGTGCAGGACAGCAATGTTCAGGATGCGCTCAGCCAGATGACCGAGGGGCGTTTCCGTCACATGCCCGTGGTGGAAGACGGGGTGCTGGTCGGAATCATCTCTCTTGGCGATGTGGTGAAGGCACAGTTGGCGGAAGTTGCGATGGAGAAAACCGCGCTGGAAGGCATGATCATGGGCCACTGAGGCGCCCCTTCATGCTAGGTCCCGCCGCCTTACCTGACGGCGGGAAACCGACTAAGTATTTACACGCACTTGCAAACCGCCGCGCAACATGATTGCGTGCCCGCAGACGTGACGCAGGCAGGAGGGGCCCATGCGCATAGGCTTGTATCCCGGAACCTTCGACCCGATTACCCACGGGCATATCGACATCATCCGCCGTGCGGCGGCGCTGGTGGACCGGTTGGTGATCGGCGTGGCCATCAATCGGGACAAGGGACCGCTGTTCTCTCTGGAGGAGCGGGTGGCGATGATCGAGGCGGAGTGCGAAAAGCTCTCGGCCCAGACCGGCACCGAGATCGTCGCACATCCATTTGAGAACCTGCTCATTGATTGCGCCCGCGATGTAGGGGCGCAGGTGATCGTGCGCGGCCTGCGTGCGGTGGCTGATTTCGAGTATGAATTCCAGATGGTCGGCATGAACCGCGCGCTCAACGACAGTATCGAGACCGTGTTCTTGATGGCCGAAGCCAAGCATCAGGCGATTGCGAGCAAGCTGGTGAAGGAAATCGCCCGCCTGGGTGGCGATGTCAGCAAATTCGTGCCTGCACAGGTCAATGAAAAGCTGAAGGCGCGTCTGGGCGGCTGAGTCTCCTCAGACCCTGCGGCAAAGAGCACCGGAGCGGCGCATCGGCGCGGCTCCGTTACGGGAGGCTATCCCTCGTCCTCAGCGCCAGAAGGCCAGCCATTCGATCAGTTCGAACAGCTTCTTGCCGAGAAACACCAGATGCCTGGTGCCGAAGATCAATGTGTCGATGGCGAGGAGCGCGAGGATCAGCAGTCCGAGGATAATGGCAATTCGATTGGTCATGATGTGGCCTGAATGAAATACGCCCGGTCAGATATGCCTGACCGGGCGGTTTTTCTCAACCCGTTGGACCTCAGGGCGGTTAACCCGCCTTTCAGGATCGCCTCAGTTCAGGCGGCCCATCGCGGTGGCCACATCGGCCATGCGCACCGAGAAGCCCCATTCGTTGTCGTACCAGGCCAGCACCCGGACCATGCGACCGTCGACGACGCGGGTCTGATCCGGCGCGAAGATGGAGCTTTCCTCGGTGTGGTTGAAGTCGGTGGAGACCAGCGGCGCCGGCTCATAGCCGAGCACGCGGGACATATGGCCCTTGGAGGCTTCCAGCACGGCGGCATTCACCTCTTCTGCGGTCACGTTGCGACCGGCGCGGAAGGTCAGGTCCACGCAGGACACATTTGGCGTCGGCACCCGGATCGCAGAGCCGTCGAGACGGCCCTTGAGGTTCGGCAGCACTTCTCCCAGCGCCTTGGCCGCGCCGGTGGTGGTCGGGATCATCGACATGGCGGCAGAGCGTGCGCGATAAAGATCGCTGTGCCGTCGGTCCAGCGTCGGCTGGTCGCCGGTGTAGGAATGGATCGTGGTCATGATACCATGTTCGATGCCAAAGGCCTCGTCCAGCACCTTGGCGAGCGGCGCCAGACAGTTGGTGGTGCAGGAGCCGTTGGAGACCATCTTGTCGGTCGGCAGCAACTCTTCGTCATTCACACCGTAAACCACGGTGCGGTCGACGTTCTTGCCGGGCGCAGAGAGCAGGACCTTGCCCGCGCCGCGTTCCAGGTGCTTGTTGGCCTTGAGACCATCGTTGAAGTTGCCGGTGCATTCGAGCACAACGTCACAACCTTCCCAGTCCAGCTCATCCATATTGTAGGTAGAGAACATCTGCATGTCGCCGCGACCGAGGTTCAGACGGCCCTCGCTGAAATCCACCTGGCCGGGAAAGCGACCATGCACGGAGTCGTATTTGATCAGATGTGCAGCCGCCTCGATCGGGCCGGTGGCATTGACCTTGATCACTTCGATGTCGTTGCGATAGCTCGCCGCGATATGCGCCAGGGTGCAGCGGCCAATTCGCCCGAACCCGTTGATTCCAACTTTGATGGTCATCTCTGTCGTCTCCACGAAAACCCTGAACTTGCGCCAGCCTATAGAGGGCATTAACCTCGGGTAAAAGGGAAAAAGTTAGTAAACACAAACTGTTAGCGCAAAACATGACTGGTTGCGTTAACAGTGAATACCCGTTTGCGGTAACTGGCCAGGAGGCGGGCAGGGGAAAATGCTGCAAAGCGGCACGCTTGATGCGGAACCCGTCCTCGGCTTAGGTGTTGTGCAAGAGAACTCATAGACAGAAGGATGGGACATGAGCGGTCTTCTGGCCCTGTTGGACGATGTGGCGGGAATTGCAAAGGTGGCCGCCGCCTCGGTCGACGATGTGGCGGCGCAATCGATGAAAGCCGGCTCCAAGGCGGCGGGCATCGTGATCGACGACGCGGCGGTGACGCCGAAATACGTGACCGGCTTCCATCCGGCGCGTGAATTGCCGATGATCTGGCGGATCGCACGCGGCTCCTTCATCAACAAGCTGGTCTTCCTCTTGCCGGTGGCGCTCTTGATGCAGCAGTTCGCGCCCTGGCTGGTGCCGCCGCTCCTGATCCTCGGCGGATGCTATCTCTGTTTTGAGGGGGCGGAGAAGATTGCCCATGTGCTTCTGCCTCATGACGAGCAGTCCGGCGGGCCGGATGGCAGCCATGGGGTCGGCGATCCGACCCATCTGGAGGAACAGAAGGTCAAGGGCGCCATCAAGACCGATTTCATCCTCTCCGCCGAGATCATGACCATCGCGCTGTCCACCATCGAGAGCGATGTGCTCTGGATCCAGGCGGCCACACTTGCGGTGGTCGGCATCCTCATCACCATCGTTGTCTATGGAGTCGTGGCGGTGATCGTGAAGATGGACGATGTCGGCCTCTGGCTGAGCAAGGTGGGACGGCTGTCAGCCACACGGGCGCTGGGGCGCGGTATCGTTGCCTTCATGCCCTGGTTTCTCAAACTCCTTTCCATCGTCGGCACCGCCGCCATGCTCTGGGTTGGTGGCTCGATCATCGTGCATTCCGCCCATCAGATGGGCTGGCACTGGCCAGAGGACACCATCCATGCCATTGCCCATGGTATCGGCCAGGGCGACGCGGTGCTGGAGTGGATCAGCAAGGCTGTTGTGGACGGGATCCTTGGGTTTGCAATTGGCCTCGCCCTGATCCCGCTGGCAACCAAGGTGATTGCCCCGCTTTTCGACAGCAAGCCTGCCCATTGATCCCGCTGCTCAAAAAAGGGCGCCCCAGACCGGAGCGCCCCTTCATCTTCTTGTAAATATCCCGGGGGAGGCCCGGAGGGCCGGGGGCAGCGCCCCCATTCCCCGGCTGCGGCCTTAGCCCAGCAGCTCTTTCACCTTGGCGACTGTGCCCTCGGCAGTGATGCCGAATTTGACAAACAGTTCTTCCGCCGGGGCAGAGGCGCCAAAGCCAGTCATGCCGACAAAGCCCGCTTTCTTCTCCTGACCACGCTCGCCGAGGAGGAAGCGGTCCCAGCCGCCCGCGCGCACGCCGGCCTCGATGGCCACGCGAACCGGGCCTGCGGGCAGGATCTTCCTGCGGTAGGCTTCGTCCTGCGCCAGGAACAGCTCCATACAGGGAACGGAGACCACGCGGGTACCGATACCCTGACCCTCGAGGATGTCCTTCGCCGCCATCGCCACGGAAACCTCGGAGCCAGACGCCATCAGGATCACCTGACGCTTGCTCTCCGCCTCGGCCAGCACATAGGCGCCTTTCTCGGTCAGGTTGCTGAGCTTGTGCTCGGTGCGCAGGGTCGGCAGGTTCTGACGGGTCAGCGCGATCACCGAGGGGGTCTCTTTCGAGGTCAGCGCGATTTCCCAGGCTTCCGCCGTCTCCACCGCATCCGCCGGGCGGAAGGTCCAGGTGTTCGGCGTCGCGCGGCAGATCGCCAGATGCTCGACCGGCTGGTGGGTCGGACCGTCTTCGCCCACACCGATGGAGTCATGGGTCATGACAAAGACGGTGGGGATCTTCGACAGGGCCGCCAGACGCATCGCGGGACGCGCATAGTCTGTGAAGCAGAAGAAGGTGCCGCCGTAGGGACGGATGCCGCCATGCAACGCCATGCCGTTCATCGCCGCCGCCATGCCATGCTCGCGGATCCCCCAATAGACGTAACGGCCCTTGCGGTTGTCGACGTCAAACACACCGAGGTCGCCGGTCTTGGTGTTGTTTGACCCGGTGAGGTCGGCAGAGCCACCAATAGTTTCCGGCATGATCGGGTTGATGACTTCCAGCGCCATTTCCGAGGCCTTCCGGGTCGCAACCTTGGGCTGGGACTCGGAGATCTGCTTCTTCAGCGCCTTCACGGTGGCGGAGAGCTTCTTCGGCGCGTCAAAGGCAAAGCGACGGGTGAAGCTGTCCTGCTTCTGCTGGGACATCTCGGCAAAACGGGCCTCCCAGGCGGCGCGCTCTTCGGCGCCACGGGCGCCAATGGCTTCCCACTGGGATTTAATGGCGGCGGGCACCTCATAGGCGCCACCTTTCCAGCCATAGGCCTCTTTCGCAGCCGCAAGCTGGGCCGCATCGGTCAGCGCGCCATGGCCCTTGGAGGTGTCCTGTGCCGCGTGACCCAGAGCGATATGGGTCTTGCAGGCGATCATCGAGGGCTTCTTCGACTTTTTCGCCGCTTCAATCGCCGCGTCGATTTCCGCCGGGTTGTGCCCGTCGATTTCCTGCACGTGCCAGCCAGAGGCTTTGAAGCGCATCACCTGGTTGGTACGGTCCGACAGCTCCACTGTGCCGTCGATGGTGATGTTGTTGTTGTCCCAGAAGACGATGAGCTTGCCCAACTGGTGCCGCCCGGCCAGACCGAGGGCCTCTTGGCTGACGCCTTCCATCAGGCAGCCGTCACCGGCGATCACATAGGTGTAGTGATCGACGATCTTGCGGCCGAACTGGGCGCGCAGGCTTTCCTCTGCCATGGCAAAGCCAACCGCGTTGGAGATCCCCTGGCCGAGCGGGCCGGTGGTCACCTCAACCGCGTCGAGCAGGAAGTTTTCCGGGTGGCCCGCGGTCAGCGCGCCGGACTGGCGGAAGTTCTTGATCTGATCCAGCGTCACCTGCGCATCGCCCATGAGATAAAGGAGCGAATAGATCAGCATCGAGCCATGGCCGGCAGACAGGATGAAGCGATCGCGATCCGCCCACTTGGGAGCGCTAACATCAAACTTCATATGCTTTTCGAACAGCACGGTGGCCACGTCCGCCATGCCGATCGGCATCCCGGAGTGACCGGAGTTCGCACCGGCAACCGCATCGAGCGTCAGAGCACGGATGGCGGCGGCTTTGTTCCAATGTTCGGGGTTTTCACTGCGCAGGGCTGTCAGATCCACTGAATTGTTCCTCTTTGGGTTCTCAGGGTTTTTGGCTGGATAACAGCCTCGGGGCAAAGATCAAGCATTGAAGCCTCATTATGCGCGGATCTGCGCGAAGGACCGCGTGCAAGTGGTTGAAAGCACAAGGGGGGTGTTTTACCCCTTCTTGAGATAAGCTGAGCCCGACTGAGCGCTTTGCAGTTGATTCGTCCCGGCGGCCCCATCTTGGGCCGCTTTTCGCAAGCCCCGGCCCGTCGCAGGACGTATCCGGCGGCAAGGACCAAAGGCGGTCCAAGGAGGCGGCGACAACCGGGCAGGGACGCGGCGGCAGATAGCGGAAGGAACGCAGAGGAACGCATGGAGCAGTTAGACGAATTGCAGGGCCGCATTCAGGCTGCGCTGGATCGCATCGGCAGCGGGGTGACCGCGCTCGAGGAGAAACACGCGAACCGGCCGGTGCCCTCGCTCGAAGACCTGGACATGCAGAAACATGCGGAGCTGCTGGCCGATCTCGAAGACGAGCGGATGGCCAATGCCCAGCTGAAGGAACGTCTGAAGCTCCTGCATGGCCGTCTCGAGGACATGGAGAAGAAGGTCGCCGCCGTCGATGGCGCGCAGGACCTGATCGCCATGCAGCAGGAGCTGGAACTTCTGCGCAACGAGGTCGGCAATTCCGTCGCCACAGATGCGCTGAAGAGCGAAGTGGCCCGGCTGAAGCAGGATCTGGAAGCCGCACGCAACCAGGCCGCAGCCGATCACGAACAGCTTGAGGACGATCTGGCCGAGATGAAGGCGCAGAACGAACAGTTGAAGGCGGAGCTGGACGAGGCCGTGCTCGGCGCCAGCACCGATGTCCCGGCAGCGGTGGAAAGCGCCGCGCTGGAAGCGGAGCTGGAATCCGCCCGGATCGAGGTCGAGGAACTGAAGGCGCAGCTCTTGGCGCTGGAAGCCGAAGGCAGCGCAGCGGAGGTGGACGAAGGCGTCAGCGCCGAACTGGACCAGCGGCTCTCCGAACTCGACAGCGAATTGCAGAGCCTGCGCGCCAGCAACGACCGGCTGCGCGAGTCCAATGCGGCCCTGCGTGCCGCCAATGCCGAAGGGGTTGGCGATCCCGCATTGATCAACTCCGGGCTCGAGGCGGAAGTGCAGGGGCTGCGCGCCGCCCGCGCCACCGATCAGGCGGAAGTCAACGCGGTTCTGGCGCGGCTGGAGCCGCTCTTGGCCACTGCGCCCAATCTGCCGGAAGGAGAGGAAGTCTGATGCCGGAAGTGACCATTCACATCGGGGGACGCGACTTTCAGGTCTCCTGCCAGGAGGGCGAGGAAAGTTTCCTGCAGATGGCGGCGGGCATGCTCGATGACGAGGCGCAGGTGCTCTCGGATCAGATCGGCCGGATGCCCGAAGCGCGGATGTTGCTGATGGCGGGCCTCATGCTGGCGGACAAGACCGCCGCGGTGGAGGACCGGATCAAGGAGGTCGAGGCCAAGCTGGCCGAGCGCGAGGCGCTGGTGGCCCAGAAGGAGGCCGAGATCGAAGAGCTGCGCAATGCGCCACCGCCCGAGCCTGAGCAGATCGAGGTGCCGGTGGTGCCGCCGCAGGTGGCCGAAACCCTTGCCGAGCTTGCGGCCCGGGCCGAGGCGCTGGCGCAGGAGATCGAGGCGAAGGCCGCTCCGGACGCCGAGGAAGAGACCCCCGAGGAAGCGGCGCCTGACGAGGCGGTGGAACTCTCGGAAAATGCCTGATGGCATGATCTGAACATGAAAAAGCCCGCCACTCCAAGGAGTTGGCGGGCTGTCTTGTGGTCGGGGCCGAAAGATCAGGCGTTGGCTTCGCGGATCTTGTTGGCGGCGTCCTTGTCGAAGGAGATGCCGTTCTGCTCAAACAGACCGTCCAACTCGCCCGAGAGGGTCATCTCGGTGATGATGTCGCAACCACCAACAAACTCGCCCTTGACGTAGAGCTGCGGAATGGTCGGCCAGTCGGAATATTCCTTGATGCCTTGACGGATTTCCTCATCGGCCAGAACGTTCACATCGGTGTATTCGAGGCCGATGTAATTCAGCACGCCGGCCACGCGAGAGGAAAACCCGCACTGCGGCATTTCCTTGGTGCCTTTCATGAAGAGCACCACGTCGTTGGCTTTGACGGTTTCATCAATTCGGGTTTTTACGTCGGTCATTTGTCCAGTTCCTTTTGGCGTTGCCGCCGGTCGAGATCGGTTTCGATGTAGGGCCAGAGGTGAACCAGCACCAGGACGACCAGAAGCGCAAGAGCTGCAAAGGCCGTCAGCGTTTCGCTCACTCTGGCGCTTTTGTGGTCAGGGCAAGCGCGTGCAACTCGCCGGAGGGGCCATCCATGCGGCCCTTCAGGGCAGCGTAGACGGCGCGCTGCTGCTGCACACGGTTGAGGCCCCGAAAGCTTTCGTCCACCACCATGGCGGACATATGCACCCCGTCGGTGCCGCCCACCTGGATCTCGGCATTGGGGAAGCTTTCGCGCAGAAGGGCTTCGATTTCGTGGGCCTGCATGGGCATGGGGCTATCCTTGCTTTGGGTGGTCTTTTGCCAAAATGTAGGGCCGCGCCGCGCTGGACGCAAGCAACTCTACCGTGATTGTAAGGTCTGTTGATGTCGCAGGCCAAACCAAGCCCACCAATGCCAAGCGGGCCCGGCAGCGCATCAGATCGCGGCGGCCGGGCCCGTCAGGGAACTCAGGCGGCGGGCACGAAAAAGCCCGCCGATCCTGTCTCAGGCAACCGCCGCGGCAAAGCTCGAGCGGAAAGTCGCGCTCAGCTCTGCAAGGGAGGCATCAGAGCCGCCGATTTTCACGCTGTCGCCCGTGAATTTGCCAACCGTAACCAGCGGCACGCCCGCCTGACCGGCGGCACTCATCAGCGCCTCGGCCTGATCGAAGTTGCAGGCGATGAGGTAACGCGCCTGATCCTCGCCGAACAGGGTCGGGGTGTCGGAGACATCAAGGGTCACGCCAACGCCGGCGGTTTCCGCCATCTCAAAGGCCGCCAGCGCAAGGCCACCGTCGCCAAGGTCGGTGCAGGCGCGGATCAGCGCGCGGTTGGCGAGGATGAAGTCGCCATTGCGCTTTTCTGCCGCCAGATCCACCGCAGGGGCGTCGCCCTCTTCGCGGTTGAACACTTCCGCCAGCAGCGCGGATTGGCCGAGGTGACCGGTGGTTTCGCCAACCAGCAACAGTACATGACCGTCGCGTGCCTCGCCCAGGATCGGTTCCTCATCCGCAGCCACCAGACCCACGGCACCAATGGTCGGGGTCGGCAGGATCGCCTTGCCATCGGTCTCGTTATAAAGCGAGACGTTGCCGGAGACGATCGGCATATCAAGCGCGGCCACAGCCTCGCCGATGCCCTTCAGCGCGCCGACGAACTGGCCCATGATCTCGGGCTTTTCCGGGTTGCCGAAGTTGAGGTTGTCGGTGGTCGCCAACGGCTTGGCGCCAACGGAGACGAGGTTGCGATAGGCCTCGGCCACCGCCTGCTTGCCGCCCTCAACCGGGTTCGCCTTGACGTAGCGCGGGGTCACGTCAGAGGTGAAGGCCAGTTTCTTGTCGGTGCCATGCACGCGGACCATGCCGCCGCCTAGGCCGGGACGGCGCGCGGTGTCGCCCATCACGGTGGTGTCGTATTGCTCATAGACCCACTGTTTGCCCGCGTAGTTCGGGCTGGAGATCAGCGCCTTGAGCCCATCGATCGGGTCGATGGAGGGCACGTCTTCGGCGGCGAGCGGCGCGGGCTTCGGAGTCTCAACCCAAGGACGGTCATATTCCGGCGCCGAGGAGGAGAGTTTCGACAGCGGCAGATCGGCTTTGACTTCGCCGTTGTGCATGATGAGGAAGCGGTCTTCGGCAATGGTCTCGCCCACGATGGCAAAATCGAGGTCCCATTTCACAAAGACGGCCTTGGCTTCGGCCTCAAGCTCGGGCTTCAGCACCATCAGCATCCGTTCCTGGGATTCCGACAACATCATCTCATAGGCGGTCATGCCCGTTTCGCGCTGCGGCACCTTTTCAAGGTCGAGACGCACGCCAAGGCCACCCTTGTCGCCCATTTCCACCGCAGAGCAGGTGAGGCCTGCCGCGCCCATGTCCTGAATGGAGATCACCGCGCCGGTCTGCATCAGCTCCAGCGTGGCTTCCATCAGGCGCTTTTCGGTGAAGGGGTCGCCGACCTGAACGGTGGGGCGTTTTTCCTCGATGGTGTCGTCGAACTCGGCCGAGGCCATGGTCGCGCCGCCAACCCCGTCACGCCCGGTCTTGGCGCCGAGGTAGACCACCGGCATCCCCACGCCAGAAGCGGCGGAGTAGAAGATCATATCGGTCTTCACGAGGCCGGCGGCAAAGGCGTTCACAAGGCAGTTGCCGTTATAGGCCGGGTGGAAGCGCACTTCACCGCCCACGCAAGGCACACCAAAACAGTTGCCATATCCACCAACGCCAGCCACCACGCCATTGACCAGCTGTCGGGTCTTGTGGTGCGAAGGCTCGCCAAAGGACAGCGCGTTCATCGAGGCGATGGGGCGCGCACCCATGGTGAACACATCACGCAAAATGCCGCCAACACCGGTGGCGGCACCTTGATAGGGTTCGATGTAGGAGGGGTGGTTGTGGCTTTCCATCTTGAAGACCACTGCATCGCCATCGCCAATATCCACGATGCCGGCATTCTCACCCGGACCACAGATCACCTGCGGGCCGGAGGTCGGCAGGGTGCGCAGCCATTTCTTCGACGATTTGTACGAGCAGTGCTCGTTCCACATGGCTGAGAAAATGCCGAGCTCGGTGAAGGTCGGCTCGCGGCCAATGATCTCCAGGATCAGCTCGTATTCATCGGGCTTCAGACCGTGGTTCTCGATCACTTCAGGCGTAATGGCTGGTTCCTGCATGGCGCTAGATGGCCCCCCGGGTGGCTTCATGTTGCCCGGCCTTTTAGAGCAAGGGCGGCGCAGGGGAAAGAGGGGATGAAGCTGGTTCCGCGCTTTGCTGATCGCCCAAGATTTCAGCAGTCGGACGTGGCCCTGCCTTTCAATCCGGCGCGTCTGCAGATTTTGGTCCGGCAAGGCCACCGCAAGGCAAAAGGCGCTGGCGCTCCGGATGGTCAAGCGCACATAGAAACCCTGCCAGACAGGCATGGCAGTCCTCTGGACACCAGCACCGGACGTCAAAGACACCAGGCCAGACCAAAGACGCCCAGATCGCCCGAGATCAATCGGGCCCAAAAAAAAGGCCGAGCACTAAGCTCGGCCGAAGTCCAACAGGGAGGTATGAAGTGCGGCGAGTGCCGCGGTCTTCATGAGGCTCATGTAGGGTGCTTGCTGCGCTGCCGCAAGTGTTTTGGGACACAAGTTAACTCAAGCCTGCCATGCATTCTGTGCATAGCTTTGCGGCACTGCGCGCAAAATCTGGGCATGCCTCAGATTTTTCCGAGTTCTTTCATGTTCTTGCGATGGGTGAAGATTTCATTCTGAACAAAGTCCCGGAAGGCTGAAACCCGCTGGGAATGGCGCAACTCTTCCGGGTAGGCGAGATAGACAGGCACGCCATTGGTGTCCTCATTGGGCAGAACCTGCACCAAGTCGGGGAAGTCCTCGGTCACATAGTCCGGCAGCACTCCGATGCCGAGATCCTGCAGCACGCCCTGCAACACGCCGAAGTAGTTGTTCACCGTCAAAAGCGAGCGCGGGTTATGGGTCATCAGCTTCTGGACCATGATGGCGGCGGAGCCGACCTGGGCCGATCGCAGGCTCTGGCAGATCAGCCGGTGTTCGCTGATTTCCTCGATGGTTTCGGGCCAGCCATTCTTGTCGATGTAGCCGCGCGAGGCGTAGAGGCGCATCTGCACCGTCATCAGCCGTTTGCGGATCAGGTCCGCCTGGCTCGGTTCCTTCATGCGGATGGCCACATCGGCCTCGCGCATGGGCAGGTCGAGCACCCGTTCCTCGAGCATCAGGTCGATCTTGAGGTTCGGGTATTGTTCATAAAGCTTGGTGAGGCGCGGGGCCAGCCAGAGGGTGCCGAAACCGGTGGTGGTGGTCACCCGCAACTCGCCATAGACCCCTTCTTCGCTGTCGCGGATCCGGGCAGAGGCGGTTTCCAGACGCTTCGCCATCGTTTTCGTGGCGTCAAACAGCAGTTCTCCCTGTTCGGTCAGGATCAGCCCGCGGGCATGGCGGTGGAACAGGGTGGCGTTCAGGCTTTCCTCCAGCCCGCGAATCTGGCGCGAGACTGCCGATTGAGACAGATTCAGCTTGTCGCCCGCATGGGTGAGGCTGCCTGCATCCGCCACTGCGTGAAAAATCCTGAGCTTGTCCCAATCCATTGTTTTCTCTTTCTGCTACTCGCGCCCAAACTACATGAAGTCATGGCTAAACTTCAAACCTTACCGGTTGCTGACATGTAAACTTTAAGAAAGCGACTATACAGGTCAGCACTTATGACCTATTATTGGATCCAAAATGCAAGCAAGTCGTGGTTGAGGAGGCCCGGATGAGCACGCAAAAGATCTCGCTCAATGATCGTTATGACCTTGAAAAGTCGCCCATTCTTCTGAACGGGACTCAGGCGCTGGTGCGTCTGATGCTGATGCAGAAGGCGCGCGACGTCGCGCAGGGGTTGAACACCGCCGGTCTGGTTACAGGCTATCGGGGATCCCCGCTGGGCGCAGTCGACATACAAATGAAACGGGCAGAAAAGCAGCTCAAGGCCTCTGACGTCACCTTTCAGTTCGGCCTGAACGAGGACCTGGCCGTTACCGCGCTCTGGGGAGCACAGCAGGCCGAAATCCGCAACGAGGGCAAATACGACGGCGTCTTTGGCCTATGGTACGGCAAAGGACCGGGTGTTGACCGCTCGGGCGATGCGCTGCGGCACGCGAATATGGCGGGCTCCTCCAAACACGGCGGTGTTTTGGTCGCGATGGGCGACGACCACACCGGCGAAAGCTCTACCGTCCTGCACCAGTCCGAATGGTCGCTGCTGGACTGCTACCTGCCGATTGTCAGCCCGGCCGGTGTGCAGGAGATCCTCGACTACGGCATCTATGGCTATGCTTTGTCACGGTTTTCCGGTCTCTGGGTCGGTCTCAAGACCATGAAGGACACCATCGAGGTGACCTCGGTCGTGGATGGCGATCCCAACCGGATGCAACTGGTGCTGCCGAAATTCGACATGCCCGAAGATGGTCTCAACATCCGGCTGGATGATGACCGCTTCCGACAGGAAGACCGCATCATCGACTACAAACGCTTCGCTGCGGAGGCCTTTAGCCACGCCAACAAGATGGACAAACGGGTCTGGGGCAAGCCCGGCGCGAAGATCGGCTTTGTGGCGGCGGGCAAGAACTGGCTGGATCTGGTTCATGCTCTAAGCCTTTTGAATATCGATGAAAACATGGCTGATCGTCTGGGTATCACCACCTATAAGGTGGGTCAGACCTGGCCGATGGACATGAAGGGCTTTCACGATTGGGCCGATGATCTCGACCTGATCGTCGTGGTGGAAGAAAAGCGCAAGCTGATCGAGATCCAGATCAAGGAAGCGATCTTTGACGACCGTCAGGGCCGCCGCGTCTATGGCTGGTACAAGGGCGGTGCCGGCGGCATCCACCGCGAGGAGCTGTTCCCGACCAAATACGCGCTCGACCCGATCATGATCGCCGAAAAGCTCGGCAATATCCTGATCGAAGAAGGCCGCGATGCCGAGGCGATCAAGGCGGGTCTCGCCGCACTGGACGATGCGCGCCGGGCCGACAACGCCGAGGAAATCGCCTCCCGTCTGCCCTATTTCTGTTCGGGCTGCCCGCACAATTCCTCGACCAAACTGCCCGAAGGCGCGCGCGCCTATGCGGGGATTGGCTGTCACTTCATGGTGCAGTGGATGGACCGCGAAACCGTCGGCTTTACCCATATGGGCGGCGAAGGGGCCAACTGGATCGGCGAGGCGCCGTTTTCCAACAGAAAGCATGTTTTTCAAAACCTTGGCGACGGAACTTACAACCACTCCGGGGTGATGGCGATCCGCGCGGCCCTCGCGGCGGGCACCAATATCACCTATAAGATCCTGTTCAACGATGCGGTGGCGATGACCGGCGGCCAGCAGGCCGAAGGCGGCCTCACCGCCCAGCAAATCGCGCATGAGCTGGTGGCGATGGGCGTCAAAACCATTGCCGTGGTCTATGACGAGAAAGAGGACGTCGACGCCAAGCTCTTCCCGACCGGAATGCGGATGCACGAGCGGGCCGAGTTGATGAAAGTGCAGCGCGAGTTTGAGGATGTGGAGGGCGTCTCTGCCATCATCTACATCCAGACCTGCGCCGCTGAAAAACGCCGCCGCCGCAAAAAGGGCCAGTTCCCCGACCCGGATCAGCGCGTGTTTATCAACACCGACGTGTGCGAAGGCTGCGGCGATTGCGGCGTGCAATCGAACTGCGTCTCCATCGTGCCGAAAGAAACCGAACTGGGCCGCAAAAGGGCGATTGACCAGTCGAGCTGCAACAAGGATTTCTCCTGTGTGAACGGCTTCTGCCCCTCCTTCCTGTCGATCGAGGGTGCCAAGGTTAAGAAAAACGCGACCGCCAGCCTTGATCTGCCGGAGCTGCCCGAACCGCAGCTGCCCGAGATCCACGGCACCCATAACGTGGTGATCACCGGGGTCGGCGGCACCGGCGTGGTGACCATCGGCGCGGTTCTGGCGCAGGCGGCGCAGATCGACGGCAAGGGCGCCGGCATGATGGAAATGGCCGGCCTCGCGCAAAAGGGCGGCGCGGTGCATATCCACTGCCGTCTCGCGAACAAGCCCGAGGACATCAGCGCCATTCGCGTCGCCACCGGCGAGTGTCACGCCCTGATCGGCGGCGATCTGGTGGTGAGCGCAGGCGCAAAGACCCTTGGTCTGACCTCCACCGGGCGCACGGGTGCGGTGGTCAACAGCCACGAAATTGTCACCGGCGCCTTCACCCGCGATGCGGATTTCTCCATTCCGAACGACAGGTTGCAGGTCGCTCTTCAGGCGCGCCTTCGCGAGCGGCTCGACCTGTTTGATGCCTCTGAGTTGGCGCGCGTCAGCATGGGAGACTCGATCTTCTCCAACATGATGGTCTTTGGGGCCGCCTGGCAACGCGGGCTGATCCCGGTCTCCTATGAGGCGATCAAACAGGCCATCGAGCTCAATGGCGCCGCGGTGGAGAAGAACCTGCGCGCCTTTGATATCGGTCGTTGGGCGGTGCTCTTCCCGGAAGAGGTTGCCCAGGTGTTGAAGCCCACCGTGGTGGCTCTGCCAAAGTCGCTGGAGGAAAAGATCGCCTTCCGCCGCAACCATCTGGTCGAATATCAGAACGCGCGTCTCGCGAAACGCTTCGACCAGATGCTCGACGGGATCTCGGACCCGAGGCTCAAGGAAGCGGTGGCAAAGGGCTATCACAAGCTCTTGGCTTATAAGGACGAATATGAGGTCGCGCGACTGCTGCTCAGCAGCCGCGAAAAGGCCGAGGCTGAGTTTGACGGTGATCTCAAGATCTCCTTCAACCTCGCACCGCCGATCCTTGGCGGCAAGGATGCCAATGGCCGTCCGAAAAAGCGCAAGTTCGGCCCCGGAACCGAACGCCTGTTCCGGCTTCTGGCCAAGCTCAAAGGCCTGCGCGGCACGCCGCTCGACATTTTCGGCTATACCGCCGAACGCAAGATGGAGCGCGCGCTCATCAAGCAATATGAGAGCGACATGGGGGACTGGCTCGGCAAATCGGACTCGGTCGATCTGGACGCGCTGATTGCGCTGGCGGAACTGCCCTTGAAGATCCGGGGCTTTGGCCCGGTGAAACTCAAGAGCGAGCAGGAGGCCGCCAAGCGCCGCGAAGAGCTGCTGATCGCGTTGAAGCAGGGTAAAACCCCGGTGAAAGCGGCCGCCGAATAGTGGCGGCCGCGCCACGGCACCTTCTGCGCGCGTCATGAATGTGTTACCAAGGCTGGGCAATATGCCTGCCCGGCCTTAAGGGAGCGGGCACCTGCGCAGCAGGTGGATTTCAGTTGTCTTTACGGAGACCCCCAAGACATGCTTGAGCGTCGTCATATCGCTCGTGATATCTCCTATTCCCATTCCGCCGAAACGCGGCCGGGACGCATCATGATCCGCCTGATGGAGAACACCACCGGCCGCTTGCGGCTGATCCAGCGGGCCAAGGGCTATGACCTCGAAGTGGCCTCCGGGCGCAGCTTCTGGGACGTGATCGTCGAGCGTTACGGGCTGACGCTCGACGTGGTCGGCGGCACTCTCGACAATATCCCGCGCGACAAGGCTGTGATCCTGATCGCCAACCACCCCTATGGCATCCTCGACGGGCTGATGATGGGGCACATCCTGTCTCGCACCCGCGGCGATTTCCGCATTCTGGCGCATCAGGTGTTCCGCAAGGCCGAGGACCTGAACAAGGTGATCCTGCCGATTGATTTTGCCGAAACCAAAGAGGCGGTGAAGGTCAACCTGCAGACCCGCAAGGACGCGCTGGACTATCTGGGGCAGGGCGGGGCCATCGGGATCTTCCCCGGCGGCACGGTTTCGACCGCCGCGAAACCCTTTGCCCATCCGATGGACCCCGGTTGGCGCGGCTTTACCGCGCGAATGGTGGCGAAATCGGATGCCGTGGTTGTGCCGCTCTATTTCGATGGCCACACCTCGCGCCTGTTCCAGATCGCGTCGCATCTGCATTACACCCTGCGCATGGGACTCCTCATCAAGGAGTTCCGCAAACGCGTCGACACGCCGGTGAAGGTGGTGGTCGGTGCCCCGATTGGCCGCGATGTGCTGGACCCGCTGGCCAAGGACAGCAAAGCAATGATGGATTTCCTGCGCAAAGCCACGTATGAGCTGTCTCCGACCCCGCTGAAATCCTACGATTACGGGTTCGAATTCGAAGAAAAACACAGGGCCTGACGCGGCCCGCGCTCAAAGGGCAGTGTGACATGGCAGTTGGTATTTTTGATTCTGGCCTCGGGGGTTTGACCGTTCTGGAGGCCGTACGCACGCGGCTGCCCGACGTCGATTTCCTCTACTTCGGCGACAATTCGCACGCGCCTTACGGCGTGCGCGATGCGGATGACATCTATCAGCTGACCAGCAAGGCCGTGCACGAGATGTGGGATCGGGGCTGCAACCTTGTGATCCTCGCCTGCAATACCGCCTCCGCTGCCGCGCTGCGCCGGATGCAAGAGGCCGGCGTGCCGCAGGGCAAGCGGGTTCTGGGCGTGTTTGTGCCGCTGATCGAGGCGCTGACCGAGCGTCAGTGGGGCGACAACTCGCCGCCGCGTGAAGTGGCGGTGCAGCATGTGGCGCTGTTTGCCACGCCTGCGACCGTGGCCAGCCGCGCGTTTCAGCGCGAGTTGGCGTTTCGCGCGATTGGCGTCGATGTCGAGGCGCAGGCTTGCGGTGGCGTGGTGGATGCCATTGAAGACGGCGACATGATCCTCGCCGAAGCCTTGGTGCGCAGCCATGTGGACGCGTTGAAGCGCAAGATGCCGCATCCGCAGGCGGCCATTCTGGGCTGCACCCATTACCCCCTGATGGAACATATCTTTCAGGACGCGCTGGGGGCCGATGTGCAGGTCTTCAGCCAGGGGCGTCTGGTTGCGGAGAGTCTGGCCGACTATTTGACCCGCCGCCCGGAGATGCTGGGCGAGGGCAAGGCAGGCTATCTGACCACTGGCGATCCCCGTCGCGTCAGCAGCCGGGCGACCCAGTTTCTCCGACGAGAAATCACTTTCGAAGCGGTCTGAGGTCTCCTAGTCTGACCGCAACACCAGCTCTTTGCGGCTCGCGCCTGCGCGCGGGTTGATCCCCCATATCCCAACTGCGAGGTCCATCATGACCCATAAAGTGGCAATCCTTGGCGCATCCGGCTACACGGGCGCCGAACTGATCCGGCTGATTTCCCAGCACCCCTCGATCGAGATCGCGGCGCTCGGCGCCGAGCGCAAAGCAGGGATGCAAATGGCCGAGGTCTTCCCGCATCTGCGTCACCTTTCGCTGCCAACCCTCTGCACCATCGAGGAAATCGACTTTTCCAAGATCGACCTGTGCTTCTGTGCCCTGCCGCATAAGACCAGCCAGGAAGTGATCGCAAAGCTGCCCGGCAACCTGAAGATCGTTGATCTCTCGGCGGATTTCCGGCTGCGCGACCCAGAGGCCTATAAGAAATGGTATGGCAATGACCATGCCGCGCTCGCCCAGCAGGAGGAGGCGGTCTATGGTTTGACCGAGTTCTACCGCGACGACATCAAAGGCGCGCGGCTGGTGGCCGGCACGGGCTGTAACGCCGCGACCGGGCAGTTCTCGCTGCGCCCGCTGATCACCGCCGGGGTCATCGACCTTGATGAGATCATCCTCGACATGAAATGTGCCGTCTCCGGCGCCGGTCGCTCGCTCAAGGAAAACCTGCTGCACGCGGAATTGTCCGAGGGCTACAACGCCTATGCCATTGGCGGCACCCATCGCCACCTTGGTGAGTTCGATCAGGAGTTCTCCGCGCTGGCCGGTCGCCCGGTCAAGGTGCAGTTCACCCCGCATCTGATGCCCGCCAACCGCGGCATTCTTGCCACCACCTATGTGAAGGGCGACGCGGAAAAGATCCAGGCGACCTTTGAGGCGGCCTATAAGGACGAGCCCTTTGTGATGGTGCTGCCCTTTGGCACTGCCCCCTCGACCCATGACGTGCGCGGCTCCAACTTCGTGCATATCGGGGTTGCGGCGGACCGCATTCCGGGCCGCGCGATCATCTTCGCCGCGCTCGATAACCTGACAAAAGGTAGCAGCGGTCAGGCCTTGCAGAACGCGAACCTGATGTTAGGTGAAGAGGAAACCGCGGGCCTTATGATGGCACCGCTGTTCCCCTGACCACGCGCCGGAGGCGGAAATGAAGTCCCTCAAAAAGCAACGACGTATCCAGATCATCGCCTTGGCGACCGTGGCGCTGGTGGGCGCCACGGCCCTGATCGGCTACGCCATGCGCGACGGGATCAATTATTTCCGCTCTCCCTCGCAGGTGATGGAAGAGCCGCCACATGAGGGCGAGACGTTCCGTCTTGGCGGACTGGTCGAGGAAGGCTCCCTGCAACGCGGTCAGGGCGAGGTGATCTCTTTCATCGTGACCGATGGTGGTGCCTCGGTCCCGGTGACCTTTGCCGGCGTCCTGCCCGATCTCTTTGGCGAGAATCAGGGCATGATCGGCACTGGAAGATATGTGAACGATGTCTTTGAAGCCTCTGAAATCCTTGCCAAACATGACGAGACCTATATGCCGAAAGAGGTTACCGACGCGCTGAAGGAACAGGGCGTCTACCGCGACGCGGGCAGCTGATCTTCACTGATACAGACGACAGACCGAGGGGCGTTGCGACGGGATCGCGCGCCCCTCTGACGTTTCTCTAGGGTCTTTTTGTTAGGCTTTCCCCCGAATTTTCCAATCGGAAGGACAGGCCCATGGATGTGACCCGCATCGCCCGCGAGATCGTCAACCGCGAAGGTGGTTTTGTGAACGACCCCGATGATCCCGGCGGGGCGACCAATCATGGCGTCACCATCCACACCCTGCGCAGGCTCGGGCTCGATCTGACCGGCGACGGCGCGGTGGACGCCCGTGACGTGCGCGCCCTGAGCGCGGCGCAAGCGGAGGAGATCTTCCTCAAGGAATACTTTCACCGCCCGCGCTTGCACCTGCTGCCGGAAGCCCTGCAGCCGGCGGTTTTCGACATGAATGTCAATGCGGGGAGCAATGCGGTGCGGATCCTGCAGGAGCTGCTGGTGGAGATGGGTTATGACCTCAGCGTCGATGGTGCGATGGGACCACAGACCGCACGCGCGGCGCAGGCGGCGGGCGAGATCAATATGGGTGCGCTGACCGACGCCTACGCGATTGCCCGGCGCAATTACTATTTCGCGCTGGCCGACAAGCGGCCCCAAAGCCGCAAATACGCCCGCACCCGGACCGGGGGAAAGGGCGGATGGATCCGCCGCGCCGAAGAATTTATGTCACCCAAATATCACCTGAGCGCGGCGCAGTTTGCCGCCCGCACAGCCGGATGGAGCTGAAAATGAGCGTGTTCACGGGGCTTTGGCAGATCCTGTTCGGCGGCGGGCGAAATGTGGTGCGGGAAACAGCGGAGGTTTTTCGCGAGAACCGCGAACAGGCCTCCCAACGCGGGCATGACTTCCAATCCGCGGCCCTGGCTCAGTTTGCGGCTGAATTCACCAATGCGCAGAAGGGTGGGTTTGACCGGTTCATGGACGGGGTGAACCGGCTGCCGCGCCCCTTGCTGGCGCTGGGGACCCTGGGATTGATGGCTGCGGCCATGGCGGACCCGATCTGGTTTGCCGCAAGGATGCAGGGCATCGCCCTGGTGCCCGAGCCACTCTGGTGGCTGCTGGGCATTATCGTTTCCTTCTACTTCGGTGCCCGCAGCCAGGCCAAGGCGCAGGATTTCCAGGAAGGGATTGCCCGCAGCCTCGCCCGGGCGCCGCAGGTGATGCAAAATCTGCAAGACCTCAACGCGGTGGCGCAACCCTCTGAACCAGCGCCCGAAAACCCGGCCCTGCTGGATTGGCGCGCCAGTTCGACAGGCTGAGGAAGCCCCCCTGCGGCGGCGCGACGCGGGCAAATGTGATTGGCGCTCCGCGCGCCGAAGGCTATAGGAAAAGACATGATTACAGAGCTCGGTCACTTCGCCCTCATCCTCGCCTTCATGATCGCCATCGTACAGACGGTGGTGCCCCTGATCGGTGCCCAGAAACGATGGTCCGGCTGGATGGCTGTTGCCGAGCCTGCGGCGCAGGCGCAATTCGCCTTCACCGCCTTTGCCTTTGGCGCCCTGATGTGGGCCTTTGTGACCTCGGATTTCTCGGTCCGGCTGGTGACGGAAAACAGCCACTCCGCCAAGCCGATGCTCTACAAGATCTCCGGCACCTGGGGCAATCACGAGGGCTCAATGCTTCTCTGGGTGCTGATCGTCAGCCTCTTCGGGGCCGCCGCATCGGTCTGGGGCGGCGGGCTGCCACCGACCCTGAAGGCGCGGGTTCTGGCGGTTCAGGCCTCGATCGGCGTAGCCTTCTTCGGGTTTATCCTGTTTACATCCAACCCCTTCCTGCGGCTGGTCAACCCGCCCTTCGACGGGCAGGATCTCAATCCGCTGCTGCAGGATCCGGGCCTCGCCTTCCATCCGCCCTTCCTCTACCTCGGTTATGTCGGCCTCTCGATGGCGTTTTCCTTTGCCGTCGCCGCGCTGATCGAGGGCCGGGTGGATGCCGCCTGGGGCCGCTGGGTGCGGCCCTGGACGCTGGCCGCTTGGATCTTCCTCACCATCGGCATCGCGCTTGGCTCCTGGTGGGCCTATTACGAGCTGGGTTGGGGCGGCTTCTGGTTCTGGGATCCGGTAGAGAATGCCTCTTTCATGCCCTGGCTATTGTCCGCAGCCCTCCTGCATTCCGCCATTGTGGTGGAGAAACGTGAAAGCCTGAAGAGCTGGACCATTCTGCTGGCGATCCTCGCCTTCGGCTTCTCGCTCATCGGGACTTTCATCGTGCGCTCGGGCCTTCTGACTTCGGTCCATGCCTTCGCCAATGACCCCGAACGCGGCGTGGTGATCCTGGTGATCCTGGCGATTTTCACCGGCGGCGCGCTGACGCTCTTTGCCGCGCGTGCACAGGCAATGGAGGCCAAGGGGGTGTTCTCCATGGTCAGCCGGGAGAGCGCCCTGGTGGCCAATAATCTGCTGCTGGCGGTGAGCTGTTTTGTGGTCTTCGTCGGCACCCTCTGGCCGGTGGTGGCGGAGATGGCCTTTGACCGCAAACTCTCGGTGGGGGCACCTTTCTTCAATGCGGCCTTTCCGCCCTTCATGGTGGCGCTGGGGCTGTTGCTGCCCATCGGTGCCATGTTGCCGTGGAAGCGGGCCAAGGTCGCTAAGACGGTGATCTCGCTGCGCTATGCCTTCGTCCTGGCGCTGGCGCTCGCAGGTCTGGTCTGGGCGATGCAATCGGGCCGCAGCCTACTGGGGCCTGTCGGCGTGCTGCTGGGGGCCTGGGTCGTCAGCGGCGCGGCACTGGATCTGTGGCAGCGGGCAGGGCGCTCGGATCAGCTTGCCCGCCTGTTCCGCCTGCCGCGGGCAGATTGGGGCAAGGCGCTGGCCCATGCCGGGTTGGGTGTCACAATCTTTGCCATTGCGGGGCTGACCGCCTGGCAGAAGGAAGACATCCGCGTCGCCAACCTCAACCAGCCTTTCTCCGTTGGCCCCTTTGAGCTCACCCTGGTGGATGTTGTCGAGGCGCGTGGACCCAATTATTTCACCACCATGGGCGTGGTCGAAGTCACCAAGAACGGCCGCCCGGAGGCGGTGCTGCGACCGGAGAAACGCATCTACCCGGTGGCGCAGATGCCGACCACCGAGGCCGCGATCGACTATCGTTTCACCCGTGACCTCTATGTGGTGATCGGCGATGCGCAGGAAGGCGGCGGTTTTACCATGCGAACCTATATCAAGCCCTTTGCCAACTGGATCTGGGGCGGGTGTCTGATGATGGCGCTCGGCGGGCTGTTCAGCCTCTCCGACCGCCGGTTCCGTGTCGCCGCCGGGGCACGCAAGGCAGCGGTGCAGGGGGTGCCCGCAGAATGATCCGTCTGCTGAAAATCACCCTCGCGCTGCTGATGCTGAGCCTGACACCGGCCTTTGCGGTCCAGCCGGACGAGGTGCTGGACGATCCGGTGCTGGAGGCACGGGCGCGGGAATTGTCCAAGGAACTGCGCTGCCTAGTCTGTCGCAACGAGAATATCGACGAGTCCAACGCCGACCTCGCCCGTGACCTGCGTCTGGTCCTGCGCGAGCGGCTGGTGGCGGGCGACAGCGATCAGGAAGCCCTGGATTTCATCGTCGAACGCTATGGCGAATACGCGCTGTTGAAGCCGACCACCGCCGGGGCCAACTGGCTGTTGTGGGCGGCGGGGCCGCTGATGCTGGGCCTCGCTTTGCTCATCGCTTTCCTCTACCTGCGCAAGCGCGCCGATGCGGGGGCAACACCGGACACAAAGGACCTCAGCGCGGCGGAAGAGGCACGGCTGAAGGAAATCCTCGACCGCTGATTGCCGGACGGGGGCCAAGCTGCTATGACAGGCACCATGGTCCGCAGTTCACCAAGGCTCCGCCACCCGCTAAACCTGCGTTATCTCTGACGTCTTTCCTCACTCCATGAGGGATGTCGCCGAACAAGGGCGGACATTCACACCGAGCCATCGGTGACAGGCATCCTTCGCGATTTGGAGGACAAGATGTCCAAGGACGTGATCCGTCTGACCATCCCCGATGTGTCCGATTTTGCCAAACATCTCCGTGCCAACCTTCCAGAGGGGCCGGGGCATGTGGAGATGCTCAATCTCGTGGCCAGGGCCGCCGGGTTCCGCAATTTCCAGCACCTGCGCAGCCAACACCCGCCGACTCCCGTGATCGACCGCAAACGGATCGACCGCGCCCTGCGCTATTTCGACGACAACGGGCGCTGGCGTGAATGGCCCGGGCGGCGCGGCGTGCGCGAACTCTGTCTCTGGGTGATTTGGGCCCGTCTGCCCGCCCGGCAGATCTGGCGTGAGCGCGAGGTGAGCGCCCTCATCGACGAGGAATGCAGCTTTCGCGACGCGGCGCAAATTCGGCGCAGCCTGGTCGAGATGCGGCTATTGACCCGCAATCCCGATGGCACCGGATATGCGCGAGTAGAGGCGCCGATGGATCCTCATGGGGCGGCTTTGCTGGCGCGGCTGGCCGAGCGAAAAAAAGCGCCTCTCCCCACCGGATTGGGCTGACGCGGCGTTTGTCTTTTCGAGACTGGATGCTTAGGTCAACATGCGCAGAACTCGAACAGGGATAGTTGACGCATGGATTACCGCGACATTCAGTATTCGCTCGACAACGGGCTTGCGATTGTGACCTTGAACCGCCCGCAGAGCATGAATGCGCTGACCAGCCAGATGCGGGCGGAAATCACCCACGCGATGAAACAGGCCGCCCATGAGGCGCGCGCGGTGGTGCTGACCGGGGCGGGCAATGCCTTCTGCACTGGTCAGGACCTCAAGGATGCCTCCTCCGCCGGTGGGCAGATCGACCTTGAGCGCACCCTGCGGGACGAATACACGCCGATGCTGGAGGCGATCTACGAATGCCCGGTGCCAACGATCTCGGCCGTCAACGGGCCCGCAGCCGGTGCGGGGGCCAACCTCGCGCTGGCCGCCGATGTGGTGATCGCCACCGAGAGCGCCTATTTCCTGCAGGCCTTTGCCAAGATCGGGCTGATGCCGGATGCGGGCGGAACCTGGTTCCTGCCGCGCCAGATGGGGCTCGCGAAGGCGATGGGTGCGGCGCTCTTTGCCGACAAGATCAGCGCGCAGCAAGCCAGCGACTGGGGCATGATCTGGGAAGCGGTGGCGGATGATGGTTTTGACGCCCACTGGAAGGCCCGGGCCGCCACCCTGGCCTCCGGTCCGACCAAGGCCTTTGGCGCCATCAAACAGGCGCTGCGTCAATCCACCACCAACAGCCTGCCGGACCAATTGTCGCTGGAAGCCCACCTGCAAGGCGAACTGGGCCGCAGCCGCGACTTCATGGAAGGGGTCACCGCCTTTGTCGAGAAGCGCAAACCGGGCTTTGAGGGGCGCTGAGAGGCGAGCCGAACGGCGCGCTATCCGAGAATTGCAAAGGCCACCGAGAACAATCGGTGGCCTTTGTCGTCTCTGAGTTTTTCTCGCACGCTCAGGGATTGGCGATACCCGCAGGCGTCTGGGTGGTGAGTGCGGCCAGGATCGCCACCGGATCGTCGTTATTCTCCAGCACGGCAAAGGCCTCGCCACGCCAGAACAGCACCACGTCGGCACTTCCGTCCGAGTTGACACTGGTCTCGGCGGTGAAACTGGTATCCTCGCCCGGATCGAGACGGAACAGCAACCGATCCTCGCCGGGAGTGAAATCGGTGATCCGCATGATGCTGCCCTCGATCCAGTTGCCGGTGAGGAAGAGATCCTCGCCCGCGCCCCCGGTCAGCGTGTCATTGCCGTCACCGATCAGCGTGTCATTGCCGGCGCCCCCGCCGAGATCGTCGGCATCATTTGTTGCGAAACGGTAGTAGAGATCCGTTGATACAATGCTGTCGCGCATGTCGGTCCCGGAGTTGAAGGCTTCCCATGCATCCAGGCTGTTGGATATGCTGGTCGGTGTAAAGCTGGCACCGTTCAGCAGGTCATCGCCATTGCCTCCGCGCAGGGTGTCGTTGCCCTCCATCCCGTGCAGGGCATCATCCCCCCCTTCGCCAAGCAGGAGGTCATCTCCCTCGTCCCCTTGCAGGTAATCGGTGCCTTCGCCACCGTGCAGCACGTCATCGCCGGTGCCACCGAGAATGACATCCAGACCGTTGCCGCCGAAGATCTGGTCTGCGCCCTCGTCACCCTCGATGATATCGGACCCGGCCCCGCCGGTGAGCAGATCAGCGTCGTCGCCCCCGGCGATAATGTCGTCACCGCCATTGCCGTCAATGATGTCTTTGCCTGGGCCAGCCGCAATGCTGTCGTTGCCAGCGCCACCTGCGACGATGTCATTGCCACCGATATCCACGAAGATGTCATTTCCGTCGCCAAGAAGCAGCTGGTCCGCTCCTGCGGTGCCCTGGATGACCTGATCGACATTCGGGTCTACAATGATCCCATCATCCTCGTCGCCAAAATCATCTGACTTGCCGGCAAGACTGTCATCGTCATCCCCCATCGAGGACAGGGCGCCAACCGAAAGTGCGGCGCCAAAGACGAGCAACCAAATCATATTTAAATCCCTCAAAACAATTTGAGGTAATTTTAGCCGACGCCGGATGCTTTGCAAATTAAATTAAAGGTTAACAAAGCGGAGAAATTGTTTTCCAAAAAGAAATCCCGCCAGAGACTGGCGGGACTGAGATCTTGGAACGCTTTGACGAGAGGTGCCTTAGCGGTTTTCGATATCCACGTAATCGCGGGTGGTCGCGCCGAGGTAGAGCTGGCGCGGACGGCCAATCTTGTTCTGCGGATCGCCGATCATTTCCTTCCACTGGGAAATCCAGCCAACGGTGCGCGACAGCGCGAAGATCGGCGTGAACATGGAGGTCGGGAAGCCCATCGCTTCGAGAATGATGCCCGAGTAGAAGTCGACGTTCGGGAACAGTTTCTTCTCGATGAAATAGGGATCATTGAGCGCGGTCTGTTCCAACTCCTTGGCAACCTGCAGCAGCGGGTTGTCTTCGACGCCCAGCAGTTCCAGCACTTCGTCAGCGGACTGCTTCAGCACCTTGGCGCGCGGGTCGGTATTTTTGTACACGCGATGACCAAAGCCCATCAGACGGAACGGGTCGTTCTTGTCCTTGGCGCGGGCGATGAACTCCGGAATGCGGTCGACAGAGCCGATTTCCTTCAGCATCTCGAGGCAGGCCTGGTTGGCGCCACCGTGAGCGGGGCCCCAGAGGCAGGCGATGCCGGCTGCGATACAGGCAAAGGGATTGGCGCCAGAGGAGGAGGCCAGACGCACGGTCGAGGTCGAGGCGTTCTGCTCGTGGTCCGCATGCAGGGTGAAGATCCGGTCCATCGCGCGGCTCAGGATCGGGTCGACGTTGTACTGCTCTGCCGGGACAGAGAAACACATGTGCAGGAAGTTCGCCGCATAGTCGAGGTCATTACGCGGATACACGAAGGGCTGGCCGATCGAGTATTTATAGGCCATCGCCGCAATGGTCGGCAGTTTCGCGATCAGGCGAATGGCTGCAACCTCACGCTGCCACGGGTCCGCGATATCGGTGGAGTCGTGGTAGAAGGCGGACATGGCGCCGACCACGCCCACCAGGGTCGCCATCGGGTGCGCATCGCGACGGAAGCCGCGGAAGAAGTTGTGCATCTGCTCGTGGACCATGGTGTGACGGGTCACACGGGTCTCGAAATCCTCGAGCTGGGCTGCGGTCGGCAGCTCACCATAAAGCAGCAGGTAGCAGACCTCGAGGTAGTGCGATTTGCTGGCCAGCTGGTCGATCGGGTAGCCGCGGTGCAGAAGAATGCCTTCCTCACCGTCGATATAGGTGATGGTGCTGTCACAGCTCGCGGTCGAGGTGAAGCCCGGATCATACGTAAAGACGCCCGCTTGCGCATAGAGTTTGCGGATGTCCAGAACATCGGGCCCAGCGGTCGGCGAGAAGACGGGAAGCTCGTAGGTGGATCCGTTCAGGGTGAGCTGAGCAGTTTTCTGTGTTTCGGTCATAGATGTCCCTTCCTGTTACAGGCGCGAGGACGAGCGGCAGGCCCGATCTCGCGCAGCGGGGCGCCCGCGCCCTGAAAGCATGGCGCAGGCGAAGTCCTATCCGAACGGGCTTACCCGGGTCTTAACAGCAGATACCCGCGGGCGTTCAGCCTGTTGCGTCGTTAAGCCGGGCCAGAGTCTCGTCCCGGCCCAGAATCATCATCATGTCAAACACCGAAGGCGTTACCGCACGGCCTGCCAGCACTGCCCGAAGCGGGGCTGCCAGCTTGCCGAACTTGGTGTCCTTGGCCTCCGCGAATGTATTCAGCGTGGCCTCAAGATCCTCTCGCGTCCAGCTAGCATTTTGCAGATGCGGCGTCAATTCTGCCAGTATACGAATGAATACTGAATCCAGCGCCTTTTCTGCCTTCTCCTCCAGCTCCAAAGGACGGGAGGCCAGCACAAAATGCGCTTTTTCAAGAAGTTCCGGGAAGGTCTTTGCCCGATCCTTGAGGCAGTACATCGCCCGTTCCAACCCCTGTGACTGGACGTCAGTCAATGCAGGCTCCCCAGCCGCGGCCAGATAGGATTCAATCTCCTGCCGCAGCGCGGCATCCTCAGCAATTGCAATGTGTTGACCGCTGAGGCTCTCAAGCTTCTTGGTGTCAAACCGGGCCGGGCTCTTGCCGATACCATCGAGGTCGAACCACTCTTTCGCCTGCGCATCGGTGAAGAATTCGTCGTCCCCATGGCTCCAGCCGAGACGGGCGAGATAGTTGCGCATCCCCGCCGCAGGGTAGCCCATGGCCTGAAATTCCTGCGCACCAAGCGCGCCGTGACGCTTGGAGAGTTTCTTGCCATCCGGCCCGTGGATCAGCGGGATATGGGCCCAGACCGGCACCTCCCAGTCCATCGCCTCGTAGATCATCATTTGACGGGCCGCGTTGTTGAGGTGGTCGTCGCCCCGGATCACATGGGTGACGCCCATGTCGTGATCGTCGACGACCACCGCCAGCATATAGACCGGGGTGCCGTCCGAGCGCAGCAGCACCATGTCGTCGAGCTGGTCGTTGCGGATGGTGACATCGCCCTGCACCTCGTCGCGGATCACCGTCACCCCGTCGAGCGGCGCCTTGATGCGGATCACCGCCGGTGCATCCGGATGCTCTGCCGCCGGCACATCGCGCCAGGGTGAACGGAACAGGGTCGATTTACCCTCGGCCTTGGCGGCATCGCGGAAGGCCTGGATCTCCTCCTGGGTGGAGAAACACTTGTAGGCCTTGCCCTCGCTCAGCAACTGGTTGGCCACCTCGGCATGGCGGGCGGCGCCTTCGAATTGGCTCACCACCTCGCCATCGTGATCGAGACCCAGCCAGCTCAGCCCCTGCAGGATCGCGGCGGTGGCTTCCGGCGTCGAGCGTTCGCGGTCCGTGTCCTCGATCCGCAGCAGGAACTTGCCGCCCCGGCCACGGGCATAAAGCCAGTTGAACAGCGCGGTGCGGGCGCCGCCGATGTGCAGATAGCCGGTGGGCGAGGGGGCGAAGCGGGTGACGACCGGTTTGGACATGAGGGGCATTTACCTTTTGGAAACCTTCGGGGGCCTACGTTTGGCGTCTGTGTACCGAGCCAGAAGGCGGGGAGCAAGCGTGCGCATCCTGAGCGCCCTTGATGCAGTGCTGCAAGCCCAGCGGGGATATCTGTTTCCCTGGGTGCCGGTCTTCTTCGGCCTTGGGATTTGCCTCTATTTTCTCCTTCCCGACGAACCTGATGCGGGTCACTACGGCCTCTGCGCGCTGGTGGGGCTGCTGGCGGCGTATTTTGCTAGACGTGTCGATGGCTTTGGCATCCTGGCTCTCACCGTGCTTATGACCGCCCTTGGGTTCCTCCACATGGGCGCGCGGACCCATTGGCTGGCGGCACCGGTGCTGGAGTTTCGTTACTACGGACCCGTCGAGGGGCAGGTGGTCGGCGTGGATCGCTCCGCCTCGGACGCGCCTCGGATCATCCTGCGCCATGTGCGATTGGATAGGATGACGCCCGAGCGGATTCCCTATCAGGTTCGGCTGTCCCTTTTTGCCGGGGACGCGCCACCACCCGGAGCCTGGGTGATGACCACCGCCCATCTGTCGCCGCCAGAGGGACCGGTGGAACCCGGCGGATTTGATTTCCGGCGCCACGCCTGGTTCCTGCAACTGGGGGCGGTCGGCTATGCCCGGGTGCCGGTCCTGCAGTCCGCGCCCCCGGCGACCTTGCCCATCGCCAGCTTGCGTGCTCGGGTCTCCGACTATGTTCGCGCCGCCCTGCCGGAGCGCACCGGCGGCGTCGCGGCGGCGCTGGTTACCGGGGATCGCGCCCATGTGTCCCAACAGGTGACCGAGGCCCTGCGGGCCAGCAATCTCGCGCATCTGCTCGCCATTTCCGGTCTGCACATGGGGCTTTTTGCCGGCCTTGTTTTTGCAGGGCTGCGGCGTGGATTTGCCCTCTGTCCTCCGATCGCCCTGCGCTGGCCGGTGAAGAAAATCTCTGCCGGATTGGCCTTGGTGGCCGGATTTGGCTACCTTCTCCTCTCCGGTGCAAATGTTGCCACGGAGCGCGCCTTTCTCATGGTGGCGGTGATGCTGGTGGCGGTGATGTTGGACCGTCGCGCGCTGTCGGTAAGGGCCGTGGCCCTTGCGGCGATGTTGGTGCTCCTGCGGCGACCGGAAAGCCTGCTTGGCCCCGGTTTTCAGATGAGTTTTGCGGCCACCCTGGCCCTGGTGGCGGTGTTCCAATGCGTTCGCCCCTTTGGCGCGACAAAGGCCGCCTGGACATCCAGCGCCCTGCGCTGGGGCAGCGGCGTGTTCCTGTCCTCGCTGGTTGCGGGTCTGGCCACCGCGCCCATCAGTGCTGCGCATTTCAACATGATGTCTCACTACGGGCTGATCGCCAATCTCGTTGCTGTGCCGGTCATGGGAGCGGTGGTGGTTCCGGGCGCTCTCCTGGCGTTCTGTCTGGCGCCGCTCGGCGTCTCGGGCCCTGGGTTCTGGATCATGGGGCAGGGTATTGCCTGGATCCTGACGGTGGCGGAAACCGTGGCGTCCTGGCCCGGTGCACGGGGCTATGTGATGGCGCCAGACCCGCATGTGCTGCCCTTGATCGTGACCGGCGGGCTTGTCTTGTGCCTCTGGCAGGGGCGTTTGCGATGGCTTGGTGCGCTACCGGTGGCTTTGGGCCTTCTCCTCTGGCCGGGATCCGAACGTCCCGCAGTGCTGATCGCAGAGGACGGCGGACTGGTTGGGGTGATGACTGACCAGGGCCGGGCCTTGTCCCGTTCAAAGGGCAAGAGTTTCGTAGCGGGCATCTGGCTGGAGAACGACGGCGACGGGGGCAGCCAGGAAGAGGCTTTTGGCCGCTGGAACGGCACGCCCGATGCCAAGGTACAGCACTTCGAAAGCGAGGGTCGCCGCTACGTGCATGTGATAGGAAAGGCGGGGCGGGATCAGTTCCTCGCCAGCACCTTGGCCTGCGCTCCCGATCTCGTGGTTATCTTTTCCGTTCCTCTTGATGAGGGACAGGGACCGAAGGGCAGCTGCAAGGTCCTGACGCCATCAGAGCTGACCCAAAGTGGCAGCCTCGCCCTTGATGCTGCGGGGCGGATCACGGCGACGCGGGACCCCCTGCATCTGCGGCTTTGGTCCGGCACCAATTGACCCATGTGTGGCTTCCGTCCGAGCAGGGGACGCACGCATCGGCGCAGGGATCGATGGAACTCCCCCTTCGACCAAAATCCGGCCCGGCAGGCGCACCAAAGGTCGCAAAGCAGGGCCGGATCGGATCAAACCCGAGCAAGCAGGCGGGCGCACATCAATAGGTGCGGATCAACCCGACCAGCCGCCCCTGAACCTGCACCATGCCTTCCGGGTAGATCCGGGTGGGATAGGCGGGGTTGGCGGCCTCCAGTTCGATCTGGGACCCTTTGCGGAAATAGCGTTTGAGCGTGGCCTCATGCCCCTCCACCAGGGCCACCACGATATCGCCATTATCGGCGGATCCGGTCTCGCGGATCACAACCACATCGCCGTCATTGATGCCGGCGTCGATCATCGAGTCGCCGCGCACCTCAAGCGCATAGTGCTGGCCGGAACTGGAGAGCATCGCATTGGGCACCGCCACATGCGCCGAGGCCTGGCTGATCGCCTCGATCGGCACACCGGCGGCGATGCGGCCCATGACCGCCAGCTCGGTTGCGCCACTGTCGCGGGTAGGTTTCAACGACGGAGCCTCGCTGCGGCCGCCCTCGATCACCTGTGGCTGAAAGCCGGAGTCCAAGCCGCCAAGACTGTCGGGCAGGCGGATGACCTCGATGGCGCGGGCGCGGTGGGCGAGACGGCGGATAAAGCCACGTTCTTCCAGCGCGGTGATGAGCCGGTGGATGCCGGATTTGGAGCGCAGGTCCAACGCGATCTTCATTTCGTCAAAACTGGGCGGGACGCCATCCTTTTGCAGGCGCTTGTGAATGAATTCCAGCAGCTGCAACTGTTTCTTGGTCAGCATGATTGTCCCCTCTGCACGATACCTTTTGACTATGTTCTATTCATGTTCCCGTTTTGTGTCAATGACGCAGGCCATCAGGGGAACATAAAAACACCAAAGCAGGCCAGGGCAAGTGACGGAGGGGACTGCGTTTTTTACTCAGAGCGGCAGGTAGCCCACGGGATCTCCCGCTTTGGCCGCCGGGGCGTGGGGCGGGCGCAGGATCAGGGCCTCGGCCTGGGCCAGCACGGACAGCAGCGAACTGTCCTGGCTGTCGAAGGGGTGCAACTGCCCGTCCCGCCAAAAGGCCCGCATGTAATGTGCCCGTGGGCCGTTGGCTTCCATGTCCGAGCCAAGCTCCGCCCGCGCAAGGGTCTCCTCGACCCCGACAAGCCCCTGCAAGGCACGCACCATCGGGGTGACAAAGACCCGTCCACAGACCATGGCCGAAACCGGATTGCCCGGTAGGCCCACCATCGCTCTTGCACCGAAGCGGCCCGCCATCAGCGGCTTTCCCGGGCGCATCGCGACCTTGTAGAAGGCACGCTCCAGCCCGAGGCTTTCGGCGACCCCGGCAACAAGGTCGTGATCGCCGACCGAGGCGCCACCGATGGTGACCACGAGGTCCGCCCCTTCGCTGAGGCTGAGGGCCATCCGCAGGGAGGCCTCGGTATCGCGGGCGATCGGCAGCATTCGCACCTCGGCACCCTCGGCCTCCAGCATCGCCTTCAAGCCAAAAGTATTGGAGACGATGATCTGATCCGGTCCGGGTGTTTCACCCGGCATCACCAACTCGTCCCCGGTCGAGATCAGGGCCACGACCGGCCGACGATAGACTGGGACCTCGGCAATGTTCATCGCCGCCAGCAAGGCGATATCCGCCGGGCGCAGAAGTCGCGGTGCGGCGACGGTCTGGCCGATTGCGAAGTCGCGACCACGGGCGCGGATATTGGCGTTGGTGCCGGGCTCGTAGGTGATGGTGATGAGGTTGCCCTTGCGGTCCACATCTTCCTGGATGACCACAAAATTAGCACCTTCGGGGACCGGCGCACCGGTGAAGATCCGGACCGCCTGTCCAGCCCCGACCGGCCCCACGAACCCATGTCCGGCGGCGGCTTCGCCGATCACCTTGAACATCGCGTGGAGTTCGACCTCGGTGCCGTTCACCGCATAGCCATCCATGGCGGAGGCATCAAAGGGCGGCTGGTCCCGCTTGGCGGTCACAGGTTCGGCCAGCACCCGGCCAGCGGCCTCGGCAAGCGGCACCCGCTCCACCTCAAGCGGGCGCACCAGATCCAGCAGCGCGGCGCGGGCCTCGGCGACGGAGATCATGCCTCGGCCTCGTAGCGCCCGGATTTGCCGCCGTCCTTCAAGAGCACCCGTATGCCGCCGATTTCCATCGCCTTGTCCACGGCCTTGGCCATGTCATAAACGGTGAGGCAAGCGGTGGAGACGGCGGTCAGCGCCTCCATCTCCACCCCGGTCTGGCCGGTGGTCTTGACGGTGCCCTTAATGCGGACGCCGGGCAGGTCCGGGTCGAGGGTCAGGTCCACTGCGACCTTGGTAATCGGCAGCGGATGGCAGAGTGGAATCAGGGTCGCGGTCTGCTTGGCCCCCATGATGCCTGCAAGCCGCGCAACCGACAGGACATCGCCTTTCTTGGCCCGACCTTCGGCAATGATGTCAAAGGTTTCCCGTGCCATCTTCACATGGCCTTCGGCCACCGCGATGCGAGACGTGACCTCCTTTTCGGAGACATCCACCATATGGGCGTCGCCCTTCTGGTCGAAATGGGTCAGAGCCATGTGATACCCTCCTCAGAGCGCGCCGGGAACCAGCGGGTTGGCCAGCAGGTCGCGCGTGGCGGTGGCCACATCCTGCTGCCGCATCAGGCTCTCGCCAATGAGGAAACTGCGCGCGCCGTAGCGGGCCATATCCGCCAGATCCTCGGGCGTGAACAGCCCGCTTTCGCAGACGATGGAGCGGTCCGGCGGTACCAGACGCGACAGGGTGCGGGTGGTGTCGAGCGTGGTTTCAAACGTCTTGAGATTGCGGTTGTTGATCCCCATGAGGGGGGATTTCAGATGGCAGGCGCGTTCCAGCTCCTCGGCATTGTGGACCTCGAGCAGCACATCCATGCCCCATTCAAAGGCGCAGGCCTCAAGTTCGGCGGCCTGCTCGTCCGAGACGGAGGCCAGAATGATCAGGATGCAGTCGGCCCCAAGGGCGCGGGCTTCGGCCACCTGATAGGTGTCATACATGAAATCCTTGCGCAGGGCGGGCAGGTCGCAAGCGGCACGCGCCGCGACAAGGTACTCCTTGGCGCCCTGAAAGCTCGGCGTATCCGTCAGCACCGAGAGGCAGCTGGCACCGCCATCGGCATAGGCCTTGGCCAGTTCGGCAGGGTTGAAATCGGCGCGGATCAGACCCTTGGAGGGGCTCGCTTTCTTGATCTCGGCGATAAGGCCGTAGCCTTCGTGGGTGGCCTTGATCAGCCGGTCGGCAAAGCCCCGGACGGGGTCAGCGGCGCGGGCCTCTTCCTCCACCTCGGCGAGGGGCTTGGCCGCCTTGTCGGCGGCGACTTCCTCAAGTTTGTAGGCCTTGATCTTGTCCAGAATGGTGTCAGTCATCGGTGGAATTCCTTGCAGTTGCCCGGTCCTCGAACCAAGAGATGGGCGTCTCGCCGCGCGCGGCAAGCCATTGATTGATGGTGGAGAAGGGGCGGGAGCCGAAAAAGCCGCGCCGCGCCGAGAGGGGCGAGGGATGGGCGGAGCGCAGGATCAGGTGATCGCCGGGGCGGATGTGCTTGTCCAGGGCCTGCGCGGGATTGCCCCAGAGCACATAGGCAGTGGGGCGCTGAGAGGTGAGGTCAAGCACCTGATGCACAAGCTCCTGCCAGCCAAGCGCCTTGTGGCCATTGGCCTCGCCCGCGGGGACACTGAGGCAGGTGTTCAAGAGCAGGATCCCTTGCCGCGCCCAAGGACGCAGGTCGGCGGTCAGCGGCGCGCCTCCCAGATCTTCGACCATTTCCTTGTAGATATTGGCCAGCGATCGGGGCAGGGGCCGCACCTCGGGTTCCGCTGAAAACGCCAGCCCATGTGCATGGCCGGGAGTCGGATAGGGATCCTGGCCCAGGATCACCACCCGGGTCGCCTCGGGCGGGGTCATCTCCAGCGCGGCAAAGCGTTGATGTGCGGGCGGCAGGATCTGGCGCGTCTCCACCGCCAGCGCGGCGGCAATCTGAGGCCAGCGCGTCTGAAAGAACGGCAGCGCCGCCCAGCCCCCGAGGTCTCCCACGGGGGCGATGCCGGACTGCGCCTCTGCCATCAAGCGGCCTCAGAGGTGATCCGGGCGACCTCGGTGACCTTGTTGAGAGCGGCACCGCTGTCGATGGCCTCGGCGGCCTTTTCCACGCCCTCTTTCAACGAGGAGACGGTGCCTGCAATCACCTGTGCCGCCGCGGAGTTCAGCAGAACCGCATTGCGATAGGCGGAATGCTCGCCCTTCAAGAGCGCGCGGAAGGCTTGGGCGTTTTCCGCAGGGGTGCCACCGACGATGGCCTCAAAGGGGTGAACGGGAAGGCCCGCATCCTCCGGGTGGAGTTCGAAATCGACGATGGTGCCGTCTTCCTTGACCGCAGAAACCCAGCTGATGCCGGTGATGGTCAGCTCATCGGTGCCGTCCGAGCCATGCACCAGCCAGGCGCTCTCGCTGCCGAGCTGCAACAGGGTTTCCGCCATCGGCCGGATCAGGTCGCGATGGAAGGCGCCGGTGAGCTGGCGTTTGACGCCGGCCGGGTTGGTCAGCGGGCCAAGAATGTTGAAGATGGTGCGGGTGCCAAGCTCCTGCCGGGTCGGCATCACATGGGCAATCGCCGGGTGATGCATGGGCGCCATCATAAAGCCGATCCCGGCTTCTTTAAGCGATTTCTCAACCACTTGTGGCCCCACCATCACCTTGATGCCCATTTCGGTCAGCGCATCTGCGGCGCCCGATTTGGACGAGAGGTTGCGGTTGCCGTGCTTGGCGACCGGCACGCCGGTGCCCGCCACCACAAAGGCGGTTGCGGTGGAGATATTGAGGGTGCCCTTGCCATCGCCACCGGTACCGACGATGTCCATCGCCCCCGCAGGCGCCTGAACCTTGTGGCACTTGGATCGCATCACCGCGGCGGCGGCGGCATATTCGTCCACCGTTTCGCCCCGGGTACGCAGCGCCATCAGAAGGCCGCCGATCTGGCTTGGGGTGGCCTCGCCATTGAACAGAGCGGCAAAGGCGGTCTCGGCCTCGGCGCGGGTCAGGGGGCGGTCGGCGGCAATGCCGATCAGGGGTTTCAGCGCGTCGCTCATGCCGGAACCTTCATCACATTCAGGAAATTTTGCAGGAGCGCATGCCCATGCTCGGAGGCGATGGATTCCGGGTGGAATTGCACGCCGTGGATGGGCAGCTCCTTGTGTTGCAGCCCCATGATGGTGCCATCCTCAAGCTGCGCGGTGACTTCGAGACAGTCGGGAAGGCTCTCGCGCTCGACCACCAGCGAATGATAGCGGGTGGCGGCGAAGGGCGAGGGCAGCCCCTGGAACAGACCCTTGTCCCTGTGATGCATCTGGCCCATCTTGCCGTGCACGATCTCGTGGCAACGCACCACCTTGCCACCAAAGGCCTGACCAATGGTCTGATGGCCAAGGCAAACCCCCAAGAGAGGCGTGCGGGTCTCTGCCGCAGCCTCGGTGAGGGCAAGGCAGATGCCGGCCTGATCGGGATCACAGGGGCCGGGGCTCAGCAGGATGCCGGCAGGGTTCATCGCCATCGCTTGCTGCACATCCAACGCATCGTTTCGCCAGACCTCGATCTCGGCGCCCAGCTCGCCGAGATAATGCACGAGGTTGTAGGTGAAGGAGTCGTAGTTGTCGATCAGCAGCAACATCTTGGAACGCTCTTTTAAGGGTGGCGGGCCGGACCCGCGCCGGGATATAGTGAACGGAACCATACATGTTCAGGGATGCGCGGCAGCGTCAAGGGCACAACCGGACCTCAGACAGGCCTGAGGCGCGAAAAGCGGGTTTGGCCCGGGCATCGGGCTTTTTCGCCGGAAGGCACCTCGATCAGGGCCGTCCGGTTGTGCTCAAAACGCTGCGAAGCTGTCCTTGAACATGTACCAAGAGCGGGCAAAGACAAAAGGCGAAACGGGCATGCGTGGATTTCTGGCGGGCGTGAGTGTCGGGGCGCTTGTAGCGGTGACAGGCGCGGCCATCTGGTCGTTGTCAACACCCTTGCGTGGCCCCATCTCGGTGCCGGATCTGTCCCCGCATCCGATCCTCGCGCCCCGCCTAGAGCCGGTTCAGCCCAAGGACACTCCCGGTGCCGACGCAGATCTGGTGGAAGCCCCTCCTGCCGCTCCGGCGCCGGTGGCGTCGGGCGATACTCCCCAGGGCGCAGGGCTCGATACCAGTGTCAACCCCGCGCCTGAGGTCGCCACCGAGGCCGGAACGGCCCTCGGCGATGCCGCAGCCAAGCCGCTCTCGGAGCCTGAAGCGAAGGTGGCACCTGCAACCGAAGCCCCCACCTCCCCCCGAGCCCCAGCCGAGGCAGTGCAGACCTTGACCGCGCCGGAACGGGAGACAACGCCGGAGGCTGAAACCACCGCTCCGGCACCGCCACCGGTGGAAGAGGCGCAGGCCCCGGAACTCTCCGAACCCGTCGCTGAGGGCGAGGCCCCGCAAGTGGCGGCCCTGTTGGAAGAGCCGTCTCCCTCTCGGGCCCCGGAGGTCGCGCCGCAGATCGCGCCCGATGCATTGGGCACCCCGGCAGAAGAAGCCGTGCCGCCGAGCCTTGCCCTCCCCGCGCCGACACCGGCACCGGCGCCGCAGGTACGGGTGCTGGGAGAGGGGGCCGCCGGCCAGCCCGAAAGCAACCGGATCGCCGACCTGCCACAAGCGGATGGGTCCGCAGAAAGTACCGCGCCGGCAGTGGGGACCAGGGTGGTGCCGCTGACCGAACGGGACAAGAACGACCCCGCGCAAGAAGGTGCCGCCGCGGACGCCCCCCTGACGCCCTTTGAGCGCAATGCGGAACCGGTCCAACCCGAACCCGGTCTGCCCTTGATGTCGATTGTGCTGATCGAGGACGAGACTTCCGTCGGCGCGGAGGCGCTTGCCGAATTCCCCTATCCGCTCACCTTTGCCATCGATCCCGCTGATCCAAAGGCGGAGGCGAGGATGCGCGCGCGCAGGGCCGCCGGCTTCGAGGTCATGATCCTTGCCGACCTGCCGCGCGAGGCTGCGGCCAGTGATGCGGAAACTTCACTGCCGGTCTGGTTCGAGCGGATACCGGACGCGATCGGACTTCTCGAGGGGATCGACACCGGAGTGCAGGGCAATCGTCCCTTGGCGGATCAGGTCACCGCGATTGCCGCCGACCATGGCTATGGCCTGGTCTTTCAGGACAATGGACTCAATACGGTGCAGAAGATGGCGCTGCGCGACGGCCATCCGGCAGGCGTGGTGTTCCGCGACTTCGACGGCGCGGGGCAGGACCCGCGCGCCATCCGCCGGTTCCTCGACCAGGCGGCCTTTCGCGCCGGGCAGGAAGGGGCCGTGATCATGCTGGGACGGTTGAAACCGGACACGATATCGGCGCTGCTGATCTGGGGACTTCAGGATCGGGCCAATCGGGTCGCACTAGTTCCGGTCTCCACCAGCCTTGACCGGCTGCGTGATCCCCTGGCGCAATAGGCCGAGGCAATAGGTCACTGGGGCCGTATCAAGAGAAAGGCTCCGGCGCTGTGCCCCGGAGCCTTGTGTGTTCTGACGGCGTGTCAACCGAAGTGGGCTCGCGTCAGCGGTTGCCCTTGCCGGTAAATCGGGCAGCATCGGCGGCAGCCCGTCGGATCGCGTTCGATTTGTGCACGGTCTCCATGTATTCTGCCTCCGGGTCGCTGTCATAGACCACTCCGCCGCCGGCCTGAATGTAGAGCTTTTGGTCCTGCACGATGGCAGTGCGCAGGGCGATGCACATGTCCATGTCACCACCGGCGCTGAAATAGCCGACCCCGCCGCCGTAGACGCCGCGTTTTTCCGGCTCCAGCTCATCGATGATTTCCATCGCCCGCACTTTGGGCGCGCCGGAGACCGTGCCTGCGGGCATACCTGCAAAGAAGGCGTCAAGCGCATCCTTGTCGGGATGCAGCTCGCCAATGACGTTAGAAACGATATGCATCACGTGGCTGTAGCGCTCGATGATGAATTCCTCGGTCGGGCGCACGGTGCCGATCCTGGCCACCCGGCCCACATCGTTGCGCCCGAGATCGAGCAGCATCAGATGTTCGGCCAGTTCTTTCTTGTCGGCGAGGAGGTCCAGTTCCAGCGCCTTGTCCTCCTCCGGCGTAGCCCCGCGCGGGCGGGTGCCGGCGATGGGGCGGATGGTGACCTCACGACCGAAGACCCGCACCAGGATCTCCGGGCTGGCACCGATCACCTGGAACCCGCCGAAATTGAAATAGAACATGAAGGGCGACGGGTTGGTGCGGCGCAGCGAGCGGTAAAGCGCGAAGGGCGGCAGCGGGAAGTCCTGGGTCCAGCGCTGCGCCGGCACCACCTGAAAGATATCCCCCGCGCGGATGTAATCCTTCGCCTTTTCCACCGCGGCCATGTAGCCGTCCTTGGTGAAGTTGGAGACCGGCGGCGCCACTTCGGAGGCCTCGCCCAGGTCTCGGGTCTCGGCCGGCATGGCGCGTTCGAGGTCGCGCACCGCGTCCATCACCCGCTCGGCGGCCTGCGCATAGGCGGCACGGGCAGATTGCCCATCGCTGACCCAGGCGGGAGAGACCACGGTGACCTCGCCCTTGACCCCATCCAGAACCGCCACCACCGAGGGGCGGATCATCACCGCATCGGGCAGGCCGAGCGGGTCGGGGTTCACATGCGGCAGGTGCTCCACATGACGGATCATGTCGTAGCCCAGATAGCCGAAGAGCCCGGAGGCCGCCTGCGGAAGATCCTCCGGCAGGTCGATCTTACTCTCGGCAAGAAGGGCACGCAGGGTGTCGAGCGGATTGCCGACCTGTGGCTCGAAGCCTTCGGGGTCAAAGCGGGCGGCACGATTGATTTCCGAAACCTCGCCGCGGGCCCGCCAGATCAGGTCCGGTTTCATGCCGATGATCGAGTAGCGTCCGCGCACCTCGCCGCCGGTCACCGACTCCAGCATGAAAGCATCCTTCTGCGCGCCGGTGAGCTTCAGCATCAGGGAGACGGGCGTATCCAGATCGGCGGCAAGCCGGGTGTAGACCACCTGGTTCTCGCCCGCCTCATAGGCCTGGGCGAAACTGTCAAAGTCGGGAATCAGAGCCATACCAAAATGCCTTGATCTGAGGACTACTGGAAGGAGGCGTGAACTGCGTTCACGGCCTGCTGGTTCACTTGCGGACGGGCATTGGCCTGGACGGCCTGCATGTAGATCTGCAGGATCTCGCCCGAGAGCGACTGGTCGAGTTGGTCGCTCAGAGCCTGGGACAGGAATTGCAGGTCCTCGCTCTCCTCGGGCGGCCGCACTGCATCAAGACGCACCACGAGGGCGCTGTCGATGCCCGGGATGACACGCAATTCGCCCGCGGTCATCTCGAAGACGTTGCTGATCAGGTCGACCGGCGCATCGTCGAGGTAGGCGGTACGGGTCAGCCCGGTCTCGGACTTGGTCTCGGTACCTTCGGGAAATTGAGCCTCGTTCGCTGCGGTTGCTGTCTTCAGGGCCTCGGCCGCTTCTGTCAGGGCCGCCTGAAGGCGCGCGGCCTTCACCGCTTCGATCACCTTTGCCTCGGCCTCCTCGAAGGGTTCCGGGCGCTGGGGCAGGGTCTCGTTGAGGCGCATGGCAAAGAGGCTGCCATCTTCGAGATAGGCCACCTCGGGGAAATCCTCGGCGGTGATGGCTTCGGCAGCCTTGCGGAAACTGTCATAGGCGGCGATGTCATCGGTGGTCGCTGCGGTCCAGTTGATCTGACCAAGGGCAAGACCTTCCTCCTCGGCCAGTTCCTCGAGCGTGGTGCCCCCGGCCAGAAGATCGTCCAGCCCTTCGGCGCGGGTTTCGATCAGGCGACGGGCGCGGTCCAACGCCAGCTCCTCGCGCAGGGTAGGCAGTGCCTCGTCAAAGGAGGTCGATTTGGCCTCGAGCACACCGTTGATGCGGAAGAGCGCCGGGCCGAGGTCTGTGGGCAGCGGCCCAACCACGGAGCCGATCTCGGCGGCAAAGACCCCGTCACCCGCCGCACCAAGGTCGGCCTTCGAAAGGTCGCCGAGGTCGATATCGGCCAATGCCAGGCCGCGCTGCTCCACCAGGGTTTCAAAGGCGACCGAACCCAGTTCAAGCTGGGCCTTGGCGGTGGAAGCGGCTTCCTCGTCACCAAAAACCAGGCGCTCCACGAGGCGGCGCTCGGGCACGTTGAACTCCGCATCCCGTTCGGCATAGAGCGCACGCAGGGCTTCCTCGTCGATCTCCACCTCATCCACCAGCGCATCGGGGCGCAGGGTGACATAGGTGATGACCTTGGTTTCAGGCAGGGTGAAATCCTCCGGGTGCGCCTCGTAGTGGCTGCGCAATTCCGCTTCGGTGGGCTCCACGGCCGCCAGCACCACATCGGCTTCGGTAATGGTGGCATAGGTGAAGCTGCGCCGGGCACCGATGTAGTCGGTCAAGGTCTTGCCCAGAACCGGCGGCATGGCGGTCCCTCCGGCAATCGCGCCTTGCACCAGGGTGCGGGTGGTTTCGTCCCGCATGTCCCGCTCGAACTCCGCCTCGGTGAGGCCCGCGTTCTGCAGGGCATATTTGTAGGTGTCGAGGCTGAAGTTGCCGTCAGAGCCACGGAAGGCGCTGATCTTGGTGATTTCCTTCAGCAGGGTCTCATCGCCCACCGAGAGGCCCAGCAGTTGCATTTCATTGTCCAGCGCGGCGGCGGCCACGAGGCCCGAGAGCACGCCGCGATCCACGCCCATTGAGATCAGCTGCGACAGCGGGATGGCCTGACCCGCCTGGGCCTGAATGGCGCGCTGTTCCTGTTGCAGGGCGCGCGCGTATTCATCCACGGTGACCTCGGCCGTGCCAACGGTGGCCAGCGTCCGGCTGGTGCCGGAGACATTGATGGCACCAAAGCCCGCAAGTCCCACGAACAACAAGCCCATGAGGATCCAAACAAAGGTCTTGGAAAGGTTTTTCATGCCAGCGGCCCTTTACGTCGTCTTTTCAAGGCGCACTCCGACGGCAGTGCCGGAGGGCCAAATCCTGTTGCGGCCCTGAATACGCGTCTGCCCGCAAAGGGGCAAGCGCGCAGGGACAAATGGTGGTGAGGTCAGCCTTCAAAGGTTGCGAGGCGACGGATCATCTCGGCGATCCCAGCTCGGTCCACATTGGCAAAGGCAACGCGAAACTGGCGTTGACCTTCCGGTGCACCTTCGGGCGTGAACATCGTACCCGGCAGCATCAGCACGCAGATCTCCTTCAGCATCTTTTGCGCCACCTCCATGGAGCTCTCGGCGAAGGGATGTTCCACATAGGCGAAATAGGCGCCGACCCCCAGGAGCTTCCAGCCTTTGGCGGCCAGCGGGGCAAAGCCTTCCTCGATGGCGGCACGGCGGTCGAGGATCTCGGCCCGCTCGCCAGCCAGCCACTGAACAAGGTTGGCAATGCCCCAGGTCGCGCCGATCTGGCCGACCTGCGCCGGGCAGATGGTGACGGTGTCGAGGAATTTCTCCATCTCAAAAAGCTTGCCCACGCCTGCTGCGATGGCCCCGACCCGATGGCCGGTCAGGCGATAAGCCTTGGAGAAGGAATAAAGGTGCACCAAAGTGCCCTGCCAGTCGTCCCGCTGGAACAGATGATGCGGCGCGCCGGTGCGGCTGTCGAAGTCGCGGTAGGTCTCGTCTACAATCAGGGTAAGACCGCGGCGTTTCGCCAGATCGAAGAAGGCCTCGAGCAAGTCGGCGGGGTATTCGACACCACAAGGATTGTTCGGCGTCACGAGCGCAATCGCCCGGGTGCGTTCGGTGATCAGCGCCTCGGCGCGGGCAACCTCGGGCAGCATCCCAACGCCAACGGGAAGGGGCAGGGCGGTGACGCCCTGCATGTCGAGCCACATCTTGTGGTTGAAGTACCAGGGCGTCGGCAGGATCACCTCGTCCCCTTCGCCACAAAGGCAGGCGATGGTTGCGGCGAAGGCCTGATTGCAGCCGGAGGTGATGGCAATTTCCTCAGCTTTCACTGGGGCTTGGTAATGAGTGCTCATCTGTTCGGCGAGGGCGGCACGCAGGTCGTCATTGCCGAGGACGGGCCCATAGAGATGGCTGCTTGTCTCATGCAACAGAGCCTCCGCCATCGCGCGCCGCAACCCTTCGGGGGGCGCATCGGCGGGAGCGGCCTGGCTCAGGTTCAGCAAGGGCTGGTCGTCGGAAAAGGTCATCCCCTTCAGCCAGCGGCGGGATTCCACGATCGGCGAGACGAAAGTGGCTTCGGTTCTGGCGAGGGGCATGGGGGTCTTCCTTCGGGATCTATTGCGGCACCGACACGCGGCCAGCGGCATTAGGACGGTTTCAGGCGGCAGTTGCAAGAGGCGGAACACCCCGTGAGGCAAAGAAAAAGCGCGCCGGATGGGGCGCGCTTCGGTGTCGTTCCGACCCTGATTGGATCAGTCGCTGCCGCGATAGGGCTGGACGTATTGCAGTGCCATGTCCCAGGGGAAAAAGATCCAGGTGTCCTGGCTTACCCCGGTGATAAAAGTGTCGACCTGCGGCTCGCCCTGCGGTTTGGCATAGACGGTGGCGAAATGCGCTTGCGGATAAAGCTCGCGCACCAGTTCCAACGTCTTGCCGGAGTCCACGAGGTCGTCGATGATGAGGATCCCGGTACCATCGCCCATAATGGCTGCATCGGGGCTCTTCAGCACCTGCGCCTCGCGGCGCTGGTCGGCCTTGCCGCCGCCGGAGTGGTAGGACTTGACGCTGATGGTGTCGACGGTGCGGATGTCGAGCTCACGCGCAACGATCATCGCCGGTGCCATGCCGCCCCGGGTGATTGCCACGACTGCGCGCCAGGCGCCATCGTCGGGACCCTTGCCATCCAGACGCCAGGCCAGCGCGCGGCTGTCCCGGTGGATCTGATCCCAGGAGATGTGAAACCCCTTTTCGTGGGGCAGACGGCTTGTGTCCTTGGTGCTCATGGCTCAGCCTTTCTCGATGTCCGGTGCGTCCACCGCCTTCATGCCGACCACGTGATAGCCCGCATCGACGTGCAGATTCTCACCGGTGACGCCGGAGGACAGGTCAGACAGAAGGTACAGCGCGGATTTGCCCACGTCATCAATGGTCACGTTGCGCCGCAGCGGCGAATTGTACTCGTTCCACTTCATGATGTAGCGGAAATCGCCAATGCCGGAGGCGGCGAGGGTCTTGATCGGGCCGGCCGAGATCGCGTTGACGCGAATGCCGTCCTTGCCGAGATCCTCTGCGAGGTACTTGACGGAGGCTTCCAGCGCCGCTTTGGCCACGCCCATCACATTGTAATGCGGCATCACCTGTTCGGCACCGTAGTAGGTCAGGGTCAGCAGCGAGCCACCCTCGGGCATCATCTTCTCTGCCCGCGCCGCAACAGCGGTGAAGGAATAGACAGAGATATCCATGGTCATGGTGAAATTGGCCCGGCTGGTGTCGACATAACGACCGCGCAGCTCGTTTTTATCGGAAAAGCCGATGGCATGGACCACAAAGTCCAGCTTGCCCCATTTTTCGGCAAGCGCGGTGAACAGCGCATCAATCGAGCCCTCGTCGGACACATCGCAGGGCAGCACGATATCGCTGCCGAGTTGGGCCGCCAGAGGGTCGACCCGCTTCTTCAGTGCATCGCCCTGGTAGGAGAACGCAAGCTCCGCCCCGGCCTCGGCGCAGGCCCTGGCAATGCCCCACGCAATGGATTTGTCATTGGCCAGGCCCATGATAAGGCCACGTTTGCCGGCCATCAGTTGACTAGACATGCAGGTTCTCCGCCTGTGATCAGTGTATTGGAATGTCCTTTAGCCCGCTGCGACAATTGCTTCAAGGGCGGACACCGATGTCCAGTCTTTCATTTGGATCCAAAGAACGGTAAGGTATCTGTTAACTAAAAGGACAAGGACAACATGTCAGACAGAGAGGGGCTCTTTGCGGGTGCGGATCCGTTCGAGATCGCGCGCCGCTGGCTAGCTGAGGCCGAAGAGACGGAAGTCAACGACCCCAATGCAATCGCCCTGGCGACGGTGGATGCCTCGGGCCTGCCAAACGCGCGCATGGTCTTGTTGAAGGAAATCGAAAGTTCCGCCTTCGTTTTCTACACCAATTACGAGAGCGCAAAGGCGCGTGAGATCGACAGCTGCGGCATGGCCGCTTTTGTGATGCACTGGAAATCCTTGCGACGTCAGATCCGGGTTCGCGGTCTGGTTGAAAAAGAAGAAGGCCCGCAGGCCGATGCCTATTTCGAATCTCGGTCTCTGAAGAGCCGTCTGGGTGCCTGGGCCTCCAGACAATCGCAGCCATTGAGCTCCCGAAGCGCTTTGATGGCCGAAGTGGCGAAGGTGACGGCGACCAAGGGTCCGAATCCCAAACGCCCCCATTTCTGGGGAGGCTACCGACTCACTCCGGTAGAGATCGAATTCTGGGCGGATGGCGCATTTCGTCTGCACGACCGCTTTGTCTGGCGGCGGGAAAACGCCGGTCAGGACTGGACAGTCACGCGCCTCAGCCCCTGACGTTACGGCGCGTCATCAATTCGCGAAGTCTGTAACTTCAGACTTTTTTGCTCTTGAATTCTGCGGCTGAAATGGCGCAGTTAGACGGGCATCACGGAAATAACAAACGTACCGGTGGAAAACGCAAGTGGCCGAAGATCTGAGCAGTTTGCAACATGTCCGTGGACTAGTGAAATGGTTCGACCCTGCAAAGGGTTATGGCTTTATCGTCTGTCCTGACGGTGGGCCCGACATCCTTCTCCATGTGAATGTCCTTCGCAATTTTGGCCAGAGTTCGGTTGCCGACGGCGCCGGCATCGAAGTGGTGACCCATCGGACCGATCGGGGCGTGCAGGCCATCGAGGTGGTATCAATCATCCCACCAGAACGGGAAGACACGCCGATCCTGAGCGATCTGGCGGAACTCGACGCTGCCGAAATCAGCAACAGCCCGCTGGAACCCGCAAGGGTCAAATGGTTCGACAAGGCCAAGGGCTTTGGCTTTGCCAATATCTTTGGTCGCGATGAGGATGTGTTCCTGCATGTCGAAGTGCTGCGGCAATCCGGCCTGTCGGACCTGCAGTCCGGCGAAGCACTGGCAATGCGGGTGATCGACGGCAAGCGCGGCCGTATGGCCGTCGAGGTCCTTGCCTGGGAATCCGCAGTTTCCGGCCAAAAGACCCTGATGTGATGAGGGGGGGGCTGGTCTCCTGGATGGGACCGGTGCTGGTCGCCCTGGCGACGACCCCCTCTGTTGTTCTGGCGGATCAGTGTGAACGCGGTCAGGTTGATCTGCGCGGCACCTGGGGCCAGGCCCGCTTCTCCGTGGAGATTGCCGAAACGCCCGACAGTCGCGCGACGGGGCTGATGCACCGCGCCCAGATGAGTCCGCGCGCGGGCATGTTGTTTGTTTACGAGCATCCGCAACGTGTGGCCTTCTGGATGAAGAACACCCTGTTGCCGCTGGACATGATCTTTGTCGATGCTGACGGCCTCGTGACTCACATCCATCAGAATGCCATTCCGGGGGATCTGACCCCCATTCCCGGAGGCGACAAGGTGCTGGTGGTTCTGGAGGTCAATGCCGGCGTGGTGAAAACCTATGGGATCACCGTTGGCAGCGAGATGCGCCACGAAGTTTTTTCACAAGAATCCGCGATTTGGCCCTGTTAGGGCTTTTCAAATCAGGGCACCGGAGATAGGAAAGCTCACGGTTCGGGGCGTGGCGCAGTCTGGTAGCGCACCTGTTTTGGGTACAGGGGGTCGTGAGTTCGAATCTCGCCGCCCCGACCACTTCTTCCTCTTGATACACTTTCAGCATTCAGCGTGCCAAAGCCCTATGGTTTGGCGAATGCGCCTGATAGCGTGCTCCCGATTTTTGGTGAGTTGACGGAGACATCCCGCGCTGACCAGAGAATCAATCCAAGCCTTGCGGCCGAAAATTTCCACACCTCCAGATCTGGTATTTACCCTTCCGAAAGGATTTGACGCAACTTCGCGTCAAGTCCAGGCCAAAGTCGCCGAATATTTTTGCGATAGCGCCGGATCCAACCTTTCGCCATCACCAATGCCCGGCAATTGGGCAAGGGCAGGTGCGGCAGTGGATAAGTCGGTTGGAAAGCGGGCAATGACTGTGCTCCCGCCCGCTTCACATTGTGTCAGCATCTGGCAAGCCCCTCGCAGATCGGGGCTTTTTACACATCGTTAACCTTGCAGTTCATATTCGCGCGGATTGCGGGTTTTGTGGATGAATCGGACGCCGGTCGTGACCCTCCAAACCGTTAAACTGGTCAACTGAAATGTGCTCCGTAAAATTTGAAATTTTGCGTTGACCCCCTATGCCTTCTTACGCGACATTGTGGGTGTCGCAGGGAAGCCCCACTAAATCTTGAGAGAGATTTGATCGAGCTTCCGACCACAGTGCTTAGTGCAAACCGTTAAAATCGGGTCGGTGTGAGGTCCAGAAGCGCAGGGGGAAACCTGCGCCCGAAGAGACTTTTGCCGGCCAGAGCAAGCGGGTGGAGCGGCGGGATTGGCACGGTGCACCAGCGCCGGAACAAAGCTTAGGGACACGAGGGACAGGTGTGGCCATGAAGATCGAACGTCGTTTCACAAAGGCCGGGCAGGATGCCTATGCCGCGCTGGATTTCATCGGGGCCACGTCCGAAATCCGCAATCCTGACGGCTCCATCGTGTTCCGGCTGGAAGGGATCGAAGTGCCTTCGTCCTGGAGCCAGGTTGCCAGTGATGTGATCGCGCAGAAATACTTCCGCAAGGCAGGCGTGCCGCAGAACCTGAAGAAGGTGCGCGAGAAGGGCGTGCCCGAGTTTCTCTGGCGGTCGGTAGCCGATGACGAAAACACCGAGTTCGGCGGCGAAACCTCCTCCAAGCAGGTCTTTGATCGACTGGCCGGCGCCTGGACCTATTGGGGCTGGAAGGGGGGCTACTTCTCCACCGAAGCCGATGCGCGCGCCTATTTCGACGAGATGCGGTACATGCTGGCGAGTCAGCGCGCCGCACCGAACAGCCCGCAATGGTTCAATACTGGTCTGCACTGGGCCTATGGCATCGATGGCCCGGCACAGGGGCATTATTATGTCGACTACAAGACCGGCAAGCTGACCAAGTCCGACAGTGCCTATGAGCATCCGCAGCCCCACGCCTGCTTCATCCAGTCCGTGTCGGATGATCTGGTTCAGGACGGTGGCATCATGGATCTCTGGGTCCGCGAGGCGCGCCTGTTCAAATATGGCTCCGGGACCGGCACCAACTTCAGCCACCTGCGCGGCGAGGGCGAGCGCCTGTCCGGCGGTGGCAAATCTTCCGGCCTGATGGGGTTCCTCAAGATCGGGGACCGCGCGGCTGGGGCAATCAAATCAGGCGGGACAACCCGTCGGGCAGCGAAGATGGTGATCGTGGATGCCGATCACCCGGATATCGAGAAGTTCATCGAGTGGAAGGTGATCGAGGAGCAGAAAGTCGCCTCCATCGTCGCCGGCTCCAAGATGCACGAGAAGATGCTGAACGGCATTTTCACCGCGATCCGCAGCTGGGACGGTCTGGCCGAGGATGCCTATGATCCGGCCGAGAACGACGGTCTGAAGAAGGCGGTCCGCGAGGCCAAGAAATGCGCGATCCCCGAGACCTACATCAAGCGGGTGCTGGATTACGCACGTCAGGGCTACGAGAGCATCGAATTTCCGACCTATGACACCGATTGGGACTCCGAGGCCTATTCCTCGGTGTCCGGGCAGAATTCCAACAACTCGATCCGGGTCACCAACGCTTTCCTTCACGCGGTGGAAAAGGATGCCGACTGGCAATTGATCAACCGTGTGGATGGCAAGATCTCAAAGACCGTAAAGGCGCGGGATCTTTGGGAGAAGGTTGGACATGCCGCCTGGGCCTGCGCCGATCCGGGGATCCAGTTCCATGACACCGTCAATGAATGGCATACCTGTCCGGCCGATGGCGAGATCCGTGGATCGAACCCTTGCTCGGAGTACATGTTCCTCGACGACACGGCCTGCAACCTCGCCTCGCTGAACCTGCTGACCTTCTTCGAGGACGGCGCGTTCCAGGCCGAAGACTACATGCACGCCTGCCGCCTGTGGACGGTGACGCTGGAAGTGTCGGTGATGATGGCGCAGTTCCCTTCGAAGGAAATCGCGCAGCTCTCCTATGATTTCCGCACCCTCGGCCTTGGCTACGCCAATATCGGCGGGTTGCTGATGAACATGGGCTACGGCTATGACAGTGACGAGGGGCGCGCGCTTTGTGGTTCGCTCACCGCGATCATGACCGGTGTGGCCTATGCGACCTCGGCCGAGATGGCCTCTGAACTCGGTGCCTTTGCCGGCTACGAGCGCAATGCGGCCCATATGCTGCGGGTGATGAAGAACCACCGCAACGCGGCATATGGCGCCACGGAGGGCTATGACGGTCTCACTGTGAAGCCGGTGCCGCTCGATATCGCCAATTGCCCCGACGCGCGCCTCACCGAACTGGCGATGAGCGCCTGGGACGAGGCGGTCGCGCTTGGCGAGAAATACGGCTACCGCAACGCGCAATCCACCGTGATCGCGCCCACCGGCACCATCGGTCTGGTGATGGATTGCGACACCACGGGTATCGAGCCGGACTTTGCCCTGGTGAAGTTCAAGAAGCTCGCAGGTGGCGGTTATTTCAAGATCATCAACCGCTCGGTGCCCTCGGCGCTGGAAGGTCTCGGCTATTCCTCCGCGCAGATCGAGGAAATCGTCTCCTATGCAGTGGGCCATGGGTCTATCGGCAATGCGCCGGGGATCAACCATACCTCGCTGACCGGTCACGGCTTTGGCCCCAACGAATTGGCCAAGATCGACGCGGCACTGGAAAGCGCCTTTGATATCCGCTTCGTTTTCAACCAATGGACTCTGGGCGTGGAATTCTGCACCGGCGTTCTCGGCATTCCGGCGGACAAGCTCAACGATCCGACCTTTGATCTGCTGCGGCATCTGGGCTTCACCCGCGCGGACATCGAGGCTGCCAACGACCATGTCTGCGGCACCATGACGCTGGAGGGCGCACCCTACCTTCGCGCCGAGCATTATGCGATCTTCGACTGCGCCAATCCCTGTGGCAAGAAGGGCAAGCGGTATCTGAGCGTGGACAGCCACATCAAGATGATGGCGGCGGCGCAGAGCTTCATCTCCGGCGCGATCTCCAAGACGATCAACATGCCGAATGACGCCACCATCGAGGATTGCCAAAAAGCCTACGAGCTCAGCTGGTCGCTGGGGGTTAAGGCGAATGCGCTGTATCGCGATGGTTCCAAGCTGAGCCAACCGCTCGCAGCAGCGCTGGTCGAAGATGACGACGAGGCGGCGGAAATCCTCGAAAGCGGTTCGGTGCCGGAAAAGGCTGCCGTACTCGCCGAGAAGATCGTCGAGAAGATTGTCATCAAGGAAGTGATGAAATCCCATCGCACCAAGATGCCGCAGCGCCGCAAGGGCTATACCCAAAAGGCGGTTGTCGGCGGCCACAAGGTTTACTTGCGCACCGGCGAATATCAGGACGGCACCCTGGGCGAGATCTTCATCGACATGCACAAGGAAGGCGCGGGCTTCCGGGCGATGATGAACAACTTCGCCATCGCGGTCTCGGTCGGTCTGCAATATGGCGTGCCGCTGGAGGAATTCGTGGACGCCTTCACCTTCACCAAGTTTGAACCTGCGGGCATGGTGCAGGGCAACGACTCGATCAAGAACGCGACCTCGATCCTTGACTATGTGTTCCGCGAACTGGCGGTCTCCTATCTGGACCGGACCGATCTGGCGCATGTGAAGCCCGAAGGCGCGAGCTTTGACGACATCGGTCGCGGCGAGGCCGAGGAAGGGGTGTCGAACCTCTCCGAGATCAGTGAAAGTGCGGCCTCCAAATCTTTGGAAGTATTGAAACAAATCTCCTCGACCGGCTATCTGCGCAAACGTCTTCCGCAGGATCTGGTGGTGCTGCAGGGCGGGCAGAACTTTGCCCTGCCGAGCAGTGGAGCAGATCCGGTAACCGCACTCAGGACATTGGTGCCCGAAACCTCCGAGGCCGCCATCTCCACCGGCATGGATGCCCGCACCAAGGCCAAGATGCAGGGCTACGAGGGGGATCCTTGTGGCGAATGCGGCAACTACACTCTGGTGCGCAACGGCACCTGTATGAAATGCAACACCTGTGGCGGCACCTCGGGCTGTAGCTGACGACATTCCCGGGCCGTGCTGGCCTGGGTCACGAACCGCATCCAGAGACTTACCGGGGGATGCGCAGGGGATGAGGCGGCTCGGATCGATCTGCTGACATCCCCGACGAATTTGAGGAGCCGACCGAGGGTCAGTTCTTCACCGAAATCGGACTCCGGCGCTCCGGGGGTTCCGAAATCTGTCTGGGGCGGGTGCGCTCGCCCTGTACGCCGAGAAGGACAAGGCAAGAAAAACACCGGGCGGTCAATGAGAAGAGCCTGATCGGCGAACCTGGGCCCCCTCTGTCGCAGAGGGGGTCTTTTCCTGTCTGAAGACCGACAATCGCCGCAGGTTTCCAGATTCTTACCGCGAAAATTTCCCCCCGTGGGACGAGATGCACCGGGCGTCGCGGAGGGGCGGTGAAAACGGTTTGTTAATCATGATCTGGCAGTATGGGGCTCTGGGGAAATCACGCGCTGCACGCTGCTCACAATCAAGCCACGCGCCATCAAGGGTTCAAGACATGGAGATCCCATTCGTCCGTTTGGGCGTGACATGGCGCCCGGTCACCCTGCGTCTCCTGGCGGTAGTCATAGGGCTGGCGGCGGCCCCAGCCGATGCGCAGGATTGGTCCGGCCGGTTTCTCGGCCCATCTGTGGATGCCTCTGATGCAGTCAATCGGCGCGCGCTGAACTTTCCGAACGAAAGGGGGGGCGCGTCTCTAGTCTCTGGACATGAGGACGTGCAACCTGCGCAGGTTCTCAGCCCCGAGGAAGACGCCTTCCTGCGGCGGGACATCTACGATCCGGACATGCCTTCTGCTTTTGCCAATTCCCATCTGGAACTCCTCTCTGCAGAGCAGTTTTCGGGGATGCGTCGGCCGGGACGCGCCGATGGTTTGCGGATCGGTCTTGGCCTCAACTTCGACCTCTCCGAAGGGCTGGTGGTTCAGGGTGGGGTTCTGACCGGGGCAAATGCAGCAGGATGGCCGTCCCTGTCGCCAGAAAACCGGCAACTCGCACTGATCGCCGCCTTTCGGTTCTGACCAACGGAAGAGGACTTGGCCAAAACCCTTGAGCTGTGCTAGAGGCGATACATGACCCGCAGAACCCGCATCATTACCATCTGTATTGCCTGCTGAATCTCAGCGGGCTGGTTTCTGTCGTTTTCTTCTTCCTGACAAGTTGCTAAGCCCGCGCTGAGTGCAGTGGTGGTGCGCCATTTGCTGCGTTTGCGGTTCTTGTGACCGTACCGGCGACCAAGGAGCTGACATGACGACGATCAAACTGCACAACACCAAAAGCCGGTCGAAGGAGCTGTTCCAGCCGATCGAACCCGAGAACGTGCGGATGTATGTCTGCGGACCCACGGTCTATGACCGGGCCCATCTTGGCAATGCGCGACCTGTCGTGGTGTTTGATGTGTTGTTCCGACTGCTGCGCGAGGTCTACGGGCCAGATCACGTGACCTATGCGCGCAACTTTACCGACGTCGATGACAAGATCAACGCCCGCGCCGCGGAAAGCGGCCGTTCGATCGCCGAGATCACCGGCGAGACCACGCAATGGTTCCTGGAGGACATGGGAGCGCTTGGGGCGCTGGAGCCGACGCATATGCCGCGCGCCACCGCCTATATCCCGCAGATGGTGGCGATGATCGAAGGTTTGATCGAGAAGGGCCACGCCTATGCCGCCGAAGGTCATGTGCTCTTTGCGGTCGACAGCTGGAAAGAGGGCTATGGCAAGCTCTCCGGCCGGTCGGTCGACGACATGATTGCGGGTGCGCGGGTCGAGGTGGCCCCCTACAAGAAGAATCCGATGGATTTTGTGCTCTGGAAGCCCTCCACCGAGGATCTGCCGGGCTGGGACAGCCCCTGGGGGCGCGGGCGCCCGGGCTGGCATATCGAATGCTCGGCAATGAGCCATGACCTGCTGGGGGAGAGTTTCGACATCCATGGCGGCGGCAACGACCTGATGTTCCCGCACCATGAAAACGAGATCGCGCAGAGCTGCTGCGCGCACCCCAAAGGCGAGTTTGCCCGGGTCTGGCTGCACAATGAAATGCTGCAGGTCGAGGGCAAGAAGATGTCGAAATCGCTCGGTAATTTCTTCACCGTCCGCGACCTGCTGGATCAGGGCATCCCGGGCGAGGTTGTGCGGTTTGTCTTCTTGTCGACCCATTACCGCAAGCCGATGGATTGGACAGAGAAGAAGGCGGCCGAGGCCGAGGCGACTCTGCGCAAGTGGCGCGCGCTGACAGCGGGCATCGAGCCCGCCGCCAGCGCTGCTGCCGCGGTCCTAGACGCGCTGGCGGATGACCTCAATACCGCGGGCGCCGTTGCCGAGATGCACAAGCTGGCAGCGGCAGGCGAAGCGGCGGTCCTGCTGGCGTCTGCGCGCCTCCTGGGTCTGCTGACCGAGGAACTCGGCGGTTGGGCTACGGCACCTTCGGTGGATCTTTCCGCCCATGAATCCCATCTGTTCAATACCCGGCAGGCGGCGATGGAGAGCAAGGATTTCGCCGAGGTCGACCGGCTGAAGGCTGCATACGCGGCAGCCGGCCTTGAGGTGCGCATGTCAAAGACCGGCGTGGAACTGGTGCCTGGGCCCGGCTTTGACGCAGCCAAGCTGGAGGATCTCTGATGGCGGAGCGGCTCTATCTCTACGACACCACCCTGCGCGACGGACAACAGACCCAAGGGGTGCAGTTCTCCACTGCCGAAAAGAAGAAGATCGCCCAGGCGCTGGATGACCTGGGTGTGGACTATATCGAAGGCGGCTGGCCCGGGGCGAACCCGACCGACAGCGCCTTCTTCGAGGAGGCGCCGCAGACACGGGCGCGGATGACCGCCTTCGGCATGACCAAGCGGGCAGGGCGCTCGGCCGAGAATGACGATGTGCTGGCGGCGGTGATGAACGCGGGCACCGGGTCGGTCTGTCTGGTCGGCAAGTCGCACGACTACCATGTGACCGCCGCCCTCGAGATCGCGCTGGAGGAGAACCTCGACAATATCCGCCAGTCCATCGCCCATATCGTCGCCAAGGGGCGCGAGGCGCTGTTTGATGCCGAGCATTTCTTTGACGGCTTCAAGGCCAATCCCGATTATGCCCTGGCTGCCTGTCGCGCCGCGCTGGAGGCAGGGGCGCGTTGGATCGTGCTCTGCGACACCAATGGTGGGACCTTGCCGGGCGAGGTGCATCGTATCGTCGCACAGGTGATCGCGGCGGGCATTCCAGGCGACAGGCTCGGCATCCACACCCATAACGATACCGAAAACGCCGTGGCCTGCTCGCTGGCGGCGGTGGACGCTGGCGCCCGGCAGATCCAGGGCACCTTGAACGGTCTGGGCGAGCGCTGTGGCAACGCGAACCTCACCACGCTGATCCCGACGCTTCTGCTGAAGGAACCCTATGCCAGCCGGTTCGAGACCGGCGTGCCGAAGGCGGCACTGGCGCGGCTGACCAAGGTGAGCCGGATGCTCGACGAGATCCTGAACCGGGTGCCGCAGAAACAGGCGCCCTATGTCGGCGCCTCCGCCTTTGCCCATAAGGCGGGGCTGCACGCGAGCGCGATCCTGAAAGATCCCTCGACCTACGAACATATCGAGCCCGAGATCGTCGGCAACACGCGCATTATCCCGATGTCCAACCAAGCGGGTCAATCCAATCTGCGCAAACGCCTTTCCGAGGCGGGATTGCAGGTCGAAAAGGGCGATGCCGCCCTGGGTCGCATTCTGGACCGGGTGAAGGAGCGCGAGGCGGAGGGCTATTCCTACGACACCGCGCAGGCTTCGTTTGAGTTGCTGGCGCGTGAGGAACTGGGCCAGATGCCCCAGTTCTTTGAGGTCAAGCGCTACAAGGTCACGGTCGAGCGGCGCAAGAACAAGTACAACAAGATGATCAGCCTCTCCGAGGCGGTTGTGGTGGTGAAGGTCGATGGCGAGAAGCTGCTGTCGGTGAGTGAATCGCTCGACGAGACCGGCAGCGACCGCGGCCCGGTGAACGCGCTTGCCAAGGCGCTGCGCAAGGATCTGGGGCGCTACAGCCAGATGCTCGACGACATGTGGCTGGTGGACTTCAAGGTGCGGATCACCCAAGGTGGCACCGAGGCGGTCACCCGGGTCATCATCGACAGCGAGGACAGCAAGGGGCGGCGCTGGTCGACGGTTGGCGTGAGCGCGAACATAATCGATGCCTCCTTTGATGCGCTGATCGATGCGATGAACTGGAAGCTTCTGCACGACACCGCCGAAGCCGCCGAGGCGCTGAATGCGGTTTGACGACGACCTGATCGCCTGCGCCGAGGCGGTTCAAAAGGGCGATCCGGACAGGTTTCAGGCCACGATGGCCGCGCCGGTTGCGGCGCGCCCCACGCTTTTTGCGCTCTATGCCTTCAATATCGAGATGTCGCGGGCGCCCTGGGCCAGTCAGGAAAGCATGATCGCCGAGATGCGGGTGCAATGGTGGCGCGACGTGGGAGCCGAGATCGCCTCCGGCGCCACGGTCCGTCGGCACTATGTGGCAACACCGCTTGCCCGGCTGCTCAAAGCTGGAGCCGCAGAGGCGATCGATGCGATGGCAGAGGCGCGCCGGTGGGACATCTACCGCGACCCTTTTGAAGATACGGCGGGGTTCGACCGCTATATCGATGCCACCTCGGGGGGCTTGATGTGGATGGCGGCCGCCTCGCTTGGCCCAGCCTCCGAGGGGGTGGTGCGCGATTTTGCATGGGCGGCAGGGCTGGCAAATTTCTTGCGCGCGATTCCACAACTGGAGGCCCAGAAACGGGTGCCTTTGCTGGATGGCTCAGTAAAGGGCGTTCGTCACCTGGCTGAGCGGGGACTGGATCGTCTGTCCTCCGCCCGTGCGCGGCGTGGTGACATCAGCCCAGAGGCGCGCCCTGCGCTTCTGTCCGGCTGGCAGTCGGGCGCCTTGCTCGCGCAGGTGCGCAAGGAACCACATCGGGTTGCCGCAGGCGAAATGGGCCTCAGCGAATTCAGAAAACGCCTGGGCCTGTTGTGGCAGGCCGGCAGCGGGCGCTGGTAAAGCGCCCTTTTTCTTTGTGAAAGGCCCAGAGGTCCGAGGGTCAGGCGCGCGCCTCAGAGGGCTTCAAAACCAGCCACAACAGGGCCCCGCCCGCTAGGACGAGGAAGGGCGCCATCGCCATGTTGACCGCTGTCCACCCTTCCACCGGGGTACCACCGGAACAGTTCATCAGCCCGCCAGACGACAACGAGGCCATGGTGACGCCGCCAAAGACCAGAAGGTCATTGAGGCCCTGCATCCGTCCGCGCTCGGAGGCATCGTGGGCACTGGCGAGCATCGTGGTGGCACCGATGAAACCGAAGTTCCAGCCAATCCCGAGAAGGATGAGGGCAAGGAAGAAATTCTCGATGTCCACACCGTTCAAGGCCACAGCCCCGGCGCCGGCCAGAATGACGAGACCTGCACCCACCACCTTTTCCACGCCGAACCGGGCGATCAGGTGGCCGGTAAAGAAGGAGGGCACATACATCGCCAGCACGTGGCTGCTAACCACATCGGCCGCATTGTCCTGGGTAAATCCACAGCCCACAACTGCCAGCGGGGTCGAGGTCATCACCAGGTTCATCAGCGCATAGGACACGGTGGCGCAGATCACGGAGACGGCAATCCGCGGCGTCTTCAGCAACTCCAGACGGGACCGGCCCCTCGGAGCATCCTCGCGCGGGGCCTCCGGTCGCGGAATCCGTAGGAAGGCAAATAGGCCCACCCCAACGAGGTTAAGCGCGATCACCGCCAAATAGGTACCCAGGAAAGGAATGACAAAAGCGTCGCTGGTCGCCTTGACCAATTGCGGGCCGATGATCGCCGAGACCAGCCCACCCGCCATGACGTAGGAAATCGCCTTGGGCCGGAACGCGTCCGAAGCGGTATCGGCTGCGGCAAAGCGGTAAAAGCCCTGTGCGCTCATGTAGACGCCAGTCAGGGCACTGCCGATGAGAAAGACCGGAAAGGAACCGAGATACAGGCCGTAGCCGCCAATCACACCGCCAAGTGCACCGCCAAGCGCTCCGATCGCAAAGCCGACACGGCGACCATAGCGTTGCATGATTGCAGAGATCGGTGTGGCCGAAAGCATGGAGCCGGCCACGATGAGCGAGATCGGCAGCGTCGCAAGGCAGGGATTGGTTGCCAGAGACTGCCCCGCAAGACCGCCGATGATAAAGATCATCGGCATCTGGGACCCCATGATGGCCACAGCGAGGACAAGGATCACCACATTGCGTTTTGCAATCTGGTCGTTCGGGGCGGGAGCGGTCATAGTCATGGCAATTGCGTATCCCTGAACAGGTGAAGGAACAAGCGGCGTGCGGTGCACCAATACAATTTTGGACCCGGTCATGAGATGACCATTGGCCGCATCATTGAAACGGCGGACTGCGTGGCCGAAGGCGTGGGATGGCTCTGTGCACAGGATCCGCGCCTTGCCCTGGCCTATGCTCAGACCGGCCCTTTGCCCCTTCGGCGCAAGCCTGATGGCTTTGCCGAACTGCTGAGCGCCATTGTCAGCCAACAGGTTTCTGTCGCCTCGGCCAATGCGATCTGGGCGCGGATGCTGGCGGCGGGCTATACCGATCCCGACCGCATTCGCACCATCACCGAGGAGGATCTGCGCGCTGGTGGTCTCAGCCGCCAGAAGGCGCGATATGCCAAGGCTCTGGCGGAGGCTGACATTGATTTCAATGGCTTGCGACAGGAACCTACGGCGGAGGTGGTGAAAATCCTGACCCAGGTGCCCGGTATCGGCGTCTGGACCGCTGAGATCTATGCGATGTTCTCGCTCGGGCGCGCCGATGTCTTTGCCCCCGGCGATCTGGCGCTTCAGGAAAGTGCACGGGTGTTGTTCGATCTGCCCGACCGGCCCAATGAAAAAGCACTGCGGCAGATGGCCGAGGCCTGGTCCCCCTGGCGCTCTGTTGCGGCGCGGCTCTTGTGGGCCTATTACCATGTGGCAAAGGACAGGGAAGGGATCCGATGACTCGCGTTTTGACGGCCGGCCGCAAAGAGCCGCTTTCTGGGGAAACCCGCTCCGCCGTGGTGTTTCTGCACGGCTATGGCGCCAATGGCGCCGACCTTCTGGGCCTTGCCGACCCGCTGGCCGAGCATCTGCCGGACACGCTGTTTGTCGCGCCGGATGCGCCCGAGGCCTGTGCCGGTGCGCCTTTTGGCTTTCAATGGTTTCCAATCCCCTGGATCGATGGCTCCTCCGAAGAGGAATCCATGCGCGGCATGATGTCGGCGGTGGATGACCTCAACGCCTTTCTCGACGCGCTGATGGTGGATGAGGACTTGCTGCCGGAACAGGTTGTTCTGTTTGGGTTCAGTCAAGGCACGATGATGAGCCTGCATGTGGCGCCACGACGCGAGGATCCGGTCGCCGGGGTTGTGGCCTTCTCTGGTCGGCTCCTTTCTCCCGAAACCCTCTCGGACGAGGTGGTGAGTCGGATGCCCATTCTGCTGGTGCATGGCGATCAGGACGAGGTGGTGCCTCCGCAAAGCCTGCCTGCCGCCGCCGAGGCTCTGGGCGAGGCCGGGTTTACCGATGTCTATGCCCACATCATGAAAGGCACCGCCCATGGCATCGCACCGGACGGTCTGTCGGTGGCGCTGGCCTTCATGCGCGACGAGTTGAGCCTCTGAGGTTAAGCAACTTATTTTAATCGCGGTTTTCGGCGCGGTGAGGGTGACCTTGCCGCGTCTTTTTTGGGTGCGTCTTTTGAGGTTCGCGGGCTGGTGGGATCGGGACGGTATTTCGCAAGCTTGTGACGCGGCGGCTTTTGCGAAGGCTTGGGCGGGCCGGGCACATTCGGCGGCTCTAGATCGTCCCAAGCGCCCTGCGCCAGCCCGTCCAGCGTCCAGGTGCCGATGGCATAGCGGATCAGGCGCAGGGTCGGACAGCCTACGGCGGCAGTCATCCGGCGCACCTGGCGGTTCTTGCCTTCGCTAATCTTGAGCTCGATCCAAGTCGTCGGCACCGATTTCCGCTCGCGGATGGGCGGGGTTCGCGCCCAGAGCATGGCCGGTTCTTCGATAACCCGCGCCTTGGCTGGCCGCGTCATCCCGTCCTTCAACTCAATCCCTCCACGGAGGGATTTCAGCATTGTTTCAGTGACTTCGCCCTCGACCTGCACCCAATATGTCTTCTCCAGCTTGTGCTTGGGATCGCTGATGAAGGCTTGTAGCCGACCATTGTCCGTGAGTAGCATCAGCCCTTCGCTGTCGCGATCGAGGCGTCCGGCGGGGTAGACGCCGGGGCAGTCCACAAAGGCACTGAGAGTCGCGCGGGATGCCCCTTCGGTGCCGCGGTCCGTGAACTGCGGCAGCACGTCAAAAGGCTTATTGAACCGGATCAGGCGCGTCATTTTGACGTGATTACGGATGCGCGCGCCCTTGCGCAAGCGGCCCTATGCTCCAAATTCAGCAATGTGATCCGAAAGATGCCTGTTAAACTAGCTGTGGATAACTGTCATGCCGCTGTAACGGAATCAAATTATCCCACACGACATGTGGTGGATCATTGGGGCTTGTCAGGTTCCGGCCACGAGATATAGTTAACCACAAGCTGGGGCGGGTTCCCCGCTCTGGTGCCGAGTTGAGGCAAGCAGGGCGAGGAAGACGTTGATGGACGGAGACTTCAGGACGGAATTCGTACGAGAACCGGGCGCACTGAAACAGCACCCGGCCTTGGTACTCAATGCGGATTACCGACCCTTGTCATATTATCCCTTGTCGCTCTGGCCATGGCAGGACGCCGTAAAAGCCGCATGGCTCGACCGGGTCGCCATCGTGGCCGAGTATGACGAGGTTGTGCGCAGCCCAAGTACCGAAATCCGAATACCGTCGGTTGTTGTGCTGAAAGACTATGTTCAACCCCAAAAGCGCGTGGCCTTCACGCGCTTTAATCTTTTCTTGCGGGACGAGTTCTCCTGCCAGTATTGCGGCGCCAAGGGCGATCTGACCTTCGATCACGTGGTCCCGCGCGCAGCAGGGGGCGTCACCAGTTGGGAGAATGTGGTGGCAGCCTGTTCGCGCTGCAACCTCAAGAAAGGCTCGATGTCGCTGCACCGTGCCGGCATGTCCCTGAGGAAGCCGCCGCGTCGGCCGGGGGCGGAAGAATTGCGCAATGTCGGTCGCAAGTTTCCGCCGGGACATCTGCATGAAAGCTGGATGGATTATCTTTATTGGGACAGCGAGCTGGAAGCCTGACAGGACAGACGCGGCCCTGAGCGGAGCCGCGTCTTTCATTTGTATCAAGGCTTTGCGCGCTGAACCATACCGAAGAGGTCGCGCGGATCGTCGGGGTCCGCCAGCATATCGAGGTCGATGAAATAGTCGGTATCCTTGATGCGGTCGCGGATGTAGCGCAGGGCGGAGAAATCCTCGATCGCGAAGCCCACGCTGTCAAACAGGGTGATCTGCTGCGCGTCGGTGCGACCCTTTTTGCGGCCAAGGATGACCTCCCAGAGTTCGGTCACCGGGAAATCCTCCGCCATCTGCTGAATCTCGCCCTCGATCCGGGTCTGTGGCGGGTATTCGACAAAGACCGTGGAACGGTCGAGGATGCCCTTTGCCAGCTCCGTCTTGCCCGGGCAATCGCCGCCAATCGCGTTGATATGCACGCCTGCGCCGACCATGTTGTCGGTCAGGATGGTGGCATACTGCTTGTCGGCGGTGCAGGTGGTCAGGATCTGCGCGCCTTCGATGGCCTCTTCCGGGGTCTTGCAGACGGTTACAGAAATCCCGAGACCTTCGAGATTGCGGGCACATTTTGCCGTAGCCGCCGGGTCCTTGTCATAGAGCCGGACCGCCTTCAGGCCGATGATGGCCTTCATCGCAAGCGTCTGGAACTCCGACTGCGCGCCATTACCGATCATCGCCATGGTGTCGGCGTCCTTGGGGGCGAGGTATTTTGCCACCATCGCCGAGGTCGCCGCGGTGCGCAGTGCGGTCAGGATGGTCATCTCGGTCAATAGCACCGGATAGCCAGTATAAACATCCGCCAGAAGACCAAAGGCGGTGACGGTCTGCAGCCCCTCGGACGTGTTCTTCGGGTGGCCGTTGACGTATTTAAATCCGTAAGCCTCGCCATCGGAGGTCGGCATCAGTTCGATCACGCCGACGTCGGAATGGCTGGCCACGCGGGGCGTCTTGTCAAACAGCTCCCAGCGTTTGAAATCCGCCTCGATATAGTCGGCGAGATCGCGCAGCATTTCTTCGATGCCCACGTGATGAATGAGCCGCATCATATTGTCGACGCTGACAAAAGGCACCAAGGCTTTGTCGGAGGGTTGGGTCATGGTCACATCCTTTTGCGGGGGCTCAGGTGGATGGCGGCGAGCATGCAGCGCACCGATCCTCCGGCTGTTTCGATGGTCGGAATGGAGAGCGGCACCAGGGTGGCGGAGCGTTCGATCACAGCGCGTTGCTCGGGGCGCAGGGCCTCCATCGCGGTGGTGGAGAGGGCGAGGATGCGGGTCCGGCCGGTCAACTCCAACGTGTTCCCGAGAAAAGCGCCGATTTGCGCGGGCGTGAGGTCGATCACAGTGCGCCCGCTATCCTCCAGCCGCTGTGCGACTTCGGCGCGGCGAGCGGGGTTGGTGATCATGGCAAGGCAGATCAGCGCATAATCGGTGCCGATGCCCATCAGCACATTGGTGTGATAGACGTCGCGGCCTGCGGCATCCTTCGCCTCAAACACCATGGGTTCAAAGTTGAAATGGGTGCAGAAACGCTCCAGCAGCACCGGATCGGCGCGGTTGGATTTCACCGTGTAGGCCACGCGCTCGATATGGTCGAGAACCATGGCGCCGGTGCCTTCGAGCGCGAGGTTGTCTGCTTCCAGCCCGGAATAGTCGATGACATCCTGCACGCGGTAGTCGCGTTTCAGCATCTCGATCACATCCCAGCGGCGCTCCTTGCGGCGGTTGGCGGCAAACATCGGATAGATCGCCACATGGCCGCCCGCGTGGGTCGAGAACCAGTTGTTCGGAAAGACGGAATCCGGGGTTTCGTTGCCTTCGTCGTCAAAGACATGCACGGTCACGCCGGCTTCCCGCAGGGTGGCGACCGCGCCGTCAAACTCTGCCAGCGCTTGCGCCGAGGTCACTTCGGCGGTGGCATCCGACAGGGTTTGAAAGGCGTTGTCGTCGCGGGTTTCCGGATTGGATTGAAAGTGGTGCGGGCGGATCATCACGACCGCGCCCGGCGCCTGTAGCGTTGTCATGTGTTGTAGCTCCGGGTCGGGCGGTCAAACACGCGGCGGCCCATCGCCGAGGCGCAGAGGTCGACCATCAGATGCGCCGTCTTGCCACGCTCGTCGAGGAAGGGGTTCAGCTCCACCAGATCCATCGAAGTCATCAGCCCATAGTCATGCAGGATCTCACAGACCAGATGCCCCTCACGCACGGTGGCACCGCCCGGAACCGTGGTGCCCACGGCAGGGGCAACGGCGGGGTCGAGGAAGTCGACGTCGAGCGAGACATGCAACATGCCGTTGGCGGCTTCGACCTGATCGAGGAAGGCCTCCAGCGGGCGGGCAACGCCGTTCTCGTCGATATCGCGCATGTCATGGCGGCGGATGCCGACCTTCTCCATCGCTTCCCGCTCGCCGGTATCGACGGAGCGCAGGCCGATCATGCAGACGTTTTCAGGCGCAACCGGGTTTGGCACCGGCGGGAAGCCAGGAAAGTCAGCCTGACCGGTGAAATAGCGCACCGGCGTGCCATGCAGATTGCCGGAATCGGTGCTCTGCAGCGAGTGATAGTCGGAATGGGCATCCAGCCAGAGGACAAAGAGCGGGCGGCCCACCTTGGCGGCGTGGTTCGCGACCCCCCGCACGGTGCCAAGCGCCAGCGCATGGTCGCCGCCCATAAAGATCGGCATGCCACGACCCATAGCCTCTTCGGCGGCATCCGACAGCGCCTGGGTCCAGGCCCGGGTCAGGTTGGGCTGGTACAGCAGTCCTTCACCCGTGTCGGGATCATGCGGGGCAGGGCGGATATTGCCGATGTCCTCCACCGTGTGGCCGAGGCTCTGCAGGGCAGCGCCAAGACCGGCGGTGCGATAGGCGTCGGGCCCCATCAGGCAGCCGGTGCGGCGCTTGCCGCTGTCCACGGGGGCACCAACGAGGATACAGTGACGAGAGGACATGCGCGGTCTCCTTCTTGCAAGTTACATCTGATATTTCTCCGAATTGAGGTGGATTACAGAGCACAAATTGCTCATAAGGGAAAAAGAAATCGCAAAACGGAGCCCTTTGATGGACAAAACGGATGAACGCCTGATTGCTGCGCTGCGCCATGACGCGCGGGCGTCGCTGTCGGATCTGGCGTTGCAGCTGGAGCTGTCGCGCACCACGGTGCGCAGCCGGATCGAGCGCCTGCAGGCGCGTGGCGACATCCTTGGGTTCACGGTTGTGTTGAAAGAAGACGTGCTGCGGGATCCGGTGCGCGGCATGATGATGATCGGCATCGAGGGGCGTGGCGCGGCTCGGATAACCCGACAGTTGCAGGGCCTGCCGGAGGTGCGGGCGATCCATACCACCAATGGCCGCTGGGATCTGATCGTGGAACTGGGGACCGAGAGCCTCGAGACCCTGGACGAGGCTCTGGCCAAGATTCGCATGTTTGACGGGGTGGTCAGCAGCGAAACCAATCTGCTGCTGGCCACCAAGAAGGACAGTCGCGTCTGATCAGCGCGCGGAACGCGCCGCCGCGACCCAGAGCCCGAACAGGACAAACGACAGGACCGCGTTCCAACCCGCCATGGAGAGGCCCAGCATTTCCCAGGGGATATCGTCGCAGCGCACCAACGGGGCCGACATGATCTGGTTCATCAGCTCTTCGCCGCTTAGATTGCCGATCGGACCGGAGGTGCAGGTGGTCGGCCCTTCCCACCAGCCCTGTTCGACACCGGCATGAAAGGCGCCGATGGCAGAGGTCGTCAGCGCAGCCAGTGCGCCGAGATAGGGCAGCGCAGCACCAGGGATCAGGAAGGCCAGCACCCCGATCCCGATCGCCGCGCCATGCGGATAGCGCTGCCAGATGCACATCTTGCAGGGTGCAAGCTCGCCGATGAACTGGAAACCGAAAGCCCCGAGCAAAAGGGCCAAAGATCCACCAGCCGCGAGTGCGACAAGGAAACGGCTGTACGTCATAGGTACCTCAGCGCCAAAAAGCCGCCGAAGAGAAGCGCGCAGAAGACAGAGAAGACAAAGCCGAGCCGCTCTTCGATAAAGGCCCGCACCGGGGCGCCGAATTGCCACAGGAGACCGGCCACCAGGAAGAAACGCAGTGCCCGGGCCAGAATAGAGGTTACCACGAAAGTGACGATTGGCATCCCGGTCCATCCGGACATGATTGTGATGACCTTGTAGGGAAAGGGGGTGATGCCGGCGATCAGCACAGCCCAGAACCCAAAGTCGTTGAAGCGGGTATTAAACTCCGCCATTTTGTCCGCCTTGCCCATGGCCTCGAGGATCGGCTGGCCGAGACTGTCATAGAAAAAGGCGCCGATGGCATACCCGAGGACTCCGCCGAGAACCGAAGCCACAGTGGCGACCAGCGCAATGAGCCACGCGCGCGAGGGGCGCGCAAGGATCATCGGGATCATCAGCACGTCCGGGGGAATCGGGAAGACGGAGCTTTCGATAAAGGCAACGGCAGCCAGCCACCACAGCGCCTTGGGGTGGTCGGCCAAGGCCATGGTCCGGTCGTACAGGGGTCTCAACATCAGGGTCAAAAGGTCCTTTGAAACAGGTCAAGGCCGACCTTGCATGCGGGCTGTAGAGCGTCAACTCAACAATTTGCGACAGTTCGGAAATTACGCCGCTTTCCGCAGGTTTGCGCAATTTTGCCTCTGGACCTTGCAGAGAAGCAGCGTTAGGAGAAGCTCCATGCCCAAGTGGCGGAATGGTAGACGCAGGGGATTCAAAATCCCCCGGCCGCGAGGTCATGTCGGTTCGAGTCCGACCTTGGGTACCACCGCAAGATCTATGAATGAAACCTCCGCTGCGCCGGTCGCACGTGGGGTTTTTCTTTGGATTATCGCCGGAAAGCTGCCTTCACCAAGCCCTGGATTTTTTAGCCGTCAACGACGGAAGCGGCGTTCTGCTGCGTTCCACTCTGACACAGGGCGGTCAAACAGGGTGTTCAATTCAAACTCTCGGGAACCAGGCGTTGCAACGATTTCGAGAGACCCTTACGTCACTGTTGGCACGAAATGATTTTGCAATCGGGAGGTACATTTATGGCAGTTGAAGCAGGTGGCTGGGCCAAGGAATGGGAACGGGCGAAGAAGGTTTTTGAAACCAATACCAAGTCCAAGAAACCCAGCGACGGCTTCATCAAGGTGATCCAGAAGACCAACCTGTCGACCAATTTCAAGGCGATGGACAAGGCGTTCGAGGACTATCGCGCCGGCGCGCGGGACAAGAAGGATCCACTCGACAAGCAGCTCAAGGCTCTGTCCGACCTCGAAAAGGCGCTCTCGGCGGCCAAAAAGGCCTGTGCCGCCTATGTCAAGGTTCTCGATGCGGCCTGGAAGGACGAGCTGAAGACGACCGGTTCCAAGATGAAACTCGACAGCCTCAACGTGCTGGAAAAGGATCTCGAGGCGATCGTGGTGAGCGGCGAGGCGCAGCTCAACATGAACAAGCAGATCGTCGGCAAGAAGGGCAAGGAGATGACCGACGCGGTGCGCTCACTCAGCGTTCTGGGCAAGAACCTCGATGCCACGCTGAAGAAGGGCGCCCTCTTTGTGGCTCAGAACCAGCGCAATTCCAACGGGGATGAGGCCGAGGCGCTGAAGTTCTTCAGCGAGAACATCCAACGGGCAGCGCGGGACATCAACCAGAACGTCGGCAATATCGCCAAGCTCTATCCAGATGGAAGCATGGAAAAGAAGACCGGCGATGCGATCTTCAAGGCGATGTCGGATTGGGCGGCAAAGGGGGGCAGTGCTCCCGACGTCAAGAAGATGAAGACTATCAAGGACATGATGGATCTGAACGGCAAGATGACCACGCGGATCAAGGCGATTGCGGAATGGCGCAAAAAGCTGACACCGCCCCCGGTCGCTGCCTGATCCCAGTTTGACGACCCTTTGACCCGCCATGCAAACGGCCGCCCACACGTGGGCGGCCGTTTGCTGTCTCAGATCCGGGTGCCGCGATCCGGGTGGAAGAAATGGACCCGATCCTGGGGCAGGGTGATGATTTGCGCGCCGACCGTGGCGTGTTCATCCTTGCCGATGCTGACCGAGAAGGGTTGGTCGCCAAGGTGGCCATGCAGGAGGCGTACGGCTCCCAGTTCCTCGATGATCTGAACCTCCAGCACCGCAGAGCCGTCGCCGCCGAGGCGGACATCCTCGGGGCGGAAACCCACCAGCACGCTGTCTGTGGCAAGTTGGGGCGCGGGGACCGGCAGAAGCGTCTGAGACGACAGTTGCAAACGACCGCCCGCGATATCCGCCCGCAGGAGGTTCATCGGCGGTGCGCCCATGAAGCCCGCGACAAAGGTGGAGGCCGGGTGCTCGTAAATCTCGGTCGGGGTGCCGATCTGTTCGATCCGGCCGGCGTTCAGCACGATGATGCGGTCCGCCATGGTCATCGCTTCGACCTGATCGTGGGTCACATAGACCGCAGTGACGCCGAGACGCTGCTGCAGCGAGCGGATCTCGATCCGCATCTGGTTCCTGAGCTTGGCATCAAGGTTGGAGAGCGGCTCGTCAAAGAGGAACAGCTCGGGGTCACGCACGATGGCCCGGCCCATGGCGACGCGTTGGCGCTGACCGCCGGAGAGCTGGCTCGGACGGCGATCCAGATAGTCGCCGAGGTTCAGGATGCGGGCAGCTTCCTGCACCTTGGCCTCGATCTCCGCCTTGGAGGCGCCTCTGTTCTTGAGCCCGTAGCCCATGTTCTTGGCCACGGTCATATGCGGATAGAGCGCGTAGTTCTGGAACACCATGGCGATATTGCGGTCGGCGGGGTCCTTGTCATTGACCACATCCGCACCGATCCTCAGCTCGCCTTCGGTGATGTCCTCAAGCCCCGCAATCATCCGCAGGAGGGTGGATTTGCCGCAGCCCGAGGGGCCAACCAGCACCACCAGCTCGCCATCGGGGATTTCGACTGAACAGGGCTGCACGGCTTCATGGCCATTGGGGTAGGTCTTGCGGACATGGTTCAGGGTGACCTGTGCCATTGAAAGATTTCCTTATTTATCGGATTCCGTGAGGCCCTTGACGAACCAGCTCTGGAAGAAAATGACGATGAGAACCGGCGGGATCATGGCGATCATCGAAAGTGCCAATGCCTTGCCGTATTCGGGGATCTTGGCGCCGGTCTGGCTCAGCACCTGCACGATCTGCTTGATGCCGCGCACAAGGGTAAACATGCCTTCGTCGGTGGTGATCAGGGTCGGCCAGAGATACTGGTTCCAGCCGTAGACGAACATGATGATGAAGATCGCCGCGATCATCGTCCGGCTCAGGGGGACAAGGATATCGATGAAAAACTTCACCGGCCCGGCGCCGTCGATGCGGGCGGCCTCCACCAGTTCCTCGGGGATAGAGCGGAAGAACTGCCGGAAGAAGAAGGTCCCCGTCGCCGAAGCGATGAGCGGCACAATGAGGCCGGTATAGGTATTGGCCAGCCCAAGGCTCTGGATCGCCTCGTAGGAGGGCAGGATGCGCACCTCCAGCGGCAGCAGCAACGTGGTGAAGATGATCCAGAAGGCAAAGGTCGCAAACCGCAGCCGGAAATAGACGATTGCATAGGCCGCCATCATCGAGATGACGATCTTGCCAATGGCAAAGCCAAAGCCGAGGATCAGCGAATTCATCAACATGCGGGTACCGGTGATCGTCTTGGTAAAGCCTGAGGCCTCGAACATGGCGTCGTGGAAGTTTTCCGCCATGCGGCCTTCAAGCCCGATCTGGAGCCCCTTCTGGACGATATCGACGTCCTCAAAACTGATGGTGGTCAGCACCATGAACACGGGAAAGACCATGAAGAGCGATCCGGTGATGAGCACCGCGTGATCGACAATGCGGTTCCAGCGGATCCGCTTTCTGGGCCGGGTAAGGGGGCGGGCCACAGCGCCCGCCTGCGTCAGGTCAGCCATTCTCGTCCCCTCCTCAGGTATAGTGGATCCGGCGCTCGATCAGCCGGAACTGGAATACGGTAAGCACAAGCACCAGGAGCATCAGGAGCACCGATTGCGCCGAGGAGCCGCCGAGGTCGTTGCCGCGGAACCCGTCGACAAAGACCTTGTAGACGAGGGTGACCGGGTTGTTGCCCGGCTCGGAGCGCACCAGCGTGTCGACAATGCCGAAGGTGTCAAACAGCGCATAGGTGATGTTGATGATGAGCAGGAAGAAGGCAGTGGGCGCCAGCAGGGGGAAGGTCACGTCCCAGAACCGCCCCGTGGCGGAGCGGTTGTCGATCAGCGCCGCTTCACGCACCGACTTCGGGATCGACTGCAGGCCGGACAGGAAGAAGATGAAGTTAACCGGGATCTGCTTCCAGACCGCAACAACCACCATGGCGGTGGCGGTGGAGGTGTAATCCGCGCCAAGGCGGAAATCCCATCCGAAGGCCTGGAACATCTGGGTCAAAGGCCCGTTGCGCTGATCAAAGAACATCAGCCCGATGAAACCCGCCACCGGTGGCGCAATCGCATAGACCCACATCAGAAGGGTGCGATAGGTCTTGGCGCCGGAAATGACGGCATCGGCCTTGACCGCAAGCAACAGCGCCAGCGCCAGCGAGAAGAAAGTCACCAGCACCGTGTAGATCAGGGTGAAGCGCGCCACCTTGCCATATTCGACATTGCCGAGAAGATCGGTGTAATTCTCGACCCCGACAAAAGTGGATCCGAACCCAAAGGGATCCTGGAGGTAGAAGGAAGACTGCACCGCCCAGGCTGCGGGCCAGTAGAAGAAGATCGCGATGATCATCAACTGCGGCAACAGCAACGCTATGGGCAGCCAGACGGTGGTGAATCCGGCGCGTTTCATGAGAAGGTTTCCATCGGCAAATGAAGAAGGGGCAACCCGCGGCGCGCGCGGATTGCCCCATTGGAAGAGCGGGACTTAGCCCTGGGTCTTGGCGAAACGTGCCAGCAGGTCGTTGGCTTCTTTTTCGATCGCGTTGAAGGCGTCCTCGACCGAGGTCTCACCGGTCAGGATGCGGCCGTATTCCCGGTTCATCACGTCGCGGATCTGGACGTAGAAGCCCATGCGATAGCCCTTGGTGTTCTCGCCACCGGGCAGGGACAGCTGCTGGATGCCAACTTCGGCGGCCGGGAAACGGTCATAATGGCCGTCGGACTTTGCCAGCTCGTAAGCGGCTTCGGTGATCGGCACATAGCCGGTTTCCTTGTGCCAGTAGTACTGGACGTCGGCGGAGGTCAGATACTCGAAGAACTTCGCGGTGGCTTCGTTCTCAGCCGCATCATGGCCGGCCATCGCAAACAGCGACGCGCCACCGATGAAGGTCTGGGTCGGCTCCTTGGTCACCGACTCCCAGTAGGGCAGGTAGGTGGCGGAGAATTCAAAGCCGAGGTCCTTGGACATCAGACCACCGAAGGAGCCGGAAGAGCCGAGCCAGATGGCAACGTCGCCCTGGTCGAAGGCCTTCTGGTTGTCATCCCAGCCGGTGCCGTACCATTCAAAGAAACCCTGGTCCTTCCACTCGGTCATGGCGGTGAAGTGAGCCTTCAACGCGTCGGTATTGACGAGGATCTGGGTGCCTTCGGCGCCATCATAGCCATTGTTGTTGGTGGCAAACGGCAGGTTGTGGCGGGACATGAAGTTTTCGGTGAAGATCCAGGGCAGGTGGGACTGCGCCAGGGCGATATAGCCGGCGTCCTTCAGCGCGGGTGCGGTCACGGATTGGAATTCTTCCCAGGTCTTCGGAGCCTCAACGCCGGCCTTCTTCAGAGCATCGACGTTGTAATACATGATCGGCGAGGAAGAGTTGAACGGCATGCCGATCATCTTGCCATCAGCATCGGCATAGAAATAACGCACGCCGGAGATGTAGTTGTTGATGTCGAAATCGACGCCATTCTGGGTCAGCAGGTCCTGCACCGGAACGGTCGCGCCCTTGGCACCGATCACGGTGGCGGCACCAGCGTCAAACACCTGCATGATGTTGGGCTGTTCGCCCGCGCGGAATGCGGCGATGCCGGCGGTCAGGGTTTCCTCGTAGGAGCCCTTGAAGACGGGGGTGATCTTGTACTCGTCCTGAGACGCATTGAAGTCTTCGGCGATCTTGTTCACGGTTTCGCCCAGCTGGCCGCCCATCGCGTGCCACAGGGTGATTTCGGTTTCGGCCCAGGCTGCGGTCGCCGAGAGAGAAACAGCGACGTTCAGCGCTGCGATTTTCCAGAATGTCATCGACATCTCCAAGTCTGATACCCCAAAGCGGAGCGTGTTTTGTTGTTTCGACCCCCGCAGACTGCCATCGCAATGAAATAGCCATGTGACAGCCTGCATCCGTCCGGGCACCGGCGTGAACCTGACTTCACTGTCCTGTTCACGCCGGAATCGGTTCCGGGGACACGTGTGCTCAGCTATCGGTTCTCAATAACGCTTTTATGACAGCCCCACCTTCGATATCGGGGGGGCAACAGGTTGAGCCGGGAGGTAAATCCCGCCTCGGCAAGGAGGACGCCGAGCAGATGCCTCGTCCGGTTCCATGGTCGGCTTGACAGGTTCACCTGCCTTTGGAAACGTGCCGGCACCATCGGGAAGGGACGAGAATGGCGAGACGGACACCAGGAATTTCAAGGATCGCTGCCGGGCTATTCTGCCTTGTCGGACTGTTGGCGACTCCCGCGCACAGCGAGGACTTCATCACGATCGGCACCGGATCAGTCTCCGGCCTTTATTATCCAATGGGGACGGCGATCTGTCGCCTCCTGAATCAGGATCGCAAGCGGCACGGCATTCGCTGCAGCGCGGAAGCCTCCGAGGGATCACTTGCCAATCTCGAAGCCCTGGCAGAGGGCCGAGTGGATTTTGCCATCGTCCAATCCGACTGGCAGGCGCGCGCCTTTGGCGGCAATGCCCTGGTGCGCGATGGCACCGCGTTCAATGACCTGCGCGCCGTCTTTTCGCTTTACGGCGAAGTCTTCACGGTGATTGCCCGCAGCGATGCGGGCATCCGCAGTTTCTCCGACCTCCAGGGGAAGAGGATCAACATAGGCCCCAAAGGCTCCGGTCAGAACGCCACCATGCAAGAGGTGATGGCAGCGCTCGGCTGGAGACGAGACAGGTTTGCAGAAATCCACGAATTTGCTCCGGACAGCCAATCCGAAGCCCTCTGTCGCGGCGAGATCGATGCGATGATCTTTGTCGCCGGGCACCCTTCGGCGACCGTAGAGGCGGCAACCACGGCCTGCGATTCCGTCCTTGTCGAGATCAATGAACCCGCGATCCTGCGCTTGGTTGCCAACAGTGGACAATATGCGCTGACGGAGGTTCCCGGTGGACTTTACCGGGGCAATGAGCGCGCGCTTCAGTCGTTTGGTGTTTCGGCAACCCTGGTGACCACAGAGGCCCAGCGGGCCAAGATCGTACATGAAGTGGTCCGGGCGGTCTTTTCCGAGCTGGACGACTTGCGCAAGGCTCATCCGGCTTTTGCCGAGCTGTCCAAGGAAAGCATGGTGAAGGACTACCAGACCGCGCCGCTTCATCCTGCGGCCCGGTCCTTTTATCGCTTCAGCGATCTCTTGGAACCCTCTTCGCGGTGAAGGTTGCAACCTCAGCCCCTGACCTGTGCTTGCGGTCCCCTGCCATGAAAGGACACGACGCATGACCCTTCCCGAGCAGATCATCTGGGGGAGCATCTTCCTCGGCGGATGCCTGGTGCTGGAAGTCGCTGTGCTGGTGTGGTGCGGCGAAGCCCTGCGGCGCCATGAGGCCCGGTTTTCCCATCATCCCAGCAAGGTTCGCCAAGGCAGCGTTCTGCTGATTTCGATCGGATTTGTTCTGGCTGCGCATACCGCACAGATCTGGATCTGGTCGGCGGCGCTGCTGGTCAAGACCACAAGCATCTCCGACTGGAACACCGCGGTCTATTTTTCCGTCTCCACCTACACCACTCTGGGCTACGGGGATGTGGTGCTCGATCAGGAACACCGAATTTTCGCTGCCTTTGCGGCAATGACCGGCATGTTGGCCTTCGGCATCAGTACCGCTTTTCTGGTCGGAACCATGCAACCGGTGTTTTCCCGTGGCCGCAGAGGCGGTTAAGATGCACCCGGCTGCTCCACCGACGAGCGGCGTACACCGCACTCACGGGAGACCCGATGTCAGGACATGCAACGCAGAACAAAAAGCACCTCTATGCGCTGGAAGTTCTGCGCCGTGCCGTGGGGCGGTTCAACCGCAAGAATGCCTGGGTGCTGAGCAGCCATATCGCCATGTCGATGATGATGGCGCTGTTTCCCTTCGTTCTGTTCACCGTCGCGCTGAGCGGCGAAGTCGCCAGCCTGTTCTCCCATCGGGTGGTGGTCGAGGACGTTGTTGACCTGGTCTTTGGCAGTTGGCCTGACTCGGTGGCGGAACCGATCTCGCGGGAGGTTTTTGCAGTACTGCAAAGCTCCGGGACCGGATTGATGACCCTTGGCGGGGTGCTTGCCCTCTACTTCGCGTCCAATGGCGTGGATGCCATCCGTATCGCCATGCTGCGCGCCTATGGACAGGAGGAAACCCGCCCTTTCTGGAAGCATCGGCTCATCTCCCTCGGCCTGGTTATCCTCGGCGGGGCCGGGCTGTTGCTGGCGACGATCTTCGAGGTCTTCCTGCCGCTTGGGGCCCGGTTCCTCGCGCGGTTCTTTCCGGAACTGGATTTTCTGCGGGGCTGGGAAAACGGCACCAATGGTCTGGTGGTCGCAGTGGTGCCCGTGGCTGCAGTGGTGCTCTACCATCTGGTGCTGCTGCCGCGCCGGGCCACACTGGTCCAGATCTTTCCGGGGGTGGCGACCACCTTGCTCCTGTGGTGGGCGGCCGGGTTGGGTTTTGCCTTTTATGTCTCGAGCTTCGCCAGCTATTCCGCCACCTATGCAGGACTGGCAGGCGCCATGGCGGCGCTGATCTTTCTATACCTCAACGCGGCGATCCTGATCCTCGGAGCAGAGATCAACGGGGTGTTGGAAACCGACCGCCACAAAGACATTTGAATTTTGAAACTTGTTAAACTTGGCGGTTCGTGCCGCGAAGTTGCCACAATTGCGCCAGAAGCATGACTGCAGGCATCGCAAAGATCGAGGCACAGACTGCCATCTGGAGCCAGATCATGCCACAGACCCAAGCCGCCCTTGCCCGCCAGCGTTTGCTGGCCCTGTCCCGGATCGTGCCCGCCTCCTTTGGCGAGGCGACCGCAGCGCAGAAGCCAGGCCGGAGCAAGCTGCCCCCGGCAGAAAGCGAAGCTTTGCTGGCACTGCGCGATCGGGCAGTGCGCTCACTCAGCCGTCCGGGCTTTCGGTTCCTGATGCGTTAGTCGTTGCCGCGAAAGCCGCGAGCCACAACGAATTTTTCCGAACTGTCAGAGCGGGACGACGGGGGCTTCACGTTGTCCACGGACTTGAATTTCTGCTTCAGCAACTTCTGCAGCTCGCCTTCGGCACCGCCAGCGAGGACCTTGGCCACGAAGGTGCCACCGACCTCAAGCACATCAAAGGCAAAATAGGCTGCGGTTTCGCAAAGCGCGATGATGCGCAAATGGTCGGTCTGCTTGTGACCGGAACTGGCGGCTGCCATATCCGACATCACCACATCCGCATTGCCGCCGAGCCATTCCTTCACCTTGAGGTCGGCATCGTCCTCCATGAAATCCAATTGGTAGAATTCCGCGCCGGGCAGGGGCTCCACCTCCTGCAGGTCAACGCCGATGATGCGGCCGATGGATTTACCCGATTTCTCGCCAAGCGCATTGATCCGAGGCACCGCCACCTGCGCCCAGCCCCCGGGCGCGCAGCCGAGGTCGATCACGCGGGCGCCAGGCACAAGAAAGCGGAACTTGTCATCCAGCTCCATGATCTTGAAGGCGGCGCGGCCGCGATACCCTTCGGCCTGGGCACGTTTGACATAGGGGTCGTTCAGCTGGCGCTGCAGCCAGCGGGTCGAGCTGATGCTACGGCCGCGGGCGGTCTTCACCTTCACGGTCAATTCGCGCTGTCCGCGCCCGGAGGTGTTCTTTCCAGTCGGTTTCTTAGCCATGGCCCATCGTCCTTATGTCTCGTGCCGCCGCATGCGACCGGGGCGCTATAGCGAATTCAGCCCGCAGGCGGAAGGGGCCTCAGAAAGGGCCATCCTCCAAAACGCCATCCGCGCTCATCTGCGCATAGAGCAGCCCCTCGCGCAGCCCCCTGTCCGCCACAGAGAGCCGATCCGTGGGCCAGCAGCGCAACAGAGCCTGCAGAATTGCCGCACCGGACATGATGAGGGCCTGACGGTCCTCGCCAATGCGCGGATCGCGGCGCCGCCCCTGCGGGCCAAGCTCCAGATAGCTGCGGATCACCTTGTCGATCTGGTCGGAGGTCATGCGCAGCCCGTCCACCTTGGTACGATCGTAGCGCTTGAGCCCCAGATGCGAGGCGGCCACCGTGGTGACGGTGCCGGAGGTACCAACGATCTGGAACCCCTCGCGCGCCTGCACATCCTTGTAGGGGGCAAAATCTGCAAGGTTCTCCTCGAAGAACCACGACATCAGCGCAAAACGGGCGGCATCGTCCTCCACGTCGTTGAATTGATCGCGCAGGGTCGCCACGCCGAGCGGGACGGAAATCCAGTCCACCACCTTGGCGGCGGGAAAAGGGCTGTCGACGGTGTGAAACCCCGCGTGCAGCCGCATGATCGCAGAGGGACGGTCCCGACGCGGGACCGAGGAGAGGTCGATCCAGACCAGCTCGGTCGATCCGCCACCGATGTCGACCACCAGCAGTTGTTCGGTCTTGGTCGAGACCAGCGGAGCGCAAGAGATCACCGCCAGGCGCGCTTCTTCCTCCGGCTGGATGATCTCCATCGAGAGGCCGGTCTCGCGCTTGATTTGCCGCATGAAGTCGCGACCGTTCTTTGCGCGCCGACAGGCCTCGGTCGCCACCAGACGCATCCGTTTCACGCGATTGCGGCTGATCTTCTGCTGACAGATGCGCAGGGCCTGAATGGTCCGGGACATGGACGAGCGCGACAAGCGCCCGGTCTTTTCAAGGCCGGAGCCTAGCTGCACCGACTTCGAAAAACTGTCCACCACATGAAAGCCGCTGCCATTGGGTTGGGCAATCAGCATCCTGCAACTGTTTGTGCCAAGATCCAGCGCAGCATAAAGCGCATCTGTATCTGGCCGGGCTGGTACAGTGGTCTCAACCGCTCTGGGAAACGCTCCTGTACCTTTGGAACGCCTGGGCGCCATGAATCACGCCCTCCGATTATCGTGTTGCATTAACCCTACGTGGGCAGGCCGCCCTGCGCAAGGGACTGCCGGAGGCGCACTGGGGAAAGGCAAAGAAAAAGCGGAGGCTTAGCAGCCTTGCCGATGCGTGCCATCGGACGGGTTTGTCTCAAGCCCCCGTGATGTGCCAAACTGGGCCTGCGCCGGCGAGGTCGCTCTTTCCACCTTTGTTGTCGAAATCCGACGCACCAAGCCGTCTGCGGCAACATAGAAACGGCTTACGACAGACGCATGAAGAGGATTGGCAATGCCTGACGTCACCATCGTTTACTGGCGCGACATCCCGGCTCAGGTCATCGTGGGCAAGGGCCGCGGCGGCGCGAAACGCCAGCTGGAAGAGCGGTTCGAGCAGGCCATCGACCGCGCCGCGATGAAAGTGAACGCCAAGGACGCGGACGCCTACCTTGCAGAGTGGCGCAAAGCCGAAGCTTACAGCGTGGAAGGGGAGCCTGCTGAGGTCGCAGAGGCTGAGGCCACGCGACTGGAACAGGAATACGATCAGGACCGTATCAAGGCCCTGATTGCAAACGACGGCTGGGCATGATTGCCCTCAGTTCTCTATGGGAGGCCACCATGGCTTTGTTGAATTTCAAGAAACGCGCGTCCGAGACCGTTTCCACGGTCAACCCGCAGCTCGAAGCCTTTCTTGGTGGCTATTCGATCGAGGTGATGCCGCGCACCGCTGAGAAGGTCGAGGACTTCCGCGAGCTTCTCCCTGAAGGCACGCGGGTCTATATCGCCCATATCGAGGGCACCCCGATCGAGGATATGGTCGCCACCGCCAAGCGCCTGAACGCCGAAGGCTACCCGGTGATGCCGCATTTCCCGGCCCGGATCATCAAGGATGAAGCCACCTTGGCCGACTGGATCGCCCGCTATCAAGGCGAGGCCGACGTCAAGCAGGCCCTGATGCTGGCCGGCGGCGTGGCCAAACCTTATGGCGCCTTTGACAGCTCCATGCAGATGCTGGAAACCGGTCTTTTTGACAAGGCGGGCTTCACCAACCTGCATGTGGCCGGTCACCCCGAGGGCAACAAGGACATCGACCCCGATGGCTCGATGAAGAATGTCTCCGAGGCGCTGCAGTGGAAGCAGAAATTCTCCGAGCGCACCAATGCGAAAATGGCGCTGGCGACCCAGTTCGCATTTGAGGCCAAGCCGATCATCGCCTGGGCCAACGGGTTGAAGGACGCGGGCGTCGACCTGCCGATCCATATCGGCATCGCGGGTCCGGCCAAGCTGCAGACCCTGATCAAATTCGCCATCGCCTGCGGCGTCGGCCCCTCCTTGAAGGTGCTGCAGAAGCGCGCGATGGATGTGACCAAGCTGATGCTGCCCTATGAGCCCACCGAGGTTCTGACCGAACTTGCGGCCTACAAAGCCGCAAACCCGGATTTCAACATCACCAACGTCCACTTCTTCCCGCTTGGCGGCATCAAGACCAATGCCACCTGGGCCATTGATAACGGCGGCGCTTCGGCGAAACCCGTCAAACAGCAAGGATAAACCATGACCCGTACCGTCGTAGAATCGAAAACAAAAACCGCTGTACTGGGCTTTGACGAACCCTTCTGCGTCATCGGTGAGCGGATCAATCCGACCGGGCGCAAGAAGCTGGCCGCCGAACTCGAGGCGGGCGATTTCTCCACCGTCGAGAAGGATGCGCTGGCGCAGGTGATGGCAGGGGCCGATATCCTCGATATCAACGCCGGCGTCGTCTACAACTCGAACCCGAATCCGAACGAGACCGAGCCGCCGCTGATGACCAAGATCGTCAAGCTGGTTCAGGAGCTGGTGGATGTGCCGCTCTGCATCGACTCCTCGGTGCCCGGTGCGCTGGAGGCCGGTCTGGCCGCAGCCGAGGGCCGTCCGCTCCTGAACTCTGTCACCGGAGAGGAAGAGCGCCTGGAGCTGGTGCTGCCGCTGGTCAAGAAATACAACGTGCCGGTGGTAGCGATCTCCAACGACGACACCGGCATCTCCGAGGACCCGGACGTCCGTTTCGAGGTGGCCAAGAAGATCGTGCAGCGCGCCGCCGATTACGGCATCCCCGCGCATGACATCGTGGTCGACCCGCTGGTGATGCCGATCGGCGCCATGGCGACCGCCGGCCAGCAGGTCTTTGCGCTTGTGCGGCGCCTGCGCCTTGAACTGGGCGTCAACACCACCTGCGGTGCGTCCAACATCTCCTTCGGCCTGCCGAACCGGCACGGCATCAACAACGCCTTTCTGCCGATGGCCATGGGCGCAGGCATGACCTCCGCCATCATGAACCCGGTGGCCTTGCCGGTGACCCAGAAGGCAATCGCCGAGAAGAAGGAACAGGTGCTTGCAGCCGGGATCATCCTGCCGGAAGAGATCGACGACGAGACCTTCGTGACCTTGTTTGGTCTTGGCTCCACCCTGCCACGTCCGGGCAAGGAAATGGAGGCCATCCGCGCCGCCAACCTCCTGACCAACAATGACGCCCATGGCGGCAACTGGATCAGGTTCAACAAACCGCCCGCCGCCGAGGGCGAAGAGGGTCGTGGCCGCGGTGGGCGTGCAGGTGGCCGACGCCGCCGCGCCTGAACCCTTTCAGGATCGACACCAGGAAACCGGGCCTCAGGGTCCGGTTTTTTCATGTGATTGAACAGGAGAAAAAGGGCAGGGCGCACGAGCCAAAGAACCGCCTGATCCCGGTTCGGGAAGGCGGTCTGGCATGGTCAATTAGGGAATTAATGGCGGAGAGACAGGGATTCGAACCCTGGGTGCCCGTGAAGGCACAACGGTTTTCGAGACCGCCCCGTTCGACCACTCCGGCACCTCTCCGCGGGGGGTGTGTGGGCGTTTAAAGGTGATTTTCAGCACGTGCAAGAGGCGATTTCAAAGTTCCGACAAGAAAGTGGAAAATTGATTTGCGCCTCGCATCTTCGCCCCTACATTTGCCGAATGATGACAGCCCAAGTCCCCCCCGCATTCCCGCCATTGCCGCTTGCCCGCATCCTATGGGCCATTTGCTTTGGCCTGACCCTGACATGCCTCGCCCAGGTGCGTCCGGCCAATGCAGCTGCAGACCGGGATCAGGTGGCTGCCTTCCTTGAGGTCACTGGCTTCGACGTGGCGCTTGATTCAATCGCGCAATCTGCCGAGGAGGCACCGGCGATGCTGGGTGCGCAAGCAGGCGATTTCGGCCTCGAATGGGAACGTATCGCCGATGACGTCTTCGACACCCAGGTCATGCGGACCATGGCGCTGGACATCCTCGAACAGACACTTTCTGCGGATGCCTTGTTTCACGCGGCCGAATTCTATGCCTCGGACCTTGGCCAGCGGCTCGTCGCGGCCGAGAATGCCTCCCATCTCGGTGAGGGAGGCGAGGACAGCCGGAACAAGGGCGAGGAAATTCTTGCCGAGATGGTGCGCAGCGGCGATCCCAGGCTGCAGATGTACAAGGACATGAATGTCGCCATCGGAGGCACCGAGACCGCAGTGCGCGCGGTCCAGGAAATCCAGTACCGCTTCCTGATGGCTGCCGCCGCCGCCGGGGTGATCAACCTTCAGGTCGACTCCGACGGCCTGCGCCAGATGATGCGCGCCCAGGAGGGGGAATTGCGTAGCAGCATTCTTGCCTCCAGCCTGTCCAATGCCGCCTATACCTACCGGGATTTTGACATCGCAGAAACGCAGGACTATCTCGACGCGCTTGAGGAACCGCTGATGCGGGAGGTCTACGAGCTTCTCAATGCAGTGCAGTACGAAATTCAGGCTAACCGGTTCGAGGAATTGGCCCATCGGATGCGTGACCTGCAGCCGGTACAGGACCTCTGAGCCAGGATTTACGGCGGCGGCCTGCAAAACCTGTTGACTTTTGTGGCTCGCCCCGGCACAAGCCCGCAATCCCGGCCCGGAGTCTCCGCGCCGGGGTTTTATTGTCATACCGCCCCGTTCGGGGCGCGCTGTTCGAGGTGGCGGATCCGTTCCGGCGCAAACACCCAGCTGGGGACCGAAGGACGCGGTTAGAAAAGGAAAGACTGAAATGTTCGCAGTCCTCAAGACTGGCGGCAAGCAGTACAAAGTTCAGGCGGGCGACGTGCTCCGTGTTGAGAAACTTGCTGCAGACGCTGGCGAAAAAATCCAGTTCAACGACGTTCTGATGATCGGTGGCGATGCTCCCGTTGTTGGCGCTCCCTTCGTCTCCGGCGCAGCCGTGCAGGCCGAAGTGATCGACCAGATCAAAGGCGACAAAGTCATCAACTTCGTCAAGCGCCGTCGTAAGCACTCCTCCAAGCGTACCGTCGGTCACCGCCAAAAGCTGACCCTCGTTCGCATCACCGACATTCTGGCCTCTGGCGCAGATGCAACCGGCATCAAGACCGCAACCGGTAAAGGCGCAGCTGCACCCGCAGCCAAAGCCGCTCCGGCCGCGAAAGCCGCTGCAGCTGCCGGCGACGACCTGACCCAGCTGACCGGCGTTGGCCCGGCAGCCGCGAAGAAACTGGTGGCCGCCGGCCTCAGCACCTTCGCTCAGATCGCAGCCTTGTCCGACGCGGATATTGCTGCTATTGACGCCGTCAAGATCAAACCCGAGTGGGTTGAGCAGGCCAAAGAGCTGGCTCAAGGCTAAGGAGAGACAAGAATGGCACATAAAAAAGCTGGCGGTTCGTCCCGTAACGGTCGTGACTCCGCAGGTCGTCGTCTTGGCGTGAAACTCTACGGTGGCCAAGCGGCTATCGCAGGCAACATCATCGTGCGTCAGCGCGGCACCAAGTTCTGGGCTGGCGATGGCGTTGGCATGGGGCGTGACCACACCCTGTTTGCCACCACCGATGGCGCTGTGACCTTCCAGAAGGGCCTCAAGGGCCGCACCTTTGTTTCGGTTCTCCCGGTGGCGGAGGCCGCTGAGTAACCGGACCCAAAGGGTAGTAAAATCTTTAGGGGGATCGGTTATAAAACCGGTCCCTCTTTTTTGTTTTTGGATGAGCTTTCAAATGAGCTGCAAACACCGCCACCCGGCATAGGGTCGCCTTGTTTCCAGTCCATGGAATACCCATCTGTGCGGCAGGGGATCGAGGAGCAAGCCCCTGATATTGCCGCATTTGTCAGTTTGAGGAGGAGCGAGAAAATGGATCTGGATCAAATGGACCAGCAAATCACCATCGAAACCGACCGCTTTGTCCTGCGGCCGATGCGGCCGTCGGACGTCGGTCTGGTGCAGCATTACGCCAGTGACGAACGCGTGGCCAAGATGACCGCGCCGATCCCGCATCCCTATCCGCCCGGCGCGGCGGAGGCCTATGTCAAACGTGCGATGAACGCCGAGCAGGGCGAATTCATCTGGGCGATGGACGGGACCAAGGATGGTGCGTCGGAACTGATGGGGGTGATCTCCCTCAAATCCATGGATCGCAAACAATCCGAAGTGGGCTATTGGGTGGCGCCGCCGTTCTGGAACACCGGGGTTGCCTCGATGGCGGTTGAGGCGCTGGTCGCCGCCAACCCGCTGAAGGATGCCACGATGTTTGCCAGCGTATTCCAGGACAATCCCGCCTCGGCGCGGGTGCTGGCCCATTGCGGCTTTGAATATCTGGGCGATGCCGAGAGTTACTCGGTGGCGCGCAATGCCAATGTCCCAACCTGGACCTACAGCCGCAAACTCTGAACATCAGGGGAAGGCAGAATTGACCGCGGGACGTCATCGGACGTGCCCGCGGTTTTGATTTTGCCCTGTCGCGAGATAGGTGAACACAGGGTTGAGCCATGCCCTGAAGTCTAGTATGGCGAACGAACTCTAACACAGAGGCGAAATCATGAAATTCCTCGATCTGGCGAAGGTCTACATTCGCTCCGGCGCCGGCGGGAACGGGTGCGTCAGCTTCCGGCGCGAAAAATTTGTCGAATACGGCGGTCCCGACGGCGGTGATGGCGGTAAAGGCGGCTCGGTATGGGCAGAGGCCGTCGACGGGCTCAACACGCTGATCGACTTCCGCTACCAGCAGCATTTCTTTGCCCAGAATGGACAGTCCGGCATGGGGCGCCAGCGCTCGGGCAAGGATGGTGAGGATATCATCCTGCGGGTGCCGGTCGGTACCGAGATCCTTGACGAGGATGAGGAGACGGTGCTGGCGGACCTCACCTATGCGGGCGAGCGCGTGCTTCTGGCCAAGGGGGGCAATGGCGGTTTCGGCAATCTGCATTTCAAATCCGCCACCAACCAGGCGCCGCGTCGGGCCAACCCCGGTCAAGAATGCATCGACCGCACCATCTGGCTTCGCCTGAAGCTGATTGCGGATGCGGGTCTTTTGGGCATGCCGAATGCCGGCAAATCCACCTTCCTCGCGGCCAGCTCCAATGCACGGCCCAAGATTGCGGATTATCCCTTTACCACACTGCACCCGAATCTCGGCGTGGTTGGCATCGACAATACCGAGTTTGTGATGGCGGATATTCCCGGTCTGATCGAAGGCGCCCATGAGGGTCGTGGCATCGGCGACCGGTTCCTCGGCCATGTGGAGCGGTGCTCTGTTCTGCTACATCTGGTCGATGGCACCTCGGAGACCGTGGCGGAAGATTACCGCACCATCATCAACGAACTGGAGGCCTATGGCGGCGAGCTGGCCGAGAAGCCCCGCGTCACAGCGCTCAACAAGATCGATGCGCTCGACGACGAGGAACGCGCCGAAGCGCGTGCCGCGCTGGAGGCCGAAGTGGGCGGTCCGGTTATGATGCTGTCGGGTGTCAGCCGCGAAGGGCTCGACGAGGTGCTGCGGGCGGTACGGGCCCAGATCGATGAGGACCGCCTGCGGATCAAGGAAGAGGCCAACGCCGAAGCCTCCGATGCGGAGGATGCGCCTTGGCAGCCCTGAGCGCCGCGCGTCGCATCGTCGTCAAGATCGGCTCGGCCCTTTTGGTGGATCGGGCAACGGGTGCCCTGCGCTCCGATTGGCTGCTGACCCTGGCGCAGGATGTCGCCTGGCTCAAGGGGATGGGCAAGGATGTGATCCTTGTCTCCTCCGGCTCCATTGCCCTGGGGCGGGGCGTGCTTGGCCTGCCGCGCACAGAGCTGCCTCTCGAACAATCGCAGGCTGCGGCGGCTGTTGGCCAGATCCGTCTGGCCCGCGCCTATGAAGAGGTTCTGGCCCCCCATGGCATCACCACCGCGCAGGTATTGGTGACGCTGGAGGACAGCGAGAACCGCCGTCGCTACCTCAACTCGCGTGCCACGATGGAAACGCTGCTGGGTCTCGGCGCGGTGCCGATCGTGAATGAGAATGACACCATCGCCACCGACGAGATCCGCTATGGCGACAACGACCGGCTGGCGGCGCAGGTTGCGGTGACCGTGGGCGCGGATGTGCTGGTGCTCCTGTCCGACGTGGACGGATTCTACAGCGCCAATCCCTCGCTCGACCCGAGCGCAAAACGCTATGACCGGATCAACGTCATCACTCCCGAGATCGAGGCGATGGCCGGCGATGGTGTCTCGGGCCTCTCAAAAGGCGGCATGATCACCAAGCTGATGGCGGCCAAGATGGCGACCGCAGCGGGCTGTGCCATGGCGATCACCGAAGGCTCCGTCCTGTCACCGCTGAAAGCGCTGGAGACCGGCGCCGCCTCAACCTGGTTCACCGCGCAGGATGATCCGCAACTGGCGCGTACGCGCTGGATCGCGGCGATGAAGACCCGCGGGGTGATCACCGTGGATGCCGGTGCCGCCGAGGCACTGGCCAAGGGAAAAAGTTTGCTGCCCGCTGGGGTGCGTCATGTGGAGGGTGACTTTGGCCGCGGCGATCCGCTGGCCATCCTCGGCCCAGAGGGGCGCAAACTGGGGCAGGGGCTCAGCCGCTACACGGCTGAAGAGGCCCGCGCCATTCAGGGCCACCGTTCGGACGAGATCGAGGCGATCCTCGGCTATGCCGGCCGCGCGGCGCTGATCCACCGGGATGACATGGCGCTCTGATCCTGTCATCGTCGGCTTTGCGACATTTCTGCCCGTCTCGCGAGGGGATGGGCAGACCAGCTTCCCTCTGGGACCGATAGGGTGACGACAATGAAAGATCTGGAAAATATTCCCGCGCTGATGGCCGATCTGGGCAAACGCGCAAAGGCTGCGGCACAAAAACTGGCAACAGCCAGTGCGGAGCGCAAAGCGCAAGCCTTGAATGCCGCCGCTGATGCGGTCTGGGCACAGCGGGAGGCAATCATCGCCGCCAATGCCAAGGACCTCGAGTTTGGCCGCTCCAAGGGCCTGTCTTCTGCAATGATGGACCGGCTCATGCTGGATGAAGGCCGTATTCAGGGCATCGTGGACGGCCTGCGCGCGGTGGCCGCACAGGAGGATCCGGTTGGAGCGGTGCTTGAGGAATGGACGCAACCGACGGGCCTGCGCATTCAGCGCGTGCGCACGCCGCTTGGTGTGATCGGCGTGATCTATGAAAGCCGCCCCAATGTGACTGCCGATGCCGGTGCGCTCTGCCTCAAGTCCGGCAATGCGGTGATCCTGCGCGGCGGCTCCGAGAGCCTACATTCTGCGCAGGCGATCCATGCCTGTCTGGTCGAGGGGTTGAAGGCAGCGGACCTGCCCGAGGATGCGGTGCAACTGGTGCCGACCCGCGACCGCGCGGCGGTGCAGGAGCTCCTGACGATGACCGAGTATGTCGACGTGATCGTGCCGCGCGGCGGCAAGGGGCTCGTGGGCCTTGTGCAGCGCGAGGCACGGGTGCCGGTCTTTGCCCATCTCGAGGGTATCGTGCATATCTACCTCGACAAATCTGCGGATCGCAAAAAAGCCATCGACGTGGTGCTGAATGCCAAGACCCGCCGCACCGGCATCTGCGGCGCCGCCGAATGCCTGCTGATCCATCAGGATATCGTCGAGACCCTTGGCAAGGATGTGCTGGATCTTCTCGCCAAGGCCGGCGTGGAAATCCATGCCGGCGAGGGCCTGAAGGGCCCCGATAGCATGATTGCGGCCACGGATGACGACTGGGGCAAGGAATTCCTCGACTCCATTATCGCCGCCAGGAAGGTCGCCTCCATTGACGAGGCGATTGCCCATATCCGCGCCTATCATTCGGCTCATACCGATTGCATCATCACCGAGGATGACGCGGCTGTGGCCCAGTTTTTTGCGGAGTTGGACAGCGCGATCCTGATGCACAATGCCTCCACCCAGTTTGCCGATGGCGGCGAGTTCGGCATGGGCGCGGAGATCGGCATCGCCACCGGCAAGATGCACGCGCGTGGCCCCGTCGGAGCCGCACAGCTCACCAGTTTCAAATATCTGGTGCGTGGCGATGGCACCGTTCGCGGATAATCGCATATCATTGATACAAAATGGAAAACGCCGCTGTTCCCCAGCGGCGTTTTTGCTGTCTGAGTGAGGCAAGATCAGAAAGTGATCGTCGCCTTCTCCAGTCCCGCATCAAACGAGACCTTGCGACCTGCCTCCTTCGCTGCCTCGGGCAAGAGGGCGAATTGCACCAAGGCCGGCGTGATCTCCGCGTCTTGCACGCCTGAGAGCCCGGCCCAAAGGGTTTCGTCCACATTCACTTTGCGGCCTTCGCCGATCACGGACCAACCGTCACCGCTGCGCAGGATCTGCACGGTGCCACCATAGGGCAGGGCGCTTTCGAGGCAGAGCCCGGCAAGAAAGGCCATTCGAACCTCGCGGCGCGGAGCCGGAGCCTCCGAGGACCAGTTGTATTTGATGCGGCCGCCCTTGCTGACATCGCTGAGCACACTCACCACTTCCGCTCGCCCCAGATCCTGCTCGCCCGCCGCGCCAAAGGCGACGCGGAAGAAGCGGATGCGGGCATTGGCATTGTTGACGGAATCGGAGATCAGCTCCAGCTCCGGCCCTTCAAGCGAATTGGACATGCCGAGGAGCTCGAGCCCGTTGTTGATCGCACCGACAGGGCTGATCAGATCGTGACAGATCCGAGAGCCTACCAATGCGGCCAGATTGGCGTTATCTACACCCATGACTTTCCTCCAATAGGGCCATTCCTCTCATGAACGACCTCAATGCGATCCTGGCGCCCGGGATGTTCGTCCGCCACCCCGACCACCCGGACTGGGGGCTGGGGCAGGTTCAGTCGAACATCGGCGGCAAGATCACCGTGAATTTTCCCGACCAGGGCAAGCTTGTCATCGACGGATCGCGCATCGCCCTTGTTCCGGTCTTTGATCCGTAAAAACGGTTTATGAAAGATTAACAGAGTGGCGACAATTGTGCATATTCCTTGCGCGTGAAGCTGCCGATGGGCTATCTGCCCGAAAAAGACCTGGAAAGAGCAGAGCCATGCCAGACGGAACCCCGCAATTCTCTGTCAGGATCGCCGAGACGGAAGCAGACCTGAGGGCCGCACAGCGGCTGCGCTACGAGGTCTTCGTGCGCGAACTCGGCGGCGGTGGCGAGATGGTCGACCATGAAGCCGGACTTGAGCAGGATCGCTTCGACCCCTATTTCGACCACATGCTGGTGAGCGACGACAGCATCGGCGCGGTGGTGGGGGTCTACCGGCTGTTGCGCGGCGATCAAGCAGAAAAATTGGGGCAGTTCTATTCCGAAGATGAATACGACCTGACCCCGCTGCGCCAGTCGGGTCGCAAGCTGTTGGAACTGGGGCGCTCTTGCCTGCATCCGGACTATCGGGGCGGTATGGCGATGTTCCATCTCTGGAACGGGCTTGCCGCCTATGTCGCCGACCACGGGATCGAAGTTCTGTTCGGCGTGGCCTCCTTTCACGGCATCGAGCCCGCTGCCCTCGCGCAGCCGCTGTCGATGCTGCATCAATCGCACCTTGTGCCCGAAGACCTGCGGGTGCGTTCCAAGACTTACCAGCCGATGGACCTGTTGCCCGTCGATCAGATCGACCGCCGCCGCGCCATGCTGGAGACTCCGGCGCTGATCAAGGCCTACTTGCGGCTCGGCGGTTTTGTCGGCGATGGGGCCTTTGTGGACCATGCCTTCAACACGACCGACGTCTGCCTGATCCTCGACACCGCCCGGATGAACGAACGCCAGAGCCGGATCTATACGCGAGGGCAGGGCGCACAATGAGCGTCAGCTGGCAGAGCGAGACCCCGCCGGAGCCGATCCGGGTCAGCGGGCGTGGCTGGCTGCGTGTGGCCCTTCGCGGGACATTACTTGCAGTCTTGGTCTTCGGTTGCCTCCTGCTGTTGTTACTGGTGCGGCTGTTCGAACGTCCCTTCTGCGGGCTTCATCGTCCGCTGACCCCATTCATCACCATGTTCGTCTGTCGCAATGCCTTTCGCATCATGGGGATAGGATTCACCGCCCATGGCGAAATCATGGATTGCCCCGGAATCGTTGTGGCAAACCATTCCTCCTGGCTGGACATTTTTGCCCTGAATGCGCGGAAACGGATTTATTTCGTCTCCAAGTCCGAGGTTGCAGGCTGGCCCGGCATCGGCTGGCTGGCGCGCGCAACCGGCACCGTTTTCATTGCCAGAGATCCCCGCCAAGCCGCTGAACAGAAAAAGATCTTCTCGGATCGTTTGAAGGCGGGCCACAAGCTGCTGTTTTTCCCCGAGGGCACGTCCACCGACGGGCTGCGGGTCCTGCCGTTCAAGACCACGCTGTTTGCCTCGCTGTTTGAGCCCGATCTGCGCGACATCCTTCATGTGCAACCCGTCTCGGTGGTGTTTCACGCCCCCAAAGGAGGCGAGCCTCGGTTCTATGGCTGGTGGGGGGACATGGATTTTGGCGGCCACCTCCTGAAAGTCCTGAGCGCCGAACGGCAAGGACAGGTTGAGTTGACCTATCATCCCCCGATCAAAGTGTCTGAGGTCGGCGATCGCAAGGCTCTGGCCGCCGCCTGCGAAGTGGTAGTTCGGACGGGTCATGCGGGCTTGCGACGGGCAGTGCCCAAGCCCGCATGAGCAAGCTTTTACGCTTGCGCCCCCACCAAAGCTGGCATATACGCGCGCCATCGAACCCACAGGCGGGGTTTGGCCTGTTCAGGGGAGACATCCCTGACAGACCGCCGGTTGGAGGCAGTCGCTTCTGAACCCCCGCTGAGGATAAAACCGGAAAAGGATAGAATAGCATGGCTCTTCCCGAGTTCACCATGCGTCAGCTGCTGGAAGCTGGCGTTCACTTTGGTCACCAGACACAGCGCTGGAACCCGCGCATGGCGCCCTTCATCTACGGCGCGCGCAACGGCATCCACATCATGGACCTCACCCAGACCGTTCCGATGCTGGACGCGGCTCTGAAAGCTGTGCGTGACACCGTTGCCAAAGGCGGCCGCGTTCTGTTCATCGGCACCAAGCGTCAGGCCGCAGCGCCGATCGCAGAAGCCGCTGAGAAATCTGCTCAGTACTACATGAACCACCGCTGGCTCGGTGGCACGCTGACCAACTGGAAAACCGTTTCCCAGTCGATTCAGCGTCTGAAGGAAATCGACGAGCGCATGGCAGCCGGGGCCGAAGGCCTGACCAAGAAAGAGCGTCTGGGCATGGAGCGTGACCAGGCGAAGCTGCAGGCTTCCCTCGGCGGTATCCGCGACATGGGCGGCGTTCCGGATCTGCTTTTCATTATCGACGTGAAGAAAGAATCCCTCGCCATCGCAGAAGCCAATAAGCTGGGCATTCCGGTTGTCGCCGTTGTCGACACCAACTGCTCGCCTTCAGGTGTGGACTACATCATCCCCGGTAACGATGACGCGGCCCGCGCGATCTCCCTCTATACCGACCTCGTCGCCCGCGCAGCTCTGGACGGCATGTCCGCTCAGCTCGGCGCAGCTGGCGTTGACCTCGGTGCGCTGGAAGACGCCCCGGTTGAGGAAGTCGTCGCTGAAGAAGCCGACGCCTGATCTACAGCCTGTCATAGATTTGACATGTGGGGCAGGGTATGACCTGCCCCAAACCGCATTTGACTTGAGGAGAGCCGAAAATGGCAATCACTGCAGCAATGGTTAAGGAACTGCGCGAATCCACCGGCGCAGGCATGATGGACGCGAAAAAAGCCCTGGTCGAAACCGATGGCGACATGGAAGCCGCGGTTGACTGGCTGCGCACCAAAGGTCTGGCCAAGGCAGCTAAAAAATCCGGTCGGACCGCGGCAGAGGGCCTGGTGGCCGTTCTCGTCGAAGGCGGCAAGGGTGTTGCGGTCGAAGTGAACTCCGAGACCGACTTCGTGGCGAAGAACGGCGAGTTTCAGACCATGGTGGCCGGCATCGCCAAAGCCGCTCTGGGTGTGAACACCGTTGAAGAGCTGGCCGAAGCAGATCTGGGTGGCAAATCCGTTGCTACCACCCTGACCGACAAGATCGCCACCATCGGCGAGAACATGACCCTGCGTCGTCTGGAAAAGCTGGAAGGCGATATCGTCGTTTCCTATGTCCACAACGCAGCCACCGAAGGCATGGGCAAGATCGGCGTTCTCGTCGCTCTGACCGGCGGTGACGAAGCGATCGGCAAGCAGGTTGCAATGCATATTGCAGCTGTAAACCCGGCAGCTCTGTCCGAAGCGGATCTGGATCCTGCCATCGTCGAAAAAGAGCGTCAGGTTCAGATCGACATCGCACGCGAATCCGGCAAGCCGGACGCCGTCATCGAAAAGATGATCGTCGGCCGGATGCAGAAGTTCGTCGCTGAGTCCACCTTGCTGAGCCAGCAGTTCGTTGTGAACCCGGACCTGACCGTTGAAGCCGCAGCCAAGGAAGCAGGCGCAACCATCACCGGTTTCGTGCGTGTTGAAGTTGGCGAAGGCATCGTTGTGGAAAAAGAAGACTTCGCTGCCGAAGTGGCAAAGGCCGCTCAGGGCTGAGTTCGCCCCGCAGATGAATCACAAGACGCCCCGGCCAGCACCGCTGCGCCGGGGTTTCTGTTTCATAGGATTCCGGTTCGCTTGAGGAGCGGCTCTGCGCTTTGTAGGCCCAGCCCCAATGTCGCGCCCAATGTCTGGCGCGCAGCTCAAAAAATCCGACATGCCCTTCTGGGCATCGGTTGTCTGGATTTCATCTTTTCTGGAAGTTTAGGTTCCGATCGCCAACGTGGACCAATACACGCCAACGACCGGACAGGTATGAGAGCCTTGCAATTCCAAGGATCGTTTCCCGGGGTTCCCAGGCCAAGCCACCACTCACGGAACTGCCGATATTATGCCGGTTTAACGCTACCAGCGGAAGTCTAGTTTTCCATACCCTTAAGGACATAAAGTTAATATTTAGGTAAGAAAATGGTCACACTTCGGTTACAGACTGCCCACTGTTTCCGATTTGCGTTTAATATTCAACGGCATACATTTGGTTGTGAAGCGCCGCCTTCAGCACGGCCTGCGCCGTCGTCTCCACGGAAAGAGTCTCGCGCGCCAGACGCAGGTGTTTTTCGATGGTAGCGGTGGTGAGCCCCATCAAAAGCGCAATATCCTGCGTCGTCTTGCCGTCGCCCACCCATTGCAACACCTCCCGCTGGCGTTTGGTCAGGCTGCGTTTGGGCGCGCGGTAGGGCAGGGTGAGAATCTTCAGATGCGCGACGTTGTTCATCAGAACGATATCATCGCCATATTCATCCCAGATGGCATCCACATCATCCTGGCTGAGCGAAGGACGGGCTGTCAGTGCAATGGCGCCCCTGAAGCGCTGAGTGGGCGCGTTGAAGCTGATCGTATAGCCCGCCACAACTCCCATCCGCTGGTTGAAGTCAAAGACGGCACGCGCCTTCTTGTCGAGCAACCCCTGCTGCGCCATGTCCTGCGCGCCTCGCCAGCTGGAGGCACCCTCATGCTCCAATGCCCATTTCAGCATGGGCGCGTTGGAGTAAAGTCCCTCGCCCAGATACCCTTCGAGGTATTCCGGCGTATGATTGCTGAGGATCACGAAATCATCAGGATCCCCCAGCGAGGTCTCGGTCTTGAAGAGGGTATACCCGTAAAGCAACCGGTCAAAGCCGAACCGCCCCATCTGAGAGACATGGGCATGCCAAAGCTCCTCGATGGTGCGAAACTGGGTAAGACGGTGGAGATACTCGCCGGACTTCATGAAGCCTCGTTTCTCAATTGACGCTGCAATAGCGCATCAATCGCCATGAGATACCCGAAGGAGCCGAAGCCGCAGATCTGGCCGATGGCAGCTCGGGAAATATAGGAGGTATGCCGGAAGCTTTCGCGCGCATGGATGTTGGACAGATGCACCTCGACCGTGGGTACCTCGACGGAATAGATCGCATCCATCAAGGCGACCGAAGTATGTGTGTAGGCGCCCGCATTCAGGACGATGCCGATGTGCACGCCCTTTGCCGCGTGGATCTGATCCAGAAGCGCTCCCTCGTGATTGGATTGAAAGCAGCTGACCTCAATCCCGGCGGCGGCACCATGTGCCCGGCAGGCCTCTTCGACCATGGCAAGGGTCTCGGCGCCATAGACTTCGGGTTGACGGGTGCCCAACAGGTTGAGGTTGGGGCCATTTAGGATCAAAACGCTTTTCATTCTCAGTCCTTTCGCGAACAGCCCGGCACCTCATCCAGGCCCGAACGCCCATGGCGGGGATCCCGCCTCCGTTTCCTGCACGCGTTCGACTCGATCCACCGTGGCGCCGTCCCGGGCCGCGGCCTCCATTGTGCCACCCTTGACGCTCCCATGACGATGTTGAGATGTGATAAACGCGTGAAAGTTTTTGATAAAATCGCTCTCTGACCATGGAAGTGCCATCGGTTCAGGAATTGCATCCTTGTTCAGCCCTTGCGGAATGTCGAGCCGCATTCGCCCACCATCCCTGTCGAGGCGCGGTTCTTGCAACAGTTTCGCTGGCTTAAGGCAAATGACGTCGTGTCGGTCCCTCTGGCTTGCGTTGATCCAAACAGATCCAGATGACATGCTCACGGCAGCATCGAGACGAACGCATTGGCTTTTCAGGCATGAACAGTTCCTGCGCCTCGGAAGGAATTCAACATGAAGGACAGCCGCAACATGGTTCAGCGCCCCGACCTCCCCATCGCTCTGCGCAATCTCCGCCTGCCGTTGATCGGGTCTCCCTTGTTCATCATTTCCTGCCCGGACCTGGTGATTGCCCAATGCAAGGCCGGAATCGTAGGCGCATTCCCCGCGCTGAATGCCCGCGAAGGAGACGGGGATGCGGTGCAGCTTGAAATCTGGCTGAAGCAAATCACCGAAGCTCTGGATCGGCACAATCAGGCCAATCCGGATCAGCCCGCGGCACCCTTTGCCGTCAACCAGATCGTGCACCGGTCAAATGCGCGTCTGGAGCGGGATCTGGAGATCTGCGCGCGCTGGAAGGTGCCGATCTGGATTACCTCCCTCGGCGCGCGGGTCGAGGTGAACGACGCAGCCCATTCCTGCGGTGGCATTGTGCTACATGACGTGATCAACAACACCTTTGCCCGCAAGGCCATCGAGAAGGGAGCAGATGGCTTGATTGCGGTTGCAGCAGGGGCCGGTGGCCATGCGGGCCAGCTGTCTCCCTTTGCCTTGATCCGGGAGATCCGAGAGTGGTTCGACGGTCCCCTGGCGCTCTCGGGTGCGATTGCCACCGGCGAAGCGCTCCTGGCGGCGCGGGCTTTGGGCGCGGACTTTGGTTACGCCGGCTCGCCCTTCATTGCGACCCATGAAGCCAATGCGCATGCGGCCTACAAACAGATGATTGTCGAGGGGAGCGCTGATGAGATCGTCTATTCCTCATTGTTTACTGGCGTTTGGGGAAATTACCTAAAGCAATCCGTCCGCAATGCCGGGCTTGATCCTGAGGCTCTTCCCACTGCCGATCAATCCACCATGAACTTTGGCCCGGACCGACAGAAGCCAAAGGCCTGGAAGGAAATCTGGGGATCCGGTCAAGGGATCGGCGCGGTGAAATCCGTCACCAGCACCGCAGAGTTGGTGGAGCGGATAGCGCAGGAATACAATGCCGCGGGTCAAGCGCTGGCCGCAGAGTTCCGCCCGTGACCGGCGAGGCGGACACGCTGGATCTTGACGCTCTGCGCACCTGGGTCGCGGGCAGATTGCCCGGCTTCGACGCCAGCCTCTCGGCGCAGAAGTTCGCCATGGGCCAATCCAATCCCACCTATCGAATCGCGGCTGGCGAACATACTTACGTTCTGCGCCGCAAGCCACTGGGAAATCTCTTGAAATCTGCCCATGCCGTCGAGCGGGAGTATCGCGTTCAAGCGGCTCTGGCGCAAACCGATGTCCCCGTGGCGCAGGTGCATCTGCTGTGCGAGGATCCGCAGGTTCTGGGGGCGACCTTCTACATCATGGCCCATGTGGAAGGGCGGAATTTCATCGACCCGCGCCTGACCGAACTCTCCCCCGCTGCGCGGCACAGCACCGTTCTCGAGATGAACCGGGTGCTTTGCGCCCTTCACGAGGTGGATGTCGACGCAGTGAGCCTTCAGGACTTCGGTCCTCCCGGCGATTACTTTGCGCGGCAAATCGCGCGCTGGTCGGCCCAATACCAGGCAACGGAGACGGAACCGCTTGCGGATATGAATGCGCTGATGGATCTCCTGTCCCGTCACCTTCCGCCTGACGACGGCCAGCGTCGGCTGGTGCATGGGGATTTTAGGATCGACAACATGATCTTCGCCCCCGACGGCGGCACCTGTCTGGCGATGCTGGATTGGGAACTGTCCACGCTGGGTCACCCCTATGCGGATCTTGCGGCCGTCATCATGCAGTGGCAATTGCCGCCCGGCCCAGAGGGGCGCGGGCTCATGGGTGTCGACCGTGCTGCCGCAGGATTGGTGGAAGACGCCGCCTTTGTTGACGATTACTGCCAGCGACGCAAGATTCCGCGCATTGAAAACTTCCAATTCTATCTAGCTTTCAGCTTCTTTCGGATGGCCGCCATATTGCAGGGTGTCCTGAAACGGGCGCTGGACGGCACCGCGTCGAACCCGGAAAAGGCAATAAAGCTAGGAGCTTATGTTCCGACATTTGCGTCGCAAGGATTAAAGGCCCTGGATCGTACGGACCTTTGAGCTCTCTAAGGAACTGGCCGTCGCGCGCTGAACGCGTAGAATTGCGCGGGGTTTGCGGGTCAGTGGTAACTGATTGGAAAACCCCGTCCCCCAAAGTCACCCCCAGACAGACCAGCGGATCGGACCGCAGGTGGGGATCATGGGGACAAGATGACGCGAGATGACTGGCTGAACCGCCGCGATCATGGGGACGGTGTTGTGGAACTTCAACTGGGCCACGCACCAGAGAACCGTCTGACCCTGGCGTTTCTTGACGATCTGACGACAACTTTCAAGGATCTGAGCACGGAACAGTCTGTGCGAGCCATCTTTTTGACAAGTCCTTTCAAGGACTTTTCGACTGGCGTTGATCCAGAGATAGAAATTGATGCCGCCATGAGCAGCGCCCTGAACAGGACGTTTCTCAGCCTGTTTTCCTGCCTCAAACCGGTGGTAAGCGCAGCGGTTGGCCTGTCCTCGGGCGCAGGCATGTTCTTTGCACTCGCCAGTGATCTGCGGGTGGCTCACGCGCGGGCCGGATTTGAGATGACAGAGGTCCTGCTGAGCCGCACCTATCCCGTCGCGCTGATGGAGATTGCCCGTTCCGGTCTGGACCGCAACACCCAGAGGCGCCTGATGCTGACAGGACAACGCTTGGGACCAATCGCTGCGCGCAATGCGCAGATCATTGAGGTCATTGCCGATGATCTTGAGGATCTGCACGGCTATGCGCTTAAGGAAACCCGCAAACTCGCTGCGCTTGACCCCCAAACCTTTGCACGGATAAAGGGTGAACTCAGGGCAGATACCTTTGCCCGGATCGAAGCGTTGATGGACGCCGAAATGATGCCCGTGGGTGCGGAAGATCGCAGGGCAGGCTGACCAATTCGCCCTTGGACTTGGCCTGTTCCCGCAGTAGGTCTTGGCCTGCAAATACAAGGTCAGGGGGATATGCCGTGATATCAAACAAAATCAAGGTCGTAAGGCTCGAAACTGGTCTTGTTCAGGTCAGCAAGGGCACTTGGTCGGACGTGTTCCCGGAAGAGCGTCGGATGGCCTGGGCTGAGTGGTATGACAGCATGCATCAGACCTATGCCTACGAAGGCTACAAGGACATGGCGCAGGCACTGCGGAACCTTGCATCCCATTGAAGAAAGGGCGCAAGGCCGGACCCAAGCGATGGCCTTTCCCAAACAGCTTGTGGACCCGTCGCCCGACTGCGGGTAACCAAACACACGACTTGCGGCAAGAGCCTGCAGATCGGTTAATTCTTGCGAGAAAATCTTGGGAGATTGGCGCACCCGACAGGATTCGAACCTGTGGCCTCTGCCTTCGGAGGGCAGCGCTCTATCCAGCTGAGCTACGGGTGCTTCCGTGAGGGGGGATATACGCGGCAGCCTTGGCGACCGCAATGGGAAAAACGCATACCCGCCAAATCAATGCACCAAAAGAACTTCCCCGGGCAGTGTCGGCCTTCGGGACTGAAAACCAACGCAGCGGGACGCGCCGTGCAGATCACAACGCGCATCCTTCAGGTAAAATGACGAGGCTCTTAGCCGCGCCAGTTGCGGACAACGCCGCAATCCATGTGAACGAAGTTCGATCCCTGATAGCGACCTACGCCACCGGCCTGACAGGCAATTGCCGCCTGGGCCATCTGGTTGACCGACCGCGAGGCAAGACGCAAATCGGCAGCCTGACCCCGCATGTGCAGGGAATTCTTGGCTACCCCGCGCGAGCGGCTGCGCAGCATCGCATTGGTCTCCGGGCTGCGATAGCCGGAGAGCAGCATATAGGGTTCGTTCACTTCGAGGAGATTGTGCGAGGCCGCCATGATATCAACCGTGCGCAGATCCATGGACGTCGCCTGATCGGTTCGCCAATCGCGCATGAAGTGGTTGATTTCCTTGACCGCATCTTTGATGTAGTCGCCGTCGATCCAATAGACCATGTCAAGACGTTCGCCTGTGCGACCGGAATACATGCGGATCCTACGGATGTCCCCACCGCCACGCAGGAAACCCGCGGCATTGGAGTAGGTTGGAGCGGCTGCGACTGTTGTGGCCGCGAACGCTTTCAAGAGTGCTCGACGGGTAAACCCGGTGTTTTTCTCTGCCATTGTGATGAGCGTTGTCCCATACGCTTTGATTGTCGTCACACTGCCCGATGCTTCGGGTGTTATTTTTGTCACGTCTTGCGACGCAGGAGTTGTATGGCACAGGCGGAATCGTCTGCCAACAATTGAATGATCCGTTAACGAAACGGGGCATTTTTTCGGCGATAACTTGCGCAAAAGGGGAGGGCAGCGGCGATTTTCCCCCTCAGCAACTGGAACAAAACGACGACATTGGGGTTTCGTGGCACCAAAGCCTCTCTAATCACCGCCCTGATGGAAAAGTGAATGGACCTGAAAGGGGGGCGTTTACCTAGAGTTGGATACCCTCTAACTGGTTCTTTGCCCTGCACCCTGGAGATTACTGAACAATGTCGCTGGCCCGCGCTCCGAAGCTTTCCACTTCCCTCACCGGAGGCCTTCTGGCTGCCGTTCTTGGACTGTCGGTACTTTGCGCAGCGCCCGTCCGGGCTGAAAGTGCCGGTTTTCGCCAGGCCGTGGCCGAAATGGCCTGGGAAAGCGACGCGGTAGCCGCCTTTTATCGCGAGAACGGCTACGCCCCCCTCTGGACCGCACAGACGCCGCTGGCAGACATGCGGCGGCGCGCCTTGCTGCAAGCCCTGGACGAGGCGGAAATGCACGGATTGCCCGACATGTCGCTGCGGGCCGCAGATCTCATCGAACAGATGCGGGCGGTGCGGTCTACCCGGGACCTCGGAGCTGTGGAAGTGGCGCTGAGCCGGGCGCTGGTTGATTATGCCGCCGATCTGCAAACCGGCCTGATCGACAACCCGAACCGGATTGATGATGGCATCGTTCGCGTGAAACACAAGGTCGACCCCAAGACCTACCTCAGCGGCATGCAAGGAGAGCACCCCTATGCCTTCCTGCAGAGCCTCGTGCCGGCCTCACCTCAGTACCGCGCCCTGATGCGCGAAAAGCTGCGGCTGCAACAACTTCTGGCGGCCGGTGGCTGGGGCGCAAATGTCCCTGTTCGCAAAATGGAGCCAGGCGACAGCGGAGCCGGTGTGATTGCCCTGCGGGACCGGCTGGTCACCATGGGCTATCTTGCCCCGACCGCCTCGCGCGAGTTTGATCTCGCGCTCGAGGATGCGGTGCGTCGTTTTCAGGCGGAACATGGCCTTGAGGTCGACGGAGTTGCGGGGGAAGGGACCCTGGCCGAGGTCAACCGGCCGGTCACCGATCGCCTGAAGTCCGTGATGGTGGCCATGGAACGCGAACGCTGGCTCACGCCTGAGCGGGGTACCCGGCACATTCTGGTCAACCAAACCGATTTCACTGCCAAGATCATCGACAATGGCGAAGTGACCTTCGAGACCCGCTCGGTGATCGGAGCAACCTCGCACGACCGCCGCTCGCCGGAGTTTTCCGATGAGATGGAGCACATGGTGGTAAACCCGAGCTGGTACGTACCCCGCTCCATCGTCACCAAGGAATACCTGCCGAAACTGCAGAGCAACCCCAACGCCCACAGCTATATCGAGATCACCGACAGCCGGGGGCGGGTGGTCAACCGTGACTCCGTGGACTTCAGCCAATTCACCGCGCGGAGTTTCCCTTTTGCGATGCGCCAGCCGCCGAGCGGCAGCAATGCGCTTGGCTTGGTGAAGTTCATGTTCCCGAACCAGTACAACATCTACCTGCATGACACCCCGCAAAAGAGCCTTTTCGGCCGCGAGGTGCGGGCCTTCTCGCATGGGTGCATCCGGCTGCAGAAGCCCTTTGAATTTGCCTATGCGCTGCTTGCGCGCCAGACCGATGATCCGATCGGCTACTTCCAGAGCATCCTGGACACGCGCAAGGAAACCAAGGTGGACCTGAAGCAGAAGGTTCCGGTGCATATCATCTATCGGACTGCCTTCATCTCCGAGACCGGTCATGCGGAATATCGCCGCGATATCTATGGGCGTGACGCAAAGATCTGGGACGCGCTGGAACAGGCAGGGGTGGCGCTCCCCGGCGTTCAGGGCTAAGTCTCGGGCCAGGATCCGGTTCAGGAGGAATGGCCCGATGTTCAGCGTTCGTGAAATTGCCGAGGCCCTCGGGGCGGAGGCTGCTGGTGCGGTTGATCTGATCGTCACCCAGGCCGCGGAACCTCAGGACGCAACGCCCGACTCGCTCGCGATGGCCATGTCGCCGAAATATGCCGAGGCCCTGTCCGCAGGTCAGGCCCGGGTGGCGCTGCTCTGGCAAGGGGCGGATTGGCAGGGAATGGGGCTCGAGGCGGCGATCTTCGTAACCCGCCCACGGCTGGCGATGGGAGGTGTCACCCGACTGCTTGATCGCGGCCAACGCGAAGCAGCGGGCATTCATCCCAGCGCCGTGATCGACCCCACGGCCCAGATCGGCGCCGATGTCTCCATCGGGCCGCTCACGGTGGTGGGGCCGGATGCCCGCATCGGAGCAGGTTCCGTCATCGGTGCACATTGCTTTATCGGGGCCGATGTTACCCTGGGCGCGCAGGCCCATCTGCGGGAAATGGTGTCGATCGGCGCGCGCGTGACCATCGGCGACAGATTCCGGGCCCAGCCCGGTGCACGGGTCGCCGCGGATGGGTTTTCCTATGTGACACCAGAAACTTCCGGCGTGGAGAATGCCCGCAAGACGCTTGGGGACCAGGGCGATGCCGCGGCGCAGTCCTGGGTGCGCATTCACTCCTTGGGCAGCGTGCGTATCGGCGACGATGTGGAGATCGGCGCAAATTGTACCATCGACAATGGCACCATCCGCGACACGGTGATCGGCAATGGCACCAAACTCGACAATCAGGTGCACGTCGGTCACAACTGTCGCATCGGCAATGACTGCCTGCTCTGTGGCCAGACAGGTATCTCTGGATCGGTCGATATCGGCAACAACGTGGTGCTGGGCGGCCAATGCGGGGTGGCGGACAACCTGTTCATCGGCGACGGGGTCATCGCCGGTGGTGGCACCAAGATCCTCTCCAATGTGCCGGCTGGCCGGGTCATCATGGGCTATCCCGCGGTGAAGATGGACACCCATACAGAGATCTACAAAGCTCAACGTCGGCTGCCGCGTCTGATGCGTGACATCGATGCGCTGAAAAAGGCAGTTTTCAAATAGGTCCGCAATCAGTACACCACTGGCAATCTTTACTCCCGCAGGAGCCGCTTCATGAGCACGCAGGACAAGGTCATCGCCATCATCGCTGAACAAGCGGTGCTAGAGCCTTCTGATGTCACCCTTGAAAGCACACTAGAGGATCTCGGCATCGACAGCCTGGGTCTGGTGGAAAGCATCTTCGCCATCGAAGAGGAATTCGACATTTCGATTCCCTTTAACGCCAATGAACCCGAGAAGAGCGATTTCGACATTTCCAACGTTGCGGCTATCGTCGCTGGTATCGACAGGCTGATGGCCGAAAAGGCCTGACGCACCGCATATTTCAGCGGCACAAGAGGACTTCTGATGAAACGCGTTGTCATCACCGGCGCCGGGACCATCAACGCGCTGGGTCATTCCGTGGCGGAAACCATGGTCTCCATGCGCGAAGGCCGCTGCGGCATCGGCGAACTGCAATTCCGCGACGTGGACCGTCTGGCCATCAAGATTGGCGGACAGGTGCGGGATTTCGAGGCCGAAGGTCGGTTTAACCGCCAGCAGATGGTGCTCTATGACCGGTTCACCCAGTTCACGCTGTTTGCGGCGGAAGAGGCGCTGAAGCAATCCGGGCTCGAATTCAACGGCGAGTTGGCGGCCAAATCCGGCGTGGTGCTCGGCACCGCCGGGGGCGGGGTTTCGACCTGGGACGACAATTACCGCTCGGTCTACGAGGACGGCAAGAACCGGGTGCATCCCTTCGTGGTGCCCAAGCTGATGAACAATGCCGCGGCCAGCCATCTGTCGATGGAATACAACCTCAAGGGACCAAGTTTTACGGTCTCCACGGCCTGTGCCTCCTCGAATCATGCAATGGCGCAAGCCTTTCAGATGGTGCGCAGCGGCATGGCCCCGGCCATGGTCACAGGCGGTTCCGAATCCATGCTCTGTTTTGGCGGAGTGAAGGCCTGGGAAGGTCTGCGGGTGATGTCCAAGGATGCCTGCCGTCCGTTCAGCGCAAACCGCAACGGCATGGTCCAAGGCGAAGGCGCTGGGATCTTCGTCTTTGAGGAATATGAGCATGCGCGCGCGCGCGGTGCGGAAATCCTCTGCGAAGTCATTGGTTTTGCAATGAGTTCCGATGCAGCCGATATCGTGATGCCGAGCAAGCAGGGGGCAGCCCGCGCCATTTCAGGCGCCCTGCGCGATGCTCAAGTGAACCCGCAAGAAGTCGGCTATATCAACGCCCATGGCACCGGTACCGCTGCCAACGACAAGACGGAATGTGCCGCGGTTGCCGATGTCTTTGGCCCCCACGCAGACAATCTGATGATCTCGTCGACCAAGTCCATGCACGGCCACCTCATTGGTGGCACCGGTGCGGTAGAGCTCTTGGCCTGTATCATGGCGCTGCGCGACGGGGTGATCGCGCCGACCATAGGGTATGAGGAGCCAGACCCGGAATGTGCCCTCGACGTGGTTCCAAACGAGGCACGGGAAGCCAAAGTGGAAGTGGCGCTCTCCAATGCCTTTGCCTTTGGCGGACTCAACGCTGTGCTGGCGCTGCGCCGGGTCTGATTTCATTACCGGTTTCAGAAATGAAAAACGCCCGCGCGGAACTCACTCCGGCGGGCGTTTTCAGTTGCCGTTTGACTCGATCTTATTGCTTCACAACGTCCACGGCATTGTAGCCGGTGGTGAATCCATTGAGAGACATCGGTACCGAGACGACCTTGTCCGGCGACGGGGCAGGACGCAGGCTGAAGATTGCCTGTTTGCCCTGTTTGAACGCATTGATATCGGCCTCGGTGAGGCCAATTTGCGCGATGCAACCCGCCGGATTGCAGAAGGAGAAGTTGTAACGCTTGCCCGGAGCCCCATCGACAGAGATGGTCAGGCCGGCAGGCAGCAGGGTTTCCAGCGGGGCAATCACGGTTGCGCCCGCGACGGCCTGGCCACCATTCGCCTGTTCGATCCGGAACATGGAGACCTCAGCCACAGCTCCGCCTTCCTCATCCAGCAGAACCTGCAGCAAGGAACAAGGGTCTTCGCCACTTTCAGTGCGGACGCAGGCGAGGTCCCAGTCCCCGAATTTCTCTTTGGAATAGCGTTGTCCGATGCGCAGAGCCTGATCGGTCGGAGTGCCGAGATCCAGCAACTGGTCAGCGGACCCCTCGGTGGCTTCGGTGGTGGTGTCCTCGGATGCGGGCTGTTCGGCGGTCTCCTGCGCCATCAGCGGTGTAGCTGTAGCGAGCACCAGCGCGAGAGAGACCGAGGTGAGGGACTTCAACATGAATGCCTCTTTGTGTTTTGAATCCTGCTCGCGTGTACCATGTGTCCGAAAGAGTGTCAGGGGAATAAAACCGTCCCCACCCTCAAACACCTGATTTCCGCCGATCTTCTTGGCCCGGTGCCGTGTCTGGCGGGTGCAGGCCAGCAGAGGGTCACCCCCCTTGAACCGGAACAACGAAAAAGGGGGCCCAAAGGCCCCCTTTTTGCGTACACATCTCCCCGTCGGACTGGCCGACTTAGTTATTATTCAGAACGTTACGAGCGAATTTCGCATCGGTCAACATGCAATACGAAAAAAAAGTCGCATCTTCCCAAAAGTTCCCTTTTGCGCTCGTTTTGCTGAAGAAATGTGACAGAACACGCTCAAACATCCGGCAGGAGAAAAAAACGGCCGTGCACTAAGGCACGGCCAGTCTGACAGGGAGGAAATGTCCGCCAGCTCAACCGCATTCGAGCCAACGGGCAAGTTCACGCTGGCAGATAAAGGTTAAGATTGTATTTTCGTTCCAGGAACGCCCACAGGAGAACAATGCGATGATTCAGGAGATCTTTATCGGAGGTGGTGGCGAGGACTATCAGGTGCCGCAACATCTGACCCTCAGGTACGCCAATCGCCACGGATTGATCGCCGGGGCAACCGGAACCGGAAAAACCGTTACCCTTCAGATCCTTGCAGAGAGCTTCTCGCAGGCCGGCGTGCCTGTCTTCCTCTCCGATGTCAAAGGTGATCTGTCCGGGATGGCCAATCCTGGAAATGCTGAAGGCTCTTTGCACGATGCCTTTGTTAAAAGAGCGCAAAAAATTGGGTTTACCTCGTTTTCCTATCACAAGGTGCCGGTGACCTTCTGGGACCTCTTCGGAGAACAGGGCCACCCGGTTCGCACGACCGTTGTTGAAATGGGGCCATTGCTGTTGTCGCGTTTGCTGGAACTGAGCGAAGCTCAGGAGGGCGTGTTGAACATCGCCTTTCGACTGGCCGATGAACAGGGCCTGCCGCTCCTCGATCTCAAGGACTTGCAGGCGCTGCTGGTCTGGGTGGGCGAGAACCGCGAAGGCCTGTCGCTGCGCTACGGCAATATCTCCACCGCATCGATCGGGGCCATTCAACGGCGTCTCCTCGTGTTGGAGAACCAGGGCGCAGCCAAGATGTTCGGTGAACCCGCGATGGAACTCAGCGATCTGATGCGACTTGATCCAGAGGGCCGCGGCATGGTCAATATCCTGGCCGCGGACAAGCTGATGGCTTCGCCCAAGCTCTATGCGACCTTCTTGCTTTGGCTTCTTAGCGAGTTGTTCGAGACCCTTCCGGAGGTCGGCGACCCGGAGAAACCTGAGTTGGTGTTCTTCTTTGACGAGGCGCACCTGCTGTTTGAGGATGCGCCGAAGGCATTGGTCGACAAGGTGGAGCAGGTGGCCCGGCTGATCCGCTCCAAAGGCGTCGGCATCTATTTCGTGACCCAATCGCCGGACGACATTCCCGAGGATATTCTCGGACAACTCGGGAATCGCGTGCAACACGCGCTCCGGGCCTTCACCGCCCGCGACCAGAAAAAGCTGAGACTTGCGGCTGAGACCTATCGTGACAACCCCCGTTTTGCGACCGAGGAGGCGATCCGTGATGTGGGCATTGGTGAAGCCGTGACCTCAATGCTGGAGAAAAAGGCCGTGCCGGGCCTGGTGGAGCGTACCCTGATCCGCCCACCGTCGAGTCAGGTCGGCCCGCTCTCGGCCGAGATCCGCAAAGCGGTGATGACCAACTCCGTCATGGCAGGCAAATACGATCAGCCTGTCGATCGCCATTCTGCCTTCGAGATCCTGCAGGCACGTGCGGAAAAAGCCGCGGCCGAGGCAGCAGAAGCAGAAGATCAGGCGGAGATTGCTCCCGATCCCCTGGTCCGCGAGTTCAGCGCCGCGAGGCGTTACAGTGGCAGCCGGGTCGGGCGATCCACTTCGCGTCGTGTCGGCAGCGGCGACACATTTGCATCAGCGATGTCCGAAGCGGTGATCAAGGAACTGAAGGGCACCACCGGGCGCCGCATTGTCCGCGGCATCCTCGGCGGCCTGTTCAAGGGCCGCTGACTCCAAGCCAGCCGAAACGAGAAACGCCGCCCCGAGAGGCGGCGTTTTTGGTTATTTCTCTGGGATCAGCCCGCGCGGGCTGAACCTCAGCACCAAGAGCAGCATGAGCCCCATGGTGAAGAGCCTCATATGGGCCGCACTCTCCAGGAGATGCGCGCGCAATGGGCTATCGGCGGACATTCCAGCGGTAATGACCTCGATCAGCATGACCCCCAGCGGTTCTACCTTGATCCAGAGGAACCACACCAGAAGTCCCCCCAGAACCGCGCCGAAGTTGTTGCCGGAACCACCAACGATCACCATGACCCAGATCAGGAAAGTGAAACGCAGCGGATTGTAGGTGCCGGGCGTCAACTGGCTGTCGAGCGTGGTCATCATCGCACCGGCCACACCGCAGATGGCAGAACCGAGGATGAAGATCTGCAAATGCCGACGGGTGACATTCTTGCCCATGGCATTGGCCGCGGTCTCATTGTCGCGAATGGCGCGCATCATCCGGCCCCAGGGGCTCTTCAACGCCATTTGCGCCATCCACAGCAGAGCCAGCAACACCAGCGTGAAGAGGCATGTATAGCCCAGCTTCACGTAGATGGTGGAAGCGGTCAGCGCATCAAGACCCCAGGACGCGGCCTTTTCGACAAAGGCAGCGTCATTCTGCAGGTCCACCTCATAGGGAACCGGACGCGGCAGGCCGACCACGTTCTTCACGCCCCGCGACAACCAGTCCTCGTTCTTCAAAACCGAGAGGATGATCTCAGCAATGCCCAAAGTTGCGATCGCAAGGTAGTCCGAACGCAGACCGAGCGCGGTCTTGCCGATGATCCAGGCCGCACCGGCGGCCAGCAGCCCGCCAACCGGCCAGGCCAGCAGCACCGGCAGGCCGAGGCCACCGATATTGCCTTCAAGGGCGGGGTTGATGGACTCGACTGCGTCGACACCCGGATCAAGAATGGCACGGTAGACAAAGAATCCAACGATCAGCAGCGCCAGCGTGGCCAGCGAACGCAGACGCCCGGCGGCCATTTTTTGGCGCAGAAGGATGACGGCACCTATGGTCGCGGCCCCCAGCACAAGTGCCAGCAGGATGCTGCCGCCACCGGCACTCCAGGCCCCGGGCGTGGCAGGCATTGAGGTCAGAACGACCGCCAAGCCTCCCAGCGCAGTGAAGCCCATGATACCGACGTTGAAGAGACCGGCAAAACCCCATTGCAAGTTCACCCCAAGCGCCATGATCGCGGAGATCAGACCCATGTTGAGGATGGTGAGCGAGGAGTTCCAGGAGCCGGAGAACACCCCCAGCGCCGTGGTGGTGCCTTCGAGAACCAGCAGTACGCCGACCGCAACAAAAAGAAGGATGTGTTTCACGGTGTCCGTCATACCGCTTTTCCTTTGAAGATGCCGGTGGGTTTGAACAGCAGGACCACGATCAGGATCGCAAAGGAGACCGCGAATTTGTAGTCGGTGCTCATCAGCTGCACGAGGCCCGAGGGCGCAAGACTGTCAGGCAGTACGTACTCCGCCACTTTTTTCCAGGCGTAGGTCACCATCACCTCGCTCATCGCGATGACGAAACCGCCCGCGATGGCGCCCAATGGATTGCCCAGCCCGCCAACGATTGCGGCGGCAAAAATGGGCAGAAGAAGCTGGAAATAGGTGAAGGGTTTGAAGGATTTATCTAACCCATACAGAGTACCTGCAATTGTCGCCAGGGCAGCCACGATCAACCAAGTATAGGTCACCACGCGTTCCGGGTTGATGCCGGACAGCAGGGCAAGATCCTCGTTGTCGGAATAAGCCCGCATGGATTTGCCGGTGCGGGTCTTGTTGAGGAACCAGAACAGCGCCGCCACAACGATCACAGCGGTGACCACCGTGATGCCTTGCGAGGTCTTGATCGCCAAACCTTCGTCCAGCCCGGTGAGCGACTTGAACGTGCGTGCGCTGACGATGAAACGTTCGCCATCCGCAAATTGTTGGTCACCAGGGCCGATGATGAAGCGGACAAGACCATTCATGATGAACATCACGCCGAGAGAGACCATGACAAATACCACCGGTTTGGCCTTCTGCTGGCGGTAAAACCGGAAGACGGCCCGGTCGGTGCCGACCACCAGCCCCATGGTAACCGCAATGCCAAAGGGCAGGGCCAGAAGGGCCGTCGGCAACGGGCCTGCGGTGATGCCCATGGATTGGAACCACCAGGTGAACAGGATTGTCATCATGGTCCCAAAGGCCATCGTATCGCCATGGGCGAAATTCGAGAACCGCAGGATGCCGTAGATCAGCGTGACTCCAAGCGCGCCAAGCGCAAGCTGGCTGCCATAGGCAATGCCCGGCACCAGCACGAAATTGGTCAATGCCACAAGAGCGTTGAGGAAATCCATCTCTTAGCCCCCCAGGAACGATTGACGCACTTCGTCATCGGCAAGAAGTTCCTTGCCGGTGCCGGTGTGGGCGTTGCGCCCCTGCACGAGGACATATCCTTTGTCCGCGATTTCAAGGGCTTGTTTGGCGTTTTGCTCCACCATCAGGATCGGTAGCCCGGTGCGGGCAACCTCGATGATGCGATCGAACAACTCGTCCATCACGATCGGAGAGACGCCGGCGGTGGGCTCGTCCAGCATCAGAACCTTGGGCTTGGTCATCAGCGCGCGGCCCACGGCCACCTGCTGACGCTGGCCGCCGGACAATTCGCCCGCCGCCTGTCTGCGCTTTTCCTTCAGGATCGGGAACAGGTGATAGACCTGCTCCATCGTGTCAGAAAAATCATCGGTACGGATAAAGGCGCCCATCTCGAGGTTTTCCTCCACCGTCATCGAGGTGAAGATATTGCTGGTTTGCGGCACAAAGCCCATGCCCTTGACCACGCGGTCCTGCGGGCTGAGGTTGGTGATATCCTCACCATCCAGCCGGACGGAACCGGAACGCACGTTCAACATACCGAAGACTGCTTTCATCGCGGTGGACTTGCCAGCGCCATTGGGGCCGACGATCACGGCGATCTCGCCCGGGTTCACGGCGATGGTGCAGTCATGCAGGATGTCCGGCCCTTTGCCGTAGCCACCCGTCATGGCGTCGCCAATCAAAAAGGGTTCGCTCATGCGTCAGCCCCTTGCAGTTTATCTTTGTTTTTCAGACCAGTACCCAGGTAAGCTTCGATCACATGCTCATTGGCTTTGATCTCGTCCAGGGTGCCTTCGGCCAGCTTCTTGCCCTCGGCCATGACGATCACCGGGTCACAGAGGCGACCGATGAATTCCATGTCATGCTCGATCACCACAAAGGTGTAGCCGCGCTCTTGGTTGAGACGCTTGATGGCATCGGCGATGGTATAGAGAAGGGTGCGGTTCACACCGGCGCCGACCTCGTCGAGGAAGACGATCTTGGCGTCGACCATCATGGTGCGGCCCAGCTCCAGCAGCTTTTTCTGACCGCCGGAAATCTCACCCGCTTTCAGGTCCGCAATATGGCTGATGGTGAGGAACTCCAGCACCTCATCCGCCTTGGCCCGCAGGGCGCGTTCCTCCTCGGCGATGCGCTTCCTGCCGAACCAGGTGTTCCAGAGCGTCTCACCCGACTGATTGCCCGGAACCATCATCAGGTTCTCGCGGCAGGTCATCGAGGAAAACTCATGCGCGATCTGGAAGGTGCGCAACAGTCCCTTGTGGAACAGCTCATGCGGCGGCAGACCCGTGATATCCTCGCCGTCCATCAGGACGCGGCCCGAGGTTGGCGGAAGAACGCCTGCCACAACGTTGAAAAGAGTGGTTTTTCCCGCACCGTTTGGTCCGATCAAACCGGTAATGGAGCCCTTTGCGATTTCAAGCGACGCGCCATCCACCGCATGGAACCCGCCGAAGTGCTTGTGCAAGTCCTCGACGACGATCATGTCATTTTCATCCCCTGCCGCGACTTTTTGCGCGGCTGTTTTAATTTGGAACAGCCCGGCGTGCTGACTTTTGCACCCCGGGCTGCTCTGGTTTCGGTATCGAGAGACGGTCCGGGATTAGCGGAACTTCACCGTCTCGTTCTTGCCGTCCTTCACTTCGATCTCGCGGTAGGAGCCTGCGCTCTCACCGGGGCCGATCAGTTCCACGCCAGTTGCGCCCTGATAGTCGATATCACCGCCGTTGGCGAGGATTTCGAGCGCCTTGCCCAATTCGCCCGGGTTGATGACTTCGCCCGGTGCGTTTGCCACATCGAGGATCTTGGCGCCATACTCAGCGGGATCCATGGAACCTGCGGCCTGCATGGCGAGCAGGAACAGAGCGGCGGCATCGTAAGATTCCGCGGAATAGGCGGAGGTGCCGTCAAAGCCTGCTTCGGAGGCCATCTTGGCATAGATCTCCGCACCTTCGCTGTCAGAGCCTGCGATCTGGCCGAAGGAGCCGTCAAGGTCGGAACCGACATTGGTGGGCAGAGAGTCGCCGATCATGCCGCCCGGCAGACCGAAGGTTTCGAAGGCACCGGTATCCAGCGAGCCCTGGATGATGCCGAGACCACCCTGATCCAGATAGCCCGCCACCACGAGAATGTCGCCGCCGGCAGAGGCCAGAGCAGCAACTTCGGCGGAATAGTCACCCTTGCCGTCTTCATGCGCGGTCACGATGGTCACCGTACCGCCAACCGCTTCGAAGGAGGACTGGATCGCATCCGCCAGACCCTTGCCGTAGTCGTTGTTGGTATAGGTCAGGGCGATGGAATTGATGCCGCGATCCTTGAGGATTTCGGCCATCACCTGACCTTCCCGAGCATCCGAAGGGGCGGTGCGGAAGAACAGGCCGTTGTCTTCCATGGTGGAGAGACCCGGCGAGGTTGCGGAGGGGGAGATCATCACCATGCCATTCGGAATCGCGACGTTCTGCAGGATGGCGCCGGTTACGCCGGAGCAGTCGCCGCCGATGATGCCGTTGGCACCGTCCGCGATCAGCTTCTCGGCGTTAGCCGTGGCCAGACCGTTGTCGATACAGCCCGTGTCCGCACGCATGGGGGTCACGGTGGCGGCATCAAGCAACTTGCCGGACTCGGTGACCTCAGCCATCGCCATTTCAGCACCGGCACCCATTGCGGGGGCGAGCGACTCGATCGGACCGGTGAAGCCGAAAAGGACGCCCAGTTTGACTTCCTTTGCATGGCCAGCTGCGAAGGCGGAACCTGCGCTCAGCGCGATTGCCGCGGTCGCGGTCAGCAGTTTTTTCATTTGAAAACTCCCTGGTTGGAACAATGTTGTTCAAGGGGAACCCTATGCAAGGCCCGCAGGAAAGAAAAGAGTGTTCCGCACTTTGGATCCGATCCGTTCACTGTGGGCGCTAACACCTTATCTCATCAGGAGAATATTCATGGCGCCCAAGGTCGCTTGTTATCTGTCCCTTATCGTGATGTCCCTGACCTCATCTCTTTGCCCAGCCAGCGCCATGGAGAGCAGTTCCGGAACACTTTCCGTCGAAACGATGATGGAAGGATTCGACACCCCTTGGGGATTCACTTTCCTGCCCGGCGGGGCCCTTCTGGTGACCGAGCGAGACGGTGAGCTGTGGTACGTGCAGAACAGCGAGAAACACCCGGTCGGCGGCACGCCCACTGTTGTGGCGGAGGGCCAGGGAGGATTGCTTGATATTGTGGCGGCGCGGGATTTCGCCCGATCTCGAAAGGTGTTCCTGACCTTTTCGAAACCGGCGACGAGTGGCTCGTCTACGGCGGTCGCCAGCGGCGTACTGTCAGAAACAAATCGGGAAATCATCGACTTGAAGGTCATTTTTGAGGCCAGCGCGCCGACCGACAGCGCGCGTCATTTCGGATCGCGTCTGGTTGAAGCGCAAGACGGAAGCCTCTTTGTCACGCTGGGAGAGAGGGGCGATCAAGACAGTGCTCAGGATCTGTCGCGTGAGCAGGGCTCCATAATCCGGATCCGGCCAGATGGCAGCATTCCCGACGACAACCCCTTTTTGGGAACCGCCGAGGCACGCCCCGCAATCTGGTCGTTTGGCCACCGAAACCCGCAAGGGATGGCATTTGACGAAATGGGTCGGCTCTGGGCGGTTGAGCATGGCGCGCGCGGCGGCGACGAGGTCAACCTGATCCGAAAGGGCGTCAATTATGGCTGGCCTGTGATCTCCTACGGCACCCATTATTCCGGTCGCAAGATCGGTGAGGGCACTCGGAAAGACGGGCTCCAGCAGCCACAGTGGTATTGGGATCCCTCTATCGCACCCTCGGGCATGATGATCTACTCCGGCAAACTCTGGCCGGAGTGGCGCGGGGACATCTTTGTCGGATCCCTGAAATTCGACTTTATTTCAAGACTTTCCGGCGAGAGCGTGACCGAGGTGGAAAGATTGCAAAGCCCCGAAACCGGACGTGTTCGCGATCTGCGCGAAGCCCCCGACGGCTCGATCTGGTTTGTTTCCGAAAGCGAGGGCGCCCTCTACCGGATCACCCCAAAGCGCTGAGGATCTCAGCTCAGGTGCCGTACACCCTTGCTGCCCCGTTCGCGGTAAGGGGTGGTGTCGTAATGCGCCCGGTAGCATTTCGAGAAATGGGACGGTGAAGCGAAGCCGCAGGCCAGCGCCACATTGATCACGCTCATATCGGTCTGCATCAGGAGGTTGCGGGCCTTTTGCAAGCGCAACTCCATGTAATACCGCTTCGGGCTGCGGTTCAGATAGCGACGGAACAAGCGCTCCAGCTGCCGGGTGGACATGCCCACATCCTCGGCCAGATCGGAGGGGCTGATCGGTTCCTCGATATTGCTCTCCATCATCTGGATCACCATCGAGAGTTTCGGATGGCGCACCCCGATACGAGTCGGGATCGACAGCCGTTGCGTGTCCTGATCGGTACGGATCGAGGAATAGATCAGCTGATCGGCCACAAGATTGGCCAGTTCCTCGCCATGGTCATCGGCAATGAGCTTCAGCATCAGGTCGATGGATGAGGTGCCGCCTGCCGTCGACATGCGGTTGCCATCGATGACAAAGACGGATTTGGTCAGATCCACATCCTCGAACTCCTCCGAAAAACTGTCGGAGTTTTCCCAATGAATGGTGGCCCGCTTGCCGTCCAGCAACCCGGCCTTGGCCAGCGTGTAGGACGCAGTGCACAGCCCGGCCACGATCAGCCCCTTGCGTGCTTCGCGCCGCAACCAGGACAGCATCCGCTTGGTTGTGGCCTTCTGCACATCGATCCCGCCGCAGACCATGATGGTATCGTCACGCTGTAACTCGTTGAGATCGGAATCGACCTGAAACACCGTGCCGGCGGAACAGGTCACCGTCTGGCCGCCTTCACCAATCAATTTCCAGGAATAAAGCTCCCGCCCGGCCATCCGGTTGGCAATCCGAAGCGATTCCATCGCGGCCGAAAAACAGAGCAGCGTAAACTGATCCAGAAGGACGAAGGTAAAGCGGCGATGCTTGCCGTCCGAGGTCAACTCGGGAAGCGTTTCTGGAATGGTTTGCATGGCTCTGGTCCTTACAAATCGAGTCTTCTGGGACATAGCTGGGGAAGCCACGCGACGCTACGTCGCGAATTTGGAACCCTGCTCACAGGATAGCGCCGGGGTCAAGATGTCGAAATTCTAAACTGGCCTCCGTTAGCGCTCTTCTGTATACGCTTCTTTCGTAAAACCGGGTTTCAGAGACATTTTCGGAGTAAAAGCCATGAGCGACTGGCAAAAAACGAACTGGCGGAGCAAGCCGCGGGTCCAGATGCCGGATTACACGGATCAGGATGCGCTGCACTCCGTCGAGGCACAGCTGGCGAAGTATCCGCCGCTGGTGTTTGCCGGCGAGGCGCGTCGCCTCAAAGCCGCCCTGGGCGCGGCCGGTCGGGGCGAGGCCTTCCTCCTGCAGGGCGGCGATTGCGCCGAGAGCTTTGAACAGTTCAGCGCCGATGCGATCCGCGACACCTTCAAGGTGATGCTGCAAATGGCGATGGTACTGACCTACGGCGCCAAGGTGCCGGTGGTGAAGGTCGGTCGCATGGCCGGCCAATTTGCAAAACCGCGTTCGGCCCCCACCGAAACCATCAATGGTGTGGAGCTGCCGAGTTATCGCGGCGATATCATCAACGAGCTTGCCTTCACCCCCGAGGCACGCATCCCCGATCCCAAGAAGATGCTGCAGGCCTATACGCAAGCCGCAGCCACGCTCAACCTGATCCGGGCTTTCTCCACCGGCGGTTATGCCGATGTGCATCAGGTCCATGCCTGGACCCTTGGCTTCACCGAGAGCGAGAAGGCCGAAGCCTATCGCGAGATGGCCAATCGGATCACCGATACGCTCGACTTCATGAAGGCGGCCGGAATTACCAAGGAAACCGCGCACACGCTGCAGACCGTAGATTTCTACACCAGCCACGAAGGTCTCCTGCTGGAATATGAAGAGGCGCTGACCCGTCTGGATTCCACCTCCGGCAAATGGCTGGCCGGGTCCGGCCACATGATCTGGATTGGCGACCGCACCCGGCAGCCCGATGGCGCCCATGTGGAATATTGCAGCGGCGTGCTGAACCCGATCGGCTTGAAATGCGGCCCCACCACAACGGCCGAAGATCTCAAGGTGCTGATGCAGAAGCTGAACCCGGCGAATGAAGAGGGCAAGCTGACCCTGATCGCGCGGTTTGGCGTCGGCAAAGCGGCGGACCATCTTCCGCGCCTGATCAAGGCCGTGAAGGAAGAGGGGGCCAAGGTCACCTGGGTTTGCGACCCGATGCATGGCAATACCATCAAATCCGCAACCGGCTACAAGACCCGACCGTTTGAGTCGGTGCTGGGCGAAGTGCGCGATTTCTTTGGCGTGCATCAGGCCGAGGGCACCATCCCGGGCGGCGTGCATTTCGAGATGACCGGCCAAGACGTGACCGAATGTACCGGCGGTCTGCGCGAGGTCACCGAAGAGGATCTGAGCGACCGCTACCACACCGCCTGCGATCCGCGCCTGAACGCCAGCCAATCGCTGGAACTGGCCTTCCTGGTTGCCGAGGAACTCTCGCGCCTGCGAGGCCCGGAAGAGACCCGCGCCGCGGTCTGAGCCCCAGGCCAATCGACCTGAGGAAAATCTGAGCAGATTGAGACGGCCCGTGCTTTTTGCGGGCCGTTTCTTTGTGTTTCAAGACCGCTTGTCTCATAGTCTCTGATAGGCAACCGAACGCAAAATGGATCGCATCGGGTGGAGCAAAAAAGGAACGCCCGGGGCGTTCTGCCACCGGGCGTCAATGCTTCAACTGCTATGTCCAGTAGGTTGAAACTTAACTGTATTCGTCGAGAGTTCGACTAGAATTTTAACGATCAGTCCCGCGAAACCACAAGCCGCAGGTGCGACGCATCCTTGCGCAGCTTGCCACCGCGCGGCGGACGGGAGACCAGTTTCTCCGCATCCGTGCTGGAGACGGTTTCCAACGCGACAGGTGCCTTGCGACCGGTGTCGATCCGAGCCGGAGTGCGCGCGGATTGCATCGCATCGCTGTTCTCCCGACGGGCACGATCCAAGAGCGAACGGGCCTCATCGAGAAGGCTCGGCGACTTGCGCTCGAACACGGGGCGCGGCTCGTTGAACCCCTCGGCCGGTGCGCGGCCGACGGAGAGGTCGCGGCGCGGCAGGTCCTCGAGCCTCAGGTTGGGATCTGCGATCCGCGGCGTAGCCTTGAAGGCTGGCTGGCTGGCTTTCTGGTCCTGCGCCTTGCCCACCTTGCGGATGTCATAGTGTTCGACGGTGAAGCGCTGCGACACACGGGAGGCCCCGGCATCGGAGACCAGAACGCCCAGCGCGCGGCTGACATCCCCGAGATCGCTGCGCAGCGGCAGCAGGATCATGCGGGCAGAGCGGCTGCCGCGCAGGCGGCTGGCTTCGGTCTTAAGCTCAAACTCGATGATCGAGGGATCGTCGAACATATGTTCCAGAGCGGCGCTGACGGTCTTGCGGGCATCGGCGGTGAAGAACGCGGTGAGGGGCATCCCACGCACTTCCATGCCAGCCAGTTCGTTGACCTTCTGCCCGGCGAGACGGAAACGGGCGATGCCGGGCGCGACACGCTCCAGAATGAAGGTCTGGCTCAGGATGTTCTCGAGGCCGCGCGGGTCCACCTGCGAGCGGCTGGGAATGTCGTCACCACGGCGCAGCGCAGCCCAATAGGCCTCCGCCTGACGGAGCGGCGACACGTTCGACCGTGTGCGAAAGCGATCCATAGCTACCACCTTGTCCAGTCCTGTCTTTGTATCTGCGCCGTCGTGACCGCGAAACATCATTTTGTTGCCCTCTGCTTCATCCGCTTCCGGCGAGAGAAACTTGGCAGGGGATCCATGTCCAAGAGTTAACGCCGAGTGGTTACCTTGGAGTTAACATGACACAATATGACTCAACTTTGGACCAATAGTTTAAGCAATGGTTAACACTTTAGGATAGCGGTCGGCGCGTTTGGTTCCGGCCCCCATACGCAGGGCCATTGACCCAAGGGCCGGGGCCTGTATGCAGGATGCAGGAGGGTCACTGATGACATTATTTTCGATGACCGGCTTTGCATCCGGACAGGGCAGCGAAGACGGAACGAGCTGGACATGGGATATCCGCTCGGTCAATGCCAAGGGTCTCGATGTGCGGCTTCGGGTGCCAGAGTGGCTGGAAGGGTTTGAAAACGAACTGAAATCCAGGACCATCAAGGCTGTTGACCGGGGTAATGTCTCGATCACCCTTCGTCTGATCCGATCAGAAGACAGCCGCGGTCGAATGCAGATCAACACCCCCGCCTTGCAGACGGCGCTGGCCCTCCTGCGGCAGGTTCAGGCGGAAGCGGACAATGCCGGCCTTACCCTCGCGCCGGTCAGCGCCGCCGATATCCTGAGCTTGCGCGGAGTGCTCGATCTGGCATCTCCGGAACAGGACAGCGCGCCGCTGGTGAAAAAGCTCCTATCCGAATTCGACTCACTTTTGACCGATTTCGTTAACATGCGCAGGACGGAAGGCGCTGCCTTGCAAAACGTCCTGACCGAGCAGCTCGCACGGATCGAGTCCCTGGCAACAGAAGCCGCCCAGCGCGCCGCCGACCGCCGTCCGATGATCGAGGAGTCGCTGCGGACAAACCTCGCCCGGGTGCTGCAGAACAGCGAAGAGGCAGATCCCAACCGGGTCGCGCAGGAACTGGCCCTGATCGCGGTAAAGAGCGATGTGACCGAGGAGCTGGATCGGCTGTCGGCACATGTGGCAGCAGCCCGCAAGCTGCTGGCTACCGGCGGCCCCGTTGGGCGCAAGCTGGACTTCCTGATGCAGGAATTCAATCGCGAGGCCAATACGCTCTGTTCAAAAGCGCAGAACGCGGGCTTGACCGAAGTGGGTTTGGAACTCAAAACCGTGATCGACCAGATGCGCGAGCAGGTCCAGAACATAGAATAAGGAGATCACCCCGATGGCTGATCAACAGACAAAGCGCCGCGGCCTTCTGATTATCCTCTCCTCACCTTCCGGAGCGGGCAAGTCGACCCTCGCCAAACGGCTGAACGCCTGGGATGAGGACATTATCTTCTCCGTTTCGGCGACCACCCGTCCACCTCGCCCCGGCGAGGTGGACGGGCAAGACTATCACTTTGTCTCGGTCGAGAGATTCAAACATGACGTGGCCGAAGGCGAGATGCTGGAACATGCCCATGTTTTCGGCAATTTCTACGGCTCGCCCAAGGCACCGGTGCAGGCGGCGATCAATGCCGGTCAGGATGTCCTCTTTGACATCGATTGGCAGGGCGCCCAGCAGATCACCAATTCCGACCTTGGCAAGCACACGCTCTCGATTTTCCTGCTGCCGCCCTCGATCACCGAACTGCAACGTCGGCTGGAAAGCCGCGGCCAGGATGATGCGGAGACCATCCAGCGGCGGATGCAGAAAAGCTGGGACGAGATTTCCCACTGGGGCTCCTACGATCACGTGCTGATCAATGACGATCTCGACCGGACCGAAGAGAATCTCAAGATCATCATCCGGGCCACCCGCCTGAAACGCATCCAGCAGCCCTCGCTCATTATTCATGCGCGCGCTTTGCAACAGGAATTCGAGGATATGGAATGACCCTCTACGCACTTGGGGAACATTGCCCTCAGATCCACGAAGACACCTGGATTGCCCCGGACGCCAATCTGATAGGCAAGGTGGTGGTAGAGCAGGGCGCCTCCGTCTGGTTCGGCGTGACAATCCGCGCCGATCATGAAGAAATCCGCGTTGGTCGCGGCTCCAATGTGCAGGAGAATGTGGTCATGCATATTGATGCTGGCTACCCGCTGACCATCGGTGAAAACTGCACCATCGGCCATAAGGTCATGCTGCATGGCTGCACCATCGGGGACAACTCTCTGATCGGTATGGGAGCCACCATCTTAAACGGTGCCAAAATCGGTAAGAACTGTCTGATCGGGGCGGGCGCCCTGATCACTGAGAACAAAGAGATACCTGATAACTCTCTCGTCATGGGCGCGCCGGGCAAAGTGGTGCGCGTGGTGGACGAGACGCTGGTGGCCAAGCTGACCGCAAGCGCGTTGCATTATCAGGAAAACATGCGCCGCTTCAAAGCGGAGCTGAAGGAGATCTGATCTTGAAGAATTCCCGCCCCTCCGTCATGCGCCCTCACGGTCTACCCGAGAGTGCAAGCCATCCCGTTGTCACGCCGCTCAGCCCTTCGGTGGTCTATGCGTCGGAAACCCCGGATGCGCTGGACGACCAGTATGAAGGTCGTGTGCATGGCTATACCTACTCGCGCGAGGGTCACCCGAACGCCGATGTGATTGCCCGTCGTCTCGATGACATGGAAGGGGCCACAGGGGGCGTGGTGACCGGTTCCGGCATGGCAGCGGTTTCGGCCGTGCTGCTGGGTCTGACCAAATCCGGCGATCACGTGATTGGCGGCGACCAGCTTTATGGCCGTTCGCTGCGCCTGATGAAGGAAGACCTGCCGCGTCTGGGCATTGAGACCTCGCTGGCCAATCCCGGTGATGTGGCAGCCATGCGCGCCGCCATTCGCCCAAATACCAGGATGATCCTTGTCGAGGCCGTGTCGAACCCGACGCTGGCGGTTGCGGATATCGACGGCATTGCCGCGCTCTGCAAGGAGCATGGCATTCTTCTGGTGGTCGACAATACCTTTACCACACCCCGCGCGTTCAAGCCTTTTGAGCATGGCGCGGATATCGTGATCCATTCAGTGACGAAACTGCTGGCCGGCCATTCCGATGTGATGCTCGGCTATGTGGTCGCAAAAGACCCCGAGCTGAATACAAGGATGCGGATCTTTGCGGTGACCACCGGCATGACCGGCAGCCCGTTTGACTGCTGGCTGGCGGAGCGGGGCCTGTTGTCCTTTGACCTGCGGTTTGACCGCGCCGAGGCGACCGCAGCCCGGCTGGCCGATTGTCTGGCCGGACTGCCCGGTGTCAAACGGGTGATCTACCCGACCCGCGCCGATCACCCGGACCATGCTCGTGCAATGGAGCTTCTTCAGGGCAGGGGCTGCAATATGGTCAGTTTCGAACTCATGGGTGGACGTGAGGCGGCCAATGCCTTTACCCGCGCCGCGGAGGGCCTGTCCTTTGCGCCCACGCTGGGCGATGTGGGCACGACCCTGTCGCATCCGGCCTCCTCCTCGCACCGGGCCTTGACGGCAGAGAACCGCGCGCAGCTCGGCCTGCACGAGGGTTTCTTCCGCGTGTCGGTCGGACTGGAGGATCCGGAGACTCTCTGCGGCATCTTCACCCACGCGGTTGAGGCTGCCACGTCCTAGTTACATTTGCGGGCTAGAGAGGCCGATACGTCAAAAAATCTAAGAGGCAAGAGTGATGTCGCAGGAGTTGATCGAGGGATTTCTGGGTGCAATCCCTCTGCCCTCCGTACTGGTGGACCAGACGGAGCGTTTCATTGCGACCAATGTCGACGCGACGACCTTGCTCGGCCCGCAAATCGTCGGCCGCCATTTCGCCACCATCCTGCGCCAACCCAGCGTCACCACGGCGATCGAACAGTGTCTGCTCGATCGTCAGCCCCGGCTGGCGCGGCATCTGTCCAATGACGGGGCGCAGGACACCACCTTCGAAGTGACCTTGCGCTATGTCCCCGGCCTTGGCGCGGTCAAGGGCGGGGCAGTCCTCGTCTGTTTCTCCGATATCACAGACCGCGAACAGGCCAGTCAGATGCGGCGGGATTTTGTCGCCAATGTCAGCCACGAGCTGCGCACACCCTTGACCGCGCTGATGGGGTTTATCGAAACCCTGCGGGGCGCCGCCCGCGATGACGCTGCCGCCCGCGACCGGTTCCTCAGCATCATGGAAGGCGAGGCCAACCGGATGAACCGGCTGGTCGGCGACCTTCTGTCGCTGAACCGGGTGGAGAGCGAAGAGCGGATGCGCCCCAAGGAGCGGATCGACCTTGTGGCCCATCTGAGTTCCACCATGAAATCGCTCGCCCCGCTGGCCGAGGCCCGCGGCACCCATCTGACCCTTGATGCGCCCTCCCTGCCGGTAGAGATCCCGGCGGATCCGGACCAGATCCAGCAGGTCTTTACCAACCTGATCGAGAATGCACTGAAATACGGAGGCAAGACCGTCTCGGTTGTGCTCACCGTATTGGACCGCGATCCCGCGCTGCGTTGCCCGGCGGTGCGGGTGCAGGTGACCGATGATGGCCCGGGGATCGACCCGGTGCATCTGCCGCGTCTGACCGAGCGGTTCTACCGCGCCGACAACCACCGCTCGCGCGAGATGGGCGGCACCGGCCTCGGCCTGGCCATCGTCAAGCATATCATCAACCGGCATCGCGGCAGGCTCAGAGTGGAAAGCGACCTTGGCAAGGGTGCGACTTTCACCGTGATCCTTCCCCAGTAATCGGCGCAAAAATCCATAGTTTTCAACATCGCTTTGTGGGTTTCTGACCATGTGTCCGAGACTCACCCTGTCACATGCGATTAAGCTTTGTGACGGCTCCCTGCGCCTTTCCCTTGGGTCAAGAACCTGGTTTTCCCGTTTGACCGTCAATCGACCGCAAGTATTTCGGTTTTTTCTCATCCACGGCCCCCGAGTGTCATGAAGCTGTTACACGGCTGTCACAAAAGCCACATCTGCACCCACTAGACGGGTCGCAAGATCATCTTGGGGGTGATCGTAAACTTCTTAAACTCATGGAGACGTAAATGTCCTTTGTGAAACTGACCGCATCCACCCTGGCGATCGCCGCCGTGTCCGCCACTGCAGCCGCCGCTCGTGACCAGGTGCAGGTTGCAGGTTCTTCCACCGTTCTGCCCTATGCCTCCATCGTTGCAGAAGCCTTTGGCGAAAACTTCGACTTCCCGACTCCGGTTGTGGAATCCGGTGGTTCCTCCGCAGGTCTGAAGCGTTTCTGTGAAGGTGTTGGCGAAAACACCATCGACATCGCAAACGCTTCCCGCGCGATCAAGGAAAGCGAAATCAAGGCCTGTGCCGAAGCCGGCGTGACCGACATCATCGAAGTGCGCATCGGCTATGATGGCATCGTGTTCGCCTCCGACATCAACGGCAACGCATTCGAATTCACCCCGTCCGACTGGTTCCTCGCGCTGGCCGATCAGGTTGTCGTCGACGGCGCCCTGGCCGCCAACCCGAACAAGACCTGGGATCAGGTGAACGCCAACTTCCCGGCACAACCCATCCAGGCCTTCATCCCCGGCACCAAGCACGGCACCCGCGAAGTTTTCGAGGAAAAAGTGATCCTCGTCGGCTGTGAAGAAACCGGCGCGCTGGAAGCCTTCAAGGCAGCCAACGGCGGTGACGAGAAAGCGGCAGAGAAGTCCTGCCTCGGCCTGCGCACCGATGGCGTCTCCGTGGACATCGACGGTGACTACACCGAGACCCTCGCGCGCATCGAGTCCAACAAGGACGGTATCGGCGTCTTCGGTCTGGCCTTCTTCGAGAACAACACCGACAAGCTGCAAGTGGCAACCATGTCCGGCGTGATCCCCTCCACCGAGTCCATCGCCACCGGCGAGTACCCGGTGTCCCGCCCGCTGTTCTTCTACGTGAAGAAAGCCCACATCGGCGTGATCCCCGGCCTGAAGGAATTTGCTGAGTTCTTCGTCTCCGACGAAGTTGCAGGCCCCGATGGGCCGCTGGCAGAATACGGCCTCGTTTCCGACCCGGAACTGGCCAAGACCCAGGAAGCTGTTGCCGCAGAAGCAACCATGGGCGGCAACTCCTAATCGCCCCGTGCACGGTTAATCTGGCCGGGGCGGTTCGCCGCCCCGGCCTTTTGTTTCGAGTGCCTTCGCTAATTCGCACCCAATTTCGCACCGTCGAACGGAGCTTTTGATGCCCACCCCATGGCTTGTTCTCGTCCTGATCGCGCTCGCGGTCGCCGGGTTCTTCCTCGGCCGCAACCGCGCGCTGGTTTCCGCGAACGGAAACACCAAGGACCTTCATTCGCTGCCCTCCTATTACGGGCACAATGTGGCGCTCACCGCTCTGGTGCCGGCGCTTGGCCTCTTGGCCATCTGGCTGCTGGTGCAGCCGCTTATTATTGAATCGCGAGTGTCGGGGATGATCCCGCCTGACGCGATCTCCGAAGGCTCCACCGTCGGTCTCGTGATGAGCGATGTGCGCCGGGTCGCCGAAGGGCTCGATCTGGCCGTGGAAAAAGGCGCCCTCACCGGAGAACAGGCGCGCAACCTGCGCAGCGAATTCTCGGATGTGCGCGGTCGTCTCGGTGAGGTTGGCGTCGCCCTTGGCGCCGATGTACGCCCCGAAGTGCTGCGTGCAGCCCAAGCCTATCGCACCATGTCCGGTACCGGCCATACCGTGATGACAGTACTGGTGGGCCTTGTCGCCCTCTTTGGCTTTGGCTGGTCCTACGGGCGCACCCACAAGGATTTCCGCGCCCGCAATGTGGTGGAGCAGGGCATCATGGCGATGCTGATCCTCGCCGCCTCGCTGGCGATCCTGACCACCATCGGCATCGTGCTGTCGATGCTGTTTGAAACCAGAAATTTCTTCGGCCTGCATTCCTGGACCGATTTCTTCTTTGGCTCCACCTGGGCGCCGAACTTCCGCGGCGACTCCGAACTGTCGATCCTTCCGCTTCTCTGGGGCACCCTCTATATCTCGCTGATCGCCCTGCTGGTGGCGGTGCCGATCGGGCTCTTTGCCGCGATCTACCTCAGCGAATATGCCAACAAGGCCACCCGTGCCTTTGCCAAGCCGCTGCTCGAGATCCTCGCCGGAATTCCCACCATCGTTTACGGCCTCTTTGCGCTGCTGACCGTTGGGCCGGGCCTTGTGCGTCTGTTCGGACAAGGCCAAGGCGGCATTCTTGGCCTGGAATGGATGAGCGGGGCCACCTCTGTGCTGACCGCGGGCCTCGTCATGGGGATCATGTTGATCCCCTTCGTCTCCTCGCTCTCTGACGACATCATCAATGCGGTGCCGCAGGCGATGCGCGATGGCTCGCTTGGCCTCGGTGCCACCAAATCCGAAACCGTGCGTCAGGTGGTGATGCCGGCCGCACTGCCGGGCATCGTCGGCGCCATCCTGCTGGCCGCCTCACGCGCCATCGGTGAGACGATGATTGTGGTGATGGGGGCAGGGGCGATTGCCAAGTTCTCGCTCAACCCGCTTGAATCGATGACCACGATCACCACGCGGATTGTCAGCCAGCTGACCGGCGACACCGACTTTGCCAGCCCCGAAACGCTGGTGGCCTTCGCCCTCGGCCTGACCCTCTTTGTGCTCACTCTGGGCCTCAACGTGCTCGCGCTCTACATCGTGCGCAAATACCGGGAGCAGTACGAATAATGACCGATCACAACCAAACTCCCGCTGAAGGCGATGCGCCCAAGCGCAAGCATGGCGCCTCGCTGCTGCAGTTGACGGATCGCACCAAGCGCCGCAATGCCGCCGAAACCCGCTTCAAAGCCTATGGCATTGCTGCCATCGGCGTCGGCCTCTTGATGCTTGTGGTCCTGGTGACCACGATCGTCGGCAAGGGACTCGGCGCCTTCCAGCAAACTTTCGTGACGCTTGAGGTTGCGCTGCTGGAGGACAAGCTCGACAAGAACGGCAACCGCGACATCGAAGATATCAAGAAGGTCACCACCTTTGGCTATGCCCCGATCATCCGCGCCGCGATGGAAACCAAGGTCGAGACCTTGGGCATCGAGAGCGCGCTCAAGGGCAAAGACATGGCCGATATCCTTTCAAAAGATGCTGCGGCTACCTTGCGTGAATATGTCATCGCCAATCCCGACCAGATCGGGCAAACGGTGGAATTCGCCTTCCTCGCCCAAAGCCGCGTCGATGGCTACCTCAAGGGTCGCGTGACCCGCGAGAGCATTGCCAACGACAAGAATATTTCGGCTGAACAGCTTGATTTCGTGGATCAACTGATCGAGGCTGGCACGGTGAAGAAGACCTTCAACCTGGCCTTCATCCTCGGCGCCGACGCCTCGGATGCCCGTCCCGAAGCCGCCGGAATGGGCGTGTCCATGCTGGGTTCGCTCTTCATGATGCTGGTGGTTCTGGCCTTGGCGCTGCCGATCGGGGTCGCCGCCTCGATCTACCTTGAGGAATTCGCTCCGCAGAACTGGCTCACCGACATCATCGAGGTGAACATCTCCAACCTCGCCGCAGTTCCGTCCATTGTCTTCGGTATTCTCGGCCTTGCGGTCTTCATCAACTACATGCACCTGCCGACCTCTGCGCCGCTGGTCGGTGGTCTGGTGCTGACGCTGATGACCCTGCCGACCATCATCATCTCCACTCGCGCCTCGCTCAAAGCGGTGCCGCCGTCGATCCGCGATGCCGCTCTTGGTGTCGGAGCGTCCAAGATGCAGTCGGTCTTCCATCATGTGCTGCCACTTGCTGCACCGGGCATCCTGACCGGCACCATCATCGGTCTGGCTCAGGCCCTTGGAGAAACCGCGCCGCTTCTGCTGATCGGTATGGTAGGCTTCATCGCCTCCAACGCGCCGGATAGCATCGCCTCCGGTCTGTTGTCGCCGAACTCCGCCATGCCGGCCCAGATCTACGAATGGGCCAAGCGCGCTGACCCTGCGTTCTACGAACGCGCTTGGGGTGGCATTATCATTCTTCTCATTTTCCTGGTAACGATGAACACGCTTGCCGTGATCCTGCGTCGCCGCTTTGAACGCCGCTGGTAAGGGGGCTAAAGACATGAACGATATGACTGTAGTGGAAAAAACCGTGGAAACCCAACGCACCAAGATCGCCGCACGCAACGTCAACGTCTATTATGGCGACAGCCATGCGATCAAGGACGTGAACGTCGAGATCGAGGACAAGACCGTGACCGCCTTCATCGGTCCCTCCGGCTGCGGCAAGTCCACCTTCCTGCGCTGCCTCAACCGGATGAATGACACCATCGGCACCTGCCGCGTCACCGGGGACATCCTGCTGGAAGGCGAGGACATCTATGACAAGCGCGTCGACCCGGTGCAGCTGCGCGCCCAGGTCGGCATGGTGTTTCAGAAGCCGAACCCTTTCCCGAAGTCGATCTACGACAATGTGGCCTACGGTCCGCGCATCCACGGCCTTGCCAAGAACAAGGCGGAACTGGATGAGATCGTTGAGAAATCCCTGCGTCGTGGCGCCATCTGGAACGAAGTGAAGGATCGTCTGCATTCCCCTGGCACCGGTCTGTCTGGTGGTCAGCAGCAGCGTCTGTGCATTGCGCGCGCCGTGGCAACAGAGCCGGAAGTGCTCTTGATGGACGAGCCGTGCTCTGCACTGGACCCGATTGCCACTGCCCAGGTCGAGGAGCTGATCGACGAGCTGCGCGAGAACTACTCGGTGGTGATCGTGACCCACTCCATGCAGCAGGCTGCCCGCGTCAGCCAAAAGACGGCTTTCTTCCACCTCGGCAATCTGGTGGAATTTGGTCCCACCGGCCAGATCTTCACCAATCCCGAAGATCCGCGCACAGAGAGCTACATCACTGGCCGTATTGGCTAAGTCAGAGAGAATTCAAATGGTTGAGCAACATATTGCATCCGCATTCGACCGCGATTTGGAAGCCATTCAGGCCCGGATCATGAAAATGGGCGGCCTCGTAGAGGCCGCCATCATGGAAGCGGCGCGTGCACTTGAAACCCGCGATGAGGAACTCGCTGCCAAGGTGGTGAAAGAGGACAAGGCCATTGACGGTCTGGAAGAGCTGATCAACGAAGATGCCGCTCGCGTCATCGCGATCCGCGCGCCCGCTGCCGTCGACCTGCGCGTGGTCCTGAGCGTCATGAAGATCTCCGCCAACCTTGAGCGGATCGGTGATTACGCCAAGAACATCGCCAAGCGCACCGGCGTGCTGGTGCAGGGTGTCGATGTCAGCGAACATGCCGCTGCTCTGCGCCGTATGGCCCGCGAGGTGGAACTGATGCTGAAGGATGCGCTGGACAGCTATATCCAGCGCGATGCCGAACTGGCGCGCGACGTGATCGACCGCGACCGCGACGTGGACCAGATGTACAATGCGCTGTTCCGCGAATTCCTGACCCATATGATGGAAGATCCGCGCAATATCACCGCCTGCATGCATCTACATTTCATTGCCAAGAACATCGAACGCATGGGCGACCATGTGACCGCCATGGCAGAGCAGGTGATCTATCTGGTGTCCGGCCACAAGCCGGAAGACGACCGGATCAAGGCGGATACCACCTCCACGACGGCCCAGGAGATTTAACGTATGGCAGCCGATCAGCCTACTGTACTGGTCGTCGAGGACGAACTGGCCCAGCGTGAAGTGCTGGCCTACAACCTGGAAGCCGATGGCTTCCGGGTGATCAAGGCCGAGAACGGCGAGGAAGCCCTGCTTCTCGTCGACGAAGACATGCCGGATATTATCGTGCTCGACTGGATGATGCCCAATCTCACGGGGATCGAAGTCTGCCGCCGCTTGAAGTCGCGATCGGAAACCCGTGGCATCCCGATCATCATGCTCTCGGCGCGTTCGGAAGAAGTGGACAAGGTCCGCGGTCTTGAGACCGGAGCCGACGATTATGTGGTGAAGCCCTATTCGGTGATCGAGCTGATGGCGCGGGTGCGCACCCAGCTGCGCCGCGTGCGGCCGGCCACTGTGGGCATGCGGCTGGAGTTCGACGACATCATTCTCGATGCCGAGACCCACAAGGTCAGCCGTGCCGAACAGCCTTTGAAACTCGGCCCAACCGAGTTTCGTCTCCTGTCGACCTTTATGGAAAAGCCGGGCCGGGTCTGGAGCCGCGAACAGCTTCTGGACCGGGTCTGGGGGCGGGATATCTATGTCGATACCCGTACCGTCGATGTGCATATTGGTCGTTTGCGTAAGGCGCTGACCCAACATGGCGGTGAGGACCCGGTGCGCACAGTGCGTGGCGCAGGTTACGCACTGGGCTGAAGAAACTCGTATAACATACTGAAATGGCTTCTATTTTCGAAGCCATTTCATTTAACGGGGCAGGGGGTCTTCGGGTTGTGCCTGCCCGGCCAGCCAGTCGCGAAACTGCAGGAGCGCCGGATTGCGGGCCTTGGACCGAGGCCAGACCAGGTAATAGGCCCCGCCGATGTCTTCCGAATCCGGATGCAGCGCCACCAGCCGGCCTGTCGCCAGATCCTGCTCGATCAGGTAGTCCGGCATCAGGCCAACCCCCAGTCCATGCAAGGCCGCCTGTGTGATGGTCGCGAATTGGTCATGGATCATGCCGCTCAACGCCCCCTCTGTCCGGATCCCCTGGCGCGCGAACCAGTCCGACCAGGCGCGCGGCCGAGTCTGGATGTGGAGCAGCGGCATCTTGCGGATCTGCTCCGGGCTGACCTCGGCCAAGCGCTCGCACAGCTCCGGCGCACAGACGGGCAGGAGCCTTTCGTGTCTCAGCAAGAGCGCCTCTGTCCCTGGCCTATCCGCATGACCAAAGTGAATGGCAGCATCAAAACTCTCGGTGGCGAAGTTGAACGGGGCCAGGCGGGTGGACATGTTGATGGTCACATCCGGGTGCCGTCGCGAGAACTCCGGCAAGCGCGGCATCAACCAGCGCATCCCGAAAGCCGGAAGGATCGCCAGGTTCAGGCTGCCCGCGAGAGGAACCGCTTGCAGCTGCAACGTGGCCTGCGCAATGCGATCCAGAGCCTGCCGAATCTCATCCGCATATGCTCCGGCTTCTGGAGTCAGGGTCAGCGTCTTGCCCTCACGCAGGGCGAGATCATGCCCCAACTGTCGCTCCAGGGCCTGGATCTGGCGACTGACCGCGCCCTGGGTCAGCGAGAGTTCGTTGGCCGCCGCCGAGGCGCTGCCAAGACGGTCGAGCGCCTCGAGCGCGCGCAGCGCAGCAATGGACGGGAGGAAGCGGCGAGGAACAGACATGTATGAGCTTTTCTCATAGATACTTTCCAAAGTCTCGCTGTTTTTTGGCTGCCGCAAGCCTTAAGGTTTCGGCAACACAGTCCCGAGGAGAGACCCGATGCTGCATGAGAAACCGACCCTGCGTGCAAAAGACGCCCCCGACCTTGGCCGCTTCACCTGGGAGGATCCGCTGCGGCTCAGCGATCAGCTGACCGAAGACGAACGCATGATCGAAGCCTCCGCGCGTGCCTACGCACAGGAAAAACTGCAAAGCCGGGTCACCGAGGCCTATCAGAGCGAGCACACCGACCCCGAAATCTTCCGTGAAATGGGCGAAATGGGCCTTCTGGGCACCACCATTCCCGAGGAATACGGCGGGCTCGGCGGCGGCTATGTCTCCTATGGTCTGGTTGCACGCGAAGTGGAGCGGGTGGACAGCGGCTATCGGTCGATGATGTCAGTGCAAAGCTCGCTGGTGATGTATCCGATCTATGCCTATGGCAGCGAGGAGCAGCGCCAGAAATACCTGCCGAAGCTGGCGTCTGGCGAATGGATCGGCTGTTTTGGCCTGACCGAGCCCGATGCGGGTTCCGATCCGGCGGGCATGAAAACCCGGGCCGAAAAAACCGCGGGCGGCTACAAGCTGACCGGCTCCAAGATGTGGATTTCCAACGCGCCCATCGCCGATGTCTTTGTGGTCTGGGCGAAATCCGAGGCCCACGGCGGCAAGATCCGTGGTTTTGTTCTCGACAAAGGCACGAAGGGTCTTTCGGCACCGAAGATCGAAAAGAAGATGTCACTGCGCGCCTCGATCACGGGTGAAATCGTCATGGACGGCGTCGAAGTGGGCGAAGAGGCGCTCTTGCCGCATGTGGAAGGTCTGAAGGGCCCGTTTGGCTGTTTGAATCGCGCCCGCTATGGCATCAGCTGGGGCGTTCTGGGCGCAGCAGAGGCCTGCTGGTTTGCTGCCCGTCAGTATGGTCTCGACCGCCAGCAATTCGGTCGTCCGCTGGCCAATACCCAGCTGTTCCAGCTGAAACTGGCTAATATGCAGACCGAAATCACCCTTGGCCTTCAGGCCTCGCTGAGGGTCGGACGCCTGATGGATGAGGCCAATGCTGCACCTGAGATGATTTCCATCGTGAAACGCAACAACTGCGGCAAGGCACTGGAGATCGCGCGGATGGCACGAGACATGCATGGAGGCAATGGTATCAGCCTAGAGTTCCAGGTGATCCGGCACATGATGAACCTCGAGACGGTGAACACCTATGAGGGCACGCACGACGTCCATGCGCTGATCCTCGGTCGAGCGCAGACCGGTCTGCAGGCTTTCTTCTGAGCCTTAACGACCAGAATTTTCGCAAAGGCGGGCTTGCAAGATTGCAAGCCCGTTTTGTTTTGCGGGGATGCCAGTACAGTCGGCAAGCAAAGAGCGACAACAGTCAGGACATTGCTTTGGTCAGAGATTAACGTCGTTGTTAACGGAGAGCAGGAAGTTTCCTTTGCTTTCGCATACCATGTTAAGAGAGATGAACGGGTCAAGGTGCATCTTGCGTGAGTCAATGAGTCTACCAAGATATCACCCGCTGCTTCCAACATTTCTGCAAGCCCTTCAAAAAGCGCAGAACCACGGCCGAACACTTGAAGTCTTGCAAACCCTGCACGGGATCGAAGCGATGGTCACCAGATCAATTGATTAATGCGCTTTGCTTCTCTGTGCGATACTCATGGGGATTTCCGACAATAAGCTTGCAAGAATGCAATCTAGCCAAGAGAAAATCTTCAAGAAGTCCGGCCTGTCTGAGCGATGCCTGCACTGTGAGCGATACTTAAACCGCGACTCCTATTGACGTTCAGGGTAAGGGTGTCGGCCCATCTCTTCCATCATCTTTTCGCGAAAGACCTCGGCTGGTGTCTTCCATCCTAGGCACTTCCTGGGCGTCGCGTTGAGGCGATCACTGATCGTCTTCAAATCATGATCAGTGAGTGCCGTGATGTCTCGCTTCCTCGGCAACCATCTTCGCGCCCGGCGATTAGTGTTCTCAACGGTGCCTTTCTGCCAGGGTGAAGACGGGTCACAGAACATGGGGTAATCGCCCTGCTTCAACCGTGGCTCGTCATGGCATCGGAATGTCTTTCCTTTCGGTATGATTCAGAGCGTGACCCGAGGAGGGGTCTTTTTTGAAGCAACTGATGGAGACTGAGAATGGGTCAGCATATTGGGCTCGACGTTTCGTTGAAGGACACTCCCATTGCCATCCGGGAAGACGGCCGTCGAATATGGCGCGGAAAATGCCGCTCGGATCCTGCGCTGATTGCAAAGACATTACGCAAGCATGCTCCGGAACCCCAGTCCGTTGTGTTCGAGACCGGTCCCCTTGCCACCTGGTTCTTTCATGTCTTGAAGGGGGAGGGGCTTCCAGCGATCTGCATCGAGGCACGCCACGCGCAGAAGATTCTGGGCGAGACGTTGAACAAGACTGACGCAAACGATGCCGAAGGGTTGGCCAGACTTGCCGAAACCGACTTCTACAAGGGTAATCCCCCCATTTTTGCGGGGGCTTGGTCGTAGAATTTACGCGGCCATTCTCAGTTTCTGGGCGGGGGTCATCCCGCCGTTGCCCATATTCGGACGTTCATTGTTG
>CAKZRP010000079.1 GCA_937146765.1 uncultured Paracoccaceae bacterium | reverse complement strand
CGGCCGGCATCTACACCATGGGCGGCGCCTTCTGGGAGTTCGGCCAGCCCGATTGGGACCACACCAAGCTGTTCTTGCTCTTCGGCGTAGCGGAGGATCACGACAGCAACCCGATCAAGATGGGCCTCGGCAAGCTGAAAGCGCGCGGCGCGCGCGTCATCGGCGTTAACCCGATCCGCAGCGGCTATAACGCGGTGGCGGACGAATGGGTCGGCATCACGCCGGGCACCGATGGGCTGTTCATCCTGTCGCTGGTGCATGTGCTTATGAAGGCCGGCAAGATCGACCTCGACTATCTGTCGCGCTACACCAATGCGCCGGTTCTGGTGAACCAGGACCCCGAAAGCGACGACTTTGGCCTGTTCCTGCGCGATGACCACGGCGCGTCCCTGGTGATCAACCGCGCCACCGGCCAGCTGGCACCTTTCGACATGCCCGGCGTGCGCCCCGACCTCAACGGCAGCTTCCAGATCGGCGATGTCACCCATGTCTCGGTCTTCCGGCTGATGGCGGAGAAGTATCTCGATCGGCAATACGCCCCCGAAGCGGTAGCGGAGCGCTGCGGCATCCCCGCGCCCCGTATTCGCGCCATCGCAGCCGAGATCGCCCGCGTCGCCTTTGACGAGGCCTTTGAGCTGCCGCACCCATGGACCGATTTTCGCGGCGAGCCCCATCAGACCATGCGCGGGCGGCCCGTTTCCATGCACGCCATGCGCGGTGTCTCGGCCCATGCCAATGGCTTTCAGACCTGCCGCGCGCTCCATGTGCTGCAGATCCTCTTGGGCACGGTCGAGGTCCCCGGCGGCTTTCGCTTCAAACCGCCCTACCCCAAGCCCGCCACCGCCCATCCGCCGCCCCATTGCCGGGTCACCCCGGGCAAACCGCTCGACGGGCCGCACCTCGGCTTTGTGCAGGGGCCGGAACATCTGGCGCTCTTGACCGACGGCAGCCCCGCCCGCATCGACAAGGCCTTCACCTGGGAGAACCCGATGTCCAGCCATGGGCTGATGCATATGGTGATCTCCAACGCCCATGCGGGCGACCCCTACAAGATCGACACGCTGTTCCTCTATATGGCGAATATGGCGTGGAACTCCTCGATGAACACGCGCGGTGTGATGGAGATGCTGACCGACACCGAAGAAAACGGTGACTATTTGATCCCGCGCATCATCTATTCCGACGCTTACTCGTCCGAGATGGTGGCCTTTGCCGACCTGATCCTGCCCGACACCACCTATCTGGAGCGCCACGACTGTATCTCGCTCTTGGACCGGCCGATCTGCGAGGCGGATGGCGCCGCCGATGCGATCCGCTGGCCGGTGGTAGAGCCGGACCGCGACGTGCGCGGCTTTCAGACCGTGCTGGTGCAACTGGCCAACCGGATGAAGCTACCAGGCTTCACCGCCGAGGATGGCAGCGCCAAATTCAAGGACTATGCCGATTACATCGTCTATCACGAGCGTAAACCCGGCATCGGCCCGCTCTCAGGCTTTCGCGGCGATGGCACGGCGGCCGGGCGCGGCGCACCCAACCCCGAACAGCTGGAGCGCTATATCGAGAACGGCGGCTTCTTCCTCACCCATATCCCCGAGGGCGCGCAGTATTATAAACCCTGGAACCGCGCCTATCAGGACTGGGCGGTAGGCATGGGCCTCTATGACACACCGCAGCCCTATCTGTTCCAGCTCTACCTCGAACCTCTGCGCAAATTCCAAGCCGCCGCCGAGGGCAAGGGAGAGCGTCAACCCCCCGACCACCTGCGCACCCGCCTTAAAGCAACCATGGACCCCCTGCCGATCTGGTACGAGACCGACCAGCAGGGCACCGCGGCCTTCACCGTCTCGGCCCTCACACAGCGCCCGATGGCGATGTACCACAGTTGGGGCACCCAGAACGCTTGGCTGCGGCAGCTCCACGGGCATAACCCGCTCTATGTGCCGACCAAACTGATGCGCGAGGCGGGCCTCAAGGACGGCGATTGGGCCCGCGTCACCTCTCCGCATGGTGAGATCACCGTGCCGGTAATGGAGATGGCGGCGCTGAACGACAACACGGTCTGGACCTGGAACGCCATCGGCAAACGCAAAGGCGCTTGGGCCCTGTCCGAGGACGCGCCCGAGGCTACCAAGGGCTTTCTCCTCAACCACCTTATCCACGAGCTTTTGCCCCCCAAGGGCGACGGCCTCCGTTGGGCCAATTCCGACCCCATCACCGGTCAGGCGGCTTGGTTCGACCTCAAGGTCAAACTGGAAAAAGCCGCCTCGCCCGAAGGCCTGACTGAAGCCCAACCCGCGATCCCCGCGCAAACCTCCCCCGTGGGACAAGGCGCCAAGAGCCTCACATGGAAGATCGGCAAATGAGGAAACCCCCATTTCATCTTCTCAAAAATATCTCGGGGGTCGCCGTTGGAGCGCCATTGATTCAAGCCCAATGGCGACGGGCAGAGCCCCGGTCCTCCCTTCTCCCTACACCAGGAGGCCCGCAACGATGACCGACCTCCCGCAAACCACCACGCGAAAGATGGGCTTGGTGATCGACCTCGACACCTGCGTCGGCTGCCATGCCTGCGTCATCTCCTGCAAGGGCTGGAACACCGAGAATTACGGCGCGCCGCTCTCGGATCAGGACGCCTATGGCGCAAACCCCTCCGGCACCTTCCTCAACCGCGTGCATTCCTACGAGGTGCAACCGGAACAAGGCCCCGCCCAGCTCATCCACTTCCCGAAATCCTGCCTCCATTGCGAGGATGCGCCCTGCGTCACCGTCTGCCCCACGGGGGCCAGCTACAAACGGGTAGAGGACGGCATCGTGCTAGTGAACGAGGACACCTGCATCGGCTGCGGCCTTTGCGCCTGGTCCTGCCCTTACGGCGCGCGCGAATTGGACCTGGCGGCGGGGGTGATGAAGAAATGCACCCTTTGTGTGGACCGCATCTACAACCAGAACCTCCCCGAGGAGGACCGCCAACCGGCCTGCGTGCGCACCTGCCCGGCAGGGGCGCGGCATTTTGGCGATCTCGGCGATCCCAACTCCGACGTCTCGCAGCTGGTGGCCGCGCGGGGCGGCATCGACCTGATGCCGGAGATGGGCACCAAACCCGTCAACAAATACCTACCACCGCGCCCTAAGGACACCCTTGCACGCTCTCAAGATCAGATCGACGTGCTGTCCCCCTTCCTCGCCCCGGTGGCAGAGGATACGGTCGGCTTCCTGGGCTGGCTCGACCGCGCGCTCGAAAAACTGCCCGGAGGGTCCAACTGATGCATCCCGCCCCCTCCGTGATCCTGTTCACCACCCTCTCCGGCCTTGGCTTTGGCCTTCTGTTCTTCCTCGGCCTTGGCATGCCAGAGGTCACCGGCAAAGTCGCCTTTGTCTTTTACACGATCGCCTATGCGCTGGGGGTGGGGGGCCTCTTGGCGTCCACCTTCCACCTCGGTCACCCCGAGCGCGCCTGGCGAGCGTTTTCGCAATGGCGCAGCAGTTGGCTCTCGCGCGAGGGCTGCTGCGCCGTGGCCGCTCTGCTGATCATGGGGGCCTATGCCATCGGCGCCATCTTCCTCGGCACCCATTGGACGCTCCTCGGCGCCTTGGGAGCAAGCCTCAGCCTCGGCACCGTGTTCACCACCTCGATGATCTATGCGCAGCTCAAGACCGTGCCGCGCTGGAACATGGTGCCCTTGACCCCGGCGCTCTTTCTGACCCTCAGCCTTGCCGGGGGCGCACTTCTGGCGGGGCAAGAGGGTCAGGCGATGGGGCTTCTGGCGCTCGCGGGCCTTACGCTGCTGGCCTATTGGCATCAGGGCGACCGCGCCTTTGCCCAGTCCGGCACCACGCTGGCCAGCGCCACCGGCCTCGGGCCCCGTGGCGATGTGCGCGCCTTTGAGCCCCCCCATACCGGCACCAACTACCTGTTGCGCGAATTTGTCTATGTGGTCGGGCGCAAACACGCCATGCGGCTCAGGGCAATCGGCTTTGGCCTTGCGATCCTCTTGCCCCTGATCTGCCTCTCGCTGCCCATCTCCGGCCTCTTGGCCAAGCATCTCCTCGCCGCCCTTGCGGTGCTCAGCCATATCGCCGGCGTCGCCGCCACCCGCTGGCTGTTCTTTGCCGAGGCGGAACACGTCGTCGGGCTCTATTACGGAAAACGCTAAAATATCACCCCCGCCTGTCACATCCGGCGGGGGTGCCTCGTCTTAAGTCTGTCCCTTTTGACACGACATAGGATGAGACCATGACGGAACGTCTGAACTACTTCGCCGCTGCGGGCGACCTTTTGAAACCGATGCTGGATCAGGAGGAGGTGCTGAAAGCCTCCGGCCTCGACATCACCATCATCGAACTGGTGAAGCTGCGCGCCTCGCAGATCAACGGCTGCGCCTTCTGCATCCATATGCACACCCACGACATGCGCAAGATGGGCGAGAGCGAGGACCGGATGCACCTGCTCGCCGCCTGGCGGGAAAGCTCCCTCTATTCCCCGAAGGAACGCGCGGCTCTGGGCTGGACCGAGGCCTTGACCCGCGTGGCTGACACCCATGCGCCGGATGCGGATTACGCAGCGGTGGCAGAGCATTTCTCGGCGCGCGAGCAGGTTGCCTTGACTTTGATGATCGGCGCGATCAATGCGTGGAACCGCATTGCCATCGGCTTTCGCACGCCGCATCCGACCGAGGTCAAGTGACCCAAGAGCAGACTGATCCCGGAACCTCAGCGTTCCTTTCGGCGCGGCCGAGGTTGTTCGCGGTCGCCTACCGGATGCTGGGCAGCGTCGCCGATGCGGAGGACGTGCTGCAGGAGGCCTTCCTGCGCTGGCAATCCGCCCCGCAGGAGGAGGTTCTGTCTGCCACCGGCTATCTGGTGCGGGTGGTCACAAGGCTCTGCCTCGATCAGCTGAAATCGGCGCGGGTGAAGCGCGCGACTTATGTGGGGGAATGGCTGCCCGATCCCTTGCTGACCGAGGACCCGGTGGAGGCGATCGACCACGATGTCTCCGTCGCGCTTCTGTTGGCGCTCGAACGGCTTACCCCCTTGGAACGCGCGGCCTTTTTGCTGCATGACGTCTTTGGCGACAGCCACGAGGAGGTCGCCGCCGCGCTGGATCGCAGCCCAGAGGCCTGCCGCCAACTCGCCTCGCGCGCGCGCCGCCACGTGCAGACTGAGCGCACCCGCGTAGACGTGCCGCGCGAGGAAAGCCGCGCCCTGACCGAGGCATTTTTCCGCGCCAGCAAGACCGGCGATATGGAGGCCCTGACCCGAATGCTGGCGCAAAACGCCGTGCTGGTCAGCGATGGTGGCGGCAAGGCCACGGCGGCGCTGAACCCGATCTATGGCCGCGACAAGGTGATGCGACTGGCCGCTGGTCTCGCGCGCAAGACCGGCGCACAACTGCCGCCCCGCTGGCGCTTTGCCGTAGTCAACGGCCTGCCTGCCATCCTCAGCCTTGAATCCGAGGGGCTGGTGCAGGTCACTGCGATTGAGACCTCGGGCGGGCTGATCACCAAGGTCTATGTGATCCGCAACCCGGACAAGACCGCCCATCTGGCAGCGGCCTTGCTGTCGCAGAGCTGAGGCCATCCTACAAAAGCAAAACAGCCCCGGCAGAACCGAGGCTGTCTTTTATTCCGTCAGATCACAGCGCGATCAGAGCAGGCCCGCGTGCGCCATGGCCGCGTCGATCTTCGCCTTGGTGCTGTCCTCAAGCCCGGTCAGCGGCGAGCGCACTTCCTCGGAGCACAGACCCAGTTTCGACAGCGCGTATTTTGCGCCCACCAGACCCGGCTCGATAAAGATCGCCTCGTGCAACGGCATCAGGCGGTCCTGATAGTCGAGCGCGGTCTTGTAATCGCCAGCGAGGGTCGCCGCCTGGAACTCGGCACAGAGTTTCGGTGCCACGTTAGCGGTGACCGAGATACAGCCCACACCGCCATGGGCGTTGAACCCGAGCGCGGTGGCATCCTCGCCCGAAAGCTGCACAAAATCAGCGCCGCAAGAGGCGCGCTGCTGGCTCACGCGCTCCAGCTTGCCGGTGGCATCCTTGACCCCGATGATGCGCGGCAGCTTCGCCAGTTCGCCCATGGTGGCCGGGGTCATGTCGACCACCGACCTCGGCGGGATGTTATAGATGATGATCGGAATATCGGCGCAGTCATGGAGAGCAGTGAAATGCGCGATCATGCCACGCTGGGTCGGCTTGTTGTAATAGGGCGTGACCACCAGCGCCGCATCGGCGCCGACATTCTTGGCATATTCGACAAAGCGAATCGCCTCGACGGTGTTGTTCGACCCGGCCCCTGCGATCACCGGAACGCGACCGGCGGCGGTCTCGACAACCACCTTGATGACCAGCTCGTGCTCCTCATGGGTCAGTGTCGGGCTTTCGCCGGTGGTGCCCACGGGCACGAGACCGCTGGAGCCTTCGGCAATATGCCATTCGACCAAGTGTTTGAGCGTGTCCAGATCCAACTCACCATTGCGAAACGGGGTGACGAGGGCCGGCATCGAGCCTTTGAACATGGGAACGCTCCAAGTATTGGTTGTCTCACGGGCAATTCCTTGCCCGGACGTGCGCGTTGGCGGGGAATTGAGTTGCACCCGGATCCACACACACTATCGTCACAGCCTCTATCCCCGGATTGCTGGAAAAAGCAAGAGATGACACGCAGACTTGCCTGCTCGGTGCTGATTTGCGCCACCCTTTTGACTGTGCCCATGGCGGCCCCCGCCTTTGCACGCGGACTGGAGACTGCCCTGCCGATGATGCGCGCCGGGCACTGGCCCGAAGCCTTGATCGATGCGGGCGAGGAAGGCTCCATCGCACGCGACGTGATCGAGTGGCACCGCTTGCGCGCCGGTCAGGGGAGCGCGGCAGAGGTCATGGGCTTTCTGGAGCGGCGCCCTGACTGGCCCGGCATGGACTACCTGCGCCGCCAGAGCGAGGACATCATCGCCACCACCGGCCCTGCCACCATCCTGACCTTCTACGGCGAGGGTGCCGAGGCTCAGACGCCGGAAGGCGCCCTCAGCCTTGGCGAGGCACTCATCTCATCCGGCAACAAGGGCGCGGGCGAAGCGGAGATCGTGCGGGCCTGGCGCAGCATGGCGATGAGGGAGGAGACCCAGAGCGCCTACCTCGCCCGCCACCCGACGCTTCTGGCGAAACACCATGCGGCGCGGCTCGACCAGCTTCTGTGGGACAACCATATGGTGTCCTCGCGTCGGATGCTCGATCTGGTCAGCGACTACGCGCGCAAACTGGCGCTGGCGCGGATCGCCCTGCAGGAGCAGGCCGACGGGGTGGATAGTGCAATTGCGGCCGTGCCTGCATCCCTGCAAGGTGACGCAGGCCTTGCCTATGACCGCTTTGCCTGGCGCGATGCAAAACGACGGCAGGACGACGCCATTGCGATGATGGTGGAGCGTTCGACCTCGGCTGAAGCGCTGGGTCAGCCCGCCAGATGGCTGAACCGGCGCGCGGACTTTGCCCGCCAGCTGATGCGCGACAATGACAATACCCGCGCCTATAAGCTCGCCGCCTTTCACTTTGCCACGCCCGAAGATGGTTCCGGCTATGCGGAAAATGAATGGATCGCGGGCTATATCGCCTTGCGCAAGCTGAAGGATGCGGAGCTTGCCGCCTATCACTTCACCCGTTTCCTCGCCGCGGTGAAAACGCCGGTTTCGGTCGGGCGCGCCGGTTATTGGCTCGGTCGGGCCTATGCCCAGTTGGGCAATGTCGACAAGGCCCATGCCGCCTATCGGCTTGGGGCGAAATATCAGAGCAGCTACTACGGCCTGCTGTCCGCGCAGGCCTTGGGACGAGGGTTCGACCCGACGCTCGCCAGCCCCCCAAAGACCGACTGGCAGACCGCGCCCTTTCTGGCCTCTTCGGTCTATATGGCCGGGATGGAATTGTTGCAGGCGGGCGACGTGCCACTGGCCGAACGCTTCCTCACCCATCTGGTGGAAGGCCTGGCACCGGATGATGCGCTGAGCCTCGGCCAGATGGCGGTGGACATCAATCAGCCGCATCTGGCGGTGATGATTTCCAAACGTGCGGCGCAGGACGGGCTGGAGTTGGCGGGCGCCTATTACCCGGTGCATCCGGTGGCCAAGCTTGGCCTACCGATGGCACCGGAAATGGTGCTCTCCATCGCGCGCCGCGAGAGCGAATTTGACCCCGTTGTCATCAGCCACGCCGGGGCGCGCGGCCTGATGCAGGTGATGCCTGGCACCGCAGAGCTGGTGGCGAAGGACCTGGGAATTCTCGACGACCACAAGACCGCGCGGCTGACCGAGGACTGGCAATACAATGCCAAGCTCGGCGCCGCTTATCTGGCCCGGCTTGCGGGGGAGTTCGACGGCAATGTGGTTCTGATGGCTGCGGGTTACAACGCAGGTCCGCATCGCCCCATCGCGTGGATGGAGCGTTATGGCGACCCGCGCGACCCGGAGGTGGATGTGATCGACTGGGTCGAACACATCCCTTTCAACGAGACCCGCAACTACGTGATGCGGGTGACGGAAAGCCTGCCGATCTACCGTGCCCGGCTGGGACAGCCACCGTTGCCAGTTCCCTTCACGCGCGAACTAGCGGGCCGCACGCTTGAGGTTTTCGCGCCAAAAGGTGAATAGGCCCGCGGCCACCACAAGGGTTGCGCCGATCACCACGTTGGTGCGCATCTCCTCACCAAAGACCAAAAGGCCGACAATCGCGGCAAAAGGAAGCTGCATATAGGCAAAGGGCTGCACCGCGCTGGCCTCCGCCATCTCGTAGCACTTGATCAGAAGCCAATGCCCCAGTGCACCCGTCACGCAGAGCGCGCCCATCCAGGCCCAATCGGGCGCGGTCATCGGCTCCCACATGTAGAGACCAAAGGGGGTGATGAAGATCATACCCCAAACGCCCGTGTAGAAAAAGCTGGTGGCCGAGGTGTCCTTGCGCGCCACGTAGCGGGTCAGCAGACCGTAAAGCGCAAACATCAAGGCCGAAACCAAGGGGATCAGCGCCGCCAGCTGGAACACGCCGGACCCCGGTTGCAGGATGACCAGAACCCCGAGGAACCCCACCCCGATCGCCGCCCAGCGCCGCCAGCCCACCGTCTCGCCCAGGATCGGGCCCGATAGGGCGGCAATCAGCAGCGGGTAGCAGACAAAGACCGCGTGGCTCTCCACCAGCCCGAGCACGGTAAAGGCCAGGACCATCACGCAGATCTCGGCCACGAGGACAAAGGCGCGAAAGATCTGCAGCCCGCGCTGGCTGGTCTGCGCCGCCTTGCGCAAGGAACCGACCTGCTTCATCGCCACCGCCATTACAAAAGCGGCAAAGAACCAATAGCGGATCGTGATCACCATAAAGACGTTGTATTCGCTGGCCAAATGGCGGGAAATCCCATCCTGCGCGGCAAAGACAACGGTCGCCCCGATCATAAAGAGGATGCCCAATTTGGTGTCGTTCTTGGCCATGACCTGATCCATGGGTGTGCCTTTCAATAAAGTCCCGCGTCAGGCCAGAAGCCGCGCCCGCGTCATATGTCGTTTATGTCCAAACCCGGACGTGCGCTCGACCGCAAACCCGGCCGAGGCCAGGCCCCGCCGCACAAATCCCGCCGCAGTATAGGTCGCCGCCGTGCCGCCCGGCTTGGTGTGGTCGGCCACCGCCTGCATCAGGTCTTCCTGCCAGAGCTCGGGGTTTTTGGCGGGCGAAAACCCGTCCAGAAACCAAGCGTCGGCGCGCCCTGTCCACTCTGGCAGCGACACGCGGGCGTCGGCGATGACAACCTCCAACTCCAGCGTGTCAAAGCGACAGGTGCCGCCGCCGGTCCACTGTGCAAGGAAGCGCTCCGCCCAGGGCTTCACGTCGGGAAAGGCCTCGAGCGCGCGAGCCATATCGGCGGGCGCCATCGGAAAGGCCTCAAAACTGGTGAAGCGCAGCGGCGTGGTCTGGCCGCTCTCTTCCCAGGCCTTCCAGGCGGCCATCAGGTTGAGGCCGGTGCCAAAGCCCAGCTCCGCAATGTGAAAGCCGGGAGCAAAGCGCTGGGGCAGGTCATTGCCGGCCAGAAACACATGGCCGGTCTCCAACAGACCGTTCGCGAGCGAGAAATAGGGGTCGTCGAATTGATCCGAGACCGGCAGGTCTCCGTCCCGCCAGCTGAGCTGCGCCTGCTGGTCTGCCATCGCGATTTCCTTTAGGTGGGGTCGGTATGCGAGGGCGAACCTGACGAAAGGTCACGGAAATGGCAACTGCTGATATCACCGTCTTTGGCGCAGGGATCTTTGGCCTGTCGATCGCCTGGACCTGCCACCAGCGCGGCGCAAAGGTGCAGGTCATCGACCCCGCCGGGGCGGGGGCTGGGTCGAGCGGCGGTCTGGTAGGCGCGCTCGCGCCGCATGTGCCGGAGAATTGGAACCCGAAGAAGGCTTTTCAGCTGGACAGCCTGTTGATGGCCGAAGGGTTTTGGGCCGAGGTGGAGGCCGCGGGCGGCGTCTCGTCGGGCTATGGGCGGCTTGGCCGACTGCAGCCCATCGCGGATCAGCGCACGCTGGATCTGGCCTATGCGCGCTGCGCCAGTGCGGCAGAGCTCTGGCAGGGCCAAGCGATCTGGGAGGTGCGTGCTGCCGCAGAGATTGGCACATGGTGCCCGCCGAGCGCCACCGGCATGGTGATCCACGACACGCTCTCGGCCCGGATCCACCCGCGCCGCGCCTGTGCGGCCCTGGTCGCCGCCTTGCGGGCGGGCGGCGTCGAGGTGCGGGGGGACGGCCGCGACGAGGGGCTGATGGTGCATGCGACCGGCTATCAGGGCCTGCGCGATCTCAACGCCCGTATGGGCCGCAACTTGGGCGGTGGAGTCAAGGGTCAGGCGGCGCTTCTGGCTTATGACGCGGGCGCGGTGCCGCAGCTTTATGCCGATGGGCTGCACATCATCCCCCATGCAGACGGGACACTTGCCATCGGCTCCACCAGCGAGCGCGAATTCACCCATCCCGATGAACCGGATGCGCAGATTGACCAGGTGATCACCCGCGCCGTGACCGCGATGCCGCAACTCGCAGAGGCCGAGGTGCTGGAACGCTGGGCGGGCGTGCGACCGCGCGCCCGGTCCCGGGCCCCGATGCTGGGGGCCTGGCCAGAACGGGCGGGGCATTTCATCGCCAATGGCGGCTTCAAGATCGGTTTTGGCATGGCGCCCAAGGTCGCCGGTGTCATGGCCGACCTGTTGCTGGACGGGCGCGATCAGATCCCAGAAGGCTTTCGCGTGTCCGACAGCTTCTGACCGGAATTGAGGGATTGCGCTTTGCTTCGCAAATCGCCCGGCAGCGTGGCCGCGCCTTCGGCGCGGCCACGCTGGACCCAATGCTGATCTGGGATTTGCACAAGACACCGGCAAGAGCGCGGGAGATCCATCGGCCCGGTCACATCAAGATATCAGGTGCGATCGGTCGCGGTGCGCAGGTGCTGCATCAACTCGCTCAGGGTCTTGGTGTAGTGTTCGCTGATCAGGTGACCCGCCGCGTCAAATTCCTTGGCGGAGCCCGCGAGATGGACCTCTGGCCCCGGCAACACCCGCGGGCGGAAAGGAACCAGGAAACTGCGCAGGATCATCTGCGCCCGCTCTCCGCCCGCACGGCCCGCCGCCGCCGACATCACCGCAACGGGTTTGTCGCGCCAGGGATTGCCCTCAGTGCGGCTGACCCAGTCGAGCGCATTCTTCAAAACACCGGACGGCCCCTTGTTGTATTCCGGCGTCGAGATCACCACCGCATCCGCGCCCGCGATCTGATCGGCAAGGCTCTGCACGGCGATGGGAATACCCGTCTCCGCCTCCAGGTCGCCATCATAAAGTGGCAGCATCAGGTCGCCCTCGACCACTTTCGCATCCCCGAAGAGACGTGCCGCCTCTCGGACCAGCTTGCGATTGGTCGCCTCCTTGCGCAGAGAGCCGGAGAGAAGAAGCAAGGTGAGTTCTGCCATGACGAAGGTCCCTTCCCTGAGATGTCCGTTGCAGCAAGTCTAGCGCCCTGGCCCAAACCGGACAGGCGCAAGCCCGCAGAAGCCCTGTGCAGAAGCACACAACCGCACGGGATTCGCAGATCTCGCCGCCGGAACAACAAAGGCCGCACAAACGCGCGGCCTTTACCCTTGGATCACGAGATTAGGCCGCTTATTGCGGAATGATCACGATCTCGACGCGACGGTTGCGCGCCTTGCCCTCGGGCGTGAGGTTGCTGGCCACCGGCTGGTCCTCGCCACGGCCAATAATGCGCATCCGGTTGTAGGAGACGCCCCCCGCCGCGATCTCGTCCGCAACCGCATTGGCGCGACGCTCGGAGAGGGAGTAGTTGTAGGCAGCTTCGCCATCGCTGTCGGTGTGGCCGATCACCTGCACGGTGCTGCCCGGATAGCGCTGCAGGCTGCCAGCGACCTTGCGCAAGTCGCCGCGCACCACCGAAGAAATCGCGGCGCTGTCGGTGGCAAAGGTCAGATCGTTGGGCAGCGACACGATCAGCCGGTCGCCGGTGTTGACGATGGTGATCGAGGAGTTGTCGAGGCTCTGGCGCAGCTCGGCTTCCTGCTTGTCCAGTTCCCGCCCGATCAGCCCGCCGGCGAGGGCACCGATGGCGGCGGAACCGATAATGGTTTCGGCCTTGTCATCATCCGAGGTGGCAGCACCAATACCCGCACCGATCAGACCACCGATGATGGCGCCATTCTGTGACCGGTTGATCCCGCCCGGTGCACCGTAGGAGGCCGGGTCATTACAGGCGCTCAGCGCCACGGCGGCGGTGAGCATACCGATCACCGGGAGTTTGGCAAAAGACATTCGGTCTTCCTTTTCTTTCTCAAATCCTGTCCTGCAGCATGTTCGGTTCAACCGAAGGGCGCAGAGGTTCCATATAGGTATCCTGTGCTCCGCCGACAGCAGCAAGCCGCTTGCGATCTCATTCGGCGGATTGCCGCCCAGCCCGCCGAATAGGGCGATGCGCCCGGAGCAAACCGAGGCGATGTCATGTCGGGAAAACAAATGTTTCGGCTTCCTGCTCCAACCAAAGCTTGCGCAACAGGGTCGCCTCCTCGGCAAAGCGCTGGTCCAGGAGCTCTGCCGCCAGCATCCGGTCGGTGCGGAAATGGCGAAAGCCCCCACGCAACTCGCACCAGGCTGCCAGCAGGGTGCAGTCGATGTGATAGATCAAGGCCAGAGGCCGCAACACCCGCTCGCTCTGCTCCTCGGCCAGTGAGAGATAGGACAGGCGGATCTTCTGGGCGCTGCGCACCGCCTGCCGCAACAGCGCCTTGGACACGCAACCATTGTCGGGATCGTCAAGCGGGGCGCCATAGGGGGCCACCTGCAGCCACTCCGCGCTGGCATGGACGTCGCAGATCTTGCGACCCACCCGCGCGGCCGCCTGTTGCAAGGCCCCGTCACCGGTGCGCATCAGCATCGCAAGCCCCACATGCAGCGCCTCGATCTCCTCCTCGTCGAAGTTCAGAGGGGGCAGGTCATAGCCCTTGCGCAGCATATAGCCGATGCCCGCCTCCCCCTCGACCGGGGTGCGCATGGCCTGCAACGCGGCGATATCGCGATAGACCGTGCGTTTGGAAACCTCAAGCTGGGCGGCGATATCCTCGGCCCGCAGCGGCACCCGGGCGGCGCGCAGGATCTGGATCACTTCGAACAATCGGTCGCTGCGGGACATTGGACCTCTCCCTGGCATTTCAGCGGCTATCCGTAGGGATGTCGCCCCGCGTTCGTGACAGCCTGCTGCCACCCTAGCATGTGCCACTGACAACAGGCTGTCAGCAGGCTTCTGCTTTCTTCGCTCCAGACCTGTTCCGGAAAGGAGATTGCCATGCCCACTTATGACTGGATCATCCTGATCACGCTTGGACTGGACCGCTGGTCCGAGCCTCGTCGCCCACGCACCGCCTATGAGATCGAGCGCGCCGAGGCACATCATGCCTATGAAGTGTATCTCGCCAACAGGCGGCAAGCGCGACGACGCGCGGCACTGGCCCGTTTCGGTGCCGCGCTGAAGGTGATGCTCAGGCCGCGTCGGCCTCCGTTCGCGCGGCCTCGAAAGCCAGCATCGCGCGTTTGACCGGCAGCCCCCAATGATAGCCGCCCATGCCGCCCCCCTTGCGCAGGACGCGGTGGCAAGGGATCAGCCAGCTTAGCGGGTTCCTGCCCACCGCCGTGCCCACCGCACGCACAGCGCGGGGGTTGGCAATGACCTCAGCGATCTCGCCATAGGTGGCGGCACCGCCTTCGGGAATGTTGAGAAGTGCCTCCCAGACCTTGATCTGCAGAGGTGCGCCGATCAGATGCAAGGCGGTCTCGCCCCGGCGGGCGAAAGCGGCCTCCACCTGCGGGCGCAGCGCTTGGGGGTCCTCGGCGAATTCGGCCTTGGGCCAACGGCTGCGCATGTCGGCAAGAGCGGGCTCCGCCCCCACTTCAGCGGCGAAACCCAATCCGCAGAGTCCCTTGTCGGTGCCCATGGCCAAGGCGAGCCCGAAAGGGCTGTCGAACCAGCCCCAGCGCACGGTGAGCCCCTCGCCCCGGCGGGCGTATTCGCCGGGGCTCATCGCCTCCCAGCGCAGGAAAAGGTCATGCAGCCGACCGGAACCGGAAAGGCCGACAGCATGGGCGGTCTCCAGCAGCGGCAGATCCTCACGCAGGAGGGTCTTGGCATGACCGAGCCTCAGATACTGTTGGTAGCGCTTGGGCGAGACCCCGGCCCAGGAGGAGAAGATGCGCTGGAAATGGGCCGGGCTCATGCCCATCTGGGCGGCCAGTTCTTCCAATGACAAATCGGCACCACCCGAGTCGATCAATTCGATGGCACGACGGATCACCCCGTAATGATAGGCCTGTTCATCCCGTTGCATGGCGCGGCTCCTTCGACGTCCGTGTCTCCTGCCGTACCCTAGCCAGACTGCCTGCCCGGCGCGACCCGGAACCTGCGGTTTGAAGGCGGTCCGCCCCCGCCGCTGCGCAACATGACCTGATGCCCTTCACGCAGCCGCCCCATGGATGACTTGCAAAACGAGACATTTGCACCGCACCTGCTGGCGGCCCGACAAAAGCCCCGCGTTTTTGATTTGCGCCGCCCCGCTCCAGCGGGCAAAAGATCGCCCGATGGCAAAGCAACTCGATTATCACACGCTCCGCGAGATCTTCACGCGGTTTCAGGAGGCCGAGGCCGAGCCCAAGGGCGAGCTCGACCATGTGAACGTCTATACACTCGTCGTCGCCGTCGCGCTCTCGGCGCAGGCAACGGACGCGGGCGTCAACCGCGCCACCAAAGAGCTGTTCAAGATCGCCGACACCCCGCAGAAAATGCTGGACCTCGGCGAAGAGGGCGTCATCGAGCACATCAAGACCATCGGCCTCTTTCGCAACAAGGCCAAAAACGTCATCAAGCTCTCCCGCATCCTCGTTGACGATTACGGCGGCGAGGTGCCCAACTCGCGCGCCGCGCTCGAAAGCTTGCCGGGTGTGGGTCGCAAAACCGCCAATGTGGTGCTGAACATGTGGTGGCGTTACCCTGCGCAGGCGGTAGACACGCATATCTTCCGCGTCGGCAACCGCTCCGGCATCTGCCCGGGCAAGGATGTGGACGCCGTGGAACGCTCCATCGAAGACAATATCCCAGTGGATTTCCAACTCCATGCCCATCACTGGCTGATCCTGCACGGCCGCTATCATTGCAAGGCACGCAAACCCATGTGCCCCACCTGCATCATCCGCGACCTCTGCCAATACGAGGAAAAGACACTATGACCAAGACCTACCAGCTCGTCGGGGTTGGCAATGCCATCGTCGATGTGATCTCGCAATGTGACGACAACTTTCTCGACATGATGGGGATTGAAAAGGGCATCATGCAGCTCATCGAACGCGAGCGCGGCGAAGTGCTCTATGCAGCGATGAAGGAACGGGTGCAGACCCCCGGTGGCTCGGTTGCCAACACCATTGCCGGCGCGGGCGCGCTGGGGCTGGACGCCGCTTTCATCGGCCGGGTGCATGACGACGCACTGGGGCGATTCTACGCCAAAGCCATGCAGGAAGATGGCGTCGATTTTGTGAACGCCCCGGTTCCCGGCGGCGAATTGCCCACTTCGCGGTCGATGATCTTCGTCTCTCCCGATGGCGAACGGTCGATGAACACCTATCTCGGCATCTCCTCCGAGCTCAACTCGGAAGATGTTCCCAATGCAACCGCAAGCGTCGCTGAGATCATGTTTCTGGAGGGGTATCTGTTCGACAAGGACAAGGGCAAGAGCGCCTTTCTCGAGGCAGCACGGGACTGCAAGGCCGCAGGCGGCAAGCCGGGCATCGCCATTTCCGACCCCTTCTGCGTCGAACGGCACCGGGCCGACTTCCTGAGCCTGATCGAAAACGAACTCGACTTCGTTATCGGCAATCAGGACGAGATCAAATCGCTGTTTCAGACCGATGACCTCGAATCTGCGCTCGCTCAAACCGCCGCGATCTGCCCACTGGTGATCTGCACCCGCTCCGGAGACGGTGTCACGGTGCTCAGCTCCGAAGGTCGCGTTGATGTGCCGGTGACCAAGGTTGTGCCGGTGGATGCAACCGGCGCGGGCGACCAGTTTGCTGCCGGCTTCCTGTTTGGTCTGGCGACGGGCCGCGACATGGAGACCTGCGCCAAGATCGGCAACGCCTGCGCTGCCGAGGTCATCAGCCACATCGGTCCGCGCCCCAAGGCCAACATGCGGGCGCTGCTCAAAGCCCAGGGTTTGATCTGACGTGCCGGACCACAAGCGAGTGGCACATCAGATCTGAAGATTTGACAAAGGGGGCCGAGGCGGCCTCCTTTGTCTCTCCAGACGTCCTCGGACAGAAGAACACCGCCAGCCGTGCGGGGAGCGTCGATTGCCCTGCTGCGATCTTGCCGCAAAGCATGTGCAGCGTCGCCCTGCTCACGACTCCTCCGCCACAGTGAGAGCCTTCGACAAGAGGCTGGAAAATTGCGCGATTTCCGCTTCCGTCAGCCCCGCCAGCAGGCTGGTCTGGGTGGCAACATGTGCCTCTACCACTTCGTCGATGAGCGCGAGCCCTCGATCGGTCAGGGATATCAGGAAGCTTCGGCTGTCCTCGGGATTGGTGCTGCGCTTCACCAACCCATCGGCCTCCAGCCGGTCAATCCTGTTGGTCATGGTCCCAGAGGCCACCATGGTTGCCTTCATCAGGGCACCTGCAGACAGGCAATGCGGTGCACCCGCCCGGCGCAGGGTCGCCAACACGTCAAATTTCGCCGCGTTGAGGCCGTAGCGCGCGAAGGTCTGCTCCATCGGTTTCAGATAGGCGAGGTAAAGACGACCAACCCGGCCAATCACTCCCATGGCCCGCACGTCGAGATCCGGCCGCTCTTGCCGCCATTGCCCGAGAATAAAATCTACATGATCCATGGATCCGTTTTCCTCGCAGGATATCTTGACGTCAAGAGACTTCGGCATTACCTCGACGTCGAGATAAATTGGCAACCCGAGGAGCCCACCGATGACCGAGAGACGAGACCTTGCCCTGACAGCGCTGGCCCCTGCGATCTGGGGCAGCAGCTACATCGTGACCACAACGCTGCTGCCGGGCCTTTCCCCCTGGCTGGTGGCGCTCTTGCGGGCCTTGCCGGCGGGGCTGGTGCTTCTCTTGCTGGTGCGGCAACTGCCGCCGCTCCATCTGGTGCCGAAGATCCTGGTTCTGGGAGCACTCAACTTCTCGGTTTTCTGGGGGCTGATGTTCCTTGCCGCCTACCGCCTGCCCGGTGGGGTGGCTGCGACCCTTGGCGCTGTGCAACCCCTCTTCGTTCTCGTCCTGTCGGGCGTCCTTCTCGGCAGCAGGATCCACGGTCGTGGCATCGCGGCGGCCCTGCTGGGCATGGTGGGCGTGGGCCTCCTGGTCCTTGGACCTGAGGCGCAGATGGATCTCTGGGGCGTGGTGGGCGGATTGGGTGGCGCCCTTTCGATGGCGGCGGGAGTAGTGCTGACGCGCAAATGGCAGCCAGGCGTCCCGGCCCTCACCTTCAGCGCCTGGCAATTGACCGCCGGTGGCCTTTTGCTGGTGCCGGTGGCGATGATCGCAGTGCCGGAGTGGCCACTGCTGAGCGGGCAGAACATCCTCGGTCTCGCCTATCTCAGCCTGATCGGTGGCGCGTTGACCTATATCCTGTGGTTCCGGGGCATCGCCCGCATCGCCCCGGCGCAGATCTCGCTTTTGGGTGTATTCAGCCCGCTCACGGCAGTGCTGCTTGGCGCGCTCTTTGCCGGAGAAAGTTTCACCCTCTTCCAGAGCCTCGGAGCTTTGCTGGCCCTGTTCAGCGTCTGGCTCGGGCAACAGGCTCCCCGGTCGGCCTCAAGGGTAGCCAAGGTCACCCCGGCGGCCTGAACGCCGATCACTCGCTCTCGGGCGGCGCTTTGGCGCCGTCTAGGCGGTCCGGTAGTTTCGATGGACAGGCCCCGCCATTGTGGCATTGCAGGATAATATCTCCGGGCCGCCCGCCGATGGCGTCAAAGAAGAAACTGCTACAGGGGTCGAGCACAGCCACGACCCCGCGACCTTCGATCTGGCGGGCAAAGAACACGTAGCGGGTGCCGGACTGGAGACTGCCACACCAACCGCCGGAACAATGCGCTTCCAGCACCATATCGCCCTCAACCCTTTGATCGAACATGCGCTGGCCCAGCAATAACCCCGTGAATTGAGCAGGTATATCAACTTGCCCCACAGCGGCCCGTGGCGTGTCTGGTGCCCCCCCCGGCAACAAGCTTTCGTCAAAGGTCACCTCGCCCTCGAGGATGAGGAAAGGCGCCTCTGCCTGCTGGGCAAACCGATAGACGTCGCCCGGCCCCATCGGAAGACAACTTTGCGCCCTTGCCTGCGCCGCGGACGCGACCAATAGCCCCGCCACAAGAAGCGCCCTAGAGATGGGTTTTGAATTCCTCAACCACACGGGCATAGACCTCCTTCTTGAAGGGAACGACCTTGTCAACCAGATGCTCCACCGGCTGCCAGCACCAGGCGGAAAATTCCGGGTGATCGGTCTCGATATTGATCTGGTCGTCCCGACCGATGAAGCGCAGGAGGAACCATTTCTGCTCCTGCCCGCGATACTTGCCGCCCCAGAAGTGCGGCACCACCTCGACCGGCAGATCATAAGGCAGCCAGCCGTCGCTTTCCGCGATCATCTCGACCAGATCGGGGGTGACCCCGGTTTCCTCCTCGAGCTCGCGCAGCGCGGCAAGGCGGGCATCCTCACCCTTGTCGATGCCGCCTTGGGGCATTTGCCAGGCGTCCTGATAGCGGTCCGACCGCTGGCCAACCCAGACGTCGCCTACCGCATTGATCATCATCACGCCCACATTCGGGCGATAGGGCAGCGCGGCGATTTGCTCCGGCGTCATCGGTTTGGCCTCGGCCTTGTCGGTTTTCTTGCTCATCTGCGCCTCTTTCAGGGTCCTCCCCCTCTTAGACCGCGTGCCGCCGGGGCACGCAAGGGGGTGACGCCGCGTAGTCAGGTGACAATCCCGACAGGCCGGGCGATCCTGCGCGGCAAAGGCCGCCCCACAGGGGTGCGCCTGCGACATGGAGGGAGAGTGTCATGGCTGCGTACCCACATCTGCTGGCCCCGCTGGATCTGGGCTTCACCACGCTGAAGAACCGAGTGCTGATGGGCTCCATGCACACCGGGCTGGAAGAGACCCGCGACTGGGCGCGAGTGGCTGAGTTCTATGCGGCCCGGGCGCGCGGCGGCGTGGCGCTGATGGTGACCGGCGGCATTGGCCCGAACCTCGAAGGCTCTGTCCTGCCCGGCGCGGCGATGATGACTACCGAAAAAGACGTGACCAACCATGCGGTTGTGACCAAGGCGGTGCATGAGGCGGGCGGCAAGATCGCCATGCAGATCCTGCACGCGGGGCGCTATGCCTATGGGCCGAAATGCGTTGCACCCAGTGCGGTGAAATCGCCGATCTCTCCCTTCCCGCCGACCGAGCTGGACGAAGAGGGCATCGAAAAGCAGATCGGCGACATCGTGAACGCCGCGCGACTGGCGCAAGAGGCCGGTTATGACGGGGTCGAGATCATGGGCTCGGAAGGGTATTTCCTGAACCAGTTCCTCGTGACCCATACCAACAAACGCACCGACCGCTGGGGGGGCTCTTACGAGAACCGGATGCGCCTGCCCGTCGAGGTGGTGCGCCGGGTGCGCGAGGCGGTGGGGCGCGAGTTTATCCTGATCTATCGGTTGTCGATGATTGATCTGGTGCCCAATGGCTCGAGTTTTGAGGAGGTTCTTGAGCTCGCCAAGGCGGTGGAGGCGGCAGGGGCCACCATCCTCAACACCGGGATCGGCTGGCACGAAGCGCGGATTCCGACCATCGCAACCTCAGTGCCGCGCGCGGCCTTTGCCTGGGTGACGCAGAAACTGATGGGCCATGTTGGCATCCCGGTGATCACCTCGAACCGGATCAACACGCCGGAGGTGGCGGAGGATGTGCTGGCCAAGGGCTGCGCCGATATGGTGTCGATGGCGCGCCCGATGCTGGCGGATGCGGAGTTTGTGGCCAAGGCTGCGGCGGGGCTCAGTGCCGAGATCGCGCCCTGCATCGCCTGCAATCAGGCCTGTCTGGACCATACCTTTGGCGGCAAGCTGACCTCCTGTCTAGTGAACCCGCGCGCCTGCCACGAAACAGAGCTGGTTCTGACCCCGGCGGCGGAGGCCAAGAGCATCGCGATTGTCGGCGCGGGGCCTGCGGGCCTGTCGACCGCACTGGCAGCGGCAGAGCGCGGCCATCAGGTAACATTGTTTGACGGCGCCGAGGAGATCGGCGGCCAGCTCAACATGGCCAAGCAAGTGCCCGGCAAGGAAGAGTTCTGGGGTCTGGTCGATTGGTATCGCACCATGGTTGCCAAGGCGGGCATTACGCTGAAACTGGGTCGCCGGGTGGGGCCCGAGGATCTGCAAGGGTTTGACGAGGTGGTGATCGCCACAGGCGTCACCCCGCGCGATCCCGGCATCCCAGGGCAGGACCACGCCAAAGTGGTGAGCTACATCGACGTGCTGCGCCACAAGGTGCCGGTCGGCAAAAAGGTCGCGGTGATCGGGGCTGGCGGCATCGGTTTCGACGTCGCGGAGTATCTCCTGCACGAGGGCACCAGCCCCTCGGTCGATCTGCCGCTCTGGATGCGCGAATGGGGGGTCACCGACCCGGCGACCCATCGCGCCGGCCTTGCCCCCGAAGGCCCGCAGCCCGAGGCTCCGGCGCGGCAAGTCACCCTCTTGCAGCGCAAGGCGGAACGCCACGGCAAGCGGCTGGGCAAGACCACCGGTTGGATCCACCGCGCCACGCTCAAGATGAAGGACGTGTCCTTTGTCGGCGGAGTGAATTATGAGGCGATTGATGACGCGGGCCTGCACGTCAGCTTTGGCGAGGCGCGCGAGACCCCGACGCTGATCGAGGCCGATACGATCGTGCTCTGCGCCGGGCAGGTCAGCGAACGCGCACTCGCAGATCAGCTGGCCGAGATGGGCATAACCGCCCATGTGATCGGCGGCGCTGATGTGGCTGCGGAACTGGACGCAAAACGCGCGATCAACCAAGGCACCCGGCTGGCGGCGACCTTCTAAACCTGATCCAAGCCACGTTCGGAGGTGTCGGCGCCTCCGAACGTCCAGCTTCAGCGGTCGTGCAGCGCGCGACTGTCCAGCGGAGCCTCATCGCGCTCCGTCATGCCGTAGTCGCGGATCACCCCGGCCACGCGCAACCGGTAGTCGGCGAAATAACTGCCGCGACCCTTCTTCTGCGCTGTGCGGTGCTTTTCCATCTGCCGCCAGCGCGCCAATGCGGCCTCATCCTCCCAGAACGAGAGTGACAGCAGCTTGCCCGGCGTTGTCAGGCTCTGGAAGCGCTCGACCGAAATAAAGCCCTCCATCCCCTCGAACAGGGGCCGGAGAGATGCCGCATGGTCAAGATAGGTCTCCTGCATGCCCTCTGCCGGTGTGACTTCGAAAATGACTGCGATCATCCTATCCTCCCTCAGGTGCCATGCGGTGCCGAGGCCAGTGTAAGCCAAGTGCGATCTTCGCGCAGGATGAACTTCTCTGACTGGGCAAATTCGTAGTTCTGCCGCCCAAGCGGATCAGCAGCCAACCGCGCGCGATAGGCCTCGTACTCGGCCAGAGAGGGAATCGAATAGATCCCATAGGCGAGCGTCGACGACCCTTCATGTGGGGCAAAATAGCCAATGAGATCGGCCCCATTGCGCGGAATAGCTTGCCCCCAGATCTGGGCATATTGGCGAAACTGGGCCTGTTTGGTGGGATCGATCTGATAGCGGATGATGCAGGTCAGCATGTCGTTGTCCTTTGTCTTCAATACCTTCCCCACTTGCCACATGGGACCGGCCCGATGGTTCGGCGCGGAGCGAAGTGTGACCCGGATCCCTGTTTCCCCATCGCGAACGATCCGACGAAAACCCCGCAATTATCCCAAGCGCGCCCCGATCTTGCCCGAATTGGCGCTCAGGAAGGGGAGTAAGACAAGACGTGTGACGAGGAGCCCCCGATGGATCGACTGACGGAAATGGAAGCCTTTGCCAATGTGGTGGATCAGGGCGGCTTTACCGATGCGGCCAAGAAGATGGGCATTTCAAAATCGGCCGTTTCGAAACATGTTTCCAGCCTCGAGGCCCGGCTGGGTGCGCGGCTGCTGAACCGGACCACCCGACGCGTCTCGCCCACGGAAATCGGTCTGGCCTATTACGACCGCGCCCGCCGGGTGCTGAACGATGCCGGCGAAGCGGATGCGCTGGTGACCTCGATGCAGACCGCACCTTCCGGCCTGCTGCGCATTTCGGTGGCCACCGATTTCGGGGTCAACCACATCTCTCCGGTGCTTTCAGAGTTCCTGCGCGACTTCCCGGACATCACGGTCAATATGGTGCTCAACAACCGCTTTGTGGAGCTCATCTCCGAAGGGTTCGACATGGCGGTGCGGATCGGCGAGCTGGAAGACAGCACCCTGCGTGCCCGCAAACTCACCGAGACCACAAAGCGTATGATCGCGGCTCCGGACTACCTTGAAAAGTTCGGGCGCCCGCAGAAGATCGACGATCTGAACGACCACAAGCTGCTGCATTACTCCAACCAGTCGAGCGGCAATGTCTGGAAGCTGACCGCGCCTTCCGGCGAGAAGCGGCAGGTGCGCTCCACCGGGTGGCTTTCGGTTAACGACGGTCAATCGCTTCTCAATGCCGCGATCTCCGGTCTCGGGATCGCCTATCTGCCAAGCTATCTTTATGCAGAAGCCATGGCCGAAGGACTGGTAGAAGACGTGATGCCCGCGCTGCCGGTCGAGACCCTTGGCATCTACGCGGTCTACCCGCCGGGTCGGTTCACCCAGCCCAAGGTGCGCGCCTTTATTGATTTTCTCGTCCACGCCTTTGCTGAAAAAGGCATGGACAGCTGGTGACACCGCCGCCGGTTTTCGGCGGGTTCATCTTTCTGCCCGGGTCTTCTCGCGACCCGGTTTCATGAGACATCTCATGGCCCCTCGTAACCTTGCCCCTCGCCCCCGCGCGAGGGGCTTTTTCTTTGCGCAGGTTCCGGGTCGCGCGGTCGGTACAGGATCGGGCAGGAGGGACAGGAACCTTTCGCGAGAGCCAAATGACCTTTGCCCTGCTGCTATTTCTCTTGCCACTGGCCCATAGCCCCGGGCCCGGCAATCTGTTCTTTGCCGCCGCCGGAGCGCGGTTCGGCCTGAGAGCAACCTGGGCCGCAACGCTTGGCTATCACCTTGCCACCTGGCTGGTGACCGCTGCCATCGGTTTCAGCAGTCTGGTGGCCCTCGCCGGTGCGCCCGGGCTGTTCACTGCGATCCGAATTGCGGGCGTTGCCTACGTGCTGTGGATCGCCTTCGGCTTCCTGCGCGCCGGCAGCGGGATCGGCCAGGCCGCTGCCCCCTCGGTGCGGTTTCTCGACGGCGCGGTTTTACTCCTGCTGAACCCGAAGGCCTATGTCATCATCGCGCTCATGTTCAGCCAGTTCCTCCCGTCGGGCGGGGCGGATCAAGCCGAAGCAATATTGTGGATTACCACTGTCTTCACTCTCAACAATCTCCTCGCCTTCACCCTATGGACCCTCCTGGGCGCTCAGCTTGCACGACTGTTTCAGGCACCCACTGCAGGACGCTGGGTGAATATTGTCATGGGGTGCCTCTTGGCTGTCGTCGCTCTCTGGATGGCGCTGGCCTGAAAGACACTGAGGGAAAGGTGGCGCGAGGTCACGGCGTCACCAGCACCGCCTCGACCCGCCGATTGATTTCCCGCCCGGCTTCGGTTGTATTGGGGGCCAGTGGAGCCATGAACCCCGCGCCCGCAACCGTGATCCGTCCGCCTGCAATGCCGTAGCGGGTCATCAAGCGTTCGCGCACGCTGGCAGCACGTCGCTGAGAAAGGCTGATATTGGCCGAAAGACTGCCCACGGTGTCCGTATGGCCCACAAGGAGGATGGTCGCACTTGGGTGCTCGTCCAGAAAAACGGCAAGCTGGCGCAGCGTGTCAAAGGGACCGGCCCCCATCCGGGTTGACCCTGAGGAAAACTCCAGATCCAGCAAGGGCGCATGTCCCTGAAGGGTAAGGAGATCGGCCACTGCACCGGTGGAGAGGGTGCCGCCCTTGGTGATCGCATCGGCCAGAAGTTGAGCTTCGGGCAGTACCGAAGATCCCTCCGGGGGCGTCGTCGGCTGTGCCGAAACCGAGTTATCCGCTTCGTCCAGCGGTGCCAGAGGGTCCGGCAAGGCAACCGGCGGACGCAGCGGTTCTTCGGCGGCATGACGCTCCAGCACCTGCAGATGAATCGCCCCTCCGGTGCGCGACACCAACAGCGAGACGACCACCCCCGTTTCCGGCTGTTCGGCAGCATAGAACTCGTAATCCGAGAGATTGACCGTCATGTCTGGGGCGGGAATGACCTCGATGCCGAACCGAAACGCAAATCCGCCGCAGGCCCGGGCGGTGCAGGCATAGACCTCCTCGAACCCCTGCTCCTCCAATGCGCTGCGGATCGGAGCCAGCACCTGAAGCGCGCTCCAGTCACCGGAGATGCGCCAGCTCCGACGGAAGATACGCCCCTCCAGGGTGCGGCTTGGCACCACGTCACCAACCACGGGTCCGGTGGGCAGAAGCAAGGTCGCGAGCGGCGTTTCCTGTTCGCGCAACACCTCGTGACCTTCAGGCAAGGGGATCTCCAGCGCGGCCGCCTGCGCCGTCGGCACGCAGAATAGCCAGAGAAACGCGGAGAGCCCCCGGGCCAACATCAGCGGAACTGCCCGTGGTAGTCGGCGTTGGGCATCATTGCGGTGGCGCTCGCGACCCGGTTGGTCATGTTGAAGAA
>CAKZRP010000078.1 GCA_937146765.1 uncultured Paracoccaceae bacterium | reverse complement strand
TCGCTCGCGAACTGTTCCTCGTACTCGGTCGAAGCGGCATCCCAAGACGGGAAGCGCACATCACAGCCGCAATCGCCGGTTTCCTGGATCGCCTCCCATGACCGCAGCTCGTAAAGCCGCATCAACGTCAGTACCTTGTAGGCCTCGCGCGGATGGACCTCGTCCATCCAGGTTGGGCGTGCGGGCCGGTCGTTGCAGATCCGGTATTGCTGGGGCGACATGGTCACGGTGAGATCGTTCGTGACCTGAGGCGAGGTCTGGGCCGCGAGTGGCGCGGCCAGCAGGGTGACAGCTGCGGCGAGGATGGTCTGGCGCATGGGGGTTTCCTTTCGGTTCATTCGGCCGCGACCTTTGGGCGCTTCGTGCCCTCAGTCGGACCCGTGTTCTGGTCTGGATGTCTCGCCTGCCCCGGCAGGAAGAACTCGGTGATGCCGCGGGCGCCGTCATGTCGGCCAGCCTGGATAATCACGTCGATGGAGCCCTCGATGTAATCGACCATGTCGGCATAGGTCATGGGTACGTCAGTCTTCAGCGCGGCGATGGCTAGGCGCCGGACGGCGAGTTGTGGAGTCTCGGCATGCAGCGTGGTCAGCGATCCACCGTGGCCGGTGTTGATCGCCTCGAGGAAGGTCATGGCCTCCTTGCCGCGCACCTCGCCCAGGATGATCCGGTCGGGGCGCATGCGCAGCGTGGCGGTGAGAAGCACATCGGCGGTCTGGAATTCTGCGTCGCGATTGGCGATGAGGGTCACGGCATTTGGCTGGGTCGGCAGAAGCTCGGCGGCTTCTTCGATGGTCACGATGCGTTCCTCGGCCGGTACGTGAGAGAGGATCTTGCGCGCGGCCACGGTCTTGCCGGTGGAGGTGCCGCCCGAGACGATCATGTTGAGTTTGTTCTCGACGCAGAAGGCGAGCGCATCATCGATCAAACCCGCGGCCACCACTGCGCGCAAGGCGCGCTTTTTTTCGACGCGCAGGTCTTCGAGCTTGCGTTCTTTGCCATAGAGAAAATCGAGCGCAATGCCCTCGAGTGGCAGGCTTGAGAAGAACCGCAGGCTGATCGACATGGCCGAGAGCACGGCGGGCGGGGTGATGACCTGTGCGCGGATCGGGCGCCCCTTGTAGGTGATCGAGACCGAGACGATGGGGCGGTCCTTGCTCATCGTGGTATTGGCCGAGGAGGCGATCTGGTTGCCGAGGTCCCTGACCTGAACGCCCGTAAGCCTCTGGTCCAGCGCGCGCATGAAGTGATCGCCCTGGAATTCGCCCCAGCAGGTCCCGTCGGGGTTGATGCAGATCTCGATGACATCGTCGCGGGCGGCGGCGTCGATCCGGTCGAGCGAGGTTTCGAGATAGCTCAGCGACATGGGCTCAGAATATCTCCAGATCGCGGTCGACCATGACCGTGACGCGGGCGCCCTGGTCGACATAGATGACGGGGCCGATGGAGAGGTAATCGCCAATGACGCTGTCCGTGGCATCTGCCAGATCATCGCCAACGTCTTCGAGAACGTCGGCGGCAGTCTCATCCTGGACCTCGGAGGCGGCGGCACTTGGCGCGGCCGAAATCAGCGAGATCAAGGCGGCCGACCCGAAACGCTCGGCGAAGCGTGTGTCCACGAAACCGGTGACGCCAGAACGGCCCAGTTCATCACCTCCGAAGGAGCTGATCTGGACGGTTTGGCCCGCGGGCAGGATGATCCGGTCCCAGGCGATCGTGACGCGGCGCTGCGCGATATCGACGCCAGCGCGGTAGCGCCCGACGAGACGGGATCCGCGGGGGATCAAGAGGCGCGCGCCATCGACGCTGTAGACATCCTCGGACACCACGGCACGGGTCTGGCCGGGCAGGGAGCTGTCGAGGGCGGTTTCCATGACGGCCTGGATCATGGTGCCCTGGATGATGGTGTTGGAGGGATTGGCGATCACCTCGGCCTGCGTCACGGTGGAGGGCAACGCCCCGTTCAGCACGAAATCCGTCACCTCGCCGAAGGTGCGTTCGGTCAGAGCCGTTTCATTCGCTCCGGAGGCACCGCCAAAAGCGATGGTGGGAGAGGCGATGCGCCGCTCCTGGAAGGCGCGTTCCTCCGCGGCGCGGCGCTCCAGCTCGGCCATGCGCCGGGCTTCTTCCTCGCGGCGCAGTCGCTCTTGCTCGCGTGCGCGCAGCTCATCTTCCGTGGGGCCCACTGGCGCGGGTTGCGGTCGGCTGGCCTCGAGTTGGGCCAGTTCCAGATCCATGCGGAGTTGCTCAAGGCTGCGATCCCGCGCCGTCAGTTCGTCCTGGAACCGTTGCTGTGCTGCTTCCGAGGCGGCTTGCAGCGCCGCGATCTGAGCGGTCAGCGCGTCGATCGCCTCTGCGGCGGCGGTGTCTTCCTCGACAACTGGTTCAGGGGCGTTGCGCAATTCCTCGATCTGGGCCTGCAGGGCGGTGATCTGCGCCAGAAGCTCCGCGTTGGGCTCGACGGGGTCTGGTCCGACGAACACAACCTCGGGCTCGGGCGGGGGCAAGGTCTCGATAGCGCCAAAGCCATCCCCTTCGTTTTGGAAGACGTCCGGAGTGGCCGTCGGCAAGGCTTCCTCTTCTTCGGGCTGTGAGAGGAGATAAAGCAGGGCACCACCCGCGCCGATGACGAGGACCACGATCAGCGCGAGAAGGGGCGACCGGCGCTGCGCCGCCGTGGGGGCGCGGGCACTGCCTTTCTCAAGGGCGGAGAGGCGTTTTTCCAGCTCGGTGTTCCCGGTTTCGCTCATGAGGTGGCCTCCGCGGGCGGGATCGCCTCGATGCAGACCACCTCTTCGCCCAGTCGCAGGACCCATTGGCGGTTCACGCCGCTGACGCGGATCACGCCGTCTTCAGGAGTTTGCGTGTTGACCGTGCGCTCGCGGCCGCCCGCGTAGCGGAAGATCGCGGGCACAGGCGCGTTTCTTGGAAACGCGAAATACGTGAACGTCCCGTCATCCCAGATGCGGGTTGGCGTGAACTCGGTCCGCGCGCTGGCACCGTAATTGTAGTTTGGCGCTTGGGCGGCGATGGCCCGGGTCGGGCGCCCAGCGTCATCAGGATAGCGGAACTGCACCACATAGAAGGTCGGGCTGCGAACCTCCTCGACGTTGAAGTAGTAGCTTCGCCTGTTCGTGTAGACCGTCACATTGGTATGCACCCCGCGCGCCACAGGCTTGATCGCGAAGGCCTGACCGCCCGGGACGCCGTCGATCTCGAAGCCCTCGGTGTCGCCCGCGATGATCGAGCGGATGCTTTCGCCGATCCCGAACTCGATGGTGGTCACATGGGTGAGCGACACGCTGAGACGGTAGACCTGACCTTCCTGGTAGGTGGCCAAGCGCACCCGGCTGTCGTTGGGACCGCCACGCGGGATGGCTTCGGCAGAGGCGAGGCCGGGCAACAGGGCCATGACAAAAATAAGCGATCTTATAAACAACAACGTCAGTTCTCCAATCTGTCGGAGCGGATGGAATATTCGAGGACGGTGAAGCCGAATGGATTGGTCCAGACCTCATCGATGGAGCGGCGGGTCTCGGGGCGGAACTCGAAGAGAAGCGTGGCGGTGAAAAGCCCGGTCTGGACGCCATTGATGGAGGTCAGGCGCTTACGCAGGCGGACGGTGGCGCGGTTTGTGCCGATCCGGTTGATGCTGAGGATTTCCACGTCGAGCCGAGCATTGGGGCCATAGACCGTCGGCGGGTAATTATCGTTGGCGCTGTTCCAGATCTGGCGCAGCCCGCTCTCGGCAGCTCCGTCCGAGCGGCGCAGGACGCTGCGGATGCGCAGGTCGTTGTCGAGCTGGTTATAGACCTCGCGGTCGGTCACGTAGCGGAAGACC
>CAKZRP010000077.1 GCA_937146765.1 uncultured Paracoccaceae bacterium | reverse complement strand
CCACACCCCCCCCCCCAGGCGGCCCCCGGCTTGAAATACGCCGCTTTGCCGCCCCCCCCCCCCCCCAGGCTTACTCCCTGCTGAACTACCCGCTGCCGACGCCCCTGGTGGCGGGCGATCCCTATGCGGTGGTGATGGAGGTTCCGGTGTTGACCGCAGGCACCACCCGGCCGCGCCTCGAGGGCGGGGGCAGCACCTTCTCGCACCCAACCCCGATCACCTACAGATCCACCACGGTGCGCCGCTTCGTGCCCACGGTGAACCATACCGATCTGGTGCTGGTGCTGCCCTCGGACCTGGTCGGTCGGGTGGGCTATGCCAATATCTTCCCGCTGAAGGACCGCATCGCCGCCCCGGCCGACATCTATATCTTCGCGGGCCAGTCGAACATGGTGGGCGGCAGCAGCACCGCCGACTGGGATCCGGCCCTCGACCGGCCGGTGCTGGAGGCGCTGGCGGTGGCGGGCTTCGGGCGCGGCGCGGATGGCTATACCAATGACGCCAGCGGCGCGAGCATCAACGCGGCCTTTGACAGCGGCTATGGGATCGGGGACCCGGTGCCCATGGTGCATCCGGTGACGCATAATTCTCCCAACCTCGGTCGGGTCAGCCCGGCGGGGCATGTGATGCGCCATCTGGTCGACCATGCGCCCACAGCGGGGCGCGAGAAGGTGGCCGCCTGCATGGCGGCGGCGGATACCGATCTGTTCTTCCACTGGGACCCGGCCAGTGACGGGCGCATGTATGACCTGATGGTCGCCAATGTGAACGCGCTCCTGGCGCGCAACCCCGGCTCTCAGGTCAAGGGGATGTTCTGGTGCCAGGGCGAGAGCAGCGATGCCACCGGCTATGCCGCGCTCCTCAACAGCGTCATCGACGGGCTGCGCAGCCAATGGGGGGCATTCCCGCTGGTGATCATGGAGATCGGCGGCCAGCCGGAATGGGGGGCCACTATCGCGATGAATGCCGAACATGCCAAACTCGCCACCGGATCCGGCGCGGCCGAGGAGCTGGCGGACTGCATCTTCCTGCCCCGGCCAGCGGGCGCGACCTTCATCCCCGGCGATGACGTCCACTATGACGGGGCCACCAACCGCCTGCGCGGGCAGGTAGCGGCAGAGGCCTTCCTCGCCGCCTTCGGGTGAGGAGGGGGCTTCAACGCCCCCTTCAACGCCCCTTCACTCCCGCGTCAGCCCAAAAATCGGTTGCTGTAAAAAAGTCTGTCATTCACTGTAAACAGGTCCGTCACGCTACACATACTGTGGGGTGACGGACCTGTTTACAGTGATCCCGGAAGAGTCCTGAAGAACGCGGAAGACCACGGAAGCCCAACAAAATAAGGGCTATTAACCCGGAGCGCCCGCATAAGGGCACTTATGTTCAGTTTTGCAGTAACCCCTGAAATGGGCGCAAACTGGGTCTCAGGGCCTTGCCTAGGGGCTAAGGCCGCGCCGGAGCGAGGCCATCCACAAAACCCGTTTAAATAAGGCTTCAAAGGCCTGTTCCAGCATCGGATGCAGGCTCAGTTCCGGCATGAAATCGGCTTCGGAACTGGGACCTGACCCGCCCAGTTTGCTCGGAAGGTCCCAGAAGGCGATTTTTCTTTTTGTTTTCAATGCCACCTTGGCGTTTGCCCGTGTCCAGGCGTTCCTCCTAACTGGGACCCAATTTTGCTCAACGAATGGAGGGTTTTGCCATAGGATGACACTAGGTCGTTGGAGGTTGAAACCATGCCGAGGAGAGTTCGATCCCCTAGAGAGCGCGCCGCGCGCGCCCTGTGCGAAATGCAAGGGCACCCGCCCGATATTGTCATGGATGGACGGCCGATGTGGCAATCGTTCCTGCCTGAAGTTGACACAGTCCTGAAGGCGGCGCTTTCGGAGGATGATTGGGGACGGCTAATCGTGTCGGGATGGGAGCCTTCGTAACAGGTCCTTAACAATGAAAAACGGGCTTTAGCTGCAGGTGAAGCAATGTCCGATTAAGGTCTAACCTGCTGGAAGAATATCTTTTCACCGTTTGTCTATTTCTGTGTAATGTTACCTGCAAAAAGAGGTTGAGCAGGATGGCACAGAAATCTGAAATCGAATGGACCGACGCGACGTGGAATCCCGTGACGGGGTGCACGAAGGTCGGCCCCGGCTGCGACCACTGCTATGCGGAAAGGTTTGCGGAACGCTGGCGCGGGATCGAAGGACACCCCTACGAACAAGGCTTCGACATGCGCCTGTGGCCGTCACGGCTCGGGCAGCCTGCGATGTGGAAGAAGCCGCGCATGATCTTCGTCAACTCGATGAGCGACCTGTTCCATAAAGACATTCCGCGCGAGTTCATTGACCGCGTGTTCGATGCAATGGAGGCTGCTGACTGGCACGTCTATCAAGTGCTGACCAAGCGGTCTTCGCTGATGCGCAACTATGTGCGCCGCCGCTACAACGGCGGTCGAGTGCCGACACACATTTGGCTCGGCGTTTCCGTCGAGGACTCTGCCCACAAAGGTCGGATCGAACACCTTCGGCAGATCAACTCGGATGCGCGTTTCATCTCATTCGAACCGCTGCTCGGCCCTATTGGCGATGTCGACCTGACCGGCATCGCTTGGGCGATTGTCGGCGGCGAGAGCGGACCCGGCGCACGTCCGATGGAAGCCGCATGGGCGACTGAATTGCGTATCGCCTGCGAGCGGTACGATGTGGCGTTCTTCTTCAAGCAGTGGGGCGGTGCGCGCCCGAAATCCGGCGGTCGCTTGCTCGAAGGCGAAGAATGGAACGGATTTCCGTGGCAGATCGTGCCGAAGGCGATCATGGCGGAACTCGCATGAAGAAGGACCACCGCGAAAACACGGTGGGGCCGTGGGCCGCAGCGAAACTCGATGCACTGGAAGCATACCTGAAATTCTACGGAACAGCGCTGAGCAAGCAGCCGTTTACCCGCGTCTACATTGACGCCTTTGCGGGTGCCTGCATCACCAAGGTGCGTGGCACGGGCGTGACGGTGGAACCTTCGCCGTTCTTCGACGAACCCGACGATACCGAGGCGCAAGAGCAATTCATCCTTGGCTCGCCCGTGCGAGCACTGAATGTGCCTAACGGATTTCACCGGCACTATTTCTTCGACCTCGACGAAACTCGCGCTGAGACCCTGCGCGCTGTCACCGAAAAACGAAACGGCGTGGCGGTTCAGGTGGGCGACTGCAATCCGCTGATCCGCAACCTCGCACCGTCTCTCAAGGCGCGCAACATTCGCGGGGTCGCTTTCCTCGACCCCTACGGCGCTCATCTGGAATGGGCGACTCTTGAGGCGTTGGCGGACACAGGCACAATGGAGGTGGTGATCAATTTTCCACTGGCGATGGCTATCAACCGCCTGATCACTCGTTCTGGCGATGTACCGGAACGCTGGGCCGACCAGTTGACCGCCTGCTTCGGAACTGACGAATGGCGAACTATCGCCTATAGCCGCGAAGTCGATCTGTTCGGCAACGAGATCACTACCAAGAACGGCGATGTCGCGGAAAGGTTGCTCGACCTCTATATCGGTCGGCTCAAGACCTTGTTCCCCTTCGTCGCCAAACCGCATCTGATCCGGAATACTCGAAACGGGCCGCTTTATTACCTTATCTGGGCCGGGCCAAATAAGCTCGGGCTGAAAGGTGCCGACTATATCCTTCGCCAAGGTGAGAAAGTTGGGAAATTATGATCTGATCGGCCGCTGCGCGATTTGAAATTGCGGCGATGTTGATTGCAGGGAATAAGACTTCGGGGCGGTGGGTGTGTCTAGTGACGACGAGCACCCTGTAGTTAATGCGCGCGAACATGATCTCGATGCGGTTGGTTCGTTTGTAGCCGCGCTTTTCAAATCCTACGACCTTCACCAGCTGGGGATGCGGAGTGGCTCTGATGTATCAGTCCCTGCAGGCTTGAGGCGAAGTTCCACATAGCTCACCGCGCTTTGAGAATGGTTTCGGAGGAGAGGGAAGCGGACAGCTTGAAGCGATCATTATATCTAGGACCATCGATTGCCGCAGCATGATGATCGTGATCGCGGAAAGCCTCATCTGACTTCGGGCTGCTGAGTTGTCGGCTATGCCGCCCAACTCAAAATGGGAACGCTCGCTGTCGTATCTGTGGTACTCGTTGTTAAGTTCAAGGCAACGGCTCGCAAGGTCTTCGTTTGAGGTGAGGTTCGTAGAAACCTGATCCTGGGCTGCCGCGAGACTGGCGAACGCGATCAGGGTTGCGGCCGCTACAAGTGTTTTTGGCATTGGATGCGTCCCTTGGGTCTTTTGCGATTTTGATTTTCGCACTTTAGGTACGTCCTTTGGCGTTAGAAAGCTTCTTTCGCAACAGGTGCCGAACCTGCGGCAGGACTGCCTCCATTTCGTCGCCATCTTCTGGGTCAGCAACCCTATTGAGGAGTTCGTTGTAGGCCCACACCGCCTCATCGAAGTGGCCGTCCATAGATAGGGGCACTCGATTTTCACGATAAATGTCCGCCACTAGGTCCCTACAGATCATCAACCGAATGGGATCAATCTTCGGGTTCTTCACAGTTTGGGCATCTTCTCTGACGGGGCGAGCGGAACTTTCAAGGGGCTCTTCGGTATCCATCGGGCCGTCACCGGTAACCAACCATGAAACATTAACCGTAGTTCGCTCCGCCATCCGGTTGATTAGGTCCCTGGATAAGCCGGTTTTACCTGCCTCGATGTTTCCCACAAAGCTTTGGCTGCGCTCAAGAATGGCAGCTAAGTCCCTCTGACTAAGCCCTTTTTTCGTGCGCCACGATTTCAGGCGCGAGCCGTCTGCGTCGTTCATGTGAAAATCCTCTTGACTTGATTAGCATTTGTGTTCAAAAAATCATCTAGAACATAAATACTAATCACACTTGTGGCGATGTGACTAAGGAAAATAATATGTCAGACGAGCGAGTAGTTATCCAGCCCGGACCAATTTTCTATGAAGTTTTCACTGGGCTACTGAAGGCGCAGGGAACCCCTGTGTCCGAATTCGCAAAGAAGCACGAAGTCACGATCACAAACCTGAAGTTCATGGCTTCCGGCGCTTCAAACGGGCCAAAATCCCGCAAGATCCGCGATGCTATGATGCGGGCGGTGGATGCCGACGCGTTTCGGATCATGTACGAACGCCGGTTGCGGATTGAGGGGCTTTTGAAATGAGCCTGTCGCAAAGCGATCTGACTTTGAACAAGCGGGAAACGATTGCGCGGCTCGTGGGCGGCACTGAAGCGGGTTCGTCCAAATGATCCAGTTTCGCGAGACCCCACAAGAAGAAACCACTCACGGGCAGTCCGGGGTACTCGCATCCACCGGGGCTGAGGTCCCGGCAGAGCCAGGCCGCGCGAAATTTGCACTCACCATGCGCGCGGCCTGGCTCAAGTTCCGCAGGGCGGAGCGCCAGTTTTCAAACAGCATTTGGGGAGACGCGGTGGGCTGCGTCTGCCTGGTCATCATCTTCGGCGGCTTGCTCTACGCGCCGCTGCTTTGGACGCATTGAACGAGGGCTTAGTGGAAATGAAAGGGCTTATTGTATCGCGCGAGTTGATCGAAGAGGTCGACACTGCGCTTACCGGCCTAGGGGTCTTGATCAGTCGCATTTGCGGCGAGGCCAAAATGGATGCCGACAAGATCGAAGATATCCTGGCGGATGCGGACTACGGCCGTGAGGCTTTGGAAATCATCAACGACGAAGCCCAGTTCAGTGAAACACGTGGTCTTGATCGTATTGTTGAGTTGCGCCTCAAGCTTCAGGAGGTGCTGAACAATGGTCAGTAAGGTCAGCATTGCAGAGATTGAAGTTGGCAAAATCGTGGTCAAAAGCCGTGTGCGTTCGGTCTCCGCTGAGGCGATCCAAGTCCTACGGCAGTCCTACGAAGACCTTGATGGCTTCACCACGCCAATTCACGTTCGAAGACTTCGAAATGGAGCCTACGAACTTATTGATGGCGCGCATCGCTTGGCGCTGGCAACGGAGCTTGGATTAACAACAATCCTCGCGCGAATTTGGGAGTGTTCTTCAGACCAAGCTCGTTTCTTTGAAACGGATGCCAATGTGTCAATTTCCCATCTTACTCCGTTGGCCTTGGCCCGTAGTCTGGTGGTGCGCCAGGAAGCTTATCTGAAGTTGCACCCAGAAACTGCGGCTGGTGTTGCTGGTGCATTGGCTAAGCACGGGATGCAACGGAACTATAGTTCCTTTGCAGAATTTGTCGGTGCGGTCATGGGGGTGACGCCACGCCAAGTACGCAAGATTATCCACGCTGGAAAATCGGTTTCGTCTGAACAAGCAGAGCGTTTGGAGCGCGCGCCTAAGCGCGTGTCAATCAATGATCTCTCCGAACTGGGTAAGATTGGCGATGCTCCCGAACGCGACCGCGTGATCGAGCTTTTGGCCGAAGGCAAGGTCAAGAGCGCCAAGGACGCGCGCCGCACCTGGGCTAGCGAGAACAATCGCGGCGTGACGCCCCCGATGAACAACACCGAAAAGACCTGGCTGCGTCTGGCAGACGCCTGGAAGCGCGCGCCCAAGGCCGGGCGGGTGACCTTCCTCGAAGAACACGGGGACGAGGTGCAGGCGCTCTTGGACGAACTCCGGGGAGGTCAGGTCTGATGGACACGCCAACCCAAGAATGGTGGAGCGCCGCAGAGATTGCCGACGCGCGCCTGCCTGATCTTCCGACCTCAAAGCGCAAGGTGAACGACCGCGCCACCCGCGAAGGCTGGGACCGCCAGCCGGGCAAAGTGCGCCGCCGGAAGGGCAAGGGTGGCGGCTTGGAGTACCATTTCACCCTCTTCCCGGTCCGGGCGCGGCTGGCGCTGATCGCTCAGCCGAAGGAGCCGGAGGCCAAGCGCAGCCGCGAGGAAGCCTGGGCCGACTTTGACCGGTTGAACGCCAATGCCAAGGGCAAAGCCGAACAGCGCCTCAAGGCGGTGAGGGCGGTGGCAGAATGCGAAGGCGCAGGCATGGCCCGCTCGATGGCAGTGTCCTCTGCCGCCTTGCAGGCCGAAGCTTCGGAGAAATCCATCTGGAACTGGCTGGCCCTGGTAGAAGGCGTGGCCGAGGCCGACTGGCTGGCATTCCTCGCGCCGAAACCGACCGGCGGGAGTGGCAAAGCAGCGCCCCTTGACCCTGAGTTCTTCGCCCTGGTGCGCTCCGACTGGTTGCGGCTGGAACAGCCCTCGCTGACCTCCTGCTACGACCGCGCCAAGCGGGTGGCAAAGAAGGAGGGGCTACCCGTTGCGCCGATCCACCAGATCCGGCGGGCAATGCGGGCCTCGGTTTCCAAGCCGACTGAGATATTCCTGCGCCAAGGGGTTGAGGCCCTGCGCCGCTACTATCCGCACCAGGACCGCGACAAGAGCGCTCTTAGTGCGATGGATTGTATCTGCGGGGACTATCACAAGTTCGATGTCTTTGTCCGCTGGCCGGGGGAGGAGCTGCCGGTTCGCGTCCAGGGCGTGTTCTTTGCCGATATCTACTCAGGCAAGATCCTCTCCTGGCGGCTGTCCCTGACTGCTAACAGCCACACGGTGCAACTCGCCCTGGGCGACTTGATCGAGCGCTATGGCATCCCGAAGGCGGCGCTACTCGACAACGGCCGCGAATTTGCTGCCAAGGTGATCACCGGCGGGGCCGAGACCCGGTTCCGTTTCAAGGTTCGCGAAGACGACATTCCGGGCCTCTTGCCGATGCTCGGTATCAATATCAAATGGGCGACGCCATATTCGGGCCAATCCAAGCCCATTGAGCGGGCGTTTCGCGACCTTTGCGACCGGGTGGCCAAGCATCCGGCTTTTGAAGGGGCCTATACCGGGAACCGACCGGACGCAAAGCCGGAAAACTACGGCAACAGCGCGGTTCCGTTGGACGAGTTTATCGCGGTTCTGACCGAGGAGATCGAGGACCACAACGCTCGCGAAGGTCGCCGCAGCGAAATCGCATTTGGGCGGTCGTTTAACCAGGTCTTTGAAGCCTCCTACAAGAGCAACCCGATCCGCAAGGCGACCGAGGAACAGCGCCGCCTCTGGTTGATGGGAGCCGAGGGGCTGAACGCCAGTACCACAAATGGCGAACTGAGGCTTATGGGGTCCCGCTATTGGGCCGAATGGATGTACCGGATTGCCGGGCAGAAAGTCGTCGGGCGGTTTGACCCGGACAACCTTCACGCGGGCCTGCATGTCTACGACCTCGCGGGTCATTACATCGGCCACGCGGCTTGCGTGGAGCGCGGTGACTTTCTTGGGGTCGAGGACGCTCGCGAGTTGGCACGAAAGCGTAGCCAATTCATGCGCGCGGCAAAGGAAGAAGCGCGCGCGGCCAGAGACCTGTCTGCCGCAGAGATCGCTGCCCGCCTTCGAGCCGCAGGCGAGGATGTTACCCCGGAAACCCTGCCCCAGGCGGAGGTGGTGCAACTGGTCACCCCGCACCGGAACGCCCCCAAGGCACCGCGCCTGGTCAGGGCACAACAGGACCACGACCAGGAAGCGCGCCTGGAAGCCCAGATCGCGCGCCTGGAAGATCGCCGGAAACCCGCGCAGGTCGATGACGACCCCGAGGCACTGTTCAACCGGTGCCTGGAACTGGAGCAGCTGGAGGCTGAAGGCCATCCGCTGACCGAAGAACAACGAAACTTCATGCAGGACTATCAACGGTCCGCCCAATACCGGGGCTTTTTGCGCATGCGCAAAGCCTTGGGCAGCGAGGAATAAGGAGAGCAGAGCATGACACCAAACATCGCCCCTCTGCGCAATGTCGCAGCACTGATTTCACTGGTCGAGCGGGTTCAGGAACGCTCGATGGGATTGCCGGGCATGGCGGTTTTCTACGGGCCTTCCGGCTGGGGAAAGACCACCGCCACGACCTTCGTGACCAACGAGTATCAGGCCTATAACGTCCAGGTCCTGAGCTGCTGGACGCCGAGCTACTTCCTGCAGTCGATCATGCGGGAGATCGGCATCAAGCCGGTGCGGGGCGTACCCGCTATGGTGGAGACCATTGCGGCGCATCTGGCCCGCGCGGATCGCCCCCTGATCATCGACGACGCGCAGTACCTGACCAAGAACAAGAAGCTGATCGAACTGGCGCGCGACCTTTACGAGGCCAGCCAATCAACGGTGATCTTGGTGGGGGAGGAAGAGCTGCCCCAGCACCTGACCAATTGGGAGAACATCCACAACCGGCAGCTCGCCTGGGAACCGGCCCTGGCCTGCAACCTCTCCGATGCGGAGAAGCTGGTGCAGATCTACAGCCATGACGTTGCCATCGAGACTGACCTGCTGGCGGAGATCGTGGAGGCTTCGGGTGGCTCCATCCGCCGGGTGGTCACCAATATCGACCAGGCGAAGGAGCTGGCACGCTCCCGTGGCACCAGCCGGGCGGATCTGGCCCTTTGGGGGGATCGCGCCTTTGCCACCGGCCAGCCGCCGGTCTCGCGCCGCCTGACCGCTGCCACCCCGGCGCAGGCCCCGCGCGGCAAGCCCGGCCTCAAAGTCGCAGGGGGCCGCAAGTGAGCCAGTTCCGATCAGATATGGAGGCATCGGTCTGGCGCTCGGCCAAGGCGCTGAAGCAGATCCACTGGCAGGACCTTCTGACCTTCGGGGTGGTCGCATCCACCGCCAAGACCTTTGTAAAACGCTGGGCCGAGGCGGGGCTGCTGGAGCGGATCGAGACCGATGATTTCCGCAAGGTCTATGTGATCGCCGATGCGGCCGAGGCGGCGAAGCTCCCGGCCGATCCAGACTATGACAACAGCGCCGAGGGCAACATGTGGCGTAGCATGCGCGGCCTGCGCGAGTTCACCGCCACGGATATCGCCGCCCATTCCAACGCGGGCGGGGTCCAGGTGAGCGTGGCGCAGGCGCGCAGCTACTGCCGCCTGTTGGTCCAGTCCCAGCATCTGACCGTGCGCCAGACCGGCATCCGGGGCAAGCGCGAGGCCCGCTACAAGCTGGTCAGGTACACAGGCCGGATCGCACCGAAGCCCCGCACGGTCAAAGGCGTGTTCGATGCGAACACCGCCGATTTTGTTTCAACCGACAAGGAGGTGCTGCTGTGACCTTTGCACTCAACAAGGCCCGCGCATCCTGGGATGGAAATGTCCCGGATTGGATCGAGGCGCTGGCGCGGGAATGCGACATGACCAGCCAGGCGAAAGCCGCCACCCGGCTCGGGTTCTCCCCCAGCGCAGTGAACCTGGTCCTCAGCAACCGCTATGGCGCCAGCACCGATGCCGTTGAACAGGCGGTGCGCGGGGTCCTGATGTCCGAAAAGGTTCTTTGTCCGGCACTCGGTGAGATCGGCAAGGACCAGTGCCGCAAATGGCGGGAGCGGTCCAAGACCTTTTCCGCTGCCAACAGCCAGCACGTCAAAATGTTCAAGACCTGCCCGACCTGCCCGCATTTCGTGACCGCGAAATGAGCCAGGGGCGCGAAACATATTTTGCCCTCGGCCGGGCGGTGTTTCGCGGCAACCCGGATGCTGACCCCAAGGATCTTCGCAGCATTACCGGTTGGAAGATCGCGACGGTCGAACCGAACGTCTGGGGAGCCGAAGCGATGGCCGAGCAGATCGCGTCGGCACTCAATTTTCAAACTCAAATCCTGAACAGGAGTACAGGCAAATGACAGAGCAGCATGCTCACAAGACCAGCTCCACCCGTCAGCCGGTGCCCGTGCCGAGCGGCGAGGAGCACATCAACGGCGCGTCCTACATGCGCAATGCCAGCGGCGATCTCCGGCCGACCGAATTGGTCAAGCCGCAGGACAAGCTGCAGGATCAGACCGTGCGCGAGATCATCGGCTATGCGCTCGCCCTGAGCGCTGAGGTGAGCCGGTTCAAAGAGCACACCTTTGAGGACATCAGCGCCTTCGAGGCCATTCTTGCGGGTCAATACAACGCCACGGTCGGCGGCAAGAAGGGCAACAAGACCCTGATGAGCTATGACGGGCTGTTCAAGGTCCAGGTGCAGGTGGCCGACCTGATCGACTTTGGGCCTGAGCTGCAGGTCGCAAAATCCCTGGTGGACGAGTGCCTGATCGAATGGGCGGCGGATGCGCGCCCTGAGATCCGCGACATCGTTACCCGCGCTTTCAACACTGACAAGGCAGGCAAGATCAACCGTGCGGAGATCTTCATGCTGCTGCGCCTGGAGATCGAGGACGAGCGTTGGCAGCGCGCAATGCAGGCCATCAAGGACGCGATCCGCGTGGTCGGGTCGAAGACTTACGTGCGCTGCTACCAGCGCCCGGCGCTCGATGCCGGGTGGGAAGCAATTCAGATCGACCTGGCCAAGGCCTGAGGAGGGAACACCCATGCAGATTGCGAAGTTCATGGACGCGGCTCTGGTCCCGGTCCCTTTCGACACCGACGATCAGCCTATCTCCGGTGGTGTCGCCAGCGTAATGGCGCGTGGCTACCCGGCCCAACTTGCCCGGATGGAGGTGGATCACCTCCTTCTGGCCGCAAGCCCTGAAGACCTTCGGGACATGGCGCAGCGCTGGGGCATCCCGCTCTCCATCGTGGAGCGCCGCAGCAAGGCTCTGGCCGGTCATGCCGCCCGCCAGATCACCAAGAAGAAGGGGGGCTGAGCCATGGCTATGACCCCCGATCAAATCCAGGCGGACCTCGCCCGCGCGTTCAGCGCCTACGTCACCGTGACGCGTCGGGCTGGGCTGGTGCTCGGCAACCGCCTAGCGGTTCTTCGCAACGAGGCAAAACTGGCGCGATTGACCAACGCCGACTTTGACCGGATGACACGCGTGCAAGTGGAAATCTCCGATGCGCGTATGCTCTCGGACGTCTCGCGGCTGCATCCCGTTGCAGCAGAAGCGGTGGAGGTAAATTGAAATGACAAAAGTGGAGATCCGGGAAGTTTTCGCTCGGAACCTCGTCCGTCTCTGCGCGAACTATCCGACCGTGACGAAGGCCGCAGAAGAACTGGGGATCAATCGGGTTCAGCTCAATCGCTATCGTGCTGGCGAAAGCTTCCCGCGCCCGGACGTGCTGCAGAAGATCTGCGACCATTTCGGCGTTGACGCCAATATCCTGGTGGCTCCTTTGGAAGAGTTGCCCGCGCGTGCGGCAAAGTTCCTGCTCAACGAGGTCAGCGTCCAGGGCGTTCTGGCTGAAGGACCTGATGCAGCGAGCGTCCTCCGCCGGATCGCTTCCGGCGAGGTCGATCCCCAGGAGGGTGTCGCATGACACGCGCTCTGCAGCGCAAGATCCACCTCGGTTGCAAGTCGCTGGGTCTTGATGACGAGGCGCGGCGTGAGCTGCAGCTGGTGGTGACCGGCAAGGCCTCGATGTCGAACATGACCGAGGCCGAGCTGCTGGCCATGGTGAAACGCCTGGAGGCGGATGGCTTCAAGGCCAGTGCCAAATCTGGGAAGCGGTTCAAGCCCGCGCCCCGCGCGGATCTCCGGCTGGTTCACAAGCTCTGGGGGGAATTGGGCCGGGCAGGGGAGTTGCGCGACCAGAGCCGGGCGGGCTTGAACCGGTTCATCCGCGCGCGCTTCGGAGCCTATTGGTCGATGGTTCCGGCGGATGTGGACATGTTGACGGATTGGGCGCAGATCGACGCGGTGATCCAGGCACTGAAGAACTGGGGGCAGCGCGCCGACATCGACTTCGATTGGGAGGCGCACCGCAAATGACCCGCAAGCCCCAAGCCGTTGAAGCGAAGCTGCAGAACGCCTATCCCAAGCCGACCGCCCAGGTAGAACCCTATGTGGCAGCGCTGGGGCTGGAGGACACGCTCAAGTTCCTTTCCGCGTTTGGCGGGACGGAAATCTACATCGCGACCGCTCCGAAATCTCGCTCACGAGTTGTCGAGGTTGTCGGGTATGCGAAGGCCCGAATGCTGGCGAGTATTTCGGAAACTTTGCCCCGACGCGTGCCCCTCGCCAAACAATGGCGGGCAAGGGTCTACGCATCAAAAGGATTGCCTAACACGGAAATCGCCCGCATGTTAGGCGTGACAGACGAGACCGTCAGGGCTTACCTCCGTGACAAAGGTCCACCCAAAGATACCGATCAACTAAGCTTCTTCTAGGTCACGCCCCCAAACCGTTGGGGGCGTTTTTCATTTTGGTCCTCCGCCATCCTTGAACCTGCAGAGCAGGTTTGGAGGCGGTTCAAATGGCATTTAAAGGCGGTATTCTCAATGGCGTGCGCTACACCGAAGCGCGCCACATGGGTGGGGCCATCACGCCCGAACTGGTAGTGCTTCATGACACGGCCAGCAGCCTGATCGAAGGCAGCGCCGCCGACTACCTGCAGGACAATGACAACAAGGTTTCGGTCCATTTCGTGATCGAGCTGGATGGCAAGCTGCGCCAGCTTGTGCCGATCCATCGCCGGGCCAATCACGCGGGCGCATCCAGCTATCATGGCCGCAAGGAATGCAATGGGTTCACCATTGGCATCGAGCTGGTGAACCCCGGCAAGATGCGCGCGGCCGGGGCCAACGGCATCACCTGGTTCGGCGCGACCGTGGAGAACGGTCACCCCTATACGGTCGAGATCGCGGAGACGTCAGAGCATGGGCGGGGCATGTGGATGCACTACCCGGAGCAACAGCTCGATACGCTGCTCTGGCTCTTGCGTGAGCTGTTTGCCGAGGTGCCGACCCTGAAGGACATCCGACCGCACTGGTATATCTCGCCAGGGCGCAAGGTGGACACAAACCCGCTGTTCCCGCTGGAGCATGTGCGCGCCTACATTCTCGGCCGTGACGATCCCGCTGATGCTGAAGCGCAGACCGGCAGCAAAGCCTTGCCCGATGGCGAGATGGCGGTGATCAACAGCAACGGCGACACCCTGAACATGCGCCGCTGGCCGAGCTTCAACCCCAACATCATCGCCAAGATCCCGGATGGCACCACGGTGCCCGTCCTGCGGCGCGGCACCTTCGATGGCCGTGCCTGGCTGCAGGTGCTCTACGCCGGGCAGGAGGGCTGGATCGTGGCGAGCTACGCCGACCCCGTGGCTTTTGCCTTACCCCGCTGAAGGAGCGCCTCCCGTGAAACAGAAAGACAAGATCCTTGAGATCCTCGGCGGCATCGCCCCGACCATTGCGACCGCTCTCGGTGGGCCGCTTGCAGGTGTTGCGACCAAGGCGCTGGCGACAAAGCTGCTCGACCGCCCGGATGCGGCCGAGGAGGAGGTGGCGGCAGCGATCCTCGGCGCGGCTCCCCAGGACCTCCTGAAGCTGAAGGAGGCGGAGGCCGAGCTGGAACGCTACCTGGTCGAGGCCGGGATCGAGCTGGAGAAGGTCGCGGCCGGTGACCGCGACAGCGCCCGCAATCGCCAGATCGCCACCAAGGACCGGGTGCCGGGTGTCCTCGCCGGGGTGATCCTGATCGGGTATTTCGCGGTGCTGGCCTACCTCATCAAATACGGCCTGCCGACAGCCAGCGAGGAGATCCTCGCGTTGCTGATCGGTGCGCTCACCGCTGGCCTCACGCAGGTCCTGAACTTCTATTTCGGCAGCTCGGCCGGCTCGAAGAACAAGGACCAGCTCATCGAGCGTCTCAAGGCCCGCTCGGGGAGCCTCACCGGATGAACTTCGACCCGACCATCACGATGGGGAATGTCCTTGCCGCGCTTGCGCTCATGGTCTCGCTTGGCACCACCATTTTTGCCTGGATCGCGACCCGCCGCTCGAACGTCGAGGCGCGGTTCCAGCGGGTGGACGAGCGGTTCAAGGAAGGCTCCGACCGCATGGACCGGCAGGAGGGTCGCATCGCTCGCCTGGAACAGTCCGTCAAATCCATGCCCAGCAAGGATGACCTGCATCAGATCGAGATCGGCATGACGGAGCTGGCGGGGACGATGAAGGAAATCGCAGCTGTCATTGGGGCCAACCAGTCATCCCTGAAGAGTTTGGACGCCGCCGTTTCGACGATGCGCGAATACCTCCTGAACAACAAGTGAGCCAGCAATGAGCTTTTCGGACCACCTTCGCAAACATGCCCGCGTTGCCATTCTCCGGTTTCTGGAGGATGCGCCGCGTTACACCTCCAACGTCTCCATGCTTTCGGAGCAATTGCCGCGCGTCGGCATTTCTTACACCCGCGACCAAGTGAAAACTGAGCTGCACTGGCTCGAAGAGCAGGGCATGGTTCAGATCGAGGACCACGCGGGCTTTACTGTCGTCACCGCGACCACCCGGGGCGTGGAAATTGCCCAGGGCATCGCCCTCCACCCGGAGATCCAGCGCCCCCGGCCGGGGGTGTGAGCCATGCCGCCGCCCAAGAAGCTTGACCTGATCCCGCCGGAGGTGCGCCAGCGGCTCGCCATGGCCCTGCAGGAGCGTGGCTTCAGCGACATCGTTGCCGTGACCGAGGATCTGAACTTCTGGCTGGATGAAGCAGGATTGGAGATCCGCGTCGGCAAGTCGGCCGTGGGCGAATATTCCAAGCTGTTGAAGAACCAACGCGACGCCTTCGCCATGGCGGAGACCCTGCTCGGGGATCTCAACATCGAGCAGGAAAGCACCATGCATAAGGTGCTGATGCAGATGATCGCGACGGCCGCGTTCCAGATGATGAACGCGGTGGCCGAAAGCGATGAAGCCGAATGGGACGCCAAGAGCCTGGCGCATCTGTCTCGCATGCTGAAGGACCTGATGCAGTCGGCCGGAATGCGGGAACGCCTGCGCGAGGACGAGGAACGCCGGGTGGCGCGCAAGGAGCGCGAGCGGCTGGCCGGTGAGATCGAGCAGAAGGCCCACCAGCTCGGCATGACCCGCGACACGGTGAAGGCCATCAAGGCTGACATCTTGGGGGTGGAGGCATGAAAGAGTACGACCTCAAACCCGCCGCAAAAGTGATGCTGGGGAACCTCTGGTGGCAAGACGCGGGTTTGGGAACCGTCCTTTGTGTTCTTTTCTTCGGGCGGCGTGAGACCCTCATTCACCTGGGCACAGAGGCGCATTTGCGCTGGTGGCGCGGTAGGCCCTATCTGGTCCGTTTGCGGGACGTGCAAGCATGACCGCCGCCGTGGCCATTTCTGACGCGGAATTGGAAGCACAACGGGCGGCCGACCGCCAGATGCTGCCCGATGTGCTGGCCGAAGGGGTCGACCTGCCGCACGTCCTGCTGAGCTATCAGCAGGAGCTCCTGCATGCGACCGCCGCTTATCAGTTTGTGGTTTGCGAAAAGTCCCGCCGCATCGGCATGACCTGGGCGGTCGGGGCCGACGCGGTTCTGACCTCTGGCCTTGCCCGCTCCGAAGGCGGCATGGACACGCTTTACATCGGCTTTAACCTCGACATGGCCCGGGAATTTATCGACACCTGCGCCATGTGGGCAAAGGCGCTGATGCCCGCCGCCAGCGCGGTGCAGGAGTTCCTGTTCAAGGACCAGGAGGAGGGCAAGGAAGAGCGCGATATTCAGGCCTTCCGCATCCGCTTCGCCTCGGGCTTCGAGATCGTCGCCCTGTCATCGAAACCCCGAAGCCTGCGCGGCCGCCAGGGCTATGTGATCTTCGACGAGGCTGCCTTCCACGACGAGCTTGAGGAGATGCTCAAGGCCGCGAATGCCCTCCTGATGTGGGGCGGCAAGGTCCTGGTGATCTCGACCCATGACGGGGACGCCAACGCCTTCAACGTCCTGGTGCGTCAGGTCAACGAGGGCGAGAAAGGCGACACCGCCAAGGTGGTGCGCGTCACCTTCGATGACGCGGTCGAGGCAGGGCTGTACGAGCGGATCGCCTTGATCCAGCGCGCCCAGGGCCGCGAGCCGATGCCCAAGCAGAAGTGGATCGACAGCACCCATGCGGTCTATGGCGACGACGCCGACGAGGAGCTGCACTGCATCCCGAAGGCAGGCACCGGGGCATGGCTGGTCGCGCCGCTGATCGAGGCGCGCATGAACGCGGAGGCACCCTGCCTGGAGCTGGAGCTGCCGGGCGATTACCTGCAGCGCACCGCGGCCGAGCAGCAGGAGCTGATGCGCGCGTTCCTCGAGCGCTTGGAGGAGGTCCTCGGCGCGCTGCCGCTGGACGTGCTCTATGCGCTCGGCTTCGACTTTGCCCGCGTGGCTGACCTGTCGGTCCTGTGCCTGCTCGCCATCGAGAAGAACATGCACCGCCGGGAGGCGCTCTCCATCGAGATGCGCAACGTGCCGGGCAATGAGCAGAAGCTGATCGTCGGCATGGTGATGGAGCGGATCCGTTCCCGCTGCGTCGGCGCGGCCTTTGACGCCACCGGCATGGGCTGGACCGTGGCCGAGGATGTGGGGCGCAAGTTTGGCCTGAAGGACGGCGACGACAGCCCCGGCATGGTCTGGGCCATCAAGTTCAGCCAGGACTGGTATCGGGTCAACATGCCGCCCCTGAAAACCGCCTTCGAGGAGGCGACCATCTCCATCGGCCGGTTTGACCCGCACATGGGCGACCTGCGCGCCGTGAAGAAGGTCCGGGGCATTCCGCGCGTACCTGAAATCCGCGAGGCCGACGCCAAGGGCAAGAAGCGCCATGGCGACTACGCCATCGCGCTCGCCCTGGCGCATTTCGCGTCGCGCATGCGCTGGGTCGAGATCGCCTACACCCCCGTGCCCGACAACCGCCACAGCGACCCGGAAGCTGGCCGCATGGGCATGACTGCTGACGAACAAGACGCAATGGACCGCCCCTGGTGGAAGCAGCCGCTCGGGGCGGACGTCCGAGGTGGCATTTAACGAGGAGATCGCACATGCCCAACATCATCCCGAAACCCTTTGAAGACACCGGCCCGGTAAAAACTGGGTTCAGCATCGCTGTGTCCGAAGTGAAAAGTGGGCAATTCATCCGGATCGGCGTGTCCGCTGCCGCCCAGGCGAAGCACTTCGGCGGTCAATTGGACCCGGCAAAGGACGCGCTGAAGCTGGTGCTGAACAACGACCGGGGCGCCAACCACCAACTGGTGCTGGAATTGGCTGAAATCGGTGACCCCGGCGCGTTCGATTTGGCCTCCGGCATCAAGGGCAGTGTCAGCGTCCGCCTTTCGCCCTGGGGCGTCCTGGCACCGGGCAAACGCCCCGCAAAGGAGCTGTCGATCATTGGCGGTAGGGCACCCCAAACCGTCCATTTGAAATTGCCCGATTGGGCGCGGCCCGAGGTGCCGAAGATCGGCCAAGGCCGGTCGATCATGGATTGAGAGAGGAGAAGCGAATGAAAAAAGTATTGGCAAGGTGCGGTTTGGCTGCGGCTCTGATTTCCCTACTCGCGGCGTCTACCTGCGAGAGCGACGCAACTATCGCCTCGCGCAATTTGTCCACCGCAGCGGACAATTTTGAGATAGTCCGAAAGATTGTTTTCTACAACGTCTGGACGGACGAGGAGGTCGCTGTAGTCGAGGGGCGCTGCTCGCTGGACGTCGGCGCTGACAGGCTGTCAGTCACCTGCAAAGAGGCGCAGGGGGCTTACAAAAAACACTATCTGGGGCGCTCACAAAACTTGTCATTCTTCGCGATCCAGATGGCAGACGCGAATGTTTCGACATTCCACACGCGCATTATCTGGAAGCCGCAAAGCATCGTGCCCGACATCGATCTTTCGGGATCAATGGAGGAGCTGATTTCTGACCCAGACTGACCAATGACGTCGCTGCGTCCTGCAAGTGTAACCGCACCCCGGCCAGGTACAGGCCGAACGCCTGCCTGACCGGGCAACTCAACGCTCTCCTTTTTAGAGCAACCAATAGGAGCTTACATGCTTGACCTGATCCAAGACCCTTTCTTCGCCTTCGTCATCTTCCTGGTCCTTCAGGTTGCTGACGTCATCACCACCCGCAAAGCCCTGGCGCGTGGCGGTCGGGAGGCCAATCCGATTGTTGCCTGGCTGATGCGCCGCTTTGGCGAGCGTTGGGTGGTGGTCAAATGCGGGGGCGGTTTGATCGCTGGCGTCATTCTGATGGGGACCGGCGCGGTCTTCATCCTCTGGCTCGTCTGCGCCTTCTACCTCCTGGTGATCCTCAACAACATCCGCGTGGGGACCTGATCGATGGCGGAGCGCTTCATTCTCACCGACCGGTGGGGGCATCCCGTCAAGAGAGCGGAGCTGACGAAACGGGACGAACCCTCCATCATTGGCGGGGTTCGCAGCCCGTTGACCGGGTATCCCGGCGACGGGCTGAACCCGGAGCGGCTGGCCTCCATTCTGAAAGAAGCCGATGCCGGGGACCCGATCCGCTACCTTGAACTGGCGGAGACCATCGAAGAGCGCGACGCGCATTATGTGGGCGTACTGGGCACCCGTCGCCGGTCGGTTGCGCAGCTCGACATCACCGTGGAGCCGGGGGACGAAACCCCGCTGGGCGAGGAGATCGCCGAGCGCGTGCGCAAATGGCTCCGCCGGGACGAGTTGACCGATGAGCTGTTCGATATCCTCGACGCCCTGGGCAAGGGCTATTCCTTTACCCAGATCCGCTGGGACACCTCGGCGGGGCAATATGAACCTGCGGAGCTGGAGCGCTGCGATCCGCGCTGGTTCCGCTTTGACCGCCGGGACCTGACGACGCCTCGGATGCTGAACCCGGAGACGGGCCAAGAGGAGATCCTGCCACCCTTCCGGTACATCTACGCCCAGATGAAAGCGAAGTCCGGTCTGCCGCTCCGCTCCGGTCTGGCGCGGGTCGCGCTCTGGCCCTGGCTGTTCAAGGCCTACACCCAGCGGGATTGGGCGATCTTCACCCAGACCTACGGCCAGCCCCTGCGGATCGGCAAATATGGTCCTGGCACATCGGAAGAGGATCGCAAGACGCTGTTCCGGGCGGTGGCCAATATCGCAGGCGACTGCGCGGCGATCATTCCCGAAAGCATGGTGATCGACTTCGTCGAGGCCAAGAGCATCGGGGCCTCAACGGATCATTATGAGCGCCGCAGCGACTGGCTCGACAAGCAGACCTCCAAGCTGGTTTTGGGCCAGACCGCGACCACGGATGCCGAGACCGGTGGCCTTGGCTCGGGCAAGGAGCACCGGCAGGTGCAGGAGGACATCGAGCGCGCCGATGCCAAGCAGCTCGGCGCGATCATCACTCGCGATCTGATCCGCCCCTGGGTGCAGCTCGAATACGGCCCCGACGCTCCGGCACCACGGCTCAAGATCGGACGCCCGGAGGAAGAGGATCTCGTTGCGTTCTCCAACGGCCTTTCCCCGCTCCTGGCGCAGGGGCTGACGGTGAAGTCCTCCGAGCTTCGGGCGAAGTTCGGTCTCTCGGAACCGGGACAAGGCGATGACGTGGTCGGAGGAAAAGGCACCGATCCGGCCAAAATCCCGCCGCAGGGCGCATCTGCGACCGAGGAAACCGACCCTGTAGCCCCGCAGAGCGAATTTAAAGGGTGTTTAAAGCGGTATCTCGGCCTTCCGGGCGCAACGGTAGCACCGCAGGCGGAGGAGGCCTCTCAGGGGCGCTCTACGCCGGTCTCGCCCGAGGCGGCTTTAGCGAGCCGTCTGGAAGCGGAAGGGCGCGAGGCGATGGGGGCGCTTCTGGCGCGGGTCGAAGCCATGCTGCAGGCATCTTCCAGCTTCGAGGAGTTCCGCGAAATGGTACTGGCCAGCGCCGGAGATATCGCCTCCCCCGAGCTGGAGGGGGTGATCGGCCAGGCGATGCTGGCGGCAGCGGCCGGGGGCATGGCGATGGTGGAGGAGGAAGCCGATGAGTGATCTCGCCGCCACCTTCCGCAAACCATTTGCCGAGCAAGTGGCAGCGTTCCAATTGCGGCTTGGCGATCTGGTGCCGACCTCGCGCTGGGATGACATCCAGCGCAGCGCCCATGATCGGTCCTTCATGGTGGCGGGCGCGGTCAAGGTGGAGCTGCTGGAAGATCTGGGCAAGGCGGTGCGTGAGGCCATCGCCGAGGGCACCGGCTTCGAGACGTTCAAGAAGAGCTTCCGGGAGATCGTCCAGCGCCACGGGTGGCACGGCTGGACCGGAGAGGGCACGCCCGGTGGCGAAGAATGGCGGATGCGGGTCATCTACCGCACGAATATGCGCGTCTCCTATCAGGCCGGGCGGTTTGCCCAGCTCCGCGAAGGCGGGTTCAAGTATTGGATCTACCGCCATGGCGGCTCGCATGAGCCGCGTCCCGAGCATCTGGCCCTCGATGGGCTGATCCTGGAAGCGGATCACCCGTTCTGGTTGGTCTGGTTCCCGCCAAATGGCTGGGGTTGTTCCTGCAATGTCTATGGGGCGCGCTCGATGGCGGCCGCGATCCGGCGCGGGGGCAATCCGAACGTCAAACTGCCAGGCAACTGGAACCAGCGCTCGCCCAGGACAGGAACGCCGGAAGGGATCGACAAGGGCTGGGACTATGCGCCAGGCGCAAGTGCGGCCGATACGATCCTGGCCTTCCGGGACAAGCTGGAAAGCCTGTCGTCTTCGTCCTCTCAGGGCCTGATCGAAAGCTGGCTTCAAGGCCCGTTCAAAAGCTGGTTCGAGGATCCGCGCGGGGCCTGGCCTCTGGCGCGGATTACCGACGAGGACGCAAGCTTGATCGGCTCTCAGCGCCGGGTCGCGGAGCTGTCAGCCGAGACGATGGCAAAGCAGCGCCGCCACCACCCGGAGCTGACCATTGAGGACTACGCCCAGGCGCAGGCGACCATCGACCTGGCAACACATCGCATCCAGGACGGCGACAGCAGCCTGATCTTCGTGCGGGAGGATCCCAGTTCTCAGGGGCACGTCCTGGTCGTGAAGGCGACGCGCTCGGGTCAGGGCTTGTTCATCACCAGCATGCGGCGGTTGAGCCGCGACGAAGGCGAACGGGATCGCGTTCTTCGTCGCCTTCTGAAAAAGGGCGACTAGCCCCGGACGGGGGCAACGGGTGCAAGCACACCCGTCACCATGCAGCCAAGATTGGCGTCAACGCTGCACCGGCACCCACAAAGGTTCCATGCCGCCCGGCTCTGCAGAGCGAGCGGTGCATATTCGGGAATCACCCATGACGACAATGACTAAAGTTCCCCCTGCCGCTCCGGTTGCGCCCTGGCTCGGGGGGAAGAAGGTGCTCTGCACCAAAATCATCGAGCGGATCGAGAAGGTCGATCACCGCACCTATGCCGAGCCTTTTGTGGGCATGGGCGGCGTGTTCCTGCGCCGGAGCTGGAAACCGGTTCTGGAAGTGGCCAACGATCTGAACGGCGATGTGACCAATCTGTTTCGGATCCTGCAGCGGCATTACCCGCAGCTCATGGACGTGATGCGCTTTGGAATTGCATCGCGGCGAGAGTTCGACCGGCTGCGCGATGTGGACCCGGCGACCTTGACCGACCTTGAGAGGGCCGCGCGGTTCCTCTACCTCCAGCGCCAGAACTTCGGGGGCAAGCCGGGCGGCGTCTTTGGTGTCGCCCCGGATCGCCCGCCACGCTTCAGCCTGTCCCGTCTGGAGCCAATTCTCGAAGCGGCGCATGAACGCCTGGAGAATGTGGTCTTCGAGAACCTGGACTGGGCCGAGCTGATCGCGCGCTACGATGGCGCTGGAACATTCTTCTACCTCGATCCGCCTTATTGGGGTGGGGAGGATGACTACGGAAAAGGCCTCTTTGACCGCGACCAGTTCGCCAAGATGGCGGAGCTGTTGGGCGGGATCAAAGGCAAGTTCCTGATGTCGATCAACGACCGGCCGGAAATCCGGGAGCTGTTCTCTGCCTTCAACTTCGAGGAGGTCGGCTTGAAGTACACGGTTTCCAAAGGGGCGGCGACGGACGCCCTGGAGCTGTTCATCACCAACTACGAGGAGCGTGCAACTCTGTTGTGAAACTGCAGGTGGCAGGGCCTCGCCCCCGACCATAGGCCGGAAACCCTGCATGGCGCTCCAATCCGAAGATCGTGCTACGGCCGCGAGAATATCACCGTGTCACACCTGCAATGGAGACTATAGGCATGTACACCCTGAAATTCAATGAAGACGGGATGGACCTGCGGCTGAAGCAGCTCGACGCCCGGCTCGGGGATATGTCCCCGGTCATGCAGGACCTGGGCGAGTTCCTGGTGCAGTCCACCCGGGACAGGATGCTGAAGGGCCAGCAGCCCGATGGCAAACCCTTCGCGCCACGCTCGCAGACCACTCTCGCCATCTATGCGGCGCGAGGGTTCAAGTTCGGGGCACAGCCGCTGAACAAGAGCGGCGAGATGCGTCAGCAACTCAACTACCAGGCCAGCGCGACAGGCTTGACCTGGGGCAGCAACGCCATCCAGGCGGCGGTGATGCAGTTCGGGGCAGCGAAAGGCGCATTTGGAACCTTCGAGGGCAAGGGCTTCGGGGGGACCACCCCGACGATCTCCATCCCCTGGGGCGACATTCCGGCCCGGCCTTTCCTCGGGATCTCCGACAGTGATCGCAGCTCGATCATCGAGGAGCTGGAGGACTGGCTCGGGGATGCCGATTGACCGGGGCGGGATTTGTCGCCACAGTCCGAAGCATCGACACATCCCCAAGAAAAGTGACACGCCCCCAAATCGTTGGGGGCGTTTTTCGTTTGAGGCATTGGCGATGATGGCTGCATGAGCAGAGCATCGCATATCGTCATGATGGCCGCTCAGGAACTCCCGGCCATCGGAGACGAAGGCCAAGTCCCTGAGTGGATCCACCTCGTCCCGGCCGGGCGCATCGAAACCTTCGATGGGCGCGGCCCCTATGAAGTGTCCGACCCGCAAGCCGTGATCGAAGCGAGCTTCGCCGCGCGCGGCGAGATCGAGATCGACGTCAACCACTCCACTTTTCTGGCCGCCAGCAAAGGCGGTGAGGCCCCGGCGCGCGGCTGGATTACCGAGATGCAGTCCCGCGAGGACGGCATCTGGGGGAAGGTGCGCTGGACCAAAGAGGGCGCGCGCCTGGTCGCCGAGAAAGCCTACCGCCGGATTTCGCCGGTTCTGGGCCTGCCCTTTGAGGGCAGCAAGCAGGTGACGTCCATTCGCAATGCTTCCCTTGTGAACCGCCAGAACCTGCGCGGGTTGACCGCGCTTAACTTTGAGAAGGAAGAACGCATGTCGTTTCTGGAACAACTCGCGGCTTTGCTGGGCCTCGACGCGGGCGCGTCGGAGGATCAGGTCACAGCCGCGATCAAGAAGCTGAAAGACGGGGGCGAAGGCGCAGTCGCGGCGCAGTCCCAACTTTCTGAGGTCGCAACCCTGTTGGGCCTGCCCGCCGGTGGCGACGTGGTCGCAGCGGTAAAGGCCCAAGCCTCCTCGACCGCACCGGACGTGGTCGCATTGCAGAGCGCGATTTCTGAGCTGACCGCAACGGTGGCCGCCCAGAGCGAGCAACTGACCACCATGAAGGGCGGCCAAGCCAAGGATAAGGCTGAGGCCTTTATCGACGGGGAAATCCGCAAAGGTCGCCTCGTTCCCAAGGCCCTGCGCGATCACTACGTCTCGATGCACCAGGAAGATCCCGCGCGCGTCGAGAAGGAGATCGCCGCCTTGCCGATGCTGAACGGCCCGAGCGTGGCTCCTTTCGTTCAGCAGGACGGAGGCCAAATCTCCATGAACGCGGAGGCGGTTCAGGCGGCCAAGCTGCTGGGGCTTTCCACCGAGGACTATCAATCCGTGCTCGACGAAGAGCGCAAAGCACAGGGGGGCTTCTAAATGGCTGCACTGACCATGGACCGCAACACGCCGCGCCAGGACGGCGACCTCCGCCATGGGCTGGTTGCCGCTGGCTCGCTGATCTACGCCGGGGCCATCGTGATGCGGGCGGCGGATGGCTACCTGCATGAAGGCCATGTGGCGACTGGCATGGTCGGCGTCGGTCGGGCCGAGGCACGGGTGGATAACCGCCTGGGCGTCGATGGCGACGAGGATCTGACCTACCGCCCCGGCGTCTTCAAGTTCGCCAATTCCGCTGCCGCCGATCTGATCGCCACGGCCGACATCGGCGAGGTGGCTTTCGTGGCCGATGACCAGACCGTCGCCAAGACCAACGGCGGCAACACCCGCTCCCCGGCCGGGATCATCGACAGCGTGGACGCGGACGGTGTCTGGATCCGCTTCGATGAAGCCCTGACCAAAGCCTCCTAAGAAAAGGACTGACACATGCTCGTAAACGCAGCAAACCTTGACGCCCTCCGGGTCGGGTTCAAGAAGCACTTCCAGAATGGTCTGGGAATGGCTTCGTCCGACTGGAAAAGCGTCGCAACCGAAGTTCCCTCGACAGCGATGGAACAGAAGTACGGCTGGATTGGCAAAATGCCGAACGTGCGGGAATGGATCGGCCCGCGCGCCGTTCAGAACCTCAGCCAACACGACTACTCCATCGCCGAAAAGCCCTGGGAACTGACCCTCGGCGTGGACCGCGATCACATCGAGACCGACAACCTCGGCATCTACGCGCCGCTGTTCCAGGAAATGGGCGCGTCTACCGGCTCCAAGAAAGACACTTTGGTCTTCGGCGATACCCTGAAGAAGGGCTTCGATCTCGCTTGCTATGATCAGCAGCCTTTCTTCGACACCGACCACCCGGTGCTGGACGAGAATGGCAACGTGATCTCGGTCGCGAACACCGATGGCGGCGCTGGCGAACCCTGGTTCCTGATCGACGACACCCGCGCTCTGAAGCCGATCATCCTGCAGCGGCGCAAGGACTTCGAGTTCGTGAACATGGACAAGCTGACCGACAGCAACGTGTTCATGAACAAGGAATTCATCTACGGGGCCGACGCCCGGTTCAACACCGGCTTTAGCTTCTGGCAACTGGCCTGGGGGTCGAAGCAGACGTTGAATGCCGCGAACTACGGCAAGGCCCGTTCCGCGCTTTCCGGCATGAAGGGCGACTATGGCCGTCCTCTGGGCATTCGTCCGTCGCTGCTGGTGGTTGGGCCGAGCAACGAGAGCGCGGCGCGCAAGCTCCTGAATTCCGAATTCGGGGCCGGTGGCGAAACCAACGAGTGGAAGGGCACCGCCAAGCTGCTCGTCACGCCCTGGCTGGCGTGAGGAGCTGAGCGATGAGTGATCGTGACGCCCTGAAGGCCCGCGCGGAAGAGCTGAAGCTCGACTTCGCGGCCAACATCAAGACCGAGAAGCTGGAGGCGCTGGTGGCGGAAGTCGAAGCCGCCCTTGTAGCCGCCGGTCAGGATGCCGCCAACACCGGGGAGGAGGACAAGACCTCCACCCCGGACACCCAAACGCTGCCGGGCAGCGACGATGGGACCAGCGCCTCGGCGGGCGATGCAGCCATGCCTCCGCAGGGTGACGACCAGGCCAACCCCTTCGAGGCGGCACTAACTGCCACTGCGGCTGGTGTCTCCGAGATCTCAGCCAAGGTGGTGTCTCGCAGCCTGCAGGATGAGCTTCCCTCCCTTGTTGAGGATGTGGAGGTCCCGAAGGCTCTGCGCGTCCAAGGCCCGAACAAGGGGTTCCGCCGCGCCGGTCGGACCTTCGGGCCGATCCCGGTGGGCATCCCGCTCGATGAGCTGAGCGAGGACGAGCTGCAGGCGCTGGAGACCGAACCCCGCCTGATGACCAAACGGATCGCAATGGTCCCCGAATAAGCGGCCAGCTCTGCCCCAAGAGCCGCTTTTGCTCCAGTAAACGGAGCCTCGGCCCGGCGGCGAGATGCGCGTCGCCGGGTTTTTTCTTTTCCTCCTTCGGAGCGCAGGCAGATGCCCTACACCACCCTTGACCAGCTCAACGACCGATATGGCGCGCGCCTGCTGATCGACCTGACGGATCGGGGCGATGTGGCGACCGGCGTGGTTGACCAGGACACTGTGGACCAGGCCATTGCGGACGCCGACGCCATGATCGACGGCTATCTGAAAGGCCGCTACCAGCTCCCCCTGGTGGAGGTGCCGCCGCAGGTCGCGGCGCTGAGCCGGGCGATCTCCATCTGGAACCTGCATGTCTTTGACGCGCCGAAGCAGATCGAGGCGGGCTACCGGGACGCGATGGCCCAGCTCCGCGACATCTCGAAGGGGATCATCACCCTCGATGTCGCCGGGATCGAGCCGAAGACCAGCCCGAGCCAGGGGGTGATGACCACGGATCGCGAGCGCCCGCTGAGCGAAGACAGCCTGAAGGGGTTCATCTGATGCTCGACGTCATCAGGGACCGGCTGATCGCGCAGATCCCCTCCTTTGCCGGGCGGGTCGAGACCGCCCTGGATCTGACCCGCCTTCTGAAGGAGCGCGGCCTGCCCGCCCGTTCCACCACCTTTGTGGTCCCGCTGGGCCTCCAGGGCCTGCGCGCGGACGCAGCCACCGGCCTTTTCATGCAGACCTATTCCGAGACCATCGGCGTGCTCCTGGTGGAGCGGGTGTATGACCAGACCGGCAGCCGAGCCTTGGACGATCTGCGCCCGACCATCCAGGCGGTGCTGCAAGCGCTGGCCGGCTGGTCGGCCGGATCCGACCTCGGCGTCTTTGAGCTGCGCCGGGGAGAGCTGGCCGGGATCAGCAACGGCGCGCTGCTCTACATGATCGAGTTTTCCATCAACGACCAACTGAGGATCGCGGTGCAATGACCAAACCCAAGGCCCAGAAGCCCAAACTTCCCGCCTCTGGCGGCAGCTACACCACCGCCAGCAATGGCGACCTGAAACAGGTGGCGGCGACCCAGCCGAAGTCGCCCCGCGCGGCGGCGACCACCCCGACCGAGAAGGAGGGCTAAATGTCCCTGAACTGGAAAGAGAAGGTCCTGCTGGTCAAGACCGAGGCCACCTATGGCACCGACGCTGCCCCGACCGGGGCCGCCAATGCCGTGCTGGCCCAGGACGTGCAACTGAAGCCGATGGAAGGCACTGACGTCTCCCGTGATCTGGAGCGGCCCTACTTCGGTGCCGACGCCACCATCCCGACCGAGCTGATGAGCGAGATCTCCTTTGATACGGAGCTGTCACCCTCCGGCGTGGCGGGCACGCCCCCGGCCTGGGGGGCGCTGCTGCGCGCCTGCGGCCTGGCGGAGACCGTCAATGCCGCGACCTCGGTGATCTACAACCCGATCACCCAGAACCCGGAAAGCGCCTCGATCCATCTCCATATCGCCGGGACCCGCTATGTGATCCTCGGCGCGCGGGGCAATGTGCGGATCGACATCCAGGCACAGGCGGTGCCGAAACTGCGGTTCACCTTCCGGGGCCTCTTTGCGGTGCCGACTGATACCGCCCAGCCCACTGCCAACCTGACGCCCTGGACGGTGCCGCAGCTCGCCACCATGGCGAACACGCCGGTCTTTGAAATCGACGGGCAGGCGCTGGTGATGCGCTCCTTCGCGATGGATCTGGGCAACCAGATCGAGGGGCGGTTCCTGATCGGCAAGGAAGAGGTGAAGCTGGGCGACCGGCAGGAGAGCATCGAGACCACCGTCGAGGCGGTTCCGCTCGCCACCTTCAACCCCTTCCTGCGGGCGCTGAACCAGAGCGCCACCGCGCTGCAACTCGTCCATGGGACCGGGGCAGGGCGGATTGCCACTCTCGACATTCCGGCCGCGCAGATGCAGCGCCTGCAGGGGCTGTCCCAGGCGCAGAACGTCAAGGAATGGCCCCTGCGCCTGGTGCCGCTGCCGGAGACCGGCAACGACGAGTTCACCCTCACCCTCACCTGATCGACCAAAGGGCAGACCCATGTTCAACATTGACGAAAAACCGACCTTCACCCGCACCGTCACCGTCCAGGTGCCCAAAGGCGAAGGCCATGATGCGCAGACCTTTAAAGCCAGTTTCAACGTGCTCGATGACGACGAGTTCGACGCGATCACCCTGGGCGACGCCGAAAATTTGAAAGCGATGCTGCGCAAGATGGTCTGCGGCATGGAAGACCTCGCCAATGCGGTGGGCGACGCGGTGCCTTTCAGCGAGGAGATCCTCGAGCTGATGCTGCGCAAGTCCTATGTGCGCGTCGCACTCGTGCGGGCCTATTACAGCGGCGCAATCGAGGACCGCGCGGGAAACTGAGGTGGGCCGGTCGCGCCTGGGCGACCGGCACCCTGTTCCCCACCACCGGCACCGCCGCCGGGGAGATCGCCGAGGAGGCCGCGCTCTTTGGTCTGGATCTGGCCCCCGAGGCCCTGCGCCGGGAGGGCAGGCATTCCGGGATCTGGCCCTGCAATATCCCGGCCCTCCAGGGCTTCCTCGCGGTCCAGTCCCAGTGGCGGGCCTTGGCCCAGGCCGATGGGTCCCGCTTCTGGATAGGCCTCGACTACGCGGCCGTTGAACCCGCGCTGCGCCTGGAAGGGCTGACCCTGACGCCCGCCGATTGGCTGGGGCTTCGCATCATCGAAGACGCAGCGCGCGGTGCGCTGAACGAGAGGTAACGATGACCTTTATCGTGCAAGGCGAGATCCTGGTCGATGGCTCCGACGCTCAGTCGGAAGTCAAAAAGCTGCGCGCCGAACAGGACAAGCTGAAAGGCTCGGCGGAACAGGTCAGCCAATCCACGAGCCGCTGGAGCCGGACGACCGAAGCGGCGCGGGCACGTCTTGCCTCTCTGCGCAGCAGCGCGTCGAGTTGGGTTGCCAGCCTGCGCCAGGTTGAACAGGGGCAGGAGCTTGCGGCAGGCAGCGCCGCCAACCTCACCGCGCAGTTCAACGATATCGGCGTAATGCTGGCGGCGGGGCAGAACCCGCTGCAGCTTGCCATCCAGCAGGGCACCCAGATCACCCAGGCCTTTGGCAACCGCGGTGCCGCCTCGGCCATTGCTGCGACCCGTGCGGCCTTTATCAATATGATCTCACCGCTGAACCTTGTCACCATCGGCTCGATTGCGGCCGGTGCCGCCCTGGTGCAGTGGATGACAAGCGCCAGCGAGGAAGTCGAGGACCTGACGGACGTCCTTGACCGGGTTGAAAGCCAGTTGCGGACCTTCAAAGAATTGTCGGAGCTTAGCGCGGACGAGATCAGCAAGCGTTGGGGCAATGCGACGGCAGATGTTCGCCAACTTCAACAGGAATTGAAAGCCCTCGCGCTTGACCAACTGCTGCTGGACGCGGCCTCGGCTGGTGAAAAGCTCACTGAGACCATGGGGACGAGAGAGATCCGCCGCCTTTTCGACGGGTCGCGCCAGTTTGCCAGGACTGGTAGCGACGCCCTCTTCAAAGACATCCAGAATGCGCTGGAGAGCATCGGGGACGCTGGAACGGTCGATCAGCAGATCAAGGCTGTTCAGCTTCTTCAGGAGACCCTGAAGGAGGCGGCTGGCGGTTTGGGGAACCTCGAAGGAGAACAGGCCAAGTTCTATCAGTCGACGCTGGATGTCCTTTCCAAACTCTATGAGGTTCAGGCGGCCAGCGAAGCGATCCCACAAGCTATCCGCGACCAAGCTGATGAGGCGGCGAAGGCTTACATCGCCCGGCAAAAGGAAACCGCTGAAGCTGAAAAGATGCTTTCGCAATTACAAGCGGAAGCGGAAATCTCAGCCGCAATTGTCAGCCATGGGGAAAGCAGCCTGACTGTCGCAAAGTTGCGGCTGGAAGCTGAGCGTACAGTTTTTCAACAGCGTGTGGATGAGCTCAATGTTTCCGAGGCGCTGAAGACAGCGATGATGGAGGCATGGGACGCGGCCAAGGGCTTCAGTGACGTAGATCTTGCGTCCGGGGTCAATGGTGCGGCGGAAGCGGCGCGCCAATTGGCGGATCGACTTGGGATCTCTCTTGGGATCGCCCAACAACTGGTCGCAACCGGGTATGGATCCGGTGCCTCGGAGAATACTGTCACTGGCTTTGAGGCCAATGATCCCCGCAACCCAGCAAACAATCGTCCGGGAGTTTGGACAGGCGGGTACAGCACGAGAACGGATTGGGGCCGGGAAACAAAGACCCGCAGCAAGCCTGGTTCATCTTCAAGTCTTGATGCCGAGCGCAAGGCCATCGAGGAGCTGCTGCGCCGGGAGCAGGAGCGCCTGGAGATCCTGCGCGAGACCGACCCGGTTCAGCAGGAAATGATCCGCCATCGCGAGACCATGGCCTCGGCCACGGACAAGGAGCGCGAGGCGCTGGAGGCGATCATCCGCAAGCGGGTCGAGGAGCAGAACGCCATCGAGGCGGCACAGGGCGCGGCTGAGCTGCTGGGCGATGTCTCCGGCGATGTGCTGACCGCGCTGACCGCGCGCGGCGATGAGGCCACCGACGCCTGGCGGCGCGTCAAGGCGGCCATCGCGGCGGCCGTGCTGGAGGCGGCGCTCCTGGGCGAGGGATCGCTGGCCGGGCTGTTCGGCACCTCCGAGAGCGGCGGTCTCTTCGGCAAGATTTTCAAGAAGGCCGATGGCGGCATCATCACCGGCAAGGGCGGCGACCGCGCCGATCAGGAGATCGTGCTGGCCAGCCCCGGCGAGTTCTTCGTCAACGCCAAGGCGACCCGCAAGCACCGCCACCTTCTGGAGGCGATCAACGCGGGCGCGCTGCTGCCGGGCATGGTCCCGTCCTTTGCCAATGGCGGGGCCTTTGCCGCGCCGCCGGTCGTGTCGGGGGGCTTTGCCGCCTCGGGGGTCAGTGGCGAGCGGGGGGCAAGCCGCGTGCTGATCGAACCTAGCCCGCTGTTCCGGGCGGTGGTGAAGGAACAGGCGCAGGACACCGCCCTGGAGGTGGTGCAGGGCCATGATCGGGAAAACTCCAACGCCACTTTCGACCGCAATCTGAACGACCCCTGGAGTATCGGCTGATGCCTCTGACCTGGCCTCTTGCAGTCAATGAGTTCTTTGCCGACCTGCCGATCCAGCGGGTCAGCTTCCGGCTGGGGCGGGCGCAGACCCAATCCGAGACCGGCGGCGGCGAGGTGATCGCCCATGGCATGGGCACCCGGCTCTGGCGCGGCACCGTTGTCCTGGACAAGGAAAGCCATGCCGTCTGGGCGGCGATGGAGGCGCGGCTGGCGCTGCTCGAGCAGCCGGGCGCGAGCCTTCTGCTTTGGGACACGAGGATGCCCGGCACGCTCTATGACCCGGACCTGTCCATCCTGGGCGCGGCCGCGCCCGTGATCGACGCGCTGGCGGCGAACAACCGCGAGCTGGATATCGGCGGCCTGCCGGTGAACTACCGGATCTCCATCGGGGATCTCTTGGGCTTCACCTACGGGGCCAACCCGACCCGCTACGCCTATCACCGGGTGGTGACCGGCGGCATTGCCGGGGCCTCGGGCGTCGCCAGTGACATCGAGGTGATCCCCTACATCCGCCCCGGCGCGCAGGTGGGGGCGGCGGTCACGCTCGGCACCCCGGTCCTGAAGGCGATCATCCCCTCGGCCGAATACGGCAACAGCCGCGCCACCCTGAGCGAGGGCGGCTCCTTTGAGTGGGTTCAGACACTGAGATGAGCATGGAATACGACGCAGTCACACAGGCCCAGCTCGAAGAACGGCGCGGCACCGACGCGCGGGTGCTGTTGTGGATCCGGGCCAAGAACCGGACCACCGGCCTGCCGGAGGTGATCGGCTTCTGGTCGGGGGACGATCACCAGGAGTTCCTGATCGACGGGGAGCTGCGCCTCTACTTCGGGGCGGGCAATGTGATCGAGGTGCCGCCGATCATCGTGACGCCGGGCTTCCAGGTGCGGAACTATCGGGTGAAGCTGCCGCCCTTCACCGATGAGGTGAAGACCCTGCTGCAGGGCTATGAGCCGCGCCGGGCGCGGGTGGAAATCCATTCCTGCCCGCTGAACATCGACAGCGGCGCACCGCTCGGCACGCCCAAACGGCGCTTTAAAGGCTTCCTCAATCAGGCCCCGGAGGAGCGCAAGAAGGGCGGCACCAGCTACACCGAGCTGGTCATGGTCTCCAACGCGCGGCTGTTGACCTTCGGCCTGCCGCTGAAGCGATCGAGCGCCGAGCTGAAGCGCCGCGACCCTGACGATCGGGGCCGGGAATACATCGACACCACCGGACAGTGGACGGTGCCATGGGGGGGCTGACGATGGACCGGGCCGAGATGCTGCTGCACTACCTGCGCGGGGTGCGCCTGCGCTGGAGCGGGTTCCGGCCGGGGCGGGTGGACTGCGCCAATTTCGCCGGGGGCTGGTACAAGCTGACCGGGGGGCGGGACGTGCGGGCCGCGCTCGCCATCGAGTACAAGAGCCTCGACGAGGGCAAGCGGCTCCTGCGCGCCAGGGGCTATGCGGATCTGGCTGAGCTGGCGGCAAGCCTGATGCCGGAGGTCTCCCCTGCGGAGGCCCGGCTGGGCGATATCGCCGCCCTGCAGGCCGAGGACGATCTGGCGCTCGGCATCATCGGCGGGCCGCAGATCCATGTGCTGACCCTCTCGGGTCCGAGCGCGGTGAGCCTGTGCCAGGCCGTGCGGGTGTTCCGCCCATGAGCCGCCTCCTGTTCCTCCTGATCTGTCTCCTTTGGGCCGGGCCTGCGGCGGCTGATCCGATCTCCGCCCTTGTGTCCACGATTGCTGCCTTTGTCGGCGGTCAGGTAACCTTGGCCACCATCGCGTCGGGGCTTCTGCGCAGCCTGGTCAAGGCAGCGATCTCGCTGGTCATCGCCAAGATCCAGCAGCGCAAGCAGAAGCAGCCGGGCATCCAGTCGAGCCATACCACCAGCGGCGGGACCGAGCCGCAGGCGAGCATCCTCGGCCGCTTCGCCACCAAGGGGCACCTCGTCTATCAGAACAGCAGCGAAGAGAACAACAAGTGGCTGATCCATGTGATCGAGCTGGGGGACATTCCCGGCGCGACGCTGCGCCGCCTGATCCTGGACGGGGAATATGCCGAACTGGGCGCACCGCTGGCCAACGGGCTGCAGCCGATCCAGTCCAAGACCGATGGCGGCATCGTCTATGGGTATATCCGCTACTTCGACGGCAGCCAGACGGCGGCCAATGCGGATCTGGTGACCCGGTTCGGCGCGGATGCCGACCGGCCCTGGACGGCTGACCATATCCTGACCCAGACCTGCTATGCGACGCTCTACTTCCATCGCAACGACCGGCTCTATCCCGGCGGCGTACCTAAATACGCCTTCGAGATGGATGGCCCGCCGCTCTACGACCCGCGCAAGGACAGCACCGCAGGCGGCAGCGGGGCACATCGCTTTGGCGATCCCGCCACCTGGGAGCAGACCGCCAACCTGATGGTGATCGCCTATAACGTGCTGCGCGGCATCACCCTGCCGGATGGCCGGATCTGGGGCGGCGCTGCACAGGAGGCCGAGGACCTCCCTTATGCGGAATGGGCAGCGGCAATGGACGCCTGCGACCTTGGCGTCGGTGCCGAGAACCGGCCGCAGTTCACCGGCGGCTTCGAGGTCCGGTTCGAGGATGCGCCGGCCGATTTCCTGGAAGAGCTGTTCGCCTCGGCCAATGCGCAGATCGTGGAGATGGGCGGTTACTGGTTCCCGCTGGTGGGCGCGGCCGCAACCAGCTCGGCCGAGATCTCCGGCGACGACCTCCTGGTCTCGGATGCCTGGCAGCATGACCCTTTTCCGGGGCTTGAAAGCACCTTTAACGGGGTGACGATCACCCATACCAGCCCGGCCGCGCTCTGGGAGGCGGCGACGCTGGAGACCCTCGTCATGGAGGATTGGGTCGCCGAGGACGGCCGCCAGAAGCTCTTCGAGCTGAGCCTGCCGATGGTCTCCAGCGCCGAGCAGGCCCGCCAGCTCGCCAATGCGCTCCTGCAGGAGAACCGCCGGTTCCGCACCCACCGCCTGCCGCTGCCCGGCGAATATGCCCGCCTGCGGCCGCTGCAGACGGTGACCCTGACGCTGGCCGACTATGGCTATGTCTCCAAGACCTTCCGCATCACCGAGGTCGCCTATGACCTCCTGACCCTCAATGTCTCCTTCTCGCTGCGGGAGACCGACCCGGCCGACTTCGCGCCGGATCTGGACCTGGAGCTGCCGGAAGCCCCGCAGCCGACCGGCCCGATTGTGGCTATCGACGCGGGCGTTGTGGGCTTTACCGTGACCGGGGTGACCGTCACCAATGGCAGCGGCCAGCCCCGTGCGCCCGCCATCCGCATCACCTGGAACCCCGGTCTTGCCGAGACCTGCGAGGGCCTGTCGTTCCAGATCCGGGTGGTGGAACAGACGGAAACCGCCACCGTCAGCACCTCGGATGTGGCCGAGGGGGTCTACCTGCATCAGCCGGTGCTGCCGAACACCACCTATGAGCTGCGCGCCAAGGCCATTGCCCGGCGCAGGCAGACTGAATGGAGCGGCTGGCTTGTGGTCTCGACACCGGATGTGCGGATCACACCGGACCTGCTCGATGACACGGTCTGGGAGGCCATCGAGGGCGCGGCCACCGCCGATGTGCTGGAGATCGTCAATGTCGCCATTGCCCCGACCGAGGCCAGCATCCTTACGGCCATGGAGGGTCTGGAGCTGCGCGCCCTGGGTCAGCTGCAGGGCAACCTGATCGCCTATCAGATGGGCCAGCAGGCGCGGCGCGAGCTGGCCTATGTCGCCCAGGACGTGCGGGCGGAGATCTCGGCTGACCGAGTCGCCTCGGCGGCGATCTCCACCGCGCTCGGTGCCCGGATTGACGACGCGGAGGCAACGCTGCTCGATGAGGTCAGCGTGCGGGCCAGCGAGACCGAGGCGCTGAGCCTCGCGATCACCGCGACGCAGGCGCAGCTCACCAATGCGGAGGGCGAGCTGGACGCCGCCACCACCGCCATCGACGCGGTGACATCGCGGGTGACGCAGGCCGAGGATGACATCGACGCGATCTCCCAGGCGGTGACCGCAACGCAGGCGGCGCTCGATGACGCGGAGGATGACATTGCGGCACAGGCCAGCACCCTGTCGCAGCATACCAGCCGCCTGACCACCGCCGAGGGGCAGATCAGTGCCCAGGCGCAAAGCCTCAATTCCGTCTCGACAACCGTAGGGCAGCATACCGCCGCGATTGATGAGGTCGCGACCAGCATCGACGGCCTGCGTGCAGAATACGTGCTGCGGGTCTCGGCGGGCGGCGTCATTGGCGGCATGATCCTTGGAGCGGACGCGGGCGATAGTGGCGCGCCGACTGTGGACGTGACCTTTGCCGCCTCGTCCTTCAAGATCGCCGCCCCGAACGGAGCACAGGCGGCGGTGGTGTTCGGGGCCTATACCTCGGCCCGCACCATCGACGGGATTTACTTCCCGGCGGGCGTCTACCTGGAAAACGCCTACATCGGTCGGGCGATGGTCGGACGCGGGCAGATCACCGATGTTCTGCAAAGCGACAACTACGCCGAGGGAGCCAATGGGCGTCCGACTGCCGGTCTGAAGCTGAACTTCGAGACGGGCGAGGTGAAAGCCGCCGGGCTGGTCATCAGCAGGCCGATGGTCCTGGCGCAAGGCACGCTCTCGGTCTCGGGCACCTATGGCAACGGGGCCAAATGGCTCTGGGTCAATACTGGCATTCGCGTGGGGGCAAATGATGTCTGGCAGGCCAACCGCGTGGCGCTGGTGGCCTTTGCCGCTGTGACCAACGGGGCAATCGGGGGCGGCGCGCTCGATCCCAACAACACCTTCTGGAGCGTGGATGCCAAGATCCAGCCTGGCGCACGCTGGAATGGATTTGGCGGGGCCAATCCCGCTCCCGCAGCCCTGTGGAGCCAGGACCCGGCAACATTGGTGAACCCATGGTGGGCCACCGCCACCGATCAGCGCCTTTACCTGGCGCTGTCGATTGAAGCGATGGGGGATGTCACGTTCCAGAACCCCGTCATCGCCTGGAAAGTCTTTGAGGTCACATAAGGAAGGCAGCAGATATGACTGTTTGGATCAAATCGGGCACGGTGGCGGTCACCAACGGCAGCGCCACCGTGCAGGGCACCGGCACCGGCCTTTATGGCAAGGTCGCTCCCGGTTACGCCTTTGTCGGCCCGGATGGCCGGATCTATGAGGTGGTCGCGGTCAATCTGGCCGAGCAGATCACCCTGGCCTCACCCTATCTCGGGGCCACCGCCTCGGGGGCGGCTTATGCCATCTATCCGACGCTGGGGCTTGCGGCGCAGCTGGTCGCGGCGGTGCAGGCGCTGATCACCGCGCAGCAGGCGATTGAAGCCAGCCAGGTGGTCGCGGCCAATGGCGACCGGGAGTTCTACAGCGCTGAGGGGGCGGTGATCGCCATGCTGAAGAACAGCGGGCGTCTGGGAATTGGGGCAGGCAACATTGACCCCAAGTCCCTGCTGTCCCTGCGCAGCATCAACCCTTCCATCGACCTTGTGGAAACCGACAGCCCGGTTGCGGGCGAGATCTCCCGCATCCTGCGCAATGGCGGCTATGTGGATTTCCAGACCGTCGATGGCGATACGCTCATCAGCAACGACTACCGCATGCAGTTGGGCGCGTTGGGGGCGCTGCGGCACGAGTGGCGGATCAACAATTCCCAGGTCATGAACCTCAACTCCAGCGGTCTTTTGGGCATCGGCACCGCCAACCCGATCCGGCTGGTTCATATCAGCCAGGCCTCTTCCTCCAGCTCCACCCGCATGCGCCTGGAGAACGGCGACGGCTGGGTGGACCTTCTGGCGGATGACGGCCGGTTCCGTGTGACCTGTGCAGCCACGGGCGGCGCGGATCAGGAGTTCCTGGACTTCTACGGCGACGGGCGAATGGACATCAAAGGCGATACCACCAACAACAATGCTCGCCTCAGTGTCCGAAGCGCCAATCTGGCATTCTCCAACGACGCCCTGCGCATCGCCATGGATCGCGCGGCGGCCACCAACTTCGACTTTCTGACGTGCCGTTCCTCCTATCAGAGCGGACAGGACATGAAGATGAGGTTTCGGGGCGATGGCAGTATCCTGATCGACGGGTTCGTCTCGACGACAGGCGCGGACGTGGGGGAGTTCTTCGAGCATCTCGATGGCAACCCGAACGCCGAAGACCGGGTGGGCCTGTCGGTAGTGCTGGAGAATGGCAAGATCCGCCCGACGACCGCCCAGGACCCGGCCAGTGCCATCATCGGCGTGATCTCCGCCACCGCCTCCAGCATCGGCAACAGCGACAATGACCAGTGGTGGGGCAAGTACCTGCGCGATGCGCTGGGGCGGGTTCTGACGGAAGAGGCCGAGCTGCTGCGCTGGACCGAGGTCCTGACTGAGACCCGCACCGAGATGCGCCAGGCGACCCGGACCGTGCAACTGGAGGTCCAGGTGATCGAGGTGATCGAGGGGCAGGCGGTTCTGCGCCGCGAGACACGCAGCGAGGAGGAACCCCTCTTTGACGACTTCCCGATTGTGGACGAAAGCGGCGCGGCCGTGCTGGTCAATGGTGCGCAAGCCATTCACCGGGTTCCGCGCATGGTCGAGACCGAGGTGCAGATCGAGAAGCCCGAGGTCCGGGTGTTCTATGCCGACCAGGTGCCCGAGGGCGTGAGCGTACCCGAGGGTGCCGAGCGGATTGCCGAGATGCGCCAGGTGCTGAACCCGGAGTTTGACCCCGAGCTGGAATACGTGTCCCGCGCGGATCGGGCCGAATGGGACGTGGTCGGCCTTCTGGGGCAGATCCGCCTGCGCAAGGGCCAGCCGGTCGGCAGCCGCTGGATCAAGATGCGCGACATCACCGAGGACGTGGAAGAATGGCTGGTGTGGTGACCACCCGGCCAAAGAAGACTTGAACCCTGCTTTAAACGGAGAGGCACATGCCAAGGCAGCAAGCACATATCGAAGTCACGACCGACTGGACCCAGCTCACGGACGGGGACGCAACCACCATCACCTTCCAGGCCACCACCGGCCCGGTGGAGATCCGGCGCGGCAGCTCCGCCACCCCGGCCGATAGCGCCAAGGGCTTTCGCTATGGCACCGGGCAGGGCGAGCGCGACCTTGCGGTGGCCAGCCTCGCCCCGGCTTCATCTGGCCAGCGGGTCTGGGGGCGCAGCCTGACCGCCAATACCGAGACGGTGGTGGTCGACCATGCTTAGTCCTTTTGCCGCCCAGGGGCAGGCCGCGCGCCCCACCTTGAACCGGGAGGCCGATGGCTCGGTCTCCGTTGTCACCCTCGGCGGTGGCTCCGGCCTCGCCTATCAGATCAACGGCGCGGCCTGGGTGACCGTCGAGGGGCCGGAGCTGCCCTATGCCATCCCGGCGGGGGAGGATGACCTGGTCTCGGTTCTGGCGCTCGGCACCCCGGTCGAGGCCCCGCTGACGCCGCCGGTCTTCGGGGTTCGGGGGCTGATCCCTGACGGCGCCGCCGACTTCCGCATCGTGGCGGAATGGGAACCGGCCCCGGCGGGCGTCACCTGGGACACGGAGATCGGCGCGATGGTGGCCTCCGGCACCCAGGCTTTCTCCCTGCTGAACTACCCGCTGCCGACGCCCCTTGTGGCGGGCGATCCCTACGCGGCGGTGATGGAGGTGCCGGTGCTGACCGCAGGCACCACCCGGCCGCGCCTCGAAGGCGGGGGCAGCACCTTCTCGCATCCAACCCCGATCACCTACAAATCCACCACGGTGCGCCGCTTCGTGCCCACGGTGAACCATACCGATCTGGTGCTGGTGGTGCCCTCGGACCTGGTGGGCCGGGTGGGCTACGCCAATATCTTCCCGCTGAAGGACCGCATCGCCGCGCCCGCCGACATCTATATCTTTGCGGGCCAGTCCAACATGGTGGGCGGCAGCGCCACCGCCGACTGGGATCCGGCCATTGACCGGCCGGTGCTGGAGGCGCTGGCGGTTGCGGGCTTCGGGCGCGGCGCGGATGGCTATACCAATGACGGCAGCGGCGCGAGCATCAATCCCGCCTTCGACAGCGGTTATGGCATCGGCCACCCGGTGCCCATGGTGCATCCGGTGACCCACAGCTCGCCCAATCTCGGCCGGGTCAGCCCGGCGGCCTATATCATGCGCCACCTGGTCGATACCGTCCCGACGCCGGGGCGCGAGAAGGTGGCGGCCTGCATGGCGGCGGCGGATACCGATCTCTTCTTCCATTGGGACCCGGCCAATGACGGGCGCATGTATGATCTGATGGTTGCCAATGTGAACGCGCTCCTGGCGCGCAATCCCGGCTCTCAGGTCAAGGGCCTGTTCTGGTGCCAGGGCGAGAGCAGCGACGCCACCGGCTATGCCGCGCTCTTCAACAGCGTCATCGACGGGCTGCGGGCGAGCTGGGGGCCGTTCCCGCTGGTGATCATGGAGATCGGCGGCCAACCCGAATGGGGGGCCACTATCGCGATGAATGCCGAACATGCGAAACTCGCCACCGGATCCGGCGCGGCCGAGGAGCTGGCGGACTGCATCTTCCTGCCCCGGCCAGAGGGCGCAACTTTCATCCCCGGCGATGACGTCCACTATGACGGGGCGACCAACCGCCTGCGCGGCCAGGAGGCGGCAGAGGCCTTCCTCGCCACCTTCGGGTGAGGAGATCTGATACTTTTGGAATAAAGGCAGTAGGGATCATCAACGGAGTGGGAGGCCGGGGGATCAATTCCCCCGGCACGGGGCCATCACTCACACACTCACCCCGACGACCATCATACAATTCAATGGCCGCTCCCAGTCCTCGAGGACAGGCGATTTCTGAGATGATTCCAGTGGCCAGATCAAGTTCCACTTTGTGACTGCTTAGGGATTACGCTCTCACGTGTAGACACCTTCAATCCCGCTTCAGCCAAAAATCGGTTGCTGTAAAAAAGTCTGTCATTCACTGCAAAAAAGTCCGTCACGCTACAAACAGCGCGGTTCACTTGTGGAGCGGGAGGGTGGGGGTGGGAAATCATGGGCGTCATGGGAATACATGGTCCTCTCTGGTCCGGTGCCGAAAACGAATCACTTTTGGTGGGGAAAAAGTTGTTTTTCGGGGTTTCCGCCCACATTATTGAGAACATTGGTGGAACATTCCTCTTCCCGGAAATCCGGCCTGAAAAATTTTCGGGAAACTAGGGGAAGGATAGGTTTGCGGGATTGGCCCATATATGTGGTGTGAGTGCGCGCCATTTGCCCCACATGCGGCGAAATTCTGTGTTTCATGTCTTGAATGTGACAGCGGGATCGGACTCATTTCGCCGAATCTGGCGAGGGGGCGGTTAAAAATGGGTTGCTAGACCATGCTTTCCCATAGTATCCCTTAGATATCCGATGAGGACGAAGAGCACGGGGCACCAAACGACCCCACAGTAAAAAACGGCAGGTTTCATACAGGCCTTCGCTTTCATCAATCAAGAGATCCGGCGCGCGGGCGAGCAGACATCCCCCCAGGTGGCGCGCGCAGTCGGACACCCCGCTCAGCGGGTCAAGGTGGCGGGTTGATCAGTGGCAGCGGATCAACCCGCCCCTTTTAGTTTCAGCCCCCTGAAGCGGGGGGCAAGGCGCGAGGGACGCGGAAAGGGACGGCACATTGGGCCGCAGGTTCAGAGGCGAAAGCCAGCACAAGGTCGATGGTAAGGGGCGGGTGTCTATCCCGGCCTCTTTTCGGCGTGTGCTGGAGGCGTCCGACCCGAACTGCGCCCCCGGCGGCAACCCGGAGCTGGTGATCGTCTATGGCGACCAGCGCCGCCAGTTCCTCGAATGCTACACCATGGAAGCCATCGAGGAGGTCGACGCCAAGATCGCCGCCCTGCCGCGCGGTTCCAAGGGGCGCAAGATCCTCGAGCGCATGTTCAACGGCCAGTCGCTGCCGACCAGCGTGGACGAGACGGGACGGCTTGTGCTTCCCGCCAAACTGCGCCAGAAGATCGATCTTGATGGCGAGGCCTTTTTCATCGCCTCCGGCGACACCTTTCAGATCTGGAAGCCCGAGACCTACGAGGCGGTCGAGATGGCGGAAGCAGAGAAGATGATGGAAGATCTGCCGGAGGGTTTTGACCCCCTCGAGCTACTAGACGGCGCCGGAGGCGCATGAGCCATGACGGACCGCACCGTTGCCCCCTCCGGTCCCCATATCCCCGTCCTGCTGAAGCCGCTGCTTGCTGCCGTGGCGCCGGTCTCGGGCCGCTGGCTCGATGGCACCTTCGGGGCAGGGGGCTATAGCAAGGGCCTGCTGGCCGCCGGGGCGGAGCAGGTCATCGGGGTCGACCGCGACCCGCTGGCCTTTGAACTGGCGCAGCCCTGGGCGGCCGAATACGGCGACCGGCTGGTGCTGCAGCAGGGCGTCTTCTCCCGCATGGACGACTACGCCGAAGGTCTCGACGGCGTGGTGCTCGACCTCGGCGTCTCCTCGATGCAGCTCGACCTGGCCGAACGGGGCTTCTCCTTCATGAAGGAGGGCCCCCTCGATATGCGGATGAGTCAGGATGGCCCCTCGGCGGCGGATCTGGTGGCCGAGCTCACCGAGGTGCAGCTGGCCGATATCCTCTACAATTTCGGCGAGGAACGCGCCTCGCGCCGGATCGCCAAGGCGATTGTGCGGGAACGCAGCCTCGAGGCGATCACCACCACCCTGCGCCTCGCCGCGATCATCGAAAGCTGCCTGCCGCGCCCGAAACCCGGCCAGTCCCATCCCGCCACCCGCAGCTTTCAGGCGCTGCGGATCGCGGTGAATGGTGAATATGAGGAGCTGATGGGCGGGCTTCTCGCTGCCGAACGGGCATTGAAACCCGGCGGGCTTCTGGCGGTGGTCACCTTCCATTCGGTCGAGGACCGCATGGTCAAACGCTTCTTCCAGCACCGCGCGGGCAAGACCGGCAATGCCAATCGCTATGCCCCGGCGCAGGAGGACCAGCCCAACCAGTTCGAGCTGGTCACCCGCAAGGCCGTCGGCCCGGATGACGAGGAACTGGCGATGAACCCGCGCGCCCGCTCCGCCCGCCTGCGGGTGGGCCGACGCACCGCAGCCGCACCGGCGGAGATCTCCGCCAAGGACCTGAGCATGCCCCAGCTGAAAGAGCACCGCTGATGAGAACCCTGGCTTACCTTCTGACGATCCTTGCGGTCTTCGGGCTGGCCTTCTGGGCCTATCAGGAGAACTATGCCACCCAGCAGGAGCTGAAGGAGGCCCGGGCGCTGCGCAGCCGGATCGCCGATGCACAGGTGAAACTCAGCGTGCTGCGCGCCGAATGGGCCTATCTCAACCGCCCCGACCGGCTGCGCGAGCTGGCCGAGATCAATTTCGAACCCCTCGGCCTTCTGCCGCTGCGCCCTGACCAGTTCGGCCGCGTCGACGAGGTCTCCTTTCCGCCTTCCGGTCTGGTGATCGAGGAGGGGGTGGAAGTCTCCGCCTATGGTCGGGAGGAAGACCAATGACCCGCACCCCCCTGCGCCCGCTGGCCCGCGTCCTGCCCGCTCGGGCGCGCGGCGAGAACCCGGACCTGATCGAGCGCGAGAACCTCGCCCAGCGACACCGTGACATGGAGATCCGCGCCCGCAGCCGCGCCGAGGGGCGGCTTCTGGTGCTGGCGGCCTTCTTTGTCTGCGCCTATGTCGCGATTGGCGGCCGCATGGCCTATATGTCGACCACCGAACCCACCGAGCCGGTGGCGGCCATCGGCGGCAGCGCCATCGCCAACCAGCGCGCCGATATCGTCGACCGCGCAGGACGGATCCTCGCGACCAATTTCGAGACCCATTCGCTCTATGCCCAGCCGCCGCAGATGGTGGACCCGGTGGCGGCGGCCACCAAACTGGCGGAGATCTTCCCGGACCTCGAGCGCGACCGCCTGATCGAGGATTTTACCGGCAAGCGTAAATTCCTGTGGATCAAGAAGAAAATCAGCCCCGAACAGATGCAGGCGGTGCATGACATCGGCGATCCCGGCCTGATGTTCGGCCCGCGCGAAATGCGTCTTTACCCCAATGGTAAGCTTGCCGCCCATGTGTTGGGCGGCGCCTCCTTTGGCAAGGAGGGCGTGAATGCCGCCGAGGTGATCGGTGTTGCCGGCGTCGAGAAACAGTTCGACGACTACCTGCGCGACCCCGCCAATGCGGGCAAACCGCTGGAACTCAGCCTCGATCTCTCGGTGCAGGACGCCACCGAGGAGGTGCTTTACGGCGGTATGCGCCTGATGGATGCTAAGGGGGCGACCTCGATCCTGATGGATGTGCACACCGGCGAGGTGATCTCGGTCGCCTCCCTGCCGGATTTCGATCCCAACGACCGTCCGCGTCCGCCGACCTCGGGCTTTGACCCCTCGGCCAGCCCGCTGTTCAACCGCTCGGTGCAGGGGGTCTATGAGCTTGGCTCCACCTTCAAGATCTTTACCGCCGCCCAGGCGATGGAACTGGGGCTGGTGAACCCGGAGACGGTGATCGACATTCGCGGCCCGCTGCGCTGGGGCAAATTCGCGATCAAGGATTTCCACAACTACGGCAAAGAGTTGACGGTCACCAAGATCATCGAGAAATCCTCAAACATCGGCACCGCCCGGCTGGCGCAGCAGATCGGCGCCGACCGCCAGCGCGCCTTCCTCGAGGATCTCGGCATGTTGCGGGCAACCCCCTTCGAGATCGTCGAGGCCTCCGGCGGCCAGCCGCTGATGCCGAAGAACTGGTCGGAGCTCTCGGCGATGACCATCTCCTATGGCCATGGCATTTCCACCACGCCGATGCATCTGGCGGCGGGCTATGCGGCGATCGCCAATGGCGGTCATTATGTGGCCCCCACCATCCTCAAGCAGAAGGCGCCGCGCATCGGTCATCAGGTGCTGCGTCCCGAGGTGGCTCAGGCCTCGCTCGACATGCTGCGCAGGGTGGTGAGCGAAGGCACCGCCTCCTTTGCCGATGTGAAGGGCTATGAGGTGGGCGGCAAGACCGGCACCGCCGACAAGCCCAAGCCCATGGGCGGCTATTACGAGGACAAGGTGATCGCCACCTTTGCCGCCGTCTTCCCGGTGTCGGAGCCGAAATACGTTCTGGTGGTGACGCTGGACGAGCCGCAGATCGTCGCCTATGGCGAGGAGCGCCGCACCGCCGGCTGGACTGCCGCGCCGGTGGCCGCCGAGATGATCGCCCGGCTGGCGCCGCTCTTGGGCCTCAGACCGCAGATTGAACCCCTGGCCCTTGATGGTGTAACCCTCACCTCGAACTGAAGAGGTGGGGACGCCATGACGACACGACCAGCGCTCAAGCTCAGCCAATTGGGGCTGACCGCCCGCGGAGGGCTGGATCCCGCAGTCACCGGCCTCGCCGTGGACAGTCGCGAGGTCAAATCCGGCTTTCTTTTTGCCGCCTTGCCGGGCAGCAAAGTGCATGGCGCCAGCTTTGTTCCTCAGGTCTTGGACCAGGGCGCGGTGGCGATCCTGACCGATGCCAAAGGGGCCGAGCTTGCAGGCGATGCAATCGCCGCCGCCGGGGCGGCTCTGGTCGTGGCCGAAGACCCGCGCGAGGCCCTGTCGGGCGCGGCGGCGCTGTGGTTCGGCAAACAACCGCCGGTGATGGCGGCTGTCACGGGCACCAATGGCAAGACCTCGGTGGCGACCTTCCTGCGGATGATCTGGACCGAGCTTGGCCATAGCGCGGTGAACCTCGGCACCACCGGGATCGAGGGCGCCTGGACCCATCCGCTGCACCACACCACGCCGGAGCCGATCACCCTGCACCGCGCCCTTGCGGCGGCGGCAGAGGCGGGGGTGACCCACGCGGCGATGGAGGCCTCCAGCCATGGCCTCGATCAGCGGCGGCTTGACGGCGTGCAGCTCTGCGCGGCGGGGTTCACCAACTTCACCCAGGACCACCTTGATTACCACGAGACCTTCGAGGCCTATTTCGCCGCCAAGGCGGCGCTGTTCCGCCGGGTGCTGTCCGAGGATGGCGTCGCGGTGATCAACATGTCCGACCCCAAGGGTGCCGAGATGCGCGCCATTGCCGCCGCGCGCGGGCAGGAGGTCATCACCGTTGGCCGGGGCCTTGGCGATATCGCGCTGCAGGGGATCCGGGTGGACGCCACCGGGCAGGACATCCGCTTCAGCTGGCACGACCGCCCCTTTGGGGTGCGTCTGAACCTGATCGGCGGCTTTCAGGCGGAAAACGTGCTGGTGGCCGCAGGGCTTGCCATCGCCAGCGGCGAGGAGCCGGAGCGCGTTTTTGCGACCCTGCCGCACCTCAGCACCGTGCGCGGCCGGATGCAGCACGCGGCGACCCGCGACAATGGCGCGACGGTCTTTGTCGATTACGCCCATACCCCCGATGCGGTCTCCACCGCGATCAAGGCGCTGCGCCCGCATGTGCTCGGTCGTCTGGTGGCCATCATCGGCGCGGGTGGGGATCGCGATGCCACCAAGCGCCCGCTGATGGGCGCGGCGGCAGAGGCCACTGCCGATGTGGTGATCGTGACCGACGACAACCCGCGCTCCGAAGACCCGGCGGCCATCCGCGCCGCCGTGATGGGCGGTGCGCCCCATGCGCATAACATTGGCGACCGCGCCGAGGCGATCCTGCGCGGCGTCGATATGCTCGCCCCCGGAGATGCGCTGTTGATCTGTGGCAAAGGCCATGAGAGCGGGCAGACCATCGGCACCGATGTGCTGCCTTTTGATGATGTGGAGCAAGCCAGCATGGCTGTCGCGGTTCTGGACGGAAAAATGGTATGACACTTTGGACCTCTGCGGATGCCGTTGCCGCCACCGGCGGCCAGACCCCTTGTGATTGGGCGGTGAACGGGATTTCCATCGACACCCGGACGCTGCTGCCGGGCGATCTGTTTGTCGCGCTGACAGCGGCGCGCGACGGGCATGACTTTGTGGCGCAGGCCCTGGAAAAAGGCGCCGGTGCTGCGCTGGTCTCGCGCATCCCAGAAGGGGTGTCGCCGGATGCGCCGCTGTTGCTGGTCGAGGACGTGCAGCAGGGGCTGGAGGCTCTGGGCCGCGCAGGTCGCGCCCGCACCAAGGCCAAGGTGGTCGCGGTGACCGGCTCGGTCGGCAAGACCTCGACCAAGGAAATGCTCGCCGCCATGCTCAGCACCCAAGGCCGCACCCATGCGGCGGTGGCGAGTTATAACAACCATTGGGGCGTGCCCCTGACGCTGGCGCGGATGCCCGAGGACACTGAGTTTGCGGTGATCGAGATCGGCATGAACCACCCGGGCGAGATCGCCCCCTTGGCCCGCCAGGCCCGCCCGCATGTGGCCATGGTCACCACGGTTGCCGCCGTGCATCTTGAGGCCTTTGACAATGTGGCGGGGATCGCCCGCGAGAAGGCCTCGATCCTCCAAGGGCTGGAGCTCGGTGGCATCGCGGTCTTGAACGCCGACCTGCCCGAAAGCGAGGTTCTCGGTGATATCGCGGCCCTTGAAGGCTGCGAGGTGCGCTGGTTTGGCCGCAAGGGGGACACCTATGCGCTCAGCCATGCCGAGATGGAGGGCGATGTGACCCGCGCCAGTTTCCGTTTTGAAGGGCAGGAGGTCACGGCTCAGATCCAGTCCCTGGGCCAGCATTTCGCGATGAACGCCATTGGGGCCTTGGCGGCGGTGACCGCCTTGGGCGGCGATCTGACACTGGCCCTGCAAGGCTTGGCCCTGTGGTCGCCCGTCAAGGGGCGCGGCGCGCGGTTCACCGTGGCGCTGCCCTCCGGTCAGGTCACCGTGCTTGATGATGCCTATAATGCCAATCCAACCTCGGTCGGCGCCGCGCTGACCGTGCTGGCCGCGACCAAGGGTGAGGGCCGACGCATCGCCTATCTCGGCGACATGAAGGAGCTCGGCCCCGATGAGGTGGCGCTCCATGCCGCGCTTGCGCAGCATCCGGCGATGGCCGCGATCGACACCGTGCATTGCATCGGCCCGCTGATGCAGCATCTGCACGCCGCCCTGCCGGAGGCCAAGCGCGGGATCCGGGTTCAGACCTCCGCCGAGGCGGCAGAAGACCTGGGCGAGCAGATCCGGGGTGGCGATATCGTGCTGGCCAAGGGCTCTTTGTCGATGGCCTTGGCCCGCGTGGTTGACGCGATCCGGGAAATGGGTCAAGGCAGCGCACCTTCATGACTCCCATCCACGCACGATTCACTACAGGAACCGCTCCGGAATGCTTTACTGGTTGACCGCTCTGTCCGACGGGGGGGACTTTTTCAACCTCTTCCGTTACATCACCTTCCGCGCGGGCGGAGCCTTTTTGACGGCGCTGATCTTCGGGTTCGTCTTCGGAAAGCCGCTGATCGACGTGCTGCGCCGCAAGCAGGGCAAGGGGCAACCGATCCGCGATGACGGTCCGCAGACCCATCTCGCGAAGGCCGGAACGCCGACCATGGGCGGCCTCCTGATCGTGGGGGCGCTGTTGTTCTCGACCCTGCTGTGGGCGCGCTGGGACAATCCCTTTGTCTGGCTGGTGCTGTTTGTGACCCTGTCCTTCGGCCTCATCGGCTTTGCCGATGATTACGCCAAGGTCTCCAAGCAGAACACCAAGGGCGTGCCGGGCAAGTTGCGGCTGGCGCTGGGGTTTGCGATTGCGATCATCGCCGCACTCTGGGCGAGCTACAGCCACCCGGTCGAGTTGCAGAACCAGCTTGCGCTGCCGATCTTCAAGGATACTCTGGTCAATCTCGGCTATCTCTACGTGCCCTTCTGCATCTGCGTGATCGTGGGCGCGGCCAATGCGGTGAACCTGACCGATGGTCTTGATGGTCTGGCGATCATGCCGGTGATGATTGCGGCCGGCGCGCTGGGGATCATCGCCTATGCGGTGGGGCGGGTCGACTTTACCGAATATCTCGACGTGCATTACGTGCCGGGTACAGGCGAGATCCTGATCTTCACCGCCGCGCTCTTTGGCGGTGGTCTGGGGTTCCTGTGGTACAACGCGCCGCCCGCGGCTGTGTTCATGGGCGACACCGGCTCGCTGGCTCTGGGCGGGGCTTTGGGGGCCATCGCCGTTTCGACCAAGCACGAGCTGGTGCTGGCCGTGGTCGGCGGGCTGTTTGTGGTCGAGGCGCTCTCGGTCATCATTCAGGTGCTCTACTTCAAGCGCACCGGCAAGCGGGTCTTCCTGATGGCGCCGATCCACCACCACTACGAGAAGAAGGGCTGGGCGGAGCCGACGATCGTGATCCGCTTCTGGATCATCTCGCTGATCCTCGCGATGATCGGTCTGGCAACGCTGAAGGTCCGCTGAGGCCAGCAGCTTGGGCGCCGCAGGCCGTCAGGGGCCGGGCGCTGAGCTGTTGTTGAGAGAGGAGCCGCGTGGGGAAAACCTTGCGCGGCTTTGTCGTCAAAAGATGGCGGCGCCGCCGGAGGGGCGGAGCGGGGCTGGCCTTTTTTAAGGGCCAATCCGGGGGAGGCCTCGGTCGGATCCGCCCTGCACCCAATGAGGGGGTGGTCTCGGGGCGGGCCGAACTCCTGGGTCTTTTGCTGTCGCGACGGAGGTAAATCTAGCGGGGCGGGGTGAAGGCGGCGTGAGCAGGGCGTACGCTGGTTTCATGCCTTCGTCCGGCCGATAGGCCGGACAGCGCCTGACCTTCCCCCCGGGAAGGCGCTTCTCGCCTCCCCAAGGTCAGGCGCTGCCCTTCGTGCTGAACCCCGCTTGCATTCCCGCACCGCTCCGGTGCAGTGTCGCGGCGATTTACTGCGGTCAACATAGGGCGAGGTGCGGCATGATCCCGGTTCAAGGCGTTCAAGGGCAAAAGATTGCCGTTCTGGGGCTGGGCCGCTCGGGTCTGGCCACCGCGCGGGCATTGCGCGCAGGCGAGGCGGAGGCGATCTGCTGGGACGACAACCCCAGCGCGCGCGAAAAGGCCGAGGCCGAGGGCTTTACCTGCCGCGAGCTGACCCGCACCGGGGGTTTTGACGATATCGCGGCGCTGATCGTCTCGCCCGGTATCCCGCATCTCTATCCGCGCCCCAACCCGGTGGTGCGTGCGGCACTGATTGCGGGCGTGCCGGTGGACAATGACATCGGGCTGTTCTTCCGCTCGGTCGCGACCACGGAATGGGACGAGTTCGACACCACGCCCAAGGTGATTGCGGTGACGGGGTCAAACGGCAAATCCACCACGGTGGCGCTGATCCACCATATCCTCGACCATGTGGGGCGCGACAGCCAGATGGCGGGCAATATCGGCCGTGGGGTGCTGGACATCGACCCGCCGCGCGACGGCGGCGTGGTGGTGCTGGAGCTGTCCTCCTATCAGACGGACCTCGCGCGGGCGCTGACGCCGGATGTGGCGGTCTTCACCAACCTCTCGCCCGACCACCTCGACCGTCACGCCGGCATGGGCGGCTATTTCGCGGCCAAGCGACGGCTCTTTGCCGAGGGCGGGCCGGACCGGGCCATCATCGGCGTGGATGAGGACGAGGGCCTGTTTCTGGCCGGCCAGTTGAGCGAGGGGATGGGCGACGACCGGGTGATCCGCATCTCCTCAGGCCAGAAGCTGACCGAGGGGGCGGGCTGGACCGTCTTTGCCCGCAAAGGCTTCCTGAGCGAATATCGCAAGGGGCGGCAGGCGGCCTCGATCGACCTGCGCGGCGTCAAGGGTCTGCCGGGTGCGCATAACCACCAGAACGCCTGTGCCGCCTATGCGGCCACCCGCGCGCTGGGGCTGGCCCCCAAGGTGATCGAGGCGGCGATGCACAGCTACCCCGGCCTGCCGCACCGCAGCCAGCGCATCGCCGAGGCGGGCGGCGTGGTCTACGTGAACGACAGCAAGGCGACCAATGTGGACAGCGCGAAAAAGGCGCTGGAGGCGTTTAAAAAGATCCGCTGGATCTGTGGTGGCTTGGAAAAGGAAGGCGGGCTTGAGGGGCTGGCGGCGTCGACGGGCGAGGTGCTGAAGGCCTATGTGATCGGCCGCGAGGCGGCGCATTTTGCCATGCAGCTCAACGTCGAAGCTGAGGTCTGCACCACCATGGCCGCAGCCGTGGCCCGCGCCATGGCAGAGGCGGGTGAAGGCGAGACGGTCCTCCTTGCCCCGGCGGCGGCGAGTTTCGATCAATACGACAGCTTTGAAAAACGCGGTGAGGATTTCATCGCGGAAGTGACCGGACGGTTGAACGGGTGAGGTAAGGGGGGCGCTTCAGGGCTCACCAAAGCGGAAATCAGCCCCGGATGGCGGTGCCTGCGGCGTATCCCGAGGCCCAGGCCCATTGGAAGTTGAAACCGCCGAGCCAGCCGGTCACATCCACCGCCTCGCCAATCGCGTAAAGGCCGGGGCGGGCCTTGGCCTCCATCGTGCGCGACGAGAGCGCGTCGGTGTCGATGCCGCCCAGGGTGACCTCGGCGGTGCGGTAGCCTTCGGTGCCCGAGGGTTTCAGACGCCAGTCGTGCAGCCGGTCGCAGAGGGCTTGCAGCGCCGCATCGCTTTGATCCGCCAGGCGCCCCTTGAGGCTGCCGTCCTTGGCCAGTTCCTCCACCAGCCGGGCGGGCAGGTGGCGGGCGAGTTCGGTGGTCAGATCCTTGCGCCCGCTTTGCTGACGCTGGTCGCGCAGCGCGGTGAAGAGATCGAGGTCAGGCATAAGATGCACCCGGATCTCCTCGCCCTCCTGCCAATAGCTCGAAAGTTGCAGCACCGCAGGGCCGGAGAGGCCGCGATGGGTGAACAACAGGGCCTCGTCAAAGCTGGCGCGGTCGTTGGAGAGGCGTGCGGGCAGGGCGACGCCTGCGAGGGGCTTGAACCGCTCCTCGCCAAAGGTGAAGGGCACGAGGCCCGCGCGGGTGTCGAGCACCGGCAGGCCGAATTGCTGGGCGATCTCATAGGCCAGACCCGTCGCGCCCATCTTGGGGATCGATTTGCCGCCCGTGGCCAGCACGAGGTTCTGGGCGGTGACGGTGACGGGCTTGCCCTCGCGCTCCAGCCGGACGGTGAAACCCTGCGGGCCCTCGGCAACGGAGGTCACCGAGGTTTGCAGCCAGAGATCCGCCCCGGCGGCGCGCAGCTCCTTGACCAGCATGGCGACGATCTCTTTGGCGCTGTCATCGCAAAAGAGCTGCCCGAGGGTCTTTTCATGCCAGGCGATGCCGTGGCGGCCCACCAGCTCGATGAAGTCCCACTGGGTATAGCGCGCCAGTGCGGATTTGCAGAAATGCGGGTTCTGCGACAGGTAGTTCGCGGGGCTGGCATACATATTGGTGAAGTTGCAGCGCCCGCCGCCGGAGATGCGGATCTTCTCGCCCGGCGCGCGGGCGTGGTCCACCACGAGACAGTCGCCGCCCGCATGGGCCGCACACATCATGCCAGCCGCGCCGGCGCCGAGAATCAGGGTCTTGATCTGCATCCCCCGCACCGATCACGAAAGGGGGGCTTGCGCAAGCGGGCAGGGGGAGGGGACGCAGATGCGGGCGCTGATCACAATGTGACCAGAGGCGGGCGCAACCGGGGCATTTTCCCGGCCCGAGAGGCAGGAACAGGCTGGCCTGCAAGCGCCAATCAGGCTAGAGTTTCACGAATAAGCCCTGCAAACGGGGCAGACCAGAGGCAAAAACGGTCCTGAAATCGGGGCCCTATCAAGGCAGTGAACCCATGACTGAGATGGTCTATGGCGCGCTTCCCGCGCAAGAGGGGGAGCCGATCCTCCCGAAATGGTGGCGGACACTGGACAAGTGGACGATGACCTTCATCCTGACGCTGTTCATCGTCGGTCTGCTCCTTGGTCTGGCTGCCTCGGTGCCGCTGGCCTCGCGCAACGGGCTGGACAATTTCCACTATGTACAGCGGCAGGCCTTTTTCGGCGGTGCGGCGATGGTGGCCATGGTGCTGACCTCGATGATGTCGCCGCAGATGGTGCGGCGGCTGGCGGTGATCGGCTTTGCCCTTGCCTTTGTGGCGCTGGCGCTGCTGCCGATCTTCGGCACCGATTTCGGCAAGGGCGCGGTGCGCTGGTACAGCCTTGGGTTCGCCTCCTTTCAGCCCTCGGAATTCCTGAAGCCCGGCTTCATCGTGCTGGCGGCCTGGATGATCGCGGCCAGCCAGCAGATCTACGGGCCGCCGGGCACGCTGTTGTCCTTTGGTCTTTGTGTCTCTGTCGTGCTCCTTCTGGTGATGCAGCCGGACTTTGGTCAGGCCTGCCTGATCCTGTTCAGCTGGGGGGTGATGTATTTCGTCGCCGGCGCGCCGATGCTCTTGCTGCTCATCATGGCCGGGATCGTGGTCTTTGGCGGCACCATCGCCTATTCCAACTCCGAACACTTTGCCCGCCGCATCGACGGCTTCCTCAACCCCGACCTCGATCCCACCACCCAGCTTGGCTATGCCACCAATGCGATCCGCGAAGGCGGTCTGTTCGGCGTCGGCGTCGGCGAGGGGCAGGTGAAATGGTCGCTGCCGGATGCCCATACCGATTTCATCATCGCGGTGGCCGCCGAGGAATACGGGCTCATCCTCGTTTCCATCATCATCCTGCTGTATGGCATGATCGTGGTGCGCTCGCTGTTCCGGCTGATGCGCGAACGGGACACCTTCGTGCGGCTGGCGGGCGCCGGTCTGGCCTGTTCCTTTGGCGTGCAGGCGATGATCAACATGGGCGTCGCCGTGCGCCTGCTGCCCGCGAAAGGCATGACTTTGCCGTTCGTGAGCTATGGTGGCTCCTCCCTCATTGCAGGCGGCATCGCAATGGGTATGCTCCTGGCTTTCACCCGGTCGCGGCCGCAGGGCGAGATCGCCGATGCGCTGCGCGGACAGGGCCGGGTGCGGCCCCGCGGTTGACCGGGTGAGGCGAGAGGAACAGCAGATCAGCGCCCGAGGCGGCGCGGAGGCAGGCAGGCGATGAGACAGAAACTGCTCCTGATGGCAGCGGGCGGCACCGGGGGGCATATGTTCCCCGCGCAGGCCCTGGCGGAGGCAATGCTGCGCAAGGGCTGGCGGGTGAAACTCTCCACCGATGCGCGGGGCGCCCGCTACACCGGCGGATTTCCGCATACCACCGAGATTACCGAAGTCTCCTCGGCCACCTTTGCCCGTGGCGGTCTTCTGGCCAAGGCGCTGGTGGGGCCGAAGATCCTGAGTGGCGTCGCAGCCATGGCCGCGGACATGCGCCGTGACCGGCCCGATGTGGTGGTCGGCTTTGGCGGCTATCCCTCGATCCCGGCACTGGGGGCCGCCTGGCTTCTGGGGCTGCCGCGGATGATCCACGAACAGAACGGCGTGCTGGGCAAGGTCAACCAGCGCTTTGCCAGCCGGGTGGCCCAGGTGGCCTGCGGCGTCTGGCCCACCGCGCTGCCCGAGGGCGCGCACGGGGTGCCGGTGGGCAACCCGGTGCGCGCGGCGGTGCTGGAGCGGCAGGGCGCGCCCTATATTCCGCCCGGCGATTATCCGATGTCGATCCTGGTGATCGGCGGCAGCCAGGGTGCGCGCATCCTGTCGGATGTGGTGCCCGAGGCGATTGCCCGCCTGCCCGAAGCCCTGCGCCAGCATCTGCGCATCAGCCATCAGGCGCGCGGCGAGGATGAGGCGCGGGTGGCGCAATTCTATGCCGATCACGGCATCCTGGCCGAGGTGCAGCCCTTCTTTACCGATGTGCCCGCCCGCATCTCCGAGGCGCAGCTGGTGATCTCGCGCTCCGGGGCCTCTTCGGTGGCGGATATCTCGGTGATCGGCCGCCCCTCGATCCTGATCCCCTATGCCGCCGCCGCTGGCGATCACCAGACCGCCAATGCGCGCGGGCTGGTCGAGGCCGGCGCCGCCATCCGCATCCCCGAGAGCGCCCTTGACAGCAAGAGCCTCGCAGAGCAGATCGCAGCGGTCCTGAGCCAGCCCAAAGGCGCCACCCAGATGGCCCATGCGGCGCTGGCCGCCGGGATCCCCGATGCCACCGACCGACTGGTGGCGCTTGTTGAAGATTTGGCCGAGGAGAGTGCCCAATGAACCCTGCCACCAAACTGCCCGGCGACGTCGGCCCGATCCACTTCGTCGGCATCGGCGGCATCGGCATGTCCGGCATCGCAGAGGTGCTTTTGAACCTCGGCTATGTGGTGCAGGGCTCCGACCTCAAGGCGAGCAAGATCACCGACCGGCTGGTCGGGCTGGGCGCCACCGTGTTTGAAGGCCAGCGCGCCGAAAACCTCGAGGATGCCGAGGTGGTGGTGATCTCCTCCGCCATCAAGCGCGGCAATGCGGAGCTGGACGAGGCGCGCCGCCGCGGCCTGCCCGTGGTGCGCCGCGCCGAGATGCTGGCGGAGCTGATGCGGCTCAAATCGAACATCGCCATCGCCGGCACCCATGGCAAGACCACCACCACCACGATGATGGCGGAGCTGATGGTGGCGGGCGGCTTTGATCCCACAGTGGTCAATGGCGGCATCATCCACGCCTATGGCTCCAACGCGCGCATGGGGCAGGGCGAGTGGATGGTGGTCGAGGCCGACGAGAGCGACGGCACCTTCAACCGCCTGCCCGCGACCATTGCCATCGTGACCAATATCGACCCCGAGCATATGGAGCACTGGGGCGACTTCGATCGCCTGCGCGACGGGTTCTACGAATTTGTCTCCAACATCCCCTTCTATGGCCTCGCAGTCTGCTGCACCGACCATGCCGAGGTGCAGGCGCTGGTGGGCCGCATCACCGACCGCCGGGTGGTCACCTATGGCTTCAACGCCCAGGCGGATGTGCGCGCGGTGAACCTCAGCTACAAGGCGGGGGTCGCCCATTTCGACATCCTTCTGCAGGCCGAAGGCAAAAAGATCGAAGGCTGCAGCCTGCCGATGCCCGGCGATCACAACGTCTCCAACGCGCTCTCGGCGGTGGCGGTCTGCCGTCACCTCGGCATGAAACTCGACGAGATCCGCAGCGCACTTGCTGCCTTTGGCGGCGTCAACCGCCGCTTCACCAAGGTGGGTGAAGTGAATGGCGTCACCATCATCGACGATTACGGCCACCACCCGGTGGAGATCGCCGCGGTGTTGAAGGCCGCCCGTCAGGCCAGCGAGGGCCGGGTGATCGCGGTCCATCAGCCGCACCGCTATTCGCGCCTGTCGAACCTGTTTGACGACTTCTGCGCCTGTTTCAACGAGGCCGATGTGGTCGCCATCGCCGAGGTCTATGCCGCAGGCGAGGCCCCGATCGAAGGCGCCAGCCGCGACGATCTTGTGGCTGGCCTCATTCGCCATGGCCATCGCCATGCCCGCGCCATCCTCTCCGAGGAGGACCTGGAGCGGCTGGTGCGTGAACAGGCCCGCCCCGGCGATATGGTGGTCTGCCTCGGCGCCGGTACCATCTCCGCCTGGGCCAATGCGCTGCCGGAGCGGCTCTCCGCATGACGACAGGACAGCCGGAGGTGCGCGGGTGACAGGATCGCTGACTCTCGCCTGCCTCTGGGTGCTTCTGGCCAATGTGCTGGCGCTGATCCCATCGCGGGACAACCACTGGATGCGCGCCTATGTGCTGATCGCCCTCGGCATCCCGCTCCTCGGTTATGTGACCTATCAGAACGGCCCCTGGTGGGGCCTGGCGCTGCTGGCCGGCGGCATGTCGATCCTGCGCTGGCCGGTGATCCATCTCTTCCGCTGGCTCAAGGGGCGGCTGCGGGGCTGAAGGCTTGTCAAGCAACCGCCGCTCTTGCAGGTTGAGCATAAGAGCGGACTGGGGTGGCAATGGTTGAGATCAGCGAGATTGTGGACATAGACAGCCTGAAGGCATGGGTGAAGGACCAACCGCTTGAGGTTGCAGTGGCAATTGCTGCACGTACCGCCTTGCGGGGCATCCCTTTGCTCTGGCAATGGGCGCTGTCTGACCTAGTGAGCAAACACGGAGCCACGCCTCTTGCCTGCCTGCGCTGCGCTCTTGTCGCGAGTGTGGGCGCGCGAAGGCCGACCGGAGATTTGCGGGTTGCGGCCGGGAGTGCAGCCTATGCTGCTGAGGTCGACCTTGACGTCAGCCGGAAGCAAAAGCTCGACCCACCTGCTGCAGCAAACGCTGCCTGTGCCGCCGCCTACACGATTGTGGACTCCATGGATGCCGCAAAAGAGAGCGATCCGAAGAACCTGGTTTCTACGGTCCACGCTTCGGTTGCCCGGACGGTCTCGCGCCTTGAAGCCATTGAGGGCGAGGACCTATGGTCCGCTATCCGGGGGGATTGTGAGGCGCTGTCAAAAGGGGGTGATGTCTGGGGGTTGCCGCTCTGGCCAGAGCAAAACCCGCTCAACCAGATATGGCTTGATTTGCGCCCGCGCATCATAGGATTGCCCGGAGAGTGGTATTTCTGGGTCGATTGGTACGATCAAATGCTCTCGCCCGGAGAGAACGCACCAGATTGGGACTTCCTCGAACAGGTTGCATTGATTGAGCCCAATGTCTGGGACGCGGAACCTGAGGCGGTCAATGCGGCGATTGAGGCAGTAAGGAAAGCCTTGGCACAAGAGCGCGCTAGACACTTCATAGATCCGGAAATTCTTGAAAAAAGGAGCCGAGAGCTACAAACTCAGCTGCTTAGCCTGCGGGATGAAGTCTCATCGCTAGAGGCCCGGTTGCCTGTGCTGTCGAGGGAAAATGAAGCGCTGCACCAGCGGCTGAGTGCAATGTCAAAGGAAATGAATGCGCAGGAAGCAAGCTTTAAAGATGCGTTTCGTGACTTGAAAGAGAATTACAAATCTAAATTCGAAACCGCACTCGCCAGCTTTGTCGAGGATCAAAAGATTAAAGCACCAGTGGAGTTGTGGGCTGCAAAAGAGTGTGAGCACACTAGGCGTAGTGAGGCAGCTTGGATGCGGTACCTTATTTATCTTTTTGTTGTTGCAGCGCTCATCGTCTCGATCGTTCTCGTTCTTTGCTATGGAAACGAAGCGCTGGAGCAGGTTTTGACTCCTGTTGGTTGCGACCCCATGACGAGGCCAGAACTTTGCAATGGTTTCAGCTTCAGGGGTATGATCGTTTCCGGCTCAGCTCTGACCCTGCTGACACTGGCGCTTTGGATTGCGCGTCTTCAGATGAAAGTCTTTATATCAGAGCGCCATTTGGCGCTGGATGCCCGGGAGCGCCGCGCATTCGCTCAGGCTTATATCGGTTTGATCAATGAAGGTGATAGCGTCACTAAGGACGCTAAAGACCAGCGTGCACTGGTCTATGCAGCGCTCTTCAGGCCAAGTTCTGATGGTATGATAAAGGAAGAAAACGGTATGGACCCTTCGCTTACAGCCGCACTGAGTAAATTGCTGTCCAAATAAGACCGGCTGTCTAAGAAAGCATGCCTTCCCCACTCGCTTGCAGGGCCTTTCCCCTCGCGGCCACATGCCCTAAATACGGCGCGCAACAGCAGGAGCGAGCCCTAATGACCGATCTTCCTTCCGTGCGCGGGCGGCTGACCCCGAACCGGGATCTCTCGGACCTCACCTGGCTGCGGGTCGGGGGGCCGGCGGATTACCTGTTCCAGCCGGCTGACCTTGCGGACCTGCAGGACTTCCTGCGTGCCCTGCCGCAGGAGGTTATGGTCTTTCCCATGGGGGTGGGGTCCAACCTGATCGTGCGCGACGGCGGCTTGCGGGCGGTGGTGATCCGGCTCGGGCGCGGCTTCAACGCGATCGAGGTGGCGGGGGAGACACTCACCGCCGGGGCTGCGGCGCTGGATGCCCATGTGGCCAAACGGGCGGCAGAGGCGGGTTTGGACCTCACCTTTTTGCGCACCATTCCCGGCAGCATCGGCGGCGCGGTGCGGATGAATGCGGGCTGCTATGGCTCCTATGTGGCGGATGTCTTTGTCTCGGCTGACGTGGTGCTGCGCGATGGCACGCTGGTCACCCTCAGCGCCGAAGACCTCGCGTTCCAGTATCGCCAGTCCAGTTTCCCGGAGGGCGCGGTGCTGGTCTCGGCCCGTTTCCGCGCTCCCGCCGGGGATCCCGAGGCGCTGGCGGCGCGGATGGAGGAGCAGTTGGCGAAACGCGATGCGAGCCAGCCCACCAGGGAGCGCTCGGCCGGGTCCACCTTCCGCAATCCGGCGGGGTTTTCCTCGACCGGGCGGGCCGATGACGTGATGGATCTCAAGGCCTGGAAGGTGATCGACGACGCCGGGCTGCGCGGGGCGCGGCGGGGCGGGGCGCAGATGAGCGAGAAACACTCCAACTTCCTGATCAACGCCGGTGGCGCAACTGCCGCAGATCTGGAAGGGCTTGGGGAAGAGGTGCGAAAAAAGGTTTACGAGGACTCTGGCATCTGGCTAGAGTGGGAAATCATGCGTGTCGGGGATCCCGAAATCCCGTGATCCCGAAAAATTCAGACATATCAATGACTTTGCCCTGTGTCAGAGCCCTGCGCCTGACTCCCGGGCGGGGGCGGTGAGCTGAATCGTTCGGGGGCGTGGCGGCGGGGACGTTCATGTTGGTTAATAAAACCGTAAGGTTTTAGGCATAACCTGGGCGGAAAGGCGCGCAGATCATCGTGCCGGGGCGTGGCGCCCGGTGCAAAACGGCGGATGCGAGGGGCGGATCGGCCCGGCGCGACAACAGACACAACAGACAAGGGCGACAACGCCCGGACAAGATTGAGGCAGTGATCGTGGGTGGAGCGAGCGGAACCCTCCCGAAGGTTGCGATGTTGATGGGAGGACCCTCTGCCGAGCGCGAGGTGTCCTTGTCGACGGGGCGTGAATGCGCCCGCGCGCTGAGGGGAGAAGGCTTTGAGGTGGTGGAGCTCGATGCGGGCCCGGACCTCGTGGCGCAACTTCTGGACATCGGGCCGGATGTGGTCTTCAACGCGCTGCATGGCCGTTGGGGCGAGGATGGCTGTGTGCAGGGGCTGCTGGAATGGCTGCGCCTGCCCTATACCCATTCGGGCGTGCTGGCCTCGGCGCTGGCGATGGACAAGACCCGGTCCAAGGCGGCCTATCGTGCCGCCGGCCTGCCGGTGGTCGAAAGCGTGATCGCCTCAAAGGCCGAGGTCATGGCCGCGCATGTGCTGCCGCCGCCCTATGTGGTCAAACCCAACAACGAAGGCTCCAGCGTCGGCATCTATCTGGTGATGGAGGCGGCCAATACGCCGCCGCAGCTCTCGGAAGAGATGCCGGACGAGGTGATGGTGGAGACCTATGCGCCGGGGCGCGAGCTGACCGTGACGGTGATGGGGGATCGTGCGCTTTGCGTGACCGACATCATCACCGAGGGCTGGTATGACTATCACGCTAAATATGCTCCCGGTGGCTCGCGTCACGAGCTGCCTGCGAACCTGCCGGAAGAGATTACCGCGCTCTGTCTCGACTATGCGGTGCGGGCGCATCGCGCCCTGGGATGCCGGGGGCTGTCGCGGACCGATTTCCGCTGGGATGCGACGCGCGGGGCGGAGGGGCTGGTGCTGCTTGAGACCAATACCCAGCCCGGGATGACGCCCACCTCGCTGACGCCGGAGCAGGCGCAGCATGTGGGGCTGACCTTTGGCCAGTTCTGTGCCTGGCTGGTGGAGGATGCTTCATGCGAGCGCTGACCCGGCGGCTGGCGCCGCGCCGTGCCCCCGAGGGGCGCAGCGATCCGGCGCCGTCGCGACTGAAATACCGCATCCAGCGCTGGATGTTGACGCCGGGCATCCGCATGGGGCTGCGCGTCGGCCTGCCGCTCTGCGTGCTGCTGGCGGCGGCGGGGGGCTATCTGGCCAGCGAGACGCGCCGCGCGCATCTGGTCGGCCTCTATACCGAGGCGCGTGCCGCCTTTGAGACCCGGCCGGAGTTCATGGTCAATGTGATGGCCATTGACGGGGCCGATGAGGTGGTGGCTGCGGATATCCGCGAGGTGACCTCGCTCGGCCTGCCCAAGAGCTCCTTTGACCTCGATCTGGCGGCGATCCGCGAGCAGATCCTGCATCTGGATCCGGTGAAGGCGGCGGCGGTGCGCATCCGCCCGGGCGGCATCCTGCAGGTCGATGTGGTGGAGCGCGAGCCCGCCATCGTCTGGCGCAGTCGCGACGGGTTGGCGCTGCTGGACGAGACCGGCGTCTTTGTCGCCGAACTGGGGCAGCGCAGCCTGCATCCCGAATTGCCGCTGATCGCCGGGCGCGGGGCCGACAAACATGCCGCCGAAGCGCTGCGGCTGTTTGCGGCGGCGCGCCCTCTGGGCGAGCGGCTGCGCGGTCTTGTGCGGGTGGGCGAGCGGCGCTGGGACGTGGTGCTGGACCGCGGCCAGCGCATCCAGCTGCCGGTGGAGGCACCGGTGGCGGCGCTGGAGCGGGTGATCGCGATGAGCGAGGTCAAGGATCTGCTGGATCGTGACGTGGCGGTTGTCGATCTGCGCTTGCCGACACGGGTCACCGTGCGCATGAATGCGGCGGCCGTCGAGGACTGGTGGCGGATCCGCCAACTGAACGAAAGCTCTTTTTGACATGACCGATCTCTATCAATCCCAGCGCGCGATGCGTCAGATGCGCCGTCAGGCGATGCAGCGCGGCGTGGTGGCCATTCTCGATGTGGGCAGCTCCAAGATCTCCTGTCTGGTGCTGCGGTTTGATGGGGCGACACGGCTGAGCGAGGACAATTCCATCGGCTCGCTGGCAGGGCAGTCGGGGTTTCGGGTGATCGGGGCCGCCACCACGCGGTCGCGCGGGGTGAGTTTCGGCGAGATCTCGGCGATGCAGGAGACCGAACGCGCCATCCGCACCGCGGTGCAGGCGGCGCAGAAGATGGCGGAGGTGCGGGTCGATCACGTGATCGCCTGCTTTGCCGGGGCAATGCCGCGCTCCTACGGGCTTGATGCCACGGTGGAACTGCAGGGGCAGGAGGTCACCGAAAACGAGATCGCCCGGGTGCTCGCGGCCTGCGAGGTGCCGGAGTACGGCGCCGGGCGAGAAGTGCTGCACGCGCAGCCGGTGAACTTTGCCCTCGACAACCGGTCGGGTCTTGAGGATCCGCGCGGCCAGATGGGGCAGGAACTGTCGGTGGACATGCATATGCTCACCGTCGAGGCGATGGCGATCCAGAACCTGGTGCGCTGCGTGCAGCGCTGCGATCTGGAACTGGCGGGGATTGCCTCCTCGGCCTATGTTTCCGGCATCTCGGCGCTGGTCGAGGACGAGCAGGAACTGGGCGCGGCCTGCATCGACATGGGCGGCGGCACCACCTCGGTGTCGATCTTCATGAAGAAACACATGATCTATGCCGATGCGGTGCGCATGGGCGGCGATCACATCACCAGCGACATCTCCATGGGGCTCGGGGTACCGACCGCCACGGCGGAACGGATCAAGACCATGTCCGGCGGCGTCCATGCCACCGGCGCCGATGACCGCGAGATGATCGACATCGGCGGCGAGACCGGCGACTGGGAGCGCGACCGCCGCCGGGTCAGCCGGGCCGAGCTCATCGGCATCATGCGCCCGCGCGTCGAGGAGATCCTCGAGGAGGTGCGGGTGCGGCTCGATGCGGCCGGGTTTGACCATTTGCCGAGCCAGCAGATCGTGCTCACCGGCGGGTCGAGCCAGATCCTCGGCCTGGACGGGCTGGCGAGCCGGATCCTTGGCCAGCAGGTGCGTCTGGGTCGCCCGATGCGCGTCCATGGCCTGCCGCAGGCGGTCACCGGGCCTGGCTTTGCCTCGGCGGTCGGCCTCTGCCTCTTTGCCGCCCATCCGCAGGACGAATGGTGGGACTTCGAGGCGCCGGTGGACCGGATGGCCGGGGGCTCGATGCGCCGCGTCGTCCGTTGGTTTCGCGACAACTGGTGACGCGCGCGGCGCTCGGCAGATCTTTGCTCATGGCCGCGGACGGAGCCGGGGCGTTATCCACATTTTTCCCACAGGTTTCCCACATAGGCCGTGACACTCCGCCGTCGCTGCGGTAGGACTTTGGTAATAGCCGCTGAAATCAGCGATGTGCGAGGCCGGGCAGGGTTCGCCACCACAGATCGAAATCCAGAGGACGTGCACGCGGGACGCGAGTGCGCCCAGCTTTCTGTTGTGTGTCGCCCCATTGCTCTACGCTACATTTCGCCTGAATGGCGATATCCGGCATAAATCTCCTCTCATTTAGCCCATATTTTGTGGGGCGATGCGCTTTTGGGGATGACGAGACTCACGCGTCGCGGTAGGATTGAGGCGGAATAATGACAATCGACGCCCTTGCGGGAGGGCTAAACCTACAGGCGGAAAGAGAATGACCCTGAACCTTTCGATGCCCGGACAAGAAGAGCTGAAGCCCAAGATCACTGTCTTTGGTGTCGGCGGGGCTGGCGGCAATGCCGTCAACAACATGATTGCCAAGCAGCTCGACGGCGTCGACTTTGTCGTGGCCAATACCGATGCGCAGGCGCTGCAACAGAACGCGGCCAAGAACCGTGTGCAGCTCGGCGTCAAGGTGACCGAAGGCCTCGGTGCCGGTGCGCGCCCCTCGGTGGGCTCGGCGGCGGCGGAAGAGAGCATCGAGCAGATCGTGGATCATCTGGCGGGGGCGCATATGTGCTTCATCACCGCCGGCATGGGCGGCGGCACCGGCACCGGCGCGGCGCCGATCATCGCGCAGGCCGCGCGGGAGCTGGGCGTGCTGACCGTGGGCGTGGTGACCAAACCCTTCCAGTTCGAGGGACTGAAGCGGATGCGGCAGGCCGAGGAGGGTGTCGAAGCCCTGCAGAAGGTCGTCGACACGCTGATCATCATTCCGAACCAGAACCTGTTCCGGCTCGCCAATGAAAAGACCACCTTCACCGAGGCCTTCTCCATGGCCGACGACGTGCTTTACCAAGGGGTAAAGGGTGTGACTGACCTGATGGTCCGTCCGGGTCTCATCAACCTCGACTTTGCCGACGTGCGTGCGGTGATGGACGAGATGGGCAAGGCGATGATGGGCACCGGCGAGGCCGAGGGCGAGGATCGCGCCATCCAGGCGGCGGAGAAGGCGATTGCCAACCCGCTCCTGGACGAGATCAGCCTGCGCGGCGCCAAGGGTGTTCTCATCAACATCACCGGCGCGCATGACCTGACCCTGTTCGAACTGGACGAGGCCGCGAACCGCATCCGCGAGGAAGTGGACCCGGATGCCAACATCATCGTGGGCTCCACCCTCGACACCGAGATGGAAGGCAAGATCCGCGTCTCCGTCGTCGCCACCGGCATCGACGCCTCGGATCTGGTGCATGACGTTCCGGTGCCGCGTCGCCCGATGTCCGCCCCGCTGACCAAGACCGTCAGCGTCGAGGAAAACCGCCGCCCGCCGCTGGAGCTGAAGCAGCCGATCGCCGCGACCGCGCAGGCTGCCCCCCACCAGCAGCCCGCACAGCAGCCGATCCCGCAACCGGTGCAGCAACCGGTTGCGCAGCAGGCGGTCGCTCAGGAGCCCTCGCTGTTTTCGGAGTTCAACGACCAGGGCCATGGCCGCGGTCATGATGAAGAGCTCTTTGAGGATGTGACCGACAGCACCTCTGGCAACGACGGCCTGCCGCCGCCGGCCTACCAGCCCGCGGCCCGTGCGCCGGTGCAACCGGCGGTGAGCCAGGCGGAGGCCTTTGTGGCACCGCGCGCCGCTGCACCTGGCACCCCGTCCCAGGACGCCATCGTGCGCCTGCGCGAGGCGGCCCAGCGTCATCAGGCCAGCCAGCAGAAGGCTCCGCAGGCGGCACAGCCCGCAGCGCAGAGCCCGCAGCAGCGTCGCAGCCCGGAAGCGCAGGAGCAGCGCCGTTTCGGCCTCAACTCGCTGATCAACCGCATGACCGGCCATCCGCACGAGACCGCCCAGAACCGCCCGCAGGGCACACCCCGGGTGCAACCCAACGTGCAGACCGCCCAGGCCAAACCGGCCGAGCAGCCCTATGACGAGGATCAGGAACGTATCGAGATCCCCGCATTCCTGCGTCGCCAGGCCAACTAAACGCTCACGATATCACCGGAAAGGGTCGCCAAGTGGCGGCCCTTTTCTTTTTGATTTCAGGGGGATATCCAAAAGTGCGCGAGCTTCTGCCGGTTTGTTTTTTCAGTGTTACATTCGGTTACAAAGATTGAATTGAGAGTAGCACCGCTAGCGCTTAGGTGTATCGCCAAGGCGGCCCCTGTGACCGCAAACAACACATGAGGCACTTCGTGCAAAATACGCTCAAAGCACCTGTCACCTTCGAAGGGATCGGTCTGCATTCCGGTAAACCGGCACGAATGATCGTGTTCCCGGCTCCGGCGCAGCACGGCATCACCTTCCGTCGGTCCGACATTGCCCTCGGCGACACGGTGATCCCGGCGCGCTGGGACATGGTGGAACGCACCGCCCTCTGCACCAAGCTGGTCAATGCATCCGGTGTTTCCGTCTCCACTGTCGAACATATCATGGCCGCCTTTGCCGGTTGCGGTGTGCATAACGCACGGGTGGAGATCGACGGGCCGGAAGTGCCGATCATGGACGGTTCTTCGGCGCAATTCGTGCGCGAGATCATGGCCACCGGCGTCCAGCGCCTCGGTGCGCCGGTCCGGGCCTGGCAAGTGCTGAAGCCGGTGAGGGTCGAGACCCGTGAGGCGCGTGCGACCCTGCTGCCCTGCGACCGGTTGAAGATCACCTTTGACATCGATTTCGCCGAAGAGGGCATCGGTGCCCAGAGCCGCGAACTCGACCTGCGCAACGGCGCCTTTGCCCGCGAGCTTTGTGACAGCCGCACCTTCTGCCGCCGCGCCGATGTGGAGGCGATGCAGGCCAACGGGCTCGCCCTGGGCGGCATTCCGGGCGAAAACGCGGTGGTCTTTGACGGTGCAGTGGTCCATGCCGGCGCGGGCCTGCGCCATGCGGATGAGCCGGTGCGCCACAAGATGCTGGACGCGCTGGGGGACCTGGCGCTGGCCGGTCTGCCGATCTTTGGTCACTACGTGGGCGAAAAGGCCGGTCACTCGCTGACCAACACCCTGCTGCGGGCACTGTTTGCCGAGCCGGGGCTGGTGCGGGAAGTGACCTGCGATCCGATCATGACCGCCCGCCTGCCGGGTCAGGGGCTGGTCTGGTCCGAGATTCCCGCCCAGGTGCGCCGGGTGGCGTGACCCGCGCTTCGGGTGCGCAGGAACAGCGAACGGTCGTCGGTTTCGGCGGCCGTTTTTGGTTGTGTCGCCCGCAACCGGCCGCAGTCGGCCGGAGTCGGTTCGTGCAAGGGGGCCTTCTGCCAGCGAATTCCCCCCGCGTGGCGCGGGCAGGCTTGCAAGTGGCCTTGACCCCCGGCGGCTTTCTCTGCCAATTGGTCAGCAGCGGCGCGAAAGGCGTTTTGCACATCATATGAATGTGCTAGACCGTGGCGACGCCGGACCCCAAGCACTGCGCATCGGGTCCGATCTGCGCATGAGCGTGGCGAAAAGAAACGGCCAGTCAGACGGTCGCTGAGACGGTGAAGTGAGGCAGGAATGATCGGCATCAGGACAGCAGCCAAGGGCATCGGGACGGTTGTGCTGATGGCAGCGCTTGCCGCATGTGGCGGCACCGATGGTGATGCAAAACGCGCGGCGCAGGATCTTGAAGTCTTCACCCCGGCGCAGATCTACGAGCGCGGCGAGTTCGAGCTGGCGCGCAATCGCGGCGATGACGCGGCCTATTTCTTCTCCGAGGTGGAGCGGCTCTACCCCTATTCGGATTGGGCCAAGCAGGCGCTGATCATGCAGGCCTTCACCTATCATCAGGCCAAGGACTACGAGAACAGCCGCTCGGCTGCGCAGCGGTACATCGATTTCTATCCGACCGACGAGGACGCCGCCTATGCCCAGTACCTGCTGGCGCTGAGCTATTATGACCAGATCGACGAGGTGGGCCGCGACCAGGGGCTGACCTTCCAGGCCCTGCAGGCGCTGCGCACGGTGATCGAGGTCTATCCCGACAGCGAATATGCCTCCTCCGCGATCCTGAAGTTCGACCTTGCCTTCGATCACCTCGCCAGCAAGGAGATGGAGATCGGCCGCTATTACCTGAAGGGCAAGCATTTCACCGCGGCCATCAACCGGTTCCGGGTGGTGGTGGAGGACTTCCAGACCACGTCGCATACCGCCGAGGCCCTGCACCGCCTGGTGGAGGCCTACCTGTCCCTGGGCCTGACCGACGAGGCGCAATCCGCCGGGGCGATCCTGGGGCACAACTTCAAGTCTACCGAATGGTATGAGGACAGCTACAAGCTGCTGACCTCGCAGGGGCTGAGGATGCGCGACCGGGGCAACAACTGGCTGGCGCAGATCTATCGACAGTCGGTCAAGGGCGAATGGCTCTGACGGTTTCCTCTGACGGCAGATACGGGGCATCTTGATGCTGCGCGCGCTTGATATTCGCGACCTTCTGATCATCGACCACCTGGAATTGACCTTCCAGCCCGGTCTCAACGTGCTCACCGGGGAAACCGGGGCGGGCAAGTCCATCCTGCTGGATTCGCTGGGCTTTGTCCTGGGCTGGCGCGGCCGTGCCGAATTGGTGCGCCAGGGTGCGGCACAGGGCGAGGTGGTGGCGGAGTTCGATCTGCCCGCCGGTCACGCGGCGCGGGCGGTGCTGGAGGAGGCCGGTCTGCCGGTGGGCGACAGCCTGATCCTGCGCCGGGTCAATACCGCCGAGGGGCGCAAGACCGCCTGGGTCAACGACCGGCGCTGCTCGGGCGAGGTGCTGCGGGCGCTGTCGGAGACCCTGTTGGAACTGCACGGCCAGCATGACGATCGGGGCTTGCTGAACCCGCGCGGCCATCGCGCCATGCTGGACGAGTTTGCCGGGGCAGAGGCGCTGCTGGCCGAGGTGCGCAGTGCCTGGAGCGCGGCCGCCAAGGCGCGCAAGACGGTGGCGGAGACCCGCGCCGCGCTGGAGGCTGTCCGGGCGGAAGAGGAATTCCTGCGCCATGCGGTGGCCGAGCTCGACAAGCTCGACCCCGAGCCGGGCGAGGATGAGACGCTGGATGCCCGCCGTCGCCAGATGCAATCCGCCGAGCGGATCCGGGGCGATATCGCCCGCGCCCACAGCCTGCTGACCGAAGGGGCCGAGAGCACCATGGGCGAGGCGCAGCGCTGGCTGGAAGCGGTCGCCGGGGATGCGGGCGAAGCGCTGGAGGAGCCGCTGGCGGCCCTGAGCCGGGCGATGATCGAGCTTGGCGATGCCCAGAGCGGGGTGGAGCGGTTCCTTGAGGGGCTGGATTTCAACCCCGGCGATCTGGAGGATTGCGAGGAACGTCTGTTCGCCATTCGCGGCCTTGCGCGCAAGCACAATGTCCAGCCCGACGATCTGGCCGCCCATGCCGATGTGCTGCGCCAGAAGCTGCAGGCACTGGATGCGGGCGACCAGAGCCTTGCCGATCAGGAAAAGGCCTTGCGGGCCGCCGAGGCCGCTTATGCGGCGGCTGCGGACCGTCTGTCGGCCAAGCGCCGTGACAGTGCCGCGACCCTCGATGCCGCGGTGATGGCCGAGCTGGCGCCGCTCAAGATGGAGCGGGCGGTGTTCCATACCGAGATCACCCAGGGCGAGGCGGGACCGGAGGGTGTCGATGCGGTGGCCTTTACCGTCGCCACCAACCCGGGTGCGCCTGCCGGCCCTTTGAACAAGATCGCGTCCGGGGGCGAGCTGTCGCGGTTCCTGCTGGCACTCAAGGTCTGCCTGCGCGGCGAGGAAGATGACAAGACGCTGATCTTTGACGAGATCGACCGAGGCGTCGGCGGTGCGACCGCCGATGCGGTGGGGCGACGGCTGAAGGCGCTGGCCGAGGGCTCTCAGGTGCTGGTGGTGACCCATTCGCCGCAGGTGGCCGCGCAGGGGGCGCATCACTGGCGGGTGCAGAAATCCGTTACCGAGGGGCTGACGGTCTCGCAGGTGGTGCCCCTTGGCGACGAGGAACGCATCGACGAGATCGCCCGCATGGTCAGCGGCGACCGGATCACCCCGGAGGCCCGTGCCGCCGCCCGGGCGCTGCTTTTGGTAGAATAACGGTTTACCGGTCGGAAAGACCTGATCCATTAGCCTCTTGGGCAGCTCGAGAGACTGTTTTATCAAGGGACTAAAGGGAGATCCCAGCATGGCGCATCCGCAGCGTTCCGCCCTCGCCTCCGGCCTTGCCCAGACCCGGGCAAAGCTCAAGGACGGCTGGCGGGTGCTGATCCATCGCGGGCCGAGCCAGTTCCAGTTCTGGCTGATCGCGCTGATCATCGGGGTGGGGGCGGGCTTTGCCGCGCTTCTGTTCCGCAAGGGGATCACCGCGTTGCAGGGCGCGGTCTATGGCGCCGAGGACGTGGATTTCCTGCATTCCTTCGCCGCGACCCTGCCCTGGTACCTGCTGGTTGCGGTGCCGGTCGCGGGCGGTCTGGTGGTCGGCGTCGTGCTGCACCGGTTCACGCCGGACGGACGGGTGCGCTCGGTGGCGGATGTGATCGAGGGGGCGGCACTGCGCGACGGGCGCGTCGAGATCCGCGAGGGGCTGGCCTCGGCCTTTGCCTCCTTTGTGACGCTCTCCACCGGCGGCTCCTCGGGGCGGGAAGGGCCGGTGGTGCATATGGCCGGCATGGTCTCCACCTGGGTCAGCAACCGCATCCGCGCCGATGGGATCACCGGGCGCGATCTTCTGGGCTGCGCGGTGGCGGCGGCGGTCTCGGCCAGTTTCAACGCCCCCATCGCGGGCGCGCTCTTTGCGATGGAAGTGGTGCTGCGGCATTTCTCGGTCAATGCCTTTGCCCCCATCGTGGTGGCCTCGGTCGCGGGCACGGTGATCAACCGGCTGGAATACGGCGATGTTACCGAATTCGTGCTGGCGACGCCGGGGGCGCTGAAGTTCTACGTGGAATTGCCGGCCTTCCTGATGCTGGGGCTGATCTGTGGCGTGGTGGCGGTGGTGCTGATGCACTCGATCTTCCTCGCCGATCGGATCGGCACCACGATCCAGGGCTTTCTGCGTCTGCCGCGTTGGCTGCGCCCGGCGGGGGCGGGGTTTCTGCTCGGCCTCATCGCGATCTGGTTTCCCCATATCATTGGCGTCGGCTACGAAACCACGGTGCTGGCGCTCTCGGGGCATCTGCTGCTGAGCCAGGCGATCCTCTTCACCATCGTCAAGGTGGCTGCGGTCTCCATCACCATGGGCGGGCGCATGGGCGGCGGGGTCTTCTCGCCCTCGCTGATGGTCGGGGCGTTGACCGGTCTGGCCTTTGGCCTGATCGCCACAGCGACCCTGCCGGATGTGTCGGGCACCCATACGCTCTATGCCTTTGCCGGCATGGGGGCGGTGGCGGCGGCGGTGCTGGGGGCGCCGATCTCCACCACGCTGATCGTCTTTGAACTCACCGGCGACTGGCAGATCGGCCTTGCGGTGATGGTCTCGGTCTCGATGTCCACCGCCCTGGCCTCGCGGCTGGTGGATCGCAGTTTCTTCCTCACCCAGCTGGAAAAACGCAACCTGCGCTGCGCGGCCGGGCCGCAGGCCTATCTGCTGGCCACCCTGCAGGTGGGCAAGGTGATGCGTCCGCTCTCTGCCGTCGATCCGGAGGCGGTGGCGGCGCTGATGGCGGAGGGCATCGCCATCAGCCCGGAGGCGACACTGGAAGCGGCGTTGCCGATCTTTGATCGCGCCGAGGTGGAGTTCATCCCGGTGGTGCATGAGGAAGACTGCCAGGACGCAACCGGCGAGGCGGGTCTGCTGCCGGTTGGGGTGATCTATCACCTTGATGCGCTCAAGGCCTATAACCGCGCGCTGGTGGCTGTTTCGGCAGAAGAGCACCGCTAGGAATGCCGCGCCGTCAAGGGCGGGGGGCGCTGCAGACGGGGGCGTTCAGCCGTTGAAGACGGAGGCCTGTTCCCAGGATCCGCCAATGGCCCCATATGAGGGGAACCTGCTCTGGCTCAGAGCGGTTTCGATCAGCATCAGCAGCCATTCCAGCCGGGCCGAATTGGCATAGCGCCGGTGCCAGACCAGATCAAAGTGCAGCGGCGGCAGGCTGACGGGAAAGGGGCAAGAGGCCAGCAGCCCTTCGGTGGAGCGCGCCGCCCGGGTGGGCAGGCTGGCGAGCAGGTCGGTGCCCTGCATCAGCCGCACCAGCATCCAGAGGTTGGGCGCGCCCAGCACCACCCGCCGGTGGATTGCCAGCGCGTCAAGCTCGGTCTGCAACAGGCTTTTGTGCCCCTGACCGATGGCCAGGGTGGCATGGGGGGCGGCGCAGAAATCGGCAACGCTGGTCACCGGCCCGCGCGCCTCGGGGTCGTAGAACACCCGGATCTCGTCATGAAACAGCGGTTGATGGCTGAGGGTATTGGGATAGGAGCGCGGCCGGAGGGTCAGCACCACATCGACCTGGCGCTGATCGAGCAGGGTCTCGACGTCGCCCTGGGTGCCGAGATCGCGGAACACCAGATGCTTGCCCGGCAGGCTGGCGCGCAGGGCGGTGGAGATCACCTCCAGCTCACAGTCCAGAATGCTTGAACTCAGGGCGATGACAAAGGGGTCGGGGTCGGTGACCGGATCATAGACCCCCTGGTCGGCGAGGCCCTCGAGGTCGATCAGGATCCGTCGCACCTTTGGGGCGATGGCATCGGCGCGGGCACTGGGCACGATGCCGCGCCCGGACTGCACGAAGAGCGTGTCGCCAAGGAGGCCGCGCAGTTTCTCGATATTGTGGCTGACGGTCGACTGGCTGCTGTTGAGAACCTCGGCAGCGCGGCTCACCGATTTTTCATCGTAGACCGTGAGAAAAACCCGCAGGACTCTCCCGCTGATTTGGGAGATATCGATTCTCTGCATGACACCGCCAGATTTTTTACTTGCTAACAAAGGTTAACCGGGGCACTTCTATTAACAAAAGACTAACAATTGCGGGCATCGGGTGGAAGAAAATAATGCGGGCTTGGGCAGGCGACCCGGCAGAGGTCGTATCGTTGAGAACACAGACAGCGCAGGACAATGAGCGCGCCGCCCTGACGGCACTTATTGACTATGTTGTTGAAACATCATGCAAATCTCAGATGTCTATGGGCGCGGACGGGGCGGATAACATGCGTCGCAGCCTCAGTGAGACGGTGCTGATGGCCTATGGTAAATCTGCGTAAAACCGCAAAGCGCGACTCTCTGACCGGCAGTTGAACCGGCCTTCCAAAAGCCTGAGAAATTGCCCTCAAAACGGGTATTCATTCGGAATTCTGGAATTGAGCGGGGTCTGGAGAAAGGTTTTCCACAACCTGTTGCAAAAAAGCCGGACCCTAGGTCCGGCTTTGTCAATTCCCCTGATCTGGCGGGTTTGCGGCAGGAATGCCCTGCGCTCAGACCTGCTCGACCTTCACGGAGGCCTGCAGCACGAAGGCCAGATAGCCCTTGATCTCGGCCGCCGCCTCCAGCGGATCCTCGTAGCTCCAGACCGCGTTTTCGGTCACCGAGGATTTGTTGACGATGGAATAGTAGCTGGCCGTGCCCTTGTGCGGGCAATGGGTGGTCTTGTCGCTCTTGTCGAGAAATGCCGTGGCGATATGGTCGCGCGGGAAATAGATCACCGGGGCCAGATCGCCCTCGATGAGTTCCAGCGCCTCGGCGCTTTCGCCCAGAACGGCGCCGCCCGAGCGCACAACCCAGGTGCCTGTCGCCTTGCGGATCGTGATCTTGGTCATCGGGTTCCCCCTCCTTCTCGTTTTGGTAAGGCTTCTGCCCGGTCAATGTAACAGTCGCATATCAGATCGGGGCGCAAGCCGCCCCGAGCCACTCCGCCGCAGACGCGCTCAGGCGCGGTGCGAGGATGCGGTATACCTCTGCGTGATAGCTGTTGAGCCAGTCCCGCTCGCCCGTGGACAACATCCCGGGCACCACCAGACGGCGGTCGATGGGCGCAAAGGTCAGCGTGCGCCACGCCAGCATCTTGCGGTCCGCATCGGCGGTGTCAAGAGCCGGGGCCTCCTCCACCACAATCAGGTTCTCGATCCGGATGCCAAAGGCGCCCTCGCGGTAGTAGCCGGGTTCGTTCGACAGGATCATGCCGGCCTCGAGCGGCACATGGCTGACGCGCGACAGGCGCTGCGGGCCTTCGTGGACGCTGAGATAGGCGCCGACCCCATGGCCGAGCCCGTGGTTGAAGTCCTGACCGGCCATCCAGAGGGGGGCGCGGCCGATGGCTTCGATATCGCGCCCGGCCAGACCACGCGGCCAGCGCAGGCGAGAGACGGCGATCATGCCTTGCAGGACGCGGGTGAAGGCCTGCGCTTCTTCCGTTCCGGGCGTGCCGATGGCGATGGTGCGGGTGATATCCGTGGTGCCATCCAGATACTGCCCGCCGCTGTCGAGCACCAGAAGATGGCCCTCTTCCAGCGTCGCATTGGTCTCCTCGGTCACGCGGTAATGCATGATGGCGCCATTGGGTCCGGTACCGGCGATGGTCTCAAAGCTGATATCGCGCAGGGCGGGGTCGGCGGCGCGGCAGGATTCCAGCTTTTGCACCACGTCGATCTCGGTCACCGTGCCGGGAGCCTGCGCGTCGAGCCAGGCGAGGCATTCGACCACGGCGGCACCGTCGCGCAGGTGGGCGGCGGCGCTGCCGGCGATCTCGGCGGCGTTCTTGCGCGCCTTCGGCAGGGCGCAGGGATCCCCTGCGGCCACCATGCGCGGGCCGAGCACCTTGGCCAGCGCCTGCGGCAGGCTGCCCTCATCCACCGCGATCTGGCCGTTGAGGCCGGCAACGGCTGCGAGGAAGCTTTCGGGGTCGTGACGGCTGACGCCCTCGCCGAGGTTGAGGCCTGCAAGCTTCTCGGCAGCCATGTAGAGCTCGACCCTAGCGTCGTCGCGCAGGATGGCAAAGCCATGCGCCACCGGGTTGCGCGGGATGTCGGCGCCGCGAATGTTGAGGAGCCACATGATGCTGTCGGGCAGGGTGAGCACGGCGGCGGCATGGCCTGCCGCGCGCAGATCCTGCGCGAGGCGGGCGGATTTGGCGGCGGCGCTTTCCCCGGCATAGCCTTCGGGATGGATGGTCACCGGCCTCATCGGCGGCGCGGGCTGGTCGGTCCAGATGCGGTCGACGAGGTTGTCCGTCTCGACAAGCGCGATGCCGCTGCCCTCGAGGCGGATGCTGAGCTCGCGGATCTCGCGGGCGGAGTGCAGCCAGGGGTCATAGGCGAGGGTGCCGCCCTCGGGCAGCTGCTCGAGGAGCCAGTCGCCCAGGGTCACGTCGGGCCAGGGCACGGGTGTATAGACATCGGCGACCTGCTGTTTCACCTGCGTGCGGTAGCGCCCGTCGATGAAGACACCGGCCACATGGGTGAGCGCGGCGCAAAAGCCGGCCGAGCCTGTAAATCCGGTGAGCCAGGAGAGGCGCTCGTCATGGGCGGCGACATATTCGCCCTGATGGGCATCGGCGCGGGGCACCAGAAAGCCGTCGTATCCCTCCTTGGCGAGTTCGGCGCGCAGGGCGCGCAGGCGGTCCGGACCCTGCTCCGGGCGGGCGGTGACGGCGAAGGTCTGGAACATCTCTCTACTCCTGCACAATTTCGGGAATGGGCCCTGCGGTGCGCCGGTGGGGCGGGCGGGGCAGGGCGCTGTTGCGGCGTTTGTCCCAGATCGGCGGGCGGCAGGCAAGCCTGTGCCGTGGCGTCATGTCTGTGAGGTTGAGGGGGAGGCTCCCGCCCGTCGTTCGCGCATGAGACATGCGCTGCTCCCGTTGGGCCCGGCGCCGCGCGCCCTTGCGGGCCCGCGGCGCTGTTGTGGCCCCCGAGGGGGAGGTGCAATAAGGCTGGCGGCAGGCGCTGTGCCGCGCGCCCGCTAGGGCGCGCGGCCGGGCCCAAGGCTTTTGACGGCATCTGTGATGCAGGCACAAAGGGGCGGGAGCCTCCCGCCCGCCGCAGGCGCAGGAGGTTCGGGCAGGATGCAGAAAGCCCGCCGCAGGGGGCGCGGCGGGCCTTTTGTGGTTGCGCTGCCCTTCCGGTCAGCCGACGCGGCGCATGCCCATCACCCGCGCACGGGCACGGGGATCGCTGTCAAACAGGGCGGCGAGCTGTTCGGTCATCGCCCCTGCCAGCTGCTCTACATCCGTAATCGTCACCGCACGGTCGTAGTAACGGGTGACGTCGTGGCCGATACCGATCGCCAAGAGCTCTACCTGTTTGCGTTTCTCCACCATGGCGATCACGTCGCGCAGGTGTTTTTCCAGATAGTTCGCCGGGTTCACCGAGAGGGTGGAATCATCCACCGGCGCGCCATCGGAGATCACCATCAGGATCTTGCGCGCCTCGGGCCGGGCGATCATGCGGCGGTGCGCCCATTCGAGCGCCTCGCCGTCGATGTTCTCTTTCAACAGACCCTCTTTCATCATCAGACCAAGGTTCGGGCGCACCCGGCGCCAGGGCGCATCGGCCCCCTTGTAGATGATGTGGCGTAGATCGTTCAGGCGCCCCGGCAGCTGCGGACGCCCCTCGTTGAGCCAGGCCTCGCGTGAGAGGCCGCCCTTCCAGGCGCGGGTGGTGAAGCCGAGGATTTCGACCTTCACGTTGCAGCGCTCCAGTGTGCGCGCGAGCACGTCGGCGCAGATCGCGGCGATGGAAATGGGCCGCCCGCGCATCGAGCCGGAATTGTCCAGAAGCAGCGTCACCACGGTGTCGCGGAACTCCATGTCCTTTTCCACCTTGAACGACAGCGGCGTGGTCGGGTTTGCGACCACACGCGCCAGACGGCCCGCGTCAAGCACGCCCTCTTCCTTATCGAATTCCCAGGAGCGGTTCTGTTGCGCCTGCAGGCGGCGTTGGAGCTTGTTCGCCAGCCGCGACACCGCGCCTTTCAAGGGTTCGAGCTGCTGGTCGAGATAGGCGCGCAGCCGTTCCAACTCGGCCGGCTCAGCGAGGTCTTCGGCGTTGATTTCCTCGTCATGGGCGTCGAGGAAGACGCGGTAGTCGGGATCGGCGTCGGAGACCGGGGGCGGCGCGGGCGGCTCTTGCGGGGCCTCGCCATCGGGCATCTCGGTCTCGTCGGTGACTTCCTCGTCGGACATATCGTCGGAGGAGACCTGCGCCTGGCTTTCGTCCTGCTGCTGTTCCTGCGCCTGCTCGGGGGAGGCATCGGCCTCCTCGTCCTCGCTGTCGTCCTGACCGCTGCTGTCGGGCTGTTCCTCCTGCTCGGCGGTTTCCTCGGACTCGTCGTCCATCTCGTCGTCGAGCTCGTCCGGGTCGTCGCCCAGCTGGTCGCCATAGCCGAGGTCAGAGATCACCCGCCGCGCCAATTTGGCAAAGGCGGCCTGATCGGACAGCAATTCATTGAGGTCGCCGAGGGTCTCGCCCGCCTGCTGCTCGATGAAGCCGCGCCAGAGTTCCATCACATTGGCCGCCGCCGAGGGCATCGGCCGACCAGTGGCGAGGTGGCGGATCAGATAACCGGCCGAGACCGCAAGCGGCGCCTCGGAGGCGGAAGTCACCTGATCGTAGCCGCGGCGCAGGGCCTCGTGCTGGATCTTCACGTCGATGTTGGAGGCGGTGCCGGGCATGTCGCGGGCGCCCATGGCCTCGCAACGGGCACTTTCCATCGCGTCATAAAGCTCGCGCGCCATCTCGCCCGAGGGGGCATAACGGTTGGCGACCGCCTCGTTGTGATAGCGGCGGCGCAGGGCGAGGGCATCGGCAGTGCCGCGGGCCAGCAACACTTCCTCGCGGGTCATACGACGCGAGACTTGCGGTAGGCGCATGGTGTCGCCGCTCATGCCCGAGGGGTCGACCGAATAGCTGACCGTGAGGTCCGTGTCATTGGCCATGACCTTTGTGGCTTCGGCCAAGGCCTTCTTGAACGGATCTGCCGGGTTGTCGTTTGGTTTGGACACTAACCTATCCTTTCCCAGTGAAGGGAATGCAGAATTTCAAGTCCTGTGCCAATTGAGACTCTGCGGGCCAAGGGTAGGCGCGAGCGGAGTCTTCTACTGGGAAGTGCTCAATGTACTCCTTGGTATACGCGATGGCCAACGTATCGTGCGTTTTCTCCGACGACGCCAGAGCGCCGGGGAAAGAAAGCGCGAATAGGCGATTTTTGGCAGTCTCGGCGTCGGACTTGGGCGCATTCGACAGCGGATTCTTGGCGACAATATTCTGATAGAGGAATAGCCCTGCACAACGACCAAAGAGCACAGCTTCGCCCTTCTCAATGTCCTTTTCGAAAGGAAGCATTGTTGTCTTGGAGGCAGGGGCTGGGCTGCTTTGCGGCGCGGGGCCTGCACTATTCGTTTCACATCCTGCTACTATCGTCAGGCCAACCAGCGCAACCAGCCTACGGGCTATGTTTGAAAGCGCCATTACCCCAGGCTCACGTTGGCGGCGCTTTCCGGCAGTTCCTCGTCAAAGCAGCGCTGGTAGAATTCCGCAACGGTCTGGCGCTCCAGCTCGTCGCATTTGTTGAGGAAGGAGAGGCGGAAGGCATAGCCGATATTGCGGAAGATCTCGGCGTTCTGGGCCCAGTTGATCACGGTCCGGGGGCTCATCACGGTGGAGAGGTCGCCGTTCATGAAGGCGGTGCGGGTCAGGTCCGCCACGGTCACCATCTGGGCGATCTGCTTGCGGCCCTTCTCGGTGTTGTAATGCGGCGCCTTGGACAGGACGATGGCGGTTTCCGCATCGTGGCTGAGGTAGTTCAGCGTCGCCACCAGCGACCAGCGGTCCATCTGGGCCTGGTTGATCTGCTGGGTGCCGTGATAGAGCCCGGTGGTATCGCCGAGGCCGACGGTATTGGCGGTGGCAAAGAGGCGGAAGCAGGGGTTCGGGGTGATGATCTCGTTCTGATCCAGCAGGGTCAGCTTGCCGTCATGCTCCAGCACCCGCTGGATCACGAACATCACGTCGGCGCGGCCTGCGTCATATTCGTCAAAGACGATCGCCACCGGGTTGCGCAGGGCCCAGGGCAGGATGCCCTCGTGGAACTCGGTCACCTGCTTGCCGTCGCGCAGCTTGATTGCGTCCTTGCCGATCAGGTCGATCCGGGAGATATGGCTGTCGAGGTTCACGCGGACAGAGGGCCAGTTGAGGCGCGCGGCGACCTGTTCGATATGGGTCGATTTGCCGGTGCCGTGGTAGCCCTGGATCATGACGCGACGATTGTGGCTAAAGCCTGCAAGGATCGCCATCGTGGTGTCGGGGTCGAACTTGTAGGTCTGATCCATCGCCGGGACCCGGTCGGAGGGCTCGGCAAAACCCTTCACGGTCATGTCGGTGTCGATGCCAAAAACCTCACGTACCGAGATCGTCTCGGTCGGTTTTGCGTTCATGTCCAGATGGCCGTGGGTCATTGGGTCAGTCCTTGTCTTGTCTGTCACGGGCGGTACGTCTCGGTCGGGCGGCCCGTCGGTCAATCTCGGGATGCGTCTTGCGCGTAATCGCAGGATTGGTGCCTGAAGATGCCGGGGAGGGCAAGGGAAACCGTTGTGTTGATACGCCCCTTGCGCCCGCCGCGCGGCTTTTGACCGGGCCCTGTGCATCCGCTGGGCAAGGCGGGGCAGAATTGGCAAGGCTGGATATCGCAAGGCCCCGCCTGCCGGGGCAGCGGGGCCTTTGGTGCTGTCGCGACCGGGGCAGGATCAGAGTGCGGCGCGCAGGCGGGTGAGGCTGCGTTCGTCGACAAACCGCGGGGTTGCGCGCATGTAATCGGCAAAGGCCTGCCCGTAGCCCTGAAGGAGCCAGCGTTCCTCGTTCAGCACAAAGAGGAAGTAGAGTGCAAAAAGCACCAGCGCCAAAGCCACGGTGATCCAGGATCCGGTGGTGATGCCGAGGCCGATGGTGGCCAGCACCGAGGTCACATATTGCGGGTTGCGCGAATATTCATACATGCCGGTGGTGACCAGCCCGCCGGTATCGCAATAGGTATTGTCCAGCCCGAGGAATCGGTAGCCCCGCAGGGTGATGCCGAAGGCGAGGACCATGACCGGCACCCCAACCACGTAACGCAGCGGATGCCCCCAGCCGTTGACGCCGATCTCTGCCAACGCAAAGACCACCGTCGCCCCGCAGAAGACTCGAAACAGGCCAAAGGCGAGGTGATGCCGCCAGCCTTCGGCCGCCGGCCAGAGGCCGAGGTCGGGGCGCTTGAGGCTGAGGCCCAGATGACCTGCCAGCGCAAGGGCGGAGAGGGCAGCGACGAGGAGGGCGAGATCGTGGAAGGTCAGGAGGAGGTCGTACATGGCGGCGTCGAATCCTTGTCTGAGGCCCGGCGCGCAACAGCCCGCGCAGGCAGCTGTACCCTCTCGCCTAGCAAGCCATTGTAACAAATTCGCAAGGGAGGCGTGGCAACACCCGGGGACACAAAGGACTGGTGCGCGCAACGAAGTTGACTTTGGAGGTTCGGCACTGAAAGTGCGTTACTTCGGAAAAGCCATCAAATTAGGTGAGTTTAATCAGTTACGCTGGTACAGGAAGTAGAGACCTCCCAAATCGTGCCTGTACGTTTTCTTGTGTCGTTCCAAAGCACGAGTCCAGGTGAAGATCCATCCCGAAGACAGATTACTTCGGTCGCCAATGCAGCAATCAAATAATTACCGTGCTCGGAATGTGTCGGAGCATCAATCGCGAGAGTAAAACCTTGCTTTAAGTCAACGTCAATCACTCGCCCTGCAAACTGCTCACCAAGCATTTCTCCAGTAAAATAGAGAGGTCGCGCTCCATCTGCATGGATGGGGAACGCGAAACTCAGGGTCGACAACACTGCATCGAGGTTCACCGTACCATCGGATAGCAGGGGCACTTCAACGACATCCGCATACACAGGCTGTAGCAGAAAGAGGTTTGCGATGAGGAGTTTAATAATGCGCATGGGTAATCCCCCCATTTTTGCGGGGGCTTGGTCGTAGAATTTACGCGGCCATTCTCAGTTTCTGGGCGGGGGTCATC
>CAKZRP010000076.1 GCA_937146765.1 uncultured Paracoccaceae bacterium | reverse complement strand
TGGGTCTCGGAGGAATTACTGCTGAGGCTGCGCTTCTCGATGAAGAGATGGCCGTCCGCCGCCTTGAGGGGCCGGATAGATCGCCCAGTGACCTCGGCGACAGCCTCGTCACCAAAGGCCCAGAGGATCTGATCGAGCGCTGAGGGGATCGGGGCCAGAGTCATCAACTCCATCATAGCCGCATCGCGCAAGCCGAGCGCCTCGCGCGAGACAACGAGCGCCCCGGTCTCATCCCGCAAAGGTTCCGCCACCATATTGCCGTCGATCTCGACCAGCTTTTGCGCATGGATCGGGAAGGCCTGTTCGAGGTAGCCCAGAACATAGTCGCGCGGCGTCAAGGCACCCTCGACGAGTTCATCCTCCGGGTCCATCGTCTCAAGCCGACGCTTCAACAGGCTTTCGCCTGTAGAGACAACCTGGATGACGCAAGCCTTGCCCGCTGCCAGATCGTCCTTGATCGCGCGGATGATGGTCGGGGCTTTCATGCCCATCAGGAGATGGTTGAAGAAGCGCTGCTTCGTGCTCTCGAAGCGGGACTTGGCCGAGGCGCGTGCGGCCGAGGCATTGGTCTCGCCCGAGGCGTCGTTGACGCCGGTCGCCGTCAGCGCGGCTTCGAGATTGTGGTGGATCGTCCGAAACGCACCCGCGTATGCATCGTAGATCTTGATCTGGGCCGGGGTGAGCGCGTGTTCGAGCACGTCATACTCCACGCCGTCGAAGCTGAGGGCGCGGGCCGTGTAGAGCCCGAGCGTCTTGAGATCGCGGGCCACCACCTCCATGGCGGCGACACCGCCGGCTTCCATCGCAGAAACGAAGCTCTCGCGGCTTGGGAAGGGGTATTCGGGGCCCTGCCCCCAGAGCCCCAGCCGCGCGGCATAGGCCAGGTTGTGCACGCTCGTGGCACCCGTGGCCGAGATGTAGAAGACGCGGGCGCGGGGTGCTGCCAGTTGCAGCCGCAGGCCAGCAAGGCCCTGCTGGGAGGGTTTGACCCCCCTGCCCTGCTCGGACCCGGCCGCGTTCTGCATGGCATGGGCTTCATCAAAAGCCAGCACGCCCTCAAAGTCTTCGCCCATCCAGTCGAGGATCTGGCTCAGCCGCGTGGTGCCGCATTTGCCCGCGGACCGCAGCGTGGCGTAGGTGACAAAAAGGATACCGTCGCCCATCGGAATGGGCTGGTCCGGTTTCCATTTGGAGAGCGGCTGGATGTCGGCGGGCGAGCCGCCAAGATCGGTCCAGTCGCGGATCGCGTCCTCGATAAGCGTGGCGGATTTGGAGACCCAGATCGCCTTCCTGCGCCCGGCCAGCCAGTTCACGAGAATGAGCCCTGCGCATTCGCGCCCCTTGCCGCAGCCGGTGCCGTCGCCGAGGAAATACCCGAGGCGATAGGCATTGGCGTCCGGGTCATCATCGGCACGGGTGAGCTTGGTCTGGTCGTCGTCGATGGTGAACCGCCCCGGCAGGTCACGCCCATGGGCATCATGCGCCATGATGATGGTCTCGAGCTGCGCCTCGGAGAGATCTCCCTCCTCGACCAACCGTGCGGGCAGGCGCAAGTCATCACGACCCGTATTTGAGGGCATGGGCGGGGCAACCGAGGCCATGGCGATGCTTTCAACGAGCGGCGTGGGATGTTCCTGCGCACCCGCGATCTCGATCCGTTGCGGCCGGTAACGCGCATAGATGTCCGAGATGGGCGTGTTGTCGCGCGGGATATCAAGGCTCGTGAAAGTTAGCGGGACAACGGCATTGGCCCGGGGTTTGGAGGCGGCGACTGGCGCAGCGGCGGTCTTGCGCGGAGCAGATGATGGAACGGTCGGCCGAGCATGAGGGATAGCTTCAGCACGTTGGGCGGGGCGCATCTCGGTCCGTGTTGCGGCCACGGCATCGACATATGCCAAGGCTTCATCCAGATCCCGCACAGGGACGCGGATCATCTCGCCGTCTTCCTGCACCTTGTCGAAGACCATGAGCTGGGTTTCGACAGAGGTGCCGAGCTTGCGGTAGACCTGCCCCGGCATCGTCAACGCCAGTCGCGGCGTCAGGAGACCGCAGGCGCGGGACCAATGCGCGGCATCGCGTTCGGGCGTGAATCCCGGCGGCATGATCGCCACCAGCCGCCCACCGGGCGCGAGACGCTTTGCAGCCGCGATGAGATGTTTGGCGGCGATGTGTTTGTCCCGGGAACGATTGACCGAGGAGGCGAAGGGCGGGTTCATCACCACGACGTCGGGTAGAACCGTCGACTGCAGCAGATCGTCGATATGCTCGCCGTCATGGCCCGTCACCTCGCCGCCGAAAACCGCGCGCAGGAGGCGCTGGCGAAAGGGGTCGATCTCGTTGAGCAAAAGCGTGGCACCGGCCCGGGCGGCGAAAGCAGCCAGGGCACCGGTGCCCGCCGACGGCTCCAGCACGGTCTCGCCCTTGCGGATCGCCGCGGCCCGCAAGACCAGCGCCGCGAATGGCAGCGGCGTGGAAAACTGCTGCAGCCGGATCTGCTGCTCTGACCGGCGCGTTTCCGTGAGGAGCCGAGAGGCAAGCTGCTTTGCGGTGGCGATGTCACCTGCTGCACCGCCCCCACGCAGCAGCATGTAGAACACTTCCGCCAGGGCGAAGATACCCAGCGCCACTACCAGAAAGTCGATACCGTCGAGCAGTTGAATCGAGTTGAAGGTAAAGCGTTCAGTACCGGTTTGCGTGTCGATCCCCACAATCGAGATCATCACACCCACTACCGCCGCAATCAGGCCTTTTACCAAGGATTTATCCGACAGTGACACCACCGCCGTCAAGCCCAGCACCATCAGTGCAAAGTACTCAGCAGGGCCAAAGCTTACCGCCACTTTGGAGAGCAGCGGTGCCACCAGCATCAAAAAGATCACCGACACCGTACCGCCGATAAAGGAGGCATACGCCGCAATGGCCAGTGCCTTACCCGCCATGCCCTGCTTGGCCATCGGGTAGCCGTCAAAGGAGGTTGCCACCGTGCCCGCCACGCCGGGGGCGTTGAGCAGAATGGATGAGGTCGAGCCGCCGAAAATAGCGCCGTAATAGACCCCTGCCATCAGAATCAAACCGGAGGAGGGC
>CAKZRP010000075.1 GCA_937146765.1 uncultured Paracoccaceae bacterium | reverse complement strand
CAACAATGAACGTCCGAATATGGGCAACGGCGGGATGACCCCCGCCCAGAAACTGAGAATGGCCGCGTAAATTCTACCACCAAGCCCCCGCAAAAATGGGGGGATTACCCGTGCTTCTGCGCATATTGCAGGGTCAGGAGAGCGCCCCGAAGCAGCGGAGAATGTACGAGTTCGGGATGGTCATAGGAGAGAGTGCGGAATTCGATCATGTCAGGGTGCTGCCACAGACCGCGCTGCAGTTCCATGATGTCCCCGCTGTGTGAGTTCGCCGATCACGTAATTTCGCAGCCGCAGCGAATGCCTCCTTCGACCGACAGCACCGCAGCGTGATCAACCACCAGCGAATGGGCGCAGTGCGCCGCTTGCAACAAGCTGTCGGCTAACGGGAATTAGAGTGGCCGGGAGCCGGAGGCCCACCTCAGGCACCCTTCGTTCGCATCAATATGGCAGCGGATGCATCGTCCCGTCAGGCAGCATCACAGGCAGGCGCAGGCTCTCGACGCAGGAGGTATCAAGCTCTCCCTCCGGGGCATCGATAAATGCGGCGGTGATGTCCTTGGCGCACTGGCTGAACTGGATGGTGCCATGGCCGGACTCCGGCACCATGATGAGCTGGGCATTGCTGTAGTTCTGCACGGCCAGTTCGCCCCAGACCGCAGCGGTCTGGGTGTCGAGTTCGCCATTCATCGACAGCACGGGACGATCGGAGGATCCGACCGTAGTCCAGTTGTCGCGCGGGTGTTTCTCGAAAAGCGCGCAGGGTTCGACGAAGTACGCAGCCAGCCAGCCGACCAATATGTCCTGCATGGCCGGCCCCCAGGACCCTTCTGCGACCATGAGCTCGCGGAACTTTTCTAGCGAGTTCCATCCGTTTGCGAAGTCCTCTTGGCAAGCGTAGAGCATGAGCTGGAGATCCCCTTCCACGTCCTTGACCGTGGCTTGGTTGTCGATCCGGATCAGCTCGAAGACCCGCGCCACCTCTTCGGGAATCAATTGCCGGGCAAGAGCGACGATCGCGCCGGCGGTTTCTTCCGCGAAATGCGTGTTTGCCAAAGTCACCAGCCGATCGACCGAAGGCGCGACGAACCGCAGATCGAGATAGTCGCGACCGGCCGCCAGGCGCGCCTCCCTGTCGTCGAGCGCCTGGATGGCCTGCGCCAGCTTGTCGTCGAAAATCTCGGCGAGGTCGGTGGCGCGGGTGTCGGCGTCGAGATCGGTTTCCAGTGCCCGCGCGGCGCTCTCGACCGTTTCGGTGGCGATCCGCATGTGCTCGGATGCCGCCAGCATCGCATCGACGAGAACCATCTCGTCGGCACTGAGACCGGCGGCCTGGGCAGCGGCGCGGGCGGCATCGGCATCGGCGGTGGCGGGCTTCGGCGGCAGCTCGCCGGCGGCGATCCGGTCATAGATCGTTGTGTCACCCTTCTCGAGCTGGTCGACCAGCAGGGGCATGTAGGGGGACAGGGCGATGTATTTGCCCTTCATGTCGACGCGGTCGTCGAAGGCGAAGAACAGCTCCTCCAGGCCGACCTTGCCGTTTGGCCCTTCGACCGGTTCGCTGTCCAGCTTGTCGATCAGCGCGAAGGTGCGTGTGATGATGTCGGGATAGGCCGCGTTGCAGACCGGGTCGCGTTCGCAGGGTTCCAAGGTCTTGCGGATCGGCGTGGAATGCGACTGCCAGAACATCGAGTAGAGCGGCAGCCACGGCGGGGCGTTGCCGTCGATGACCGCTGCGCGGATGCCGGGCGGGTTCTGCCGCAGGATCTCCATCGTCAGCTTGGTGCCGTAGGAGACGCCGTAGATGTTGTAGCTGTCGTAGCCGAGGGCCGACATCACCACCGGAACATCCATCGCGTTCTGTTCGGTGTTGATGAGGGAATAGTCGATGCCCTTCGCCGCGAGCTCTTCAAGGCAGCCTTTTATGAAATCGAGCGACAGCGACGGGACGTCCGCGCTGGTCTCCATCTCGACCACCGGGCCGAGCTGTTCGCCGAGGGTCGCGTAGCAATCCATCTCGGGCGCGCTGGAATCCACGCCGCGCTGGTCGATGGCGATGATGTCGCGCCGTCCGCGCAGGTGTTCGAAATAGCTGACGGTCTTGGCGACGCGGCTGACCGTGCCGCCGCCGGGACCGCCGTGCAGGTAGATCACCGGGTCGGGCTGGGGGGACAGCGAATGCGCCTTGTAGAGGTTGAAGGCGATGTTGATCTTCGCCCCCTCCGGCGCGCGATGGTCGAAGGGCACCTCGACAGTACCGCAGATGACGGTCTTGCCGTCGATCTCGGTCGGGGCGACCGGACGAGCGCAGGGGGTAATGGTGATCGGATGGGCTGGATCGGAGCCACCGGCCTTCAGTTTGGCGAAGGCGTTCGGATCGGGCTCCGCGGTCAGCGCGGCGATGAGGGCAAGAACTTGGTCCGGGGACATGGGGAGTTCCTCTTGTCGGGTCTATTGTTGCGGGGACGCAATGTAGAATTTAGGCTTCAGGTCGGCGGTACAGGCTGCGTTCACCGGCGCGGTCGGGGTCTCGAGGAATCCTTCGGCCACATCCTTGGCGCATTGCGAGAACATGATCACCGCATGGCCGGCTTCGGGGAAGAGCACCGCCTGTCCATTCGACAGAGTACGTACGACCATTTCGGCGGCATCCGGGTTGGTCTGCGTGTCCTTGGTGCCGGACATGGCGAGCACCGGAATGTCGCTCACCACCGGGTCGTGGAAACCATCGCGTGGGTGCTTATCGAACAGGTCGCAGAAGCCATAGAGCGGCGCGGTCGACTCTCGAACCCCGACATCTATGGACGGAAAGCGATAGTCGGCTGCCACGGCATTATAGCCTTCGAGGGTGTTGAAGGGGAAATCCTCCTGGCAGGCAATTATGCCGAGCGCGAAGATCATGCGGGCCAGCGCGGTCAGGTTTGCCGCATCTACCCGCGCGCGCTGGTAGAAGGCCGCGACGTCCTCCTCCGTCATCGCTGCGACCATACCCAGAAGGCGGGTTTGTTCGACATCCGGCATATAGGTGGTGATCAGGGTTTCGATGGCGGATCGGTCGGGGCCCTGGCCGATGAACAGCGCGTAATCGCGCAGGAGGGCCAGCAGTGTGTCGGCGTCGAGGCGCGTGGCGACGTCCGACAGAGCCTCGTCCAGCAGGGCCTCGGTGTTGAGCGCGCCGTAGGCGGCCATGTCATTGGACAGGGTGGACAGCAGCTTGGCCGCCGCGTCACCGGCGCTGCGCATCTGTTCCGCTTCCGTCAGCGCGACCTCGGCCAGCGTCCTGTCCAGATCACCGAGGCCAGCGCCATACCGGGCCATGATCGCACCGGCACTGCGGTCTGGATCGAACCCGCCAGTGACGAGCTTTTCCAAGGTTGCGGTCTCGCCCGCCGCGAGTTCAGTGAAAACCTGGGGCAGATAGGCGGTGAACGGCCCTGCCACAGCGTTGTTGGAATCGATGAGCTCAGACATCATCCCTGCGTCGATTTCCTCCCCCGCGACAGTCAGCTTCGGCTCTTCGCCCAACCGACGCCCCGCCGCGTGAACCGTTTCCTCAAGATTGGGATAGGCCGCGGCGCAGGCGTCATCCTGCGTGCAGAAATCCACCACCCAGCCAAGCGCCTGATCCATCGGCATGCCGTTGGTGTCATAGGCCGGGCTGTCGACGCGGCTGATGCTGTCGATCACCACGCTGCGCAGGCCATCGGGCGCGGTGCGCATCAGCTCCTGCGCCAGCTTGGTACCGTAGGAAATGCCGAAGGCGTTGTAGATCGGATAGCCGAGCGCATCCATGATCGCGCGCACGTCACGGGCGCTTTGCGTGGTGTTGTAGAGCGACAGGTCGATGCCGGTGGCCATGGTCTCGGTCAGGCATTTCGCCATCGGACCGTCTGCGGCGAAGACTTTCTCCTCGTCCACGTTCGCGAACTGGACGAAATCTGCTGCGAATTCGGTGTAACAGGCGACGGTCCGGTCCGAGATACCAGCCCCTCGCTGGTCGAACAGGATGATGTCGCGTCGGTCGCGCAGGAAATCGAACAGACCCGCGTTCATCGGGATGTCCTGCACGGTATGCCCGCCAGGACCGCCATGCAGGTAAATCACAGGATCGGGCGCAGGCGCGGTCGAACGGGACTTCAGAAGCGCGAAGGCCAGCGGGATCGATGCCGCGTCCGGAGCCTCGTGGTCCTCGGATACGTCGATCCGACCGCAGATCAAGGTGCGCCCCTCGACCTCGAGCGGTCCGATCGGACGCGGGCAAGCCTCGATCTCCACCAGGTAACGGTCGTCATGCCCGCCGTCCTTCAGAGGGTCGAACGCGGGATCAGGCGCGGAAGACATGAGCGCGATAAGGGTCGCGATGATCTGGTCTGGCGACATGTGTCGGCTCCTTCAGCTGCGGGTCTTCAGTCTAGTGAGGTGCGCGGTGTTATCGAACAGGATGACACTGGGTTACACGGGAAGAGCTAAACCCGCCCCCAAAAGGGGGGCAGGGACGAGAAATTTTGACCCCGCAACGGTTAGAACAGGACATACCCTCCGGTTCCGTTGGTCAGGGTCAGGGTCAGTGTGTTGCCATTTCCGCTGCGATTTCGCACCAGAACGGCCGACCCGCTAGCGCCGTCGGCGCAATGGACCGACGTGCTTTCGCTGCGCACGGTGCCAGGCGCGTGGCGGAAGAGGCCCGTGCAGGTCAGCCCGCTGCCGGAAACGGTCAGGGCATAGGCCCCCTCCTTGTGACCGAAGATACGCCCGTTCAGCGCACTGCCGCCATAGATCGTGCCGTTGCCCGAGATGTTCACTTCCGACGCTGCCGAACCGCCGCCGGAATGATCGGCGTGGTTCCCCTGTTCGCGCATATGCGCCTCGACCGCGTCATGGGCACGGTTGCGCTGCGTGCCAGAGCATGAACTGCCCGCCGTGATCACCCGGCCCGCAGGGTTGTAGAGCACCGTGCAGCCCTGCGCGAAGCGCACCTCGATCTCGCCGGTCTGGCGTTCGTAGAGCTCCGGCACGTCCGATTGGCCGGATCCGTTGCCATTGGTCGGCGCGCCGGACTCCTGAAGGAACCGGCCCGCGACCCAACCAGAGGTGCTGCCGTCCGGCGTTTCGATATGGCACCAGCGCCCGTTGCCCTCGCCGCGACAGCCCAGGTTGCGGAAGACTGCCCCGTTTGGCGCCAGTGCGACCACGCGGTTCGATGTGCCGGGGCCTGTGCGGATGTTGAGGTGATCGTCAGACGCGACGCCCGTCACCCGCCAGTAGTCGGGACCCATCTGGGCCTGTACGCCCCCGGGCAGAACGGCCCAGGCAATTGCGCAGACGGCTGCATAAAGCGATCGTTTCATCGGGAATACTCTTTCATGCGGGGCCGTGAAGGCCCGGTATCACATCAGAAAACCAGGGTGCCGCTTCCGATCCCGAGACCGCCGAACGTGACACGGTCCGGGCTGCCGTCGGCGGCATAGACCATCGTGGCGTTTCCGCTACCCGTGCCGGTGCAGGTGACCGGCGACAACTCTGTTCCGCCCGGACGCACGTTGGTGAAGACGGCCGAGCAGCTGTTCCCCTGCGCCGAGAAGGTCAGGGCATACCCGCCGTCGCTGCGCGGGATTACGGTACCTGTCGAGGTCCCGCCCGAACTGTTGTAGGTCGTCGCGCTTTCGGTGCCCTCCAGGCAACCGGGCAGAAGGGCCAGCAGGGGCAATGCGATCACGAGTTTCTTCATCTTTCTCTCCTTCGATTGACAGGGGTTCGATCGACAGGGGGCGCCGCCCGTCAGGCGCGGGCTGTCCCCTCGAGGTTTCAAGGCGGGACCCGCTATCGGATCTCGCAGGCGGTCTCTTCGCTATGGACGTCGCTGATGGTGATCGTGTCTGCGTCCATCACCAGGCCACCGGCGCTCCGCATGTAATAGGTGCCTGGGGTATCGGTCTCGAGTTGTGCGCCCACGTAGACGCTGTCGCCTTCTTCGACCCGCAGGCCGGGCAGGTCGGTCGCGAAGATGTCCACCGTCAGCGCGCGGGGGCCGCAGATCAGCTCGAACGTTTCGGACGGCGCCTCGAGCATGAACCCCGCGACCAGTTCGGCCTCGCGCTGAAGATATTCCTTTTCGACACAGGCCCGCAGATCGGGTTCCTTCCAGCATTCGTCGCGCCCCGATATCCATCCGCGCTGCATGGCGCGCAGGGTGTTGGTCTCCTCCTCGGCGCCCACTCCCAGACCTTCTGCTACCTCGATGGCGGCGGCGAAGCGGTCGGCCAGTCGGCGGTCCAGCGTGGCCAGGTCTGCGTCGTGGCACACCAGCTTTTCGGCAGAGCTTTCGGCATTGGCGCAATCAAAGGCGGGACCGTCCTGCGCCAGACCCGCGGCTGGGCTGAGCACGAGGCAGGCGAGCAGGGGAATGGATCGCGGTGTCATCGAGTTTCCTTTCCTTGAACTGGGATCAGCCCGCCTGCATGCCGGCGACCGCGGCCATGCCGAACGTTGTCCAGTCGTTCAGCACATGGGCCCCGGTCGAGGTCCAGATGTTGCGGGTGATGATAAAAGGGATCAGCAGGACGATCCGGATCGGGACCAGCGCGACGGCTTGAATCATGTGCCCCTGGTAGGTTGGTAAATGGACCAGTCCGAATATGATCGAAGCAACCAAGAGAGCGAGGCAAAGAGCCAGCTTGCGCGCCATCACGCGATTCAGGCCCGCCATAACCCCGAGGAAGATCAGGATGGTGAAGATCTCTTCGCCCAGCAACTGTACAGCGCTCCAAAGGAAGAACAGCACCTGGTCCAATCCCGACGCCGTGGCCACCATATCGCCTGCCGGGTTGGACGCGGGGTGAAATGCGCTGACGAGGAGGGTGCCGACGACGATCGTCACGATGTAGTTCAGGATGAAGAACAGCACCATCAGCCCGACCTCGCGCAGGCCGACCGACCTGAACAGGGCGAACGGCGCCTGCGCTCCGCCAACAGCGACGACAGCGACGAGCGGGATGAGGACGAAGAGCAGAGGCGGGATGAACCCGGCGAACCCGCTATGGAACTGCTGCTGAGCAAGGCCCAAAACGACGAAAGAAACCGCGACGGCGACCAGCACGATGATCCACCCCGACTGGCTGAAGCCCACGGGCGCGGGCCTGTAGTAGGGCAGATCGCAATGTTTGCGTTCGAGGAAGAGGAACCCCTCGCCGACCGGCAAATCATTCGTGGACATGGACTTAAACCTCTTCACCCGTCGACACATTTGATCCGCGTCGGATGACACGGACATTTGGACATGACTGCGATGGTATTCTGTCGGGTCTGACCGGACTATCCGATCTGCGTCGGCTTTAGCCGGATTGCGGGCCGCACCGCATCGACCGCCTCGCGGGCTCTGATCAGCGTGACGGAAGGCGCCTCGCCATATGTTGTGCGATAGGCCTGCGCGAACCGCCCGAGATGCGAAAAGCCACAGTCGAAGGCGATGACCGTTACCGACGGTCCGGCGGCAGCAAGAAGCCGGGTCCGCGCGTTTTCCAGCCGTATCTCGGCCAGGCGCTCCCAGGGTGTCCGACCGGTTGTCAGGCGAAAAGCGTCCTGAAGCCGCCGGGTGCTGACCCCGACCACCTCGGCGATGGCGGGGACAGTCAGCGGGTCACTTGAACAGGCCGACATGTATTCGATGGCCCGCCGAACGATGTCGTCGTGCGACCCGTCCAGCGCCGAATCCGCACCGTCCGACGCCAGCAGGTGGCGCAAATGTTCGAGGACCAGAGCCGCGAAGAGATCCGAGGCGGGCTGATGGACAAGCGTGGGCGCGGGCGAGGTCAGGTCGGCGAACTGATACCGTATCAGCCCGCGAAACCCTTCGAGCGCCGCGGTCGAGATCGGCACGACGGGATCTGTCGTCACGTCAGGGAAGACCTTGCCCGGTCCGACCCGTTTCAGGTCGATTTTCGCGACATTGGCCCGGAAATCCCGGTTGCACCTTGGGTCGACCTGGGTCCAACGCTCCGACGGGCCAAGCGCCAGCGCGCCGCCTTCCGCGATGACCCGCTCTTTCCGGTCCATGCGAACCCGGGTCACGCCCCGTGTCGGCAGCATGATCGTCAGGAAACTATCGTCGGCCAGGTCGATGTCATGGCCCGACGACGCCACGCTGAGCAGGCTGGTCCCGATCAGGGGAAAGGTGGCTGAGTTGACCCGGAGGTGACGATTCCGACCGCGCGACATGTTGAAGGCGTCAGGGGCGCTGAACAGCGTGGACCTGTAGTCGCCACGACCGCTCGCCGTTTCTTCCCAGTGCTTTGCTTCATACGTGAGCATGGAATCGCGGACACCCAACCTATACCCTTGAGGTAGGTTAACATTCTAAAAGCATTTGTCGCGTCATATGACCGAATTCTGAAAGGTTTCGCCGCCGCGTGCGATCGAACCCGGCCGAATCTGTATTTGCTGATCGGCGTGTTCTGCTTCGGCTGATGGGGCTCGTCCTACATCGAACGGGGTTTGGATGACCGGCGAAACAGGAACTTCCCGACGTAACTTCAATGCAATGCTAGGCGCTGCGGGCCTCTCGATGATGGTCGGCCCCGTCGCCGGTCAACACGTCTACAAGGCGATCAACGCCCTTCAGCCCGGCGAGTACACGTGGCATCCGGAACGGCAACTGGACGGACCGGTCTCTATCGTCGTGTCCCTGGATGAACAGCGGGTGCATGTCTATCGCAACGGCGTTCGTATCTGGGATGAAAGCGGGATCTTCTTGCCATCGAGAACGATCACCACACGCGGAAACATGGAAACGTAATGGCCATGGGCATCGGCACTGTTTGAGACATGCCAATAGTCCACCGCCATACCTTCGGTGCTGAAGAACGAGCTGTCCCCAAGCGGGGTGAAGCCATTGATGGCAGCAAACATACGCGGGCGGAAGGTCACTGTGATCTCGGGTCCAGGGTGCGCCCTCTTGGCAGAGGGTTGAGGGCCGCGTCTTGGCGCGGGGGCGGGCTGGACTGAGAAGGACAATCTGGCAAGGCGACGTCAGCATTGAAATCCGCGCGCCGCCACAAGGGCACGTGGATTTCCGGCACTGGGCCGAACCTTGGCCCGTCCCGCGCCGAGCTGGCCTCGCGGGGCAGGTCGGTGTCAGGCGGCGTTCAATTCGGTAGCGAAGCGGATCGCTTCCACCAGTTTGGCCGCATTGATCGGTTTGGGAATGTAGGTGCACATGCCCGAGTTCAGACCGAGTTCGATGTCCTCGCGACTGTGATTTGCCGACAGGCCGATGATCTTGAGTGGAGCAATCTCACGGTTCCTTTCCAGCTGCTTGATCTGCCGGGTCGCCTCGAGCCCGTCCATGTTCGGCATTCGGATATCCATCAGCACGATCTCGGGAGACCAGCTGCGGATCGCCTCAAACGCGTCTTCAGCAGAACTGGCGGACTGCACCTCGACGCCCATTCTGGTCAGCACCCGTTCCGCGACCAGAATGTTGACCTTGTTGTCATCCACGATCAGGATCCGCAAATTTCCCCCGATGGGAGCCGCGAAAGGTTCGACCGAGTTGCCTTCCGGCGCATCCGCAACCTCGACGGGAAAACGGAACAGGAATTGCGTTCCCACACCGGGTTCACTGGTGACATCGATCGTGCCGCCGAGAGCTTCGGCGATATTGCGCGAGATCGACAGGCCGAGACCGGTGCCGCCGTAGTTGCGGATGATGTCTTCGTTGGCCTGCTGGAACTGGCTGAAGATCTTGGCAATGTCCTCGGCGGCAATGCCGATGCCGGTGTCGGTGACCGTGAGCTCGACTTCGTAGCGCCCCGAGACCTGGCGGGCATCCAGCGACAGGGAGACCGAGCCTTCATGGGTGAACTTGACCGCATTGCTGATCAGATTGGTGACCACCTGACGGATCTGGCTGCTGCGACTGTTCACCCAGAGCGGGGGCAGGAGGCCGGCGTCCAGCACCCGCACCTCGATGCCCTTGTTGCGACCTTCGATGGCAAAGAGCGCGACGATATCCTCGCACAGACCGGTGAGGCTGAAGACCTCCTTGTCCTCGTCCGCGCCGACGATCTCGCCCCGCGAGGTGCTAAGGATATTGTTCAGAACCTGCAGCAGGGCGTGACCGCTCTTGTTGACCAGTTCAAGGGTCGCTTTCTGGTCTCGTGTCAGATTGTCGTCGATGAGGGAGTCGCTGAGGCCGATGATCCCGTTGAGAGGCGTGCGGATCTCGTGGCTCATCGAGGCAAGGAAGACCGTCTTGGACCGCGAGGCCGCCTCCGCCCGATCCCTTTCGGCCTGCAGCTGTTGGTGGGCGGCGAGAACGGAACGTTCCATCGGCAGATAGACCAGCCCCACAGCGATGGCCGCCCCCAACAGGAAGAAGCCGAGCGACCCGAGGGTGATGAGGGTCTGTTGCGCATGGTTTGCGCGGAAGGCTTCGGTCTCCTGCTGGCGCAGATCAGAATAGATCGCGAGCAGTCGGTTGGAGGTGTCCAAGGACAGGGTGGCGATCTTGGTCAATGTGCGTTCGTTGTCGCTGTTGCGTCGTTCGCCCAGCAGACGGCCGAAATGCAGCACCTGCCGGAAATCAGAGATTGGATTTTGTTCGCTTCGGTTGAGAATGCGCATGGAACTTGCGGTCAGGTCCTCGGTCCGCAGGGCTGTTTCGAGGGCCTTCATGGCGGTTTCGGCCGCATGGGAGGCGCGCCGGATCTTGCTGTGGGCGAGATAGGATTCCTGCGCTTTTGGCTGTTGGGCCAGCATTCCGAAAGCTGTGGACAGATCGGAAAGCGAGACAATCGCAAGATCCATCGCGGCAAGCGTCTTGTCGAATGCGCGTTCCGCATTCTTGCCGGAAAGTGTGCCCAGAACCGAAATACTGGCAAAGAGCACAAGAAAGAACAGCGCAAGCAGGCTGCGCTTTCGCATGTAGGATTTGGAAATGACGCGGTCAGTCAAAATTGATCTCCATCAATGAGACCCAGTTTGGTCCGGAATAAGCCGATGAAGTTAATGAGATTTGAAAGACAGCGAAAAAACGCAAAAAGTGCGTGATCGAATTTCATCCGAGAGGGGCTGGCAGACGGTGATCTGCTATTGTCGGGTTGTCAGGGCAATGTCCTTCTGACGGGCGGTTGTGCCTTCGATCCTCGGCGGCCCGGACCTGCCTGAAGAGGTCATCGCGCTGAGAGGTGCGTGATTATTTTTTTGGCATTTATCGCGGTTCCATCTGATACTTGTCCGCATCGGTTGCGCGCTGAGAGGCGCCCTCTTCCCTTTCGTGGGCCTGCTCAACACAGTGGGGTCAAATAGAAGGAATTTGTTGCTCTCATGGCGATCAAGGCAAGCATTTACCACCTCACCCACTACAAATACGACCGTCCGGTCACGCTTGGCCCGCAGGTGATCCGCTTGCGCCCCGCGCCCCACAGTCGCACCAAGGTGCTTGCCCATTCGCTGAAAGTCTCCCCCGAGACGCATTTCGTCAATCTCCAGCAGGATCCTTATGGCAACTGGCTGGCGCGTTTCGTGTTTCCGGAACCGGTGACGGAACTGAAAATCGAGGTGGATCTGACCGCCGATATGACGGTCTATAATCCCTTCGACTTTTTCGTCGATGACAGCGCAGAACATTGGCCCTTTTCCTACCCGGAGGATCTGCAACAGGATCTGTCGATCTACCGGGTAATCGAACCGATGACAGAGGCGCTGCAGGGGTTTCTCGATACCGTCCCGCAGGACAAGATCCGCACCGTGGATTTCATGGTCAATCTGAACGCGCAGATTGCCAATCTGGTCACCTATACCATTCGGATGGAACCCGGGGTGCAGAGCCCGGAGGAGACGCTGACCATCGGCTCCGGTTCCTGTCGCGATTCCAGCTGGCTCCTGGTGCAGGCGCTGCGCCATTTCGGCTTTGCGGCACGGTTTGTCTCCGGCTACCTGATCCAGTTGAAACCAGATCTGGAAGCGCTGGACGGACCCTCCGGCACCGATGTGGATTTCACCGATCTCCATGCCTGGGTCGAGGCCTATATCCCCGGCGCGGGCTGGATCGGGCTGGACCCCACCTCCGGCCTTCTTGCGGGCGAGAGCCATATTCCCTTGGCCGCTACGCCGCACTATCGCCATGCGGCCCCGATTGCGGGCGGTTTTGCCGCCGCCGGAACGCCCGAGGTCAGTTTCGATTTCGACATGCAGGTGCAGCGGGTGGCCGAGCATCCGCGCATCACCAAACCCTTCAGCGATGCCTCTTGGGATGCGCTGGACGCGCTGGGCCAGAAGGTCGACGCAGCGTTGGCGGCGGCGGATGTGCGCCTGACCATGGGGGGCGAGCCGACTTTTGTCTCCATCGACGATTTCGAGAGCGAGGAGTGGAACACCGCTGCCGTCGGACCGACCAAGCGCCACCGCGCCGACCAGCTGATCCGACGCCTGCGCGATCGGTTTGCGCCGGGCGGGTTCCTGCACTACGGGCAGGGCAAATGGTATCCGGGCGAGACCCTGCCGCGCTGGACCTTCTCGCTCTATTGGCGCGGGGACGGTCAGCCGATCTGGCAGAATGCCGCGCTGATCGCCGAGGAGGGCAAGCCACAGGAGGCCGCTGCCACCGCGATGGAGGCGCAGGAACTGCTGCGCGAGATCGCGGTGGAGCTCGCGGTGCCCGAAGACAATATCCTGCCCGCCTTTGAAGATCCCGCCGAATGGCTGGTGAAGGAGGCAAACCTGCCGGAGAATGTGACGCCGGAGAATTCCAAGCTGAAGGACCCGGAAGAGCGCCACCGCATTGCCACCGTCTTTGAACGCGGCCTGACCGAGCCGGTCGGCTTTGTCCTGCCTGTGCAGCCCTGGCAGGGGAAATCCGGGCGGCGCCAATGGCATTCGGAGCGTTGGCGCCTGCGGCGCGGCAAAGTCTTTTTGGTCCCGGGGGACAGCCCGGTCGGCTACCGTCTGCCCCTTGGCGCGCTGCCCTATGTGACCCCGGCGCAATACCCCTATATCTTCCCGATGGACCCCTCGGTCGATCTGCCGGATCTGCCGGATTTGCCGGAGCCCGAGGCTCATGAAGCCGCACGAAAATCGCAACCGCGGGCACATTTCATCCCCGCCGAACCGACGCGGCAGCGACAGGAACAGTATCTGACCGAGCTGGAGGGTCATGTGCGTACTGCCCTCTCGGTGGAGCCGCGCGACGGTCGCCTCTGCGTCTTCATGCCGCCACTCGCCCAGCTCGAGGATTACCTCGACCTGTTGCGCGCGGCAGAGGCGGCGGCACTGCGGCTCGGGTTGAAAGTCCATATCGAAGGCTATGCGCCGCCGCAGGACCCGCGTCTGAACGTGATCCGCGTTGCCCCCGATCCCGGGGTGATCGAGGTCAATATCCACCCCGCACGGAATTGGTCCGATTGCGTCGCGATCACCACCGGCGTCTATGAGGAGGCCCGCCAGTCGCGCCTTGGCGCCGATAAGTTCATGATCGACGGCAAACACACCGGTACCGGCGGCGGCAACCATGTGGTGGTGGGCGGCAGCACCACCAATGACAGCCCCTTCCTGCGCCGTCCGGACCTGCTGAAGAGCCTGATCCTGCACTGGAACCGGCATCCTTCGCTGTCCTACCTGTTCTCCGGCCTTTTCATCGGGCCGACCTCGCAGGCACCACGTATCGACGAGGCCCGGCATGACAGCCTCTACGAGCTGGAGATCGCCCTTGCACAGATCCCGGCTCCGGGGCAGGGGGAGGCGCCCTTGCCCTGGCTGACCGATCGGCTCTTGCGCAATATCCTCACCGATGTGACCGGCAACACGCACCGGGCCGAGATCTGCATCGACAAGCTCTATTCGCCGGATGGTCCCACCGGGCGGCTGGGGCTGGTGGAGTTCCGCGGTTTCGAGATGCCGCCGGATGCCCGGATGAGCCTTGCGCAGCAACTCCTGCTGCGGGCGCTGATCGCGCGGTTCTGGGCCAATCCGATCTCGGGCGATCTCACCCGCTGGAGCACCATGCTGCACGACCGTTTCATGCTGCCGCATTTTGTCTGGCAGGATTTCCGCGACGTGTTGCGAGACCTCGCCGACCACGGGTTCGCGATGAAGGAAGAATGGTTCGCTGCACAGCTTGAGTTCCGTTTCCCCTTCTGCGGCGAGGTCGAGGCCGACGGCACCCATCTGGAACTTCGCCAGGCGCTGGAGCCCTGGCATGTTCTCGGCGAGACTGGCGCAGTGGGCGGCACCGTGCGCTATACCGATAGTTCCACCGAGCGGTTGCAGGTGAAGCTCAACACCACCGACCCGGCGCGCTATGACGTGCTGTGCAATGGCCGCCGCCTGCCGCTGGTCGACATCGACGGTGGTGAGAGCGTCGCGGGCGTGCGGTTCAAGGCCTGGCAAGCGGCCTCCGCCCTGCATCCGGTGCTGCCGGTTGCGGCGCCCCTGACCTTTGACATCCTCGACACCTGGTCAAACCGACCGCTGGGCGGTTGCGTCTATCATGTGGCCCATCCGGGCGGGCGCAACTACGACACCTTCCCGGTCAATGGAAACGAGGCCGAGGCGAGGCGGCTGGCGCGCTTCGAACCCCATGGGTATCGCCCGGGTCATAACCCCGAAGTGCATGCTGAAAAGACCAGCCGTGAGTTTCCCCTGACGCTTGACCTACGAAGGCCGGTCGGGCTTTAACTTTCTGAACAGGAGGAGGAGACCTCGGGCAGAATGTCGGGCGACACACTCGGAAGCTACCGGACGCTCGACGGGGTGCCGGATGAATTCATGGATGACATGGGCCAGATCCGCCCCGTGTGGCAAAGGTTTGCGTCCTATCTCGACGGGCTTTCGCCCAGTGAGCGCGCAGCCCATCTGGCCCGCGCCGATCAGTACCTGCTCGATAGCGGGGTGTTCTATCGGCAATATGGGCGCGATCAATCCGCCGAGCGTCCCTGGCCGCTGAGCCATATTCCCCTGCTCATCGACGAGGCGGAATGGCGCGAGCTGACTGCCGGCCTGTTCCAGCGCGCTGATCTGCTCGAGGCGCTGATGGCGGATCTTTACGGGCCGAACCGGCTGGTGGCGGATGGCAAGCTGCCGCCGGAACTGGTGGCCGGTAACCGCGAATGGCTGCGTCCGATGGTGGGTTTGCATCCCAGATCGGGATATTTCCTCCATTTTCTCGCCTTCGAGTTGGGGCGGGGACCGGATGGCAAATGGTGGGTGCTTGCCGACCGCACGCAAGCGCCTTCGGGCGCGGGCTATGCGCTGGAAAACCGGGTGGCAACCTCACGCGCCTTCTCCGAACTTTATGCACGACAGAATGTGTACCGGTTGGCAGGGTTCTTCCGAAGTTTCCGCGATACCCTGACCTCGCTGCGCAGTGAAAAGGACGGGCGGGTCGCCATCCTCACGCCGGGACCGCTGAACGAGACCTATTTCGAACACGCCTATATCGCCCGCTATCTCGGGTTCAACCTTGTGCAGGGCGAGGATCTTGCGGTGGATCGCGGCAGCCTCATGGTGCGCACCGTATCCGGACTGCGTCCGGTTGATGTGCTCTGGCGTCGACTTGACGGCAGCTATGCGGATCCCTTGGAGCTCGACCACAGTTCGCGGCTCGGAACCCCCGGAATGGTGTCGGCGTTGCGGGCAGGCGGTTTTACCATGGTCAATGCCCTTGGGTCCGGGGTGCTGGAAACCCGGGCGTTCATGGCCTTCCTGCCCAAGCTGGCCGAAAGTCTCACCGGTCGGCCGCTCGACCTTCCCAATATCGCGACATGGTGGTGCGGGGATCCGGTGGCTCGCGAGGCGGTGCAATGTACGGCGGATCGGATGATCCTCAGCCCGGCCATGGCCTGGGGCCTGCCCATCGAAGCCGATGGCGCGCAGGTGCGGGCTGGTGAGCTGACGCCCGGTGATCTGGCCGAACGGTTGGAACGCGAGGGGCGCGCCCTGGTGGCACAGGAGGCGGTCACCTTGTCCACGACGCCTGCGCTGGTGGACGGGACCCTGCAGCCGCGACCCTTTGCCTTGCGTGTCTTCCTGGCCCGTACGGCTTCGGGCTGGAGCATCCTTCCCGGTGGCTTTGCCCGCATCGGCGCCAGCCCGGATCCAGCCGCGATCAACATGCAGAACGGGGGAAGCGCGGCGGATGTCTGGATCGTCAGCCGAAACCCGGTGCGCGAGGACAGCATGTTGCCGAGTGCCACCCCTTCCGACCGTCGGGTCACCTTTGGTGCCTTGCCCTCGCGGTCGGCTGACAATCTGTTCTGGCTTGGGCGTTACATCGAGCGCACCGAGGGCGTCATCCGCCTGTTGCGCAGCTATCATGCCCGACTGGCGGAGACCGGCGATCCCGACAATCCGCAACTCAACGCCATGTTGCCCCTGCTGACGGCGCATGGTGTGGATCCGGCGCAGGGTATCCCCGAGGGATTGCTATCGTCGATCGAGGCGGCGATTGCCACCGCTGGACAGGTCCGCGACCGGTTTTCACCCGACGCCTGGTCGGCGCTGGACGATATCCAGCGCACCGCCACCAGAATGGCGACACGGGTGACGCCGGGCGATGATGCTGCCCGGGCCTGCAGCAAACTGTTGCGCAAGATGGCCGGTATCACCGGTCTGGTGCATGAGAACATGTATCGGGCGATGGGATGGCGGTTCCTCTCCATCGGCCGCCTGCACGAGCGCGCCATGGGAATGGCGCAGATGCTGGCGGTGCTCTCCGATCCGCAAGCCCCGGAAGGCGCGCTTGATCTGGCCATCGAACTGGGCGACAGCCAATTGACCCATCGTCGCCGCTTTACCGTGTCGACCTCTCGCGCGACAGTTATTGACCTGCTGGCCTTGGACCCGCTCAACCCGCGCTCGCTCCGGCATCAGATCGACGCCCTGCGCGAGGTGATCGACAGTTTGCCCGATGCCAATGATCACGGTGCCTTGTCGCCCGTCGCCAAGGCGGCCTTGAGGCTTTACACCGCTTTGGCGGTGGCCGAGCCTGAGGATATGACCCCCGAGGTATTGTTGCGACTGCGCGAGGAGATCGGTGCGCTTTCGACCTTGCTGACGGGAGCCTATCTGTGACCACCCGTTATCGCATCCATCTGTCCATGCAGTACAAGTTCGACCAACCGGTGGCAGCCGGTCGGCAATTGCTCAGGCTGTCGCCCGCGAGCATACCGGGCCTTCAGCAAGTGGTGTCCCGCCGGGTCACCATCCGCCCAAAGGCGCACGAGAGGCGCTCGTTCACCGATTTCTTCGGGACGCAGGTGGTCGAGGTGGTCCTGCCGACGGGACAGACCGAAATCAATTACGATATGCTGGCAGAAGTGATCTGCACCGGTGAGAGTGACAGTTTCGACCTCTCCGCCCCGCTGGCGGATCTGGCGGGACAGATCGCGGTCGTGACGTCGCTGGCGAGCGGTTCACCGCATCATTTCCTGGTGCCTTCCCCGCGCGTGCCACTGGTCCGCGACATTGCCGATTTTGCCCGCGATGTCACACAGGGAGCCGTCACCGCCCGCGAAGCCGTGGTGGCACTGGGGCTGGCCCTGCATGAGGCTCTGGCCTTTGACGATCAGGCCACCGATGTGGACACCCCCATCGACATTGCCTTTGGAGGTCGACATGGCGTGTGTCAGGATTTCTCGCAGATCATGATCTCGGGCCTGCGCAGTCTCGGCATCCCGGCGGCCTATGTCTCGGGCTTCCTGCGGACCTTGCCGCCGCCGGGCCAGAAGAAGCTGCAGGGCGCCGACGCCATGCATGCCTGGGTACGCGCCTGGACCGGCGGCGAGGCGGGGTGGGTGGACTATGATCCGACCAATGCCTGTTTTGCCAATCGCGACCATGTGGTCATCGGCTATGGGCGCGACTATTCCGATGCGGCTCCGGTTGTGGGGATGCTGCGCATGGGGGGGGCGCAAACCAGTGGCCATGCGGTGGATGTCGAAGAAATCTGACCTTCCCGCCCTTTCAGAACTGCACAGTGCGGGAGCCGTGACATCTAAAGGCCCCTTCGCCCCAGCGGCAATCCCGCCTCGATATTGGGTTTTGCGAAGTTCTTGCAGTCAGCTTTCAATAATCTTGTGACGGGAAGGCAAAATCATCCGGGATCCTGCCAGGCAGAGGCCGATCCGGAAAACTCTGGCAATTAATCATGCTGGGTTAACGGCACAGCAGCATTTCTATGCGATAGAGAGGGATGAGTTACAGGGGATCTCCGTTGGAATTGGAGGCGTTATCAGTGCCCAAATGGCTTAGGGCGATGGGACTTACCATTACCAACAGGACGTATCTGCCGACGTGGATCGCCCTGTTCGTGGTGAGCTTTGCCTTGATTTTTGCGGAAAAGCAGAACCGGACCATCCATTACCAGACCATCCGTGCAGAGGTGCAGAGCGAGGCCGGGCTGATCCGTTCGCATCTGGAGGGCTACCTGAACGCCGACATCCAACTGGTGAAGGGGCTGGTGGCGGTAATTGCCGCAACGCCGGATATGACCCAGCATCAACTCAGCCAGATTGCCACTCACGCCATCGGTGACCGGGCCCAGATCCTTAACATTGCGGTGGCCCCCGACCTCGTTGTGACCATGGTTCACCCCTTCGAGCGCAACAAGGCGGTGCTTGGACTGGATTACAACCAGAACGAGGCGCAACGAGCCGCCGCGCTCAGGGTGCGTGACACGGGGGATATCGTCCTTGCCGGACCGGTCAACCTGGTGCAGGGCGGCACCGGTTTCATCGGACGGTTCCCGATCTTTGTCCCCGAAGGCGAGACGACGCGATTCTGGGGTATTGTCTCTGCGGTGATCGATGCGGAAACGCTCTACCGCGAGACCGGATTGACCGATCCGAACTCGTCGCTGGACTTTGCCCTCATGGGGCGCGACGGCATGGGCGGGGAGGGGGCGCTGTTCTTTGGCGATGGGGCGATCTATGAACAGCACCCGGTCCTGATGGAGATTGTCCTGCCCACCGGCAGCTGGCAGCTGGCGGCAATTCCCAAGGGTGGTTGGCCGCGCCAGCCGGGCAATGTCTGGGCCTTGCGTCTGATCATGCTGACGGCGGGCGTCCTCATCCTCCTGCCGACCTTTCTGGCCTGTCGCATGTCCTCCGTTCGCCGCGGTGCCATCAAGATCTTGCGCAAGCGGGAACGGGAACTGGAGTTGAAACAGGCTGAGTTGCAGCAACTCTCCACTGTAGCAGAGAATGCCTCCGACAGTATCGTGCTGACCGATCCGGAGTCCCGCATCATCTGGACCAACGAAGCGTTCACTCGGATGACCGGCTATTCCCAGATCGAAGCCATAGGGCGCACGCCCGGAGAACTGCTGAACGGGCCGGACACGGATGAAGGCACGGTTGCGCGGATCGCCAACTATATCCGCGACGGCAAGCGGCACCGCACCGAGATCCTCAACTACACCAAGTTCGGTGAGGAGATCTGGGTGGAGACCCATCTGGTCCCGGTCCTCGAAGAGGATGGCTCCGTGCGGATGGTGATCGGGATCGAACGGGATATCACCCAGGCGAAACGACATGCCGTGGAACTGGCCGAGGCCAAGCAGGCGGCGGAGCAGGCTGATCGTGCCAAATCTGAATTCCTCGCCAATATGAGCCATGAGATCCGCACGCCGATGAATGGCATCATGGGAATGTCGGATCTTCTGGCGGACTGCAACCTGCCCGAGGAGGAACTGCAATATGTCGAGATTATCCGCACCTCCTCGCGCGCGCTGTTGAAGATCATCAACGACATTCTGGACTTGTCACGGCTCGAATCCGGCAAGCTGGCGCTCTCGGAAGAGGATTTCGACCTCGAAGCCTGCATCGAAAGCTCCCTGGATTTGCTGCGTCCGGTGGCGCAGGAGAAAGGTCTGACGCTCAATGTCGCCTATGCCGGCGATTTGCCCCACAAGCTGCGCGCCGATGACGGGCGTCTGCGGCAGGTGCTGGTCAATCTGATCGGCAATGCGGTGAAATTCACCTCGTCCGGGCGGGTCGATGTCCGGGTGATGCGCGCGGCGGGCGATCCCTACAGGCTGACCATCGACGTGGAAGATACCGGCATCGGCCTCTCCGCGCTGCAATTGAGCAGCATCTTCGAGCGGTTCTCGCAGGCGGATGCAGCCACCACCCGCGCCTTTGGCGGCACCGGCCTTGGCCTGACGATTTCCCGGTATCTGGCACAGCAGATGGGCGGCGACATTCTGGTGCGATCCGAGATCGGCAAGGGCAGCTGTTTCTCGCTCCTGATCCAGTGCCGCCCTCCGCTCGGAACAAAGCAGACGACCGAGGTGGTCAAGGTGCCCAACCTTGACCGGATCCGGGGCGCGCGTGTGCTTCTGGCGGAGGACAATCGCACCAATCGGCTGCTGATCCGCAAGTATCTGTCGGATCTTTCGGTGGAGCTGCTTGAGGCGGTAAACGGGCGCGAAGCAGTGGAGCTCTGTGTCAGCCATGCCCCGGATGTGGTGTTGATGGACATGTCCATGCCGGAAATGGACGGGATCACGGCCACTCGCGCAATCCGGGCCAAGGCGATCGCCCAGCCTCCGATCGTGGCGCTGACAGCCAATGCCTTTGCCAGCGACCGCGAGGCCTGTCTGGCTGCAGGGATGAACAGTTTCCTCTCCAAACCGATCAACAAGGCCCAGCTTCTCGAAAGCATGGCGGCCGTGATGGACGAGGCGGGACCCTTTTTCGATGCCGCCTCGGCCTGACGTTACATGCGCGCCGTCTGCGGCAGTACAAAGAGGCCGACATCCTTCGGCACCGTGCTGATGCGCAGATTGCAGCCGTAGACGTCATTGAGGCATCGGTCGGTGAGGACCTCCGCAACCGGGCCCGCGCCTGCGGTCTGCCCTCTCGACATCACATGGACGCGATCCGCAAACATCGCGGTCAGGTTCAGGTCGTGCATGACCGCAATCACGCCGCCTCCGCGCTGGGCAAACCGGCGGGCGAGGGCCATGACCGTCAGCTGATGGGCGATATCGAGGCTGGAGACCGGCTCGTCCAGGAACAGCCAGCGCGGCGTGCCCTCTCGGAGCGGCTGCCAGACCTGGACCAGCACACGCGCCAGCTGCACCCTTTGCTGCTCGCCGCCGGAAAGGTCCTGATAGGAGCGGGCGGCATAGCCCTCGAGATCGACCAGGGCCAGCGCCTCATGGGCCAGTTCCGGTCTGGCAGCGTCCGGACCCGCAGCAAGGCCAAGGCGCACCACTTCCAGCACCGTGAAAGGGAAGGCCAGAACGGTGGCCTGAGGCAGAACGGCCCGCAGGGCTGCCAGTTCCCAAGGACGATAGCTGCCCAAGGCCCGCCCGTTGAGGGTGATCTCGCCCTCTGTCACATGTTCTCCGACCAGAGCTTTCAGCAGGGTCGACTTGCCGGATCCATTGGGGCCGACGATGGCGGTGACCGCGCCCGGGGCAGCGGTGAAACTGACCTCTTTCAGGATCTGCTTCTTCCCAAGGGTCAGGGTAAGGTTCTGTGCAACGAGGCTCATTCCACCAACCCCCGGCGTTTGAGCAGAATCCAGAGAAACACCGGCGCGCCGAGGACTGCGGTGACGATGCCAATGGGCAATTCGGCCGGAGCAATCAGCGTCCGGCTGATGAGATCCGCCCCAAGCAGGAGCGTCGCGCCGAGCAGCGCGGCATTCGGCAGGAGCGTGCCGTGGTCCGGCCCCGTGGCCAGTCGCAGCACATGGGGCACCACGATCCCGACAAAGCCGATGCCACCGGTGGCAGCCACTGCCACGCCGGTTGCCGCTGCCACCGAAAAGATCGCCGCGTTCTTCATCCGCTGCACGGGCACCCCCATATGGGCTGCCGCCGCCTCGCCCAGGGCCAGACAGTTGAGCCCATGCGCAAGCCAGGTGGTGCCCGCAATTGCTGCCAGGATCACCGGCCCGGCGATCAGGGATTTCTCCCAGGTTGCTCCCGCGAGTGAGCCCATCTGCCAGAATGTCAGGTCGCGCAATTGTTGGTCATCGGCCATATAGATCAGGATGCCGGAGACAGCACCGGCAAGGGAACCCAGTGCAATGCCTGCCAAGAGCATGGTCGCCACCGAAGTACGGCCGCCGCGGGTGGACACGCGATAGAGCAGGAGTGTACTGCCCCAGCCGCCGAAGAATGCCGCCACCGGCGTCAGATAGGGGCCGAGCCAGGCCTGCACCCCCAGGGGTAACAGGCTGCCGAGCACGATCGACAGGATCGCTCCCAGACCGGCACCCGCCCCCACGCCGACCAGACCGGGGTCGGCGAGCGGGTTGCGGAACAGCCCCTGCATCACCGCGCCGGAACTGGCCAGCGCGGCCCCGACCAGCACGCATAGCAACACGCGGGGCAGGCGGATATCCCAGAGCACCACGCGCTCCATCGTGGTCAGGTCCTCGCCCGTGGCAAGCTTGCCCAACGCGCCCCAGAGCGAGGTGCCGGAAGCCCCCATGGCGAGGTTCACCACCACGGCGCAGGCCAGAAGGAAGGTCAAAAGGATGCTCAGCCTCTGCGCCTGCACACGGCGGTCGGGGACCTCGGCGCGCATACCGGGCGAAGGGTCACTCAAGGCCACCATGGCTCAGAGTGGCCCGTAAAGCGACTGCGCCAGATCGAGCGCCGCATCCGCCGTGCGCGGCCCGAAGCCGAGGAGATAGAGACCGTTCATCCGCACCACGGCCCCGGTTTCGGCGGCGGGGGTGGTGACAAGCGCGGGCATTGCCAGCAGTTCGGCGTCCGGCGCACCGTGGTCGCCGCCGCGATCCATCATCAGGATCACATCGGGGGCGGCTTGCGACACCGCCTCGTCCGTCATCAGCTTGTAGCCGTCAAAGTCATCCAGTGCATTGATGCCACCGGCCATCTTGATGATCCCATCCGCCGCCGTTCCCGTGCCGGAAGCCATGATGCGGCCGCCGCGGGTGGAGAGGATGAACAGGACCTTCTTGCGGTTGCTCTCGGCGACGGTTGCAACCTTGGCCGCGACACTGTCGAGGTCAGCCTGCACTTCGCCGGACAAGGCGGCTGCCTCTTCCTCAAAGGAGATCGCTGCGCCCACGGCGCGGATCTTGGCGAGGATGCCTGCGCCGGAGAATTCATCCGGCACCTCGACAAAGGCGATCTCCGCCTGTTTCAGAACGTCGAGGGTCTCCACCGGGCCGGCACCCGCTTCGGAAACGATCAGGTCCGGGTTCACCGACAGCACTCCTTCGGGTGCAAGGGCGCGCATGTAGCCGACATCGGGCAGAGCCTCGGCCTCGACCGGGAAACTGGAGGTGGTGTCGCGGGCAACCAGCCGGTCCCCGGCCCCCAGGGCATAGATGATCTCGGTCACCGAGCCGCCAATCGACAGAATCCGGTCGGCAGCCGCCCCCGCAAGGGGGGCGACAAGGGCAGAGGTGAGGGTGAAGGCAAAGAGCGTGTGGCGCATCAGACCAGCTCCTCCGCGCGCAGACGGGGCAGGGCGCGCAGGATCTCTTCCCAGGCGGGGCGGCTGTCCAGCGCCTCGGTGCGGCGGCCGAAGATTTGCAGGATGATGCTGCCCTCGGCGTCAAAAGCCTCCAGCGAGACCGCATCGCCGCGCTGGGTTGGTTTGGTCACCACATAGACCTCGGCAATGTGATCAACCCGCAGATGCAGGTTGAAGCGCGGATCCATCACGTTTTGCCAAGGCCCCATGGCCCGCAGGGTCTCGATGGTGCCGCCGTGGATCTGGATGCAGCCCTCGTTGCCAACAAACAGCATGATTTCGGTGCCGCTGCCTGCCAGCGCCTGCAGTGCTGCATCAACCGCGCCGGTCTCGACCTGTTCCACAAAGGGCGCGCCGACGTGGCGATAGGCGCCAAGGCGGTTCATTTTCAGCTTCGACGTTAGGCGCAGGAACTGATGGGTGTCCGACATCTTGGCCCATTCCTCGCGCAGGATCAGCAGCTTGTCGGCGTTGAATTTCGGCGCTTCCGGTGCCTTGCGCGGCTCCACAGCTATCGTATCGGAGGTCTCGCCCGTGGCCAGCTCGGCCACCACCGAGTCCCATTCCGCATGCAGGGAGCTGTCGCGCAGGTGGATCTTGTGTACCGCATCACCGGCAGCATCAAAGACCTGCAGGGAACGCTTCACGCCCTTTTCCGTCTCGACCTCCACCGCGAAGCCATGCACCCAATGGGCGGGGAAGATGCGCAGGTCGATTTCCGGCTGCAAGACCATCGCCGCATGGGGACCGCTGGTGTAATTGCCATAGGTGCCCACGCGTTCGTTCACGCAGGAGATGTTTCGCGTCAGCGCCATCACCTCGCCCAGACGTTCCACCGCGGGCATCAGCCTGTCGGGGTCGGCGCTGATCCGGGTCACACCGCGCCCGGTGTCGGCGGCCAGAAGCTGGGCTTCGGAAAGACCATAGGTGTCGCAGAAATCGCGCGCCCGCAGGGTGGAATGTTCTGCGCGCAGCGCACGGATTGCGTCCGCAGACGTGGGGATATCTTGGGCCATCAGGGTCCTCGGGTGTTGGTGTATCTGGGAAGAACTGCTGGCTTGCGACCCATCTGCATGGGCGGGGCAGGCTGACGCCGGGCCATCTCTGGATGCCGGGATATTTCTTGACAGAATTAATAAATTAAATTAGGCGCCGCAAGAGGGATTGCGCGCGGCGGTTATTTCGGCGCCCGGATCCGACACCATAACACGCCAGAGACCAAGCCAGCCCCAAGGCGAGCACGCGGTTCCAGCCTGCTTTTCTGACCTTTGGGGACGACATGAACATCATCACTTTGCGCCGAGCCTTGCTGTGCTCGGCCTCCGGCATGGCCTTGGCCTTCAGCGCAACCGTATCCACCGCCCAGGACCTGAGCGCGGCTGAGGGGTTCCTCGGCACCCTCGTGCTCGGCAACAACAAGCGCGACGTGCAGACCGATACCGCGACGCCGGAAACCACCATCACTGCCGAGGAAATCCGCGACCGTCAGGCCAATAGCATCGCCGAGCTGATCGATTCTGTGCCGGGCGTGACATTGGTGAATTCTGGCACGCCCACCGGCGCCGGCATCAACATTCGCGGCTATGGCGCGGATGGCACCTACGGGTCGAACCAGAAGGTGCAGATCCAGCTCGACGGCGCTTCGATGGGGTCGGAAGAACTCTACCGGATCGGCACCCAGCTTTACACCGACCCGTCCCTGTTCCGCGAAGTATCGGTGATCCGGGGCACGGTGGGGTCCTACGAATACGGCTCCGGCGTCATCGGTGGGGTGGTGAACCTCGAAACCATCGACGCCTCCGATCTGACCGAGGGGGAGATCGGTCTCTCCGGGCGGCAGACCTTCGAATACTACGGCAATGGCAATACCAAGGTTTCGTCCACCATCCTCGGCTGGCAGCCCACCGAACAGCTCGAGTTCCTGCTGAATTACACTTGGCGCGAACAGGGCAACTACAAGGACGGCGACGGCAACGAGGTCGCAAATACCGGCTACGAACTGCCCTCCTATCTGGTCAAGGGCAAGTACAGCTTTGGCGACAACGCGGACCAGTCGCTGACCTTCTCACGCTCCGAAACCACCTCGGATGAGAAGGACGTGCCCTATGATGCCTTTGCCGGCACTAGGACCTTTGGCAATGTGGACCGCTATACCGAAACCACGACCACCAGCCTGCAATATGCCTATAATCCGGCTGGCAACGACCTGATCGACCTGACTGCGAACCTGTCCTACGCGGATCAGTATATCGAGCAGGAAATGGTGAGCGGCTCGCCTTTTTCAGCGGCGCTCCTGAACGCAGATCACCGCTATGAGACCACCAAGCTGACCGTCAAGAATACCTCGCTGTTTTCTGCCTTTGGTGTGGATCACAACCTTCGCGCCGGGGGAGAGATCATCCACAAGGAACGTCTGAGCGCCTCTTCGGCACCGGGGGGCACCGACAAGCGGTTTGCACTGTTTGCCATCGACGAGATCGACTTTGGCAACGGCCTTACCCTGACCCCCGCCCTGCGCTACGAGACGCAGGACATCGAGTCCAATTCCACCGGCACCTATGTGACCGAGGGGGAGAGCTTCTCCAACTCCGAACTGATGGGAGGCGTCTCCGCGCGCTATGCCTTTGACAACGGGTTCGCGGTCTTCGGCTCGGTGGCCTATACCGCCGGTCTGCCGATCCTCGATGATTTCGACTATGCCACCTATCAGACCTACATGACCCAAAGCGAGAAGGCGGTGACCTACGAGCTTGGCGTCTCTTATGACCGGGTCGGCCTGTTCTCCGGCGACGACCAGCTCAAGGCCAAGGCGAACCTCTGGCAGACCCGCCTTTGGGATTACACGTCTGGCACCGACTATGCGACGGTGGACCGGGTGAATACCGAAGGTCTTGAGATCGAAGCCTCCTACAGCCACGGCTCCGGTCTTTATGTGGACATGAATGCAAACTTCTCCAGCGGCGAATGGGCCTATGTGGACGGGTCGACCGCCGACTACACCCGGATGCCGGCCAACAGCCTCGGCCTGACCCTCGGCAAGAAGTTCAACGACACCCTCGATCTGTCCTGGGAAGCGGTGCTGACCAAGGACATTCAGTCCACCCCCGGCTATGCGGTGCACAACCTGCGGGCCACCTATGCGCTGGACACCGCCATGCTGAAGGAAGCGGAGATCCGTGTCGGGATCGAGAACCTCTTTGACACGCAATACACGCCGCATCTCGCCACGCGCGCCGCGCCCGGGCGCAACATCAAACTGTCGCTGGCCGCGGCCTTCTGATCCGGGAGACGTCTGACCATGACCAGATACAGCCAGGTTCTTCGGGTTCTTCTTGCGACGCTTTGCCTGTCCTCCCTCGGTCGGGCGGCGGTGGCAGAGAACTACACCCCGCCAGTCGAGGGTATTCACATCGAGCTGAATGCCCTGAGCGAAGGAGAGGGGGCGTGCCGCCTCTCCTTTGTCGCCACCAATAGCCTTGAGGAGGATATCTCCGAGGCGATCTATGAAACCGTTCTCTTCGATCAGGAGGGCGGCGTGATGATGCTCACCCTGTTTGATTTCCGCGACCTGCCGGTGGATCGCCCGCGGGTGCGCCAGTTCGACCTGCCCGGCCTGGCCTGCGCGGAGGTCGGCCGGGTCCTTGTCAATGGCGCCAACCGCTGCGTGACCGGCGGCAGTGACAGCTCGGTCTGTGCCCAGCAGCTGTTTCTTACCACGCGCACCGATGTGGAGGTGCTGGGATGAGCCCCGTTGCGATCTGGTCGGGCCTTCTGGCCTCGCTCCACGAGATCCTCACCGTCGGTGGCCCGGTGGTCGGGCTGTTGATGGGACTCTCGGTGGTCAGCTTTGCCACTGTCATTTACAAGCTCTGGCAGTTCCGCCGCGCGCGCGTCGGTCGACACCGGCGGGTGCATATGGCCCTGGCCGCGGTCGAGCGCGGTGACACTCAGACCGCCGCCGCCCTTCTCAACGAAACCCGGTCCTATCTTGCTCCGACCCTGATCCGCGCCCTGCGGGGGGGAGGTGGGGAGCGCGCCGCCCTTTCGGATCGCTGCGATGCCGAGGCGGAGTCGCTGTTCCTGCGGCTGGAGACCGGGCTTGGCTTTCTCGATCTGGTGGCGCAGCTGGCACCGCTGATCGGGTTGTTTGGCACCGTCATCGGCATGATCGAGGCCTTTCAGGGCCTGCAATCTGCTGGCTCCTCGGTGGATCCGACCGTGCTGGCCGGGGGGATCTGGGTGGCGCTTCTGACCACCGCGGCGGGCCTTGCGGTGGCGATGCCGGTGGCCGCGGTGCAAAGCTGGCTCAGCGGCGCGGTGGAACGGGACCGTGTCTTTGCCAACAAGGCCCTGAGGCAGATCTTTGCCCCGGCTGGAGCCCCCCAGCCGCAAGCCGCGCGCGAGGCCGCCTGATGGCCTTGGCGCTGCGCAGGAAGAGGCGCCGCAGGTTGTCGATGACCTCGCTCATCGACGTGATTTTCCTGCTGTTGCTGTTCTTCATGCTCTCCTCGACCTTTTCCCGCTTTGGCACCGTCGATCTGATGGCCGCCAATGCCGGGCAGGGGGCCACGGGCGAGACGCCGCCGCTGTTCCTGCGGCTGGCGCCGGAAAGCCTTTCACTCAATGGCGAGGAGGTGGCCCTGGCCGACCTCAAGGCGCGACTGCAGGGCGACGTTGCCGGAACTGAGGACCCCACCCATCTCCTGCTCAGCCTCACCGGCGAGGTCAGCGCGCAGCGGCTGGTGGACGTGCTTGCGGTGCTGCGCTCCACTTCGCACCTTGCCGTGACCGTTTTGGGATGATGCCGAGATGATCGTCCGCCACCGGTCCAAATCCCATGCCGAACCGACCATCGCGCTGATCAACGTGGTCTTTCTGATGCTGGTCTTCTTCATGGTGGCCAGCTCGCTCGCCCCGGCGATGGACCCCAGGGTGCAATTGGTTCAGGCCGCCGATCTTGAAACCAGCCCGCCGCCGGATGCGCTGGTGATCCGCGCCGATGGCACCTTGAGCTTTCGCGGGGCGGAACTGACCTCGCCCGAGGCCTATGTCCGGATCGTGCGCGAGGAAGAAGCCGAATTTGTCGCCCGCCTCGTGCCTGATCGCACCTTGCCCGCAGCGCGGCTGATCGCCGTGGCCAAGGAGTTGCGCCAACTTGGTGCCACCCGCATCACGCTGCTGTCCGAACGGAGCCTGCCATGATCCCGCGTTCCCCACTTGTGGCCGGTCTTTCCGTTTTTGTCGCCCTTGCGGCCCATGCCGCCCTCTTGGTGGAAACCGAAGCTCCCGGAGTGGAAATCGAGGGCGGAGGCACTCTGGCCTCTGCCGCACTGGGCAACAGTTTTGCAGATATGGCCCAGGGCACCGCTTCGGCAGTGGAGGCCGAGACGGTCAGCGAAACCGCTCCGCCGACGGAGGTGGTCGAGGTGCAACCGGCAGAGAGTTCAGCCGTCAGCACGGCGACCGCGACGCGGCCTGTGACGCCACAGGCACAGCTTAGACCGACACCGACCCATGTCACTCCGCCGGTGGTGACGTCTTCTATGGAAGTCGCGGCCCTACCGGTGCAGCCACAAGTGCCGGCCGAGGAGGGGATCGCTGCATCACCCCTTGCCTCACCCGTCGCGACGGCACTTGCCGCCCCGGTCAAGACTGCCAGCCTGGCCCCGGTTGCAGAGGCTCTGGCCCCGGTGGAGGAGTCATCGGAACTGGCGCCCACAGAAACCAAACGACCCGAAACCCGCCCAGAACGGACGAACGCGCCGAAGGTCGAGACCCCGCCCGAGCCGCGTCAGGCATCCAATCCGACCTCGGCGCCGCGCGGCAACAGTTCCGTGAACGCAAAAGCCGGCACCGAGACCGGGCAGGAGGATCAGCACGCCGCACAGGCCGCCAGCGAGGTTCAGGGCAAATCCTCCGGCGCCGGCAACGCGGCTGCCACGAATTACCCCGGTCAGGTGATGCGGCAGATCTCGCGCCAGAAGAAGCTGCGCACCTCGGTGAAAGGGGTGGCGCATGTCACCTTTTCCATCGCGGCCAACGGGGCGCTTTCCGCGGTAAACCTGGCGCGCAGCTCCGGTTCCCCGGAACTGGACGGTCTGGCCCTGCGCCAGATCCAGCAGGCTGCCCCCTTTCCGCCCCCTCCGGAAGGGGCGCTGCGGCAATACACTATCGCCATCAAGGGAAGCTGATGGTCAGCCGCGTCCCATGCGGATAGCGATATTCTTGGTCTGCACGTAGTTCCACAGCGCCTCGCGTCCCTTTTCGCGGCCATAGCCGGACTTGCCGACGCCGCCAAAGGGGGTCTCGACCCCGCCGGCATACCATTCGTTGACAAAGACCTGCCCGGCGCGGATCTGCCGCGCCGCCCGGGTTGCCCGGTCCAGATCGCGGGTGAAAACCCCGCCGACAAGTCCATAATCGGTGGAATTGGCGATCTCGATGGCCTCGGCATCGTCGCGAAAGGTGAGCACGGACAGCACCGGGCCAAAAACCTCTTCGCGGGCAATCTCCATCTCGGGCGTGACACCTGCCAGAACGGTCGGCTGCAGAAAGGCACCGGGCCGGTTCAGTGCGCGTCCCCCGGCAACCCGCCGCGCCCCCTGATCCTCGGCTCGGCGAACCATCGCCTCGGCGCGGTCGCGCTGCGCTTCGGAGACCATGGCGCCCATGGTCGCACCAAAGACCTCCCGCTCGATCCCGGGGCCGACGGACAGGCTGTTGGCAATGGCTTCGGCCCGCGCGATCAGCTCCTCGGCGCGGCTTTCATGCACGATCACCCGGCTCATCGCCGAGCAGACCTGTCCGGCGTTAAAGTAGATCCCCCAGCGGATATCGGTCTCGAACGCGTCGAGGTCGGCATCGTCATGCACGATGGCGGCGGATTTGCCGCCGAGCTCCAGCACCGAGGGCACCACATTGCGCGCCGCCGCGGTGGCGATGGCAATGCCGGTCTGCACCGAGCCGGTAAAGACGATCTGGTTGACCTGCGGATGTCCGGCCAAGGCCGCACCCGCCTCGCGGCCGAGGCCGCAGATCAGGTTCACAGCCCCGGGCGGAAAACCCGCAGCCTCGGCCGCATGCACGAACCAGGCATTGGTGAGCGGGGTCAGCTCCGGACTCTTGATCACGCAGGTATTACCGGTGGCCAGAGCCGCCGCAAGAGATCGCGCCGTCATCTCCACCGGATAGTTCCACGGGATGATCTGCGCCGAAACCCCCATCGGCTCGTGGTCGGTGAAATCGTAATAGCCTGCCCCAAGCGGGATTGAACGCCCCTCGACCGTGCTGGCCTGATTGCCGTAATATTCGAAGTAGAGTCCCGCGCCTTCGACCTCGATCACCGACTCCCAAAAGGGCTTGCCCTGTTCGAGCACCAGCATCCGCGCGATCTCGGTCTTGTGCTCCAGCAGGTAGCGCCCCATCGCCTGCACCATCCGGCCCCGTTCGATCGGGCGCATGGCGGTCAGCGCGCCGGAGAGATGTAGCGCCCGGGCGGCCTGAACGGCGCGATCCACATCCGCCGCGTCCGCCAGGGCCTGTGTGGCGACGATTTCCCCATTGGCAGGGTTCAGGACGTCGATCCGTCCCGCGCCACCATCCACCCAGGCGCCATCAATGTGGTTCTGGCCATACTTAGGTAATGCGTGCATCCTGAGGTCCTCTCTGTCGACTTTGGTCCCAACCAAGCAGAGACGATTGGATCTGCCCAACGGGAAAACGGCATCCAGCTGTTCCGTTTCGCCACCTTCTGCGAGCGGTGGGGAGAAATCGGCCTTGTTGCAGTTTGTGTGCAGTCGGCGAGAGCGGGCGGCAAAGGGCGCTGCCCAACATCGGCAGGGCTCCGGCAAGGTCATAAAAAATTAGCGAAAATACTATGGAAAAATCCCTGTCCTTTTGCCTGAATTTCCGCAATCGGCTCGCAAATCATCGGTAATACGGCCGTAAAACGGCTGGTCTTTCATCGAAAATTAAGCGCGCGAAGAGCAGAGTTGGTGCCGATCGGAAAAGGAGTCTTCCCTTTGCACCTTAGTGGCTCTCGGCGTCTTCACTGACCGAACTTCCCCGGACGGGGATGCGTCAGGCAGCGAGGCGAGGGACCGCTAAAGGGGCTGGAAACGGGGCAGGGCTATCCGAACCCAAACCGTTTTCGCGGCTGCACCTGCCGCGCGATACTTCCGTCGCCTTACGGCTCGCCACTTTAACAGAGTGAGACACATGTCCGAAAAACCTGCTCCCAAGACGACCCGTATCCGCCGCCGCGGTATCCTGCGCAGTATTCGTGCCAAGATGGCGGTCATCCTCTTGTTGATGGCGGTGTGCTTCGGGGGCTTCGGCTACCTGATGAACGCCGTTCTCGAGGGGATCGACAAGGACATGACCTCCCTGACCCAGGACAGTCTGCCTGACCTCACGGTCGCGGGCAACCTCCTGGTCGAAGCAGGTCACACCAAGGACAACATGATCTCTCTGATCGTGGCGCAGGATATGGCCACGCTGGATGAGCTGTCAGAGCGCACGGCGAAATATGCCAATGATCTGAACGTTCTGGTGGCGTCGCTCGACGAGCAGAACCGGGACGCTTTTGCCGCCAGTGCCAGTGCCGCAAAGGCAGCCCTCGATACGCTGTCCGAGGCCCGTCGAACCGTTCTGACCTCCGACAGCGAGATCCAGGAGCGCGTTGTCGAATTGCATTCGGTCAGCGGCGAGCTGCGCGAGATCATGGCGGAACTGTCGCAGCTGGCCTCGGTCGAATTGAACAAGGGCGCCGTTACCACCTACAACTCCATTGATGCGTCGCTGAAAAAGCTTCTCGAGGTGGATTTCAAGAACCTGCAACTCCTGCTTGAGGCACGGTCCGAGCTGAACCTTCTGGCCGGGACCGCCGTCGCCTTTGGCGGCACCAAGGATCCGGTTACGCTTGAACAGTTGACCGGACTTGCGGACGGCGCGGATGCGCGGTTGGCGGAAATCTCGACCCTGATCGAGACCAATGCACCGGAATTGATGGATGTCTCGGTGATAGAGGCTGCGGTCTTCACCTTGCAGTCGGTCATCGCCCAGAGCCTCTTCCCGTCGGAGTCCCTGCGTCAGGCGGCCATGAAGGCTCGGGCAGACACCGACAAGGTCATCGTCATGGCCATCGAGGCTCAGATGCTGAAACTGACCGCCGCCGCGGAAAAGGCGAGCAATGACAATGGCGAAACCCTGCGCAACCTGATGAAGAACGAGGTGGGGTTCCTCAATACGCTGATGGAGATCAGCACCCAGGTCAGCACCTTCCAGGTTTCCGCGCTGGATGCCTTGACTGCGACTACCGAAGAAATGGTCCGGGACGCGGCCTTCGACATGGAAGGCGCCAGTATGAACCTGTCCTTCTACGAGGATTTCCAGGATGCCCGTGTGGGCGCGCTGATCGGCAAGCTCGATGCCCTCAACGATCCGCAAACCGGTCTGCCGGCTCTCAAGATCAATGCGCTGAATGCCGGAGCCCAGGCCAGCGAGGCCTCGCGCCTGACCGAAGCTGCGGTGGTTGAAATTGCGGAGCGGGCGTCTCAGTTGACCACCGGCACCCTTTCAGCCATTGACGCAATGGCCGGAGGCATCTCGCGCGAGGTGGATCTGGCCAAACGCAACCTTTATGGGGCCATGGGGATCGCGGCTGCCGTCTTCCTCGGTGCCTTGCTCCTGATCCAGGTCCTGATCTTGCGTCCGCTCAATCGTGTCAGTGCCAGCACCGAGCAGCTTGCCGATGGCGATCGCAGCCCGATCACCGGCTTTGACCGGGCCAGCTCGGAAATCTACCGCATCGCCCGATCGCTCGCCGTGTTCCGGGACGGGATCGTGGCGAGGGAAGAGATGGAGCGTCTTGCGGAAGAGGAACGCAACGCCCGCATGGCAGCCCAGAACAAGGCGGTTGCGGCTCTTGGCAGCGGTCTGTCCCGACTGTCCGAGGGGGATCTGACCGCCCGTATCCACGACGAACTTGCCGAGGGCTACGAACAGCTTCGCATTGACTTCAACCGGACCCTCGACACGCTGAACGAGACGGTGGGTCAGGTGGTCGATACCTCGGCGTCGATCCGCAGCGGCGCGTCCGAAATCAGTCAGGCGTCGCAGGACCTGTCGCATCGCACCGAAAGCCAGGCCGCCACTCTCGAAGAAACGGCAGCGGCACTGGACCAGATGACCGCCAGCGTCAAATCTGCTGCCGAAGGGGCTCGGGACGTGGAACGCACGACCAACGAAGCCCGGTCCGAAGCTCAGGCCAGCGGCGAGATCGTGCAGAATGCTGTCTCTGCGATGACCGAGATCGAACAAAGCTCGGCCAAGATCTCCCAGATCATTTCGGTGATCGACGATATCGCCTTCCAGACCAATTTGCTGGCTCTGAACGCGGGGGTCGAGGCGGCACGAGCAGGTGAGGCTGGACGCGGATTTGCAGTGGTGGCCAGCGAGGTGCGCGGCCTGGCGCAACGGTCTTCCGCTGCTGCGCTGGAAATCAAGACCTTGATCAGCGACAGTTCCAAACAGGTGGAGCGCGGTGTCGATCTGGTGGGCAAGGCCGGCGGCGCCCTGCAGTCGATCCTGCAGCGGGTGACCCATATATCCGAGCTGATCTCCACCATCGCCACCGGCGCGCAAGAACAATCGACCGGCCTGTTCGAAATCAACACCGGCATGAACCAGCTCGACCAGGTGACGCAGCAGAACGCCGCCATGGTTGAAGAGGCCACCGCCGCCGGACATCTGCTCAACACGGATGCGCAGAAACTGGCTCAGCTGGTGGGCCGGTTCCAGATCGAAGCGGGCGCCCGAGCGAGCGTGCGGACAACCGAAGCTGTTCCTGCCGCCACTGCCTGGGGGGACGACGCGGGGGACGAGTGGGAAGAGGCGACGCCAGTCCCGGTGGCCGAGACCGATTGGTCAGACTTCAACTGGGATGATGACGCCCCGGCCTCTGGTGCCGCCTGACGGCACCCTCGGGCGATGGCCCGCACAAGATTGACAGATCCTGCGCCCCCGTCTGGCATTTGCCCGGTCGGGGGCGCATCCTATTGCGACTCGCGGAAGGGGATATTAATTCCACATTGAAAGATTAAATTCCGCATGTTGAAATTTTATGGCCTGGCACGTAAGACTCTAGGGAATCGCAGCTACGCCGTGGAAGGAGAACCCGCTCGTGTCTCAGCCTGTTTCCGTCGAGATCCTTGATGGTATCGCAACCATTGCAATTGCCAATCCACCCGTAAACGCGCTGAGCCATGCGGTGCGCGTCGGCCTCGATAAGGCCTTTGCCGACATAGGTGCCCGTCTCGATCTGAGGGCGGTGGTGATCTACGGCAGCGACCGGACGTTCATTGCAGGCGCCGACATCCGCGAGTTCGGCAAGCCGCCGCAGGAGCCATTCCTGCCAGATCTGATCAACCGGATCGAATCCTGTCACTTGCCAGTGGTGGCCGCGCTGCATGGAACTGCCCTTGGCGGCGGGCTGGAGGTGGCCATGGGCGCCCACTACCGGGTAGCGGTGTCCTCGGCGCGTTTTGGTCTGCCTGAGGTGACGCTGGGCATTCTGCCGGGCGCGGGGGGCACTCAACGACTGCCGCGTCTGGCGGGGGTCGATTTCGCACTCGAAGCGATCACGTCGGGTCGCCAAATCGACGCCGAAGAGGCGCTGAAAGTGGGTCTGATCGACCGTATCAGCGCAGACAGCGATGTTCGCACCGCGGGCATCGCCTTTGCGCGCGACCTGTTGGCCGAAGGCAAGGGGCCGCGTCGCACTCGCGATATCAAGATTGATGCGGTCGCGCCGGAGGTCTTTGAAGCCGCCAAGGCCAAGATGGCCAAAAAAGCGCGCGGCCAGCTCGCCCCTCAATACTGCATTAAGGCGGTCGAAGGTGCCGCGACACTGCCTTTCGCCGAAGGCCTTGCCAATGAACGCGCCCTGTTCCAGGAGCTGATGGACAGCGATCAGCGCGCCGCGCTGATCCACGCTTTTTTTGCCGAGCGTCAGGTGGCAAAAGTTCCGGACATCAGCGGGATTGAGCCGCGCGGCACCAATAAGGTCGGCGTCATCGGGGGCGGCACAATGGGGGTGGGTATTGCCACCTCCGGCCTGCTGGCAGGGTTGGACGTGACCCTGGTCGAACGCGACGCCGAAGCCGCGCTCCGGTCCGGCGATCTCGTGCGCAAAACGCTGAAGGGATCGGTCGAGCGCGGCAAGCTCTCGCAGGCGACCTATGATGAGATCCTCGCCAACCGCTTCCGCGCCAGCAATGATTACAAGGCCTTGGCCGATGCCGATGTGGTGATCGAGGCGGTGTTCGAGAGCATGGAGGTGAAGAAGGACGTCTTCACCCAGCTCGATGCGGTCTGCAAACCGGGGGCGATCCTGGCCTCCAACACCTCTTACCTTGATCTCAATGAAATCGCCCAGATGACCAGCCGCCCGGGTGATGTGATCGGGCTGCATTTCTTCTCGCCCGCCCATGTGATGCGGCTGTTGGAGATCGTGGTCGCCGACCAGACCGCGCCGGAGGTCACCGCCACCGGTTTTGCGCTGGCGAAACGGTTGAACAAAATCGCGGTGCGCGCGGGCGTTTGTGATGGCTTCATCGGCAACCGCATCCTCAGCCATTATCGCAAGGCCTGCGATGGCGCCGTGCTGGCGGGGGCGAGCCCCTTTGACGTGGACCGCGCGCTGGTCAACTTTGGCCTCGCCATGGGCCCCTTCGCGGTGAGCGATCTGGCCGGGCTCGATATCGGCTGGGCCACTCGCAAGCGTCTGGCGCCGACCCGCGATGCGCGCGAGGTTTACGCTGAATTTGCCGATCGTCTCTGCGAGGCGGGCCATTTCGGGCGCAAAACCGGCATGGGCTATTACGTCTATGCGGAAGGTGGCACCCGCGAAAACGCCGAGGTGCTGGAGCATGTCGCGGCGGATCGCGCCGCCAAGGGCATTACCGCGCGTGAGATATCCGAGCAAGAGATCGTCGACCGCTACATGGCCGCGATGGTGAACGAGGCCGCCCGCGTGGTGGAAGAGGGCATCGCCCTGCGCCCGCTCGACGTCGATGTGACCTTGCTGAACGGCTATGGCTTCCCGCGCTGGCGTGGGGGTCCGATGCACTATGCGGACACGGTGGGCCTCGACAAAATCCTGCGCGATATCAAGCGGTTTGCCGAGGAGGACGATTTCCTTTGGCAGCCGGCCCCGCTGCTGACCCGTCTGGTGGCCGAGGGCAAGACTTTCGCCGACCTCAACAACGCGTAAACGCCCTGACCCCATTGCCTCCGAGAGGAAACTTACCATGAAACAAGCTGTTATCGTCTCCACCGCCCGCACTGGTCTGGCCAAATCCTATCGCGGTGCCTTCAACGACACCCATGGGGCCGAGATGGCGGGTCACGCGATCCAGCATGCGGTCGAGCGCTCCAAGGTGGACCCTGCGCTGATTGAGGATGCCTTTATCGGCTGCGGCTACCCCGAGGGCTGGACCGGCGGCAATATCGCGCGGCAGGCGGTGATCCGGGCAGGTCTGCCGGTGACTGTGGCGGCGGCGACGGTGAACCGTTTCTGCTCTTCCGGCCTGCAAGCGGTGGCGATGGCCTCTCATGCCGTGGTGATGGAGGGCGCCTCTGCCGCCATCGCGGGCGGGGTGGAAAGTATCAGCCAGATGCCCCCGTCGCGCCCCGCCCAACGCCGGGATGCCTGGATCGAGGCGAACCGACCCGAGGTCTATATGACCATGATTGAGACTGCCGATATCGTCGCACAGCGCTATGGCATCAGCCGCGAGGCGCAGGACCAGCTGTCGCTCGAAAGCCAGCTGCGCACCGCCGCCGCGCAGGCCTCTGGCAAATTCGCCGATGAGATCGTGCCGATCACCGTGACGCAGAAGATCACCGACAAGGAAACCAAGGAGGTCTCCTATCAGGAGGTCACCTTCGCGATGGACGATTGCAACCGTCCGAACACCACGCTGGAGGGGCTCTCAAGCCTGAACCCCGTGCGCGGCGAGGGCAATTTTGTCACTGCCGGCAATGCTTCGCAACTGTCGGACGGTGCGGCGGCGCTGGTGGTGATGGACGCGGATCTGGCAGCACAGCAGGGGCTGGAGCCGCTCGGCGCGTTCAAAGGTTTTGTCACCGCTGGTTGCGAGCCTGATGAGATGGGCATCGGTCCGGTCTTTGCGGTGCCGCGTCTGCTGCAACGCCATGGGCTCAAGGTCTCTGACATCGACCTTTGGGAACTGAACGAAGCCTTCGCCTCCCAAGCGCTCTATTGCCGCGACCGGCTGGAGATTGATCCGGCGATCTGCAACGTGAACGGTGGGTCGATCTCCATCGGGCATCCCTTCGGCATGACCGGCGCGCGGATGACCGGGCATATCCTGCTTGAGGGCAAGCGGCGCGGGGCAAAGCTGGGCGTGGTGACCATGTGCATCGGTGGCGGTCAGGGCGCGGCCGGCCTCTTTGAGATTTTCTGAGCGGAGGCCGCAATGGACCTGAGCTACACCGCCGAACAGGAGGCCTTTCGCGCCGAGGTGCGAAGCTTTCTCGCCAACAACCTGCCCAAACGGCTGAGCGAGAAAGTGCGTCTGGGCAAACGCCTGACCAAATCCGAGATGGAGGAATGGCACGCCCTCCTCAACGCGCAAGGCTGGTTGGCGCCGAATTGGCCCGCCGCCTATGGCGGGGCGGAATGGGACGCGGTGCAGCGGCAGATTTTTGAAGAAGAGGCCTGCCTCGCCTATGCGCCCCGCGTGGTGCCCTTTGGCCTGATGATGCTGGCACCGGTGCTGCTGGCCTTCGGCTCGGAAGAGCAGAAACGCCACTACCTGCCGCGCATCCTCAGTGGCGAGGATTGGTGGTGTCAGGGCTATTCCGAACCCGGCGCGGGCTCGGATCTGGCCAGCCTCAAGACCCGTGCGGTGCGCGAGGGCGATCATTACGTGGTCAACGGGCAAAAGACCTGGACCACCCTTGGCCAGCACGCCAACTGGATCTTCTGCCTTGTCCGCACCGGCACCGAGGGCAAGCCGCAAGAGGGGATTTCCTTCCTGCTGATCGACATGGCGACCCCCGGCGTCACCGTGCGCCCGATCACGCTGATTGATGGCGAGGCAGAGGTGAACGAGGTCTTTTTCGACAACGTCCGCGTTCCCGTCGCCAATCTGGTGGGCGAGGAAAACAAGGGCTGGACCTACGCCAAATACCTGCTGACCCATGAGCGGACCAATATCGCCGGGGTCGGGTTTTCCAACGCGGCGCTTGCGACGCTGAAACAGGTGGCGGCGAGCACCATGTCCGGGGGCAAGCCCTTGGCGCAGAACCCGCATTTCGCCGCCCGCATGGCGCAGGTGGAAATCGACCTGATGGCGATGCGCACCACCAATCTGCGGGTGGTCTCGGCGGCCGCCAAGGGGCAGGCCCCCGGTGCGGAAAGCTCGATGCTGAAGATCAAGGGCACCCAGATCCGACAGGAGCTGACCTCGCTCTTGCGTCGCGCAACCGGGCCGGATGCGATGCCCTTCCTGCCGGACTACCTTGAGGGCGGTGACAACCAGACCCTCGATCTGCCGGAGCACGCGCCCGCCGCCGCGCCGAGTTATTTCAACATGCGCAAACTGTCGATCTTTGGTGGCTCGAATGAGATCCAGCGCGGGATCATCACCAAAGCCATTCTGGAACTCTAAGGGCAGGGCAAGCACATGGATTTCACACCGACCGAAGACCGCGCGATGCTCAAGGACATGCTGCGGCGTGTCCTGACCGAGAACACCGACCATGAAAAGCGCCGCGCTCTGCTGGCCTCTGGCGCGCCCTTTGATGCCGCGCTTTGGGCGCAACTGGCGGAACTCGGCATCCTCGGCGCCCTGTTTCCTGAGGATCAGGGCGGCTTTGGCGGCGCGGGTTTTGATATCGCCTTGGTGTTCGAGGAACTGGGCCGCGCCGGGGGGATTGAACCTGTGTTGTCCTCCGCCATTCTGGGCGGCGGGTTGGTGGCGCAGCTGGGGCGCGCCGATCAACAGGCGCTGGTGGCCGAGGTGATCGCGGGCGAGACACGCCTTGCCTTTGCCCACGCGGAACCCGGCACCCGCTATGATCTCGCGGATGTGTCGCTGGCGCTTGGGCCGGATATGACCCTCAGCGGCACCAAGACCCATGTGCTGGGCGGGGCTGAGGCGCAGATGCTGGTGGTCTCTGTCCGCGAAAGCGGTGCGGCGGGCGATACCGATGGCCTGTCGCTGATCCTCGTGCCCACCGATGCGCCCGGCTTGACCGTGACGCGCCATGTCACCGTTGACGGGTTCTCCGCCGCTACTGTGACCTTTGACAGTGTTGCCGTGGACGAGGAGGCCCGGCTTGGCACCGCTGGCACCGCCTATGACGTCATCGAGGAGGTGTTCGCCCGCGCCACCCTCGCGGTGAGTGCCGAGGCCCTCGGCGCGATGGAAAGCGCCAAGGAGATGACCATCACCTATCTCAAGGAGCGCCAGCAATTTGGTCGCGCCATTGGCAAGTTTCAGGCCCTGCAACACCGTATGGCTGATGTGCTGATCGAGGTGGAGCAGGCCCGCTCTGCCGTGGTGAACCTCGCCGGTCACCTGGACGCCCCGCGCGCCCTGCGGGAACGCCACGTCAGCGCCACCAAGAACCTGATCGGTCGGGTGGGTGCCTTGGTGGCCGAGGAGGCGGTGCAGCTCCATGGCGGCATCGGCATGACGGATGAATACGCCCTGTCGCATTTTGTGCGCCGCATCGTGATGATCGACCATCTGTTTGGCGACGTGGATCACCACCTGGAGCGCTTTATCCAGCTCGGGCTGGAGGCCGCCTGATGGCTGACCTGTTCCGCAGCGAACATCGCGGCGACGCGCTGGTTCTGTGGAACTGCAACGTCGCCCGCCGAAATGCGCTGAGTCCGGAGTATTATGCGGGCCTGATCAACGGCTTGCGCAGGGCTGCAGAGACACCAGAGGTCGCCGCGGTGGTGCTGGCGGGCGAAGGGGGCTTTTTCTGCGCGGGCGGCGATCTCACTCTGTTGAAGGCGCGGCGCGAGATGACGCTGAAGGAGCGCAAGGCCAATATCGAGCGGCTGCACGACGTGATCCGCGCGATCCGCGCCTGTCCAAAGCCGGTGATTGCCGCCGTTGAGGGCGGCGCCGCTGGGGCAGGAGTCTCGCTTGCGATGGCCTGCGATATGATCGTCGCGTCAAGGCTTGCGCGCTTTACCCTTGCCTACGTCAAGGCGGGCTTGGTGCCGGATGGCGGGGCGACTTGGGCCCTGTCCCGCGCGATCCCGCGGGCAACACTGGCGCAGATGGCAATTATGGGGCGTCCTCTTGCGGCGGAGCGGCTCCATGCCCTCGGCGTCGTCAGCGATCTGGTCTCCGAAGGGCGCGCGGTCGAGACCGCCCTGACCCTCGTAGCGGAGATCAAACACGGTCCCGCAGGTGCGATTGCTGAGATCAAGGCGCTGATCAACACCGCCGAGGAGGGCGGCAGCTTTGAGGACCAACTGGCGCGCGAGCGCGACGCCATGGCGGCGGCGCTGGGGGGCGAGGAGGCCCGCACCGGCATCACCGCCTTTCTGAACAAGGAAAAACCGGTCTTTCGCTAGGCCATCCGGGCGCAAAGGCCGGGAATTATAGGCACTCGGGGAGGAGGCGCCATGACAGAACAGCCAGAGATCAAAGGCGGTCGTCGCATTCACGACCTGCTCGACGCCGCCGCGCGCGACCGGGGGGTGGCGCAGGCCTTGGTGGACTTCACCGGTCAGCCGCGCAGTTGGCCGGACTTTGCTGCGGCGAGCCTTGAGGCGGCAGCGGTGCTGACCGAGGCGGGCGTCAGGGCCGGGGACCGGGTCGTGCTGGTGTTTGAAAACTGCGCCTCGGTGCCGGCGTTCTTCTTTGCCTGCAGCCGCTTGGACGCCACAGCCGTGATGATCAACGCGCGCGGCACCGAAAGCGAGCTGGCGCGAGTGATCGCCCATAGCGACCCCGCGGCGGTGATCTTTGCCACCGATGTCTCCGAGGCCGCTGCCGCCCATGCCGCGCGCTCTGCCGCCAAGCCCATCGCAGGCGCCTTCGGAACCGTCGCGGTTCAAGCGCGCGAAGGCGCGGTGAGGGAGGCGATCTGTGCCGCGGGGCGGGACCAGGTTGCGCTGCTGCTCTATACGTCGGGCACCACCGGCGCGCCGAAGGCAGCGATGCTGACCCATGAGAACCTCGCCTCTGCCGCCGCCGCCGCTGCCGACATGCGCGACCTGCGCGCCGATGACGTTTGTTTCCTCGCGCTGCCCTTGTCGCATATCTTCGGCATCGTGACCCTATTGGCGGTGACCCTGTCGCAGGGCGCGATGCGGCTCGAGGCGCGGTTTTCGGCAGAGCGGCTCTATGAAGCCCTGCAGGAGGATGTGACCTTCCTGCCGGCGGTGCCGCAGATGCATGCGCATCTCTTTCACTTCGCCCGCAGCCAGGGCAAGCCGCGCTACACGCGGGGGCTGTTGCGCTACGTCTCCTCAGGCGGCGCTCCCCTCGACCCGGCCTGGAAGCGCGAGGCGGAGGCCTTTTACGGCGTCGCCCTGCAGAACGGCTATGGCATGACCGAGGCCGCCGCCGGGGTCTGCGCGACCAAAAACGCGCTCGGCGATCCCGATATCTCGGTCGGCAGGCCCATGGGGCAATGCCGCTTTCGCCTCGATCTGGAGGCCACGGGCGCCAACCCCGCCGAGGGCATTGGCGAGGTTCTGGTGGCAGGCCCGCAGGTGATGAAGGGCTATTTCCGCGACCCCGAACAAAGCGCCAAAGCCTTTACACCTGATGGGTTTTTCCGCACCGGTGATCTCGGGCGCTATGACGAGAAGGGGCGGCTTTATATCGTCGGGCGCTCCAAGGAGCTGATCATCCGCTCCGGCTTTAACGTCTATCCGGTGGAGGTGGAGGCGATCCTGACCGACCATCCCGGCGTGATTATCGCAGCCGTGGTGGGCCGCGCGGTGGAAGGCAACGAAGAGGTGCTGGCTTTCGTCAAAGTGGCCGCCGAAAGCGCGCTGACCGAAGCGGAGCTGAAGGACTACGTCGCCACCCGCCTCGCGCCCTATAAGCGGCCATCGCGAATCGTCTTGGCGCAGGACCTGCCCGCCGCCCCGACCGGCAAGATCCTGAAATCGAAGCTGATCGAGACCTTCGCCACCCAGCTGGCCTGAGCCCGCTGCGCTGTGGCGCGGCTGGCGTAACGTTCTGAAATCCAAACCGCAATCGCGCGACCCTAGCCGCGCCATCGCAGATCATACCATGCGTCGCAGAGAAATCGACTGGCGCTAACAATTTCCACTTGCGGAATTTAATTCTGCATAGTGGAATAAATGAAATCCCGATGACTGGAGGAGGCATTCGGATGAACACTCTCAAGACCCTATTGGCCACGGCGGCCCTGACCCTTGGCATGGGCTCCATGGCCCTTGCGGAGACGGTGATCTTTTACGGCCATGCCGGCCCGCCGCGCGGCACCGTTCCCGCAGCACTCAACTGGTTCAACGACCGCTTGGGCGAGGTCTCCGGCGGCGAGATCAAGATGGACATCCAATGGGGCGGCGCCCTGTTCAAGGCGCCCTCGGCGGTGCAATCCATCGGCGATGGCGTGGCGGATGCAGGCTCCATCATCTCGGCCTATTTTCCCAAGGAGATGGCCGCCTATGCGCTGGCTGACCTGCCGCTCGGCGGGCCGGATTCCTGGGTGGGGATGCACGCGGCGGACAAGATGATGCGCCTGCCGGAGGTGACCGAGAACCTCGCGGCGCAGAACCTCGTCTATATCGGCACCTTCACCGCCTCGGATGTGAACGTGGCCTGTAAGGGCGGCGAGATCGCCTCGATCGCCGATATCGCGGGCAAGAAGGTGCGCGGCGCCGGCGTCTATGGCAAGGTCTTTGGCGAATTGGGCGCGACCATGGTCAACCTCGACGTCTATGAGGCCTATCAGGGGCTCGACACCGGGTTGATCGACTGCACCCAAGGGTACTCTTACATCGTTCCGGCGTTGAAATGGCACGAGCAGATCGACAGCTACACGCTGTTGAACTGGGGCCAGATCGGCGGCTACGGCATGTTCTTCAACAAGCAGATCTTTGACAGCTACCCCGAGGAGGTTCAGGCCGCCCTGCGCCAGGTGGGCGAGGAGCTGCCGGAGAAATTCGCGCAGATCGTGATGGGCGCCAACAACAAGGCGGTCGAGGCGATGCGCACCAATGGCTACGAACGTCCGGTGAAGCTGATCGAGGTCAGCCCCGAAGAGCGCGACAAGCTGAACGCCGCCGCCCAGCCCTTTATTGCGGAATGGGTGGAGACCACCAAGAGCGTTGGCCTCGACCCCGAGGCGCTGATGCAGGTCTACGAGCAGGCGGTGGTCGATTATACCGCCGAGCTGGAGGCCAAAGGCTACCCCTGGACCCGGAACTAACCGGTCCCCGAAGCTGCGGGTTCGGCGCCTCTTGTCGGACCCGCAGGCAACACATCAGATTAACGGGCAGGGGAGGGCCAAACGGATATGCTGGAACGGATCGAGCGGATTTTTGTGGATGTGGCGGCGCTGGCCACCATTCTTCTGGGACTGTTGATCTTTGCCGATGTGGTGGCGCTCAATGTCTTTGCCGCGCCGCTGCCGGACACGATCATTCTGGTGCGCGAACTCATGGTCATCGCCATCGTCATGCCGCTTGCCGCTGCGACCACGGCCCGCGCCCATATCGCGGTGGAGTTTGTGACGAACTTTCTGCCCGCACGGGTGGTGAACTGGTTTGTGGTCTTTGGCAGCGGTTTTGCACTTCTCGCGCTCAGCCCGCTGATCTGGGCCGGGGGCAAGGAGCTCTTGCACCAGTGGAGCAACGCCAGCGTGTTTTACGGCGATCTCAACCTGCCGCAATGGCCCGGGCGGCTTGCCTTTGTCCTCGGCATGAGCCTCGCCTGGCTGCGGCTTTTGGTGATGGTGGTGGTGGACGCGGCCACGGCCCTTCGGGGCGAAGAGATCGACGTGCTTGGACACTGATCCCTGGCACTCAGACCGTTTGGCCCTGCCCCCGGCGTACTGACCTCAAAACGAACAGGAAGACCTCATGGATCCGGCTACCATTGGATTGATCGCGTTTGGCGTCATGCTTCTGTTGCTCGCGATGCGGGTGCCGATTGCCTTTGCCTTGATGGGGGTGGCGACCTTGGCGGCCTTTGCGATCTTTGCCTTTCGCACAGGCACATTTATGCCGGAGCGGGCGATCCGGGCTACCGCCTCCTTGGTGTTCTCGAACTCCTTTGACCTCATCCACAGCTTTGATCTGTCGATGATCCCGCTCTTTGTGGTGCTCGGCAATATCGCCTATCGCGCCGGGATCACCACTGCGGTCTACAACTCTGCGCGCGTCTGGCTGCAACAGCTGCGCGGCGGGGTGGCGATGGCGTCGATTGTGGGCTGCGCGGGGTTTTCCGCGATCACCGGCTCCTCCATCGCCTGCGCCTCGACCATGGGGCGGATCTGTACGCCCGAGATGCTGAAAATGGGCTATGACAACCGCCTCGCCACCGCCTCAGTCGCGGCGGGGGGCACCATGGGGTCGCTGATCCCGCCCAGCGTCCTGTTCATCGTCTATGCGATTTTCACCGAAACCTCGGTCTCTAAACTGTTCCTCGCGGGCATCCTGCCGGGGCTGTTGACCCTTGTGGGCTTTGTCACCGTGGTGCTGGTCTGGTCCGCCGTTGACCCCAAGGTCGCCCCGTCGGCGGGGAGCCGCGCCAGCGGGGCCGAGCGCCTGAAAGCCGCGATGGAAGCTTGGCCCGCAGTCCTGATCTTTGTCATCGTGGTGGTCGGCATCTACGGCGGGTTCTTCACCGCTACGGCGGCGGCGGCGGTTTCTGTGGTGGCGACCACGGCGATCGGCTTTGCCCAGCGACGCCTGACCTTGCCCGACATGTGGCAGGCGGTGCGCGAGACCTGTATCCAGTCCACCTCGATCTTTATCGTCGCGGCAGCGGCCAAGATCTTTGTCGCGGCCATCGCCCTCACCGGGCTTGCCCCCGCCTTGGTGGAGACGGTGCGGGAGGCCAATATGTCCTTTCCGATGCTCCTCCTGTGCATTTGTCTCGTCTATCTCGCGCTTGGCATGTTCCTCGATCCGATCGGCATCATGGTGCTGACCCTGCCGCTCGCGGTGCCGATGGTCGAAGCTTACGGCATGAACCTGATCTGGTTCGGGGTCGTGGTGGTCAAGCTCCTTGAAATCGGCCTCATCACCCCGCCCGTCGGCCTAAACGTCTTTGTGCTGTCGAATGTGGTGGGACGCGCCGCGCCGATTGGGGCGATCTTTGCGGGCATCTGGCGCTTTCTTTGTGCCGACGTTGTGGTGCTGGGCCTGATCCTCGCCTTTCCGGCGATTTCACTGATCCTGTCGGAGGGGGTGAAGTGAAGGTGCTTTTCTTGGTCACGGAAACCCTTGTATGATGGCGCCCCAAACCGAGGCAAAGGGACGAAAGACAATGCGCGATCTTGAGCAGGACCGCCGATACGCCAATACTCTGGCGCGAGGCTTGCGCATCCTGCGCGCCTTTCGCCCCTCGGATAACGGCCTCGGCAACCTCGAGATTTCCGAGCGCACGGGCATTCCGCGTTCCACCGTGTCGCGGCTGACCTTCACGCTCTGCGCGCTGGGCTACCTGACCCATGGGCGGCATTTCGACAAATATCGCCTCGGGCCGGCCGCGCTCGCCTTGGGCAATATCGCCTCGGCGGCCTTTGGCTTTGTCTCTGTCGCGACGCCCCTGATGCAGAAGCTCGCCAATGAGATGGGCGCCATGGTCGGCGTGTCCATTCAGGACGACGGCAATATGCTGATCGTGAAGACCTGGCGCCCCGAAGGCTCGCGCACCATCTGGCTTGATGTGGGCTACCGGATGCCGGTGCTGACTTCCTCGTCGGGCATTGCCTATCTCGGCGCCCTGTCACGGGATGAGCGGGAAAAGCTGGAGGCGCATCTGCCGGAAGAGGCCGCCACTGAGTGCGAAGCGGTCTGGGACCGTGAACGCGCCATCCTGCGCCGCGAGGGCTATGCCTTTGTTCAAGGCGAGGCGCGCTATTCCAAGTCGATCAACGCGGTGGCCACCCCGTTCCGCCCCACTGAAATCGGCGAGCCGGTGTCGTTCTTTTGCGGCGCCAATGTGGATGACCTCAGCGACCAGCGCATTCACGATCAGGTCGGCCCCGAGCTGGTGCGCGTGGTCAACAGCCTAAAGGCGCTGACCGGCCATGCGGTCTCGCCTGTGTCGCCGGGCTAAGCACCTGTCAAACCCCTGACATGAAGCCCGGATAGACCGCGCCGAAGACCCCTTAGACCGGAGCCTTGCGCATGGCCACCTTCCGTCCCGACCCGATCCACCTGTTGACCGGTGCCGATGCCACCACCCCGCGCCCGCGTGCGATCACCGAGCCGGGGCAGGGCGGCAAATTCGCCCCCGATGGCGCGGTGCTGCCCTTTCCCGGCAATACGGTGATCTGCCACATCGACCCCAAAAGCGACGCCCATGCCGCGCTCTGCGAGATGCAGGAGGAGATCCGCCAGAGCGCGTTTGCCGCGCTCTTCACCTTTCTGCCGCCTTCCAGCCTGCATATGACGGTGTTTCAGGGCATCGGCCCGGACGAAGGCAATTGGCCCGCCGATCTACCCAAAGGCGCCAGCCGCGACGCGGTGACCGCTTTTTTCAAGGACTGCCTGATGGGCCAAGACCTGCCCGAGCGTCGCAGTGTCACCGCCAAGGGGCTCTTTGCCGGCCATTCCGTCACGCTGGAAGGGGTTGATCCGACCGAGGAAGCCCGCCTGCGCGCCACCCGTCTGGCGCTGCGCGAACTCACTGGCCTGCGCCACGATCACTTCGACACCTATACCTTCCACTCCACCCTCGCGTACCCTCTGCGCTGGGTCGACGCGGTCGAGGCGGCGGAGCTGGTGGCCTTCTCTGACGCGGTTTTTGCACCCCATGCCGCGCGGCTGGCCCGGATCGACCTCGGCCCGCTGGAGCTGTGCAATTTCGAGGATATGCACCACTTTGATCCCATAGCGCGGCTGACACGCGGGGGCGTGTAAATCCTCATCTGTTTGCGCTAACGCTTGCACTTCGGCAGGGCTTGGCGCAAGAGTGGCGCCAACTTTGCAGGATTGGACGCAAACCGGGCGTGAAAGCGCGCGCAGGGCTTGACCTCTGCGGCGCTTGCCTGTTTGACCTCTGGCAAGGGACAGGCTGAGTATCGGGCCGGATCGCTGTGGCGGGGACAGGCTGGAGGGGTAGAAATGTGGAATCTCATCGCTGACGTTGGCGGTACCAACATGCGGCTCGCGGCCGTCAATGCCGAGGGCGAGATCCTCGAGCAGGCGCGCTACAACACCAAGGGCGAGCTGAACCTCGAACAGGCCTGTGCGGATTTTGCCACCCATCGCGGCTCGGCCCCCGGTCGGGCGGTGATTGCAGCGGCGGGCGTGGTGCGTGATGGCTCCGTGCAGCTGACCAATGCCCATCAGAGCTTTTCCGAGCGGGGCATCGCCGCCGCGCTGAAGATCGAACGCGCCAAGGTGCTGAATGATTTTGAGGCCGCCGCCTGGTCGCTCGCCACGGTGAGTGCGGGCGATGTGACCACCCTGCAAGGCGAGGCGAAATTTCCCAAGGAGCCCTGCCTGATCATCGGCCCCGGTACGGGTCTCGGTGTGGGCGCGCTGGTCTGGGCCAATGGCGATCCTTGTGTGGTGCCGGGCGAGGGCGGCCATGTGGCGCTTGCCCCCCGCACGCCCGAGGAAGTTCCGATCTTTGAGGCCCTGCGTGAGGAATGGCCCGAGGTCGGCATGGGCCCCGGTCTGGTGGTCGAGGCCGAAGCGATTCTCTCCGGCACTGGCCTGCCGTTCTTTTATCGCGCGGTGGCCAAGAGCATGGAGCTGACGGCCCCCTTGGAAACCGGCGCGGAGATCTTTGAATCCGCCAAGGCGAAACTGGACACCGCCGCCATGCGTGCTGTTGCGCTCTTTGCTCAATATCTCGCCTCGGTTGCGGGCGATCTTGGACTGGTCTTTGCCGCCAAGGGCGGAGTCTTTGTCACCGGCGGCGTGGCGGCGGCGAACCCGTGGATTTTTGATGCGGCCTTTGTCGATGCCTTCAACGCGGGCGGACGGCACACCGCCTGGCGGCAGGAATTGCCGCTGCATCTCTATCACCAGCCGAATTTCGGTCTGATCGGTGCGCGGAACTACCTGGCCGCCCGATAGGCGAGACGAATTGATGGGCGCACGCGCGGGGTCAGCCCGCGATTGAGGCCCAGACAATGGCCCGGTGAGAGACCCTTACGCACGCAAGCCTTTGACTGAAGCGGCCGACCGTGGCCCTTCGGGAGCCTACGGCGCGTTTGTCCCGGCGTGCGTCAAGTAACGGGCGACGGCGGATTCCCGGGTGGGCGCTTTCAGTTTGCGGCGGATATTGGCGATGTGGAATTCAACCGTGACCTCGCGAAGATCCAGACGATTGGCGATTTCCCTGGTTCGAAGCCCTTCGATCAACAGCTGCATGACCTGATGTTCGCGCCGGGTCAGCCTGTGTTCCCGTGCCGAGAGCCGCCCTTTCAAGGCAGTCAGGACAAGGCGGATCTCGGTCCCGGAGTGGAGCAGGATCTGTTCAACCTCTTTGCGGGGCAGGGAGGAGCCGACATTCCAACCTTCAAGTCCCTGGCCGCCGGACCGGGAGGTTGTGAGGGAAAACCCAGCCTGAAAGCCCGATTGGGCCGCGTGTTCGATCAGATCCCGCGCTTTGCGGCTCAGATAGTCGTAATCGTCGACATAGGCGATGCCCGTGGAGATGCTGTGCTTTGATGGAAGGCAGTAGGTCAGGAACGGGTCATGGCGGGCGAACTGTTCTGAGTGATAGGTCTCAAGAAAGCCGGGCGGCATGGTGGTTCGTACCGTCGGTCTGCTTCTGCCTTGGCTGCAATCGATGTGAAACACCCGATCAAAGCCTTTGAGCTCCAGATAGGTCGTCGCGTGGTGCCAAAGGTCTTCGGGGGGCGAAGGCGCGGCGAGAGCTTCCACAAGCGCGCCGATCGCAAGCGAGGTCTGCATGGCTTAAATACCTATGAAAATTGATAAGTAGAATTAACGGCAATCCTCGCCACACTGGCAAGTCAGGTGTTTCTGATTGGATCTTGGTGATGCGTGGTATTGGGTTTGCTGTTGTTTTTGGTCTCTGGGCGTCCAGTTTGTCGGCAGAGCAGGAGGTTGATCGGGCGTCTGTCCTGATTCTCGATGCATCCGGCTCCATGTGGACCGAACTCCCGGAGGGCCAGTCCCGGATCGAAGTGGCGCGGGATGTCCTGACCGACTTTCTGGGTGCCCGTTCCGGTGATGTACCTCTAGGTGTGATCGCCTATGGGCACAATCGCAAGGGTGACTGTGCCGATATCGCGGTTGTGGCTCCCGTGGCGCTGCACGACACCGCAGCTCTGGGCGCTCGGCTTCGGGCCTTGTCGCCCAAGGGCAAGACGCCCCTCGCGGAGTCGCTTCGCCTTGCCGCAGCCCAGATCCCTGTGACGGCTGAAGCGGCGGATATTGTTCTGGTGACCGATGGGTTGGAAACCTGCGGTGGCGATCCCTGCGCGGTGGCAAAGGAACTGTCCGCCGCCGGGGTCGCGCTGCGGGCGCATGTGGTTGGCTTTGGGCTCAGCGCGACAGAGGTCCAGCAGATCGCTTGTGTGGCTGAAGCAACCGGCGGTCTGGTGCTGTCCACGCAGTCTGGCCAGGAACTCTCGGAAGCGCTGATCCGGACTGGTGCCACTGCGACCGCTTCGACGGAGGCAGAGAAGGTCGCGCCGGGCAAGGCCCAGGCGCATCTGACCTTGCGCCATGACATCGCCGGGCGCCCGGCCCGGGTGTCCTTTCGCGGTGTGCACGAAACGGGCACTGCGATGGTCGAACTTGGCGTGCTGGACTTTGCCTATGCGGACAGTCTGCCGGTTGAACTGGCGCCCGGCGCCTGGATCCTGACTGCGGACGCAGGGGAGGAGGGCCATGGCGAGGCACGGGAGGTTCTGGTCGCGGGCGAGGCGCGCACGATCTATGTGCCTTTCCAGGGGAACTTGCCGAGCCTTGAACTGGTGCCGCCCCTCGGCGCCATGCGGGCTGCAGCCAGCGGCATTTTCCCCTTCCGTATCACCCGCGCAGGGCTGGCACTGGGCGGTGCGGACTTCCAGCTCACTTTGTTACCGGCAGACGCTCGCGCGCTGACGGACCGTGCGGTGACCTGGAGCAGCCAGAGCGGACTTGAGGGCGCCTATGTGGGGCGCTTGAACCTGCCCACTGATCCCGGGACGTATATGGTTGCCTTCCACCGTTACGGCGAGGAGGACCTGTCCCACACCTTGGCCCTCTTCCCGCTGGACATCATGGATCGGCCGGAGGTTGTCCTCAATGCCCCCGACGCCGTGGCGCCAGGGGCGGAAATCCCCGTGACGGTGACAGGTGGTTTTGCCCATGCGGATCGGCTTGAGGTCTGGAAAGACGGGCAGCTCTACAGCTGGGACCAGAGCCTCTACATGGAAGCGGCCTTTGACAATGAATATGGCCCGCGCAAGCCTTTGCTCGCCCCGCAAGACGCGGGAAGCTATGAGCTGGTCTACATCTTCTCCGACGTGGACGGGCCGCAGAGCATCGCGGCGCGCCAGCCTCTCCATGTGGCTGTGGGCGTACAATACGAAGAGGCTTCGGCGAATGCGCCAACTCCGGCAACCTCCGCCAGTGCCGTGGCTGGAACGGGGGACACAGATGCGTTGCAGGCCCAGGCCTCTAGCGGGCAGTCGCAGCCCGAGGCCGTCGAGGGCTCGGGCCGGGACGCCGTCACCTCAGGCTTCACCTGCGAGCAGACCGGCAGCTGCGTTTTTCATGACGAGGCGGTGGGGATCATGACCATCGTGCCGCAAGGATGGTCCGTGGATCAGCCCACGCGGGTGGCTGCGACAGCGGGAGCCGCCTCCGCCGGACAGGAGGGTGGGGTGCAAATGACCTTCCTCGCGCCGGGGGATGATGGGCAGGAGGGGGAAGACATCGTGCTCAACCCGCACCAATGGGTACCGATGAACGGGCCCTGCATCGCGGTTCAGGCCGGGCTACTCTGCCATTTCCAGGCGGCGCCGGAGGCAACCCTGGCCGCGCTGGAATTGATCCGCCGCTCGATCCGCGACACTGCCCCGCGCCGGTCGCCAAACCCAGCCGAAGCCCTGTCCAAGGTGATTGAGGATCTGCAGCGGGAGGCGCCCGAGGCGGCTGCGGCGATGAAGGGGCTGCTGGATGCTGCCGCTGGCGCGGGAAACTGATCCGATGCGGCCCGCTCTACTGATCTTGGTCGTCTTTTCCCTTTTGGCTCCACCTCACCTCGTTGTGGCCGATGGTTGGCCGAGTATTTCCCGCGGTTTCTCCAAAGCCATTCTTTGGATCGCAATAACTACCGGAGCTAAGACGCGCAGCCGACAGCGACACTGACGCTCCTGCCATCGGCGCCGGCACCCCAGCAGGTCACTGTCACCCGGATGGTGGCACCGGCGGCCGCGGATCTGGCGGGTATGGGAGGACAGTGCCAAGGTGGTCAGGCGACCTTGGAGGAATGGGATCGGGTGCTGGCTTTTTGCAAGGAGATCCTTCTTCCAGGCGTTCCCGAAGACATGTGCCTCATAACGCAAGATCGGATCGCGCCAATGCCTTGGCTGGACCTCGAGTTGCGGTTTGCGGTGGAGCCTGAAATCCTGATGGCCATGGTGGTCATCAGCACCATGGCCGCACAGCCGTCCCTTTCGCAGCATCAGACCTATGATTTGAGACTGACCGGGGGCGGAGTGGGGTTCGACCTGCCGACATGTGTTGAAGCTGGGAGGCGGGCCCCGCTGATCGCTGACTGTTTCCTCACCGAGACAGAGGCACAGAGGCTCCTTGTCCCGGTACTCTCCGCCTAAAGGGGAGAGATCACGCCGGTTTTGTCTTTTGTAGCGCTCCGAGGCCGTTCCTCCGATCAGATCCGGTAGAACCTCGGGCAAAACGAGGGCGGGAGCCGGACCCTGATCCGCGACATCCGTCTCGACCCGAGGGGGTGCATGTTGCGCATCAACATCGGAGAGGCGGCTCTACCTATGATCCGGACTGGGATTACACAGAGTTCCTCGACCGGGCTTCGGGCCATGCCGTCTATTTTGGACGTCAGGGCATAGAGGTCTGGGATAACGGCGGTTGGCTGGACATCCCGAAGAATGCACGGCTTCTGATCGCCGCCGGGACCGCGGGATCGTTTGCACCCTTGATGACCCCTCTGGAGGAAAGGCCGCGCGGGACGGACGCAAGCGCGCCACCTGCGGCGACCGCGACCGACCGATGGGGCCGGAGCACCCTCTTGCCATGATGCAACGTTTCCCGCGTCTGATGCAGGAGAGTCTCGCCAAGGTACGGCGGGGCGGACCGGTGAAAATCCGGGCATCTGCCAAAGTCTTCTGTCCCAAGGATACCGCGCAGACCTGTCTCCTTTTTTCTTGGGGCACTCGGGCCGGAATTTTCGTTCTCCCTGATGGAGGACACAAGCGGACAGCTTGTGCACCTCGATCTGAACGGGGCGCAGATGGAGTTTGAAACCGGGTCGTGGCGCTTGCGCCGACCGCCCGGCTGGTAAGGCGCCCGGCGCAGGTTCCCGCCTATGCCGGCGCGTGAACCCCGGTGATCATCGAAACGATCTCGTTCTTGTTGGTCTCGACGGTCTTGCGAATGCCGATCTGTTGACCCCGGCGCAGCACGCAGATGCGATCCGACAGGCGGAACACTTGATCGAGGCTGTGGCTGATGATCAGGATCGCGAGGTTTCGGGCGCGCAGGCGGGCCACCAGTTCCTCGACCCGGGCGGTCTCGGCCACGCCTAGCGCCGCGGTGGGTTCGTCGAGCAGGATCAGCTTGCTGGCCCAATGGGTTGCGCGCGCAATGGCGATACCTTGCCGCTGCCCTCCACTGAGGTCGCGGATGGTCGAGCTGGCAGAGGGGATCCGCACGTCCAGTTCATCCACCAGCGCCTGGGTTTCCTGGCGCATCCGCTCCTTGTCCAACAGGCCAAAGGGGGGCTTGGTCAGCTCGCGCCCAAGGAACATGTTCATGTAGACCGGTTGTTGATCGGCCAAAGCGAGATCCTGATAGACCACCTCGATACCGCGACTGCGCGCGGAGCTGGCGTCGGCAAAGCTGACCTCATCCCCTTCGAGCCGCACGGTGCCCGAGGTGGGGCTGTAAACGCCGGAGATCATCTTGATCAGGGTCGATTTGCCCGCGCCATTGTCGCCCACGAGTGCAACAATTTCGCCGGGATAAAGGTCGAGGGAGAAATCCTCTATCGCAATGACCCCGTCAAAGGCCTTGTGGATATTGGCAAGCGACAGAACAGGCGTGGAACCGGTCATGCGCCCAGCCCTCCGGCCCAGTGAACGGGATCTCCAAAGCCGTTCTCGATCGAGGTGACACGCGGCGCACCCGAGGCGACGCCCCGCAGGCCGACCACCAAGGCGCGGGTGACAAACGCCTGACCGCGAAAGCCGAAGACCACGGTATCTCCCGTCTTTGGTGCCTCGGGTCCTGTGGCCTCGATCATCGCGTAGTAGTCGATGGCAGAGTAATCCGGGATCTCCACGTCGCGCAGGGCATGGCGTTGGGTGGTCGGGGTCGCGCCGACCAAGGCCTGCACCTGATACCTGGGGAAGACCGGGTCGATATAGAGGCCGCCGCCAAAGCAATAGGCCTTGCCGCCGTGGTGATGCGAAACCTCGGAAAGGTAGAGCACGGCCGGATCCTCCGGCAGATCCTCCACCGCGTGCAGGGGCGTGGTGCCATGCAGCCCGTTGCCGGGCTCCACCTGCGTCGCGCCGGCCTCGGCAAGGGCGGAAAGAACCGTGGCGGAGGTGGTGCCAGGCGCGTTCACCGCGATGCCATGGCGTCCCGCTGCTGCCAGCGCTTCGGCCGCGCGGTTGAGCGTGGCGAGGTTCGGGGTCGGTCGCACCCGACGTGTCTCGGGGTCAAACAGCAGCGCCGGAAAGGTGGTGATGCCTGCGAAATGCCCTCCGTCCAGCGTGTCGAGACGGTCGGCAACGGCGGTGATTTCCCCGGCGGCAAAGCCCCCCTCGTGGCCGCGATAAAACGTATCGCCCTCCGTCTGGATCCGCGCCATCAGCGCCTGATTGCGCCCCGCGGCATGGGCGGCGGCGGCAGCCTCGCCTGCCTTTGCGTCGGAAAACACCGTCCAGTAGTCGGGTCGCAGATGGGTGGCGGCATAAGAAGCCTCGCGCGCGGGCACCTGAACCAGGTGTCCCAGGTGGCCGGTCTTCAGTCCGGCCCTATCGCAGGCCATCGCGCAGGCCATGTCCACCGCGACAGAGCGGGTGATACCGCCCGCCATCACTGCCTCGCAGAAGCCCGAGTGACGTCCCACCTGTTTGGTCATGGCAAAGACGGTGAGGCCCAGACGGTCGGCCTCTGTCTGGATCAGCCGGGCATTGCGCTCCACCGCGTCGAGGTCGAGCACATAGGCATTGGCCGGGATCGCACCCTGCTGGTGCAGCGCCATTGCGGCCTCGGCAAAGGCAGGATTGCGCCGGATGAGAAGATCAAGAAACATGTCGTGTCCTTCCGAAAGTCCGCCAATTCAGCGGCTGGTGTCGCGCAGGGAAACTGCGACCGCGAGAAGAATGATGAGGCCCCGGACGATCATCTGATCGGAGACGTCGAGACCCATCAGGATCAGCCCGTTGTTGAGCATCCCCATCAGGAGCGAGCCGAGCAGCGCGCCGATGACCGAGCCCTTGCCACCGTTCAGCGCGGTGCCGCCGACGATCACGGCAGCAATCACCGTCATCAGGTCGCTCTCACCGAGGGTGTATTTCGCCGCCTGCAGGCGCCCCGCGTAAAGCAGCCCCGCCAGACCGGCACAGCCACCGCAGAGGGTGAGTACATAGAGCCGCACGCGCGCCACCTTGATGCCCGAGACCTGGGCTGCGCGGGCATTGTCGCCCACCGCCAGAACATGAGCGCCCAAGCGGGTGTTGCGGTAGACGATATGGCCGATGCCCACCGCAATCGCGGTCCAGATCACCAGCGAGGGCACGGAGAGGAGCTTGCCGGAGCCAAACAGGCCGGTGAAATTCTCGTTCAGCACCGGGATCGAGCGCAGGTCGGTCATCGTGCGGGCAATGCCGGCAAAAAGCCCCATGGTGGCAAGCGTCACCAAAAAGGAGGGCAGCCGCCCATAGGCCACCAATGCGCCGTTAAAGGCGCCGATGGCAAGCCCGGCGCCAAGTCCGGCAAGAATGCCAACCGGCATCGGGAAATGCTGCATCACCACTGCCGCCGACAGGGCCGAGACCGCCACCACCGAGCCGAAGCTGAGGTCGATTTCACCTGCCGACAGGGCAAAAACGAGGCCGATCGCCATGATGGTCGCGGGTGCCGTTTGCAGCACGATGTTGGTCAGGTTGCGGCTGGTCAGAAAGCCGTCGTCATGCAAGGTCAGCGCAAAGAAGAGGAAGATCGCCAGAAAGCCGATGTAGATCACGCCCTGCTGCAGATCGAAGGATTTGAGTTTTTGATAGGCCAGAGTCATCGCCGGATCCGTCAAAGAGGAGAAGGCCGGACGCGCCATGCGCAGATGCCGCGTCCGTTGAGGCGGGGAGGCTTACTGCGACGCAAGGCTTGCGGGCGGCGCGGCGTTGAGCGAGCGTTTCCAGCCCTCGACGACATTGTCTGCCGTCACGGTGACTGCAGGAGCCACGACAAAGGGCGGCACCTTTTCGCCGAGCAGGTCCAGCACCGCCGAGGCTGCCATGGCGCGGCCCAGCTCATAGGCCTCGTCCGCGACGATGGCTGCCACATTGCCTCCGCGCACCATGTCGAGGGCAACCGGTTCGGAGAGATCCAGCGTCACGATCTTGGTGCTCGTGTTGCCATTGGCGCGCAGCGCGGCCAGCACGCCCTCGGCAGGACCGGCCCAGGTCACGTAGATGCCGCCCAGATCGGGGTTCTTCAGGAGCATCGCATTGGCGATGTCTTCGGCGCGGGCCGGGTCGCTGATGCCCTGTTCCGCCACGATGGAGATGTCGGGGTAATCCGCCTCGATCGTCGCCTTGAAGGCATTGTCGCGCTGGTTTGTCACGTAATAGGTGGCGTCATGGTAGATCCAGCCGACGGTGCCCTTGCCCCCCATCGAGGCGGCCAGAGCATCGGCGGCCTGCTTGCCCATTTGGAACAGATCGTCGGTGACGATGGCGGCGTAGTCCTGCGGATGTTCATAGCCTGCGGGCAGGTTCGACAGGAAAGAGAGCGCCACACCGGCCTCCTTGGCTTCCGCAAAGGCGGCAGCGGAAGTCACCGGATCAAGAGGCAGCGACAAGATGATATCGGGTTGCTTTGCCATCGCGGTCTCGATGTCGCTGCGCTGCTTGGCTGCGTCAAAACCGGCACTGGTGACGGCAACAACCTCGATGCCGAGGCGGGCGAATTCATCGCTGGCCCCCGCCGTCACCGCATTCACGAAATCGGATTGGTCGTGCCAGAGCAACGCCGCCTTGTGCCCGCCCGCCTGCACCTTGGCGACAACTGCGTCGTCGACGATGACAGAGGACGAGGGCGTTGCCGCCTCGCCGCCGGGCCCGGTGGTTTCGGCAAGGGCCGGGGCGGATAGCAGCGCCAGAAGGGCAGCGCCGCGCAGGGTCTGTTTGAGATGTTTCATGGGAACCTCCACAGGTTGGATCTGTTTTATATGTTTTTCTTGGTCTTAGGTGTCTGCACCGCCGCAGTAGCGGGCGATGAACAGGGCAAAGGCGCGGATCGCGGCGAGGTATTCCTGCACCTCGATCCTCTCCTCGTAGGTATGGGCCACAGCAATGTCGCCGGGCGCGCAATAGACCGTGGGACAACCGATCTGCTTGGTCAGGAAGGGCATTTCGGACCAATAAGGCGCGCCGCCAATCTGACCTGCCCCGGGGCGGGCCAGTTGGACGCATTCTGCCAATAGCCGGGCCGGGGCGGTGTCCTGCGGGATTTCCACCGGAGAGCCGCCCTGCGGGTGATCGCGTCCTGCCGGATAGTCAATCTGAAGCGTGATCCCCTCTGCCAGATCTACCGCTTTCACCGCCGCCTCAAAGGCCGCAACCGCATCGTCCAGCGCCTCGCCGGGGCGCAGCTTGCGGATCAGCGACAGCTTGCAGTGACCCGGCACCGCGATAAAACCGCCGCCCTCGATCCCGGTCACCAGAAGCGAGGAGGCGCCGACCAGATCGTGACGCGGCCCTGCGGCCAGCTCGGCCTCATGCGCCCAGAGTGCCGCAAGCACCGCATGGGTGGCCTTGAGCGCATCCACCCCCAGTTCGGGCGTGCCGAAATAGGCGGTCCGGCCGGTCAGCGTGATCTCGGCAATGAAGAAGCCGATCTGGGCGGTGTAGACATCCAGCCGTGTCGGTTCCACATAAAGGCCGAAGTCTGGGCGCGGGATCTCGCCCGCCAGAATGCGACGCACCAGATCCTTGGCTCCGGCGCTGACGCCGCTGCCGGGTTCGCCGCTTTCCTCGTCGCCGATAAAAGCCAGCGTCACCTGCCCATCAAGAGCGATCCCCGCCCGCTGCAACAGGCGCAGGGCCGCGATGGCGGTGCAGATGCCACCCTTGAGGTCGCTGGCACCCCGACCCCAGACCTGCCCTTCCGCCTCAGAGCCGCCAAAGGGATTGCGGCGCGGGTCACCAGGCGCCTGAGTGTCCCAATGATCTTCCCAGCCGCGCACATGCACGGTGTCGGTATGACCGAGGATCATCAGCCTTGGACCAACCTCCGGTGCCGACACCCCCCAGACGTTTTCCCGCCCGGGCCGGAATTCACCCCGCCCGGTGCTCAGGCCAAGGGGGGCGAGTTGACCTTCGAGAAACCGCGCAAACCCCGTCTCGTTTCCGGTCACGCTTTCCACCGCCAGCGCCGCCTTCAGGAGCGCGAGATCGGCGGCAGCGTCCTGTGACGCGGCAAGGCGCTGGAGCAGGGGCGCGCTCATCTTGCACCAGCCTTGAAGTCTTCGATGGCAGGGGGTGGCACCGCGATCCGAGCGCCGCTCTGGCCTTCGGCAAAGAGGGTGAGGTGCAGATGTGACAAGGCGATGGAGGCACCGCCGGCAAGGGCCGCATGATCGCCGAGATGCGAGCGTTCCACGGTCACCGGGCGGGGATAGCAGAGGCTCACAAAATGGCGAATCCGGGCCAGCAGTTCCTCTCTTGCACCGATGGAGCCGCCGATCACCACCACGGAGGGGTCAACGATCGCCACCATGGCGCAGATCGCGCGGGCAATCTGTCTTGACACCGCATCCAAGGTTTCCTGCGCGTGTTGGTCGCCAGCGGCAGCTGCATCAAAGACCGCGGGCACGGTCAGCCTGTGCCCGCTGCGGGCTTCAAACCCTTGAATGATAGCTTCGGTGGCGGCGGCGCGTTCAAGGGCCCCGGTGCCGAGGCTTTCCGGTTCGAAAGGATCGGTTCCAAACGGCAGATACCCGATCTCGCCCGCCGCGCCGGAGTGTCCCCGCAGCAGGGTGCCGCCCATCACGATGCCAGCGCCGATGCCGGTTCCCACTGAGATGAAGACCAGATCATCACCCTCACCCCTATTGCCCAGCCAATGTTCGCCGAGGGCAGCGAGGTTGACGTCATTCTCGACAAAGACCTCGACCCCCAGCATCTCCCGCAGGCTTCCGGCCAGATCGATGCGATCGATCCCGACGATATTTGGGGCCATCAGGATCGCGCCGCTCTTGGGATCGGGAACGCCGGGCACGCCAACGACCGCAGTCTGCAGCAGGCCGATGCCCGCGCCGGGAGCGGCCGCCGCGCGGCGGACCAAGCGCGCGATCTGATCCACCACGTCGCTCCCTCCGGCCGGGGCGGTGGGTTCGATCTCCTCTGCCAGCACCTTGCCGCGCAGGTCGCACAGGGCCACCCGCACCTTTGTCCCGCCAAGATCGACACTCGCCACTGTCGCAGCGGCGGGTGAAATTTCGTAGACCACGGCGCGTCGGCCGATATGACCTTCGGTTTGCCCGACCTCCCGTATCCAACCTTCGACTTCGAGGTTTCCAACGATCTCCGAGACGGTCTGTTTTGACAGGCCGGTGACCTTGGCGACGCTGGCCCGCGACACCGGAGCAAGATTTGCAATCGCCTGGATGACGGCGCTCTGCGACATGCGGCGGGAGATTTTGGATTGGGAGGTCACCGGATTTCTCACGACTCTGTTAGTTCGTTCTATAACCGAACTAAGTAGATTTTTTCCGTTCTGTCAATCCAGCTGAGATTCTGGCGCATGTGTCGACGCTGAGGCTGAGACAGACCCCCCGCTCAGCCGGAGGATGGGGGGAGGTCTTGGTGGTGGTGGCGAAACAGGTGGTCAGGCCATTTGCATGTTCAGGTCACGGGCGCTCTGGCGCAGGATTTCGGCGAGTTGTTCCCCGCCGGGCCCCGGGGCGCGGTCATCCGGCAGCAACAGGCTGATGGTCCGGTTGGCATCTTCCAGCGCGAGCGGTAGAACCTTGACCTCGCTTCGGTGCACCGCCTGTCTGCGGACGAAGAGGTCGGGCAGAACGGCGATGCCGGAGCCAGTCGCCGCCATCAGCAAGATGGAATCGAGGCTGGTGCCTTCATAGTCGTCCGAGACCACGGCACCGCTTTTTCCGGCGATCCCATAGACGATCCGTGCCAACCGGTGACCACGATCCAGCGTCAGCAGACGTTGCCCGGACAGGTCGGCCGCCCCGATGCGCGTCTTGGTGGACAGGTCATGATCCAGCGACAGCGCCACCCAGAGAGGTTCCACAAAAAGCGGGTATTGGCGGGTGTTGGGGTGATCTTCGGGGGTGGAGAGAATGGCATCGAACCGACCGCTGCGCAGGCCGTCGTTCAGGCTCTGGGTGTTTTCCTCGCGCACCACCACCCGCAGGTCGGGTTGCGACAGATGCAAGGCGCGCATGCTCTGCGGCAAGAGATAGGGACCGATTGACGGCAGTACGCCCAACCGTAAGCGACCGCCAAAGGCCACGTCGGAGGTCATCACCCGGCGCAGGGTTTCGGCTTCCGCAAGTATGCGCTGGGCATGGCGCACAAACTCCAACCCCTTGGCCGTCGCCTCCGCGCCTAGACGGCCTCGTTCGAACAGCCGCACACCCAGATCCGCTTCGACAGCTGCGATCTGGTTGGACAGCGAGGGCTGGCTGACATTCAATGTGTCGGCCGCCAGTCCGAAGCTGCGCAGCCGGTGCACGGTGACAATGTAGTCCATCTGCCGCAGGGTGGGCCTCATTTCATAGCCTCATGCTATTCGTGGAGTGGGTTTTTTGTATTTTAGCTATGGAAAGTTTTACGGCAACAGGGGGCAACGCTGAAACGGAGCTCTTTCATGCCAGATGTTTTTCAAAGCCTTGTCGGCAATCTCATGGTGCCGACAATCCTGTTTTTCGTGCTGGGACTGGTTGCCGCAGTCCTGCGCAGTGACTTGTCCATTCCGGAAGGGGCGGCCAAGTTCATGTCGCTCTATCTCCTGCTTGCCATCGGCTTCAAAGGCGGCAACAGCCTTGCCGGTCACGGGTTGCAGGCCGATGTCTTTGCGGCGCTTGGCGCGGGTCTCGTGCTGTCGTTCCTGATCCCTTTTGCCGCCTTCGGTCTGCTCCGGGTGATGACGCGGCTGAACGCGATGAATGCGGCGGCTGTGGCGGGCCACTATGGGTCGATCTCCATCGTCACCTTCGTGGCGGCCTCCAGCCTCCTGGAGCTGACCGGTCTGGCGGCCGATGGTTTCATGGTGGCGGTTGCCGCGGCGATGGAGGTGCCTGCGATCCTCTCGGCGCTCTGGATCGCGCATCGGTTCGGAGCCGCGGGCGGCGGCGGTCACGTGCCGCTGCGCGAGTTGCTGGCCAACGGCTCCATCGTGCTACTTGCCGGAGCATTCCTGATTGGCGCCGTCACCCGCGACAAGGGCATGGAGATGATCGCCCCCTTCGTTGTGACGCCCTTCACCGGAATCCTCTGCCTGTTCCTGCTCGACATGGGACTCTCGGCAGGGCGCAGCCTGATGCGCAACCGGCAGATGCTCAGCCCCGGGCTCTTTGCCTTTGGTCTGCTGATGCCGGTGATCGGCGCGGGTTTTGCCCTGTGCCTTGGCGTTCTGATCGGCCTCGGGACCGGCAGCCTGTTCCTCTTGATGGTGCTGGCAGCCTCGGCCTCCTATATCGCGGTGCCGGCGGCGATGAAGATCGCGCTGCCGCAGGCGGAGGCGGGGATCTATCTCACACTGTCGCTGGGAGTGACCTTCCCGTTCAACATCACCCTTGGCCTGCCGCTCTACCTCTGGCTGGCGGGGCTGGTCTAGGTGATCCCGGCCCGGTCCAAAGGGGCCGGGCCCAAGGGCCTGCCCTCCGCGATCAATGGCCGCCGACAGCGCGAGGGCCGGCAGGTTTCTTCATCAGCATCGCGGCCACGGAGAGGCTGGCAAAAGCCACCGCCAACAGCACGAAGATGTCGATGAAGGACATCACCGCAGCCTGACCGTGCAGACGGCCACTCATCTGCGCCAGCGCCCCGGCCTCGCCATCCAGCCCGCGCGCAGTGAGGTTGGCCGCCATCATCTTGAGTTGGGTCAGCGCCTCGGGGTTGGACCAGGTGACGGACTCCGAGAGGCGTGCATAGTGCAGCTCGCGCCGGTCGCTGAGGATGGTGTTGATCACCGCCAACCCCACCGCGCCGCCAAGGTTGCGCGTCAGGTTGAAGAGGCCCGAAGCGCCCTTGATCTTGTCGGGGCTGAGGGTGCCAAGCGCCATGTTGTTGATCGGCACCATGGAGATCATCAGGCTCATGCCGCGCAGGATCTGCGGGATCAGTAGTTCTTGAAAGTCCCAGTCTGCGGTCATGCCAGTCAGCATCCAAGTGGAGAGTGCAAAGCCGAGGAAGCCAATCAGCATCATCAGGCGCAGGTCGATCTTGGCCGAGAGCATCCCCGCGATGGGCGCGGTCAGGAACATTGCAAGACCGGAGACAAAGACCGTCTCGCCGATCATCAGACTGTCATAGCCCCGGATCGACGAGAGGTAGAGCGGGTAGAGATAGGTCAGACCGTAAAGCCCGATCCCCATCACGAAGCTGAAGGTGGACCCCAGCGTGAAGTTGATATTGCCAAAAGCGGAGAGGTCGACAATCGGCTCCTCCCGCGTCAGTGCCCGCCAGAAGAAGACGACACCGCCCACCACCATAACTGCGGCAAGGATCGCCACGCTCTCGTCCTGCAGCCAATCGTTGCCCGGGCCTTCTTCCAGCACGTATTCCAAACCGCCAAGAAAGGCCGCGAGAGAGGCAAGACCCAACCAGTCAAACTTGCTGCGCAGCTCCCATTGCGGCTTGTCAAAGTCGATGAGGGACCAGGCGGCAATGGCCACGGCGATGCCGGCCGGCACGTTGACCAGAAACAGCCAGTGCCACGAGAAGGTATGGCTGAGATAGCCGCCCACGGTCGGCCCCACGGTGGGCGCCAGCGTCGCCACTAGGCCGATCATCGGCGAGACGATGGGCCGTTTGGACGGCGGGAAGATGGTGAAGGCCGCGGCAAAGACAGAAGGAATCATGCCGCCGCCCAAGAAGCCTTGGATGCCGCGCCACAGGATCATCTCGTTGATCGAACTGGAGAGCGCGCAAAAGAAACTCGCCGCGGTAAAGCCCGCCGCCGCGATGGTGAACAGGATGCGGGTGGACATCAGCCGCGCTAGAAAGCCGGAAAGCGGGATCATTACCACCTCGGCGATCAGATAGCTGGTCTGTACCCAGCTGATCTCTTCCGGGCTGGCACCAAGGCCGGCCTGGATTTCGGGCAGCGAGGCGGAGACGATCTGAATGTCGAGGATCGCCATGAACATGCCAAAGACCATGACCAAAAAGGCCAGCATCCGTTTCGGCGTCATGTCGGGCGGGGCTTGGGGGGCGGGGGCGGTTTGTGCCATGGCACGGGTCCTTTAAAGCGGTCGCGCCGCCCTTCGGTCTGGGGCGGCGCGGAGGTCTTAGTGGGCGTTGGCCAGTTGAGGCGCCTCTGCGCCATGGGTGCGGCTGTCCACCTCCACCTCGACCGAAAGACCGGCGCGCAGTTGGCCTGTGGCAGCAGCCTCGGCGGGGATCGAGATGCGCACGGGCACGCGCTGGATAATCTTGGTGAAGTTGCCGGTGGCATTGTCCGGCGGCAGAAGGGAGAAGACCGAGCCGGTGGCCGGGGCGGCGGATTCCACCACGCCCTCAAACTCCTGATCGGGCAGGGCGTCAAAGCTGATGTGGACATGGGCGCCGGGGCGGATGCCCGCCATCTGGGTCTCTTTGAAGTTGGCTTCCACATAGAGCCCGCCATCGGCGACCAGCGCGGCCAGACGCGCGCCGGGGCTGACGAGGTCGCCTTGCTCCATCGCGAGGTTGGCGATCACCCCATCGGCAGGGGCGCGCAGGACGGTGAGGTCGAGATCGCGCTGCGCCTGTTCCACCGCCAGTTCCAGCTCGTGCCGCTGGCTTTCGGCCTCGGCGTGCTGGGCTTCAAGCACCGAGACCTGAGCAGTGGCGCTGGCGACGGCGGCCTTGGCCTTGGCGAGGTTGGCGGTTGCGGTGGCCAGATCCTCGGTCGCACTGTCAAATTGCGCCTGAGCCGCCACCTTGCGGTCGCGCAGGTCCTTGGTGCGGTCGAAATTGGTCTTGGCGTTTTGATACTGCGCCTCGGCTGCCTGCTGGCTGGCGCGGGCCTCTTCCACGGTGGCGCGGGCGGCTTCGGTCTGCGCCTCGATCCGCTCGATCGCGCGGCCAGCGGTCTCGACCCGGCTTTGCGCGCTTCTGAGGGCGACGCGGTAGTCACCATCCTCAAGCCGCACCAGCACATCGCCGGCCTTCACATGGTCGTTGTCGGAGACGAGGATTTCCTGCGCATAGCCCTGCACCCGGCTGGAGATCAGCGTGATATCCGCCTGCACATAGGCGTCATCGGTGCCGACCATGAACCGCCCGGTGGTCCACCACTCCTGCGCCTCATAGCCGCCGCCGATCAGCGCCAGCAGCGCGATCGTTCCAAGGATCACCTTTTTGCGGCGCGGGGGCTTGGCTGGTGCCTCGGGCGTGAGAGCAGGGGCCACAGCAGGCGCATTCACCGGCTGGGCGTCAACGGCAGAGGGGGTGCGGTCCTGTTTCATCAAAGACTTCCATTCGGGCGGCAGAGGCAGGGGCGGAACGGTTGGGAGTCAAATTAGACCGAACCGTTCGGTTCGATAAATAGCTAGGCCTCTCAAAGGCCGGTTTCAAGCCTTTATCGAACCGTTCGGTTCGATTATATAGAGTCCAAGCACGCTTTGCGTCTCACATAGGCTTTGAACCGATCCGATGACTGATACCGAGACCCCAGACCAGCCCGCGCGCAGCGGTCGACGTTCCGCCGGCGAAGACCCGGCGAAGCGCGACCAGATCCTCGACGGGGCGGGGGTCGTGTTTCTGGAAAAGGGCTTTGACGGGGCGAGCATGAATGACATTTGCCGTGCCGCCGGGGTCTCCAAAGGCACGCTCTATGTCTATTTCGAGGATAAGCTGGACCTGTTCCAATCGCTGATCTCGCGCAAGCGAGAGCGGTTCTATCGCGGCCTCGAGGAAGAGCTGAACACCGATGCGCCGCTTCAGCATCGTCTCTATCTGTTCAGCCGCCGCATGGCCGAGATGCTGTGTTCGGACGAGGTGATCCGGGCGCAGCGCATCATCATTGGCTCGGCAGAAAAGATGCCAGAGATGGCGGGCCGGTTCTATGACGCGGGTGCCAGCCAGACCCACCGCAGCCTTGCCACCTTTCTTGAGCGTGAATGCGCGGCGGGGCGGCTCAAGATTGACGATTGCCAGCTGGCGGGGGCGCAATTGGCGGAACTGTCCATCGCCGGGCTCTGGCGCAAGCGGCTGTTTGCCAAGGTGCGCGGGAAACCCACGGCCGAGGAGATCGAGCGCACCGTCACCAGCGCGGTCGAGATGTTCCTCGCGCGCTACGGGGTTTAGGGGCGCACCGCGCTCAGGATGCTGCGCACCGCCTCGCGCCGCAGCTGCGCCTGACCCTCTGCCGCAAAGAGATCGGCGCCAAAGTTGGTGCGGAAGGTGTTTTCGTTCGCCACGTTGAAAAAGCTCATGGCGCTGATCTGCCAGTGCAGCACGAGGGGCGAGACATCGGCGCGAAACACCCCCGCCGCCTTGCCCGCCGCGCAGATGCGTTCCAGCTGCGAAATCGCCGCCGAACTGGTGCTGGCGAGGTTCTGCAGCTCTTTCAGGTGGCGGGCGTTGTGAATATTCTCGATCATCACCAGCCGGATGAATTCCGGGTTGGCGCGGTGGTGATCAAAGGTGAACTCCACCAGTTTTTGCAGTGCCTCAAGGGGGGCAAGCCCCTCCAGATTCAGCTCGGATTCTGCCTGACGGACGCTTTTGTACTCGGCTTCGAGGACGGCGCGGTAGAGGCCTTCTTTATCGCCAAAATAGTAGAAAATCATGCGTTTGGAGGTTTTGATCCGCTCCGCGATGTCCTGCACTCTGGCGCCGGAAAGCCCGTGTTCGGCGAACTCCGCCCGCGCGGCCCGCAGGATATCGGCCCGTACCGCTTCGGGGTCCTGTTTCCAGCTGCGGGCGCTGGGTTTCTTCTGCGGTTTTTCGGTCATTTCACGCGCTCTCCCTGAGATCCGATCAGTGCCACAATTAACCCCCCGGTTCAATCCTCTTGACTGAATTAACCGTGCGGTTCATTTTGGGTGGTGAGAGAGATTCGCCGCATCCCTCGTGGAGGGGCAGGCGAAAGGGGAGGACGCGAGATGCACAAGGGTGGGGATATCCTGCTGGCCGGCTTGGTCGGACGCGGTATCGCGCTGTCGCGCACCCCGGCGATGCATATGGCCGAGGGTGAGGCGCAGGGTCTGCATGCGGCCTATCGCCTGCTTGATGCGGACCGTCTGTCGCAATCGCTGCCCGCTCTGCTCGATGCGGCAGAGATGATGGGGTTCAACGGTTTGAACGTGACCTATCCCTTTAAGATCGACGTATTGCCCCTGCTTGACGAGTTGTCGGCGAATGCGCGTGCGGTGGGAGCGGTCAATACGATTGCCTTCCGAAACGGGCGCCGTTTTGGCCATAACACCGATTTGTGGGGCTTTGCCGAAGGGTTCCGCCGGGGCCTGCCTGAGGCGGCGCGCGACCATGTGCTGCTGCTGGGCGCGGGCGGGGCAGGGGTTGCCGTGGCCCATGCGCTGGCCGGTTTGGGTGTTTCGCAATTGTCGATCTTTGACACCGATCCCATGCGCGCCGGCGCCCTGGCCGAACAGGTCAGCGCGGGACAGGCGGGATGCGACGCGGTTGCGGTGACGGATGTTGCGGCGATGATGCGTGCGGCGTGCCCCGACGGCGTGGTCAATGCCACCCCGATGGGGATGGCAAAACTGCCGGGCACGGCGCTGGACACCGGCCTGTTGCAGCCCACCATGTGGGTGGCGGATATCGTCTATTTCCCACTGGAAACCGAACTTCTGCGCGCCGCCCGTGCCAAGGGCTGCCGGGTGCTGCCCGGCTCCGGCATGGCCGTCTTTCAGGCGGTGCGCGCCTTTGAGCTGTTTACCGGCCGCAAAGCAGACCCCAGCCGGATGAAGGCGACATTCGACGCCTTTGATCGCCCGCGCGACCCGGCACAAGACACCACGATCTGAACACTGACATTGCTTATCGGGAGGAGAAAAGCATGACCAAGAGTTTCACCAAATGGGCCACCACCGTTGCGGTTGCCGCGCTGAGCTTCGGCATGGCGGCAAGTGCCGAGGCGCAGACCATCCGTCTGGCGCATGTGGACCCGGACGACTGGACCGCATCGAAAAAAGGCGCTGCCGCCCATATCTTCAAGAACATCGTCGAAGGCGAGACCGATCTGACGGTGGAGCTGTTCCCCGCAGGGGCGCTCGGCAATGAGGACGAGCTGGTCGCGCAAGCGCAGGAAGGTTTGACGCAGGTTGTGCTGGTTTCTGGCGCCATGTCCAAGGTCTGCCCGGCGGCCTCCGTGCTGGATATCCCCTATACCTTCTCCTCCGCCACCGTGGCCTGGGACGTGCTGGACGGGGAGTTTGGCGACAATCTCGCGGCGCACTGCCTTGAGCAGACCGGCCTGCGCACGCTGGCCTATGGCGAGACGGGCTTCCGCAACTTCACCAACAACACCCGCGAGATCAAAAGCCCCGCCGATATGGAAGGGTTGAAGTTCCGCGTGCAGCCGATCCCGCTTTATGTCGAGATGGTCAAAGGTCTGGGCGGCGAGCCCACCCCGATCGCCTGGACCGAGCTGCCGAATGCGCTGTCGACTGGCGTGGTGGACGGGCAGGAAAACCCGGTGGGCGTGATCTACAACAACTCGCTGCACAAGCTGCAAAAGTTCATGACGCTGGACGGTCACGTCTATGCCGCCGACTTCATCCTGATCTCGGATGACTTCTATGCGGGCCTCACACCGGCCGAGCAGCAAGTGGTGCAGAAAGCGGCGCGCGTTGCCGGCACCATGGGCCGTGCGATCCAGCAGTGGGGCACCGCCGAGGGCGTGAACAAGGTGCAGGCCGAGGGCATGCAGGTTTACTCGCCCACCGCCGATGAGATTGCCGCCTTTGCCGAAAAAGCGCAGCCTGCGGTGGTGGAATACCTGCGCGGCGAACTGGGCGACGATGCTGTCTGGATCGATAACCTGCAGGCCGCCGTCGCTGCTGCCAACTGATAAATCGAGCAGACCGGGCTGCCTTTCTTCGGAAGGGCGGCCCGGCACCCAAGGGGGCCCTGCCATGCACAGTCTCAATCGCCGTGTCGAACGGATCCTCGCGAGCCTCGCGGGACTGTCCATGGCGCTGGTCTTTTCCATCATCTTTTTCAACGCGCTGCGCCGCTACACGATGGGCAAGTCGTTGCCCTGGGGCGAGGAGCTGCCGATCTACCTCACCATCTATGGCGTGATGTTCGGCCTTGCGCTGGCCTATATGCAGGACCGCCATATCCGCTTCACGCTGGTCACCGACATGCTGTCGGAGGGCGCGCGCGAGCGGCTTTATCTGCTGGTCGATCTGGTCACCGCCCTGAGCGGTCTGGGGCTGATGATTGCCGGCCATGCCTTTGCCACTCGGCGCGGCAATCTCGACTCCTCGGGTCTGAAGTCCGCCGCTGGCTGGCTGCGAGACACCACAGGCATCGAGGCGTTGGTCTGGGTCGGCAAAACCGGCACCTGGCAATATGCGCTGGCGATTGGCGGCGCGCTCCTGTGCCTTGCCGCCCTGTTGAAATTCGCGGAGCGTCTCTCCGCCCTGCGGAGCGCCTGAGCCATGGTCTATTTTGTTCTGATCGCGGGCCTTCTGATCGGTGCCCCCATCGCCATTGCGATCATCTCGGCCCTCTTGGTCTTTATGGCCACGGGCGAGGCACCCTATGCGCTGCGCATTGTTGCTTCGGAGATGTTCCGCAGCATGAATTCCTTTCCGCTGTTGGCGATCCCGCTCTTTGTCCTCGCGGGCGAGTTGATGAACGAAAGCGGCATCACCGGGCGCATCATCGCCTTTGCCAACGTACTGGTGGGTCGGATGCGGGCGGGGCTTGCCATGGTCAATATCTGGGCCTCGGTGATCTTTGCCGGCCTTTCGGGTTCGGCCGTGGCGGATACCTCGGCCTTGGGGCGGGTCTTTATCCCCGAGATGGAAAAGCACGGCTATGACCGCTCCTTTGCGGCGGCGCTGACGGCGGCTTCTTCGGTGATCGGGCCGATCATCCCGCCCTCGATCCCGGTGATCATCTATGCGCTGATCGTCTCGGGCGTCTCTGTTCCGGCCCTGTTTATGGCCGGTGTGGTGCCGGGGCTGCTGCTTGCGGTGTTCCTCTCCGCCTATGTCATGCTGACCGTCAAGGTCGAGGACCCGTTGCCCGAGGTCGCGATGGAGCAGCAACCGGCGACCCAAGCCCTGCTGGGCGGCATCCTGCCCCTGCTGATGCCGGTCTTTGTCGTCGGCTCCATCCTTGCAGGCATCGTGACCCCGACCGAGGCGGCGTCTTTCGCCGTGGCCTATGCGCTGTTCTTGGGCGCCTTTGTCTACCGCAAGATCACACTTGGCGCGCTGCCCCGGATCTTTTCCGAGGCCATGCGCGACAGTGCAGTGATTCTGGTGATCATCGCCGCCGTGGGGGCTGCCAACTGGCTGCTGACGTATAATCGCGTGCCCAACATGCTGACCGATTGGGTGCTCGGCAATGTCGATAGCAAGACCACCTTTCTGATCGCGGTCATCCTGCTGTTCCTCTTTGTGGGGCTGTTCCTTGAAGGCATCGCGGCCATGCTGGTTTTGGTGCCGATCCTGCATCCCATCGCCGTCTCGATGGGGGTGGACCCGGTGCATTTCGGCATCCTGGTGATCTTCAACCTGATGATCGGGCTGATCACGCCGCCCTTGGGCCTCTGTATGTTCGTCGCCGAAGGCATCGCCCAGGTCGGCATGGCCCGGCTGACGCGGTCGATCCTGCCGTTCTTCTTTGTCGAGGTGTTGGTTCTGCTGATCCTCACCTTTGTGCCGGAAACCGTGATCTGGCTGCCGCGCGTGCTTGGGTATTGAGGGAGCCTCAGACATGAAAACCTCTATCGCCACCGTCTCCATTTCCGGCACCCTGCTGGAAAAGCTGGAGGCCGTCGCCAAGGCGGGCTTTGACGGGATCGAGATCTTCGAGCAGGACTTTCTGACCCATGAGGGCGCGCCGCGCGAGGTGGGGCAGATGATCCGCGACCATGGGCTCGAGATCACCCTGTTCCAGCCGTTCCGCGACTTTGAATGCCTGCCGGAGCCGCTGCGCGCCAAGGCCTTTGACCGGGCGGAGCGCAAGTTTGACCTGATGCAGGAGCTGGGCACCGATCTGGTGCTGATCTGCTCCTCTGTGCATCCCGCTTCCCTCGGCGGGATCGAGCGGGCGGCGGCGGATTTGCACGACCTCGGGCAGCGCGCCGCCGCACGCGGCCTGCGGGTCGGCTATGAGGCGCTCGCCTGGGGGCGGCATGTCAGTGACCACCGGGACGCCTGGGAGATCGTGCGTCGTGCGGATCACACCAACGTCGGGCTGATCCTCGACAGCTTCCACACGCTGGGGCGCAAACTCAGCCCGGAGAGCATCCGCGCCATTCCCGGCGACAAGATCTTCTTTGTGCAGCTGGCGGATGCGCCGCTCATCGAGATGGACCTCCTCTATTGGTCACGCCACTTCCGCAATATGCCGGGGGAGGGTGACCTTGACGTCACCGGCTTTATGCGCGCGGTGATGGCGGCGGGCTATCAAGGTCCGATCAGTCTGGAGATTTTCAACGACCAGTTTCGCGGCTCCAACCCTTTGACCGTGGCGCGGGACGGCTATCGGTCCTTGATCGCGCTGATGGACGACGTGCGCCGGGCAGAGCCTGCGGCGGCGGTGGATCTGCCCGCCTTTCCGGCGCGGGTGGCGACCCATGGCGTCGCCTTTGTCGAGTTTACCGCGCGCGGGGCTGAGGCCACGGCGCTGGGCTTGAAACTTGCCACGCTGGGCTTCCGCAAGGCCGGCACCCATCGCAATAAGGCGATCACCCTCTGGCAGCAGGGGGAGGTCCGCATCGTGGTGAACTCGGAAACCGAGGGCCACGCCGCCAGCACCTGGAACGCGCGCGGCACCTCGGTCTGTGACGTGGGCCTCTCGGTGCGCTCGGCCGCTGACACGGTGGCGCGGGCGCGGGCCTTGGGGGCCAGCCCCTTTGGCCAGCCCTTGGGGCCGGGCGAGATGGAGATCCCCGCCATTCGCGGCCTTGGCGGCTCGGTTTTGCATTTCCTTGAGGCGCGCCCCAAAGGCGCGCAGGTCTGGGACGTGGAGTTTGTGGCAGAGGCGGCTGAGGATGTGCCGGATGCAGGCCTCACCCGCATTGACCACCTTGCGCAGACCATGAGCTACGAGGATATGCTCAGCTGGTCGCTGTTCTATACCTCCTTGTTTGACATTCAGAAAATGCCGATGATCGACGTGGTGGACCCCGACGGTCTGGTGCGCAGTCAGGCGATGGCAACCCGCGACGGCGCGCTGCGGCTGACGCTGAACGGCGCGGAGACCCATCGGACCCTGGCGGGCAATTTCCTCGCCGAGAGCTTTGGTGCTTCTGTGCAGCATCTGGCCTTTGGCACTAATGACATCTTTGCCACCGCCGAGCAGCTCAAGGATTTGGGGTTCGAGGCGCTGGTGATCCCGGCCAATTACTACGACGATATCGCCGCCCGGTTCGACATCGCGCCAGAGCGTCTGGCGGCGATGCGGGAGGCCAACCTCCTCTATGATGCCGAAGGTGGGGCGGAGTTTTTCCAGCTCTTCTCGCGCGGGTTCTCGGGCGGGGTGTTCTTTGAGATCGTGCAGCGGGATGCGGGCTATCAGGGCTTTGGCGGCCCGAATGCGCCGTTCCGGATTGCCGCCCAGAAACGCCTGATGCGCGCCAAGGGGGTGCCTGCGGGCTAGGGACCTGAAGCTAAACGGACTGGCCGCGCCTTACCGCGCGGCCAGTCTGTGACCTTACCGTTCGGTCAGGGCGCGGCTGAGCGCATGATACGATGCTTTCGGCGTGCGGGTCAGCGTGTCGAAATCCACATGCACCATGCCAAAGCGTTTCTCGTATCCCAGAGCCCATTCGTAATTGTCCAGAAGCGACCAGAGGAAATACCCCTCGACCGGGACTCCTTCTGTAATGGCCTGGCGTACCTTGGCGAGATGGGCGTCCACATAGGCGATGCGGCCCTGATCCGGCACAGCGCCATCGACCAGCACATCCGGGTTGGCCATGCCGTTTTCCGTGACGATCAAGGGCAGGTCGCCAGTGTAGTCCGCCGCCGTGCGCTTCAGGAACTTGTAGAGCCCTTCGGGGTAGATCTCCCAGCCCATCTGCGTCTTGGGGAGCGGGCCATCGAGTTCCGCGTAATGCGGCCAAGGGCCTGCGTCGGGGCCGATCACCTTGCGGGTATAGTAGTTCAACCCGCACCAATCGACCGGCTGGCTGATGGTGGCGAAGTCGTCCTGCCAGCCTTTCGGCAGATGCGGCTCCAGCCCCTTCAGCGCGGGTTCGGGGTAGGCGCCTTTGAACACGCCGCCGAGGAAAAACCGATTGTAGATGGCATCATAGGTCTCTGCTGCCGCCAAAGCCTCGGCACTTTGGTCTACAGGTTCCGCCCATTCGAAGTTGAACACCGCGCCGAGGTTCTTCATCCCCAAGCCCCGCATCACCTCAATCGCGCGGCCATGGGCCAGCAGGACGTGGTGCATGGCGCGGGCGGTGGCGCGGATGTCGCGCAGGCCCGGCGCGTGGTGGCCGAGGAAATGCGACAGCCAGCCGACGCACCACGGCTCGTTAATGGGCGCAACGGAATACATCCGGTCGCCGATGCGGGACATGATGACATGGGTGAATTCGGCAAACCAATTGCCGATCTCGCGATTGCGCCAGCCGCCAAGGTCGGCGAGGGGCTGCGGCAATTCCCAATGATAGAGCGTCGCGCAGGGCTTCAAGCCGCGCTCCAGCATCGCATCCACCAGACGGTCGTAGAAGTCGAGACCCTCGGCATTGGGGGTACCGGTGCCCTCGGGCAGCACCCGCGCCCAGCTGGTGGAAAAGCGGTAGCAATCCAGCCCGGCGGCGGCGGCAAGGTCAAAGTCCTCCTCAAATCGGTGGTAGTGATCGCAGGCCAGCGCGCCATTCTCTGCGCGCACCACATTGCCCGGCGTGGCGGCGAAACTGTCCCAATGGGTTGGACCGGCGCCGCCGAATTGATGGCCTTCGATCTGGTAAGAGGAGGTCGCGCTTCCGAACAGGAATCCTTGCGGGAAGTCCTTGCGCGTAAAGGTGAAATTGTCCATTTGGTCACGTCCTGTTGGGCGAGGGCCCGGTGGAGCGGCCCACGGTCAGCTCGGCTTCGAGCAATTCGGTCAGGGGAGCGGTGCCGGGGTTTTCGATCTGGGAAATCAACAGTTTCGCCAGCCTGCGCCCGGCTTCGCGCACCGAGGAACGGGTGGCGGTGAAGACCGGCACCTCTGCCCCGTTGCGCAGGTACGACAGATCATCGTCATGGGTGATGATGGAGACATCACGCCCCATGACCAGCCCGGCTTCCTCAACCGCGCGGCGCACCCCGAAGGCGGCGATGATCGACGACACCAGATAGGCGGTGGGCGGATCGTCCAGGGCTTGGGTGCGGCGCACGCTGTCGTAGCCATAGACCTCGGTCATCTCGCCGGCAAACATCAATCCCGGGTCAGGCGTGATCCCGCGCGCCGCCAGGGCAGCCTCGTAGCCGCGACGACGGCGAAAGGCGAAGTCCATGCTTTCCTGACCATTGACCAGCGCAATCCGACGGTGGCCAAGGTCGAGGAGAAAGTCGGTCGCCCGCTGAAAGGCGCTTTTGTTGTTCACGTCGAGCCAGCTGTAGGGCGTGGCGATATCGGTGGCGCGGCCATGCACCGCAAAGGGCAGGCCGATCTCTTGCAGCATGGTGATGCGGCGGTCACGCATCTCGGGCGCGTGCAGCACGATGCCATCGACGTTCCTCTTGGCCGCCATCTCGTGATAGGCGCGCGACTGGTCTTCGTCCGCCACCAGCGACAGCACCATGTCATAGCCGGACTGGCTATAGATCTCGCCCGCGCCGGAGATGAAGTCGCCAAAGATCGGGTTCATCATCTCGTGCTGGGTGGACAGCGGAATCACGTGGCCGATGGCCATGGCGCGGCCCGTCGCCAGCGCTTTGGCGCGGGTATTGGGGCGGTAGTTGAACTGGTCCGCCGCCTGCATCACCCGCTTGCGGGTCTCCTCGCTGACCTCTGGATAGCCATTCAGCGCCCGGCTCACCGTGGTCTGCGACAGGCCCAGATGCGCTGAAAGTTCTTTGAGGTTCATGCGTCCGGGTCTCCAAAGCGCTTTAAATTTCAGTCCTGCAATCGGTTGCAGGACCCCCAACTTGCCCGTCTTTGCCCAAAAGGGAAAGTCCCTAATTATCTTGTGAAGTTTGAGGCGCTAACAGAGACTCATTGACAGATGACGTCGAATCCGAAAGTTTGTGATCTATCAAAGCGCTTTGGATGTTTGGATTGAATGCGCGTTAAACTAGCATCTCAAAAACGACTTCCATCCACACGAGAAGTGCAAAAACATCGGGAGGAGAAACGATGAAACGGACTTTGATGACGGCTGCGGGTGTCATGGCGCTGATGGCCGGCACTGCACACGCGCAGGACTTGATTTTTCCGGTCGGCGAGGGCGCCTTTAATTGGGACAGCTATGCGGAGCTGGAGAAGATCGACCTGAACGGCGAGCAGGTCACCGTCTTTGGTCCCTGGCTCGGGCCGGATCAGGAGCTGGTTGAGAATGTGCTGGCTTATTTCGCCGCCGCCACCGGTGCCGACGTGCGCTATGCCGGCTCTGACAGCTTTGAGCAGCAGATCGTTGTGGATGCCGAAGCCGGCTCCGCGCCGAACATCGCCGTTTTCCCGCAACCCGGTCTGGTCGCCGACATGGCCAAGCGCGGCTTTATCACCCCGCTCGGTGAAGAGACCGCCAATTGGGTGCGCGACAATTACGCAGCCGGTCAGTCCTGGGTCGATCTCGGCACTTTCCCCGGTGCGGATGGCAACGATGCGCTGTTTGGCGTGTTCTTCAAGGCCGACCTGAAATCGCTGGTCTGGTACAATCCGGAAAACTTCGAGGACCTCGGCTATGAGGTTCCGCAAACCATGGAAGAGCTGAAGGCGCTGACCGAGAAGATGGCCGCCGATGGCAATACGCCCTGGTGTATCGGTCTGGGGTCTGGCGGCGCGACCGGCTGGCCGGCGACCGACTGGGTGGAAGACATGATGCTGCGCACGCAGGAGCCTGCGGTCTACGACAAATGGGTCTCCAACGAGATCAAGTTTGACGACCCGGCCGTGGTAGGCGCGATTGAGGAATTCGGCTGGTTTGCCCGCAACGACGCCTATGTCTCTGGTGGGGCAGGGGCGGTGGCCTCGACCGATTTCCGCGACAGCCCCAAGGGCCTGTTCTCCAGCCCGCCGCAGTGTTTGATGCACCGTCAGGCGTCCTTCATTCCGGCCTTCTTCCCGGAAGGTGTGGAAATGGGTCTGGATGCGGACTTCTTCTACTTCCCGGCCTATGCCGAGAAGGGCCTTGGCAACCCGGTCCTGGGTGCAGGCACCGTCTGGTCGATCACCAAGGACAGCACGGGCGCGCAGGCGCTGATGAGCTTCCTGCAGTCGCCGATTGCACATGAAGTCTGGATGGCGCAGCAGGGCTTCCTGACCCCGCTCAAGGGCGTGAACACCGACCTTTATGCCACCGACACGCTGAAAAAGATGGGGGAGATCCTGCTCTCTGCTGACACCTTCCGCTTTGACGCATCGGACCTGATGCCGGGCGGTGTGGGCGCAGGCTCCTTCTGGACCGGTATGGTTGACTATGCAGGCGGCAAGCCCGCAGTGGAAGTCGCGGCCGAGATCCAGTCCTCCTGGGACGCGCTCAAGTAACTGACCTCGCGTATCCCGCAGGGCTGCCCATCCGGGTGGCCCTGCCCCTTGCCGGTGGCCCTGCCTGCGCCTCAAGCGGCCCGCCTCGACGGACCTTGTGACGGACGCCTCCTGGCGGATCCCAAGCCCCGGCACCCATGTTTTTTCAGGAGCCAGTCATGCATCCAGCCATTCAAGGGCTGCTGACCATCGCCTTTGGCGTCGGGGGCTGCGTCGGCTATTTCTACCTTTCCAATGTCATCCTCGACACCTTCGTCTTTCCTGCTCGCGGCAAGGACATCGCCAAGAACATCCGTCGCGCCAATATGGTGCGCCCCTGGTTGTTCCTGCTGCCCGCGCTGATCGCGCTGGGGCTTTATCTGGCTTATCCGGTGGTCGAGACGATGCGCCTGTCGCTGACCGAGAGGGTGCCCGGCGGCGGGTCGGAGTTTGTCGGTCTTGATAACTATCGCCAGATGCTGGCGGAGGTGAAATTCTGGGAGGCGCTCAAGAACAACTTCCTGTGGTTGTTGTTTGTGCCTGCGGCCTCGACCGCCTTTGGCCTTCTGGCCGCTCAGCTCACCGACCGTCTGGCCTGGGGCAATATCGCCAAGTCGCTGATCTTCATGCCGATGGCGATCTCCTTTGTCGGTGCGGCGGTGATCTGGAAGCTGGTCTATGACGCGCGCCCGCCGGGCACCGAGCAGATCGGCATCCTGAACGCGCTCTACATCTGGCTTGGCGGCGTGGAGCCGCAGCAATGGCTGACCATTCCCTTCTGGAACAACTTTTTCCTGATGATGGTGCTGGTCTGGATTCAGACCGGGTTCGCCATGGTGATCCTCTCGGCCGCGCTCCGGGGCATTCCGGAGGAGACTGTCGAGGCCGCCATTGTAGACGGGGCGGGGCCGTTTCAGATCTTCTTCAAGATCAAGGTGCCGCAGATCATGGGGACCATCGTGGTGGTCTGGACCACCATCACCATCGTGGTGCTCAAGGTCTTTGACATCGTGTTTGCCCTGACCAACGGCCAGTGGGAGACGCAGGTTCTGGCCAACTACATGTATGACAAGCTGTTCCGCGCCAATGATTGGGGCGTGGGCTCGGCCTCGGCCATGGTGATCATGCTTCTGGTGCTGCCGATCCTGGTCTGGAACGTCTACAACGCACGCCGCGAAATGCGCTGAGGGGGAGTGGGACAATGAATGCAATTGCAGGACAAAAGCCCGGTCTGATCTGGGCGCTTCGGATCTCGGTCGTGGTGCTGGTCGGCCTCTGGCTGTTCCCGACGCTGGGGCTCTTGATCTCCTCCTTCCGCACCGGCGACCAGATCGCCACCTCGGGCTGGTGGAAGGCGCTTTTTCCGACCGAGCAGAACCAGACCCTGCGCACCGCCGCACCGGAGACGCAGGTGCAGGTGGGCGATATGTGGGTGATCGAGGGCAACCTCTTTGAGGAAGCCACCTCGGCCGAAATTTCGGTCTGGGGCATCAATGCGCGCGAAATCGACGCCTATGCGGCGGGCGACACTGCCACGCTGAAGGATGGCGCGACACTGACCGTGGCGGCGGATGGCGCTTACAGCCTGCAATCCCCCACTCAGATGGAGGGCCGCCGGGGCGAGCGGGTTTTTGTGACCGCCGTGGTTCCACCGGAGTTCACCTTGCAGAACTACGAGACCATCCTGATCTCGGGCGGCTCCACCGACAATATGGCCAAGGCGTTTTTCAACACGCTGACCGTGACCATTCCGGCGACGATCATCCCGATCCTGGTGGCGGCCTTTGCGGCCTATGCGCTGGCCTGGATGGAGTTCCCGGGGCGCGCGTTGCTGATCGCCGCCATTGTCGGCCTCTTGGTGGTGCCCTTGCAGCTGGCGCTGATCCCCTTGCTGAAGTTTCACAACGAGATCGGCATCGGCAAAGGCTACCTAGGCGTCTGGATGGCCCATACCGGCTTTGGCCTGCCACTCGCCATTTATCTGTTGCGCAACTATATGGTCGGCATTCCGCGCGACATTATCGAGAATGCGCGGGTCGATGGGGCGACGGATTTCCAGATTTTCACCCGGATCATCCTGCCGCTGTCTTTCCCGGCGCTGGCCTCCTTTGCGATCTTCCAGTTCCTGTGGACGTGGAATGACCTTCTGGTGGCCATGGTGTTCCTGATCGACGCGACGGGCGAGACCACGGTGATGACCAAACAGATCGTCGAGCTCCTCGGCACAAGGGGCGGCAATTGGGAGATCCTTGCGACCTCCGCCTTTGTCTCCATCGCCGTACCGCTCGGTGTTTTCTTCGCCATGCAGAAGTACCTCGTACGCGGGCTTCTGGCTGGGTCGGTCAAGTAACGCGTGCGTTACGCCGGTCTCCCCCCGGCACCGACCTCTTTCTTCAACCTCTGATGACGGACCACCTCAGAATGAACGCTCAGACCACACTCAACCCCGCCTCTGTCCTCTCCGCTGATCCCGATTGGTGGCGTGGTGCGGTGATCTATCAGATTTATCCGCGCAGCTATCAGGACAGCAATGGCGACGGGATCGGTGACTTGCCGGGCATCACGTCGCGCCTTGATCACATTGCCTCGCTGGGGGTGGATGCGATCTGGATCTCGCCCTTCTTCACCTCGCCGATGAAGGACTACGGCTATGACGTCAGCGATTATCGCGACGTGGACCCGATGTTCGGCACGCTTCAGGATTTCGACGCGCTGGTCGCGAAGGCCCATGCGCTGGGCCTGCGGGTGATGATCGACCTCGTGCTGTCGCATAGCTCGGACCAGCACGCCTGGTTCAAGGAAAGCCGCCAGAGCCGCGACAACCCCAAGGCCGATTGGTACGTTTGGGCCGATCCCAAGGACGATGGCAACCCGCCGAACAACTGGCTGTCGATCTTTGGCGGCTCGGCCTGGCAGTGGGACGCGCGGCGCGAGCAGTATTACCTGCACAACTTCCTGGTGTCGCAGCCCGACCTCAACTTCCATTGTCCGGCGGTGCAGGACGAGTTGTTGGATGTGACCCGCTTCTGGCTGGAGCGCGGGGTGGATGGGTTCCGTCTGGATACCATCAACTTCTACATCCACGACAAGGAGCTGCGCTCCAACCCACCCTTGCCGAAGGAAGAGCGCAACGACACCATCGCGCCCTCGGTGAACCCCTATAACCACCAGCGCCACCTCTACGACAAGAACCAGCCGGAGAACCTCGCGTTCCTGGCGCGGTTCCGGGCGCTGTTGGACGAATACCCGGCCAAGACCGCCGTGGGCGAGGTGGGGGATGGCCAGCGCGGGCTGGAGATCCTTGGTGAGTACACCGCAGGCAGCACCGGCGTGCATATGTGCTACGCCTTCGAGTTCCTCTGTAACGTGAAGCTGACCGCGCCCTATCTGGCGGAGGTTTTCACCAAGTTTGACTCGGTCGCCTCTGAGGGCTGGGCCTGCTGGGCGTTTTCCAACCACGATGTGCAGCGCCATGTCAGCCGCTGGTCGCTGTCCGATGCGGCGCTGCGTCTGCATGCCACGATGATCATGTGTCTGCGCGGCTCGGTCTGTATCTATCAGGGCGAAGAGCTGGGCCTGCCCGAAGCCGAGATCGCCTTTGAGGACTTGCAGGACCCCTATGGCATCCAGTTCTGGCCGGAGTTCAAAGGCCGCGATGGCTGCCGCACCCCGATGGTCTGGGCGCAGGACAATACCTACGGCGGCTTCTCCGAGGCGCGCCCCTGGTTGCCGGTCAGCCTTGAGCACGGCGCGCTGGCCGTAGCGGAACAAGAGGCCAACCCGGAGGCGCTGTTGCACCACTACCGCCGGGTCATCGCCCTGCGCCGCGCCCACCCGGCGCTGGCCAATGGCGACCACGACGGGGTGAAGGCCAGCGGCTCGGTCGTCAGCTTCACCCGCATGGGCAGCGGCGAGGAGATCTTTTGCGCCTTCAACCTCAGCTACAAAGCGCAGGAGGTGGTGATCCCATCGGGCGCCTGGGTGCAGCTGGGCGGCGATCTCGGCACGGTGGATGTTCCGCAAACGGGCGGCAGCGTGACACTCGGCCCCTGGCAAGCCTGCCTCGCGCAGCGCACATAAAATAACTTTGGGAGGAGACCATGGCGAATTTGAAACTGACCGGGGTAGAAAAGACCTATGCCGGCGCGGTCAACGTCCTGAAGGACATCAACCTCGACATCAAACAGGGCGAGCTGATCGTCTTTGTTGGACCGTCGGGCTGCGGCAAGTCCACGCTCTTGCGGATGATTGCAGGGCTGGAGCGGATCACCGGCGGCACGCTGGAGATCGACGGGGGCGTGATGAACGACATCCCGCCCGCGCAGCGCGGCATTGCCATGGTGTTCCAGAGCTACGCGCTCTATCCGCATATGACGGTGCGCGACAATATGGCCTTTGCCCTCAAGATTGCGGGCAAGGGCGCGGAGGAGATCGACGCGGCCATCACAAGGGCGGCGAAGATCCTGCAGCTGGAGCCTTACCTCGACCGTCTGCCCAAGGCCCTGTCGGGCGGGCAGCGGCAGCGGGTGGCCATTGGCCGCGCCATCGTGCGCGATCCCAAGGTCTATCTGTTTGACGAGCCGCTCTCCAACCTCGATGCCGCCCTGCGCGTGGCAACCCGGATCGAGATTGCCCAGCTGAAAGAGGCGATGCCCGACAGCACCATGATCTATGTGACCCACGATCAGGTGGAGGCGATGACGCTGGCCTCGCGCATCGTGGTGCTCGCCAACAAGGGGATCGCGCAGGTGGGAACGCCGCTGGAGCTCTATGAGCGGCCGGAGAATGAGTTTGTTGCCCAGTTCATCGGCTCGCCCGCGATGAACCTCCTTCCCGGCGAGGTGATCGGAACTGGCGCGCTGACCCGGCTTCGGCTGGAGAATGGCGAGGAGGTTTCCTCGACCGTGCCGACCCGTGACAGCGACATGGGCCTCAAGGTCAATGTGGGCGTGCGCCCCGAGGATCTGGTTGAGGGCGGCGAGGGCGGCGCGGTGATCGACACCACCGTCAATATCGTCGAGGCGCTGGGCGAAGTCACCGTGCTCTATTTCACGCCGGAAGCGGGGCGCGATCCTCTGATCGCCAAACTGCCCGGCATCCACCAGGGTCTGCGCGGCACCCGCGTGCGGCTCTCGGCGCGGCCGGAGAAGGTGCATCTCTTCCACAATGGCCAATCCCTGCTCTATCGCTGAGGGGCCCGGTCTGACCTGTCTGCGCGCGCCCTGACCGGGCGCGCGTTTCACGTTCTGATGCCTAAAAGTTTACGCAATGCCGCCTGATTTGATGCATTCCAGTGGGCGTACAATTGTGGCGATTCTGACAAATTCCGTCGAAATCACGGGGGCCTTACGCAGCCATCGCCAAGAAAACCTGACTTCCGCCAGCGCTCGGCGCCGGAAAATCTAGATAATTATTGTTAAATACCGGAGGGTTGTCTGGCATTTGTCTATATTCTTATCCTTTCCCCAAGCATTTCCTTAACATTCTGCCACACTGGACCTCTCTGACCTGGGGGGGTTAAGAAATGTTAACGATGTCACAATCACTCCACGAATTGGCCAAGGCCGATCCGCAACCAGCCATATTCCAGCCCCAGCCCTGATTGAGGCTGTCCGGGTGGGAATATGGAGTGGAACGATGAGACTGATGCTTGCGATACTCGCGGCATGCCTGTCCTTGGGCATGTCCGTCACGGCCGAGGCAGGGGATCACCGGGCGAACAGCCTGCCGGGGTGGGAAGCCGTGGGGCGCCTCAACATCGCCGGGAAATACATGTGCACGGGCACGCTGATTGCCCCCAATCTGGTGCTGACCGCGGCGCATTGCGTCTATGATGCGCGGACCGGCCGGCAGGTCAATCCCACCGGCATCCGCTTCGAGGCGGGACTGGATGGCCGCCGGGTCAAGGCTTCCCGGATGGCCACCAAGGCGGTGGTACACCCGTCCTATGAATATCGCGCGGCCGGCAAGAACCAGCTGGGACATGACCTCGCGGTGCTGCGCCTCGCCAGCCCGATCAGCCAGGCCGAGGTGCGCCCCTTCGGCACCGCCCCCGCCGGCGGCAAGGGCACCAACCTCAATGTGCTGTCCTACAGCTACCACAATGCGACCCGGCCCAGTCTGGAACAGGGCTGCCAGGTGATCTCGCAGCGCACCCGGTTGCTGGTGATGTCCTGCCAGGTGGACTTCGGCGCTTCCGGTGCGCCGGTGCTGGAACTGCGTCCCGGGCAGTCGCCGCGGATCGTCTCGGTGATCTCTTCCAAGGCCGCGATGGGCCGACGGCCGGTCTCCATCAGCACCACGCTCGACAATACGCTGCAGGCGATGATGCGGGCGGCGATCTGACGCCGCCGCGGCCGAAAACCGCCCAAGGCTCAAAATAACAACCCGCCGCGGTCATGCCGGGGCGGGTTGTTCCATGGGTCTTGCGGGGCAGGGGTCGCGACGGCTCAGGGCTCGCGGAAGGCTTCGCGCGACTTGTAGAGCGGTTTCAGCAGATAGGTCAGGATCGTCTTGGATCCGGTCTGCAGCTCGGCAATGGCCCGCATCCCGGGGCGGATCTCGATCTGCTGCTGGCGGGCGGTGAGACTGGACCGGTCCACCCGCACCGTGACCCGGTAATAGGGCGTCGCACGCGGATCGCGCTCATCCTCGAAGGTGTCGGCCGAGACCACATCCACCTTGCCGCGCAGCGAGCCATAGATGGTGTAGTCATAGGACGAGAGCTTGATCGTCACATCCTGGCCGCGTTCCACATTGGCGATATCCTCGGGCTTCACCCGCGCCTCGACAAAGAGCTCTTCGCCGAGGGGGATGATCTCCAGGATCTCGTCACCGGGGCGCACCACGCCGCCGATGGTGGTCACCGCAAGGCTGTTCACGATCCCTGCCATGGGCGAGGTGATCACGGTTCGATTGAGCTGGTCGCGCGCCAGTCGCTGTTCCTGCCGCAGCGAGGTCAGCTGGCGCAGAGTGTCGGAGTATTCCTCCGCCAGCGTCAGCTCCGCCTGGGTGCCGATCTCGTCGAACCTGGCCTGCGCATCGCTGACCTTTTTCTTGGCTTCGTTCACTTCCAACAGGGCGACGATCTTCTGTTCATGCAGCGATTGCAGGTTGGACAATTCGTTTTTCAACTGCCGCAGGAGATCTTCGGCACTGTTGCGGCGGCTGTTGAAATCTCCCTGGCGCGCCTTCAGAAGGGCCTGTTCAGAGGCGAGGATATCCGGCGAGCGCAGCGCCAGCACATCCGGCACGGCAAATTCAAAGGCGCCCTCGATCTCCGCCTCAAGGCGATATTGCTTGATCTCCAGCGCATCAATCTGGTCGTGCAGATCATCGGCCATGGCGCGGAACTTGGTGTCCTGCAGCTTGGCCAGCACCTGACCGGCCTGCACCACGTCGCCCTGGCGCACATGCAGCTCGGCAAGGATGCCGCCCTCGAGGTTCTGCACGATCTGGGCGCGCGAGGAAGAGACCACCTGGCCATCTGCCCGCACGATCTCGTCGACCGAGGCAAAGCCGGCCCAGGTGAGGAAGACCGCCAGCGCCAGCGCCACCAGCTGGATGATCCGGCTGGAGGCGCGGGTGCCCTCAATGAGGTCCATGTCGGCGGCAATGCTCATGACGCTTTTGCTCCTGCATTGAGATGGGCCAGAACTTCGTCGCGCGGCCCGTCCACCACCATGCGACCGGCCTGCAGGATCAGGGTGCGGTTGGTGAGCGACAGGATCGGCATACGATGCGTGGCAATGATCGCCGTCCGGTTGCCGAGCCAGCCGTCCAGACGGCTGACCAAGGTGCGTTCCAGGGTCTGGTCCAGCGCCGCGGTGGGTTCGTCCAGCAGCACCACCGAGGGGTTCTGCAGATGCAGTCGCGCCCAGCCCAGGGCCTGGCGCTGGCCGATGGAGAGACCGGAGCCGCCATCGCCGATCGTCAGGTCGAGGCCACGCGGATGTGCCCGCACAAAGGGCGCGAGACCTGCGAATTCAAGCGCTTCCATCAGCCGCTCGTCCTCATGCGGCAGCAGCGTCAGGTTGAGGTTGTCGCGCAGGCTGCCGGAGAAGAGCTTCACCTCCTGACCGAGATAGCCGATGTGGCGGCGCAGGTCGCGCGGCTCGATCTGGCTCATGTCGGTGCCGTCGAGCATGACCCGGCCCTTTTGCGGTGTGTAAAGCCCAGCAAGCAGCTTTAGCAGGGTCGATTTGCCGGAGCCATTGACACCCAGCACAGCCACCCGCTGGCCCGGGGTGACCGCAACGGCATTGACGTCCACATTGGGCGTGCCTTCGGGGTCGTAGCGGAACAGCACCTCGCGCAGCTCGAACCGCCCCTCGATGCGCTCGCGACGCAGATAGGCGCGGCCCTTCTCGCGCTCCTGCGGCGCGGCGGCGATCACGTCCAGCGCATCAAGCGCGGCGCGCACATTGCTCCAGCGCGCCAGGGTGCCGGCAAATTGCGTCAAGGGCGCCAGGGTGCGGCTGGTCAGGATGCCGGTGGCGATAATGGTGCCGACGGTGAACTCGCCGGCAAAGACCATGTAGGTGCCAAGGATCACCGCACAGATATAGGTCGCCTGTTGCACCCCCTGGCTCCAGTAGGTGAGGGCGCTCGCGAGTTTGCGCTGACCGCTCGAGGCCTGCGAGGAGAGCACGTTCAGCTCGTCCCAGAGCCGCAGGACCCGATCCTCGCCGCGCTGGGTCTTCAGCGTTTCCATCTCGCTCACCACCTCATGCAGCAGCCGCCCGCTCTTGGCCGAGGCGCCCTGTGCCAGCCTGGTTGTGGCGAGCATCTTCTTCTGCAGGAAATAGCCCGGCAGCAGCATCAGCAGCGCGCCGATCAGGATCACATAGACCACCGGCCCGCCGATCGAGGCGACCAGCAGCAGGAACACCGCGATGAAGGGCACGTCGGCCAGCGTCGACAGGGTGGTGGAGGTGAAGAACTCCCGCACCGAGGAGAAATCGCGCATCGCCGCAAAGAGACCGGAGGGCGGCAGCGGGCTCTGGTCGAGGCGCAGGCCGATCACTCGCCGCATCAGCTTGTGCTGCACCGCGAGGTCGATCTGGCGCCCGGCGGCATCGGTGATCCGCGCCCGGGCCAGTTTCAGCATCCCTTCGAGGGTGATCGCCGCCAAGGCCCCCACCGCCAGTACCCAGAGCGTCGCCTCGGATTGATGTGGCACCACCCGGTCGTAGACCTGCAACGAGAACAGCGCCACCGCGACCGCCAGCAGGTTCGCCACCAACGAGCCCAGCATAATCTCCGCCATCTGGCGGCGGTACTTGGAAAACTCGCCCCAGAACCAATGCGACGTATCGAGCTGCGGCGTGTGGCGTTCTGCCAATTGGCTGAAGCTGGCGCGGGTGGACAGGATCTGGCCGCTATAGAACGGCATGAAATCCCGCATCGGCACTTCGGCGCGATTGTCAGGGCAGGAGGTGTCGTAGATCGTCACACCCGCCTTGCCCTGGCTCAGCACCAGCACCGGCTGACCACCTTGCATGATGGCAATGCCCGGCCAGTTGCGCGGCCTCGGCGTCTTGGTCGCCACCAGTTTGCAGCGCAGCCCGGCCCCGGTCAGGGCCGCCGCCAGGGCGGCCGGGGTCACGCCCTCCGCTCCGCGCGCTTGCAGATCCTCGACCAGATCTTGCTGCGACAGGGTCACCCCACGCAGCCCGGCAAGGCGGCAGAGCAGATGTGCCCGCGCTTTCAACCGGTGCAGTCGTGCTTCGGCGCTCTCCGGTGCTTCGGCCCATTCTGTCGGGGCGTCCTCTGCGTCATACGTGGCTCCTGATGGAGAAGGCGCCTGGTCGGCCGCGCTCTGCGACAGGTCGGCTCGATCGGTGCCTGTGGTCGACTGAATAGACCGTTTCGCGGCACGGCCTTGGTCCTTGGCCATGTCCTCGGCCATGTCCTTGGCCATGTCTTGGGGCACGTCTACCTCGGCCCCCTCGACGGTCCCTGCCTCCGATGCGGGGGGCGAGACGACAAGCGGCGTGCTGCGTGTAACCTGCAACAGGGGCGCTGCCGGTTCTGCCTGCGGCGCGGCTGCGATCGGCATTGGGAATGTCGGCTCCGACGCTTTCGGGTTTGGCGTGGCAGTTTCTGTGTCCGCAGTGGCGACGGCAGCAAGAGCGGCGATTGGGCCGGGCTGCGGATCCTTGGCGGGGTCCGCCGCCATGTCTGTGGCCTCCTCCAGCGTCAGGCGCGGGGCGGGCGGGATCATCAGCATCGGCCGGGCAGCTCTTGGGCTGGCCGCGTCCGACAGGTCCGTCGGGCCCGCGCTGATCCGCGAGATGGTGACCGCCTGCGCCTCGGGTTGGGTCGATCCACGGCGCTCCCTGCGCAGACCGCGAGACAGGCGTCCCGCGAGATCCGCAAGGGTCAGGCGCGATTTGCCCTTGCGCGGGCCGAGGGGGATGGAGGGCGGTTCGGTGTTGTCATGATCCGTCAAATCTTGTCCCCATCCGCCAACAGACCCAGAGCCGCCGCAAGCGACAGCTGGATCAGAACCACTTCATACTTCGCGTCGATATAGGCCTGCTCGCGCTTCACCAATTCTTCGTAGATCGGGATCACATCCATCACCGGACGTTGACCCGCTTCGAACTGGGCCTTGAACAGGGCATAGGTCTCGCGGCTGGCGCTCGACAGGGCGAGGGCCTCCTGCTCCTGGCGACGATAGGAGGCGAGGCGCTGGATCTCGCGGCTGTAATCGCGCCGGGCCTCCTCCTCGACCTCGCCGATCCGGCGCAGCGCGGCCTCCTTGGCGGCATCCACCGCCTGCAGGGCCGCAGGGGTGCCGAGCCCAAGGGGTTCGGAAAGGTTGAGCAGCAGACCCGCGCCCGAGCCCTCGGTGCCGACCTGACCGGTGGCCGAGACCCCGGGCAACATGCCGGCCCGTTCCATCGTAGCCTGTTCCACCGCCCGTGCGGCCTCGGATTTTGCCTTGAGTACGCTGAGGTAGGCGCTGCCATCCGGCGGCAGGTTCAGGTCCAGCCGTTGCGGGGCGGCGGGAAACTGGCGGCCGGTCATCGCCTCAAGCTCGGCTCTGGCGGTGCGGGCAGCATCGCTGGCATCGGCCATGCTCGACTGCACGCCGCTGATCTTCGATTGCACCACATTGAGGTCGGACCGGTCGGAGACGCCGCCATTGACCCGTCCGACCACCACGCGCTCGAAATCGCGCATGGTGTTGATGGCGCGGTGGGAATAGGCGGCCTTCTCATCGCCGCGCAGCCCCGCCACATAGAGGCTGACGGCGGTCTTGACCCGGTTGTTCATGTCTTCGGACAGGCTGACGGCGGCCACTTCCACATCCGCAGCGGCGAAGGCACGCTCGGCCTTGCGGCGCCCATTGTCGAACAGCACCTGTTCCAGCAGCAGGTTCGCCACCATGTCGCCCAGATCGTTGAGACTGACCGAGGGTGTCAGCCCCGGCAGCCAGTTCTTGGACTTGGCCTCTGCCCGCAGCCGGGCCGCGACCAGCGCCGCCTCCGAGGACCGGGCCGAGGCGCTGAGCGCGGTTGCGGCCACGTCGGAATAGACGCTGCCGGGCTGCAGCAGGGTGCGACGCTGCATCAGGGTGCTGATCACTTCGGACTGCGGCGCATCCTGATCCTGCGCGAAATTGCTGCGGGGCGCTCCGCTGCCATCATCTTTCGGCGCCGAACCCGCAATCGGCAGGCCGCATGCCGTCAGGCCGCACAAAAGTGCAACGGCAGAAATGCGTCGTGCCAGAACCATGTGTCTTCCTCGTGCCTTGGTGCCCGCAGAGCTTTCGGGCCGTCTCTTCGATATGAGGGTCCCTTGCCCCGCTCCACTGGCGGAGCGGGGCAGGGGACAGCACATCAAAGGCGCTTAGATGATGACGTTCACGTCGTCCTCGACCAGCAGCGTGGTGCCGCCGTCGCCGATGGTATAGACGTTGAAGGTCTCTCCATTCACATCCTGCGTGCCTGTGGCGGTGACACCGGTCAGGGTGACGGTGTCGTCCGAACCGCCGACGATGGTCAGCGTGTCGGAATTCCCGGACAACGCGTTGATGTCCTCCTCGGTCAGCGTCAGGCTGACGTCGGCGGCAAACTCGAGGTTGATCCGATCGACGTTGAAGCCGGAGATCCCGGCGTGATCCAGCACGCTGCTCTGGGTGGCATTGTCCTCGAACAGCACCACGGTGGAGGAGCGGTTGCCCGCGCCATCCTCGGTGGTGATCACGAGGTTGGTGCCATCGGAGACCTTCTCGTCGAAGACCAGCATGGTATTGCTGCCCAGATCCAGCTCGGTCGCGCCCACCGATGGGGTGGAACCATCGCTCTTGAGCGTGTTCAGCGTCAGGGTGTCGCCGGTTTCCGCCACGGTGATGGCGGTGAGGTTGTCGACACCATCGGTGCTGGTGCCTGTCACGCTCGGCGTGTTGTACTCGGTATCGACGTCAAAGCCCTGGGTCAGGGTAGCGGTATTGCCCGCCGCATCGGTGGCGGTGATGGTGGCCACGGTGCTGTAGGTGCCCGCCGGCAGATCGCCGGCATCGAGCTTCATCGACCAGGTGCCGTCGCTGGCGACCAGCGCGTCATAGGTGGTGCCTTCGATCTCGACCGAGACGGCGGACCCCGGCTCGACGGTGCCTTCAAGGGTGAAGCCCGCGTCGAGTTCGCTCAGGTTGACGATATCATCGGTCGCCTGCAGCTCTTCCGAGGCAAAGTTCAGCACTTCGGTGTCGAGCCCGACAGTGTCGCTGTCGCTCTCGGTATTGCCCAACGCATCGGTGATCGAGGCGGTGACATCCAGCGTATCGGTGCCGGTCGGGATCTCGCCGGCGGCAAAATCGTAGGACCAGTTGCCATCCGCATCGGCAACGGTGGTGCCGGTGGCGGTGCCCAGGGTCACGGTCACGGTCTCGCCCGGGGTCGCGGTGCCGGTGATGGTCACCCCGTCGCCGCGCTCGGCCGCGTTGATGATGTCGTCGGTCTCGATCGGATCGTCCGAAAGCTGCACAAAACCCGCGTCCGTATCCACCGCGATGGTCGAGGTGGCGGTGGCGGTATTGCCCACCGCATCGGTCGAGGTGACCGAGATCGCGGCGTCATATTCGCCTGCGGGCAGGCTGCCGTCCTCATAGGTGACGGTCCAGTTGCCCTCGCTGTCGGCGGTGGTGGTGCGGCTCACGCCCTCCACGGTCACCACCACGCTGGCCCCCGCCTCGGCGGTCCCGGTGATCGCCACCCCGGCAGCCGCTTCGGCCGCGGAGATGATGTCATCGCCACCCGACAGGCCGGTGTCGATGGTCACCGAGGTCTCGGTGTCCACTTCCAGCACATCGGTCGTTGTGGTGCTGTTGCCATGCGGATCGGTGGTGGTGATGGTGATGCCGGTCTCGTACTCGCCGGTGGCGATCTGTTCCGGAGTGAAGGTCACGCTCCAGGTGCCATCCGCCGCCACGGTGGCGGTCTGGCTGGCGCCGTCGATCACCAGGGTCACGGTCGCGCCGGCCTCGCCGGTGCCGCTGATCACGGTGCCGCTGGCCTGTTCGCCACCATCGACGATATCGCCCACCGACTGGGTGCCTTCGGTGATGATCACCGTCGGCGGCTCGCTGTCGATGTCGATGGTGGGACCGTCGAGATCCTCATAGACGGTGCCGTCCGGGGCCACCACATCGACCACGGTCTCATAGACGCCGTCATCGGGCAGATCGGCGGTCGGAATGTTCACCGACCAGGTGCCATCCTCCTCGATGGTGGTGGTCACCACCACATCGCCGATGGTCACCTCGACGGAGGAACCAGCCTCGCCGGTGCCGGAGATGGTCACACCATCGGGATCGCCTTCGGGCACATCATAGGTGTCTTTGGCATCGTTGACGGTCGGAGTGATGACACCGTCATCGTCGTCCCCATCGTCGGTGTCGTCATCATCATCGTCACCGTCGTCGTCCCCGTCGTCATCATCACCGTCGTCGTCGTCGCCGTCATCATCACCATCGTCGGTATCGTCGCCGTCATCGGTGTCGTCGCCGTCATCATCGCCGTCGCCGTCGTCCCCGTCGTCATCGCCGTCATCATCGTCGCCGGTATCTGTGCCGCCGTCGGTGCCACCACCGGTGCCATCGTCATCATCACCGCCCACCAGGAGGGCCGCACCGGCGGCCGCGGCACCAAGACCACCAAGCCCGCCGAGAAGCGGTGCCGCCAGGGGCGCCACAACCGGCTCGACCCGGTCGAAGTCGAGGAAGACCATATCGTCGTAGGCGCTCCATTTGCCCGAGACATCAATGGGTTCGTAGCTGGCGAACAACATGCCCTCGGGCTTGTCTTCCAGCACCACCTGGATGAAATCGCCCTGGTCGCTCAGGAACAGGTTCTTGGGACCCACCGCACCGCCGGCATAAAAGCCATCCAGCTCCAGCAGGGTTCCGTCCGACAGGGTCAGGAACAGATCATTGCCGCGGCGGGTGTAGCTTTCCACATCCGCCGGCACGAGGTTGAGGGAGATATCCTTGATCCCGGCCGTTGAAATGACCGACGGGGCGCCCTCTGTGGAGGTGCCATGCTGGTTTGTGCCCAATGCGTCACGGGCGATAAATGCAACGGTGCTCATGCCTAACTGCTCGCTCTCTACCAACCGCGCAGCGCAAGGGCCGTGCGTCGTCAGTCTCTGTTGCCTGTAGTCGTCTGCCTCAAGCCGTCTTTGCGGCTCATTAGGGTTAATATGCCGTCAACTCTTGGAAACTGTCCAGCCTTTCGGTGGCGCGCGCTTGCGGGTTTGCGCAACAAGCGTGCCCGAAACACCTCACTTGCCGGGCCGGGGATGGTCGGGGGCGTGACTGGCAGCGCGGTCGCTCCGGCCGGTGTTGACCTCTGCGTCAAAGACCCTGCTGTCGGCGCTGCCTGCGGCGGGGCAGGGAAGGGCGGCCCGGGGCGAACTTGCTCATTTTTCGTTGATTTTATGGTTTTTTCTAGCGGTTCGCAGGGGCGGCGCGGCGCTGCGGCGGGTCTGTTTGTGACCTGTTCAGGGAGGGGGTGCGCCCCTGCATGTCAGGCTTGATCGCCTGTTTTTGATGCAAACCTACATAAAAGTTTACCACGGTTAACCGAAAATATACCAAAGTCTGTTAGGCTGAATGCCATATCTAGTGTAAGCTAAAGTCAAAACAAAACCGACGCTGTGGCCCTTGGCGCCAGCCTTTTCCCCTCTAGTCTTAATGGAAGATGAGGGGTGCTGAGTCGGGATGGCGGCCTCAGGCGCCGAGCAGAATTCAAAGAACCAATACCAACGCGGACACCTCAAAGGCCCTCGTCAGGCCACTCTGTTCGCGTGCGATCCAGATCCCAGGAGGACCGGGAAACGACGTAACCAGGAGGCAAGACCCCGATGAACAAAGTTGCAGAGCTTTTTGCAGAGGCTTATGGCCAGACGCGCGAGCAGGAAATGTCTTTGCATGACTACCTGATGGCCTGCCGTGACGATCCCAGCATGTATGCCAATGTTGCGGAGCGCATGCTGAAGGCCATCGGGAAGGAAGAACTGGTTGATACCTCGAAAAACACCCGTCTGGGGCCGATATTCCAGAACCGCACCATCAAGCGTTACAAGGCGTTTGAGGATTTCTACGGGATGGAAGACACGGTGGAGCGCATCGTGGGCTACTTCCGCCATGCCGCACAGGGGCTGGAGGAGCGCAAGCAGATCCTCTACCTGCTCGGCCCGGTGGGGGGCGGCAAATCCTCCCTCGCGGAACGTCTGAAGCGCCTGGTCGAGGATCAGCCGATCTATGTTCTGAAGGCGGGCAAGCAGGTCTCTCCCATCTTCGAGAGCCCGCTGGGCCTCTTTGACCCGATCCGCATGGGCAAGGTTCTGGCAGAGGAATACGGCATCGCCACCCATCGCCTGCCGGGGCTGATGTCACCCTGGGCCGTGCAGCGCCTCGACGAGTTCGAAGGCGACATCAACAAGTTCACAGTTGTGAAACTCTACCCCTCCCGCCTGCGCCGGATCTGCGTGGCGAAGGTGGAGCCGGGTGATGAGAACAACCAGGACATCTCCACCCTCGTCGGCAAGGTCGATATCCGCCAGCTGGAGCATTACAGCCAGGACAACCCGGACGCCTATAGTTTCTCTGGCGGTCTGAACCGCGCGACCCAGGGCATTCTTGAATTTGTCGAGATGTTCAAGGCGCCGATCAAGATGCTGCATCCCCTGCTCACCGCGACGCAGGAGGGCAACTACATGGGGACCGAGAGCTTCGGCGCTATCCCCTTCAACGGCCTGATCCTCGCCCATTCGAACGAGAGCGAATGGCAGCAGTTCAAGAACAACAAGAACAACGAGGCCTTTATCGACCGGGTCTCCATCGTGAAGGTGCCCTATTGCCTGCGGGTCAGCGACGAAGCGAAGATCTATGAGAAGCTGATCGAATATTCCGAGTTGAGCCAGGCGCCCTGCGCGCCGGAAACCCTGAAGATCCTGAGCCGCTTCTCGGTGCTGACGCGCCTGAAGCCGCATGAGAACTCCAACCTCTATTCCAAGATGCGGGTCTATGATGGCGAGAGCCTGAAAGACACCGATCCCAAGGCCAAGACGGTGCAGGAGTATCAGGACCGGGCCGGGGTGGATGAGGGCATGAACGGGGTCTCGACACGTTTCGCCTTCAAGGTGCTGTCCTCGGTGTTCAACTATGACACCAAGGAGGTCGCCGCCGATCCGGTGCATCTGATGTATGTGCTGGAACAGATGATCAAGCGCGAGCAATTCCCGCAGGAAACGGAGTCGAAATACCTCGAGTTCATCAAGACCGAGCTGGCGCCGCGCTATGAGGAGTTCATCGGCAACGAAATCCAGAAGGCCTATCTGGAGAGCTATACCGAATACGGTCAGAACGTCTTTGACCGATATATCTCCTACGCGGATGCCTGGATCGAGGAGCAGGACTATAAGGACCCCGACACCGGCCAGCTTTACGACCGCGAGGTTCTGGATGCCGAACTCTCCAAGATCGAAAAGCCCGTCGGCATCGCCAACCCGAAAGACTTCCGCAACGAGGTGGTCAAATTCGCCCTGCGCCACCGCGCCAATACCGGCTCGAACCCGGCCTGGAACTCCTATGAGAAGCTGCGCGATGTGATCGAAAAGCACATGTTCTCCCAGGTGGAGGAACTGTTGCCGGTGATCTCCTTCGGATCCAAAAAGGACAGCCAGACCGAAAGCAAACACCAGGAGTTCGTCGAGCGGATGCGGGCGCATGGCTATACCGACCGGCAGGTGCGCCGTCTGGTCGAATGGTACATGCGGGTGAACAAGGCGGGCTAACAGGCGGGAGGTGTCCAGATGCACCACTTCATCGATCGGCGCGCCAATCCAAAAGGCAAGAGTTTGGGGAACCGGCAACGGTTCCTCCGACGCGCGCGCGAGAACATCAAGGAACGTGTCGACCGTTCGGTGCGGGAGAAGTCCATCGGAAAGGGCGATACCGTCACCGAGAATGGCGAGAAAATCACCATCCCTGCCAAGGGGTTGAAGGAGCCTCGACTCTATCACGGGCCCGGAGGCAATCGAAAGCACGTGCTGCCGGGCAACAAGGAGTTTGTGGTCGGCGACGCCATTGACCGGCCCAAGGGCGGCGCGGGGCAGGGCGGGCGGCAGGCCTCGGAGGATGGCGAGGGGGATGACGAGTTTTCCTTCACCCTGACCCGGGACGAGTATCTGGAAATCCTGTTCGACGGGCTGGAACTGCCGGATCTGGTTGAAAAGGCAATGGTCGAGACGGAAACCATTGGCACTCGCCGCGCCGGCCTCACCACTGCCGGCACTCCCAACAATCTCAACCTCGTGCGCACCATGCGCAATTCCCTGGGCCGACGTATCGCCCTGCATCGCCCCTCCACCCAGAGCCAGCGGGAGCTGGAAGCGCAAATCGCCGAGCTGGAGGCGGTGGAAGCGCGTTCGCCGAGCCAGGACGACCTCTTGGCGGAGCTGAAACAGAAGCTCGAAGGCATCATCCGCAAGCGCCGTGTGGTCGGTTATATCGATCCGCTGGATCTGCGCTATGACACTTTCGTGCCGGAAAAGATCCGTAATTCCCGCGCGGTGGTCTTTTGTCTGATGGATGTCTCCGGCTCCATGCAGGAACGCGAAAAGGATCTGGCGAAACGCTTCTTCCTGCTGCTGCACCTGTTCCTGACGCGCTGCTACGAACACACCGAACTCGTCTTTGTGCGCCACACCCATTACGCGCAGGAGGTGGACGAGGAGACGTTCTTTTATGCCCGCGAGACGGGGGGCACCATTGTCTCTACCGCGCTCGAAAAGATGAAGGAGATCATCGACGACCGCTATCCGCCGGATGAATGGAACATCTACGGCGCCCAGGCCTCGGACGGGGAGAATTTCGGCAATGACTCCATGCGCTGCCGCAAGATCCTGACCGAGCAACTGCTGCCCATGTGCCAGTTCTACGCCTATGTGGAGATCGTGGAGGAAGCCGCGCAGATGCTTCTGGACAATGTCGAGGCGGGCGAGGACCTCTGGCAGAACTATCGGCAGGTCAAGGCCGCCTGCAAGCATTTCGAGATGCAGCGGGTTTCGCAGCCCGGCCATATCTACCCGATCTTCCGGGAGTTCTTCCTGCCCAAGGTGAAAGGCTAACCCCCATGCAGACTGCACAATCCGCCGCCACGCCGCTCTTTACCGGACCGGAGTGGACGTTCGAGCTGCTGGAAAAAGCCCGCGATGCAATCGAGAAGATCGCCCTCGGGGACCTCGGGCTTGACGTCTATCCGAACCAGATCGAGATCATCTCGGCCGAGCAGATGCTGGATGCCTATTCCTGCGTCGGACTGCCATTGATGTATCAGCATTGGTCCTTCGGCAAGCATTTCGCCCGGGACGAGGCGCTTTATCGCACCGGGCGTCAGGGTCTGGCCTATGAGATCGTCATCAACTCCAACCCCTGCATCAGCTACAACATGGAAGAAAATACCATGGCGATGCAGACTCTGGTCATGGCCCATGCGGCCTTTGGCCATAACCATTTCTTCAAGAACAACTACCTGTTCCGGCAATGGACCGATGCCGAAGGGATCCAGGATTATCTGGCCTTTGCCAAGAACTACATCGCCGCCTGCGAGGAGCGCTATGGCTATGACGCGGTGGAGGAAATCCTCGACGCCGCCCATGCGCTGCAGAACCAGGGCGTGTTCCGCTATGGCCGCCCGCCCAAGCCCACGGTGGAGGAGCGCCGGGCCATGCAGCAGCTGCGCGAAGCCTATGAAAAGGGGCAGAGCGCGCTTGATATCTGGACCGATGCCACCCTGGGGCTAAAGCGCGACGCCGATGCCACCGATGCGGAGCTGAGCCATGCGGACCGGCGCAAGAAGATGAACCTGCCGCAGGAAAACATCCTCTATTTCCTCGAAAAACACAGTCCGGTGCTGGAGCCCTGGCAGGCGGAGATCCTGCGCATCGTGCGGATGCTGGCGCAGTATTTCTATCCGCAGAAACAGACCAAGGTGATGAACGAGGGCTGCGCGACCTTCGTGCATTACTACATCATCAACGAGCTTTACGATCAGGGGCTGATCACCCAGGGCTCGTTTCTGGAGATGATGCACAGCCATACCAATGTGGTGATGCAGCCCGAATATGACGATCCGCGGTATTCCGGCCTCAACCCCTATGCGCTGGGCTTTGCGATGATGCAGGACATCCGCCGCATCTGCGAGACCCCCACCGACGAGGACCGCGAGTGGTTTCCGGATATCGCGGGTGACCCCGACTGGCGAAAAGTACTGCGTAACGCCTGGGCTAATTACCGCGATGAGAGCTTCATCCAGCAGTTCCTGTCGCCGCATCTGATCCGCAAGTTCAAGCTCTTCACCCTCAGCGACGAGGAAACCCATCCGCAGCTGGTGATCAGCCATATTCACAACCGGGCCGGCTACAAGGCGATCCGCCGGGATCTGGCCCATCAATATGACCTTGCCTATATCGAGCCGGACATTCAGGTGACGGATGCGGATCTCAAAGGGGACCGGACCCTGAAGCTGACCCATACGGTGCGTGACAATATCCACCTGGCCGAAGCCGACCGCGACGAGGTGGTGAAACACCTGCGTCGGCTCTGGGGCTATGACGTGAAGCTGGCGGCGGTCTCTGCCAGTGGCAGCTGAGAGGGGCTGACGAAATCCATCCCAGATAGAGGAAACGCGGGCCCCGAAGAGCCCGCGTTTCCTTTGTTTCGCTGATGGCTTTGCGGCGCGATCAGAACTCGACCACCGCGCGGATGGACTTGCCCTCATGCATCAGCTCAAACCCGTGGTTGATCTCGTCCAGCGTCAGCTTGTGGGTGATCATCGGGTCGATCTCGATCTTGCCGTCCATGTACCAGTCGACGATCTTGGGCACATCGGTGCGGCCAGAAGCGCCGCCAAAGGCGGTGCCGCGCCAGACCCGGCCGGTGACCAGCTGGAAGGGCCGGGTGGAAATCTCGGCACCCGCAGGGGCCACGCCGATGATGATGCTCTCGCCCCAGCCCTTGTGGGCGGCTTCGAGCGCGGTGCGCATCACCTTGACGTTGCCGGTGGCGTCAAAGGTGTAATCGGCGCCACCGCCGGTCAGCTCGACCAGATGCGCCACCAGATCGCCCTCGACCTCGGAGGGGTTGACGAAATGGGTCATGCCGAAGCGGGTCGCCATCTCCACCTTGCCGGGGTTGAGGTCAACGCCGACGATCTGGTCGGCACCGGCCAGACGCAGGCCCTGAATGACGTTGAGACCGATGCCGCCCAGACCAAACACAATCGCGCGCGAGCCGATCTCCACCTTGGCGGTGTTGATCACCGCGCCGATGCCGGTGGTGACGCCGCAGCCGATGTAGCAGACCTTGTCAAAGGGCGCGTCCTTGCGGATCTTGGCCAGTGCAATTTCCGGCACCACGGTGTGGTTGGCGAAGGTCGAGCAGCCCATGTAATGGTGGATCGGGGTGCCATCCAGCATCGAGAACCGGGTGGTGCCATCGGGCAGGAGGCCCTGGCCCTGGGTCGAGCGGATCGCCTGGCAGAGGTTGGTCTTCGGGTTGAGGCAATAGTCGCACTCGCGGCATTCGGGCGTATAGAGCGGGATCACATGGTCGCCGGGCTTCAGGCTCTTGACGCCTTCCCCGACCTCGATCACCACGCCTGCGCCCTCATGGCCGAGGATCGCCGGGAAGATGCCCTCGGGATCGTCGCCGGAGCGGGTGAATTCATCGGTGTGGCACAGGCCGGTGGCCTTGATTTCCACCAGAACCTCGCCCGCCTTCGGGCCTTCGAGGTTGACCTCCATGATTTCAAGCGGCTTGCCCGGAGCAAGCGCAACTGCAGCGCGGGTCTTGATCATCACTTTTGTCCTTCTTCTCAGGCGTTTCGAGACAGGCTGACCCTGGGTCACGGGGCAGGGCGGTCTGTGTTCTTTCAGGCCTACATCAGCCTCTGGGGGCGGCGCAACAGCAGAGGTCCGTTGCTTGCGCCGATCTTGGTCAAGCTATACCGCTCAGGGACGGCAAGGCAGATGCCCAAATGCGACAGAAGCCCGGCCACCCGCGTCACCGGGGCGCAGGCTGGTCAAGTTTCCGTTGGGCGACTTGAGATTGTGGGCAAACTTGCCCATCTTGGCAGCGTGAGCCTCCCGCAGCCGGAGGCCTTTTGACTGCGACAAGGAAGAGGGTGCGACATGAATATCGGCGATGTTGCGGAGCGGTCCGGCCTGCCGGCAAAGACGATCCGCTACTACGAGGATATCGGTCTCATTCGCCCGAACCGCAGCGCCAATGGCTATCGCTGTTTCGAGGAACGCGACCTGCACAAGCTGGCCTTTTTGGGCCGGGCGCGGGCGCTGGGGTTCTCGATCGAGGATTGCCGTCTGCTGCTTGGTCTTTACGAAGACGACACCCGCGCCAGTGCCGATGTGAAGCAGCTCGCGCTGGCGCATCTGTGCAAGATCGAAGCCAAGATCGCTGACCTGCAGGCGATGCGCGAGGTGCTGCGCGAGCTGGTCACCTGCTGTGCGGGCGACAATCGCCCGGATTGCCCGATCCTGAAGGACCTCTCGGGCGACGAAGATCTCTGACGCGTCGGCCCCATTGGGGGGCGACGCGCGGGATCGGGGTCAGAGCTTGCTTGGCCAGAAGGGGTTCGACCAGGCGCGCTTGCCCGCGCGGTCGATCACGGTGACCCGCAGCCAGGGGCTGCTGACCATCCGGCCCAGCTCCACCACCGCTTCGGTCAGGCTCTCACCCACCACCATCTCGGCGGCATTTCCATGGGCCTGCACCACAACGATTTGTGCGGCAGAGCAGGTGACGCGGACGCGCTCACCCTCGAGCCAGATGCCGTGAATCTCCGGGCCTTGCGAGGCATAGAACTGACCCGCCTTCAGCGCGGCGAGCAGCGCTTCGGGGGTGTTGGCCTCCGCCTTGACCATGACCCAGCCGCCAAAATGATCCGGCCCCTTGAAATGGGCGTCATCGGTGGCAATGAGCGTCAGATCGCGCCCCTCGGACAGCAGAAGATCCAGCATCGGCATCCCAGTGCCCCGATCGCTGAGGCTATGGGCGCCGTGATTGTAAATCTCCACCGCATGAGCGGCCTGGATGCTACGGGCGTCATCCATTGTCAGGCCGGACCACTGCGGATGCGCAATCGCGACAAAGGCCCCGGCGCGCGCGGCGCGGGCGGCGATCTCCGGGCCGGTCTCCTGATCGGGGCGGGGTTTGAAGTCGGGCGAATTGGAGGGTTCGAAATCCGCAGGAATACCAACCGCGAGCAGATGCCACAGCTCGCCGTTCTCTTGCGCGCCGGAGTGCATCTCGATCCCGAGGAGGGTGGTAAAGCTGTCATCGTGGTAGGGGCTGGTATCCACAATCGGATAGTCCCAACGGCCGACAAAATGATCGGTCAGGGAGATGAAGTCATAGCCTTCCGCCTTGTAGCGACGGCAGACTTCCGCCGGGGGCAGGGCGCCGTCGGTGCGGTCGGAATGGGTGTGCAGATTGCCACGGAAAAAGGTGCCGGGCGTGGCGAAGGGAGAAAGCAGCATGGGAGGACTCGTTCCATGAGATGGGTTTGCCGCAGGCTCTAGCCTGTCAATGCAACAGATCCGTGACCCTTGCCATTTCAGTCGTCACACAGCTGTGCGCAGGTGGGATCTGGCCGATCACCCTGGCAGGGAGCGCATGACCGGTGAACAAGGGGAGAGGCGGGAGGAGCCACGCCCGGCCGGTCCTGACCTGCGCGCGGGGCGCAGGCAGAGCACCGGTGGACCCGGTGCAGATACGCTCCCCTGACGGGGCCTTGCACGTGGGGCGCAAACAGCACCTTGAGGAGGAGAGGGCCTGGCCGGGAGTTGAGGAGCCCGACGCGGCCCGCCACGTGCGGCGCCCGCTTAGGCGGGGGCGCAGGCGGGTGCAAGCGAAAGGTACTGCGGGTCTTGATGTTTTTACCGATCGGTCGGCGCTTGCTGCCCTGGGGTTGAAATCCGCCTGCCGCAATGCACGAAAAACGTGCAGCCTAGACGGGGCAGGACAATTGACAGGTCCGGTTTTCCCTCGCAGTGTTGAGACAGGACAGGTGGGACCCGGTTTGAGGAGGCCGCGCCCCAAGAAGATCCGCAACAGCGGACAGACCTGTCTCAACCGCGCCCAGAGGGGCGTCGGTCGCGCCCTGTGCGCAAGGGAGGAGAATTTGGATCAGCTTCAGCTGCTTGTCAGCGGGCTTGCGAATGGCTGTGTCTACGGCCTGATCGCGCTCGGCTTCGTTCTGATTTACAAGGCCACCGAGGCGGTGAATTTCGCCCAGGGCGATTTCATGATGCTGGGGGCCTTTGTGGCCCTTGGCCTGACCAATGCAGAGTATATGGCCTTGCCCTTCTGGCTGGCGGTGCCGCTCTCGATCGCGGTGATGGCGGCACTGGGCTACCTTTTGGACCTGTTGATCCTGCGTCGGCTCTTTGGCCAGAGCCAGATCGCGGTGGTGATCCTAACGATTGCCTTGGGCTTTGTGATCCGCTTTGTCGCCGGTGTCATCTGGGGGCATGAGCCGCAGACGCTGCAAAGCCCGCTGGCCCATGGCGACCTGCGCCTTGGCGGGGTGACGATCAGCCTCGCGGATCTGTCGGTGATCGTGGTGACGGTGCTCCTGACGCTGTGCCTCTACCAATTCTTCCAGCGCACCCGGCTCGGGCTGGCGATGCAGGCGGCGAGCCAGAACCAGATGGCGGCCTATGTAATGGGCATCCCGGTGAAGCGGGTGCAGGGGCTGATCTGGGCCCTGTCCGGGGCCACCGCGGCGGTGGCGGGGATCCTTTTTGCCTCCAAAGGAGCGATGGATCCCAATGCGGGGCTTTTGGGGATCAAGGCCTTTGCAGCGGCGGTGATCGGCGGCTTTGGCTCGCTGCCCGGCGCCCTGATCGGCGGGCTGATCGTTGGCGTGATCGAACCCTTCGCGTCGCGCTACCTTGCCGCCGGCTATTCGCAGATCGCCCCATATGCGCTGCTGCTCGCGGTGCTGGTGTTCCGCCCGAGCGGCCTTCTGTCACAAACCCGCCTGAAGAAGGTCTGAGCGCCGATGCGGATCCAGTTCAAGACCTCCTACGATCACGACATCCGCCTCTTTCCCGACCGCTGGAGCCTCTGCACCTATGGCGCCCTGGTGGCGGTGATGCTGCTGCTCCCGCTGGGATTGGATGAATTCTTCCTTGGCGAGGTCACCAATGTGCTGATCTGGGCGATTGCCGGGCTGGGGCTGATGCTGCTGACCGGGCAGAGCGGGCAGGCGAGCCTTGGGCATGCGGCCTTTCTCGCGCTCGGCTGTTACAGCAATACGATCCTGATCGAGGCGGGGCTGCCCTTTGTGCTGGCTTTTCCGCTGGCGGGCATCCTGACCGGCCTCATCGGCGTGGTAATCGCGATCCCGGCGATCCGGCTGCATGGGATCTATCTCGCCATCGCAACCATTGCCCTGTCGATCCTGGCCGATGACATCATCGTCCTGCTGGAGCCCTGGACCGGCGGTGTCAGCGGCAAGTTTCCCGAACCCATCGTGATCTTCGGGCTGGAGATCGAACGCTGGAGCCAGCCGGAGCGGTTCTATTACCTCGTCCTCGGGGTTACCGTCGTCTGCACGCTGTTTTACCGCAACCTGCTGCGGGCGCCCTTGGGCCGTGCCTTTGCCGCCGTGCGCGACAGCGAGGTTTCGGCAACCGCGATGGGAGTCCATATCGCGCGCACCAAGGCCACAGCCTTTGGCCTGTCCTGCATGATCACCGGCTGGGCGGGGGCCTTGATGGGCTATTACGCGGGCGCCTTCAACAACGAGACCTTCAGTCTGGTGATTTCCATCACCCTGTTGATGATGATCGTCATCGGTGGGCTCGGGTCCATACACGGCGCGTTTTTCGGCGCCATCGTGGTCGCCTTCCTGCCGCAGGCGCTGTCGATGGCGACCGATCTTCTCGGCAGCAGCACCGCCATTCCGGGGCTGGAGACCGGGGTCTTTGGCCTGATTCTGATCCTCTTCATCCTGTTTGAGCCGATGGGGCTTTATGGCCGCTGGCTCAAGATCCGCACCTGGTGCGAGCTGTTTCCCTTTGCCCGGAAGGACATGTTTCGCCGCCAGAAAAGCTACCTCAAGACGGAGCGTCTGAGATGAGCCTGCTCTCGATCCAGAATGCGACGCTGAAGTTCGGCGGGGTGGTGGCGGTAAATGACCTCAGCTTCTCGATCAACGCGGGTGAGGTCTATGCGATCGTCGGACCCAATGGTGCGGGAAAATCCACCGTTTTCAACATGATATCGCGCTTTTACACGCCCTTTGCCGGGCAGTTCACCTTTGACGGGCAGGACCTGCTGGCGGTGCGCGCCGATCAGGTGGCCGATCTGGGCATCGCGCGCACCTTCCAGAATATCGAGCTGTTTGACCATGCGACGGTGCTTGAAAACCTTCTGGTGGGGTGCCATCGCCATCGCCGCTCGACCCTCATGGAGGAGCTGTTCTTCTCACCGCGCGTGCGCAACGAGGAGCGTCGCCATCGTCACGCGGTGGAGGAGGTGATCGAGTTTCTCGACCTGCACCCCTATCGCGACAAACGCATCGCGGGCCTGCCTTACGGCGTGCGCAAGGTGGTGGAGCTGGGCCGTGCGCTGGCCTCCGGCCCACGGCTGCTGTTGCTTGATGAACCGGCCTCCGGCCTCTCGGTCGAGGAGACGCAGGACATGCGCTGGTGGATCGACGACATCCGGCGCCAGATGGGCATCACCGTTGTGATGGTGGAACACGATATGGGGTTGGTCTCCAGCGTCTCGGACCGGGTTCTGGCGCTGGCGGATGGAGCCAAACTGGCCGAGGGCACCCCCGCAGAGGTGCAATCCGACCCGCGGGTGATCGAGGCCTATCTCGGCACGGGGGTCAGCGGATGAACGCGCCCTTGCTGGAAATCCGCAATCTGGAGAGTTTCTACGGGCCGATCATGGCGATCCGGGGCGTGTCGCTCAGTGTAGAAGCCGGGCAGATCGTTACCGTTCTGGGCGCCAATGGCGCGGGCAAGTCGACGCTTCTGAGGACCATCTCGGGCTTGATGGACCCGGAAAAGGGCGAGATCCATTTCAACGGCCGCCCGATCCACGGGCAGGAGCCGCATCACGTGGTCGAGGCGGGCATCGTACATGTGCCGGAGGGGCGCGAGGTCTTTCCGCTGTTGACGGTGGATGAAAACCTGACGCTGGGCGCCTATACCCGCCGCGATACGGCGGCGATTGCCGAAGACCGCGAGAAGGTCTTTGCCTATTTCCCGATCCTGGCCGAGCGGCGGCATCAGGAGGCCGGCACGCTCTCGGGTGGGCAACAGCAGATGCTGGCGATTGGGCGCGGCCTGATGCTGCGACCCCGGATCATGCTGCTGGACGAACCCTCGCTCGGCCTGTCACCGCTCCTGGCGCAGGAGATCTTTGCCATCCTGCGCCGCCTCAATACCGAAGAGGGGGTGACCATGATGCTGGTTGAACAGAATGCCCGAGTGGCGCTCGACCTCGCCCATCAGGGCTACGTCATGGAGATCGGCCGCATCGTGATGAGCGGCAGCGCCGCCCGCCTGCGCGACAGCGAGGATATCCGGGCCTTTTACCTCGGCCATCAGGAGACGGGCCAGCGCGGCGAGAAACGCTGGAAGCGCAAGAAGACATGGCGGTGAGGAGGCCGGGCATGAACATGACCATGACGCCGGAATTGACCCCGCCGCAGGTTGAACTCAACGGCGTGTCCTACAATGCCGTGCCCGGCACCTATCCGATCCTCGTGGATGGCTGCGACACCCTCCCGCGCCTGTTCCAGCTGCGCTGTCAGGAGCTGGGGGAGCGAGTGGCGCATCGGGAAAAGACCCTCGGCATCTGGAAATCCTACTCCTGGCAGGACTATTGGCAGGGGGCGCGGGACTTTGGCATGGGCCTCCTGTCGCTGGGTCTGCGGCGCGGTGAGGTGGTCTCGATCCTGTCGGAGGACCGGCGTGAGTGGCTTTATGCGGACCTCGGCATCCAATGCGCGGGCGGCATTGCCTCGGGCATCTACACCACCGATTCCGCCCGCCAGCTTGCCTATCTGGTCGCCGACAGCGACAGCCGCTTTCTGGTGGTCGAAAATGACGAGCAGCTCGACAAATTCCTCGAGGTGGAAGACCAGTTGCCCGATCTGGCATATGTCATCATTCTGGATCGCGACGGTCTGCATGACCTGCGCCACCCGCGCTGCCTGTTCTGGGACGAGGTGCTGGAGATGGGGCGCGCCTTTCACGCCGCCAACCCGGAGCGTTTTGCCGAGGAGATCGCGCGGGCGCGCCCCGAGGAGACCGCGCTGCTGATCTATACCTCCGGCACCACCGGCAACCCCAAGGGGGCGATGCTGGCATATGAGAACGTGCTGGCCGCCTGCGAGGCAGGCGCGCGGGTGCTGGAGTTCTACTCCAGTGACGAGCAGCTCTGTTTCCTGCCGCTCTGCCATATCCTCGAGCGCAATATTTCCGTGTATTTCCCGCTCGCCGCCGCCAGCACGGTGAATTTTGCCGAAAGCCCGGAGACGGTATTCGACAATATGCGCGAGGTCTCGCCGCATCACTTCTTTGCCGTGCCGCGGGTCTGGGAGAAGGTCTATTCCCGGGTGCAGGTTCTGGCGCAGGAGGCGACGGGGCTGGGGCGTTGGGCTTTCAATGCCGCGCTGCGGGCCGGTCTGGCGCGGGCGGATTTCGCGATGCGGGGGCAGGCGGTGCCGTTGGGAGTCGCCCTGCGCTACCGGTTCTGGGATCTGCTGGTGCTGCGCAACCTGCGCCGGATGCTCGGCATGGACCGGATGCGGCGCGGTGGCACCGGGGCAGCACCGATCTCGCCCGAGCTGCTGCGCTGGTACTGGGCCATCGGCGTGCCGCTGGTCGAGGGCTACGGGATGACCGAGAACGCCGGTCTCGCCAGCCTCAACGCGCCGCAGGACAATTGCCCGGGCAGCGTGGGGCGTGCCGTGCCCGGGGTGCAGATCCGCATTGGTGCGGGGGCGGAGATCCAGACCCGGGGCGCCAACAGCTTTAAAGGCTATTGGCGCAATCCTGAAAAGACGCAGGAGAGCTTCACCGCCGACGGTTGGCTGCGCACCGGGGATCTCGGCCATTTGACGGACAGCGGGCAGCTGACCATCACCGGCCGCCTCAAGGACATCCTCATCACCAAGGGCGGCAAGAACATTACCCCGGCGGAAATCGAAAGCCGTCTGAAATTCAGCCATTACATTTCCGATGCGGTCCTCATCGGCGATGGCCGCAATTACCTGACCTGCCTGATCATGATCGATCAGGAAAACGTCGAGAAATTCGCGCAGGACAAAAAGGTGCCCTTCAGCGACTTTGCCTCGCTCTGTGCCGCCCCTGCGGTTGTGGCGTTGATCCGGGCCGAAGTCGAGGCGGTCAACCGGGAGTTCGCCCGGGTCGAGCAGATCAAGGACTTTCGCCTGATCAATGTGCTGCTCACCGCCGAGGACGAGGAGCTGACCGCCACGATGAAATTGAAACGGGGCTTCGTGGAGCAGAAGCACCGCGCCCTGATCGACCAGATGTATTGAGGCATCCCGCGGGGAGGCGGGATGCGCAACCATGTAGGAGGACGCCTGATGCGCCAATCTTTCTCTTCCCTGACCTCGATGATCGCCGCGCTGCTGCTGGCCGGTGCCCCGGCGGTGCGGGCCGAAACCCAGGGCGTAAGCGACACCGAGGTGGTGATCGGCTCGGTCAATGATCTGAGCGGGATCTTTGCCGCCGTCGGCGTGCCGGCGGTGAACGGCGCCAACCTGCGCTTTGACGAGGTCAATGCGGCAGGGGGGGTTCATGGCCGCCAGATCCGCTTTGTGGTCGAGGACAACGGCTATCAGATCCCGCGGGCGATGCAGGGCTACAACAAGCTTCTCAATCGCGACAAGGTCTTTGCCATGCTGCTGTCGCTGGGCACGCCGATGAATATTGCCGGCTTCAAGCTGCTGGACCCCAAGGGAATCCCCAATGTCGGTCCGCTGACGGCGGCGCGGCAGATGTTGCAGGAGCCGATGCACAACAAATTCATCGGCTTTTCCAGCTATTACGACCAGGTCGGGGCAGGGGTGGAATATCTGGCGCAGGAATTCTCCGGTCAGGAGATCTGTTCGATGTATATCCCGTCCGATTTTGGCAAGGAAATTCAGGAGGGTACGGTGGATGCCGCCGCGAAGCTGGGGCTCAGTTTTGCAGCCGAGACCACCCACAAGCCGGACGAGCTGGACTTTGTCGGCTCGCTGACCAAGCTGAAGGAGGCCGGGTGTGACGTGATCACGCTGGCGCTGGGCGTGCGTCAGGGCATCACCGTGGTCGGCACCGCCAAGAAGCTCGGTTGGGAGGATGTCAAGTTTCTCACCACCTCGGCCGGCTTTCTGGACGTGGTGGCCTCGGTCCCCGGGGGCGTGACCGAGGGTCTCTATGCGGCGGCGGGTTGGGCCGATCTCCTGTCCCGGGCCGAGGCGGAGGAGCCTGCACGGTTCATCGCGGCCTATGAGGCGAAATTCGACCAGCCGGCCGGCGGGTTTGCCATGTTGGGCTATACGGCCGCGGATACGCTGGTGCGGGCGCTGGAGGAGGCCGGACCGGAGCTGACGCAGGAGGCTTTCATCGCCGCAATGGAGCGCCTCGATTACTATGACGTCCTGTCGGATGCGCAGGTCACCTATGGGTCTGACGATCACCGCGGTGTCGATGACATCGTGATTTCGGTGGTCGAAAGCGGCATGTGGCGAGAAATCACCCGAAAATAACCGTAAAAAACGCAAGGCGATGTGCGCTGGAAAGGGACGCGCAGGTGTCCCTTTCTGGATTTTTCCGGGGTGTTTTGGTCACGCCCCGGCGGGCTGGCGGTTAACGGTTCAGGCGGCACCTGTCGCAAGTTGAAAATTTGAATGATTGTTCAACAAATGCAGAAGTTCATATTTATCAAGAGCTTTCCCGAGTCGATGACCTCTAAGGTTGTATAAGGCGAAATTTTAAAAACTACCTATAGGTGTGTAAATGGACTTCTGGTTAATTCCTGTGAGTAAAGATTTACCAAAGCTTAACTCCTTGGTTGGAAAGGGGTTTTGCGCGCTTTCTTTTTTTGTTGGAGAAAGCCGGTTTTGGTGCTTTAATGATAGCTGTGAAGTTGCTAGTGCGCAATTTGTGAGTGTTTTGCCATAGTGGCTCGAGTAACTTGTATGGCGAGAGTGTCCAATGGTTGTAGTTTTGAAAGTCCGACAGTACGGCGCGTTTGGTGTTTACAGACCTGACGGCGAACCCATCCAGCTCGGGGCGAAGCATCAGGCGCTATTGGCGCTGATGATCACCGCGGAAGACGGAATCCGAACCCGAGCCTTCCTCGAACACACGTTATGGAGCTTTGCGCAGCCCGAACAGGCCAAGGCGAGCCTGCGCACTGCGCTCTCCACTTTGCGAAAACATATCGGTCCCTCGGCCTCCACCGCGCTGGTTGCGAACCGCGAGCGGGTCACCCTCGATCTCAGCATGATCGAGGTGGAAAAGGATCCCTCCCGCGGCTTGTTCATGGAAGGGTTCGAGCTTCCGCATGAACATGTCTTTGCGCAATGGCTCGGCGACATGCGGGCGCAGAGCATCGCCGCCGCCCCGGCGCCAGTGCAGGATCCGCCCTGGGCGCCGCGCGATCGCAGTCGCGTGATCCTCGACGAGCTCTTGCCCTCGATCGCGGTGCTGCCCTTCGTGCAGCGCTCGCCCGGCAGTTCCACAGCGCCGCTGGGCTCGATCCTGTCGGAGGAGCTGTCGCGGCAGCTGTCGCGCAGCCAGGCCTTCTCGGTGACTTCCTACATGGCCTCGCGCCAGTTCAGCCTCGAGGAAGTGCGCCCGGCCGAGGTGTCCTCGGTGGCCGGGGTCAGCTATCTTGTCTCCGGGTCGGTCTTCATCAACGGGCATGATTTCATTGCCCAGATCGACCTGCATGATGCCCATCGGGAAAAGGTGATCTGGTCGCGCGAATTCCGCGGCGCGCTCTCCGATCTGCTGATGGGCCAATGTCCGGCGCTGCGTGATGCCACCAGCCAGATCGGCCAGACCGTGGTGGGGGAGGCGGTGCGCCTCGTCAGTTTCCGTCCGCTGTCCAATCTGGCCAACCACACGCTGCTGATGGCGGCCATCGTGATGATGCAGAGCAAGCATCGCGACCAGTTCGACAAGTCGAACGAAATCCTCGACACGCTGATGGAGCGCGAAATGCACCATCCGGTGGTGCTGACCTGGGCCGGTATCTGGCATGTGATGCGGGTGCAGAAGGGCCTCTCGGAGGATCGCCACAAGAGCACGCTGATGGCGGAAAACCTGGCCAATGCAGCCCTGGCGCAGGACCCGGCCTTCTCGCTGGCGCATACGCTCAAGGGCATGATCGCAAGCTATCTGACCTTCGACTTCGACAATGCGCAATATTCCTACGACAAGGCGCTGCAGGACAATCCGAACGAGGCGCTGGCACTGCTGCTCAAGGGGGCCACTCGGGCGATGCAGAACCACCCCGACGAGGGGCTGCGCCTGACCGAGGCTGCCCGTAAGCTGACCCCGTTGGGGCCACAGCGCTACTACTTCGACTCGCTGGCTGCCTCGGTGAGCCTGGCCGCCCGCGACTACGACCGGGCGATCGAGTTGGCGGATCTGTCGCTTCTGGAGAATGACAGCTACCCGGCAACCCTGCGCACCAAGGCCATTGCCCTGCAGATGTCGGGCCGGTCGCAGGAGGCCCGCGATGTGGTCGAGAGCCTGATGAAGGTGACCCCGGACTTCAGCCTGTCGCGCTACATGCAGGAACATGCCGCCGCCTTCACCCCCTCGGGGCAGGATTGGGCGAGCGCGCTGCGCGAGGCGGGCGTGCCAGAATAGGGCGCCCGTGGGTTCGCCAGCGGACCGCGCATCCGGATCGTCAAGAAGGGAAAAAGGGTCCCGGATCGGGGCCCTTTTTTTGTGGAATTCCCCGTCAGTTCGCGGGACAAAGCGCCCTTAGTCACCTGATGTATCAGTCAAAAATCAAAAAAGTTCCGGGGGGCTCACTTTTTCCGCAAAAACCTCTTGCAGCCCCTCGAAACTCTCATTAGAACGCCCCTCACACAGAGCGTTGGGGTGTAGCCAAGCGGTAAGGCAGCGGTTTTTGGTACCGTGTACCGTAGGTTCGAATCCTACCACCCCAGCCAGTGTCCTCCTGAACATCGTAGCAAGAGCCTCGCCAAGACCCGGTGACCGGATTGCCCCCGTTTGGTGCCCCGGTCCGTCGGCACAGGGAGCGTGTGCTTGGGCAGCTGCTTTCCCATGTGGTGACCTTCCCCGGGCGGGAGAGGCCGTTGTCGGTTAGGTCCGAGTATAGTCGGGCATAGGGATAAGTAATGGCGGGTCGGGGTGTGATGTGCACAAATCATTGATCAAGAAGAGAAGAAGGGGGGAGGTCTGAGTCAGTCTTCGACTTCATCAGCGGCGTCGACTTCCCCAACGTCGCTGCCGAAGAGTTTTCCGATGAGCCCATTCGCTGCGGATTTTGTGGCGGTCGCAGCAGAACTGGCCTTGTCCTTGGTAAAGTCTAAAGCCTTCTCCGATCCTTCCGCCGCTGCAGACCAGGCTTCTTTCCACTCCACATGTGGCATCTCGAAATTTTTTACGTCTTCGAGTGTGGGTATAGCCCCCCTTGCAGTTTGCCAAGCTGCTTTGGGAGCGCCCTTCGCCGCTTCCCACAGCTGGTCTCGGGTCGGAATTGGTTGGTTGCAGACTGTGGTCTCTTCCGCGCTGGGAGCAGCTTCTGGAGTGAGCGCACGTTGAAGGTCCGCCATATCCTTCAGGGTGTCACAGAGATCCTTCAACTCTAGCGCTGTAGCGCCAACGATGACGGCGACACCGATGTAGGGAATGGCTTCTGCCGCCATTGAACCTACTTCACGAGAAGACGTAACGACCGCGCGCCTCGAAATCCCATCGGCTGTCGAGCTTACGGCGTCCCGAATGGCGACATGCTTGCCACGAAACATGACGGTGCGAGACAAGGGGTCTGCGAGGTCCGCTCTTAGTTTTCGGGTAACTGTACGCTCTGCGGCCAATTGATCCGTCGCATCAGCCAATTCCTGACGCAATTTCTTCTTAGCGGCGCGTTCCTCGGCAAGTTCTCCACTTAGCTGGGCGACTTCATCAGCATGTTGCAGAGCAACTGTTCGCATGCCCGTCGCCGTCGTGATCGCCGATGAGGCCAAGCGATACAGAGAGCCCCCTAAAAACAGCGCGACATTCAAGGACAGGGAAGAGGCAAGCAAGGCAACGAGCAGAAGTCGCCAAGAATGCTTCAGAAATTTCAATTTCGACACTCCTCTTGTTCGTTCCAACTCAATAGTGATCTGCGCAATGGTTGTATGCCAAGGCCTGACACGACGCATGTCGTTGAGGCCAGCCCGTTCCTTCCCAGTCCGCCGGGCAAAAAGAAAAAACGGGAGCCCGGCGATCGCGGTCTCCCGTTTCTGTTCAAACTCAGTCCCGGTGGTGCATGCCCCTCCATCTGCAGGGAGTGGACCTGCTCCCCATGGCAGCCTGAAAGGCCAGGGAGGCCTGCGGCTCAGCCCATCCGTTCGGAGGCGAAAGAGCCCGGGCTCGGCGGGAAGACCACCGTCTTGTTGCCATTGAGGAACACTCGGCCGTGGATATGGGCATGGATCGCCCGGGAGAAGACCTGCGCCTCCACGTCGCGACCGAGCGACACATAGTCCTCCGGCGACTGGGCATGGGTCACGCGAATGATGTCCTGCTCGATGATCGGACCCTCGTCGAGATCGCCGGTCACATAATGCGAGGTGGCCCCGATCAGCTTCACCCCCTTCTCGAAGGCCTGCTTGTAGGGGTTTGCCCCTTTGAAGGACGGCAGGAAGGAGTGGTGGATGTTGATGATCCGCCCTGACATCTTGCGGCACATCTCGTCAGAGAGAACCTGCATGTAGCGCGCCAGAACGATCAGCTCCGCGCCGCTGTCCTCCACCACCTGCAGGATGCGCGCCTCGGCCTCCGGCTTGTTGTCCTTGGTGACCTTGATGCAGTGGAAGGGGATGTCATGGTTTACCACCACCTTCTGGTAATCCATGTGGTTGGAGATCACCGCAACCACATCGATTGGCAGCGCACCGATCCGCCAGCGGTACAGCAGATCGTTGAGGCAATGGCCAAAACGCGACACCATGATCACGACCTTGCGCTTCACCGCCTCGTCAAAGAACTCTGCCTCCATCTCGAAGCGGGCCTTGATGTCGGCAAAACCCTCGTCGAGCGACTGCAGCGAATGACCCTCTTCGGAGCGAAAGCTTACCCGCATGAAGAAATGCCCGGTCTCGACATCATCGAACTGGGAACTGTCGGTGATGTTGCAGCCGTGCTCTGCGAGGAAGGCGGAGACCGCGGCAACGATCCCTCGGCGGCTGGCACATTGGACGCGAAGTGCGAAATTGGTCATTTCTGGTTTTCCTTCCGGCACATGGCCGGGGCTGAGCTAACAAAACTTGTCGCCGGGCGCGACGGGCGCGACGTCTCTCCTGCCCAGCATACGCGAGGGCGCAAGCGTCGCGGAAGAGATTTTCGCAGCGTTTCGCGCGGCGAAACCTCTCTCACAAACTACAGGGTCAGCAGGCGTTTTCTTAACCTTTTTCCGGCATTTTGTCGGTCAGAGACGTCGTGCCCTCGGCACCGACACCCATCCCCACACCCGATTGGTCCCAAAGGGACTTAGCCGTCATGCCCCGCCCGCACCCGATGCCCATCCTGCTCCGTCCCTGTGCCGCGTCCCCGCAGCCGGCCTTGCCTGTTTCTTGTGGGGGAGGGGAGGGCGCATGACGGTGGCCTTTCCGCAGGAGGCGGCCCGCCCGCTCTATGCCGCGGCCATCGCCAGCATGAAGCGCGGCGATCTGGCGACAGCGGAACGGCTGATGCGGCAATCCCTAGAAACCGAGGGGGAATCGGCGCTGAGCCGCCACTATCTGGCCCATATGCTCGCGGCCCTGCCTGATCGTGTCGAAGAGGCCATCGCGCAGCAGCGGCGCGCGTTGGCCTTGGCCCCGGATCATCCGGTCTTCTGCGCCGCTCTGGGCCTGCGCCTGGAGGATGTCGGTGAGGATCGCGAGGCGCTCTATCACCTGGAACGGGCCCTGAGCCTTGATCCCGCCTGTGCCCTGGCCTTGCCCTGGGCCCTGCGCCTGCGCCGCCGTTTCCTGCGCTGGCAGGACGAGGCTCAGGAGCGTGGCAGCCTGGCCGCCCTCTTGGCGAGCGGTCATGCGGTCGACCCGCTGATGCTGCTGTCCTATATCGACGATCCGGCGATCCAGCTGGCAAATGCGCGCCGCATGGCCCCCAAGCTGACCGCCACCCCGCTGGAACCGCATCCGCCCCACGACCGGATCCGGATCGGGTATTTCTCCGCCGACTTTGGCGAACATGCCACCATGCATCTGATGGAAGGCCTGTTCAGAAATCATGACAAGGCACGGTTTGCCTTTTACGTCTATGACTTCAGACCGCAGGTCCAGAGTCGGCAACACAGGCTCATCCGTGACTTTGCCGATGTCTACCGCGACGTCCGCGCCATGAGCAGCGCGGAGACGGCCGCGCTCGCGCGCCGAGACCAGCTTGACATCGCCGTCGATCTCAAGGGCATGACACTCGACAGTCGCCCGGAGCTTTTTGCGCTGCGCATGGCGCCGGTGCAGATATCCTTCCTCGGGTTTCCGGGATCCTCCGGCATCGCGCAGGTGGACTATCTGATCGCCGATGCGGTCACGGTCCCCGAGGGCGAGGAGAGACATTACAGCGAGACCATCCTGCGGATGCCCGCCTGTTACCAGCCCAATGACAATGGCCGCCCGCTGCCCGCCACCCGCGGCCTGCGCGCCGCCTTCGGGTTGCCGGAAGATCGGTTCATTTTTGCCAGTTTCAACCACCCGCACAAGGTCGGCCCGCAGGAAATGGGCGCATGGATGGAGATCCTGCGTCAGGTTCCCGAGGCGGTCCTGCTGTTTTATACCGGCAAGAACGACCTCAGGCCGGAGCTCGCCCGCCATGCCCGATCCGGTGGGGTCGACCCAAACCGGATCATCGCCTGTGGTCCGCTGCCCCAGAGCGCTCACCTCGACCGGGTGGCCCAGGTTGATCTCTGCCTCGACTGTTTTGCCTATAACGCCCATACGACGGCCTCGGATGCGCTCTGGGCCGGGGTGCCGCATCTGACCCTCTGCGGTGACCAGTTTGCGGCTAGGGTGGCGACAAGCATCCTTGCGGCTGGGGGCGTGCCGGAGCTGTCGGTCCGCACCCGGGATGACTTTGTCTCGACCGCTGTCGCGCTGGCACGCGATCCGGCGCGACTGCAGACCCTGCGTCAACGGGTCGTGGACAACCGCAAAGGCTCGGCACTCTTTGATACGCAGACTTGGACCCGACAGTACGAGGCGCTGCTGAGCGCGGCCCACGCATCTTGATCGGGCAGGGCTGCCGGGGCTCCGGCGCTCGGGGCGGTACCAACTCCCCGTCGCGCGCCACCTGGACAGGGACAGGCCGCTCAGCCGCGCCTCGACCACGGGACAGGGCATGACAGCCTCTGCGCATAGGGATCCTTGAATGGCCTGCGCGCTTGTGGTTCGCGGCACCCATCAAGCCCGCACCTGGAGCTGCGCCCTAGAGCGGGACAGTGTCCGCCCGGGTCTCGGTCTCGCCCCGGTTGCGCAGGTCGCGCGGCGGGTGACCGCTGAATTTGGAAAAGGCGCGGGAAAAGGCGGTCTGATCCGAATAGCCGAGCGAAAAGGCGATCTCGCTCAGCGGCAGGGTGGTCCGCAGCAGGAGCGCGATGGCATAGGTGCCCCGGCATTCTTCCAGCAGATCCTTGTAGCTGGTGCCTTCCTGCGCGAGAAAACGGCGCAGGCTGCGTTCAGACATGCCGAGGTCGCAGGCCACTTCCTGTTGATGCAGGGTTGCCTTGCCGAGGCGGCTCAGCACCTGCTGGCGCACCTTTTCGGCCACCGGACAGTTCCGTTGGCGGCTTTGCAGCATGCTGCGGACGGCCGTCCAGCAGGCGTCAAAATCCGACTTCGGCCGATCGCGGGCGTCCGGGTTCTCAAAGCCAAGGCATTGGGCCGGAAACACCAGATAATTGTCGCGCCGGTCAAAGGAGGTCCGGCACAGCATGTGTTGTGCCACCGCATGGGCCTGCCGGTCGAGTTGATGCTCGAACCCGATGTGCGAGATGGCCGAGCGCGGCACGCCAAACCGCGCCAGGAGCGACAGCAGGAACCCCATGGTCAGCTCCGAGTCGCCTCGCCGTGGCCAGATCCCGGGATCGAGCACCCGATAATCCAGCCGCGCCTTGTCCTCGGTGACGGAGAGGGTCAGGCTGGAGTTGCTCTGGACCAGGGGGAAGGCTTCGGTGAACTTGCGCAGCGCGGTGCCGAGGCTGGGGGCCCCGCGCAGCATCTCTCCGAGTGCCCCAAAACTCTCCAGGGTCAGCTTGCCGCCCAGATGCCAGACATCCATGTCGCCCTGCTGTCGGACCTCTTCAAGACGGGTGACGAAATCCGCCAGGAGCAACGGTCGGGCCGGATGGTCGCGCAGCGTGCCTTCTGGCGCATCCGCAAAGATGTCGCTGGCGATGGCCAGATCGATCACGGAGTTGGGCAGCGGTTGGCACTGGCGCATGGCTGGTCCTGTCCTCTGCCGGTCGCCCCGGAGGGCATGGTCATCAAACTGTCACAACCATACACGTATTCGTCCCAAGGCCAAAGCGGCTTCAGCGCTGCGCGCAAATGGGGCCTGTGCGGACGGGGCGGTGCTACTGGTTTCAGCATGTCACTGTCCCACCGCCCGCAAGGGTTGCAAGGCGGAGTCAAGCGCGGCGAGGTCAAGACGGGGGGCCTCGGTGTCCCGCAGCATCAGGATCTGGTCAAAGGCCAGCTGGCGCACTGGTCCGGAATGGGCGGTGAAGATCAGGAGAGGCCGCTCCCGCGGGGCCAGAATCCGGGTCAGGATACGGCTCGCGGTGGCGGTATCGATCTCGGAGAAGCTTTCGTCCAGGACCAGAATGGCGCCGCATCGGGAGAGGCCGCGCGCCAGGGCGATCCGCTGGCGCATGCCGCCGGAGAGGTTCTGGCCCGCCTCGGCCAGCGGCGTATCAAGCCCGCCATTCTGCTCGGCCCAGAGGTGCAGCTCCACCGTCTCGAGGGCCTGCCAGAGCTGGGCGTCGGGAAGGGGTGCATGGCCAAGGGTAAGGTTCTGACGCAGGCTGCCCCGGATCAGACAGGGGCGCTGCGCCACAAGGGTGATGGCTTGACGGCGGGACCTGAGGCTCATGGACCGCAGGTCGCTGCCGTTGAGGCGCAATGCCCCTTCGGCCAATGGGGCTTCGCCGAGCAGCGCGGCCAGCAGGCGGGATTTGCCGATGCCGGAAGGGCCATCCAGCAGGACGGTTTGGCCGATGGTCAGTTCGGCACTGAGGGGGGCGTGTCGGCCTGCTTCGGCCCGGGCCCGGTGCAGGCTCAGCCGGTGCAACGGAGCGGGCACCGACTGGCCCGCCTCCTGCGGGCAGGCGGCGGCGACCATCTCGCCGAGCCGGGTGGCGGCGACCTGGGCGCGGGCCTGGGCATGATAGAGGCCGAGCAGGTTGCGCAGGGGGCCGGACATCAGGCTGACATAGGCGAGGAAAGCCACCAGCGAGCCGATCGGCCAGTCGCCCCGGATCACCAGCCAGCCGCCCAAGAGCAGCACCGCGGCGCGCATCGAGGCGGAGAGGATCTGGCTGACCGCGCCGATGCTCTCGCTCCAGAGCCGTTGCGCGCGCTGGCCAATGAAAAGATCGCCCTGCAACGCGGCAAACCCACTGTGGCGGGCGGGGGTGGCGCCCAGTGGACGCAGCCGGGTCAGCTGGGCGAGGCTCTCGGCCAGATGGCTGTTGAGATCTCCGCGCTGGCTGCGCACCCGCTCGGCGCGGTGCCGGGTGCCGGGGCGCGCCCAGGCAAGGAACCACAGCTCCGGCGGAGCCGCGAGCAGCGGTAACAGGGCAAGACGCCAATCGAGAAGCAGCATCAGGCCGAGGCCACCGCCGAGGCGAAACAGCGAGGTGACGGCGACCAGCAGGCTGTCGAAGAGAAACCGCTGGATTTCGGCGGTGTCGCCATCGATGCGGATCTGCGCCTCGCCGAGGGGCATCTCCGCCTCGGCCGCGCTCCGGTGGAAGGCCGCGCCCAGAAGTTGCAGGCGGAGGTCGCCCAGCATCGCCTGCGAGGCGCGCAGATGCTGCATGGTCGCGATGATGCCAAAGCCGACGGTGGCGAGCCCGATGGCAAAGCTGATCGCTGACCAGAACAGCAGCCGGGAGAAATCGCCGCCCATGATGCCCTCGTCGATCACCGCCTTGGTGAGCATGGGCGTGGCGAGCCCGGCGGCGGCGGCGGTGAGCGAGAGCGCCAGCACCAGAAGGCAGCCGGGCAGGGCGCGGCTCAACACCGGGGCGAGCCAGTCGCAGCCCTGGAACAGGCGGCGGACCAGCCAGCGGCAGACGGATGTGCGGGCGGAGAGGAGCGATCTCATGCCCGGCGCCGCTCCGGCCCCTCGGCCTGGACCCGGGCCGCAAGGCTCTGGCAGAGCGCAGCCGGATCGCGCGGATGGCCCGCCTGCAAGAGGGCGCCGATGTGACCTGCCAGCCGGGCGGTGCCGAGGCTGGCGCCGCCCATGCCGCCCATACCGGCCCTGCCCTCTGCCCCGCCGCGCCCCTGTTCGGGAGAATTGCACCAGGCCCCAAAGAGGCCCGGGCGCAGAAGGCTTAGGTCGGTCCAGCCGCAGCGGGCATCGCCGGTGGCGGCGATGACGCCGGCATAGGCCGCCGGATAGGGGCTGGGACCGCGGGCGGGATGGGCGGCCACAAGGACCAGACCGCTGGCGTGCGCGGCATCGACGGCCTGTGCCAGCACCGCGCGATCCTGCGCGAGGCCAAGGCTGAGGCAGACCAGATCCACATCGCCGCGCCCCCGCAACCAGTCGAGGGCGGCGGCCACCCTGAGGGCGGAGGTCACGGGGCGGTCGTCAAAGACCTGTGCATGGATCAGCCGCGCGCGGGGCAGGGCACGGGCAAGGACCGCAGCCACCGCCGTGCCGTGGCCCAGACGGTCGGGCCGGGCCGGCCGGGGCGCGCCCTCGGCGTCAAAGCGCAGCGCCGCGCCCACTGGCGCGTCGATGCGCCCCTTGCCATCGGCACCGTCACGCCCTGCCGGGCCGCTGTCGATGATGCCGATCGTGACCATCAGTCGGACCGCTGGAACATGCGGATGCTGCCAAGCGACATGGAGGCGCCGCCGGGCATGTCCACCTGTCCCTTCTTCTCCAGCGTCTCGGCGTCATAGGCGGCGAGATCCGCCAGCGCGCCGCCGAGCCAGACCGTCTTGCCATCGGGCGCCACATTCACCGAATAGTAGCTGTGCGGCAGCTCCACCCGCTTGATCGGCGTGCCGGACACGAGATCGAAGCTTTCGAGCACGTTATAGGCACCATAGGCGCGGGTGTGATCGGGGCTGGCGGCCATCGAGAAATAGAACACGTCGAGGGCACGCACGTCGCGCATGGTCATCTCGCCGCTGGCGCGGTCCATGGTCAGGATGCCGGTGCGATAGGTCTCGGGGGCATCAAGGCTCATGTCGCTGCGGGCGGTATAGAAGGGGGTGACCAGCATGCCGGAGGTTTCAAACTGGCTCCAGGCGTCGAGGATGTCGGAGGGGTAGTAGCGCTCCGTCTGCCAGGCCTGTGTCGGCATCTCGTCGATCTGGGTGCCGGTCGCCACGTCAAAGACATGCATCGCTCGGCCCAGCCCGTAGATCTTGCTGCCATCGGCAGAGAACATGATGACGGTGATCTGGCGCGGCACCTCGAAACTGCGCACCGTCTCCAGCGTGTTCGGGTCTAGCAGCGAGATCCGCGTCGGCAGCACCTCGTAATGGGTCAGATGCAGGGCGGTCGGGGATTCGTAGACCGCCAGCAGGCTGCCATCAGGTGCGAGGTCGAGGCCGAAGAGCGTCTTGACCTGGGTCTGCGCATCGCTGAGGTCGCGCCGCGCCACCGTCTCGCCGGAGAGAAGGTCGACCTTGGCGATGCTTTCGGTCTGGTTGATGTTGACATAGGCATAGCGCCCGGCGGCATCGACCACCGGCACGAAGGGGGCGGGGCCGGCCTCCTCCATCTCGATCACCTTGTCGACGGCCATGGCGGCGGCATCCACCACCACCAGCTTGTTGGGGCGCACCGGGGCGATGAGGTAATCCGCCGCCGATGCGGTGGTGGACAGCAGAAGGGCGGCGGCAAGGCCCAGCGACAGGACAGGTTTGAGGGTCATCGGCTCATCCTTTCGGGTCGGGGAAGACCGACTGCAGGTTGCGCCAGTCCTCGGAGACATTGTCGGCCCCATCGGACCAGTTCGGATAGGTGTTGAGCGTGTCGGCCACCTGCGCCGGCCACCAGCAGGGATCGGCGCAGCCATAGAGATCGGCCTCCATCGGCTGGCACAGGTTGGAGACCGCGCCGAAGGCATCGACCTCCCAGCCGGGATCGAAGGAGGTGGTGCAGCCCACGAGGCTGTTCATCGCGACAACCTCTTCCTGTCGGCCTTCGGCCTGGGCTTCGGCAAGGGCTTTGGCCTTGGAGTTGGCGGGCGTCAGATGCTTCATTGGATCGGCTCCTGGCTGAGTGTGGCTGAGGGAGAGGCGGCTTGCGGGGTGGAGCGGCTCTGGCGCGGCTCCAGCTCGGTGCGGAAGAAGGCGGGATTGGCCTGCATGATCCGCACATAGGCGTCGATGCCGAAATCGACCCAGTCCCGCATCAGGTCGCAGTAGTGATAGACCGGCGCAAAGGCATCTCCCTGGCGGGCATAGCTTTCGTGATAGCACCCGCCCGCGCAGATCGAGCGGATCCGGCAGGTCTTGCAGCCGAAATTGGAGCGGTCCTGCGCGGTCTCGATGAACTTGCCGAGCTTGGGCACGTCGATGCCGGTTGCCACATTGCCATAGGTGGGCTCGTTGGAGCCGACAAACCGGTGGCAGAGATGCAGGTCGCCCGCCTTGTCCACCGCCAGCATGCCGAGACCGGCGCCGCAGGGGACCGCCTTCTTGGTGCCCTGGGCGATATCCGTCAACAGCTGGTGCATGTTGGAAAAGCCGATGTTCTCGCCCCGGCAGGCGGCTTCGGTATATTGGCGGCCCAGGGCCTTCATATCCTCGAAGACCCGTTTCAGCGCACCATCGTCGAGGTTGAAGACCGCAATCGGGCCGGAGGTCGCGGGGCCAAAGCCCACTTCGGCAAAGCCGAGGTCGTTCTTCAGGTGATCGTGGATGCCGATCACATCTGTCACCCCCCGCGTCAGAGTCACCCGCACCCCGACCGGGCGCGCGGTATAGCGGGACAACAGCATGCGCACCTTGCGCTCAACCACGTCATAGGTGCCCTTGCCGCCCACCGTCTTGCGGTTCATGTCATGCAGTGCCTTCGGCCCGTCCATCGACACGGTGAGGGCAAAGCGGTGGGTGTTGAACCAGTCCACCATCTCCTCGGTCAAGAGGGTGGCATTGGTGGTGAGGCTGAAATCCACCGTCTTGCCTTCCTCGGCCACGCGGGCCTCGGCATAGGCCACCACATCGCGGATCAGGGGCATGTTCGACAGCGGTTCGCCGCCGAAGAAGACGATATTAACCCGGTCGCGGTCACGCGCCTGCCGCAGCAGCAGTTCGACGCTCTGGCGGGCGGTCTCAAATCCCATCTTCTCGCCCTTCGACGGCACCGCGAGGTCTTCCTTGTAGCAATAGGTGCAGGCGAGGTTGCAGCCGGTATTGACGTTGATGATGATGGTGGAGAGCGGGATCTCCTCCACCTTCACGATCTCGCGCGCCACCTCGGGCTGGGCCGCATCGCGCAGGATGTCGAGGTCGAGAAAGCTCTGCACGCAGTCACTGAGATCGCCGGGCGCATGGCGCTGGCCCAGTTCCTGCTGCATCAGCGCGGCATCCACCGCCGGGGCGCGGCGGAAGAGGTCATAGACATCGCGCGAGACACCATCGAGCTCGAACAGGGAGCTGGAGGGCACATGCATCAGCATCGCATGGCCTTCCACATCGACGCGATGGGCATTGTGGGTGACGAGTTTCAGAAATCCCATGGTGCGTCCTCCTTCAGCGGATCGGCGTGTCGACAAAGCGCTGCACGGTGGCATAGAGATGCGCCTCCGCCGTCAGCGGTCCGTCCGCGCCCTCATAGGTGGCGATGACCTTGAGGTTGCCGGTGTTGTTGGTGCTCATCACCCGGTCCGGGTTGGGTCCGGCCCCGGCCGGGGTGAAGAGGCCTGTCTGGTCGATGGCGCCGGCGTATTTGGCATCCTCGATGGCGGCGGCGGCCGCGTCCCAATTGTCAAAGGACCAGCTGGCCGCGACCACGCCGAGGGCGAGGTCATCCTCGGTACCGGGCTGGCCGTCGGGGCCGTTGGACCAGCCCATCGCCTCGAACTGCGCCGGTACCTTGGGAATCGGCCCGCCGTTGCCGCCAACGCGGGAAATGGCGACCTCGGGGACCACGGTGATCCGGTCGAGGGTCTCATAGGCCACCAGCGCCACCGGCGCCTCCACCCCGGCCAGGGAGAGCGAGACCGGCCCCGCCGCGGAGGCGGTGAGGGAGAGGGTGACGCTGGTGTCCGTCTGTGCGGTGATGGTACCGCTGATCCCATCGGGCAGGCCGAGGGCGCCGCCAAGGCCGCTGCCGGTCAGGATCACCTCGGTCGCCACGCCGAGGGGCAAAGCGGTTGCGCTCTGGCCGATCACCTGCGGCGCGGCCCCTTCGGCCAGCGCGATGATCCGCCCGCCGGTCACATCCTCGGCGGCGTGGAACCAGCGCCCGCTGAGCCGGTCGCCTTCCAGCGCCATCACCTGCCGCAACGTGGTCTCGCCCGCCGTCAGCGTGGCGCGCCATTCGCCCGCGCCATAGACCAACCCGGTGCCGGTGAAGGTCTCGCTGCCATCGGCATAGGCAAGGGTCAGGGTCACATCATAGCTGTCTTCCGCAGCCGCCAGCACCATCTCGCCGCTATAGGCTCCGCGTCCCGGCTCATGCCCGGCGACCACATAGCGCCCGCTCAGGTCACCTGCAAAAGCCTCCGGCGCCTCGCCCAGCGGATAGGCCTCGGTCAGGAAGGCGAGGATCTCGTTGTTGGCAATGCCCCACCAGTCGCGATCCCGCGCCAGCGCCTGATATTCGAGCGAGGGGAACTGGCCGAGGTGGAAATTGATCAGATGTTCCCAGTCGGCCCCGGTCCGCCGCTGCAGCGCCACGCGGGCATAGGAATGGCAGCGCCCGCAGGTCTCGGTCATCAGCTGGTCGGGGCCCTCGTCGGTGGCCACCGGCTCCTTTTCGAGGATATAGCGGCGGCCATCCGTCTCGGCGATGGTGAGGCCACGGCTGTCGGCGAGGTAGCGCACCACCGCGCGCCGCTCCTCGGGGCTGAGCGCGACGCCGTGGTTGCGCATCATCCGCACCACGGTCATGTCCCAGGCCTCTGGCGTCTTGCGCACCGCGTCGATCCGCTCGATTGTGCCGTCCTCGTTGGTGACGTGACAGCCGGTGCAGGTCGTGTCGAAGACCTCGGCGCCCGTGTCGCCGAAGGCGGTGCCGGCGAGGCTCTGGCCGAGCAACAGGCTGGTGGCGCTGACCGCGAGGGAAAGGCGGGACTTGGGGCGCATGACGGGTCTCCTCTGGCGCTGAAAAGGGAGGACTCCCTCTTCCGGAATGCTGGTGTTGGCCATTCTGTGGAGGTTCCGCGCCTGCGTTCTTGACATTTCCGGCCATTTCCTGCGGCCCATGCCCGCAGGGGGCAACTCTGGCCGGAAATGTCATGACGGTGCCTTTTGTTGCGCGCTTAGCTGGTCTGGTGAAACAAAAGACCAGAGTGACCATGGTGGATCCCTGCGACATGATCGTGCTGGGTGGCGGCCCTGCGGGCGCCGTATCCGCCTGGCTCGCGGCCCGCGAGGGGTTGCGCGTGCGCCTGATCGACCCCTGCCGCGAGAGCGGACGGCTGGAGGGGTTGAGCCCGCGTCTGCACCATTGGCTGCAGCAGAGCGGGCTTGGCACCGGCGGCAGCACCCTTGGCCCCTTGCCGCGCCGGGTCGACTGGGGCGGCGAGACCTCGCGCGCCAATGGCGAATATATTCTGGATCGCGATCGGCTGGATGCTCATTTGCGCGGGGCTGCGCAGGCGGAGGGGGCGGAACTGGTGCAGGGAACCGGTCACCTGCACGACGGGCGGGTGACCCTGGCGGAGGGCGGGGAATGGACCGCCCGCTGGGTGATCGACGCCCGTGGCCGGCGCAGCCACCGTGCCGCGCGGCATGGGGCGGAGTTTTCCAGCCTGTCGATCTGCGGCTGGTATCGCACCGCGCCTGCGCGCATTGCAGGCTGCGCGGTCAGCACCCTGCCCGAGGGCTGGATCTGGCGCGCCGATCTGGCGGATGGTCGGGGCTGGGCGCAGTTCACCTGTGACGCGCGCAGCCCGCTGGGACTGGAGGAGCGGCTGATGGCGGCCTTGCAGTACGTCCTGCCGGAGGCGGAGGTCACGCTTCTCGCTCCTCCGATGGCGCGGCAGGCCACTCCGGTCCTGCCAACCGAGATCGCGGATCTGACCTGCCTGCCGGTGGGCGATGCGCTGGCGGCGATGGACCCGCTCTCCGGTCACGGGCTGTTCTGGGCGGTCTCCAGCGCCCTGGCCGCCGCCGCCGCCCGCCGCACCCTGACCGCGCGACCGGGCGCCACGAGCGAGACGCTGTGCCGCCGGTACCTGCAGGAGCGGGCCGCCGCAACCTATCTGCGCAATGCCCGTATCGGGCGCGATTTCATCCGGCTGGAAGCGCACCACGCTGCGCAGCCCTTCTGGGCCGCCCGCGCCGCCTTTCCCGACGAGAGGCTCGCACATGAGGTGGTGAGCGCGCCGGAAATCCGTCCGGGTCTCGGTGTGCGCGGCGGGCTGGTGGAGGAAATGGAGATGCTGCACACGCCGGATCACCCGGAGGGGGTCGGCTGGTTCGGTAGCGTGCCGGCAGCCGCCCTCTGGCGTCGCATTGCCGAAGGGGCAAGCCGGGAGGCGCTGCTGGCGGAACATGGCCCCGGCATCGGCCGGATCTACGACGGGCTTTGTGCCCATCGCGCCGGAGTGGCGGCCTGAGCCTCATTCCAAGGCGGCAGCAGGAGCGCAGGGGAGGGCGCGTCATGTCAGGATTTCTCGCACATGTGGAACAGGTGGAGGTCGCGGTGGCCTCGCCCTCGGCGGCGGCGCGGTCGCGGATTGCCGCCTCCTGGCGGAGGGCCAGCGTGCTGCATGGGCTTGATCCCGGCGCGCAGCGCCGCATCGCCCGGCTGGAGGCGGCGGCCCTTGCGGAGCGGGTCGATCAGGCCGCCCAGCTGCGGCAGGTCGCGGCGCAGGAGATGGACCGGCTGTTCAAACTGGTGGGGCAATCGGGCAGCGGGTTGTTCCTCGCCGACCGCGACGGCACCGTGCTCGACCGGCGCTGCCGTGACGCCGATCACGAGGTCTTCTCGGCCATCGGGCTGGAGCCCGGCGCGCTCTGCGGTGAATGTCACGAGGGCACCAATGGGTTTGGCACCGCCCTGGCCGAGGAACGCCCGGTCATCATCCATCGCGGCGATCACTTCCTGGCCCGCAATACCGGGTTCACCTGTATCGGTGCGCCACTCTTCGGCAGCGAGGGCGGGCTGGTCGGGGTGCTCGACCTCAGCACCGCGCGGCATGACCATCTGCCGCGCAGCAACCTGCTCCTTGCCTCGGCGCTGGTCAGCTCTGCCCGCCGGATCGAAAGCGCGCTGTTTCGCGACCGCTACCGTCAGGACCGTATCCTTGTGGTGGACCAACCGGAGCAGGAGGAGCTGTCGCTGCTGGCGGTGGACCGCGACGATTTTGTCATCGGCGCCACCCGCGCCGCGCGGCTGGCCTATGGCCTCGGGCTTGCCGGCCCGGTGGTGCCACGTCCCGCCGCCGATGTGCTGGGCCAGAGCGAGGCCGGGCGCGAGATTGCCGAGGTGCGCCGCGCCGCCATCCTGCGCGCCCTCAGCCGCGCCTCGGGCAATGTCTCGGCGGCGGCGCGGCAATTGGGGATCGGACGGGCGACGCTCTATGCGCAGATGAAGGCGCTGAAGATCTCACCTGGCCTCTCCCGCGCGGGGGGCTCGACAGATCCCGCGCCCGACCTGTCTTGAATCGAGACAGCCGGGACCAGGCAAGGCGTTCCGCCCCATGGCGCGTCCGGCAGATCCTGCCAAGCTGAAGGTGCGGCGCGGCGTAACCCTCGCGCCAAGGGAGGATGAAATGGGAGGATCCATGGACTATCAGATGCTCATCGCCGGTCAGCTGGTCGGCAGCGACCGCATGATCGACGTGTTGAACCCGGCCACCGAGGAGGTTTTTGCCCGGGTACCACATGCCAGCGCGGCCCAGCTGGACGCGGCGGTTGCGGCGGCGGCGAAGGCGCAGAAACTCTGGGCCGAAACCAGCATGTCCGAGCGGCGCAGCCGCATCGAGGCGCTGGCAGCCGCGATCGGCGAGGAGGCGGCGGAGCTGGCCCGGCTCATTACGCTGGAACAGGGCAAACCGCTGCCCGAAGCGGCGGGCGAGGTGGAGTGGAGCATCGGCTACCTCTCTCATACCGCGACGCTGACCCTGCCGGATCGTGTCATCCAGGATGATGAGGCGTTTTTTATCGAGACCCGACACAAGCCCCTGGGCGTGGTGGGCGGGATTGTGGCCTGGAACTTTCCGCTGCTGCTCTGCTGCTGGAAGATCGGCCCGGCGCTGATGGCGGGCAATGCCATCGTGCTGAAACCCGCCCCCACCACGCCGGTCGCCGCCCTCGCGCTGGCGCGGATCTGCCAACGGGTGCTGCCCGCCGGTCTGGTCAATATCCTGACCGACAACAATGACCTCGGGCCGCATATGTCGACCCATCCCGGCATCTCCAAGATCGGCTTCACCGGCTCCAGCGAGACCGGCAAGAAGATCATGGCCAGCGCCGCCCAGTCGATGAAGCGGGTGACGCTGGAAATGGGCGGCAACGATCCGGCCATCGTGCTGCCGGACGTGGATGTGAAGGAAGTGGCGCAAAAGGTCTTTGGCGGCGCCTTCCTCAACGCCGGTCAGGTCTGTCTGGCGGTGAAACGCGCCTATGTGCATGAGGACATCTATGAGCCCTTCTGCGCCGAGCTGGCCGCTCTGGCCGAACAGGCGGTGGTGGGCGACGGGCTGATGCAGGGGACCACCATCGGCCCGGTGCAGAACCGCGCCCAATTCGAAAAGGTCAAGGGCTACCTCGAAGACGCCCGCGCCTGCGGCAGGATCATCGCTGGGGGCGAAGTGACCACAGAGCGCGGCTATTTCATCCCGCCAACCATCGTGCGCGATGTCACCGACGGGCAGAAGATCGTCGACGAGGAGCAGTTCGGCCCGATCCTGCCGGTGATTGCCTTTGCGGATGTGGAGGATGTGATCGCCCGCGCCAATGCCTCGGACTATGGGCTGGGCGGCTCTGTCCATACCAAAGACCTCGACAAGGGTATGGAGATCGCAGGCCGCATCGAAAGCGGCACCATCTGGGTCAACCAGCAACTCAACATCGGGCCGCATATCCCGATGGCGGGGTTCAAGGGCTCGGGCCTCGGGGTGGAGCAATCCGTCGAAGGGTTGGCGGAATATACCCAGATGCAGGTCATCAACCTCGCCCGCGCCTGAGGGGCGGCCTGACACTGGGCCTGATACCGGCCAAGGGCGCGCGGGGTCCTGCGGGACTGCGGCGCGCCCGCACTTCACACGACCACCAAAGGGGAGGGGGAGATGTCGGATCGACGACCCATCAACAATCTGTCGCATGTAAAGGGCAAGACCGATGTGCCGCTCTTGGAGGAGACCATCCCGGAGGTCCTGCGCCGCACCGTCGCCGCGCGTCCCGAACGCGAGGCGGCGGTCTTTGTCGAACAGGGCATCCGCTGGACCTGGGCTCAGCTGGCGGCAGAGGTCGACCGGCTGGCCGCTGGTCTGCTGCACCTCGGTGTCGCGAAGGGCGACCGCGTCGGCATCTGGTCGCCGAACCGGGCGGAGTGGCTGCTGACGCAATTCGCCACCGCCCGCATCGGCGCGGTTCTGGTCACCGTCAATCCGGCCTATCGGATCTTCGAGCTGGAATATGCGCTCAACACCGTGGGCTGTTCCACCCTCGTCACCGCCGCGCGCTTCAAGAGCTCGGACTATCTTGCCACGCTGGCGGAGCTTTGCCCCGAGCTGGCGACGGCGGATCCCCGCAATCTCGGCGCCGCACGCGTGCCTGCGTTGCGGCGGATCCTGGTTATGGGGGCGGAGGTGCCCGCCGGCATGGTCGGGTTCGATGCGGTGCTGGCCCTGGCCGATGAGGGGGCGCGCGCCGACCTTGACGCGGTGACGGCGACGCTCGATGTCAATGATCCGGTCAATATCCAGTTCACCTCCGGCACCACCGGCAGCCCCAAGGGCGCCTGCCTCACCCATCGCAACATCGTCAACAACGCCAATGCGGTCACCGCGACCATGCGGCTGACCGAGGCGGACCGGCTCTGTATCCCGGTGCCCTTCTACCATTGTTTCGGCATGGTGATGGGCAGTCTCGGGGCGGTGACCAAGGGCGCTGCCATGGTGATCCCGGGCGAGGCCTTTGACCCCGAAACCACGCTGGCGGCAGTCGCGCAGGAACGCTGCACCGCGCTCTATGGCGTGCCGACCATGTTTGTGACCGAACTGGCGCATCCCGCATTTGACAGCTTTGACCTGCGTTCGCTGCGGACCGGCATCATGGCCGGGGCCTCCTGTCCGATCGAGGTGATGAAACAGGTGCAGGCGCGGATGCATATGACCGAGGTGACCATCGCCTATGGCATGACCGAAACCGCGCCGGTGTCGTTCCAGTCCGACGTGGACGATCCGCTCGACAAGAGCGTCAGCACGGTGGGCCGGGTGCATCCGCATGTGGAATGCAAGGTGGTCGGCCCCATGGGCGAGACCCTGCCGGTGGGCGCGCAGGGCGAGCTGTGGACGCGCGGCTATTCGGTGATGCAGGGCTATTGGGGCGATGCGGCCAGGACCGACGAGGCGATCCGCGACGGATGGATGCGCACTGGCGATCTCGCGGTGATCGACGCCGAGGGCTATTGCGACATCACCGGCCGGGTGAAGGACATGATCCTGCGCGGCGGCGAGAATATCTACCCGCGCGAGATCGAGGATTTCCTCTTTACCCATCCGCACGTTGCGCAGGCGCAGGTCTTCGGCCTGCCGGATCCGACCTATGGCGAGATAGTCTGCGCCTGGGTGGTGCCGCGCGGCGATGCCGACTTGAGCGAAGAGGAGATCCGCGCCTTTTGCAAAGCCCGCATCGCCCATTTCAAGGTCCCGGCCCATATCCGCATCCGCGACAGCCTGCCGATGACGGTGACCGGCAAGCCGCAGAAATTCCTGATGCGGGAGGAGATGGCGGCGGAGCTGGCGCGCCAGCCGGGCTGAGCCGCCGTCGGCGGTGACAGGTTGGCGGAGACGGGTGGCAGAGACAGGGCGGCGGCTTGACAGGCCGCCCTGATCCGGCGCAGGGGAGGCGCGACAGCCTCCCCTTGCGAAAGATGCCGGATCGTGACGTCCAACCCCTATGAAGCCGCCGGTTTTTACGACACTGCCATCGCCTCGGGCCGCCACCGTGACATCGTTGGCGGCCGCTGGGAGGAAACCGGGCGCATCGAACTCGCCGTGCTCAAGGAGGCGGGCCTGCTGCCGCATCACCATCTTCTGGATATCGGGGCGGGGTCACTGCGGCTTGGCTGCAAGGCGGTTCCCTATCTGGAGGCGGGCCATTACTGGGCCACCGATGCCTCGCGCGAGATCCTGCTGGCGGGGCATCGCTGCGAGCTGGAGGATCCCGCCCGGCTCGACCCGCGCCACTTGGTGCAGGATGCGCAGTTCGCCTTTCCGGGCATCCCCGAGGTCATCACCCATGCCATTGCCTTTGCGGTGTTTCCGCATCTGCCGCTGGCCTATCTGCGCCGCGCGCTGACCAACCTGCACCGGTTTCCCGCGCTCGAGCGGTTTCTGTTCACGGTCTTCCTTGCGCCCGACGCGGCGCAGGCGGCGCAGCCCTATCGGCAGGCGGACGGGGTGGTCACCCATGACCTACGCCCGCCCTATCACCTGCTGGAGGCGGATGTGCATCATTTTGCGCAGAGCTGCGGCTGGCGGCTGGACCGCAACCCGGTGATGCTGCCGCGTGGGCAGGTTCTGTTTCTGGCAGAGCCGCTGCGCCGCTGACAGGGCGGCGCAGGGCAGGGTCTGGTGCAAGCGCGTCGATCAGGCGCGCAGGCGTTCGCCCTTGGGGTCAAAGGGTGGCTCGGCGAGGATCACCGCCTTATGCGGGCGGCCAAGAACCATGACCTCGACCTGATCGCCAGGCTTGGCGTTTTTCACATAGCCCAGCGCCAGCGACATGCCGACGGTGTAGCCATAGGTGCCCGAAGTCACCCGGCCAATGCCAACGCCGTCCTTGAAGATCGGCTCGCCGCCGCTGGCATCCGCGTTTGACGCGGTCACATCCGCCTCATCGAGATGCAGGATCACCAGCTGCTCGCGGGCCTCCTTGGCCAGCGCTGCGGCGGCGGCCTCTTTGTTGAGGAAGTCCTTGTCCATTTTGCACAGACGGTCCAGACCGACCTCTTGCGGGTAATACTCAGGGCTATATTCGCGGCTCCAGGAGCCATAGCCTTTTTCCACCCGCAGCGACATCAGCGCGCGGCTGCCAACCGGTCCTGCGCCGAGGCTGCGACCCGCTTCGATCAGCGCCAAATAAAGCTTTTCCTGATCTTCTGTGGCGCAGTGCAACTCCCATCCGAGGTCGCCCGTGAAAGACACCCGCAATGCCAATACGTTGATCCCATCCAGCATCAGGCGCTTGCTGCGCATGAAGGGGAATTCCGCCGTGTCCAGCGAGTCATTGGTCATGCGTTGGAGCATCTCGCGCGATTTGGGACCCGCGACGTTAAAGCCGCAGACCGCTTGGGTCGCGCTCTCAAAGGACGTGCCTTCGGGCAGGGGAACCGCGCCGAAGAACCGCTTGTGATAGCGTTCCGCCATGCCGGATCCGATGATCCAGAATTCGTCCTCGGCGGTGCGGGTGACGGTGAAATCGCCCGCAATGCCGCCCCGGACCGAGATCAGCGGCGTGAGGCAGGAGCGCCCCACGGCCTTGGGCATGGTGTTGGCAAAGACCGCGTTCAGCCAGGCCTCGGCCCCTGCGCCTTTGCAGATGTATTTGGCAAAGTTTGAGATGTCGATGATGCCCGCGCGCTCGCGCAGCATGCGGCATTCCTCGCCCACCGGTCCCCACCAGTTCTGCCGGGTAAAGCCGTTGGTGTCGGTGACGCCGGGTGTGTCGGCGAACCACAGGGGATGCTCCCAGCCTGTATTGAGGCCAAAGACCGCGCCCATTTCCTTTTGCAGCTCGTAGATCGGGCGCACACGGGCCGGCCGACCTGCAGAGCGTTCCTCGTTCGGGAAATGGATCGAGAAGCGGTGGGCGTATTGGTCCTGCACCCGCGCCTTGGTGAATTCCTTGGTGGCCCACTCGCCAAAGCGCGCCACGTCCCAGCCGAACATGTCGTATTGGGTCTCGCCTTCGATCATCCACTGCGCCGCCATCAGGCCCATGCCGCCCGATTGCGAGAAACCGGGGATGATGCCGTTGCAGCAGAAATAGCCCTTGAGCTCCGGCACCGGGCCAAACAGCACGTTCGAATCCGGCGACCAGATCATCGGCCCGTTGATGACGCGCTTGATGCCCGCTTCGCCCACCACCGGGACCCGCTCGATGGCGTTCATCATGTTTTCCTCGATCCGCTCCAGATCGTCGGGGAAGAGATCATGGGCGAAATCGAGCGGCGTGCCCTCTTCGGCCCAGAACTTCATGCCCTTCTCGTAGGCACCGACCAAGAGGCCCTGACCCTCCTGGCGCAGGTAATATTCGCCGTCGCGGTCCGACACGGAAGGCAGGCGGCGGCCCATATCGGCCACTTCCTGAATGGTTTCGGTGACGAAATACTGGTGCTCGGTCGGCTGCAAGGGCAGCTCGAGCCCCGCAAGTTTCGCGACCTCACGGCCCCAAAGGCCAGCCGCGTTGACCACCCATTCGGTGTGAATGTCGCCCTTCGGCGTCTTCACGATCCAGGTGCCGTCTTCCTGCTGTTCGGTCGCAGTGACTGGAGTGAAGCGGTGGATTTCAGCGCCGCGCTGGCGGGCGCCGGTGGCATAGGCCTGTGTCACGCCCGAGGGGTCGACGTTGCCGCCATCGGGTTCATACATCACGCAGCGGATGCCCTCGAAGTTCACCAGCGGGTTCAGTTCTTGCGCTTCGGCGATGGAGATTTCGTAGAAGTTCATCCCGTAGAGCTTGGCCTTGGCCGCCTGCAGGCGCAGCTGATGCTCGCGTGCTTCGGTCTGCGCCAGATAGAGCGAGCCCGGCTGGAACACGCCGCAGCCCTGGCCGGTCTCCTTCTCCAGCTCCTTATAGAGGGTCATCGTATAGTGCTGGATGCGAGAGATATTGGTGCTGTCGTGCAGGCCGTGGATATTGGCCGCCGCGTGCCAGGTGGAGCCGGAGGTCAGCTCGTCGCGCTCCAGGAGGACCACATCGGACCAGCCGAGCTTGGTCAAGTGGTAGAGAATGGAGCATCCGATGACCCCGCCGCCGATCACGACGGCCTTGGCTTCTGTACGCATGGTGTTGGTGCTTTCGTCTGTCGAAGGGTGGGTTGGGTTGCGGATCAGTGTTCCACCCTGGTCGCGCTTGCGACAACGGTGAAAATTCTCATGCCCGCATGAGGTGAAGTAAACCGAAGGGGCGCCTCACTCTGCCGCCAGCGCCAGCGGGATCACCGCATGGTCGCGCAGGGCTGCATTGGGACGGCGGCGGGCAGGGTCGGCGCGGTCCATCGAGGGGCTGCGGCCATAGGTGCGGCGGTAGACGGCGTTAAAGGCGCTGGCGGTCTCGTAGCCGACGGAAAAGGCGATCTCCGACAGCGGCGCCTCGGTATGCAGCACCTTCTGGCGCGCCGCATCAAGCCGCAGTTGCCGGTAATAGGCGCCGGGGGTGGTGCCCATCTCCTGCTTGAAGATCCGCTCGAATTGCCGCAGCGACAGACCCGCCAGATCGGCGGCATCCTGGATCAGCACGCGATCCTCGAGGTGGTCGGCAAAGAATTGCACCGCCTCGCGCAGAACCCGGGGCAGCATGTCGCGGGTCTGATCGCGGGAATGAGCGGGCAGCAGTTGCAAGGTGCCTTCGCCGCGCTGGGTGGCGTGCTGGAAGCGACAGGCGACCTCGACCGCCACTTCCTGACCCGACCGTTTGGCGATCAGCGCCAGAATGAATTCGAACACCGCCGCGGCACCGCTGATGCTGATGCGACCGCGATCCTCGCAAAAGAGGGCAGGGGAGACCTCCATGCGGGTGAACCGTTCCCGCGCCGCATCGGCATAGCGGTAATGCACACTGGCCCGGGTGTGGTCAAAAAGGCCGATCTGCCCGAGGGCAAAGATCGAGCCATTGACCGCCCCCACCCGATGCCCCTGCCGCAAGAGCCGCCGCAGGACCGCACCGCTGGCATTGGGCTGCGCCAAAGGCGTATCGGCGGCGGCAAAGGTCAGCAGCACCTCGGTCGGAGGCAGGGCGCTGAGCGCCGCCGTGGGCGTCACGCCGATGCCACTGCTGGACACTACCGGCGCGCCATCCTCGCTGACGATCTGCCAGCCGTAGGAGACGTCCGGCGCCGAGGCCTCCGCCACCCGCAGCGCGTCGATCGCCAGCGACAGCGGTGCCATGGGAAAGCCCGGCAGGCAGAGAAAGGTGACGGTCATCCGGGTCTCCCGCAAATAAAGGGCCTAGAGGTCGAGCGGCCAGGCGCGGCCATAGGCCACCAGCCGCCGGTTCAGCTCTGCCGCCCGCGCCACGCCTGCCTCCAGCGCAAAGACAAAGGCCTGCGTCAGGAAGAAACAGGCGGCATCAATGTCGCCCGCGCCTTCCTGACTGTCCGCCGCCAGCGCGTAGAGGTCGACCAGGGTCTCCAGATCATGCCGAGCATGGGCCGCAAGGAGGGCGGCATTCAGCGCGGCAACCTCCTCCGGGGTCAGCGTGACGGGGGCAGCGGTCATGCCGCGCGGCCCGCTTCCACCTGTGTGGCGACCCAGTGGTGGAACATATGGGTCGGCCCGTCCATCGCGGGCGAGAAGCGTCCGCCGTCGAACATCGGGCCATGGCGGCCCTTCTGCATCCCCTCGACCACAAAGACGTCTTCCTCGAACACGGTTTTCCAGAGCTGCGCATTCTGCTGGCGCAGCGCGTCCAGTTCCGGGGTCTCGGCGCTGGGTTTGGCATAGTAAAGCTCGATATGCTCCACCGTTTCCTCAAGCCCCTTGGGTTCCAGAACGATGGCAAAGGTATGATCGCGCTGCACCCCCAACAGGACGTTGGGATAGACCGCCACATACTCGCCTCCGGTGGTCCATTTGTCGCTAAGGGCGGCAAAATCCGGGAAGGTTTCGCCCTCGGCCCCTTTCAGCTGGCGATAGACCAGTGTGCCCTGACCGGAGAATTTGCCTGGCTCTTCGATGTTGTAGTGATCCTCGAGCCGCGAATAGCTGTTGAGGCCGGGATGCACCCAAGGCAGGTGATAGCTCTCGCAATAGTTCTCCACCGCCAGCTTCCAGTTGGTTTTCACTTCGAGCTTGAAGGAGCTTTCCGGCCCGCCGTGATAGGTCGGCTTCTCGAACTCCTGCCAGCGCTGCAACAGATCGGCGTGGACTTCCTCGAACGGGGCGGCCTTGCCGTCGATATTGACGAAGATCACATCCTGCCAGACATGCGAGCGGAAGGAGACCAGACCCAGCTCCTCCATCTTCACATCCTCATGGGTGTTCTGGCCGACACCGCCCACATGGGGTGCTGCGCGCAGCTTGCCTTTAAGCGAATAGCACCAGCTGTGATAGGGGCAGCGGATGGTGCCGCGAATGTTTTTCGGCTCATCGACAAGGATCATGCCCCGGTGGCGGCAGGTGTTCTGATAGACATGGATGGCCCCGTCCTCGTCGCGCACCAACAGGAGCGGCACGCCGAGGAACTCCACCGGCTTTGCATCGCCCGCCTCAGGGATATCCTTGCCAAAGCCGACACCGGACCAATTGGCAAAGAGCACCGACTGGCGCTCCTCGGCAAAGACCACCGGGTCGATATAATGGGCGTTGGGCAGACCGTTTGCGTGGTTGACCGAAGTCATCACCGCGCCGAGCGAGGCTTGTTTGTTCATCACACTCTCCTGAGACCTGAAGTTGACGGAGCATGTGGCGATGCTGGATTTCACTCAATATCGGAAAAAATCACCTTCGCTTTAGCTGGGCTCATCCGTGATCTTGCGGGCCTCAGCGATGATCCAGTCGCGCAGCATCCGAGCGCTGGGCGTCAGCTCGTCCGAGGGTTTGCAGATCAGATAGAAGGTCTGCGGCGCGGGCAGAACATGGGGCGGGATCACCTGCAACTCACCCCGTAGCAGGAGCGGGCTGATCAGCTGCTCCCAGCCGAGCGTCAGCCCGGCGCCATCCTGCGCCGCCTGCAGCGCGATGGAATAATTGTTCACCCGGATGCCCGAGGCGACAGGACCGGTGTAGCCCAGCTGGCGGAACCAGTCGTGCCACTTGGTCCAGCTGATGTCGTCGCCTTCCAGATGGATCAGCCGTTGCCGCGCCAGGGTGGCAAGATCCGCATCACGCAGTTCCTCGGCCTTGTCGACGCTCGCCACCGGCAGGAGCCGGTCGCGGTAGAGCGGGAATTGCTCCAGCCGCGGGTCCTTCTCGCGCCCGTACCAGATATAGAGATCCAGTTCGGCCGAGGTGGTGAAGGCGCGGTCGCGCACCACCTGGTTGATATTGATTTCCGGATGGTCACGCCAGAAGCGGATCACCGCAGGCGAGAGCCAAAGCGCCGCCATGGCGGTGGTCGAGCCCACGGTGACCACCCCCGCCGCGCCATGATCGCGGATCGCCTGCAGGCTCTGCGAGATGCGGGTAAAGGATCCCGCCAACGTGTCATAAAGCGTTCGGCCCGGCGGGGTCAGCTCCACCCCGCGGTGCTTGCGCGTGAACAGCACCACCCCCAGCTCGCCCTCCAGCGCCTTCACCTGATGGCTGACCGCCCCCGGCGTGACCGAGAGTTCCTCCGCCGCCTTCTTGAAGCTCAGGTGGCGCGCAGCCGCTTCAAAGGCTGTCAGCGTGGTCAGCGGCGGCAGATCGTAATGGCGTCGGGACATGCGCGGGCAGGGGCTTTCAAGCTGGAGCTGGCGGAGGGCAAACTGCCCCGAGTATGGTCAATCCGCAGCAGGCTGGCGAGAGCGAACTGCGACAAAAGCGCAGCCTCTTCCGTCATTTGCACTGGTCTTTCCCGGCACTGGCTGGCAGGGATAAGATATGAGTGAAACCGCGCCCTCTTTGCCGCAGTCGCCTTCGCCAGCGGGCTGGCCGCGTGTGGCCTATGCGGGGTTCGACGGGATCGTGGTGCAATTTGCCGACCGTCTGAGCGAGCCTGCCAATCGCGCCGCCCTGGCCTTTCGCGCCGCGGTGGAGCGTGCAGGCTGGTCGGCGGTGGAGGAGACCTCGACCGCGCTTGTCTCCACCTCTTTGCGGTTTGATCCCCTCGGCACCCCGCATGGGGTGATGCGCGCCGAGGTGGAGGCGCTGCTGGCGACGCAGGACTGGTATGCCGCCGCCCTGCCCGAGGGGCGCAGGTTCTGGCGGGTGCCGACCGTCTTTGGCACCGATCTCGCCCCGCAACTGGCCGAGGCTGCCGCGCGTGCGGGCCTGCCGCCGCAGGAGGCGGTGCGCCAGATCGCCGAGACACGGCTCAGGGTGCAGACCATCGGCTTTGCCCCCGGGCAGCCTTACTTGGGCGAATTGCCGCCCGCCTTCGACATTCCGCGCCAGACCGCGCTGACGCCACAGGTCCCCGAGGGGGCGGTGGTGGTTGCGATCCGCCAGATCGTGCTGTTTTCGGTCACCACACCCACCGGCTGGCGGCACATCGGCCAGACCCGGTTCCGGCTGTTCCGCCCCGACAGTGACCAGCCCTTCGTGCTGCGCCCCGGTGACGAGGTGTGTTTCGAGCCCATCTCCACCGAAGATTACCACGCGCTTGCGACGGCGGGCCCGGATGGTGGTGCCCGCGTCGAGGTCCTGCGATGACGCGCGTGCTCAAGGTGCTGTCGGCAGGGCCGGGCCTCACGGTGCAGGACATGGGGCGTACAGGCTATCTCGCCTTTGGCCTCTCGCGCGGCGGGGCGGCGGACCGGCTGGCGCTTGCTGAAGGGGCGGCGCTGCTGGGGCAGCCCGCGACCCATGCCGCGATTGAAATGGCAGGGGTGGGCGGGACTTTCCAGGCCGAAGCGGACCTGCGGATCGCCCTGACCGGTGCCCCCATGGTCGCCACGGTCGAGGAGGGCGGGAGCCTGCGCTGGAACGCCAGCCACCTGCTCCCGAAAGGGGCGGTGCTGCACGTGGGGGCGGTGCAGGCGGGCGCCTATGGCTATCTGCACCTGGGCGGTGGTCTGGCCACACCCGAACGTCTGGGCGGGCGCAGTGCCCATCTCACCGCAGGTCTCGGGCGGCGCCTGCAGGCGGGCGACCAATTGCCGGTGGGGCCGGACGCGGGCAGCGCCATCCATCTCAGCCTCGAACCGGCGCCGCGCCTCTCGGGAGGGGTCTTGCGCATGGTGCCAAGCCTGCAGACCGAACTTTTTGGAAAGGCGATGCTGGCCCGGTTCGAGGCCACGACTTTCACCCGCGACAGCCGGGCCAACCGCATGGGGGTGCGGCTCTTGCCGGAGGGCAAGGGGTTTGCCCTCGACGGCGGCCTCAGCGTGCTTTCCGAGGCGATAGCCCCCGGCGACATCCAGGTGACCGGCGATGGCGCGCCCTATGTGCTGCTGAGCGAATGTCAGACCACCGGCGGCTATCCCCGCATCGGCTCGGTGCTGCCCTCGGATCTGCCCCGGGTGGCGCAGGCGCAGGCCGGGGCGCGGTTCCGCTTCCAGATGGTGACGCTGGAAGCTGCCATGGAGATCGAGCGCCGCGCCGCCAACGCACGCGCCGCGCTGGCGGGGCAATTGCGCCCCTTGGTGCGCGATCCGGCTTCCATGCGCGACCTGCTGGCCTACCAACTGGTCAGCGGGGTGACGGCGGGACGCGATTTGGACGAGGATTGAACTCTGGAGAAGGGAGCCCGTGGGATGGGACAAACGGTCGATCTGAACGCTGATATGGGCGAAAGCTTCGGCCCCTGGGTGATGGGGCGCGATGCCGAGGTGCTGGATGTTGTGACCTCGGCCAATGTGGCCTGCGGCTTGCACGCCGGTGACTGGGACGTGATGGCCGAGACCATGGCGGCGGCTGTGGCGCGCGGCGTCGGCATCGGCGCCCATCCCGGCTTTCCCGATTTGCAGGGTTTTGGCCGCCGCAAGATGGTGCTGCCGCACCAGAGCCTCGCGCATCTGGTGCAATATCAGGTCGGCGCGGCGCAGGCCCTGGCCCGCGCCACCGGTGGCGAAGTGCGGCACCTGAAGCTGCACGGGGCGCTGGCCAATATGGCCGCGGCCGACCGCGCCATGGCACGTGCCTGCTATGCGGCGGCGCTTGCGGTTGCGCCGGATCTCATCGTGATGGTGATGGCCGGCACCCAACAGCAGGCCGCCGCCGCAGAGCTTGGCTGCCGCGCCGCCTGCGAGATCTTTGCCGACCGTGCCTATAATTCCGACGCCTCGCTGGTGGATCGCGCGCTGCCCGGCGCGGTGATTCACGATGCGGACCTTGCAGGCGAGCGGGTGGCTCGCATGGTGAAGGAGGGTGCGATTATCGCCGAGGATGGCAGCCGTATCCCCACCCGCATCGACACCATCTGCCTGCACGGCGACACGCCCGAGGCGCTGGAGATCGCCCGCAGCCTGCGCCAGACGCTGGAGGCCACAGGCATCCAACTGGCGCAATTCACCGGTGCGCCCCTCTGACCCTTGAGTGCGGCAGGGAGGGGGCGCTCCCGCCCGTTTGACATGACCTTGCGGTCCCGCCCTCCGGTTGGGCCCGGCGCCGCGCGCGCCCCGCAGGGGCGCGCGCGGCGCCGGTCGCTTCGGGCTTTGCCCGAAGCGAAACCTCTCATCCCGAGAGCGTCAGTCCCTGCGCAGCGTCAGGCTCGGACAGCCAGGTGGTGACGGCAGCTTTGCCCAGGCGGCAGGCCTCCGGCACGGTCGCGCCCTGCGTCAGGGCACAGGCAATGGCGGTGGCAAGGCCGCACCCGGTGCCGCGCCGGGAGACCGGCAGCCGCGGGCCGGTGAAGCGCCGATGGGTCGCGCCCGTAAAGAGGTGATCGATGCACTCCGCCCCGCGCCCATGGCCGCCCTTGAGAAGCACCGCCCGAGGACCAAGCGCCAGCAGGGCCGCGCCTTGATCGTGCAGCTCTGCCTCTGCCACCGCCTCTGGCAAGCCACTCAGCCGCGCACTTTCGCTCAGGTTCGGGGTGAGCAGCGCCGCGCGACGCAAGAGCGGCCGCAAGCCCTCCGCCGGGGTCAGATCGCCGCCGGAACTGGCCCGCAGCACCGGGTCGAGCACCAGCGGCAGGTCTGCTGGCAGCAGCTCCGCCAGACGCGCCACCTGCTCTGAACTTGCGACCATGCCGATCTTCACCGCTTGCGGGCGCGGCTCCGCCAGCGCCGCCCGCAGTTGCGCGTCCAGCAGGTCGAGCGGCATTGGCGAGACCCTATGGACCGCCCGATCCGTTTGCGCGGTCACCGCCGTCACCACCGGTTTCAGCAGGAAGCCCATCCGCGTGGCCATCGCCGCATCGCGGCTGAGGCCTGCGCCGCCGCTGCTGTCGGTGCCGCCGATAGCCAGAACGACACCTCTCATGGTGCCTGCACCGCGTGCAGCACCAGATCGTCATGGCCTTGTGCCTGCAAGAGCCGCGCCGCCCGCCAGGCGCGCAGGCCGCTGGCGCAGGCCAGGGTGAGGCGCCGCCCCTTCGGCAGGTCCATTTGGCCAATCTCCTGCGGCGCCATTCGTCGCGCGCTTGGGGTCACCATCTCGGGGGCTTCCTCGACCCCGCGCAGGTCGATCACAAGGTCCTCGATCCTGGGCCGGGGCACAAAGCGCAGCGGCGCCTGCGGTTCCGGCGCCGCGTCAAAGCGGAAACCGGAGGTGCGCAAGCCCCCCATGTCGAACCGCAGCATCTGGCCGGTCACCCGCGGTTTGCAGTCCAGAAGCAGCTGCAGCACCATCTGCGCCTGCGCCGTCCCCAGCATCCCCACCAGCGGACCGAGCACCCCCGATGTGGCGCAGGTGGCCGCCTGCTCCGGCAGGTCGGGAAACACCGCCCTCAGCGAGGGCGCGCCGCCGCAGAAGCCACCGACATAGCCCCCGAGCCCGAGGGCAGAGGCGGAGATCAGAGGCTTGCCCGCGGCCAGACAGGCATCCGAGAGGATGTAGGAGGCGGCAAAACTGTCCGCCGCGTCCACCACCACATCCGCCGTCGCAATGGCGGTGGCAACGGTGCTGGCGCCCAGCGCCTCGGCGCGGGCCGTGATGCGCACCTCCGGCGCCAAACGTCGGATCGCCTGCGCGGCAGCCTCGACCTTGCGGGCGCCAATGTCGCGCGGCGCAAACAGCGGCTGGCGATGCAGGTTGCTGCGCTCCACCCGGTCCGGGTCCATCACGGTCAGGGCGCCGATGCCGGCCGTCGCCAGATAGGTCAGCACCGGGCAGCCAAGCCCGCCCGCACCAACCACCAGCACATGGGCGGCGCGAAAGCGGGCCTGTCCGGCCTCGCCGACCTCGGGCAGGGCGATCTGGCGCGCATAGGGGCTCAGGTCGAACATGCGGCCACCCAGTCGCGCGTGCGGGCCTCGGGGTCGGTGGCGCATTGTATGTCGGTGACCACCGCCGCGCTGTCCGCACCGGCGGCAAAGACGCCCGGCAGCCGGTCAATGGTCAGCCCGCCAATGGCGACCAGCGGCACCTTGCCTGCGAGGGCCTTCCAGCGGGTGATCCGCTCCAGCCCCTGCGGCGCCCATTTCATTTCCTTGAGGAGGGTCGGGTAGACCGGACCAAGCGCCACATAGGCGGGATCTTGGGCGAGGGCGCGGTCCAGTTCCGCCTCGTCATGGGTCGAGAGGCCAAACCGCACGCCCTTGCGGCGAAGGGCGGCGAAATCCGCGGTCTCCATATCCTCCTGCCCGAGGTGGACAAAGTCGCAATTGAGGTCGATCGCCGCCTGCCAATAGTCATTCACCACCAGCTGCGCGCCATGAACGGCGCAGAAATCGCGGGCGCGGGCGAGCTGCCGCTTTACCTCTCGGTCAGGCTGATCCTTGATCCGAAGTTGCACCAGACGCGCACCCTGCGGCACCAAAAGTTCCAGACGGCCCACATGACCGGTGATCAGGTAGAAGCGTTCCATCATATAAACTCCGCCAGCCCGAGCACAGGCGTTGAGGGCACCGCCATGTCACGGCGTTCCATCGGGTCGGCGTCATATCCGGCGCGTCCGGCGGCGATGGCCTCGGCCATGGCGCGCGCCATCAGAACGGGGGCGCCGGCCTTGGCCACAGCGGTGTTCAACAGCACCGCATCCATGCCCAGCTCCATTGCCGCCGCTGCGTCCGAGGGGCGTCCGATTCCGGCATCAACCACCAAGGGGACGTCCGGGAAATGCGCCCGCATGGCGCGCAATCCATCCGGGTTCACCAAACCGCGCCCCGATCCAATCGGCGCGCCCCAGGGCATCAGCACCTCGCAGCCTGCGTCCAGCAGGCGCTCGCCCACCACCAGATCCTCGGTCGTATAGGGAAAGACCTTGAAGCCTTGGGCGCTGAGAATTCGGGCCGCCTCGACCAGTCCAAAGACATCTGGTTGCAATGTGTCGGCATGGCCAATCACCTCAAGCTTGATCCAGTCGGTGCCAAAGACCTCGCGCGCCATCTGCGCCGTGGTCACCGCCTCGCGCGCAGAATGGCAGCCGGCGGTATTGGGCAGGATGCGCACGCCGGTCTCGCGCAACAGGTCCCAGAACCCCGCGCCCGAGCCATGCGCGGCCTCGCGGCGCAAGGACACCGTGACCAGCCCGGTGCCGCTGGCCTTGATCGCCGCCTGCAGGATCGCGGGTGAGGGGTATTGCGCAGTGCCCAAGAAGAGCCGAGAGGGCATGGTTTCCCCGTAAACTTTCATAGACTTAGCCTCCCTGCATCGGGGCGAGAACCTCAATCCGATCCCCCGCTTCCAAGGGTTGAGACGCCCGCGCATCTCGGGCCACAAATTGGCCGTTGAGGGCGGTGGCCAGGGCTGCACTGGTATAGCCCAGCTCCGCCAAGGCCAGTGCCAAGGTCGGCCCGGTCACATCATGCGGTTCGGAATTCACGAGGATTTTCATCACGTCGCTCCATCAATTGGTCCGCCGCCGCTTCGGCCAGGGCCGGGACCAGCAGGAACCCATGTCGGTAAAGCCCGTTGAGGTGGAGCGTGCCGTCGCGCCGCTCCAGCCGGGGCAGGTTGTTCGGATAGGCCGGGCGCAGACCGGCGCCGGTCTCCACCACTTCCGCCTCGGCAAAGGCGGGGTTGAGGGCATAGGCCGCGCCCATCAGCTCCATCAGCGCGCGCAGGGTCGGCGGGCCGACGTGATCGCTCTCCACCATGGTGGCGCCAAGCATGTAGTGCCCGTCGCCGCGCGGCACGAGGTAGATCGGCGTGCGCGGATGCAAGAGGCGCAGGGTACGGCGGATCTTCACCTCCGGGCAGCGCAGCAGCGCCATTTCGCCCCGCACCGCGCGCAGGCCGGGCAGGGCGGCGTGGATGCCGCGACAGTCGAGGTCCACCTGCTGAGGCGCAGGGCTGCCAAGGCGGATTTCGCCGCCCAGCCGCTGCACCTCCGCTGCGAGATCGCGCAGCGCCCGGCGCGGGTCGAGATGCGCCTCCTGCTCAAAGAACAGCCCCTGCTGAAACCGCCCGCTCAAGGCAGGTTCCAGCGCGGCAATCTCCGCCCCGTTCACCGTGCGGTAAGCGCTGGTGCGGCGACCAAAGCGCGCGATCTCGGACTGGTCGCGGCGCAGCGCCACCACCAGCGTGCCGCGCCGATGCACCGGGGTGATCCGGGCCCACCAGTCGAAGGCGCGGCCACCGAGGCTCACAACCTCTTCCTGCGCGCTCTCCCGCTCGCACCAGGGCGCCAGCATCCCGCCGGCGAACCGCGCCACGCTCTCGGCCCCCAAGACCTCAGCCCGCTCAAACACCGTGACCGACGCCCCGCGCCGCAATAGCGCATAGGCGCAGGCGAGGCCCGCCAGACCTGCGCCTGCAATGGTGATCACGCTTCGTCCTCCACGCCCTCCACCGGCAGATAGAGCGCACCGCCTTCGCGGAACTTCGCCGCCATCGCCTCCATGCCTTCCTTCTGGGCTTCGGCGCGAATGTCATGGCTGATCCGCATCGAGCAGAACTTGGGCCCGCACATGGAGCAGAAATGCGCCACCTTATGCGCCTGTTTTGGCAGGGTTTCGTCGTGGAAGGCCTGCGCGGTCTCCGGGTCGAGCGAGAGGTTGAACTGATCCTCCCAGCGGAACTCGAACCGCGCGCGCGACAGCGCATCATCGCGCCGCTGCGCCCCCGGCAGCCCCTTCGCCAGATCGGCGGCATGGGCGGCGATCTTATAGGTGATCACCCCGGTCTTCACATCATTGCGGTCGGGCAGGCCAAGGTGCTCCTTTGGCGTCACGTAGCAGAGCATCGCACAGCCAAACCAGCCGATCATCGCCGCGCCAATGCCAGAGGTGATGTGATCATAGCCCGGTGCGATATCCGTGGTGAGCGGCCCAAGGGTGTAAAATGGCGCCTCGTGGCAGCACTCCAGCTGCTTCTCCATATTCTCCTTGATCTTGTGCATGGCCACATGGCCCGGCCCTTCGATCATCACCTGACAGTCCTTGGCCCAGGCGATCTTGGTCAGCTCGCCCAGCGTCTCCAGCTCGGCAAATTGCGCCTCGTCATTGGCATCGGCGATCGAGCCCGGACGCAAACCATCGCCCAGGGAAAACGACACGTCATAGCGGCGGCAGATGTCGCAGATCTCCTCGAAATGCTCATAGAGGAAGCTCTCGCGGTGATGATGCAGGCACCACTTCGCCATGATCGAGCCACCGCGCGACACGATCCCGGTCACCCGGTTCACCGTCATCGGCACCATGTGAAGCCGTACCCCGGCATGGATGGTGAAGTAATCCACGCCCTGTTCCGCCTGCTCGATCAGCGTGTCGCGGAAGACCTCCCAGGTCAGATCCTCGGCAATGCCGTTCACCTTCTCCAGCGCCTGATAGATCGGCACCGTGCCAATCGGCACCGGCGAATTGCGAATGATCCACTCGCGGGTGTTGTGAATATTGCGCCCGGTCGACAGGTCCATCACCGTATCGGCGCCCCAGCGGATGGCCCAGACCAGCTTGTCCACCTCCTCCTCCATCGAGGAGGTCACGGCCGAGGTGCCCATATTGGCGTTGATCTTCACCTTGAAATTGCGCCCGATGATCATCGGCTCCAATTCCGGGTGGTTGATATTGGCGGGGATAATGGCGCGCCCGGCGGCGATCTCGGACCGGACAAATTCGGGCGTCACATAGTCGGGGATATTGGCGCCAAAATCCTCGCCATCGCGGGCGCTGTGACAGGGCGACAGCTGCCGCAGCTGATTTTCGCGGATGGCGACATATTCCATCTCGGCGGTGATGATCCCAGCCCGCGCATAGGCCAGCTGCGTGGGCGCGGCCCCGCCGATCCCGCGCAGGGGCGCCGCGCGCACCGGGAATTCCGCCACCAGCCGATCCCCTTCGACAAAGCCGTTGTCCGCCGGGGTCACATCGCGCCCCTCATAGGCCTCCACATCGCCGCGCGCCCGGATCCACTCCGCCCGCACCGGCGCAAGCCCCTCGCGGATATCGGTCAACACATCGGGGTCGGTATAGGGGCCGGAGCTGTCATAGACCGGCAGCGGCGCCTCGCCCGCCGTCGGATGGGTCGCAATCTCGCGCATCGGCACGCGGATGCTGTCGTGCATCTCGCCTGCCACATAGATCTTCTTCGACGCGGGCAAGGCGCCTGTGGTGATCTTCGGGTTGGGGACGTTCATCTTGGTGCTCCTCGAGTCTACTCTCAAAAACACCAATTGAGCCGGGCCGGAGGAAAACAGGCGGAATGTACAGCTCCGCCGTGTCGGATCAGGGGCGGATCTGCCTTGTACCGGGGCGATGCGCGACTGTCCTAGCTTCCTACGCCAGTATCAACTGGGTCAGGTTCAAAGGGTCGCGTCACCGGGTCTGCCTTGCGGAAAAACCCTGTCTGCCTCTCAGTCCCCTTGGCGGGACTCCCCTGCGTGCCTCTAGGGGTAGGGGAGCGGAGGGGATCGCGTCAAGCGGAATCTTTGCTCGCCTTCCTGTTGGTGAATGTGAGCGTTTTCAGCGGGATAGGGTCTTGCGACTCAAATAATATATTATCTATTAGGCGCGAATGCGCGGAATGCGTGCATCTACCACCACCCAAACCGCGAGGATTGCCATGGATGACGCCACCCCGCCCCGCCCCATCAGCCCCCGGCAGGACTGGACCCGAGAGGAAGCAGAGACGTTTTATGCCCAGCCCCTCATGGACCTCCTGTTTCAGGCCCAGAGCCTGCATCGCCAGAGCTTCGATCCCAATCGCATCCAGATGTCGCATCTGTTGTCGATCAAGACCGGCGGCTGCGCCGAGGACTGCGCCTATTGCGCGCAATCGGGCCGCAACGGCTCGCAGCTTCCGGCGGCAAAGCTGATCGAGGTGGAACGGGTCCTGGCCGAGGCCCGCCGCGCCCGCGCCGCCGGGGCCACCCGCTATTGCATGGGCGCCGCCTGGCGTGCGCCCAAGGACCGTGACATGGACCAGCTGGTGGCCATGGTCGAAGGGGTCAAGGCGCTGGGGCTGGAAACCTGCATGACCCTCGGCATGCTGGAGGTGGAGCAGGCGCAGCGCCTGCGGGCGGCGGGGTTGGATTACTACAACCACAATATCGACACCTCCGAACGCTTCTACCCGGAGGTCATCACCACCCGGACCTTTGCCGACCGGCTCGAAACTCTGGCGCGGGTGCGCGAGGCGGGCATCAAGGTCTGCGCGGGCGGCATCCTCGGCATGGGCGAGGGGCGGCAGGACCGGATCGACATGCTGGTGACGCTGGCGACCCTGCCGGACCATCCGCAGTCGGTACCGATCAACCTCCTGATGCCGATGCCGGACACGCCGCTGGCCGAGGCCGAGCCCCTCGATCCCATCGACCTCGTGCGCACCATCGCGCTGGCGCGGCTGATGATGCCCCGCGCCCAGCTGCGCCTCTCCGCCGGGCGCAGCGGCATGAGCGACGAGCTGCAGGCCATGTGCATCTTTGCCGGGGTCAATTCGATCTTCATGGGCGACCGGCTCCTGACCGCGGACAATCCGGGGCAGGATGCCGACAGCGCGCTCTTTGCCCGTCTCGGTCTGTCGCCCATGGCAGACCCGGCGTGACAGCCCACCGCAGCCATAGGGCGCATCCACCACTGGCGAGGCTCGGGGGATCGGGCTAAGCTGGCCGCCACACGGAGGGGGCCGATCGCGGGGCCCCCGGAGGGAGAAGGACACCCCATGCAGCTTGCCTATGTGATGACCACCGAACGCGGCGCCACCGACCGGCTGCTCACCGCGCTGGCCGAGCGCCTGGCGGAGAAGGGCATTCGCACTGCGGGTATCGTGCAGACCAATACCGAATGCTACGACAACAAGCTTTGCGACATGGACGTGCGCGTCCTGCCAGCGGGCGAAACCATCCGCATCTCGCAGTCCCTGGGCGAGGGGGCGCGTGGCTGTCGCCTCAACCCCGGCGCGCTGGAACGTGCGGTCGGGCTGGTCACGACCGGCCTCGCCGCCGCGCCCGCGCCGCAGATCCTGCTGGTGAATAAATTCGGCAAACACGAGGCCGACGGTCGCGGCATGCGTCCCGTCATCGCCGAGGCCCTTGCCATGGGCCTGCCGGTGATCTCCGGCGTCAACCGCATGAATGTCGAAGCTTTCGAGCGCTTCGCCGAAGGCCTCGCCGTGGAAGCCGCCCCCGATCTGGAGGCGCTCTTGGCTTGGGTCGACTCAGCTCTGGCAGAAGCGGTCTGACACCGCTTTCTGCTTCATCTTTCAAAAAATATCCTGGGGTCTGGGGCAAAGCCCCAGTTAGGCTTGTGGTGACAAGCGGCAAGAAAATCACGCGGATTTTCAGCGCGCCAAGACCCGCGGCCTGTCTGCACGTTTATTGAAATCTGAGGTATATCCGCCCACTGGCGGCTGCCACCACCCTTGCTCAAGTCATTGATTTGTCATCTGAAAGAGGAAGAGTGGTGGGCGACCCTGGAATCGAACCAGGCGTGCGTCTCCGCGAGGGAGTTACAGTCCCCTGCCACACCTTGCGGCCT
>CAKZRP010000074.1 GCA_937146765.1 uncultured Paracoccaceae bacterium | reverse complement strand
GAAGCAACTTCCTTCACCATCTGGGCGCCCATGTTCTCGAACTTGTCTTCCAGTTCGATTTCCTTCGCCACGGACACGCCGTCCTTGGTGATGCGCGGTGCGCCGAAGGATTTTTCCAGAACCACGTTGCGGCCTTTGGGGCCGAGGGTCACTTTAACCGCGTTTGCGAGGGTGTTCACGCCCTTCAGCATACGGTTGCGGGCATCGGTGTCGAATTTGACGTCCTTAGCAGCCATTTTTCAGTCTCCTTGAGAATACTGTATATTGCGATGAAGTGTGTCGGAGCGTCAGGCTCAGACGAGCACACCCATGATGTCGCTTTCTTTCATCATCAGCAGCTCTTCGCCGTCGACGGTGACTTCGGTCCCGGACCATTTGCCGAACAGGACGCGGTCGCCCTCGTTCACGGCCATCGCGATCAGCTCGCCGCTGTCCTTGCGCGCGCCAGCGCCACACGCGACAACAACACCCTCGGACGGTTTTTCCTTGGCGCTGTCGGGAATGATCAGACCGCCAGCGGTTTTTTCTTCGCTTTGGGTACGGCGAACCAGCACGCGGTCATGAAGCGGTTTCAATGCCATCTTTGCAGCTCCTCAAAAGGCTCAAAGTGTTTTCCTTTCCTCACGCCCATCATGGGCCGCGAGGTCGTTGGCACTCACTTACGTCGAGTGCTAACTGCCGGGATAGTTAGGCAGAGGACTTTACTGAGTCAACTCTGCGGGCGAAGAAATTTTGAGGTATTTTGTGACAGCCCCTGCGGGCGGCGGCATCTGGCCGAGAGCGCGGGTGCGAGGGGCCGGCCCCTCGCGCTCCCCGGGATATTTGGGAAAAGATGAAGAGGGTCACGTCGAGGGGGGTGAGCTGGGCAGGTCCGGGATTGGCAGGTCCGGGATTGGCCAGGCGAGGCGGTCGCTCTCGCCTGTTTCGGTGAGGGTGTAGAGGCCTTTTTCGGCGCGCGCGAACCAGCCGTAGTGGTTGGAATACATGACTTGGGTGGCGCGGGCGATGCCGGTTGCCTTGGCGATTTCGGCACCGCGGCTGGGGCCATGGGCGGCGAGATAGGCGGCGCAGATCAGCGCGTCTTGTCGGTAGCCGGTGACCAGACCGCCGCGCGTTGCGCCCCCTAGGTTGGGATCGCCCTTGATGCGGGTGAATTCGCGCAGAAGGCGGGCGGATTTCACCCTGGACTTGCGCGGCGCATAGGGGCCGGGGTCGCAATGGACCTCGGCGCGGCCATCTGCGCGCACAGTGATGAGGCCGAGGCCAAGGCGGCGGCAGAGCGCCAGATTGTCCTTGAGCGCCCGGCGCGCGGTCTTGCCGGTCGGGCGTGGCACCGCGAGATAGACCAGATCGGTGAGGCTGAGCCGCGCCACCGCCTGGTGAAACAGCGCCAGCGAGAAGCGCAGTTTGAGTTCCACCACCACCGGCGGCTCATCGCCGCGAACAGCCACCACATCGGCAGCCCCCACCTCGCCCTTCACGGTATAGCCCTGGCCGTGCAAGAGGGCCTTGACCGGGCCGTAGAGATCCTGTTCGCGCATCATCGTGGCCATGCTTGCCCCGCCCTCGCGGCAATGGCAATGTGGCAGCAGCAAAAAACACCAACGAGCAGGTCGCCATGTCCGGATTGTTCTTTCGCCGCCGCCCCCGCCGGGGTCGCAGCGGCCTCGCCGGTCTTCTCGGGGCGGCGCTGCTCGCCCCCTCGCTGGCGCTGGCGCAATGCGCCGGGCAGGACCTGCGCCAGAGCGCCGATCCCGCCCTCTGGGCCGAGGTGGAGGCGGAGATGGCGGCGATGCCCTATGCGCGCGGGCTGAGCTGGCGCGCCACAAGGGGCGACCGTGAGCTGCGCCTGATCGGCACCCTGCATCTCAACGATCCGCGCCATGCTCCCATCGTCGCGGCGCTGGCGCCGGAGATCCGCGCTGCCGATGCGCTTCTGGTGGAGATCAACCGGCAGGACAAGGCCCGCGCCGACCGGCAGTTGCTGGCGCAGCCGGAGCTGATCTACATCACCGAGGGACCGACCCTCATCGACCGGCTGCCGGACCCGGCCTGGCAGCAGGTGGCCCGCCTGGCGCAGGCCGCGGGCATCCCGCCCTTTGCCGCCGCCAAGATGCGGCCCTGGTTCCTGTCGATGTCGCTGTCGGTGCCGCTCTGCGCCCGGCGCATTCCCGATGTGGCCCATGGGCTCGACCAGCAGCTGATGGTCCTGGCGGAAGAGGCAGGGGTGGCGGTGCGCTCGCTCGAGGAGGCGATGACGGTGTTCCAGGCGCTCAACGCCGACCCGCTGGACAAGCAGGTCGCCGATCTCAGCAGCTATATCGCCCTGATGGGGGTTGAGGAGGATGAATTCCACACCATGCTGGAGAGCTATTTCGACGGCGCGTTCGAGGCCTTCAACCTCTTGCAGACCAAGGCGTTCCTGCGCGCCGAGATGGAGGTGCCCGTCGCCGAACGCCAGCGCCAGCTCGACGAGGTGCTGGAGGCGCTGCTGTACCAGCGCAACCGCGACTGGGTGCCGGTGATCGAGGCGCAGGCCGGCGACCGGCTGGTGGTGGCGGTGGGCGCCGCCCATCTGCCGGGCGAGCGCGGCCTCCTGGCGCTGCTCGCGGCCGAGGGCTATGTGATCACCGAGGCGCCGCTGTGAGCCGCCTGTCCCGGGTCCGGCGCCGTCTCGCCGCGCCGCTCGGCGCCCTCGCCCTCGGGCTTGCGCTCCTTGTCGGTGCCCCCGAGGCGGCGCTGGCGCGCTGCACCGGCATCGACCTGCGCGACCATCTCACCGCCACTGCCCGCAGCGAGCTGGACCGGCAATTGGCGCGCACGCCCTATGCCTTTGGCAATCACTGGGTGGCCAGCCGCAACGGCCAGCGCATCGACGTGATCGGCACCCAGCACAGCGGCGATTCGCGCATGGCGGCGCTGATGCGCGAGATCCGCCCGTTGGTGCGCCGCGCCGATCTGGTCTTTCTCGAGGTGACCGAGCCGCAGATGCGGGCCGCCGACGCCGACGAGGCCGCCTTTGAGCGCTACTTCCTGCTGCCGCCCGGTCGCACCCTCGACCGGATGATGAGCGCGGAGGACTGGCTGTTGCTCAGCACCCGGCTCTGGCAATTGGGGATCGAGCCCTTCGTGGCGGCGCAGATGCAGCCCTGGTACCTGTCGGATTTCCTCACCGGCACCGATTGCCGCAAGCGTGGCTTTGGCAGTCGGCGCGGTCTCGATGACCGGATCGAGCAGACCGCAATCGCCGCCCGCGTGCCGACCCTCGGACTGGAGGAGCCGGTGGCCGGGCTCGAGGCGCTCTCCGGCATGGCGCTGAAGGATCAGGTCAAGCTCCTGCTGCTCGATCTCAAGAGCCAGACCCGGCACGAGGATCTCTTTGTCACCCTGTCTGAATCCTATTTCGACGGGCGCCTGACCGAGGGGCGCATCCTCACCGCCTGGATGGTCTACCGCGATCAGCCGGTGTCGCGCGCCGAGGTGCAGCGGCTGCTCGGCGGGTTTGACACCCGGGTACTCGACCAGCGCAACCGCGCCTGGGTCAAGCGCCTCGCCGCCCGCCCCGAGCCGCGGCTGGTGGTGGCGGTGGGCGCGGCCCATCTGGCGGGCGAGAATGGCGTGCTGAACCTGCTGGCGCGGGCCGGCTACCAGCTCACCCCCTTCGAGGGCTGAGGCCAGCCAGCCGACCGGGCGTTGCAGCCGCTCTGCCCGGCCCGGCTTGCGCTCCGCCCGCCGTCGCGACAGCGCAACCTGCCATGCAAAAGGCTCAACCCCGCAGCCCGCCCGTGGCGGGGTGACAAACCCCTCTGCCCTGCTATAAGGCGCGGCAAAACACCCGCCAGACAGGATTGCATTCATGACCATTCAAGTTTTCGGCCACAAATCCCCCGACACCGATTCCACCGGCTCCCCGATCATCTGGTCCTGGTACCTGAACGAGGTGCAGGGTGAGGCCGCCACCCCGGTGCTGCTCGGCGAGCCGAACACCGAAGCCGCCTTCATGCTGACCCGCTGGGGCTTTGAAAAGCCCGCCATCATCGCGGATGTGGCCGCCGATGCGCCGGTGGTCATCGTCGATACCAACAACCCCGCCGAGCTGCCCGCCTCGATCAATTCCGCCGATATCCTGGCCATCATCGACCACCACAAGCTGGTCGGCGGTCTGGAAACCAAGGGCCCGATCGACATCACCGTGCGCCCGCTGGCCTGCACCGCCACCATCATGATCGACCTGATGGGCGAGGCCGCCGCCCGCATGCCCGAGGATATTAAGGGGGCGGCGCTGACCTGCATCCTCTCCGACACGCTGGAATTCCGCTCCCCCACCACCACCCCGCATGACCGCGCCGTCGCCGAGAAGCTGGCCGCCGAGCTGGGCCTCGACATCCCGACCTATGCGGCCGAGATGTTTGCCGCCAAATCCGACGTCTCCGCCTTCTCCGACGCGGAACTGATCCGGATGGATTCCAAGGAATACGAGGTGGACGGCACCTCCTTCCGCGTCTCCGTGCTGGAAACCACCGCGCCGGAAATCCCGCTCGGTCGCAAGGACAGCCTGATGGAGAGCTTCAAGGCGGTAGAGGCCGAAGACGGCGTCGACCAGGTGCTCTTGTTCGTGGTCGACATCCTGAAGGAAGAAGCCACCCTGCTGGTGCCGAACGATCTGGTGAAGACCGTGGCGGAGAAAAGCTTCGGCGTCCCCGTGACCGGCGACCTGGTGGTGCTGCCGGGCATCATGTCCCGCAAGAAGCAGATCATCCCCAACCTCAAGGTCTGAGCGCCAGACCGCGCCTGACCTCCGGCCCCGCCGGGGGTCAGGCGCTCAGGACAGCAAAACGCCCGCATCCGCGGGCGTTTTTCCGTTTTCGAACAGGGGCCTGGAGGCAGGGAGGCCTATTGCGTTCCCCGCAGCCCCTGCTCCGCCTCGATCTGCGCCTTGGTGGCCAGCACCGTGGCCACCCGCTTGCGATCCGGCGGATGGGTGCCCCAGATCGAATAGCCGCCCTGCCCGCCGCGTTCGGCCTCGGCACGGGCAAAGAACTTCGCGCCCTCCACCGGATCATAGCCCGCCGCATGGGCGATGCGGGTGCCGATGGTGTCGCTTTCCAGCTCGTAGGATTGCGAATAGACGATGCCGCCGGCGGTGGTGCCCACCCCCATGCCCAGGGCCACCGCATCGGAACTGTCGCCGAGAAGCCCGCCGAGCGCGCCGCCGATCAGCGCCCCGGCCAGAACTTGTTGCTGCTGTTTTTCCACATGGCGGCCGATCAGATGGCCATATTCATGCGCCAGCACAAAGGCGACCTCGTCATCGCTGGCGGTGTCCTGGATCAGTGGCAGCGAGATTTTGATCACCGGCTGCCCGTTCTGATAGGTGAAATAGGCGTTGCGCTCGCTCATCTCGCGGTCGATCGACATGGAGACGTTGCAATTGACGCCGGTGTTGAGCTGGCGGCAGGTCTCGCGTCCGGCGCTCAGCACCCGCGGCTGCACCCGGGCATAGCGCGCCTCGGCGGCGGAGCGGGACAGGGGTGTCACCGGCCCGGAAGAGCGCGCCTCGGCAAAGAGCCGCGCCGCCTCGTCGGAATAGGAGCCGCCGGTCTCGGGCAGCTCGTAGGTTGTGCCGCAGGCGGAGAGCGCCGCCAGCGAGGCCGCCGCGACCAGGCGGCGGGCGGATCGGGAGAATGAAGTCATCAGCAGATCTTGTCTTCCGGCTAGGATCAGTCTTGGGTCACTGTTGGGTCACGGGCGCGCCGCCAGCCACTGGCCCAATAGGCCCTAATGGGCGCGGCAGAGGCGGCGGAGCGTGCCGACTCTAGCAGCAATCCCGCGCCCGGCAAGGGTGCCCCCCGCGTCCGCGCCCCCGAACCGGCAAAGCCCTGCCGAAAGACGCAGGGCAGCCATGCAGCGACTGCCTGCGGGATTGACCACTGTGCGCTATACAAGAGCGATTTCTTCCGCTATACGCGCGATCTTGACCCCTTTCGGGCGCGATATCGCGCGCCCATATGCGATACGAACGGATTCCCTTCTTGATACCCACCCTGCAGCTGGCGCTCGAGCGCCGTGGTTACACGTCCCTCACCCCGGTGCAGGAGGCGGTCTCCGACCCGGACCTGGCGGGGGCGGATCTTCTGGTCTCGGCCCAGACCGGCTCCGGCAAGACGGTGGGCTTCGGCCTCGCCATCGGCCCCACCATCCTCGACGAGGAGGGACGTTTCGGTCCCGCCACCACCCCGGCGGCACTGGTGATCGCCCCCACCCGCGAGCTGGCGTTGCAGGTGAAGCGCGAGCTCACCTGGCTTTATGCCGAGGCAGGTGCGGTGCTGGCCTCCTGTGTGGGCGGCATGGACATGCGCGACGAGCGCCGCAGCCTCGAGCGGGGCGCCCATATCGTCGTCGCCACCCCGGGCCGCCTGCGCGACCACATCACCCGCGGTTCCATCGACCTGAGCCAGGTCGCCGCCGTGGTGCTCGACGAGGCGGATGAGATGCTTGACCTCGGCTTCCGCGAGGATCTGGAGTTCATCCTCGAAGAGACGCCCGAGGACCGGCAGACCCTGCTGTTCTCCGCCACCGTGTCGAAACCGATCGCGACCCTGGCCGAGACCTATCAGACCGATGCCCAGCGCATCTCCACCATCAACAAGTCCGAACAGCACAGCGACATCTCCTACCTGTCGCATCTTGTCGCCCCGCATGACATCGAGAATGCGATCATCAACGTGCTGCGGTTCCACGAGGCGCCCAATGCCATCGTCTTTGCCAATACCCGCGCGGCGGTGAACCGTCTGGTCACTCGCCTGTCCAACCGCGGCTTTGCGGTGGTGGCGCTCTCGGGCGAGCTGTCCCAGGCCGAACGCGCCGGGGCGCTGCAGGCGATGCGCGATGGCCGCGCCCGCGTCTGCGTCGCCACCGATGTGGCGGCGCGCGGCATCGACCTGCCCAACCTCGACCTGGTGGTCCATGCCGACCTGCCCTCCAGCCACGAGACCCTGCTGCACCGCTCCGGCCGCACCGGGCGCGCGGGCCGCAAGGGGGTCTCCGCGCTGATGGTCACCAACCGCGCCGTGCGCAAGGCCGAGCGCCTGCTGCGCGAGGCCAAACTCTCGGCCGATTGGGTCGACGCGCCCTCCGCCGACGATGTGCGCGGCCGCGACCTCGACCGGATGATCTCCGATGCCGCCTGGAGCGAGGATCTGCCCGAGAGCCAGCAGGAATGGCTGGGCAAGCTGGTCGAGAGCTTCAGCGCCGAGCAACTGGCCGCCGGCTACCTGCGGCTCTGGTCCGCCGCCCGTTCCGCCCCGGAAGAGCTGACCGATGTCTCGCTCGACAGTGGCAAGAAGAAGGAACGCGAACCCCGCGCCCCCTTCGGCCCCTCGGTCTGGTTCTCGATTGCCTCCGGTCGCGACACCGGCGCCGACCCGCGCCGCCTCTTGCCGATGCTCTGCAAGGCCGGTGGCATCGACAAGACCGCGATTGGCGCGATCCGTATCCTGGACGACGTCAGCTATGCCGAAATCGCCCAAGACAAGGCCGAGGGCTTTGTCGCCATGCTCGGCGGCGAGATGGCGCTGGACGATGGCTCCAAACTCGCCCAGCTGGCCGAAGCGCCGGTGCTGCCCGAACGCAAGAAACCGCCCTTCCGCAAGGAGGGTGGACGCGGTGGCTTTGGCGGTGACCGTGGGGATCGGGGCGACCGTGGACCGCGCGAGGATCGCGGCGAGCGCAGCTATGGCGGTGACCGGGGGGATCGCGGGGATCGCGGCCCGCGCGAGGATCGCAAACCCTATCGCAGCGACGATCGTGCTCCGCGCAAACCGCGGTTCCAATCGGAGGAAGAGCGCCCCTTCAGCGCCCGCCCGGCCAAGCCGCGCAGCTCCGGTGACAAACCGAAGTTCGACAAGCCCAAGTTCGACAAGCCCAAGGGCGACAAATCCTGGGGCGACAAGCCGCGCTCGGACAAGCCCAGAGGCGACAAACCCTGGGGCGACAAGCCGCGGTCCGACAAGCCCTGGGGAGACAAGCCGCGTGGCGAGAAGGGCAAATTCGACAAGCCCAAGTTCGACAAACCCCGCGGCGACCGGCCGAAGGGCCCGCCGCCGCCCGAAGGCAAGCCCTCAAGCAAGAAGAACAAGGCCCGCGCCTCCGCCTCTGACACCTCCAAGCGGTTCACCCCGCCGAAAGGCGCCATGAAGCCCAAGCCGCGCGGCTGAGGTTCTGGTCAAACCGGGCTGCCTCTGGCATGAGGGGAGGACGCATCCTTCCCTGCATGAGGCAGCCCCATGACCCAGATCATCTCCGCCCTCTCCGAGGTCTCCGCCGACTACAAGGCCCTGTTCGTGGACCTCTGGGGCTGCGTGCACAACGGCATCACCGCCTATCCCTCCGCCGTGGCTGCCCTGCAAGACTACCGCAAACGGGGCGGCGTGGTGGTGCTGGTGACCAATTCCCCCAAGCCCCGCGCCGGTGTCGCCGAGCAGCTGTCGCAGTTCGGGGTTCCGGATGACGCCTATGACACCATCGCCACCTCCGGCGACTCGGCGCGCGCGGCGATGTTCACCGGGGCGGTGGGCCAGAAGGTCTATTTCATGGGCGAATGGCAGCGCGACGCCGGCTTCTTCGAGCCGATGAAGGTGATCCACAATCCCGTCGAGATCACCCGCGTCCCCCTGCAAGAGGCCGAGGGCATCGTCTGCTGCGGCCCCTTTGACACCCTCGCCGATCCGGAAGTGAACCGCCCCGATTTCCTCTATGCCAAGCAGATGGGGATGAAGCTTCTTTGCGCCAACCCGGACATCGTCGTCGACCGCGGCGAAGTGCGCGAATGGTGCGCCGGGGCGCTGGCGAAGCTTTATACCCAAATGGGCGGCGAGAGCCTTTACTTCGGCAAACCCTACCCGCCGATCTATGACCTCGCCCGCCGCCGTCTGGCAGAACTCGGCGTCGATGTCAGCGACCGCGACATCCTCGCGATTGGCGATGGGCCGCAGACCGATATCTCTGGCGGCATGGGCGAAGGGGTGGACACGCTGTTCATCACCGGTGGCCTCGCAGCCAAGGACACCCGGACCACCGAGCAGCCCGAGCCCGCCGCGCTTGAGGCCTACATCACCCGCGAACAGATCGCCCCCACCTACAGCATCGGTTTCCTGCGCTAGGATCCGCGCCAGAGCGCCAAACGGGCCCGTCTCTGCCTGAAGGCAGGGGCGGGCCTTGTCCTGTCGCCCGTCAGGGCGTCCGCCTTGCTCCCCCGCGTCCCTCCGGGGGCTTGACTTTCTGCGCCCGCGAGGTAATTAAATTTCAAAGCGACAAATTCAGCGGACGTTTTATTGCCGCGCCGATTCCTGAGGAGGTAGGGATGTTGGACAATTTCCCCCGCGGCACCATCTGCATCGAAGACATCGAAATGGGCATGATCCGCTATCTGCGCAAGGAGATCACCGATGCGGATATCGAGATGTTCGCCGAGGTCTCCACCGACCGCAATCCGGTGCATCTCGACGAGGCCTATGCCCGTGACACCATCTTCGAGGGCCGCATCGCCCATGGCATGTTGACGGCGGGGCTGATCTCGGCGGTGATCGGCGAGCAACTGCCCGGCCATGGCACCATCTACATGAGCCAGAGCCTGAAGTTCCTCGCCCCCGTGCGCCCCGGCGATCTGGTGCTGGCCGAGGTCGAGGTGACCGATATCCAGATCGACAAGCGGCGGGTGAAACTGGACTGCCGCTGCCTTGTGGATGGCAAGAAGGTGCTGGTGGGGGAGGCCATGGTGATGGCGCCCTCGCGCAAGTTCGACTGAGCCAGCACAGATCGCCGCGGCGGAGGGCCTTCCGCGCGGTGCTTTCTGTGTGCTCCTGCTGGCCGTGGCGAAAGACGGGAAGCGGTACCGCTCTTCAGGCGACATCCGGCCAGGCCCCTCGGGACCTGCGTGTCTGGCAGCTGCAAGACCTGCCCCGTTTTGGCGGGGCCCACTGTCTGGTGTGACGCCGGGCCGCCCACAGCCGCCCCACGCCCCCGTTTTTCTGATCGATCAGGACCCACCTTAGCGCCTTGCCCGCAACATCCGGTATCCGGGGCGTGCGCTGCCCGGGCAACGCCCCCTGCAGGTCCGCAACGCGGGGCGAGCCTGGGAAGCCTCCGGCGGGGATATTTAAAAGAAGATGAAAGCCGGACCCCCTCTTCATCTTCTTCCAAATATCCAAAATCCGAGCAGCTGCGCCGGGGCGGGCGCCCTCTGTGCAGAGCGCCCTTGCGCCGCGTCGCACCTGCGGCTAGGCAGGCGCCATGCGCATCATCCGGGATTATCAATTCGTCGAGCCAGAGGACCGCGGGGCCACCGTGGCCATCGGCAATTTCGACGGTGTTCACCGCGGCCATCAGTCCGTGATTGCCCTCGCCCGCAAGGCCGCGCCGGAGGCACCCCTGGGGGTGATGACCTTCGAGCCGCATCCGCGCGAGTATTTTGCCCCCGCCGCCCCGCCCTTCCGGCTGATGTCCGCAAGCGCCAAGGCCCATCGGCTGGAAAAACTCGGTGTCGACACGCTCTACCAGCTGAATTTCAACTCCGCGCTCTCCTCGCTCACGCCGGAAGAGTTTGCCCGCAAGGTGATCGCCGAAGGCCTGGGGCTGGCCCATGTGGTGGTCGGCGCCGATTTCTGTTTCGGCAAGGGCCGCAAGGGCACCGCCGAGGATCTGCAACGTTTTGGCGCCGAGATGGGCTTTGGCGTCACCATCGCGCCCTTGATGGAATATTCCGAGGATACCGTCTCCTCCACCGCGATCCGCACCGCTTTGAGCGAGGGACGGCCCCGGGATGCGGCGGCGATGCTCGGCCATTGGCATCGGATCGAGGGCGAAGTCATTGGCGGCGAGCAGCGCGGACGCGAGCTGGGCTTTCCCACCGCCAACCAGTCCATCGACGGGCTGCACCCGCCCGCCTTTGGCGTCTATGCGGTGCTGGTCGATGTGCTCGACGGGCCGCACAAGGGCAGCTACCACGGCGCCGCCTCGGTCGGGGTGCGGCCGATGTTTGATGGCGCGCATCCCAATATCGAGACTTTCCTGTTTGAATTCAAAGGCAATCTCTACGGAGCGCGGCTTTCGGTCGGATTGGTGGACTATCTCCGTCCGGAGATGACATTCGACGGGCTGGAGCCTTTCATTGCCCAGATGCAGGCCGATTGCGATCAGGCGCGGGAGATCCTCGCCGCCCTGCCCGGGCGCAGCCAATGACCAATCACATCGACCGCAAGGGCCTCGGCCAGCGCTTCTGGGAAAAGAAGCCGCTCGCGAAACTCTCCCCGCGCGAGTGGGAGGCGCTCTGTGATGGCTGCGGCAAATGTTGCCTCAACAAGCTTGAGGATGAGGATACCGGCGAGATCGCGCTGACGCGGGTGGCCTGCCGGCTGCTTGACGACAATTCCTGCCAATGCGCCCATTACGAGACGCGGCACAGCTTCATCCCCGAATGTATCGTGCTGAAGCCGGACAATCTCGACACCCATGCCTATTGGATGCCGCAGACCTGCGCCTATCGTCTGTTGTGGGAGGGCAAGAGCCTGCCGGACTGGCACCCGCTGCTGAGTGGCGATCCCGAGAGCGTGCATCGGGCGGGGGTCTCGGTGCGCGGGATCACCGTCTCGGAGTTCGACGTGCCGATCGACGATTGGGAAGACTATATCATCGAAGAGCCGACCTGAGTGAGCACGGCGCGCCCGGAAAGCGCGCCGTTTGTCTGTTCAGGACCAGAGCGCCTGCAGGGCTGCCGCCACCGCGCGGGGATGGGTGACCGGGACCATATGGCCCGCCCCCTCCACCACCTCGACGCGGGCAGCGGGCATCCGGGTCGACAGGGCCTTGGTCACCGCGCTCATGATCGGCTGGGTCGCGCCCCCCTGCATCAGCAGAATGGGCATCTGAAGCGCCTCCAGCGCGCCGGGGGCCAGGAGGCCCGCCTCGTCATCATAGACCTGCGCGTCACAGTCCATCACCGCCGGGAAGGACCGCATCATCGCGGCGCGGGCATGTTCGGGGATATCGGGCCATTTCGGATGCCCCGTGCCCCAGGCGCGGTTGAACAGCCGGGTGGCCAGTTCGATATCGCCCGCCGCGTAAGGCGTGCGCACGGTGATGTGATCGCGGCGCATCTGCGCCAGAGCCTCCGGGTCCACGGAGCCCGCGGCAGCAAAGAGAACCGGTTCGATCAGGGTGAGCGAGCGCACCCAGTCGGGCCGCGCCTCTGCCATCGCCAGAGCCACCGTGGCGCCAAAGGAATGGCCGATCAGGTCCACCGCAGCGCCGACCTCGGCCACCTGTGATTCCAGCAGCGCCAGACCGGCCTCCGCGTTCCTCAGCTGCAGGATGCCTTGGCCGTCCCAATCCGGGCTCTTGCCATGGGACAGAAGGTCGAAGGCTTCGATCGTCACCTGATTTTCGCCCAGGGCGGCTGCCAGCCCGCGCCAGGCGCCGGAATGGGCCAGCGAGCAATGCACCGCAAAGAGAGGGCGCGCGCCGGTGCCGAAGGCGCGGTGATAGACCTGTTGCGGCAGGCTTGCCTGGTCGAGGCTCACGCCCCCTGCCCTCCCAGATGCCAGTCAAGGTCCGCCAGACGGTCCTGGCCCCAGAACTTCGCGCCATCCGAGGTCACGTAGAAGGGCGCGCCAAAGACGCCCGCGCTCACCGCCTCCTCGAGGTTTTGCGCATAGATCTCCGCGCCGGTCAGAAGGCCGCTGTCGGCCAGCGCGGGGTTGAAACCGGCGCCCGCGAGCAGATCCTTGACCACCGCGTCCTCGGCGATGTTGCGCTCCTCGGCCCAGACCGCGCGCAACGTGTTGTGCACCAGCGCGCCGAGATCGCCGCCGCCCGCCTGTTGCGCCGCGATGATCGCATAGGACGAGGGCGCGGCATTGGTGGGCCAGAAGGTGGGCTTCAGGTTCAGCGGCAGGCCCAACCGCTTGGACTGCCGCTCCATCTCGATCAGGCGATACTCTTGCCGCGAAGGATGCCGGTCCTTGGGCGGGGTGCCGCCGGTGCGGCCAAACAGGGCCATGATGTCGAAGGGCTTGTAGGTGATCCGCGCCCCATGGCGCGCCGCGACCTCCTCCAGTCGCAGCCCGGCAAGGTAGCTATAGGGCGACAATGTCGAGAAATAGTAGTCGATTGTGGGGGCGGAGGCGGGCATGGCGGATTTCCTCGTGCTTAGAACTAGGCCCGAGACTATGTGCGTGTTAAGCGGGGTTCAATATCACGAATCTGTCACATTGCTGCCTGGGGATAAACAGCCAATGCCGACCTTGAACGAACCCAAGCTGATCGCTGGGAACGCCAACCTCCCGCTTGCCAAAACCATCGCCCGCCGCATGAGCCTGCACCGCGGCGTCGACCAGGATCTCGTCAATGCACGGGTGGAACGGTTCAACGACGGCGAGATCTTCGTCGAAGTCTATGAGAACGTGCGCGGCGAGGATATGTTCATCATCCAGCCGACCTCCAACCCGGCCAACGACAACCTGATGGAGCTGTTGATCATCGCCGATGCGCTGCGCCGCTCCTCGGCCCAGCGGATCACCGCGGTGATCCCCTATTTCGGCTATGCCCGTCAGGACCGCCGCACCAAGGCGCGCACGCCGATCTCGGCCAAGCTGGTCGCCAATATGCTGACCGGCGCGGGGATCGAACGCATCCTGACCCTCGACCTGCATGCCGCGCAGATCCAGGGCTTCTTCGACATTCCGGTGGACAACCTCTACGCCAGCCCGATCTTCGCGCTGGATGTGAAGGCGCAGTTCAAGGGCCAGATGGACGACCTGATGGTGGTTTCGCCCGACGTGGGCGGCGTGGCCCGCGCCCGCGAGCTCGCCAAGCGGATCAACGCACCGCTCTCCATCGTCGACAAGCGCCGCGAAAAGCCCGGCGAAGTGGCCGAGATGACCGTGATCGGCGATGTGACCGGCAAGATCTGCCTGATCGTTGACGATATGTGCGACACCGCCGGCACGCTCTGCAAGGCGGCGCAGGTGCTCTTGGACAATGGGGCCAAGGAAGTGCACGCCTATATCAGCCACGGCGTGATGTCCGGCCCGGCGGTGGAGCGCGTGACCAATTCGGTGATGAAATCGCTGGTGCTGACCGACTCGATCCAGCCGACCCAAGCGATCCTCGATGCGCCGAATATCCGCATCGTGCCGACCGCGCCCCTGTTCACTCAGGCGATCCTGAACATCTGGCACGGCACCTCGGTCTCCTCGCTGTTTGAGGACAAGACGCTGATCCCGATCTACGAGTCGCTTTATCCGACCCAAGTCTGAGCCCTGCTCGCTCTGGACTGGACACCGCCCCGCAAGCTGCTTGCGGGGCGGTTTTTTGTTGTCTGATGCCTGCGGGTTGCCCTAGCCGGCCCGCCTGAGCCGCAGCGCGTTGGTCAGCACCGAGACCGAGGACAGCGCCATCGCGGCGGCCGCAAAGATCGGCGACAGCAGGATACCAAAGGCGGGATAGAGCGCGCCGGCCGCGAGCGGGATCAACGCGGCATTATAGACAAAGGCCCAGCCGAGGTTCTGGCGGATGTTGCGCAAGGTGGCGCGGGAAATCTCGATCGCCTTTACCACGCCGCCAAGGTCGCCGGACATCAGCACCACATCGCCCGCCTCGATCGCCACATCGGTGCCGGTGCCAATGGCGATGCCCACATCGGCCTGCGCCAGCGCGGGCGCATCGTTGATGCCATCGCCCACAAAGGCCAGCTTGCGACCGCGTTCGGCGAGGTCCTTCAGCGCGGCGACCTTGCCCTCGGGTGCCACCCCGGCAACCACGTGAGAGATGCCGAGATCGCGGGCAATCGCCTCTGCGGTCGCGGGGGCATCGCCGGAGATCATCGCCACATCCTTGCCCATCGCGCGCAGGGCCTTGATCGCCGCCGCACTTGTGGGTTTGATCGGATCGGCCACCGCAAGGAGTGCGGCCAGTTCGCCGTCAATAGCGGCATAGAGCACGCTTTCGCCGCGGTTGGCGCGGTCCAGCGCCTCGGAGGCGAGGGGTTCGACGCCGATGCCTGCCTCGGACAGCAGCCGCGCGCTGCCAATGCGGATCTCGCGCCCTGCGACGGTGGCCGTGACGCCGCGCGCGGTGAGGGTCTTGAAGGCCGTAGCCTCGGTCAGGGTAAGGCCCTCGTCGTTGGCGGCCTTGACCAGCGCCCTGGCGATGGGATGCTCAGACCGCGCCTCGACCGAGGCGACCGCCGTCAGCACCTCCGCCCTCTCAAAGCCCGCGCGGGTCTTCAGCGCGACAAGGCTGGGGCGGCCTTCGGTCAGGGTGCCGGTCTTGTCAAAGGCGATGATATCGACCTCGTTCAGGGCCTGCAGCGCGTCGCCCTTGCGGAACAGCACGCCAAGTTCGGCCGCCCGCCCGGTGCCCACCATGATGGAGGTCGGCGTCGCCAGACCCATGGCACAGGGGCAGGCAATGATGAGGACGGAGACCCCGGCGACCAGCGCATGGGTCAGGGTCGGCGCCGGCCCGACGATCAGCCAGATCGCGACGGTGAGCGCCGCCAGCCCCATCACCACGGGCACAAAGCGCAAGGTGACCTTGTCGACAAGGCTCTGGATCGGCAGCTTGGCGCCCTGCGCCTCCTCCACCATGCGGATGATCTGCGCCAAGGTGGTCTCCGCCCCGGTGCGGCTGACGCGCACGGTCAGGCTGCCCTCGCCATTCACCGTGCCGCCAGTGACCGCTTGGCCGATGGTTTTCTCCACCGGGATCGGCTCGCCGGAGATCATGCTTTCGTCCACATGGGCGCTGCCCTCGGTGATGGTGCCATCGGTGGGGATACGCTCGCCCGGACGGATCAGGATCAGATCGCCGGGGGCAAGGGCGTCAATTTCGACATCCTCGGGCTGGCCGGATTTGGTCAGGCGGCGGGCGTGGCGGGCCTGCAGACCGACGAGGGCCTGAATCGCCGCGCCGGTGCGGCCCTTGGCGCGCGCCTCAAGCCAGCGGCCAATCAGGATCAGGGTCACAATCATCGCCGCCGCCTCAAAATAGACCGCGCGCACGCCTTCGGGCAGGAGGCCGGGCAGGAAGGTGGCAATGAGGGAATAGACCCAGGCGGCGCCGGAGCCCATGGCGACGAGGCTGTTCATATCCGGTGCGGCCTTGCGCAACGCGGACAGGCCGAGGGTGAAAAACGCGCGACCGGGACCAAAGAGCACAGCGGTGGTCAGAAGGGCCTGCAGCACCCAGGAGGTCTGCATCCCGATGGTCTGCGCAATAAGGTGGTGCAGCGCGGGCACCATATGGCCGCCCATCTCGAGCACAAAGACCGGCAGGGTCAGGAGCGCTGCAATACCCACCTGACGGCGCAAATCGCGCGCCTCTCGGTCCTTGCGGGCGGCGCGGTCCTCGGTATCGGTGGCGGCGGCCAGCCGGGCGCGATAGCCGGCCTCGGTGCTGGCGGCGGCCACCTGCGAAGGGGTGAGCGTGCCTTGCAGGATCTCCACCTGCGCGCTCTCGGCGGCGAGGTTCACATGGGCCGAGACCACCCCCGGCAGCGCGTTCAGCGCCCGTTCCACCCGGCCCACGCAACCGGCGCAGGTCATGCCCTCGATGGCGAGTTGCACGGTCTGATGGCGCGCGGGTTTGCCGAGGTCCCGCAGCGCCGCATCCGCCGCGCGCAGGCCTTCGGGCGTCGTGACCGTCAGCCGTGCGGTCTCAGCCGCGAGGTTGACGGAGACCCCGGAGACGCCGGGCAGCGCGGCCAGAGTGCGGTCCACGCGGCCCACGCACCCGGCGCAGGACATGCCTTCAATCGAAAGAGTGGCCGGGATCGGATGGCTCATGATGTGATTCCTTTGCGGATCTTCGCGATTGAGCCCTATGTAGGGCTTCCTGTCACTGGAAGCTCAAGGGAAAAGCAGAAAAAACTGCAGGCACCCGGAAAGGCGGCTTGCAGGCGATGAAATGGGGTTGCATCATGCAACCATGATGAGCAGCCCTCCCCTCCCCGATATCGACGGGATCCGCGCCGCCTCGCGCCGGATCGTGCGCCAGCTCGGCTTTCTGCGCGGCGACCTCGCCGAGAGCGGGCTGCCGGCCTCCGCCGTCCATGCGCTGATCGAGATCGGCATGGGCAGCGCCACCACCGGGCGCGATCTCAGCGCGGTGCTGGGACTGGAGAAATCCTCGGTCAGCCGGATGCTCGCCAAGCTGCAACAGCAGGGGCTGGTGCGGGCCGAGACCGACGCGCAGGACCCGCGACTGAAGCGGCTGGCGCTGAGCGAGGCGGGGCTGGCGCGGTTCCGCCAGATCGAGAGCTTCGGTCGCCGTCAGGTGCAGGGCGCGCTGGCGGATCTGCCCCATGAGGCGCGCCAGCAGGTGCGGCTGGGGCTGGAGACCTATGCCGCGGCGCTGGAGACCCCTGCCCCGACCGCCCTGCTGGTCACCTATGGCAGCGGTTACCTGCCGGGGCTGCTGGCGCGGGTGGTGGAGCTGCACGCGGGCTACTACAGCCGCGCGGTGGGCTTTGGTCTGCCGTTTGAATGCCTGGTCGCCAGCGAGATGGCCGCCTTTCTCAGCCGCCTCGACGAGAGCGCGGTGAATGCCTGTTTCCACGCCCGGCGCGGCGCGGAGATCCTCGGCTCGGTCAGCATCGAGGCCAAGGCGGAAGGCAGCGCCCATCTGCGCTGGTTCATCCTCGCCGACGGGGCCCGCGGTCTCGGGATCGGGCGGGCGCTGCTGGATCAGGCGATGGAACATGTGGACGCCCTTGAGGTGCCACGGGTCGAGCTCTGGACCTTTGCCGGTCTGGATGCGGCGCGCCATCTTTACGAAAGCCAGGGGTTTGCGCTGGTGGAAGAGCAGGAAGGCGCCCGCTGGGGCCGCGTGGTGCGCGAACAGCGCTTCGTGCGGGAGGTGGCAAAGGGCTAGACGCAGACCGTCCCTGCGCCCGCTCTGAGTTGCGACGCGGGTTGGGGGCCTCGTGATCCTTGTGGTCGGTGCGCGCCGCCCCGGTACCGGCTGGCAACAGCGCAACGCGTAGCCTGTCTTTGCATTGATCGCCCGTACCACCCGCCGCAAGGCACGGCGTCGATCCAGAGGGGAACCCCGGAAAATTGCGCGGCCTATCCCTTGATCCCTCTGCGGATCTTTCGCGATGGAGCCTTATGCAGGATTTCCGGTCATTGGACGCTCAAGCAGCCGCCATCTTCGTTGCCGCATGCTTTGCTTCGAACACCTACGGTAGCTGGAAAAACAAAGGCTGTCTGAACGAAAAATCGAACAAGCTGAGCGGATCCTCACGGCAACATACAACGCACGACGAGCGCTAGAAAAAATTGGACATCCACTTGTGGCAGCTTGGGAAATCAGTGCCGCAAGCGATAATTTTCAAGGTAACGCCGATGACTTTAAGAGTTTTGACGAACAGGACTTGAAAAATCAAGACTTAATCAAGCTTACATTAATCGCCTCAATGGAACGTTAGGCGTCAACAAAGCCCATATTTTTTCTTTTTACTCAATAATTGACTTCAAGAATTTCACTCTTTCATCGGCATTAACGCATGAACTAAAGTTACCCTTCTCCCATTTGAAAGCGTTGCCGGGCAAATGCCTTCGTGCTTTGAAATCGTGAACCACGCAAAGTCCCTTTTTTCCGTTTGTGACTTGATACTCCTGCAGTACCCCGCGGCGGTCTCCATCGATTTCGGTTTCGACACTTATTTTCGTTGAGCAGTGGTTTTGTGGCGGAGTCCAGTCAGACTGTTTAATGTAACTCAGCAAGTGGGTGTCTCTATCAGCGTGTTTCTGAAGGAGAACCACGTCAGGGTGCCTTGAAAAGGATCTTAATGATTTAATTCTTACGTCTAGAAAGCTGCCGGACGAGTAATATTCTTTGATGTGAGCGGCAATCGAGCAGTTATCGTATTTCGATGAAAAGCTCCAAATGCCTCCTTTTGGCTGTGACTCTTCAAAATCGTTACACCCAGCAGCTAGAGAGGCCACGGTGGCAATCTTGGCTAAAGTAAGCGCAAAATACTTTGTTACAATCATAGATCTCTCTATATACTCTTTTGTGACAGGTTTAAACTGACGATTACCCTATCCGCATTGCTTACTTCTTCTCCTAGGCACCCTAATGACCCTAATGAGATGAACGAAACTATTTCAAAACCAGTCGAGGAAATCGAACTGAAGCTACTTCCAGTACTTCGTCTAAGCGCCTTCATATAAGACTATTTGTACAGCCCCTTACTCCACGTCCCAATCATCCTCGAACGGCAGGTCGCCGATGGCCATCCAGGCGGCGCGGACGCGGGCGACGCGGCTGTCGGACCAGGTGCGGAAGACCACGTCAAACCCCGCCTCGGTGATCGCCTCGGCCACCAGTTCGGCGCGATAGGCGGCCTCCTGATGCATGTCCATCAGCGAGGCGGTCACCTGCACCGCCGGCACCGCGACAAAGGGTGGATCGAAGCGGATCGCCAGCCGCCGTTCCCGCGCCCCGCTGCCGGTCCACATGTCGCCGCCGGAGGCAAAATCCGAGAACACCTCCACATCGCCCTGAAGGACGGCGGTGCGCTGGCTGCGGAGTGTGGTGCGACGCAAGACGGGCCTCGTGAAAGCGGGGTGAGTTTAAAATTATACCTATCAACGCGCAGCTTAACAAAAAGAAACCGGCCCGCAAAACTGCGGGCCGGCGTCACGTAAAATCCACCTGACCGGGGTCAGAGGCTCATGTGGGTCCCGAGCGCTTCCATATCTGCAAGCAGCTTGGCCGCGTCTTCCACCAGACCGTGCGCGGAGGTGTCCTCCTGCGCGGTCTTGTACATGGCGCGGGCTTCCTCGATGAGCTCGTCCAGATGGGCGCGGGTCATCTCGTCCATCGGGATCGCCTTCTCGGCGAGGACCGACAGACCCTCGGGAGAGATTTGCGCGAACCCGCCGGTGACGAGATACTCCGTGGTGCCTTCCGGTGCTTCCACCTTCAGGATGCCCGGACGCAGGGTGGTCAGGGTCGGCGCGTGCAGGGGCATCGCCGTCATGTCACCCTCGGAGCCGGGGATCTGGACCGCGTGGGCCTGAAGCGAAGCGAGGCTCCGCTCCGGGCTCACGAGATCGAATTGCATCGTATCAGCCATCAGGGCCCTCCTTAGGCCGCGTCAGCAGCCATTTTCTCGGCTTTTGCGATCACTTCGTCGATGCCGCCAACCATGTAGAAGGCGCCTTCGGGCAGGTGATCGTATTCGCCGGCCACAACGGCCTTGAACGACGAGATGGTGTCCTCGAGGGAAACCTGCACACCGTCAGAGCCGGTGAAGACCTTCGCAACGTCGAACGGCTGGGACAGGAAACGCTGGATTTTACGCGCACGCGCAACGGTCAGCTTGTCCTCTTCCGACAGTTCGTCCATCCCGAGGATGGCGATGATGTCCTGCAGCGACTTGTAGCGCTGGAGGATCTGCTGGACGTCGGAAGCCACTTTGTAGTGCTCTTCGCCCACGATTGCCGGGTCCATCAGGCGCGACGAGGAGTCGAGCGGGTCCACAGCCGGGTAGATCCCGAGCTCGGAGATGGCGCGGTTGAGAACCGTGGTTGCGTCGAGGTGCGCAAAGGTGGTTGCCGGTGCGGGGTCGGTAAGGTCGTCCGCGGGAACGTACACAGCCTGGATCGAGGTGATCGAGCCGTTCTTGGTGGAGGTGATCCGCTCCTGCATCGCGCCCATGTCGGTCGCCAGCGTCGGCTGGTAGCCCACAGCGGAGGGGATACGGCCGAGAAGCGCGGACACTTCGGAACCCGCTTGGGTAAAGCGGAAGATGTTGTCCACGAAGAACAGAACGTCGGTACCGGACTGGTCACGGAACTGTTCTGCCAGGGTCAGACC
>CAKZRP010000073.1 GCA_937146765.1 uncultured Paracoccaceae bacterium | reverse complement strand
GATGATGCCGAGCCCGTCGCGCAGCCATTGCACCGCAGCACCTGCGATGAAGATCGAGCCTTCAAGCGCGTAGGTGGGCTTGCCGTCGAGCTGATAGGCGATGGTGGTCAGCATCCGGTTTTTCGACAGCACCGGCGTGTCGCCAGTGTTCAAAAGCGCAAAGCAGCCGGTGCCATAGGTGGATTTCATCATCCCCGGTTTGAAGCAGGTCTGCCCCACCGTCGCCGCCTGCTGGTCGCCCGCCACGCCGAGGATCGGGATCGCGCCGCCGAAGAGGTCCGCAGTGGTGCTGCCGAAATCGGCGGCGCAGTCCTTGACCTCGGGCAGCATGACCTGCGGCACCTCGAGGAGGGCGCAGATCTCGTCGCTCCAAGTGCCGGTCTTGATGTCATACATCAGGGTGCGGGCGGCGTTGGTGGCATCGGTGGCATGGGAGGCGCCCCCGGTCAGGCGCCAGATCAGGAAGCTGTCGACGGTGCCAAACAGCAGCTCGCCCGCCTCGGCCCGGGCGCGCGCGCCCTCAACCGTGTCGAGAATCCATTTCACCTTGGTGCCGGAGAAATAGGGATCAAGCAGCAGGCCGGTGGTTTCGCGCACCATGTCCTCGTGACCGTCATCGCGGAAGGCCTCACAGATCGGGGCGGTGCGGCGGTCCTGCCAGACGATGGCATTGTGGATCGGCTTGCCGGTGGATTTGTCCCAGACCACGGTGGTTTCGCGCTGGTTGGTGATGCCGATTCCGGCGATATCGGCGGCGGAGATCCCCTTGTCCGCCAGTACCTTGCGACAGGTCGACAGGGTGGTGGACCACAGATCCTCCGGGTCGTGCTCGACCCAGCCCGCCTGCGGGTAATGCTGCGGGAATTCCTCCTGGGCGACGGCGGCGACCTTCATCTCTGCATCAAAGAGGATTGCGCGGGTCGAAGTTGTGCCCTGATCAATCGCTAGAATGTATGTCATCAGATCGCCTCCCAAATCTCTGTTGGCGGGAGAGTAGACATAAAACTGCGAGCGCTACCAGACATTACTAATTAATTAGTAGATTTTCGCCCCCGCCCCCGCCGGACTTAGACCGCGATATTGTCGATGAGCCGCACCCCGTCGAGCCAGGCGGCGATGAACAGGCGGGCCGGAGTGTCGAGCCGGGTCATCGCCGAGAGATCCTCGGTCGAGCGCAGGTCGATGTATTCGACGTCGGAGAACCCGAGATCGGCAAGGCTCGCGCGCATCTCGGCCTCAATCGGAGCGTAGTCCTCGCCCGCGCGCAGGCGGGCGGCAGCGGCCTCCATCATCGGGTTCACCTGGCCCGCGATCTCCACCGCCTGAGGCGACAGGCGCATGTTGCGCGAGGACATGGCCAGACCGGAGACTTCGCGCACGGTGGGGCAGCCAATCACCTCGATCGGGATATCAAGATCGCGGGCCATGCGTTTGACCACCATCAACTGTTGGTAGTCCTTCTCGCCAAAGAAGGCCTGGTCCGCCCCCGATTGCAGGAAGAGCTTGGCGACCACGGTGGCGACGCCCTCGAAATGGCCGGGGCGGTTGGGGCCTTCCATCACCTCCGTGACGCCGCTGAGGCTGACGGTGGTAGCGTAACCCTCCGGGTAGATCTGGTCCGGGTCGGGCACATAGATCGCGTCCACGCCAAAGGGGGCCAGCTTTTCCGCATCCGCATGTTCGGTGCGGGGGTAATTCGCGAGGTCCTCAGGGCTGTTGAACTGCCGAGGATTCACAAAGATCGTCACTACCACGTGGTCACAAGCCGCCTTGGCCGCTTCGACCAGCGACAGGTGACCGGCGTGCAGTGCGCCCATGGTGGGGACGAGACCCAGGGTCTCGCCCTTTCGGGTCCAGTCACGGCGAAGGGCGCGCAGATCGTCGAGACGGCGCAGGATCGGGGTCGTCATGGCGGGGCTGTCCTTCAGTCTTTCTTCGGCGCGTGGTCGGCGAAGGTATGTTCGGGCGCCGGGAAGGTGCGGGCGCGCACCTCGGCGGCGTAATCGGCGATGGCCTCTTCGGCGGCGGGACCAAGCTCGGCATAGCGTTTGACGAACTTCGGCTTGAAGCTGGTGAAGAAGCCCAGCATGTCGTCGACCACCAGCACCTGACCGTCACAGCCAGCGCTTGCGCCGATGCCGATGGTGGGAATGGTGATCTCCGACGTCACCTGATCGGCAAGGGTGGCGGGCACTTTCTCCAGCACCACGGCAAAGGCGCCGGCCTCTGTCACCGCGTGAGCATCTGCGATAAGCGGCGCAGCCCCTTCGGCGCGGCCCTGCACCTTGTAGCCGCCGAGCGTGTTGATCGCCTGCGGGGTAAGGCCGATATGGGCCATCACCGGGATGCCGCGCTTGACCAGAAACCGGATGGTTTCACCCATCTCGACGCCGCCTTCGAGCTTGACCGCCGCGGCGCCGGTTTCCGCCATCAGTCGGGCGGCATTGCGGAAGGCTTGCTGGGGGCTTTCCTCGTAGGAGCCGAAGGGCATGTCGATGACCATCATCGCGTGCGACAGACCCCGGGACACGGCGGCGCCATGCAGGATCATCATTTCCATCGTCACACCGAGGGTGGAGGAGAGCCCGTGCAGCACCATGCCGACGCTGTCGCCGACCAGCACAAAATCGCAATGCTCGTCCATCAGCCGCGCCATTGGCGTGGTATAGGCGGTGAGGCTGACGATGGGGCGCTCCCCCTTGAGGGCGCGGATATCCTGCGCGTTGAGGGCGGTTTTTCGGGCGGTGGCGCTCATGTCTCGGCTCCTCGGCTGGACCGGCCCCAACGCATCCACGCAGGGCCAAAGCGGGCAAAGTTGCAGGTGTTTATCACCTGACGCAGCGGCTGACCAGCCATGCGGCAGTGCAGCAAAGCTTGATTACGTGGGGAAAAAGGGCAAGCCTATGCCCAATGCCCGGTCGACACGGGCGGCTTGACCCCGGCGGTGGCCTGAAGAGCATCGCCGACAGAGGAGGACTTGGGACTATGAAGATGAAAACGCCCTTTCTGGCGGCCCTGTCCGCGCTGGCGCTCTGGGCCGGTGCGGCGACGGCCAAGGACACGGTGACCTATGCGACCCAGCTGGAGCCGCCACATCTGGACCCGACCGCAGGCGCGGCGCAGGCGATTGATTCCGTGGTCCACCTCAATATCTTCGAGGGGCTGACCCGGTTCACCCCCGATGGCGACATCGTGCCGCTGCTGGCCACGTCCTGGGAGATCTCGGAGGATGGGCTGACCTATACCTTCCGCCTCGCCGAGGGCGTCACCTTTCACGACGGCAGCGCGATGGACGCGGAGGACGTGAAATTCTCGCTCGACCGCGCGCGGGCCGAGGACAGCACCAATGCACAGAAGGCGCTGTTTTCCGCCATTGCCGATGTGACAGTCAGCGATCCGCTGACCGTGGTGGTGACCCTGTCCGAACCCAACGGCAGCCTGCTCTTCAACCTCGCCTGGGGCGATGCGGTAATCGTGGCGCCGGAAAGCGTCGAGACCCTGAAGACCTCGCCCATCGGCACCGGCCCCTATCGGTTTGGCGAGTGGATCCAGGGCGACCGCGTCGACCTGGTGCGCAACCCCAACTACTGGGGCACCGTGCCGCCGCTGACCGGCGCGACGATCAAGTTCATCTCCGATCCGACCGCCGCCTTTGCCGCCATGATGGCGGAGGATATCGACGCCTTCGACAACTTTCCCGCGCCGGAGAATGTCGCGCAGTTCGAGGCGGATCCACGCTTTCAGGTGATCGTCGGCTCCACCGAGGGCGAGACGATCCTGTCGACCAACAATGACCAGGCGCCCTTCGACAACCCGAAGGTGCGCGAGGCCATCGCCCATGCCATCGACCGCTCTGCGATCATCGACGGGGCCATGTTCGGCTATGGCACCCCGATCGGCACCCATTTTGCGCCGCATCACCCGGCCTATGTCGATCTGACGGCGCAGTCGAGCTATGACCCGGAGCGGGCGCGCGCCCTGCTGGCCGAAGCCGGTCTGCCGGAGGGGTTCGAGACCACGCTGCACCTGCCGCCCCCGGCCTATGCACGCCGTGGCGGCGAAATCGTGGCAGCCCAGCTGGCCGCCGTCGGCATCAAGGCGGAGATCATCAACGTCGAATGGGCGCAATGGCTGGAGACGGTGTTCAAGGGCAAGACCTTCGGCCTCAGCATTGTCAGCCATACCGAGCCGATGGACATCGGCATCTACGCGCGGCCGGCCTATTACTTCCAATATGACAACCCGGATTTCCAGGGGCTGATGAACCGGCTCAACGCGACCACCGACCCGGCGGCGCGCACCGAGATGCTGCAACAGGCGCAACACATCATCGCGGATGACTATGTGAACGGCTACCTGTTCCAGCTGGCCAAGATCGGCGTAGCCAAGGCCGGGCTGCAGGGCATCTGGGCCAATGCACCGACTGCGGCACTGGAAATCGGCGCGCTGAGCTGGGCGGAATAAGCGCCGCTGGCGTTCATTTCCGGTTGGGCGGGGAGGCTCCCGCCCGCTGGAACTGCATTAAAATGCATCCCCATCCGTTGGGCGTGGCGCCGGGCCTTTGGCCCGGCGATCGCCTTTCCCAGCGAGGGCCGCGGCCCCCTTCAAGCCCGGTGGAGACGCGCCCCCGCCTGTTGCCAACGCTGGCGCAAATGGGCAACGCGGTCGGTGATCTCGGAGCGGATCACACCCTCGCGCGGGGCATCGCGCAGGGTGGTGAACCAATGGTCGGGCGGGGTGCGGCCCAAACGATGGCCCTTGAATTCCAGCGCGCGCAGCACTGCTTCGGCCTCGGGCGGCAGGCGATCGGGGATTTCCTGATCTGACAACGTGGCCCAGACCCCGGTCCAGAGCCGACCCACCGACCAGGGGTTGTAGCCGCCACCGCCAAGGACAAGGGTGCGCGGCGCCAGATCCTTGAGTGCCGCGACCATGGCCCAATGGGCGTTGTTCGAGAGGTCGAGATGCGCCAGCGGATCCTCGGTCACCGCGTCGGCCCCGCATTGCAGCACCACCGCATCGGGTTGGAACGCCACCACAGCCGGCAGGATCATCGCCTCGCGGATATGGGCCATCTCGCTGTCGTTGAACCCGCGCGGGACCGGCAGGTTCAGCGCCGAGCCACCGGCATCGTCGTGCAAAAGGCCGGTCTTGGGCCAGAGGTTCTCCTCGTGCACCGAAATCATCAGCACATCGGGATCGCCGTGAAAGGCGGCCTCGACCCCGTCGCAATGATGGGCGTCAATGTCCACGTAGGCGATCCGCTGCGCGCCGTGGTGGCGCAGGGACAGCATCGCCAGCACCGGATCGTTCAGGTAGCAGAACCCGTTGGCGCGGTCCGGCATCCCGTGATGAGTGCCCCCGGCCGGGTTGTAGATCACGCCACCCTTGGCCAGCAGTTCGCCCGCGAGGATCGAGCCCCCCGCCGCCGTGGCGGGTCGACGGAAGATCTCCGGATAGATCGGGTTTGACACGGTGCCGATATGGTGGCGCGCCTTCACTTCGGCGCTGACCGCCTGCGCGGCTTCCGCCGCTTGCAGGGCTGCCACATACTCCGGCGTGTGCCAGGCATGAAGCGCGGCAGGCTTGGCGCGGGGCGAGGTGACAAAGGCCGCAGGCGGCAGCCAGCCCAGCGCGCGCGACAGATCCATAGCGGTCGATACCCGTGGCACCCGCAAAGGATGCCAGCGCCCATAGGAAGAGCCGCGATAGATCTCGTGGCCAATGAACAAAGGCTGCGTCAGCATAGGCCAAGAGCTAGCAATCCTGACGCGCCGCGCAAGAGGCAAGCGACGCTGTGTCGATTTCTCATCCTGCCTCTGGACGGCTGCCCTGCCGCCGCCTAACCTGCCGCCAATGCTACACTATCTTGCCAAACGCCTTTTGTCGCTCGGGCTGAGCCTCACCGTCGCTTCGATGGTGATCTTTGCCGTGATCGAAGTGGCACCGGGCGATCCTGCCTCCTTCATGCTGGGCACCGGTGCGCAGGAGGACACGGTCGCGGCGCTGCGCAGCGAGCTGGGCCTCGATCAAGGCAAGGTGAGCCGCTACCTCTCCTGGGTCGGCGGCATGGTGAGCGGCGATTTCGGCACCTCTTATACCTATCGCACCCCGGTGGTGGAGATGGTGAACGACCGGCTCTGGGTCTCGCTGCCCTTGGCACTTTACGCGCTGGTGCTGTCGACACTGATCGCGCTGCCTGCGGGGATCTATGCCGCCGCGCGCCGGGGCAAAATGGGCGATATGGCGGTGATGGGGGCGACCCAGCTGGGGGTGGCGGTGCCGAACTTCTGGTTCGCGATGCTCTTGGTGCTGGTCTTTGCCATCAACCTGCGCTGGTTTTCGGCCGGCGGCTTTGTCGGCTGGGACAAGGGGCTGATCGCGGGCCTGCATGCGCTGACCCTGCCCGCGATTGCGCTGGCACTGCCGCAGGCGGCGATCTTGGCCCGGGTGATGCGCTCCGCCCTGCTGGAGGTTCTCGGCGAGGATTTCATCCGCACCGCCCGCGCCAAGGGCTTGAGCCACGGCCAGGCGATCCGCCGCCACGGGGTGCGCAATGCGCTGATCCCCGTGCTGACCATCGTCGGGCTGCAGTTTTCCTTCCTCCTTGCGGGGGCGATCATCATCGAGCAGGTCTTCTACCTGCCCGGTCTTGGTCGGCTGGTGTTTCAGGCCATCTCCGCCCGCGATCTGATCGTGGTCGAAAGCGTAGTGATGCTGTTGGTTTTTGCGGTGATCCTGGTGAATTTCCTCGTCGATCTCGCCTATGCGCTGGTCGACCCGCGGCTCAGGAGGGCGGTGTGATCCTTGCGATGCCCCCTTGCCCGGCAAAGCCGGGCAGCGCCCGACCCTCCCCCCGGGAGGGCGCTTCGCACCCCCCCAGGATCGGGCGCGACCCTCATCCTTTTGCGAGGTCTGCATGAGCCGCAACCTCTTCCTCGGCGGCCTGCTCTCTGGCCTGATGCTGCTGCTGGCGGTTATGTCCTTCGTCTGGACGCCCTTTGACCATGCGGTGATGAATATCCCCGAAAAGCTGCAGGTGCCAAACGCAACCCATCTCCTCGGCACCGATCATTTTGGCCGCGATATCCTGTCGATGGTGATGGTCGGCGCGCGCACCTCGCTGGCGGTGGCCCTTCTGGCGGTGGGCATCGGCATCAGCCTTGGCGTGCCGCTTGGCCTTGCCGCCGCAGCCCACCGGGGCAGCTGGCTGGACGAGATCATCATGCGCGGCAATGATCTGGTCTTTGCCTTCCCCTCGCTGGTGATCGCGATCCTGATCACTGCCATCCTCGGCCCCGGCGCCTTCAACGCGATCCTTGCCATCGGCATCTTCAACGTGCCGGTCTTCGCCCGTGTCGCCCGTGGAGCGGCCCTCAGCCTGTGGTCGCGGGAGTTCATCCTGGCCGCGCGGGTGGCCGGCAAGTCCCGCGCCCGGATCTCCGCCGAGCACATCCTGCCCAATATCGCCAACCTGTTGATCGTGCAGGGCACCATCCAATTCTCGCTCGGCATCCTCGCCGAGGCCGGCCTCAGCTATGTGGGCCTTGGCGCGCAGCCTCCGACGCCAAGCTGGGGCCGGATGCTGGCCGAGGCGCAAACGCTGGTCAGCCTTGCGCCGCATCTGGCCATCGTGCCCGGCTTTGCAATCATCCTGACAGTGGTGGGGCTGAACCTTCTTGGCGACGGGCTGCGCGACCGCTTTGACCCGCGCCTGCTGGAGGGTCGCGCGTGAGCCTGCTGGACATCTCCAACCTCACCCTCTCGATCGGAGCGCTGCCGATCCTGCGCGACGTGACCCTGTCGATCGCAGCGGGAGAGATCCTCGCGGTGACGGGCGAAAGCGGATCCGGCAAGTCGATGACCGCGTTGGCGGTCATGCGCCTCTTGCCACAGGCGGCGGTGGCGCGGGGGGCGATCTATCTCGACGAGACCGACCTTTGTTCGTTGAGCGAGGCCGAGATGTGCCGCCGCCGGGGCCGCGACATCGGCATGGTGTTTCAGGAACCGATGACTGCGCTCAACCCGCTTATGACCATAGGCGCGCAGGTGGCAGAAACCCTCCTGATCCACGAGGCCATGCCTCGCGCCGAGGCCGAGGCCGAAGTCGCCCGCATCCTGACCCGCGTCGGCCTGCCGCAGGATCGCTTTCCCCTGAGCCGCTATCCGCATGAGCTCTCCGGCGGGCAGCGCCAGCGGGTGGTGATCGCCATGGCCATCGCCCTGAAACCGAAACTGCTGATCGCGGACGAGCCGACCACGGCGCTGGATGTGACCACACAGGCGCAGATCCTCGACCTCTTGCGCGATCTGGTGCGCGAATACGGCATGGGGTTGATGATCATCACCCATGACCTCGCCGTGGTGGCCAATTTCGCCGACCGCATCGTGGTGATGCGCAAGGGCGAAGTGGTGGAGCGCGGCCCGACGATGAGCGTGCTGACCCACCAGCGCCACCCCTATACGCAGATGCTGGCCAAGGCCTCGGCGCATAAGGTCGACCTGCCCGCCGCCCCGGCCCAGCCCGCGCCGCTGCTGGAGGTGCGCGCGGCCCTGCGCGACTATCCGACACCGCGCAAGGGGCTCTTTGGCAAGCCGGGTCGGTTCCGCGCGGTGAACGGCGTCAGCTTCACCCTGCACAAGGGAGAACGCCTTGGCTTGGTGGGCGAATCCGGCTGCGGCAAGTCCACCCTCACCCGCGCGCTTCTGGGGCTCGAACCCCTGCAAGGGGGCGACATCCGCCTGAACGGCGAGGTGCTGACGACGCAGCGGAGCCCGGACCAACGCCAATCGATGCAGGTGGTGTTCCAGGACCCCTTTGGCAGTTTCAACCCGCGCCATTCCGTGTCCCGGCTGATCAGCGAGCCCTTCCACCTGTTGCCCGATGCCCCCTCCGACGCAGACCGCGACATGCGGATCGCTGAGGTGCTGGAGGCCGTGGGCCTCTCGGCGGCGGATGCCCAGAAATACCCGCATCAATTCTCCGGCGGGCAGCGCCAGCGGATCGCCATCGCCCGCGCCCTGATCAACCGCCCGGAGTTGATCCTCTTCGACGAGGCGGTCTCAGCCCTCGATGTCTCGGTGCGCGCCCGCATCCTCGATCTGATCGCCGCCCTGTGCAAAAGCCACAACCTGACCTACCTCTTCATCAGCCACGATCTGGCCGTGGTGCGCGCGGTCTGCGACCGGGTGCTGGTGATGCAAAAGGGCGAAATCGTCGAGGACGGCCCGGTGGAGCAGGTCTTTTGCGCGCCGCAACATCCCTACACCCGGCGCCTCCTGGCCGCCGCGCCGGTGATGCCGGATCTGGCACGACAGGACGAACCCGCATGACCCTCACGCTCTCGCTGATCCTGCCGCGAGAGCGCGGGCGTCTCGCCACCCTGATGGCGCCCTATTTTGCCGAGGTCGCGCCCGAGGCGCAGATCGACCCTGTGGAGCGCGCCGGCCAGATGCTGAACCGCCGCGATGTCACCACCTTCTGGATCCATCGCGGCGCGCAGCGCATCGGCTTTGCCATTGTGCTGAACCTGCCGGACGACCGGCGGGAGCTGTCGGAGTTCATGATCCTGCCGCAGCACCGGCGCAAGGGGCTGGGGATGGCGGCGGCAGGGCTGATCCTGAGGGAGTTTCCCGGCTTCTGGCGCATGGGCATCTCGCGTCATTCCCCCTCGGCCGCCGCCTTCTGGGGCACCTGCCTGAGCCTCCTGCCCAATGTGCGCCATCTGCGCGAGGGAGCCCCTTTCACCGACCATCAGGTCAAAAGCTTCACCTTTGAAATCGAAGGACACCGGCATGGCTGATACCTCGCCTCTCTGGTTCGACCCCACGCTCTGCCTGATCGGCGGCACCTGGCGCCCCTGCACCGGCGGCGAGACGCTGCCGCTGGTAAACCCTTCTGACGGAACGGACATCTGCCGGATCGCGCGCGGCACTGCTGCGGATATCGACGCCGCCATCGCAGCCGCGCAAGCGGCGCAAGAGGGCGACTGGGGCCGGATGAGCGCCACCGAACGCGGCCGCCTGCTCACCCGTCTGGGGCAGGTCATCGCCGACAATGTCGCCACCCTCGCCGCACTCGAGGTGATGGATGTGGGCAAACCGCTGACCCAGGCGCGCGCCGATGCGGTGGCCCTTGCGCGCTATTGCGAATTCTACGGCGGGGCTGCCGACAAGGTGATGGGCGAGACCATTCCTTACATGAACGGCTACACCGTCTATACCCTGCGCGAACCCCTGGGCGTCACCGGGCATATCGTGCCCTGGAATTACCCGATGCAGATCATCGGCCGCTCGGTCGGGGCGGCCCTGGCGATGGGCAATGCCTGCGTCCTGAAACCCGCGGAAGAGGCCTGCCTCACCGCCCTTGCCTTTGCCCATCTGGCCGAGGAAGCGGGCCTGCCTGCCGGTGCCTTGAACGTGGTGCCGGGGCTCGGGGCGGAGGCGGGCGCGGCGCTCGCGGGACATGCGGGCGTGCAGCATCTCTCCTTCACCGGCTCGGTGGCCACCGGAGCCTTGGTGCAGGCGGCAGCGGCGCGCAATGTGGTGCCGGTGACGCTGGAACTCGGCGGTAAATCCCCGCAGATCGTCTTTGCCGATGCTGATCTCGACTCTGCCCTGCCGTTTCTTGTGAATGCCGGTATCCAGAACGGCGGTCAGACCTGCTCCGCCGCTTCCCGCATCCTAGTCGAACGCCCGGTCTACGAGGAGGTCAAGGCGCGCATGGCCGATGCCTATGCCGAGCTTACCGTCGGCCCCGCAGCCGAGGACCTGCGCCTCGGCCCACTAATTTCCGCCCGACAAAAGGAAATCGTCGAGGGGTTTCTGGCCAAAGGCGCCGACCTCACCCTCGCGGCGCAGGGCCGCATCGTCCCCCATGCGCCTGAGGCCGGCGCCTATGTGCGCCCGACCCTCTTTGCCGATGTGCCCGCCGACCATCCCCTTGCCCAGGAGGAAATCTTCGGCCCCGTACAAGTGCTGATCCCGTTTGAGACCGAGGAAGAGGCGGTCAAGATCGCCAATGGCACCGACTACGGGCTTGTCGCCGCCCTCTGGACCCGCGATGGCGCGCGCCAGCTTCGCCTCGCCAGGCGCCTCAAGGCCGGTCAGGTCTTCCTCAACACCTATGGCGCAGGCGGCGGGGTCGAATTGCCCTTCGGTGGCGTGGGCAAGTCGGGTCATGGCCGCGAAAAAGGCTTCGAGGCCCTCTACGGCTTTTCCCAGCTGAAAACCGTGGCGGCCCACCACGGCTAGGCTTTCACCTTCTTAAAAATATCCCGGGGGAGCGCGCCGCAGGGCGCGCGGGGGCAGCGCCCCCCTCTTCCCCGTCAGACGATCACATCCATCCGATCCTGCGCGCCCACGCCAAAGACCCGCTTGTAGCGCGCGATCTCCTCTGCCGGGCCCATCGCCTTTTCCGGGTTGTCCGACAGTTTCACCGTGGGCCGCCCATTGGCCGAGACCGCCTTGCAGACCAGCGAGAAGGGCGCCAGCGCATCGCCGGGCACCAGCCCGCGAAAATCATTGGTCAAAAGCGTGCCCCAACCAAAGGAGGCCTTCACCCGACCCGAGAACTGCTGATGCAGCTCGGCGATCTTGTCGACGTCGAGCCCGTCGGAGAAGATCACCCGCTTCTCGGTCGGATCTTCACCCCGCGCCTGCCACCAGCGGATGGCGATTTCGGCGGCGCGGGCGGGGTCACCGCTGTCGATGCGGATGCCGGTCCAGCCCGCCAGCCAATCGGGCGCATTGTCCAAGAACCCTTGGGTGCCATAGGTGTCGGGCAGGATGATGCGCAGGTTGCCGTCATGCTCCTCATGCCAGTCCGACAGCACCTCGTAAGGCGCGCGCGCCAAGGCGGCGTCATCCTCGGCCAGGGCGGAATAGACCATCGGCAGCTCATGGGCATTGGTACCGATCGCCTCCACCTCGCGGCGCATCGCGATCAGGCAGTTCGAGGTGCCGGTAAAGGCGCTGCCCAAACCCTCCATCATCGCCTGCACACACCAGTCCTGCCACAGAAAGCTATGACGCCGCCGGGTGCCGAAATCCGCGATCCCCAGACCGTCGATCTGCCGCAGGTGCTCGATCTTTTCCCAAACGCGGGTCATCGCGCGGGCATAGAGCACCTGCAGTTCAAACCGCCCCATGTCGTTGATCACCGCGCGCGAGCGCAGCTCCATCAGCACCGAAAGCGCCGGGATTTCCCAGAGCATCACCTCCGGCCAGGAGCCTTCAAAGGTCAGCTCATATTGATCGCCCCGGCGCTCCAGATGATAGGCCGGCAGGCGCAGCCCCTCGAACCACTCCATGAAGTCGGACCTGAACATCTGCCGCTTGCCGTAAAACGTATTGCCGCGCAGCCAGGTGCTCTCGCCCCGGCTGAGGGAAAGCGAGCGGATATGGTCGAGCTGCTCGCGCAATTCGCCCTCGTCGATCAGCCTGGCCAGGGGCACCCGGTCCGAGCGGTTGATCAGTGAAAACGTGACTTGCGTGTCGGGCTTGTTGCGAAAGACCGACTGGCACATCAACAGCTTGTAGAAATCCGTATCGATCAGCGACCGGACAATCGGGTCGATCTTCCACTTGTGATTATAGACGCGGGTCGCAATATCCACGGGGCCAGCCTTCCTGCTTGTTCATGGATTGATAGGCCAGCCCGAGGGGCGGCCGCAAGCGGTTCAGCCTTGCTCGGTCACCCGGGCGTTTTCGCTGAACCCCAGCAGCAGCGACAGCAACTCCTGCCGTGCCAGGGGTTTGCACAGGAAGGCATCCATGCCGGCCTCAACGCAGGCCCGCCGACTGCTGTCGTCCACATTGGCCGTCAAGGCCGCGATGAAGGGCTGTGCAATGGCCATCTGGCGGATCTGGCGCGTGGCCTCTAGACCGTTCACCTCTGGCATCGACATGTCCATCAGAATCACCTGCGGGCGATAGGTGGCGGCCAGATCCACCGCCTCTGCCCCGTTGCGCGCAAAGCGCAGCTGCACCGGCACCGCCGCCAGGAACTTGCTGATCAGGAGCCGGTTGACCCGGTTGTCCTCCGCCACCAGAAGGCGCAGCCCTTCGAGGGCGGAGAAATCCACCGCCGCCCCGAAGTCCTCGTCCGTCTGTGGCACCAGGATCGGATCGGCGGCCACCGCCAGCGAGAGCTTCACGGTGAAGACCGAGCCTTCGCCCAGTGTGGAGTGCACGGTGATGTCGCCGCCCATCGCCTGCGCCAAGCCGCGCGAAATCGACAGCCCCAGCCCGGTGCCGCCGTAGCGGCGGGAAATCGCGGTATCGGCCTGGGAAAACCGCTCGAAGATCTGTTCGAGCTTGTTGTCGGCGATACCGATTCCCGTGTCCTCGACCGTGATGACCAGCGCCAACCGGCCCTCCTCCTCAGAGGCCCTGACGCGCAGGGTCACCTGTCCGAAGGGCGTGAACTTGATCGCATTGCCCACAAGGTTGACAAGGATCTGCCGCAAGCGCCGATCGTCACCACTCACCCAGGCCGGGACCTCCGGGCCGATGTCCACCAGGAGATCGAGCCCCTTGTCAGTTGCCTGCCCCCGCAACAGCAGCGCGATATCGCGGATGCAGGCGTGCAGGTCGAAATCGACGCTGAACAGCGAAACGCCCGCGGCATTCATCCGTGACAGGTCGAGAACGTCATTGATGAGCGCCAGCAGGGCCCGCGAAGAAGATAGGATGGTATCGGTGTAAAGCCGCTGATCCTCATTGAGTTCGGTGGCCTGCAGCATCTGCGCCATGCCGATCACCCCGTTCATCGGCGTGCGGATCTCATGGCTCATGGTGGCGAGGAATTCCTCCTTGATGCGCGCGCCCTCTTCGGCGGCGCGGCGGGCTTCCTCCAGCTTCTTTTCATATTCCTTGGCCGCGGTCACATCGCGTTCCACCGCGATATAGACTTCGATCCGGCCGGCATCGTCAAAGACCGGCACCTGGTTGGTCTCGATCCAGATGTCGCGCCCGTCCTTGCGCCGGTTGACCAGTTCGGTGCGAAAGGGTTTGCCCTCCGCGCGGCCCTGTTCGATCAGCCGCAGGGCCTCCGGGTCGGTATCCGGGCTGTTGAGCAGGGTGCCGGGATTGCGGCCGACGATCTCGTCAAAGGCGTATCCGGTCAGGCGCATGAAGCCGTCGTTGATCCAGCGCACGATGCCGTCGCACCCGATCAGCATGACGCCGTCATTGGCGTGTTCGGCGATCATGGCCAGACGGCGAGCTTCCTGTTTCTGGTTGAAGAGCCGCATGTAGGCATCTTCCAGCGCCTGCCGCTGGAGCGCCTGCGAGCGAATGGACCGGCGGGAATTTTCGTGGCGCTTCTGCACGAAGACCAGAAACCAGATCTGCGCGATGTAAAAGCCGAGCAGACCGGCGGCCAGAAGCTGGACATCCTCGCCGGGGATTTCGCGGGTGAGATAGACATGGGCGATCATGCCAAGCGGCAGCAGGGCAAAAATCAGCAGGCGGACCGCGGCGGAGGCCGGGTGATAGCGATAGTCCAGCGAGGCGCTGAGCGAGGCGCCGAGGATCACGCAGATCGCAAAGAAGGGTTCGGCCACCACCGCCTGATCCATCAGGCTGGGATGCTGCTCCAGAAAGGGCACCAAGGCAAAGCTGCAGATCGACAGCGCATCGGCGGCGGAGAAGAGCGTGGACAGCCGCCGGGCCGCGGTGATCGAGCCCCCTTCCTCCAGCCGCCTTGGCAGGCTGCGCAGGTAGAAGGATTCGCAGATGTCGATGACCGCATAGAGCGAGAACATGGTCGCGGACCAGAAGGGACCATAGATCAACCCCAACAACAGCATGGTGCCAAAGGCCACGATCAGCCGGGTGTGCAGCTGCGCGCTTCGGGTCGAAGCATAGCGCAGCAACTGGCCCTTGAGACTGAATTGCAGATTGTAAAGCGCCAGCGGACCGCCCGTAAGCGGGTCGTCAGCCCGGTCTACCGGCTGCGCTGCTGTGCTCTGTGTCTGCTCCATACCCTGGTAACTGTCCCGAAACCCCGGTTGCACCCGCTGGCTCGCGGCGGGGTCTCCTCCGGACTAGCGGTTTGAGATTAACAAATTGACCTGCCTCAGGAGCCAAATTTCACGCCACGTTGACGCATATTCTCGATCTGGGTTGCAAGCGAGCCGTCCAGGTCGATCGCGCGGCAGGCGGACAATTCAACTGTAACGGCAAAACCGAGCCGCCGCGCGTCCATCGCGGAAAAGGCAACGCAGAAGTCCGTGGCCAGCCCGACAAGAGTGAGGTCGGTGATCCCGCGGCTGCGCAGATAGCCCTCGAGACCGGTCGCCGTGGTCTGATCGTTTTCGAAAAAGGCCGAGTAGCTGTCGATGCCGGGTCGGAAACCCTTGCGCAGGATCAGATCGCCATCGCTGCGCAATCCGGCGTGGAATTCGGCGCCCGCGCTGCCCATGACGCAGTGATCCGGCCACAGAACCTGTTGACCATACGACATTTCTGTCGTGTCGAAGGGCTGTTTGCCCGGATGGGCGCTGGCAAAGGATGAATGCCCTGCCGGGTGCCAGTCCTGCGTGAGGATCACCGAGTCGAACCGCTCCATCATCGCATTGATGGGGGCCACGACCTCATCTCCTCCGGGCACCGCCAGGGCGCCGCCGGGACAAAAGTCATTCTGTACATCAATCACGATCAATGCTGCGCTCATCACATCCACTCCCGGGTCTGGTCCTGCCGTCATCAGAAGGATGCGCCGGAGGCGAGCGCAAGGTCAATCAACTGCCGCTTGCGTGACATCACGGTCCGATGTGGCGAATAGGGCAACATTTTATGCATTTTAGAGGCCTGTTTATTGGGCAGATCTTGACTTCTTCTCGACTTGCAATGCGGCACGCTTCGTCTTATGCGCCGGGATATGTACACCATCGCCGCCCTCTATCAGTTCGCCCGCTTCCCGGATCCGGCCGCCCTCAAGCCGGTTCTGCTGACCCTCTGCCTCGAACAGGAGGTCAAGGGCTCCCTGCTGCTGGCGCAGGAAGGGATCAACGGCACCATCGCCGGGCCACGGGCGGGGATCGATGCGGTTCTGGCCCATATCAGAAGCCTGCCGGGCTGCGCGGATCTGGAGTGGAAGGAAGCGCGGAGCGACCATCCTCCCTTTGGCAAGATGAAGGTGCGGCTGAAGAAAGAGATCGTCACCATGGGGCAGCCGGACGTGGATCCGCGCGCCTCGGTGGGTCACTACGTCGAGCCGGCCGCCTGGAACGAGCTGATCCGCTCCGACGATGTGGTGGTGATCGACACCCGCAACGACTATGAGGTCGCCATCGGCACCTTCGAAGGCGCGGTGGATCCCAAGACCCGCAGCTTTGGCGAGTTCCCGGCCTGGTGGGAAGAGAACAAGGACCGGTTTCACAACAAGCGCGTCGCGATGTTCTGCACCGGCGGCATCCGCTGCGAGAAGTCTACAAATTACCTGTTGTCCCAAGGAGTTGAGGATGTCTACCACCTGAAGGGTGGCATTCTGCGCTACCTTGAGGAGATGCCCGCCGAAGACAGCACCTGGCAGGGTGAGTGTTTTGTCTTCGACAATCGGGTCTCGGTCGGACATGGGCTGAAGGAAGGCCCTCACGAGCTTTGCCACGGCTGTCGGCGCCCGATCCTGCCCGAGGACCAGCTGCGCCCGGAGTTCGAGGCCGGGGTGTCCTGCCATCATTGCATCGACGAGACCTCCGAGGCCGACAAGGCCCGCTTTCGCGAACGCCAGAAACAGATCCGACTGGCGCGCCAGCGCGGTGAGCTGGCCTGAGCTGGAGCGCCGCGCGGCAGGGTCGCCCTCGGCCCGCTTTGCGGTGATAGCCCCCGGGGTTGGCGGGCAGCCGCTAGGCCTCGGCCAACCAGTCCGCGACCTCCTGCCAGAGCTTCTCCTGTCCCGGTCGGAAGGCGCCCTCGTGCCCGATCCTGCGCTGCCCCAGCGCACGGGGGCTGCGGACCCGCATTTCGGTAGCAGCTGACGGGTACATCGCCAAGAGCTCCGCGCCGCTCTTGCGGGTGGCAATCGGATCGTCGGTAAAGATCCAGGAGGCGATCGGCGCGCGGACCTCATCATAGGCCTGCGGGTGCAGGCCGCGCTTCAGCTCGGGGCGGAAGTATCCCCGTTGATGGCTCCAGCGGCGCCAGGTGCGGAACAGGCGCGGTGGCAGCGGCTCGCCAGACCAGCCCCCGATGGAGCGGACCTCGTTGAACCGGAACAGGGAATAGCTTCCCAATCCCCACCAGAAATAGAACTCCAACGGCCAGTTGCGGGGGTGATGTCCCCCCCAGTAGCCGGTTCCGACGCTGATGAAAGCGTGCCGGGCCAGGCGGGCGTGGTTGGGCATCAACCCGAGGAAGTGGCCGCCGACGCTATGCGCCACATGGGTGATCGGCAGGTCACCTGCCTGCGCCTCCATCGCCTCTACTGCGGTCGGCATGTCGAGACGGCCCCAATCCGTGTAGTCGATCTCGGTAAACCCCCGTCGCGCGTTGAGCGACCCACCGATGCCGCGATAGTCATAGGTGAGCACCAGGGCGCCCCCGGCGGCAAGGTGGTGCGCAAAATGACGGTAGAACCGGCGGGGGAAACCGGTGCCCGACGAGACGATCACAGCGCGTTGGGGGCGCGCCGCACTCCGGTAGAGCGTGGCCGCCAGCGGCCAGCCATCCGCCGCCACCAATTGCAGATCCGTCGTTGCGACCTCAGTCATGTTGGCCTCCCGCGTTGATGATGGCCTCGGCGTTCTTGTGCAGATGGGTCAGAAACCGATGGATGACCTCGCGTTCCTGCGGGCTGAAGGGGGCGAGAAGCGTGGCGTTGTAGGCGCGGGTCTCGGCGCGGGCGCGCAGGGCAAGGGCCTCGCCCTCGGGTTCCAGGCAGACCAGAATACTGCGGCCATCCGCCGCCGCCGGTCGTCGGGACACCAATCCGCGAGCGCAGAGGCGGTCGACGAGGCCGGTGACACCGGAATTCGCCATCGACAGCTGTGTCGCCAATTCAGTGGCGGGCAAGGCCCCGTCATTGAGCAGGATGATGAGCACCGCCATCTGGCTGGTGCTGAGGTCCATCTCCTGCCGCCCACGCTTATCGGCAGCCCTGAACAGGGCGCTATGGGCCTTTTGCAGCAAATGAAAGACGCGAAGATCGGCCATCCGGGGGGTGTCCTTGTCCGTCGAGGTCATGCGCGAATCTATTTCGCATGCGAAATATATACTTCTTACGCGAAATATTTTCACCTTCAAAGGAGAATGACCAAGGGTCAACCGCAGGCACAAAAGCGTAGGGGGCGCGCAGACAGCTGCACGCCCCCGATCCGGATCAATCGATTATCCCACTGTAGGGGCCTTGTTGCACAAATCGGAGGCTGAGCGCAGTTTCCCTTTCCCCGGATAGATCTATTCCACGGGCCGCGTAACA
>CAKZRP010000072.1 GCA_937146765.1 uncultured Paracoccaceae bacterium | reverse complement strand
TGCTTGCACCACTCGGTGACCATCTGGATGTATTCCGGCACCTGCCCCACGGCAGAGCCCATGCCACGCTCGGCCATGCCATGCGGACAGCCGAAGTTCAGTTCAATCCCATCCGCATTGGTCTCGGCCACACGCGGCAGGATCGCCTTCCACGCCGCTTCCTCGCAGGGAACCATGATCGAGGCAATGAGGGCGCGATCCGGGTAATCCTTCTTCACGCGGGTCATTTCCTCGAGGTTCACCTCCAGCGGACGGTCGGTGATCAACTCGATGTTGTTCAACCCCAAAAGGCGGCGGTCGGCACCCCAGATCGCGCCATAGCGCGGGCCGTTAACGTTGACCACCGGCGGGCCTTCCGCCCCGAGGGTCTTCCACACCACGCCGCCCCAGCCGGCCTCAAAGGCACGGCGGACGTTGTATTCCTTGTCGGTCGGCGGCGCGGAGGCCAGCCAGAAGGGGTTCGGGCTTTTGATCCCGAGGAAGTCTGTCGTCAGATCAGCCATTTGATCTCTCCCAAATCTGCTTGCCGGGGGGCGCTATTGGCCACCCCGTGCTGGCTCAGCCCATCAGGCTCGCGTGGATATCTTCAGCCGCATCGCGGCCCTCGGCAACGGCGGTCACGGTGAGGTCTTCGCCGCCAGAGGCACAGTCGCCCCCGGCCCAAACGCCCGCCACCGAGGTGCGACCGGTCTCGGAGACCTGGATCTTGCCACCAACAACCTCGATGCCCTGCGGCGCGCCCTCAAGGGTCTGGCCGATGGCCTTGAACACCTGATCAGCCGCCAGACGCAGGGTCTCGCCCGTGCCGGAGACGCGACCGTCCTTGACCTCGGTATATTCGAGTTCAATCTCGGCAGAGGCCCCTTCGCCATGGATCGCCTTCGGCATCACGTTGAACATCAGCTTCACGCCTTTGGAAGCCGCGAGGTCCTGTTCAAACCGGCTTGCGCCCATCGCCTCGCGCCCACGGCGGTAGGCAATGGTGACGTTCTCCGCGCCGAGGAGTTTTGACTGGACCGCGGCGTCCACCGCAGTCATGCCGCCGCCGATCACCACAACGTTGCGGCCCACCGGCAGGGTGCTGAGGTCCTTGGCCTGACGCAACTCTTCGATGAAATCCACCGCATCGCGCACGCCGTCCTTGTCTTCGCCCGTCGCCCGCAGCGCATTGACGCCCGCCAGACCGATGGAAAGGAAGACCGCGTCGTAGTCCGCCTTCAGACCCTCGATTGAGAGACCTTTGCCGAAGCCCTTGTCGTATTCCACGTTGATGCCGCCGATCTGCAGCAGCCACTCGACCTCGCGCGCGGCGAAGTTATTGGTGGATTTATAGGCGGCGATGCCAAATTCATTCAGCCCGCCCGCCTTAGATTTATATTCAAACACAGTGACATCGTGGCCCTTCATGGCCAGACGATGCGCAGCGGACAAACCTGCGGGGCCAGCGCCCACAACCGCGACTTTCTTGCCCGTGGCGGCCGCGCGGGTGAAGGGATGCACGCCCTTTTCCATCAGCATATCGGTGGCATAGCGCTGCAGGCGACCAATCTCGACCGGCTTGCCCTCGGCCACTTCGCGCACACAGACCTCCTCGCAGAGGGTCTCTGTCGGGCAGACCCGGGCGCACATGCCGCCAAGGATGTTCTGATTGAGGATCGTCTTTGCCGCGCTTTCCGCGTGACCGGCCTGGATCTCGCGGATGAACTGTGGAATGTCGATCGAGGTGGGGCATGCGGTCATGCAGGGCGCATCGTAGCAGAAATAGCAACGATCCGCGGCCACAGCCGCCTCATGCGCGTCAAAGGGCGCGTGAAGATCCCCGAAGTTCTCGGCAATCTCCGCCGCTGACAAGCGCGCGGACTGGATGCCGGATGCCTGGTGGCTACTCGCCATTGGGTGTCTCCCTGTTGATGTTGGAGTCTGATTTTTCTTTCTTGTTGATATGAGACTGCCACAGGTTGATTTTTTATCAACTGGTAAAATTTTGAAACAGCCAAGTTTTTCCCAGACAAACTGGAGAACCCCACCGCAAGCCACTGATAAAAAACAAAACTATTCATACGCACAAAACGCAGGCAGAAAAGTTCCCTCGGCAGATCTGCAGGAGAAAAGCTGCCCGGGAATGCAAAACGGGGACCTGAGTCCCCCCAGATCCCCGTTGCAATCCGCTTTTTCACCACGCGGGCGTGTCCCGCCCGGCTGGCTCAGTTCATGCCGAGCGCTTCCTTGTAAAGCTCCAGCACCGCCTCTTCCTCGGCGATATCATTCTCGTCGCGCTTGCGCAGGGCGATGATCTTGCGCAGAACCTTGACGTCGTAACCACGCCCTTTGGCCTCGGCCATGACTTCCTTCTGCTGCTCGGCGATGGCCTTCTTTTCCTCGTCCAGACGCTCGAACCGCTCGATGAACTGACGCAATTCGCCAGCGGTCACACGGTAGTTCTCGATCTTTTCGTCTTCGGTCATGTCCATCATCAGCTGGCCCTCGTCTAAATTGCCTCAACGGTCCGGTCTTGCACCGGTTGCGCCCGAGGGATACAGGCCCGCCGGACGCCCCGCAAGAGAGTTGTCCGCCGCGCTGCGCTTGATCCCGCCGCAGCTGTCGGCTAGGCGCTAGGGAAACCTGTCACCCGCATCCCGCGGACGTGGGGCAACCGAAAGGACAAGCACATGGATTATCTGGTCTGGGCCGGTGGCGCACTTTCCGTTCTTGGCATGTTGGGCCTCGGCTGGTGTGTGGTCATCGTGCTGCGCGCCAAGCGCCAGGGCCTCGGTGAAGAGGAGCTGCGCGCGGTTCTGCAGGGGGTGCTTCCGAAAAATCTCGGCGCCCTTATGTTGTCGGTCCTTGGGTTGATGCTGGTGGTGGTCGGTCTGTTCTTGGGCTGAACCCAATCGCACCGCCGCGCCTTATTTGGATCTTACTGGATCCGATGGTGGGCGCCGCTCCTCCGGCTCGAGCGCAAGCCCCGGGGCGCGGTATCGCCCCCGGGGGAGTTCATCCTGTCCAGCGGCCGCAACGCCGCAAACGACAGGGGCCAACTTAGACCGGCATGTTGTCGAACTGTCGTTCGATCTGCTCGTCCAAGAGGACCTGTTCCGTGCGCCGCAAATGGCCGGGAATGGCCGCTCCGGCATCTTTGATCCGGGACAGAACCCGGTTGAATTCCGGTTGCAACGCCAGCCTTTCGCTCTCTGGCGCCAGCCGGATCTGCTGTTCGAGATCGCAGGCCCGCTCGATCAGTTTTGTCGTCATCATTCGTTACTCTCCTCCCCTACACCATGAGGAACTGACCAGTCACATTCAGCAAGACACCCTGGTCACTTCCCTAAGTGAGGTCAGTCTACAGAAGACCAGAATTGCAGCAACACTGCAGGGACGCCACTCCGCAAATTGCCGCAGGATCCGCGTAAACGCCGCAAAAAAAGGCATGCCGCAGCGTTGCGTGACCGCTCACATTCAAGTTCAAATGCAGAAAAGATTAATTTCTCTCGGAGGTTAATAACCCTTCGATAGGGGTCGGCCTTGCAGTCTCGCGATGATTTTGCTATATACATATCAATATCTGAATATGTAAGCGTTCGATCGGAGGAATCATGCAGGCAGAATGGATCATGGGGCTGGCCGGTGGGCTGGTCATCGGCCTGGCGGGGGCGCTCTATCTGCTGGGGACCGGGCGGATCATGGGAGCCAGCGGCATCATCGGCGGATTGGTCGACGGATCGGGTCGAGCCACCGCCCTCGACCGAGTCCTATTCCTGACAGGGCTGATCGGAGCCCCCTTCCTGCTGTCCCTGACATTTGGCCTTACCCCCACCACACATGCCAGCAGCGCTCCGGTCGTGCTGATCCTCGCCGGTCTTCTGGTCGGGATCGGGACCCGTCTCGCCAACGGCTGCACCTCTGGACACGGGGTCTGCGGCATTTCCCGCCTGTCGCCGCGCGGGATCCTGGCCACCCTCATCTACATCGGGGCCGGAGTGGCGGCGATGTCGCTGCTGCGCCATGTCTGGGGGATCATCTGATGCTGCGCCCCCTGCTCTCCCTGCTCTCCGGCGGCCTGTTTGGCGCCGGCCTGCTGCTGTCCGGCATGACCGATACCACCCGGGTCCAAGGATGGCTCGACCTCTTTGGGGCCTGGGACCCAACCCTGGCCTTTGTCATGGGCGGGGCGCTGGTTCCGATGGCGGTGGCCTGGCGGATGACCCGGGGCCGCAGCCCCCTGACCGGGGGCAGTTTTCCCGCCCCGGCCAAGGCTGACTTCGACCGCAGGCTAATCCTCGGCTCCGTCCTGTTCGGCTTTGGCTGGGCCATGGCCGGCCTTTGCCCCGGCCCGGCCATGGCCTCGCTCAGCTTTGGCGGCTGGCAGGGTCTGGTCTTTGCGGCGGCCATGGCTCTGGGAATGCTGATCGCACCGCAATTGCGCTTGGTTCTGGACCGGGACACGGCAAAAGCGTAAAGACTCGGGCCATGGATGCACGCACACTCACGCCCCGCTATTCGGTTACTCCGCAAATCTCCGTGGAGGATGTTCCCGCCATTGCCGCTGCAGGTTTCACCACGGTGATCTGCAACCGCCCCGATGCGGAGGTGCCGCCCAGCCATCAGGCGGCCACCATCCGGGAGGCCGTCGAAGCTGCCGGCCTGCAGTTCCTGGAGCTGCCGCTGACGCATCAGACCATGACGCCGGAGAACGTCGCCCAGCAACGCAACTGGATCGAAAGCGCCGAAGGGCCAATCCTGGCCTATTGCGCCTCGGGCACGCGCTGTTCCGTGGTCTGGTCCCTTGGCCAGGTCGGCAGCTTGAGCGTCGAGGACATCATGACCACCACTCGGGACGCCGGCTATGATCTTTCCGGACTGCGCCCGACGCTAGAGGCCCTGGCCGCGCAAGAGGCCTGAACCTTTCCACCGCAAGCCGTCTCCTGGTCCAGACCCGCATCCGCTGATGCGGGTCTTTTTACATGGGGTCCATGGGGACCAACCGGGCAAGTCGGGGATCCTCACTCCTTTGCGCGCCTTGCGTGCCCCGTCCGGCCCAGATGCATCGCCCCGATGAAAAGCAAAACCCCCGACCAGTCGGCTCAGGGGTGCAAGGGGAGCGCTTCGGTGCAGGACAGCGCGCGAGTGGCCGACCGATCAGGTCCCGGTGTCGGAAAGGCCACCCAGGCCCGCAAGTTCGGAAATTTCGGCTGCGGCGTCATCGGCGTTGAAATCACCAAAATCGCCCATCGGCAGCTCCGGCAGATCGCCCATGCCGCCAAAGTCGCCCATCGGCAGATCCTCCCCGCCAAGGCCACCAAAATCGCCGCCGAAGTCACCGCCCAGATCGCCACCCAGGCCACCGCCCATGGCAAGGCCCATATCGTCGCCGGGCTCTTGCAGACCTTGGGCCGCAATCGACAGATCGAGCGTCCGGTTCTCCAGCGACGGGGCAGCGCTGGCGCCGAGCCCATCGGAGAAGGTGCCGCGCTGGACCGGAACCATGCGGGTGCGATACTCGCTCAGCCGCACGGCCCGTGCGCCATTCATCTGCCCAAGCCGCCCCTTGGCGATGGTGTTGCCATTGATCGACAACAGGTCGGTCTCGTAGAGGTAGGCCTGGTCGAGCGGCAGCATCTCACCCACCTTGAGCGCCGCAAACTGGCGCAGCGGGATACGGACCTTGCAGAGCACCGCAGATAATTCCGCCCGCATTGAACCGACACTGGCCCCCAGCCGCGGGCCGCGGATCGCATTGGCCTCGTCATATTCATCGACCGAGGGTTCCGGAAGCACCAGGCAGATCTCGCCCTGCATCTTGCCGGTAGCTAGATCCACGTTCAGGTTGATGACCCGGTAGTCATCCGCTTCCATCCCAAGGACCAGCGTACGCACATCCTCGACCTGGGCGCCAAAACGGAAGCCTTCAAAGATTCGCAGGTCGCTCTGATCCTCGAGCAGGGACACCACCTTGCCGAAGAGGTTCTCGATGAAGCCCGACACCATCGCCGCATCGGTCGGCGTGTAGTTGCGTTCGTCCGAATGCATCCCCATCACGCAGCCCATGGTCTGCTGCTGGATCAGTGCGGTCACCGCCGCGGCGTCGAGCGTTGCGGCCCCGATCCGCCCCTCCGGGCAGTCCAGAACGATCAGCAGATGCTTGTTGGACAACAGACCCGCCAGATCCTCGGGCGCGCGGTTGGTCTGGCGCGCTGCGATCACAGCCATCGGCAATTCGCACAGGTCTTCTGCAGCGCGGGCCACCGACCTGCGCAATGCCTTCAGTGTGAGCGACCCACCGGTCCCGCTCGTTCCCTCTTTTGCGGCGGCAAGTTTTCGCGCCAGTCCCCCGACCGCGCGCTTGCCATCCTGCGTTTGATCCTTGTCAGTCATAAAATGAACCTGAGCCTTCCGCACCCTTATTGCCTTGGTTCTAGCCCAGAGCTGGTTACCAAGACCTTTACAAATTTCAGCGGATTTCTTCTATTTTCGATTGAATCGGCAAAGTGACGCGAAATGCCGCGCCGGAATGGCCGTGCAGATAACAGATATCGCCGCCCAGACGCCGGATGATCTCGCGGCAGATCGCCAGCCCGAGGCCGGCTCCGCCCGCCCGCTCCGGTGTAACCCGCGAGAATTTCTCGAAAATCACATCACGAAACCCCTCGGGCACCCCGGCGCCATTGTCGCGCAGGTCAATCGTGATCTGCTGGTCCGACGGAGTGACCTCGATGTGCAACTCCGGTGTATCACTGGTGCAATATTTCTGCGCATTTGCGATCAGATTGATAAAGACCTGGGCCAGTCGATCCACATCGGTTTCCAGCACCACCTCCTCTCGACTGTGGTCCCGATGCACCTGCAGCGCCCGATCCGCCCCGGCCAGTGCCGAGGCCACCGCGTGGTCCAGCACGTCCGACAGGCTGCGGCGCGAGACGTTCAACGTCACCTGACCGCTCTCCAGCACGCTGAGGTCGAGAAGATCGTTCAGCAACCGTGTCAGTCGCAACGCCTCGTCGTGGATGATGGAGGCATAGCGATGCTGATCGGTGTCCGCGAGGCTGGGATTGTCGCGCAGGATCTCGGAAAATGCTCGCACCGAAGTCATCGGAGTGCGCAGCTCGTGGCTGACCTGGCTGAGAAAGGCATCCTTCTGCTCGGAAATCTGGGTCAGTTTCTGGTTGGTTTCGCGCAATTGTCGAGCCGTGCGCGACAGTTCCACCGACTGCGCCTCCAGGCGGCTGGAATACTCCAGCAGTTGTGCCGATTCGTCGGCCACCGCCAGAAGATCCTCCACCGAAACCGCGGCACCGCTGACGATCTGCCCGATCATCGCATGAGCCGCCGCCGCGCCGATGGAGGCACTGAGCTCCCGCTCCAGTTGTTCGAGGAACCCCGGCGTCGGCTCCGGCAGGGGACCTGGACCGCCCTGACGCTCCACGGCGGCCTGAAAAAAGGCCTGCGCCTCTTCCGGCCCGAGGATCCGCTGCGACATGATCATCAGGTCCTCGCTCTGGGCCACCGAGCCGGTCCAGCCCCCCGGACCGGCTGAATGATCAAAGACATGTACGAACTGGGCGCCCTGCAGGCGCTCCATCGGGCTCGGGAAGCTCGCCACGGACACGATACAGAAGGCGGCGACATTGAGGGTCATCGACCAGAGCACGCAGTGTTCGATCGGATCCAGACCTTCTACCCCGAACAGCGCCTGCGGCCGCAGCCAGCCGAGGCCGAAGGGACCTTCGGTCAGGGTCTGCGGTGAAAAGAGCCCCGCTGCGACTTCCGGCAGTAACAGGGTATATCCCCAGGTGCTGAAGCCGAAGAACAGGCCCGCCAGGGCGCCGGCCCGGGTGGCGCCGCGCCAGAACAGGCCGCCGACAAGAGCGGGCAGGATCTGGGCAATGCCGGAAAAGGAAATGAGACCGATGGCCGCCAGTGCGGCGCCCCCGCCCGAGATCTGGTAATAGGCATAGCCCAGCCCCATCACCGCCGCGATGGAGAACCGGCGTGCAAACAGCACCACGGAGCGCACGTCGCCGGAGACCGAGGCACCGCCAAAGGCATCGGTCGACCGCAGCCAGATCGGCATCACGATGTGGTTGGACACCATGGTCGACAGGCTCATCGCGGCGACGATCACCATGGAGGTGGCAGAGGAGAAACCGCCAAGAAAGGACAGCATCGCCAGCCCGTTCTGCTCCTGCAACAACGGCAGGGTCAGAACAAAGAGATCCGGGTTGGACCCCGCGGGCATCAATTCGAGCCCGAGCGCCGCAATTGGCACCACAAAAATCGAAATCAGCAGCAGATAGGTCGGAAAGGCCCAGGCGGCGATGCGCAGGTGACGCTCGTCCTCATTCTCCACCACCATGACCTGAAACATGCGCGGCAGGCAGACAAAGGCCGCCGCCGCAAGGAAGGTGATGGCCACCCAGCGGCCACCATCGACCTGCCATCGCCCGATCGGCGAGGCATCGATGCGGGCCAGAACTTCGGGCAGCCCGCCAGCGAGGCCCCAGACCACGAAGATCCCCACCGCCACCAGCGCCACCAGCTTCACCACCGCCTCCAGCGCCACCGCGATCACCACCCCGTGGTGGCGTTCATTGGCGTTGAGGTTGCGGGTGCCGAACAGGATTGCAAAGCAGGCCAGCCCGGTGGCGATCCAGAACACGGTGCCGCTTTCGTTGTAGCTGCGGGCGGGGTCGGCCTCGGCAAAGATGGCCACCGAAAGGGTGATCGACTGCAATTGCAGGGAGATATAGGGGGTGACCCCGATCACGGCGAGCAGGGTCACCCCGATGGCCAGCACGTTCGACTTGCCGTAACGGGCCGACAACAGGTCGGCGATGGAGCTGATGCGCTGGCTGCGACCCACCCGCACCAATTTGCGCAGGCCCCACCACCAGCCGATCATCACCAGTGTCGGCCCGAGATAGATGGTGACATATTCCAGCCCCGAACGCGCCGCATAGCCGACCGCGCCGTAGAAGGTCCAGGCGGTGCAATAGATCGACAGCGACAGCGTGTAGATCAGGGGCGAGCGCATGAAGCGGGCGCTGCGCCCCCGCAGCGCTTGCCGATCGGCCCAGAAGGCCACGAGGAACAGCAGCGAGACATAGCCGATGCTGACAAGGGCCAGCAGGTTGAGGGACGTCATGCCTGCTCCTCGTCGCGGGCTGCCGCCACCGAAGCGGGCGGCGTGTCCGGGGTCTCCGGCAGGGGTTCCAGCAAGACCTCCGCCACTTCAGCCGAGGCATCAAGGCCGGTCCAGTGCACCGCCCAGCGGCGCACCGCGTAGGAAAAGCCGACCGCAAAGACCACCAGACCGATCCAGACCGCAAAGATATAGACGAGGGCGCTCGACATCGGGGTGCCCGAGGGCACATCCGGTGCCGGATAGAGGTCCTGTCGCGGCCACAGCAGCGGCACCATGAACAACAAGGCCCCCACCAAGGGGGCGATCCTGGCAATGTCCATCAGGCGGCGGCGGCGATAGGTGCGCCGTTCCACGAAGGGCGTGCGCAGCTCGTCACGCCCTCCGGCCCCATCAGACCGGATCATTGTGCGGGCTCAGCCTGCATCACGCGCGCCCCGGGCGCGGCGCTGCGCCGCCTGCGCATTGAGATCGCGCACGGCGGTCAGAACCTCGGCATTGGCAAAGGGTTTGGTCATGAACCGGGTGACGCCGGCGCGCTCCGCCATCTCGCGGTCCTTGTGCTGACCCCGCGCCGTCAGCATCAGGACCGGAAGATCAACCATAGCCTCCACCTCCCTGATCTCACGAATGATTTCCATTCCGCTCTTACCCGGAAGCATGAGGTCCAGAATGACCAGATCCGGCGCAGCGGCGCGGATCACCTCCAGCGCGGTGGCGCCATCACCATGCACGTCCACGCGCCAGCCTTCGCGCGACAACAAGAAGCGGATCGCCTCGGCGATATTGGCTTCGTCTTCGATCAGAACGACTCGTCCCGTCATGTCCCTTTATGTCCTCCCCCGGGTTTCCCCCTGCACCACGCCGTTCGCCGGTTCCTCCGGGTGCCCCGCGATCTTGCACAAAAGCCTGTGGCCTGTCACCCGGCAGTTACCGGTTGCCCAGCCCCTCTGTCCCCTCCTCGCGCAGAATCGAGGGTTCGCGGCGGGCGTCGCAGCCCTGGCGGGTACAGATCCGGCAACTGGCGCCCACCGCGCGTGAGCCCGGCGCGGCCCCCGCCTCGGGCTGGCGGGCCGGCAGGATCAGCATCACCGCGCGAAGAACCGGATCACTGTCAAAGCGCAGCGGCTCGGCGGCCCAGGAAATGGCGTAGCATAGGCTGTCTCGGGCGGCCCGTCCCTGCTGGTGCACCTCACGCCGGATCGGCACGCCCGGCTGCGACAGCGCCGTGAACAGAGGCCAGAGCGGACAGGAGGCGCCAAACCGCGGCAGGGTGAACCCGGCCACCGGCTTGCGGAACAGGATCGAGCCGGAAGCATCGCAGACCACCAGACCGGAAGGCTGTCCCAGAACCTCTTCCGGCAGGGCGGCCAGGCGGCGCAGCACCCGATGGACCTCGACGCCGAATTCCCGCGCCAGCGCCCCCGGCTGGATCCCCAATCGCCCCAGGGCCTCCGCCAGCACCGCAAGCGGCATGTCGCGCGCATCGGACTCGTAATCCGCCAGTGCGGCGGCGGCGATCTTGCGGGCCGCGCGACTGTCGAGTTCCACCGCTCTGGCCACGCTCTCGGACGCGCTGCCGTGACGCTCCTCGAGTTCCGGGAAATGGAATCCACGCGCGGCAAAGAAAGCCTCTACCTCCTCCTGCGGGATGCCGCGGCGCTCTGCACTCTGGTCGCTGTCATCGAGAAACCGCACCAACGCGCGGCTGCTGTCGGCCAACCGCTGGGCATCCTCGTCGAGATTGCGGTGGAACCGGTCGCGCCACTCTGCCGCCAGTTCGCCCGGCTCCGCCAGGATGGCCGCGGTGGACCGGATTGCGGCGGCGGTGGACAGAACCTCATGCAGCGAGGCCGCAAGATGCGGGTCATGGGTCAACCGGTCTGACAGCGAGCGCACTGTGCGTTCGAGGGCACCGATGCGGCCATGGGTCTCTGCCAGCACCTCGGCCCAGCCCGGAAAGCGTCCGGCGAATTCATCCACCCTGTCGAGTTCCGCCGCCGGCGCCCGCGCGTCCGCAGCCGCCTCGCGCAGGGCGGTGACCAATGCGGCTTTCACCCCTTCGGTCAGCAGCGAGGGCTCCACTCCCAGGGCCTGCGCCAGTGCGACCAGGAGCTTGCCGCCGATTCTGCGCCGGTTGTGCTCGATGAGATTGAGGTAAGAGGCTGAAATATCGACCTCTCGGGCCAGATCCGCCTGCCGGAGCCCAAGCATCAGGCGCCGCTCCCGAATGCGGCTGCCGGTCAGACTGTCCGATCCCATCTGTCCCTCCCAAGACCGATCCGGGGCACGCCATGGCAAAACCTCGGAAATTCAACGGCTTTCTGCATAGCAGAATAAGAAAATTTACCGCAACACAGGGCGTTCTGTACATTTCTTTACAGAAAAACCCTACAAAACAAGGGTTTTATTGCGGAAATTTACAATCGCCCTCCATAGTAATTTTGCACAACGTTGCAGGTGACGCGCGAAAGTGAGGAGTCGCGTCTCGCCTTACACATTCCAGGGAGGAAATCTATGTCCAAGACAGACGTAAGCCGTCGCGGCCTGCTGAGAACAGGTGCCGTCGCCGGTGCCGGTCTGGCACTGCCGACGATCTTTACGGCGCAAAGCGCGTCGGCCTTTACCAACGAGCCAACCGGCAGCACCGTGACCCTCGGCTTCAACGTGCCGCAGACCGGTCCCTATGCCGATGAGGGCGCCGACGAGCTGCGCGCCTTCGAACTGGCGGTCGAACACCTGAATGGCGTCGGCGACGGCGGCATGCTGAGCACTTTCAGCTCCAAGGCGCTGGGTGGTGATGGTGTCCTCGGCAAGGAGGTGAAATTCGTCACCGGCGACACGCAGACCAAATCCGACGCGGCGCGCGCCTCTGCGAAGTCGATGATCGAAAAAGATGGTGCGATCATGATCTCCGGCGGGTCCTCCTCCGGCGTGGCCGTGGCCGTGCAGGGTCTGTGTCAGGAAGCGGGCGTCATTTTCATGGCGGGCCTCACCCATTCCAACGACACCACCGGCAAGGACAAGAAGGCCAATGGCTTCCGCCATTTCTTCAACGCCTACATGTCCGCCGCCGCGCTCGCCCCGGTGCTGAAGAACCTCTATGGCAGCGACCGTAAAGCCTATCACCTGACCGCCGACTACACCTGGGGCTGGACTCAGGAAGAATCGATCCGCGCCGCCACCGAGGCGATGGGCTGGGAGACCGTGAACACGGTTTTGACCCCGCTCGCCGCAACCGACTTCTCGTCATATATCGCACCCGTGATGAACTCCGGCGCAGATGTTCTGGTTCTGAACCATTACGGCGGGAACATGGTGAACTCGCTCACCAACGCGGTGCAGTTCGGTCTCAAGGAAAAGCAGGTCAACGGCAAGAACTTTGAAATCGTGGTGCCGCTCTACTCCCGTCTGATGGCGAAGGGTGCGGGCGAAAACGTGAAGGGCATCCTCGGCTCCACCAACTGGCACTGGTCGCTGCAGGATGAAGGCTCCAAGACCTTTGTGCGCTCCTTCGGCACCAAATACGGCTTCCCGCCGTCTCAGGCCGCGCATACCTGCTACGTGCAGACGCTGCTTTACGCGGATGCGGTGGCACGCGCCGGCTCCTTCAACCCCTGCGCGGTGGCGGAAGCCCTCGAAGGGTTCGAGTTCGACGGGATGGGCAACGGCAAGACGCTCTATCGTGCCGAAGACCACCAGTGCTTCAAGGACGTTCTGGTTGTGCGCGGGAAAGAGAACCCGACCTCCGAGTTCGACCTTCTCGAAGTGGTGGAAGTCACCCCGCGCGAGCAGGTGGAATACGCCCCGGATCACCCGATGTTCGCAGGCGGCCAGCTCGGCTCCTGTAACCCGGGCGCCTAAGCCTTGGCTTTTTGGTCGGGCGCCACCCGCGCCCGGCCACCCCCCTCTCCCGCACAGCATGAGGTCGATCTGAACCGCGCCCCTGAACACGAGGGGACGTGACCTAATGTTGTATCCGAAATCATGCCACCCAGACGAAACGAAGGTGGGGACAATGGACGCTTTCCTTCTGCAAATCCTGAACGGGCTCGACAAGGGCTCTGCCTATGCGCTGATCGCGCTGGGACTGACACTCATCTTCGGCACGCTGGGGGTGGTCAACTTCGCCCATGGCGCGCTCTTCATGATCGGAGCTTTCTGCGCGGTGACGCTGCAAAAGCTGCTGAGCCTCAGCTTCGAGATGGTCGATCCCGAAAAGACCGACTTCCTCGGCAATCCGCTGAAAGTGAAAACACCCTATGTGGAGGCCTGGTTCGGCCCCGAGGTTGGCGGCACGATCATCGAATGGTCGGTGCCCTTTGCAATCCTCTTCGCGATCCCGATCATGGTCGCCGTCGGCTTCATCATGGAGCGCGGCCTCATCAAGCATTTCTACAAGCGCCCCCATGCGGACCAGATCCTGGTGACCTTCGGCCTTGCGATCGTGCTGCAGGAAGTCATCAAGTACTTCTATGGCGCCAACCCGATCCCGACCCCGGCCCCGGATGCGCTCAACGGGGTGGCCAACCTCGGCGCGATCATCGGCATGGACATCATCTACCCGGTCTGGCGCATCGTCTATTTCTTCTTTGCCTGCGTCATCATCGCCGCCGTCTTTGCCTTCCTGCAGTTCACCACCTTCGGCATGGTGGTGCGCGCCGGCATGGCGGATCGTGAAACCGTGGGGCTGCTGGGCATCAACATCGACCGACGCTTCACCATCATGTTCGGCGTCGCCGCCGCGGTGGCCGGACTGGCGGGCGTCATGTACACGCCGATCAACTCGCCCAACTACCACATGGGCATGGATTTCCTGGTGTTGTCCTTCGTGGTGGTGGTTGTGGGCGGCATGGGCTCCCTGCCCGGCGCCGTGATCGCGGGCTTTGTGCTCGGCATTCTTGAAAGCTTCGCCTCGATGGAATGGGCGATCAGCCTGATCCCCGGCATCAACCAGATCATCATCTACCTCGTCGCCATCATCATTCTTCTGGTCCGCCCACGCGGCCTGATGGGGCGCAAAGGCGTGATGGAGGACTAAGATCATGTTCGGACTTGATAAGAGAGACACCACCCTGCTGCTGATCGTCACCGTTCTGACGATGTTCGCCCCCTTCATCCTGAACCCCTTCCCCACCGACAGCGGGTTGGCTCAATTCAACGCAGGCTATCCCGACCTGATGCAGCGCTTCGTGATCTTCGGCATCTTCGCGATTGGCTTCAACATCCTGTTCGGCCTCACCGGCTACCTCTCCTTCGGCCATGCGGCCTTTCTCGGGGTGGGCTCCTACTCGGCGGTCTGGATGTTCAAGCTCCTGAGCATGAACGTCATCCCCGCCATCCTGCTGAGCGTCATCATCGCGGGACTCTTCGCACTGGTCATCGGCTATGTCAGCCTACGCCGCTCGGGCATCTACTTCTCGATCTTGACGCTTGCCTTTGCACAGATGTCCTTCAGCCTCGCCTATTCGGTGCTGACTCCGGTCACCAATGGCGAGACCGGGTTGCAACTGGCCCTGGACGATCCGCGCATTCTCGGCGCCTCGGCCACGGCGGACGGGTCGATCCCGGTGACCAGCCTCTTCGGCCTCGAGATGCGATCCACCTACAGCATGGCGGTCGGCCCCTGGGACTTCCAGTTCAACGTCGGCTACTACCTCTGCGCGCTGGTGCTTATTGCCGCCTTCTACGTCGCCATCCGCATCTTCCGTTCGCCCTTCGGCATGATGCTGCGGGCGGTGAAGTCGAACCAGCAGCGGATGAACTACACCGGCCTCAACTCCAAACCCTACACGCTGGCGGCCTTCGTGATCTCCGGCATGTATGCCGGACTCGCCGGGGGGCTGATGGCCTCGATGGACCCGCTGGCCGGGGCGGAGCGGATGCAGTGGACCGCCTCTGGTGAAGTCGTTCTGATGACCATTCTCGGCGGGGCCGGAACCCTGATCGGTCCGGTGCTGGGTGCGGGCTTCATCAAGTACTTCGAGAACATCTTCTCCAAGATCAACGACAACGTGCTGCACGGCTGGTTCAGCTTCCTGCCGGACGGGATCGAAGATTTCCTCGTCTTCGTCATCCATCCTTTCATCGGCAAGGGCTGGCACCTGACCCTCGGCATCCTGTTCATGCTGGTGGTGATCTATCTTCCGGGCGGCCTTGTCGAAGGCGGACAGCGGGTGGTCGGCTGGCTCTCGCGCCGCAAGAGCGCCCAGTCCCGCCAAAGCGAAACCAATCCCGCGGAATAAGGAGAGAGACTGATGGGTATTCTCGAAGTCAAAAACGTGGGCAAGCGCTTTGGCGGTCTGCAGGCGCTCTCGGATGTGAACCTCTCCATCAAGGAGAACTCCGTCCACGCCATCATCGGCCCCAATGGCGCGGGCAAGTCCACCCTGCTCAACTGCCTGGTGGGCAAGCTGATCCCCGACACCGGATCGGTGATGTTCGGCGGCCAGTCCGTCCTCGGGCGCGCGCCCTACGAGATCAACCAGATGGGGATTTCGCGGGTGTTCCAGACCCCAGAGATCTTTGGCGATCTAACCGTGCTGGAAAACATGATGATCCCCTGCCTTGCAAAGCGGGACGGCTCATTTGAACTCAATGCCTTCTCCGCCGTGATGTCGCAGCGCGACATTCTTGAAAAGGCAGAGCACATGCTGGAGGAGATGAACATGGCGGACAAGCGGCACATGCATGCCGCCGCCATGTCCCGTGGCGACAAGCGACGGCTGGAGATCGGCATGTGCCTCAGCCAGGAGCCGCGCCTCCTGCTGCTCGACGAGCCGACCGCCGGCATGGCGCGGGCCGATACCAACAATACCATCGACCTTCTGAAGCAGATCTCGGAGGAGCGCGACATCACCATCGCCATCATCGAGCACGACATGCATGTGGTCTTCTCGCTGGCCAACCGCATCACCGTGCTGGCGCAGGGCACCCCGCTGGTCGAAGACGATCCGCAGAACATCCGCGGCAACCCCAAGGTCCGCGAAGCCTACCTCGGCGAAACCGCGTAACGCAGGAGCGATCCCATGAATATCAAACCCGATTTCTCCAATAACGCCAATCAGGCCACCACCGCCCCGGCATTTCTCTCGGTCTGGGACGTGCATGCCTATTACGGCGAGAGCTACATCGTCCAGGGGATCAACTTCAACGTCCATGAGGGCGAGATCCTCGCGCTTCTCGGCCGCAACGGTGCCGGCAAGACCTCGACCCTGCGCTCGATCGCCCGCACCGGCTCCCCCATGGTCACCAAGGGCGAGATCTGGCTCGACCACAAGCCCCTGCATCTGATGTCCTCCTACGAGGCGGCCACGGCCGGCCTCGGACTGGTCCCCGAAGACCGCCGCATCATCCCCGGCCTCACGGTCGAGGAAAACCTGCAACTGGCCCAGATCGCCCCGCCCATCGGCTGGTCGATCGACCGGCTCTACGAACTGTTCCCGCGCCTTGGCGAGCGGCGCAAGCAGGAGGGCGTGACCCTCTCGGGGGGCGAGCAGCAGATGCTGGCGATTGCCCGGGCGTTGGCGCGCGACATCAAGGTGCTGCTGCTGGATGAACCCTACGAAGGCCTCGCCCCCGTGATCGTGGACGAGATCGAAAAGACCCTGATCCACATCAAGGAACAGGGCATGACGACCATCATCGTCGAGCAGAACGCGGTCCGCGCCCTGCAACTGGCGGACCGGGCGGTGATCCTCGATACCGGTGGGATCGTCTTTGACGGCACCGCCGCCGAGGTGCTGGAAAACGAAGAGCTGCGCGCAGAGTACCTCGCAATCTGACGCAGAAGACATATCTCCCTTCGCCCGGTTCAGGCCGCCGGGCGCGCCTTTTCGGCCGGGTTTCTCCAGAGCCCGGCCTTTTTCCTTGCCCCTTGGGCACCTCCGCGCCCTTGCCGGGTCTTCCCTCGCCCAGGCTTCCGGCCTAAAAGCGCTGCATGACCCAATCCGCTTCTGATCCTGCCTTCGATTTTGCTCCGGTCGGCCTTGCCTTGCTGGAGGATCGCATCATCAAGCGCTGCAACCTGCAATTTGCCGAGATCTTTGGCGGCAGCGTGACCGAGCTCTGCGATCTGCCGATTGCCGCGCTTTATCCCAGTGTCGAGGACTACCAGCGCATCGGCGAGCGGTTGCAGACACCCGAGGCACAAAGCGGTCTCTACAGTGACGAGCGCATCATGCGCCGCACCTCCGGGCGGCTGTTCTGGTGCCGGGTGCGTGGGCGTTCCACCTCCTCCGGACACCCCTTTCGCACCGGCGTGTGGTCCTTTGCCGACCTGTCGGAGGAACGCCCGGTGGTCAGCCTCAGCCCGCGCGAACGCGAAGTGGCGATCCTGACCTGCCGGGGCCTCTCCGCCAAGGAAATCGGTCTCAAGCTCGACCTCAGCTACCGCACGGTAGAGACTCACCGGGCGCGGCTCCTGGACAAGTTCGGAGCCCGAAAACTGCCGGAACTGGTCGCAAAGCTGACCGGCATGCCGCTTTGATTGTCTGCGCCGGGCCAGCAATCCAGCGTGAAAATGATTGAAAACCGAGGGCTTCACGCTCATCTTGTGGCGCAATCAACTGCGCTTTCCTTATGGTCACTCATGACCTATAAGGCGCCAAATTCCCGCTCCGCCCCAATCCGGAGCCAGACAGGACCCTGCCGAGGAACAATATGACAAACAAATCGCACGACGCAGATGTGGCATTCATCAAGGCTCTGGCCGAGCTTTTGCGCGAAAACGACCTGACCGAACTGCAGGTCAAACGCGACTACGCCGAGGATGACAGCCTGAACGTGCGCGTCTCCCGCCAGATGTTTGCCGCCCCCGTCGCCCCCGTTCAGGTCGCCGCTGCTGCGGCACCGGTTGCGGCAGCCCCGATGGCCGCCGCCGCTTCCGCTACGGTCGCCACCGACGATCCTGCCGATCATCCCGGCGCCGTGACTTCGCCGATGGTGGGCACCGCCTATCTCGCGCCCGAGCCCGGCGCGGCCTCCTTCATCAAGGTCGGCCAGCAGGTCAGCGAAGGCGAGACCCTGCTGATCGTCGAGGCGATGAAAACGATGAACCACATCCCCTCGCCGCGCTCCGGCACTGTTAAACGCATTCTGGTCGAAGACGGCGCCGCCGTGGAATTCGGCTCGCCCCTTGTGATCCTCGAGTAAGGCAGCCCCATGTTTGACAAGATCCTGATTGCCAACCGGGGGGAGATCGCGCTGCGCGTGATCCGCGCCTGCCGCGAAATGGGCATTCAATCGGTCGCGGTCCATTCCACGGCGGATGCCGACGCGATGCATGTGCGCATGGCGGATGAATCGATCTGCATCGGCCCGCCGTCCGGCGCCCAGAGCTACCTGCATGTGCCCGCGATCATCTCCGCCTGCGAGATCACCGGCGCACAGGCGATCCACCCGGGCTACGGCTTCCTCTCCGAGAACGCGAATTTCGTGCAGATCGTCGAGGATCACGGCATCACCTTCATCGGCCCCTCCGCCGAGCATATCCGCCAAATGGGCGACAAGATCACCGCCAAGGACACCGCCAAGGCGCTGGGGATCCCCTGCGTACCGGGGTCTGACGGTGGCGTGCCGGACGTGGAAACCGCCAAGAAGGTGGCCGCCGAGATGGGCTATCCGGTCATCATCAAGGCAACCGCCGGTGGCGGTGGTCGCGGCATGAAGGTCGCCAAGACCGAGGCCGAGCTGACCCATGCCTTCCAGACCGCGCGTTCCGAGGCCAAGGCTGCCTTTGGCAACGACGAAGTCTATATGGAGAAATACCTCCAGCGCCCGCGCCATATCGAGATCCAGGTCTTTGGTGATGGCAAGGGCAATGGCGTCCATCTGGGCGAGCGTGACTGCTCCCTGCAGCGCCGCCACCAGAAGGTCTTTGAAGAGGCCCCCGGCCCCTGCATCACCCCGGAAGAACGCGCCCGCATCGGCAAGATCTGCGCCGATGCGATTGGCAAGATGGGCTATTCCGGCGCCGGCACCATCGAATTCCTCTATGAGGATGGCGAGTTCTATTTCATCGAGATGAACACCCGCCTGCAGGTGGAACATCCGGTGACCGAGGCGATCTTTGGTCAGGACCTCGTGCGCGAACAGATCCGGGTGGCCGCTGGCCTGCCGCTGTCGTTCAAGCAGGACGATCTGGTCATCAACGGCCACGCCATCGAGGTGCGCATCAACGCCGAAAAGCTACCGAACTTCTCGCCCTGCCCCGGCAAGATCACCGCCTTCCATGCGCCCGGTGGCCTGGGTGTGCGGATGGATTCGGCACTGTATGACGGCTATTCGATCCCGCCCTATTACGACAGCTTGATCGGCAAGCTGATCGTGCATGGCCGCGACCGGGACGAGGCGCTGGCGCGTCTCAGCCGCTCACTGGGCGAGCTGATCGTGGACGGCATCGACACCACCGTGCCGCTGTTCCGTGCGCTCTTGCAGGAAAAGGACATCCACACCGGGGAATACAACATTCACTGGCTGGAAAAATGGCTCGAAGCCAACCTGAAGGGCTGACCTGACGTTACGGGGTGGCGGCAGATGCTGCCACTCCGATCCAACCCGTGCTAGGCTCAAACCCATGACGCTCAGCGCTGATCTTCTGCTTCACGCCTATGCCAGCGGTGTCTTTCCCATGGCGGAAAGCCGCGACGACCCGGAGGTTTTCTGGGTCGATCCCAAGCGGCGCGGCATCCTGCCTCTCGACGGGTTCCACATTTCCCGCTCGCTGGCGCGCAGCCTGCGGCGGGCGGATTACGACATCGCGGTCAACCGCGATTTTGCCGGCGTCGTGCTGGGGTGTGCCGCGCGGGCCGAAACCTGGATCAACCGGGAAATCTACGAGCGATATCTGGAACTGCACAGCCTGGGCTTTGCCCATTCGCTGGAGGTCTGGGACGGGCGCGATCTGATCGGCGGCGTCTATGGGGTCAGCCTCGGGGGAGCCTTCTTTGGCGAGAGCATGTTCTCGCGCCGCACCGATGCGTCAAAGATCGCCCTCGCCTATCTGATCGACCGGCTCAACCAGGGCGGCTATTCGCTGTGCGACACGCAATTCATCACCCCGCATCTCGCCTCTCTGGGCGGGCGCGAGATTGCCCGGGCCACCTATCGCAGAATGCTCGCGGAGGCGCTGCCGCAGGCGGGGAACTTTCTGGCGCCGGAGATTCCGGATTCTCAGACGCTCCTGCAGCGCAGGACCCAGACGTCGTAGCGCCGGTGATCCAGCGCGTTCAGCGCCGGACTCGAGGCGATCATCCAGCCGTCAAAGAACACCTTGCCATCCTGCGGGTCGCGGATTGTCAGATAGGCGTAGGCATCACCGGTGGGGTTCTCGGACGGATAGCGACATTCGCGCAGGGTGACCAGCAAACCGAAAACCTCGGCCGAGGCGCCGGTCTTGATCTCGTAATCGGCGCTGCGGCCATTGACCTTGTCGAGTCCGCGCAGGCTGATCTGGTTGCCGGTGGTGGCCTCGACGGTCTCCACGCTCTCCAGGGTCTCGGTCACCAGAGGCTGCTCCGGAGCGGGGGCCAGTTCCTCGACCGAGATCGATTGCGCAGCCAGAGGACTCGCAAAAGCCAGCAGCCAGGCAAAGGTAGCCAGGCGGCGCATCAGTTGCCTTCGTCGCCGCTGCCAGCGACGAATTTGACCAGAAGGGAAATCAGGCTGATCGCCCCCTGGGTATCGGTGATCTCATCGCCAGCTTCGAGGCTGAACGGAGAGCCACCCGGCATCACCTCGACAAAGTTGCCCCCCAGAAGCCCCTCGGAAGAGATCACGATGGCGCTGTCGTCCGGGATCATGATGCCGTCCTGGACCGAGAAGGTGGTATCGGCGCGGAAGGTTTCCGGGTTCAGCTTGACCCCGGTGACGGTGCCGATCTTGACCCCGGCAAGGCGCACATCGGTGCCGACGCTGATGCCTTCGAGCGAGCGGAAAGAGGCGGTCAGCGGATAGCTTTCACCGGCCCGCGACAGACCGGCCACCTGTGCCGCATAGATCGCAAACCCGGCTGCCACGGCCAGCACGATGCCGCCGGTCAGGACTTCGGTTGTGGAATGAGTCATCAGTACCGCCTTTTGGCCAGTTCATCGCCGCGCCCCGCAAAATCGGCGCGGACGCAAGAGCGGGAAGGTTATTCGGGGCTCCAGGCCTCGTAGTCGCGCCGGTCCTTGGGCTGACCGCCTGCGCGGATCGAGCCTGCGGGCGCATAGGCCATCATGGTGCCGGTCAGGTTCTCCTGATGCGGTTTTTCCCAGACCTTGTGCTTCAACGGTTTTTCGCTCGGCACCTCGTTGTAGGTGCGGTGCAGCCAGCCGTGCCAATCGGCGCTGACCCGCGAGGCCTCGGCTTCCCCGTTGAAGATCACCCAGCGGCGGCTGTCGTCGGCATTGCGGTAAAACACGTTGCCCTGATCGTCCTCACCGACCTTCACCCCCTTGCGACGGGTGTAGATCATGGTGTTGAGCGTCGCGCCGTTCCACCAGGTCACGGCTTGCAAAAGCGTATTCAGGATTCCCATGGGTCCCTCCGAAAGTGTCCCACCCGATATGGCGCATTCTGCGGCAGAGGTCCAGTGGTTCGCTCCCCGCCGGCGAGACCCCGGCGGGAAATGGCAGTTTTAACGCAGTGACTTGCACGCGGGCACAGCGACGGTCACACCACCACGGTCTCGGCAATGCCACGCGTGTTGCGCATCTGGCAGAACCGCAGCCGGTTCCCGAAAGGGTCGGTCACCGTAATCTGCAATCCCCAGGGCATCGCATCGAGGGCCGGTTTCAGATTGCGGTAGCGCTTGTCGCCCAGCTCCTTATGCAGCGCCATCGCATTGGCGATCGGCACGAAACAGGTGGACCCGGGTGTCGCATCGCCATGATGCTCACTCAGATGCAGGATGCAGCCATCGCGCGTGACCTGCATGTAAAGCGGCATGTCCTCCTCGAACCGATGCGTCCAGTCGAGCGAAAACCCCAGGTAGTCCAGATAGAACTCCCGCGCCTTCTGCTCGTCAAAGATACGGATCACCGGAATGGCGGCGGAAATGCTGAGCGGGTGGGACGCCTCTGCCAAGGGGGCAGCCCTCACTGCGCCGGTGCCAGGGCGGTCACCTCAATCTCGATCCGGTACTTGGGATCAATCAGATTGCACTCGATCATCGTCGCAGCCGGCGGGTTGGCGCCAAAGGTCTCGGCGAGGATCGGCCAGCAGGGCTCGAACTCCGCAGCCTCGGGCAGATAGTAGTTCACCCGCACAACATCGGCAAAGCTGGCGCCCGCCTTTTCCAGCGCGGCACCAATGGTCGCCAACGCGGCCTTGCACTGTGCCACCACGTCATCGCCCTGACCCACGGTGCCGGCCACATGCACAAAGCCACCCGCGACAACCGCGCGGCAATAGCCGATCTTTGCTTCAAACTCGCCACCGGAGGAAATGCGGGTAATGCTCATCTTGCTCTCTTCCCAGATTGTTTGGTTAATATGATAAGCGAACCGGGACCGGCGCAAAATTGCATTCTGTTCAACCCAGCTATGCGTCTTCTTGCGGTACCGGACCGAGGGTTTCGGCAAGAAAGTTGCGCAGAGCCAGCATCGCCCGCCGTGTCGCCCGCTCGCTGTACATCATGCCTGCCTCCTTGTCCTGCGCATTCGGATTGGTGAAGGCATGGCCGGTGTGACCAAAGCCCATCACCTGCCAATCGCTGCAATGCTGAGACAGTTCTGTTGCAAGAGCAGTCAAGGCTTCGGGCGCGGCCAGAGGATCGTCCCAGCCATGCAGCACCAGCACAGAGGCGCGGATGGTCTGGGTGTCGAAATTCGGCGCATCATAAACCCCATGGATCGGCACGCAGGCACGGATGTCGGCCCCGGTGCGGGCCAGATCCAGCACCGCCTTGCCGCCCAGGCAAAAACCCAAGGCACCGACGCGGGCGGCATCCACATGGGTCAGCCCTTCGATCGCGCCCAGAGCGGCAACCATCCGGCGCGCTAGCACCTGCCGGTCTGCGGTCAGCTCGGTCATCAGCCGACGCGCCTCCTCCGCATCCGCCGCCCGCTTGCCGTGACCATAGTAATCGACGGCGAGGGCCACATACCCTTCGGCGGCAAGGTCCTCGGCCAGCGCCTTCTCGAAAGGGCCCAGCCCGCCGAACGCCGGGGCGATCAGCACCGCTGGCGTGGGCGCGGCAAAGCGTTCGTCCCAGGCCAGATGGCCGATGAAGGTCTCGATCCCATCGCTATAGGTAAAAGCATCACTCTTCATAAAACCCTCCCTAATTCAGGGCGTTGCATCCTTTGCTTCAGGTAGGCGCAGAGGGGCGTCAAGCAAGCAAAAGGCCGGTGTCGGGCTGACACCGGCCTTTGTCTTTGGACCGTGAAAGGAGCCTGACACCCAGGCTCCGGGTCACCGCTGCGCGTCAGCCGGCGCTGGCGGATTCCTTTTCGTCGGCATGGATCATCAAGGGCTGCGCCTTGGTGGTCACCGCCTCCTCGTTGACCACGACCTTGGTCACGCTGTCCATGCCCGGCAGTTCGAACATGGTGTCGAGCAGGATATCCTCAAGGATGGAGCGCAGGCCGCGCGCACCAGTCTTGCGCTCGATGGCGCGTTTGGCGATGGCGACCAGAGCCTCCTCGGTGAAATCCAGCTCGGTGTCTTCCAGTTCGAACAGGCGCTGATACTGCTTGACCAGCGCGTTCTTGGGCTTGGTCAGGATGGTGATTAGCGCATCCTCGTCCAGATCCTCCAGCGTCGCCAGAACCGGCAGACGGCCGACGAATTCCGGGATCAGGCCGAACTTCAGCAGATCTTCGGGCTCGAGTTCCTTGAAGGTCTCGCCCACGCCCTTTTCGCTCTCATCACGCACATCGGCGCCAAAGCCCATGGCCGTGCCCTTGCCGCGCTGCTTTATGATGCGGTCGAGGCCCGCAAAGGCACCGCCGCAGATGAAGAGGATATTGGTGGTGTCGACCTGCAGGAACTCCTGCTGCGGGTGCTTGCGGCCACCCTGCGGCGGAACCGAGGCCACGGTACCTTCCATCAGTTTCAGCAGCGCCTGCTGCACGCCCTCGCCCGAGACGTCGCGGGTGATCGAGGGGTTTTCCGACTTGCGGGTGATCTTGTCGACCTCGTCGATATAGACGATGCCGCGCTG
>CAKZRP010000071.1 GCA_937146765.1 uncultured Paracoccaceae bacterium | reverse complement strand
TGATTGTCTTTGCCACGCGTCACATACCTTTTGTGACGTCGCTAGCGGATGAAATCTGTTATCTAAAAAGTAGATATTTGAGGGTGTTATCGGCGTCTGGTTTCCATGGGCTGCAAGTCTGATGCTCCCGAAGCTGCCCATCAATCCCCTGCCAATTGCAGAAATCGGCCATAGTCCTCGCTGACTTCGCGCGCTTCCTCGAACGCGCGGGCGCGTTCGCTGTCGAGGCAACGGAAGTAGCTCTGGATATCCTGGATGTAGTCTTCGAAATCGCCACGGATGATATCCGCATAGTCCCGCGCCGCCTGCGAATCGCTTGGCAGGAAAGGACGGGCCGGGGCGAAGCAGGATTCCGCCAAAACCGGCCCGGGAACGCAGATCAGAAGGGCCATAGCTTGCAATGGGAGCAGGCATGTCAACCTTGGGTTTCTCAAACCTGTTATCTCCTTGATCGCGGACACTGGCCGTGACTAGTGTTTGCGTAACCAAACTACAGCTAAAGCACGATATTACATCTTGCGGTTGATAGTATACTATCGTAACTCTGGGCTTCAAGTGGGAATGCCTGGGGTCGCGCCATTGGAGAAAGCGTGAGCCGGGCCATGAACTGGGACATCGAAGCACCAAATGTGGTTACGGAAGCCAGGTTCCGCGAACTCGTGGAAAGCGGCTATAGCGCAGAAATCCTGTGCCAGGAGTCGGCACATAAGAAAGGCCCCAGCTATTACGGGGTCTGGATCATGCGCGTTGTCTCTGATGACGGGGTGGAAAAGCTCCTCGTCACCGCCCGCACGCGGACGACCTACAACGATATCAAGATCCGCGAGTTCAAGACGATCTCCGGCGTGGTGTCATTCTTCATTGGCCTTGGCTTTGCGCATGTCGACCTGCCGCTTGAGGCGGGGACAAGCCGTACGCACAAATTCGCCCCGCCAGACAAAGCCCCATCAGACAAGGGCGCTGGCAGCTAACCTCGTCTGTCTCTGGCTGGTCGCAGCACCTGCCTCAGCGCAAATGGTCCTGGTCATGGAGAGCGACGGCTCCCTGATCCCGTCCCGCTCCCAAAGCAGCTTTGCTCGAAACTACAATGACGGGATTGGTCAGGGTTCGGCCTCCGATGGGATCGCGATCTTCGGCGAGGTAGAGGCCGAGCAAGAGGGCGTCCAAGTCGCGGCCCTTGCCCGCCCGACTCCCCTGCCCCGCGCCGATGTCCTCTCCGGGATTCAGACCACGGCCTTGCGCTATGCCGGCCATCCCGGCCTGCGTCGCGCGGGGCTTTCCGTGACGGATTGGCTGGCTCTCTATCGGGCCAATATCGAGGTTGAGAGCGCCTACCGGCAGGATGCGATTTCAAGTGCAGGTGCCATTGGCCTTGGTCAATTGATGCCAGCGACGGCGCGTGATCTGGGCGTCGACCCGCGTGATCCGCTGCAGAACCTCGACGGCTCCGCCCGCTACCTCGCGATGATGCTGGAGACGTTCGGCGATCCGCATCTGGCGCTGGCGGCCTACAACGCGGGGCCGGACGCCGTGCGCCAACACGGTGGCATTCCCCCTTACCGAGAAACCCAGAACCACGTGGCCCGCGTCATGGCCGTCGTGGCCCGATTGGAAGGATCAAATTCATGAAACAGATTTCAAACCTCTTTGTCGCCTCGCTGGCGCTATTCCTGCTCATTGCCGAACCCGCCTTTGCGCAAAGCATCGATCTCTCCCCGATCCAGAGCTTGCTTCAGGGCATTGTCGATGCGCTGACCGGCCCGCTCGGCGTCGTCATCGCGACACTTGCCGTCCTCGGCGTCTTTCTGAGCTGGTTCTTCAACATCATCGACCTGCGCCAGGCGCTCTGGGTCCTGGTGGGCATCGCTGGTGTCGCCGCCGCCCCAACCATCGTCGCCGCGGTCTTTGCCGGTGGCTGAGCGCTCGCCCCTCTTTCTGGGCCTCGTGCGCCCGCCGAAGCTTCTGGGCCTGCCCATCATGTACGCGATGGTCTGGCTCTTCGGCTCTGTGCTCTTGTTCGTCTGGGTCCAGCACATCGCGGTGCTGGGTTTCGCCGCCCTGCTCTATCCGGTGCTGTGGAAGGCCGCAGATTGGGACCCGCGTTTCATCGACGTGATGATGACGGCCCTGCAGGAGACACCGCCCACGCGCAACAGGTCCATCCATGGCGGGGACAGCTATGCCCCGTGATGACGCCCGTGGTGCTGCGCTCGATGCCCGCACAATGACGCCAGACTGGTATGCGCGCGAGACCCGCCTCGCGCATATGCTGCCCTATGTGAGCCTCGTCGACGACCAGACCGTGCGGACCCGGGTGAACGAACTCTTCCGCTGCATCCGGCTCGAGGGGATCAACAGCTACACGACGGACGATGCCTATCTCGACAAGGTGACGGCACTTTTTGCCCGCATCGTCGCGCAGCTCGGGCCGGAATTCAGCTATTACGTCCACAAGGTCTCCAAGGCCATCAAACCTGATCTCGACCCCATCCGTGAGGACAGCTTCGCGGGCGAGGTCGACCGGCGCTGGCGCGCGAAACTCGAGACCAGCGGGCTCCGCGACAAAACACTGACGCTCACCGTCATTCACCGCCCGCCTCCGAAAAGCCTCCTACCGCACCTCGGCCGCAGCGCGCCGGACCGCCTGAGAGAAGAGACCCGCAAACGCCTGCAGCGCCTCGGTGAGGCCGTGAACGTCTTCCTCTCGGGGCTTACCGAGCTCAAGCCGCGCCTGCTGTCAGCCGGATCGGGAGAGTTGGTGGGATTTTTGGGCGCGCTCAACACCGGAACAGAGCTGCCGCTCTACCCAGCGAACACCTACGGCTTTTTGTCCGTCAACGTCGCCAATACCCGCGTGACGTTTCACGGCGACCATTTCGAGCTTTCCGAGGGCGTCGTGGGCCACCGCTACGGCAAGAGCTTCACCATCGGAGAATACTCGGAAGGCACCTCCTGCACCATGTTCGACATGCTGAACCTGCCGGTCGACATGATCGTGACGCACTCCTTCACGCCGATCAATTCGAACCTCATGGCGGGCCGCATCAAGCGGCAAAAGCGCCAGATGCAGGCCAGCCAGGACGCGGCCCTCTCGCTCCTAGAAGCCCTCGATATCGCCGCCGATGATCTCGAGGCCAAGCGCCAAAGCTTCGGCGAACACCATATGGTCGTGACGCTCTTCTGCGAAACGCTGGATGAGCTGCAGACGCTCAGCGCCGAAATCGTGAACGCCGCCGCGACCGAAGGCGTGAAGATGATCGGTGAGCGGGTCGCCGCAAAGGCCCATTACCTCAGCCAGCATCCCGGCAACCAGCCCAAGCGCGTGCGTGCCAGCGCCGTCACCAATCGCAACTTCGCGGATTTTGCGGCCTTTCACCGGACACAGCTCGGCAAACCCGCCGCGAAAACCCCATGGGGCCGGGTCGTCACTTATTTGCCCACGCCGGAGCAGAGCGCCTACCGGTTTTCCTATCACGAGCAGGGCAGCCCGGACAAAGAACCGACCAGCGGGCATACCCTGATCATGGGTCGGCCCGGGTCGGGCAAATCGGTGCTGTCCGCCTTTCTGATGACGCAAGCCCGTCGCGCAGGCGCGCGGATCTTCGTCTTCGATTACCGTCTTGGTATGGAGATGGCGGTCCGCGCCAATGGCGGGCGCTACGCGTCTCTGAACGCCGGTCAGCCCACGGGCCTCAACCCGCTCTGGACAGAGACCGATGCCCGCGGCACCGCCTGGCTCTCGGACTGGCTTGCCACCCTGCTCTACCGCGCCGACAAGCCGCTGACCCCGGCGCAGACCAACCGCATCCAGGAGGTCGTGCGCCAGAATGCCCAGGCCTCCAATCCGGCCCTGCGGAACTGGCGGGATTTCGCGTCGCTTTTTGTGTCCACCGATGATGGCGGCGATCTGCACCAGCGCCTGCTCGAGTGGACCGAAGACGGCCGCTATGGCTGGATCTTCGGGCAGAGCCTCGAGGACACGTTCTCGCTCAAGGGCGATGTCGTTGGCTTCGATCTCACTGGCATTCTCGACAGCGAGGCCGACAAGGAGCGGATGGCGGTCCTTTCCTATCTCTTCCGGCGGGTCGAACGCGAGATCGAGGATCGCCGCCCC
>CAKZRP010000070.1 GCA_937146765.1 uncultured Paracoccaceae bacterium | reverse complement strand
CGCGGCGGCGCCATCGAGGAAGGCGCGGAAATCCTTCGGCCCCACTGCCAGCAGGATCGGCAGGCCAATCGGCCCCCACATGGAATAGCGCCCGCCGACCCAATCGGCGAAGCCGAACACGCGGCTCTCCGGGATGCCCATGGCGGCGGTCTTGTCCATCGCGGTCGACACGGCGGCGAGATGGGCAGAGACATCCGCGCCCAGTTTTGCCTTCAGCCAGTTGATCGCGGTGGCGGCATTGGTCATCGTCTCGATGGTGGTGAAGGTCTTCGACGCAATCACGATCAGCGTGGTCTCGGGGTCGAGACCCGCCAGCACGTCATGGATATGCGCCCCATCCACGTTCGACACAAAATGGCAGGCCGGCCCGTCGTGATAGGGCGCCAGCGCCAGGGTCGCCATCACGGGACCGAGGTCAGAGCCGCCGATGCCGATGTTCACCACATCGGTAAAGGCCTTGCCGATGGCGGTGGTGTAGGAGCCGTCGCGCACGGCGCAGGCAAACTCCGCCATCCGTGCCAGCACCGCGTGGATAGCAGGTACCACGTTTTCACCGTCGACCTCGATCACCGCATCGGCAGGGGCGCGGAGGGCGGTATGCAGCACCGCGCGGCCCTCGGTGGTGTTGATCTTCTCGCCCGACATCAGCGCATCGATCTTTGCCTTCAGCCCGCGCGCCTGGGCGAGATCCAGCAGCAGCGTGCGCGCGGTCGCGTCAATTGCGGTCTTGGAATAGTCCAGCAGCATCCCGTCCGCCTCGACCGAGTAATTCGCGAAACGGTCACCGCCATCCCGGAACAGCGCGGCCAGTGGCGTGGATTCGGTGGCGGTGCGGTGGGCGGCGAGGTCTTGCCAAATATCGCTCATCGGATCAGCTCCTCATGGGTCTGAAAGGGGGCCTGCAATCAATCCTGCGCGGCACCGGGCAGAAGGGCGCGCCGACCCTAGGGCCGACTCTTGCCGCCTATATGCCAAGTTAGCGCTAACAAAGCCAGTTCTAATTCTCAACTCTTCCGGGGAATTGCAGCACCATTGCCCAAAAACGTCCCTGCGTCGCCGACATCTGCGCAATGGCCCTCTCTGATCCCCGTTTTCCGCCCTCTCTATGCCATGACAGCGCTGTCTTACCAACAGGGGCGGGGCAAAAAATTCTGCACTTGTGTGAAGCGCTTCATATTTGCCCGCTGCAGGAGCGGCTAGGATGAAGACATGACGGGGCCGGAACGAGGCCCCGAGTGCCGGAGGATACTGATATGATCCAACACATTAAAACCTTTGCCCTGGCGGTCCTCATTGTGGGCGTTTCCCTGACCAAGGCCTATGCACATGGGGGCGACTGTGCCCCCGCGCAAATCACGGTGGAGACCGCGGTTCTGCTCGACTGACCTCTCTTCGATGCCGGTGTTTGCCATCGGCGCCTTCAGAATTGATGCACCTCCCCTGACCCACCCGGAGCCTGCGTGCTCCGGGTGTTTTGTATCAGGCGCAGGGACGATGCAGCGGCAGGGGCTTATTCGGCCGCCTCAGGCGCCAAGAGGGGCGAGTCGATGCCGCCGATCTCGCAGAGGTGGCGGATCACGTCCCTGACCCCTTCGCCATGGCGCATGGCGGTAAAGACAAAGGGCAGGCCTTTGCGCATCCGGGTGGCGTCGCGGTCCATCACCTCGAGCGAGGCGCCCACGTAAGGCGCCAGATCGGTCTTGTTGATGATCAACAGGTCCGAGCGGGTGATCGCCGGGCCGCCCTTCCTCGGGATTTCCTCGCCCGCCGCCACGTCGATCACGTAGAGAGTCACATCGGCGAGCTCGGGCGAGAAGGTGGCGGAGAGGTTGTCGCCGCCCGACTCGATCAGCACGATCTCCACCTCCGGGTGGCGTTTTTGCATCTCGGCCACGGCGGCAAGGTTGATCGAGGCATCCTCGCGGATCGCCGTATGCGGGCAGCCGCCGGTCTCCACCCCGATCACCCGGTCGTCGGGCAGGATCTGCAGCCGCATCAGCGCCTCGGCGTCCTCCTGCGTGTAGATGTCATTGGTGATGACGCCGATGGAGTGGTGATCCTTGAGCGCGCGGGCGAGTTGCGCAGTGAGGGTCGTCTTGCCGGCGCCCACCGGGCCGCCGATGCCCACCCGAAGGGGGCCGTTCTGAGAGGTCATGAGCGGAAGATCCTTGAATATTGGGTTTCGTGGCGCATCGAGGCGATATCAGCGGCAAAGGTGGCCCCGAAGAGCGCGTCGAGATCGCCCGCCAAGGCGTCCTCTGCCGCGCGGGCCATCTCGGGCTTGAGGGCGGTCAGGCGTTGCTGGGCCTCCAGCTGGCCAAGGGACAGGAGCCGCTGGCCGGCGGCGATCAGGTTCGACAGGAAGGCGTGCAGATACATCTGCAGCGTGAGGTCGAGCGGCAGGTTATGGCTGCGGGCTGCCGCACCCAAGGCGACCGGGTAGGTCAAGCCCGTGAGCGTGTCGCCCCAGACCGCCACCGTGGTCTGGCAAAAGGCCGCGCCTTGCAGATCGGTTTCGCGCAGACGCTCCGCTGAGGGACAGAAGGCGCGGGCGATCTGGTCCACCTCGGCGAGCCCTTCCGACGTCTCAGCCCTATAAGCGCAGGCGAGGAGCTGCGCATCCGAGCGCGCGCCGCCATGGGTGAGAAGATCAGTGAGCCAGTCCGAGAGGTCGGCACCGTTTTTCACTTGCCCATCGCCCACCGCGCTTTCCAGCCCGTGGGAATAGGCGAAGGCCCCCACCGGATAGGCCGGCGAGAGCCATTGCATGAGAAGAAGCGCGGCCTCAGTGCTCATGATCGTTCGGGTGATCGTGGCTATGCGCGTGGGCGTGCCCATGATCGTGACTGCCGTCGTGATGGGTGTGCCCATGCTCATGCGCGTGGGTGCGCCCATGTCCATAAGCGCCGCCTTCGGGCGTAAAGGGCTCCTCGACCTCCCGCACGGCGGCGCCGAGATGGAGGAGCATGGCGCGGATGACGTGATCGCGCTGAATAAGCAGGCGATGTGCTTCGATCTGACAGGGGGTATGGCGGTTGCCGATATGCCAGGCGATGCGGGGCAGGTGGCTGTCGGAGACCTCGAGCAGGGGTTCCGGCGCGGCCTGCACCAAGACCTCGCCACCGTCTTCCAGCAGCAAGACGCCGCCATGGTCGAGCGAGGTGGTCTGCGGCAGATCGACCAAGAGCCGCGCGCCGCTTTCGCAGGTCAGCACCTTGCGGCGCAGGAAGCGGGCGTCATAGTCCAGCACCACCCGGTCGCGGGGAAAGGTCTGGTGCGCGTGGCCGTGATAGTGGCGGGCGGTCAGCTTGGGGGCGCTCATGCGGAGGCCCCCAGGCTCAGGGTTGCGCCGACGCGGTCAGCGCTCAGAGCCGCTTGGCTCAGATATACATGATGTCGCCAAAGACGTGCTTCACCACATCTTCGCGCTTCATGCCGCGGGCGGCGAGCTGTTCGTCGGACAGCGCCATCAGCGTGCGGGCGCGGTTTACCCGGTGGTTGGCTTCGGCCATGTTCACCAGACCATTGCCGATCGCGCGGAAGAAGCCTGCGATCAGGCCCAGCGGGTTCAGCGATGCGGGGGCGGTTGTGTTCGATGCGTATGCCATGGGGATGTGCTCCTGTGTTCAAGAATATGTCTCCCGTGGCACCAACATAGCTGCAGTGCAGAAAATAGGTAGGTAGTACTGACGCATTTCCGTCATGCACCAGAGGCAAGGCTGTGGGCAAAGCTTCGGATTTTGCTGCATATTTCGGCATCTAAGGGTGGCCTTTGATGGTTTTCTATTCGGATCTGAGATGGAAGAGGCTTTATCCGCCCTCCCGTCGGTGTGTGGCGGCGCGGGGCCCTAGAACAGGAAATAGCGCTGGGCCATCGGCAGCTCGGTGGCGGGCTGGCAGGTCAGCAACTCGCCATCGGCGCGCACCTCATAGGTCTCGGGGTGCACCTCGATCTGCGGCGTCGCGGTGTTGAGCTTCAGCGCCGATTTGCCAATGCCCCGGGTGCCTTTCACCGCCAGCGTCTGTTTCGCCAGACCTAGCGTCTTGCCAATGCCCGCCGCCTGCGCGGCCTCGGAGACAAAGATCACCGCAGACTGCTCGACCGAGCGGCCATAGGCCCCCCACATCGGGCGGGAATAGACCGGCTGCGGCGTCGGGATCGAGGCGTTGGGATCGCCCATCTGCGCGCAGACAATGGTGCCGCCCATCAGGACCATCTCCGGCTTTACGCCAAAGAAGGCCGGGTTCCACAGCACCAGATCGGCGCGTTTGCCCACCTCGATGGAGCCGATCTCATGGGCGATGCCATGGGCAATCGCCGGGTTGATGGTGTATTTCGCCACATAGCGGCGGACGCGGAAGTTGTCGTTGTCGCCGATTTCATCCGACAGCCGACCGCGTTGTTTCTTCATCTTGTCGGCGGTCTGCCAGGTGCGGATGATCACCTCGCCCACCCGGCCCATCGCCTGACTGTCCGAGGCGATGATCGAAAACGCCCCCATGTCGTGCAGGATATCCTCGGCGGCAATCGTCTCGCGACGGATGCGGCTTTCGGCAAAGGCGACGTCCTCGGGGATGGATTTGTCGAGGTGGTGGCAGACCATCAGCATATCGAGGTGCTCCTCGATGGTGTTGACGGTGAAGGGGCGCGTCGGGTTGGTCGAGGAGGGCAGCACGAACTCCTCGCCACAGATCTTGATGATATCGGGCGCATGGCCGCCGCCCGCGCCTTCGGTGTGGAAGGCGTGGATGGTGCGGCCCTTCATGGCGGCGACGGTATGTTCGACAAAGCCCGATTCATTCAGCGTATCGGTATGGATCATCACCTGCACGTCCATCGCATCGGCCACGCTGAGGCAGCAGTCGATGGCGGCGGGGGTGGTGCCCCAATCCTCGTGGAGTTTCAGGGCGCAGGCCCCGGCCAGCACTTGTTCCTCGATGGCGGCGGGCAGCGAGGCATTGCCCTTGCCCGCAAAGGCGAGGTTCATCGGGAAGGCATCCGCCGCCTGCATCATCCGCCCCAGATGCCAGGGGCCGGGGGTGCAGGTGGTCGCGAGCGTGCCATGGGCGGGGCCAGTGCCACCGCCGAGCATGGTGGTCAGGCCCGAGTGCAGCGCATCCTCGATCTGCTGCGGACAGATATAGTGGATATGACTGTCAAAGCCGCCCGCGGTCAGGATGCGCCCTTCACCCGCGATCACCTCGGTGCCGGGGCCGACGATGATGGTGACGCCGGGCTGGGTGTCCGGGTTGCCCGCCTTGCCAAGGGCGGCGATGCGCCCGTCCTTGAGGCCCACATCGGCCTTGTAGATCCCGGTCCAGTCGAGGATCAGCGCATTGGTGATCACCGTATCCACCGCGCCCGCCGCGCGGGTGGTCTGCGCCTGACCCATGCCGTCGCGGATCACCTTGCCACCGCCGAATTTGACCTCTTCGCCATACATCGGCGCGTTCTGCCCGGCGGCCAGCGCGGTCAGGTCCCGCTCCACCTCGATGATGAGGTCGGTATCGGCAAGGCGCAGCTTGTCGCCGGTGGTGGGGCCATACATGGCGGCATAGTCAGAGCGGGAAATTCTTGCGGGCATAGCGCGTGGTCCTATCCGGTCGGCGGGTCACTTTGCATCGTGACCCGGTTATCTATCAGCAGCGAAACTTAGGGGAGTTGGCCCAACGTCGGGGCGGGGTTGCTCACAAATCCCCCATCACCTGCCCATTGAACCCATAGACCCGGCGTCCGCCGGAGATCGGGATCAGCTGCACTTCGCGGCGCTGGCCGGGTTCAAACCGCACGGCGGTGCCGGCGGCGATATCCAGCCGCATGCCGCGCGCCGCCGCACGGTCGAAGTCGAGCGCGGGGTTGGTTTCGGCAAAGTGGTAATGGCTGCCCACCTGCACCGGACGATCGCCGGTATTGGCCACCATCAGGGTCAGCGCCTCGGCACCCTCGTTCAGGATCAGCTCTCCGGCTGCGGGGAAAATCTCTCCGGGGATCATGGTATTGCCCTCCTCAACCCGCCAGAACCAAAGCGGTGCCGGCAAGGGCGACACCGGCCCCCAGCAGACGGGTCAGAGCGGGGCTGCGCTGCGCCAGAGCCATGCCCCCCGCGACGCCCGCCGCATGCAAAAGCGCGGTGGAGAGCGCAAATCCCGCGAGATAAGGCAGGGCGCTGGCGGCCCCGATCTCGGCCCCATGGGCGTGGCCGTGGAACAGGGCGAACAGGCCGGTCACCGCCGCTGCCGCGGCCAGTGGCAGGCGCAGCGCCAGCGCGGCCATACCCCCCAGCACCATCACCGAGGCGAGGATCATCGGCTCCACCATTGGCAGTCCGACGCCGCCCATCGCCAGCAGGAACCCAAGGGTCATCGCCCCGACAAACGCCGTCGGCATGAGCCAGAGCGCCCGGCGCAGGCCGCTGCGGCGCGCCTGCACTACCGCCCAGAGCCCCACGGCAACCATGGCGAGGATATGGTCGGGACCAAAGACCGGGTGGCTGGCGCCGGCGGCAAAGGAGCCATGGCCGGCGGGATCGAGATGCGCAAAGGCGGGGCTGGCGCTGAGGGCGAGGGCAACAAGGGAAGCAAGGCGCAAAGTCATGAGAGGAACCTCCGGAATATACAGTCAGCGAATGGGGTTATGGACGGTCACCAGCTTGGTGCCATCGGGAAAGGTGGCTTCGACTTGAACCTCGTGGATCATCTCCGGCACGCCGACCATACATTGGTCGCGGGTGATCACCTCGGCCCCGGCCTGCATCATCTCAGCCACCGAGCGGCCATCGCGCGCGCCTTCGACCACCGCGTCGGTGATCAGGGCAATCGCCTCCGGGTGGTTCAGCTTGACCCCCCGGGCGAGCCGCTTGCGGGCGATCTCGGCGGCCATGGCGATCAGCAGCTTGTCTTTCTCTCTCGGGGTCAGGTTCAT
>CAKZRP010000069.1 GCA_937146765.1 uncultured Paracoccaceae bacterium | reverse complement strand
CGCACCTTACGCCGGTGATGTTCGATGGCTTGGACGCCGATTGCTGTGGCTGTGTGGCTCTTGCCCGTTCCGGGACCAAGTTGGAGGCATCAAGAATTAAGAGCCTCTCATGCGCTAACAAAGTAGGCTCTCGCCTTCGACCCAAAATAACGCCACACGCCCGTGGACCCTACAGGGACAATATCGCATGCGAAACAAGCCAAGCCCAACGAACACACATTAATTTGCGCTACCACTTGCACTATGGATAGTAGAAGATATTGTTCTACACTCGCGACACGTAGTCAACAATGGCTGCACAGATGTTGAGGATGTGGATGGAGCCGGACGAGATTACAGCACTGATTTCACAGATCCTTAGCGTCCCGTTTATGGCCTTCATCTCAATTATCTTGTCAGGGACAATGCTTCGTAGGGTCTTGCCGCCACTTGCCGCGCAGGGTGAGATGAAGCTTCCAACGTTTATATTGAGGATAGGTGTCCACGGTGATGGCGCCGCATACGGCCTACTCTTCTTCATACTATCACTTGTCTTTTCTTTCATCACCGTCCCCCAATCTGCCCATCAATCTTTCATGGAGAAATCCGGATTAACGTTAAAACCTTGGTTGTTTTTTGTCGTCGTTGCCGCAGTATTATCTCTCGTTATTTCCACTGTAATTTTCTTCCTGATTGAGGCTCTTATATATAATCCAATACTTAGCAGGGTTGAGCGAGAAAGGCAGCTGGAGGATATTTCTCAAGCGCTCGCAAAGGATAGGGGCGTAGAAGCCAAAGGTGGGAAAATCAATGGGAAGTGAACCTCACAAGTTTGGGAAAATAATTTCAATAGTGAGTGGTAAGGGCGGGAGCGGGAAAACCCTTATTGCTTCACTGATAGGGGCCATGGCTTCCACGACCGAAAAAGTCTTACTCATCGATGCAGACTTCGGCACCGGGGGTTTAACCTACTTCTTAACTTTCAAAGTGTTCGACCGAGGCGTGGGTGGGCTTTGCGAGATCATGCGTCAAGATGTCGGTTCTGACTATGTGTTCAGATTCGCAAAGCCTCGCAATATTTCTGAGCTCGGCGACCGTAAAATTGAGTTGCTCCCAATAGGCGATCACAAAAAGTTTCATCTGAACAAGGAACGAGTTGACCATGAGGGACTTCGAGAGTTCATAGAGTTTGTTAGGCACGAATACGACTATATAATATTCGATTGCCGTGGCGGTATTGATGATGACTCTGTGGCAACGTGCCGTCTCAGCGATGAGATAGTTGTAGTAGCGGAGACTGATGCCGCTTCGATCCGCGCCTCTCAGCACTTGGTGGAAGTTCTCGAAAGTGAAGGGATGAAGGAAAAAATCCGCGGGTTCATAATAAATAAGGCGATGGATGATCCGCGTCAGCTTGCGGAACTATATGGTTCAATTCTGTTTTCCGACTATCTCGGTGCAGTGCCATTTGATGTTGAGGCAAACCGCTCATTTATTAAGGGTGATTTCCCCGACTGGGATACAAGCTTTAGTCGGCACTGCCGCCACATCTCGGGAAAAATTCTCGATGAGCCACGACTATTAGAGGGGAAAATTTTACAATCTGGTGTAGGGTATTTCGATTTTAGTTATGGAAACTCTGCGGCGCGTCGTGGCAGGGTATTGACATTCGTTCTATCTTTATACTTCTCTGCATCGATCGTTGCTCTCTGGGTTCTTGGCGCAGACCTTAGTATCGGCACGCTCAAGCTTTACTTGGCGGGCGCAACAGTATATTTTCTATCTCTTACTCTTATAATGACCTCAGATAGGATCATGGAGAAATTTGGCCGGGCGTTCCGCTTTTTCATTTGGCCACGTGTAAACAGGAAACGTTGGCGAGACTAGTAATTGAGTGCGACCATGTCGCGATCTTCACTGCCAAAGGAAGGCCTGCATTCAACCTGGTGGCTTCTCCGAGGAACGCAACCTGCAGTGCGCTCGACATCGCCAAGAGCTATTTGTGGACCTCGAAAGAGGCGAACGTCGGGCGCTCTGCGCCCGGCTTTTCGCGTGTATTTGTAAAACTGCAGAAGCGAGGCTAAAATTTCTGGATATCTCTGACTAAAGATTTTGCGGAGGAACCGGGAAAGCGGAGCCGCGCGCCCTGCGGAAGCCCGAGGTTTGGCTCGGACGAAATCCCGAAAGGCCGTTTTGTCTACTACTAACCTGCTTTTGGCGACCGTGTTGATGCTGCATAGCGCAGGGAAGGCCGCTAAGAAAAAGCCGCGCCGCAGCAACCACCAGAGGTGTGAAAGGTAGCAAAGGGCCTGCCGCGTCATGTTGGCTCGCAACGTTCGTCCTGCTGCCAGCCGAAGTGCTGCAGGACGGCTTCGTTTCCATTTAAGATATGGAGGGCGGTGCTGCGAACGGCTGCATACACCGCCATAGCCGAATGTCTATGCGTTCGAAACTCAAGACTCCTGAACGCCGGAATCGGCCGCCCAGGAAAAGAGATCAGCCATTTCGGATGTTCCGGTCCCATAGGCTGCGCGATACTTAGAGATTGCTCGACTCAACCAAAAGACGACAACCGTCTCGTCAATGTCTACCTCATCGTTTCCCCAACCGTGCTTCAACCAGTTGGCAGCAAAATTGAAATCATCTTTTTCGCCATCGGGTGAAGGCTTGGCATCTGCTGCCTGCCTCAACAATTGGAAGAGATGCTCAGGGTGCTCTGGCTCCGGAGTCTGGCCTTCGGCTGCGCTGCATAAGGTGATCGCACACTCGAACTCCCCGGACCGGTAGTGTTTAATGGCGGCATGAATCTGACGACGTGCTGCGATCCTTTTGCTGGTCTTCACGGATCACTGTCTCCTTCCCGATTGTCTTGACATACCTACCCTTGCTACGGGGGGGGCCATACTTCACCTTAAGTAAGTTTTTGTCTCGTTTGACGCTTTTCACGTGACCTATGCGCCCAAATAGAAGTCGATCTGTCCATCGTGACGATGCCTGAAGAAATCAGGCCTTTCACACTCTGGCTTGAAAGCTGGCAGTCACTGAAAGTTTCTAAGGTCTTTAGTGCCGACCTCACTTCGCGGCACCATGCTGCAATTTGTCATGAACGGCTGCTCCAGGGAAGCTGCACCGCAGCCGAGGCCAGCCTGACGAACGGCAGCAGTGGGCCGAGAGCACCAAGCGTCGCAAGGTTTGGTGTGGAAAGCGCGGGGCCGCTTTTTTGCGCACTGTCAGCTCCTACGCGTTGCTTGGTGAACGTTACCTTTTGCGCTCAAGGCCAGATATGCCAAGGGTCTCTTTCTGGCCTTGAGCGCTGGCCTCTCGTATCCATAGCTTGGCCAAGGCCCCCTGCGTGCAATCGGATATTGACGCCGTCAAACAATCCAAGCAGCAATGGCCACTCGCCGTGTGCGTAAGATTGTCCGATCGCCGACCGCATGCCATCAGAAACATTTCGCGTATCGGATTCATCGTTTTGCTGCAGCAGCTTCCATTGATCGTCGAGCCCGCTGAACGTGAAACACTCTTCTCTTTTGTCTCCCGTACGGCAGCTTTGCAAGGCACCGAAGCCATCGGGTTTGCGCTGGATCTCGGGCTCAATTTCAAGAGGATCGTGGACTACGAGCCGGAGGCGATCGCGATGTTCGCCGCCAAGGCCGGACTGAGCGATGAGCGCCTTGCTCAGATGATGTCGTGGACAGGGGAACGCGTCGGCGATGTACGGATGCGCTATCGGGGCGAGATCATGGTGTCGCGCGCCTTGCGCAACCCCGTTGTCAGGGGCTGCCCGATCTGCCTGCGCGGGGACGTCACAGATGCACGTCCGCCGCTGCGTCAGATGGTCATGCAGGGCAGCTGGCTTTGTCGCGGTGTCGATATTTGCCCTGCGCATCATCATCTTCTTGTGCCGCTCTGGGAAAGGACCAAGCCGGCCGAGCGCGAGAATATCGGGGCGCGCCTGTCCGAGATCTGGCCTGCGCTTCGGGAAGGGCAGCTGGATCAGCCCCCGGTCACGCCGACGCCCTATGATTATTGGCTGGACGGCCGTCTATCCGGGCAGCCTGACCCGACGTGGCTGGCAAGCCAACCTCTGTTCGCCGCGATGCGGTTTTGCAAGCTGCTCGGGACGGAGCTTCGGCGGATGCAGGCGCTGCCTGCAGATGATCGCGCCGCCAAGGCGCTTGGCTTCGACTTCGCCTCAAAAGGCCCGCAGGCGATCAGGGAGGCATTCGACCAGATCAGTGGCGTGGACGGCCATCCGGATACCAACCGCGGTGCGTTCGGTGCGCTTTTCGACAAGCTGGAATATGTCTATCGCGATGATCCGGGGTTTGATGCGTTTCGCGCGATCTTGCGGGAGCATGTGGTACGTATATGGCCCGTTGCAGCTGGTGAAATACTGCTTGGCCAAGTGCTTGAACGCCGGATGGTGCATTCGGTCCTGACGGCATCGCGGGAGACCGGCCTTAACATTGCGCTGCTGGATGCGGCCCTGACCGAGGCGGGTGTTTTCGCGCAGGACGATACGCGCCCGCCATCGGCAAAGATCTTCGATGCGCAGCGTCACGAAAGCCTCCTGCACGAGATCGCGACCCGTGTCGGACCCAAGGCCATGCGCGAGGGGATGGGGGCCACGCTGCCGGAGTTCAGGGCGCTTGTCGCGGCTGGGGTGCTGGTGCCAAGATCGCGACTGCCGAAGATCAAGAACCCGTGGCATCTGCACGATGGGCAGGGCCTGGTCGAAGAGCTTGAGGGCCATGCGGGAGATCTGCCGCCCGAAGCAGAAGGATGGGACACCCTTCATCTGGCGAGCAAGCACGCGGGCATTCCTATTAGTGAGATCATCGCCGCGATCCGTGATGACCGTCTGCAACTGCGCAAGCGTCCTGAGGTCGCGGGGTTTCACGGCCTTCTGGTCGAAATTGGAGCGTTACAGACGATTCAGGCGCCGCAGATGGCGGCGGCGGCCTTCGCCCGCGGGATCGGGCTGAGAGACTACGCCGCGTTTACGGCATTGATCGAAGCAGGGCATGTTCACGCCACTCGGATCAAAAGCACGAAGACGGCGCGGTTGCAGTGGATGATGTCGGACGCGGAGATCACGGCTTTCCGGCAGAGATTCGTGACGCCCACGATGATCACCGAAGAAACGTGCTTACATCGCAATACCATCTTCGCGGTCTTCTCGGCGGCAGGCGTGACGCCATTCCGGCCACAGGGGCTAGATGCGGGGCCGATCTATTTGCGGCACGACGCTATGCCCGCGATCACCGAGTATCTGGCCAAACACTAGGCCGTGTTGACAAAAGGGGTTCACATCGGGCTTTGGGCATGATTCAAGCTGGTATCTACGATGGAGACCAGCTTGGCACGAGACTTGATGTCGGACGAGGAATGGGCCTTCTTTGAGCGGTTCATCCTGTCAGTTCGCGCGCCGAACGGGCGCAAACCTACCAACCACCGCCTTGTTCTTGATGGAATTTTCTGGATCGCCCGCACCGGCGCTCCGTGGCGGGATCTGCCGACAGAGTTTGGCAAGTGGTCTAGCGTCTATCGACAGTTTCGGCGTTGGACATTGGCGGGTCTCTGGGAGCAGATTATGGACGCCCTAAACGAAAGCGGAGCGGTCCCGTATGCCCTCCAGATGATCGATAGCACGGTCATTCGCGCGCACCATCAGGCAGCGGGCGCTAAAGGGGGACTCCGCAGCAGGGTTTCGGCCGTTCGCGCGGTGGTTTCACGACCAAGATCCACCTACTATGCAATGCCGCCGGGCTGCCCATGAGGACCGAGATCACCGCTGGGCAAACCTCCGACTATCTTGGCTTTGAACTGGTCATGGCTGAGAATTTGCCAACGCCAAGCGTTTTGCTGGCAAATCGGGGCTATGACGCTGATAGCATTCGAAATTCCATGGATAAGCGTGATGTTCTTTCGGTCATCCCGATGCGCAAATCACGCAAAATGCGTGTCGGCGTCGACCGGTCTTTATATCGCCTGCGCAACCTGGTCGAACGATGCTTCAACAAGCTGAAAAACGCTCGCCGCGTCGCGACCCGCTACGACAAGACCGCAGAGAGCTTCCTCGGCTTTGTCGACATCACGTCCATCCGCCTGTGGATACGCCATTTGTCAACATGACCTAGGCAGAATGGCCTTCCAGGTGGGGAGGGGATTATTGAGCCAGAGCCAACGGAAAAGGGCAAGAAGCCTGCAAATGTTCAGCCACTCTCTTCACCTTCTCAACGGGCAGGTTCATCTCTACCACAAATGCTTTTTGAAGCTCTGGCGCCACCTCTGAAAAGAAAGAAAAGACCGGACCTATAAGCAAAGTCGCCTCCTCGATGCTGCTAATACCATCAGCAAGCTGCTGCACGGAAACGTTCACACCATATGGCGCGTTTACGGTGCTTATTATTTTCGAAGCGGTGGGTGTCATACGTCCTCAAGATATCTCTTAGAGGTCAAGGACGACAAGTACTGCAAACAATTTCTAACTCGGAGAAGACGGTGCCTGACCGTTCCCGCTCGCGCTTGCTGGTCGTTGTAGAACCTGTCAATTTCTGTCTCATATTGAAACGCTTCAGTCTTTCGTAAATCCGCATGTTACACAAGGGAGGCGGCTTCGTGACTGAGTTCGAGATAATCTTCGTCGTGTTTGGTATTGGCGCATGCATCGTGGGCGCCATCCACGTCACCATCGCCTACCGCTCTTCGATACGAGATGTCGAACCAGATCCGGAACGTGTTCGGCGATTTGTGAAACGGGGAATGGAGCTGCGGCGGCAAGCCCTGGAAAATTCGCGCGCAACCGACAGGCCGAGCGACGACGTCATCGAGCCAAAGTCTGCAGATCTTGCCCACGCTGTCAGAGACGTACTTCACGAATAGAAGCGTGAGGACATAGTCCTTGTAGAGCGAGGCATCCATGCCGCCCCGCAGCTGCTCACAACTGTCCCACAGGGATCTGTAGATATCGCTCTTTTTGATAGCCTTCGTGCGCTGCCCTTCGCCATGTCGCCCGCATTCTCACCGCGCGAGCTGAGTTCAGGTTTAGCGTCTCCGAGCCGCGACGAACAGATACGCATTGCCATAGACCCGGACAAGCGCGTCCAGTTCCCGAGCGACGCGGGCGCCCGAGATGCTGGTATCCGCGATCAGGCAAAGGTTTTCTCGGCAACACTCATCATTCACGGCCAGAATACGGAACCGGCGTGAGGCCCCGAACGTGTCGGACAGGAAGTCCAGCGACCAGCGCTCGCCCCGTCTCAAAGCTTCTGGCATTGGCGTTCGTGAGCCACGAGCCCGTTTCCGACCCCGTCGTCGCCGGACGCCCAGCTTCTCATCGGTGTAAGGTCGATAGAGTTTCTTGTGGTTCATGATCATCCCTTTACGCTCCAGCATCACCCCGATCCGTCGGTAGCCGAACCGGCGACGCTTAGCTGCGACCGCTTTCATCTCCTTGCGTATCTCAGGAATGTCAGGCGGGCGTTCGCGCCGGACCGTTTTCGGATCGACACCGACAAGTCGGCAGGCCCGGCGCTGCGAGATATCATGATCCCGCATCGCCCTGAGCGCTGCCTCTCGCCGCTCATTCGGCGTCGTCAGCTCTTTCCCAGCAACTCCTTCAGCACGACATTGTCCAGCATGCTGTCCGCCAGCAGGCGCTTGATCTTGGCATTCTCATCTTCCAACGCCCTCAGCCTGGCGGCGTCAGACACCTCCATGCCGCCATACTTCGATTTGAACTTGTAGAATGTGCCTTGGCTCAGGCCGTGCTTGCGACACACCTCCGCCGTCGGCATCCCCGCTTCCTGTTCCTTGATCATCCCGATGATCTGCGCCTTGGTGAAACGGCTCTTTCGCATCTGTTTGCTCCTTCGAAAGGTTGAGCAAACTCTACATCACAACGAGGGACATTTCGGGGGGCAGGTCACCTGACCTTGCCTAATCGACAACAAAAAACCGAGCCACATTGTCCAGCAGCACAAAAAACCCTTGACAGGGGGTGTGCATGAAAACCGCCAAAACGTGCAAGCTTATGCTTCATTGGCAGTAATTGAAATTATTGGTGACCCCGACAGGATTCGAACCTGTAACCTGCCCCTTAGGAGGGGGCTGCTCTATCCAGTTGAGCCACGGGGCCACGCCGCCTTGGGCCTAGCAAATCGGCTGGATGATCACAAGCGCCGCTTTCGACCACTCAGGACGGCGCAAGAGCCATTGTGTCGACCTGCCGGACTGGCTAACCTCCGGATAACATTCCAATGAGGCCAAGCACGTGACCAACGACAACAAGCGCCCGCTGACCCTTCGTGATGTTTCTGATGCCACTGGGGTTTCCGAAATGACCGTCAGCCGGGTGCTGCGCAATCGGGGCGATGTGTCTGAAAAGACCCGCCAAAAGGTGTTGGAGGCCGCCAAGGAACTTGGCTATGTACCCAATAAGATCGCCGGTGCGCTGGCCTCCAAGCGGGTGAACCTTGTCGCAGTCATCATCCCGTCGCTGTCGAACATGGTCTTTCCGGAAGTACTGACCGGCATCAACCGGGTCCTTGAGGATACCGACCTTCAGCCGGTGGTCGGGGTGACAGATTACCAGCCCGAGAAGGAAGAGAAGGTTCTCTACGAGATGCTCTCCTGGCGGCCCTCGGGGGTCATCATCGCCGGGCTTGAGCATACCGAACCGGCGCGGGCGATGCTGTCCGCGGCGGGCATCCCGGTGGTGGAGATCATGGATACCGATGGCAAGCCGGTGGATGCGATGGTTGGCATCTCGCACCGGCGCGCCGGGCGGGAGATGGCCAAGGCGATCCTGAAGGCAGGCTACAGCCGGATCGGTTTTATGGGAACCAAGATGCCGCTCGATCACCGGGCGCGCAAACGGTTCGAGGGCTTTACTGAGGCGCTCGCCAAGGAGGGGATCGAGATCGAGGATCGCGAGTTCTACTCCGGCGGCTCTGCCCTCGCGAAGGGGCGCGAGATGACGCAGGCCATGTTGGAGCGGTCTCCGGAATTGGACTTTCTCTATTATTCCAATGACATGATTGGTGCCGGGGGGCTTTTGTATCTCCTCGACCGTGGCATCGACGTGCCGGGGCAGATCGGCCTTGCGGGCTTTAACGGGGTGGAGCTGCTGGAGGGGTTGCCGCGGCAATTGGCGACGATGGATGCCTGCCGGCAGGAGATCGGCATGAAGGCGGCGCAGATCATTGCCGAGCAACTGGAAAACCCGGGCGCGGAGATCGAACGGAATGTTACCCTGACGCCGACGATCTCCTATGGGGATACGTTGAAACGGCGCTGAGCCAATCGTCTAGGACAAAAAAAGCGGGCCCCGGATGGGGCCCGCTTTTTTTGGGGGGGGCCAAAACGGCTTCAGTAGAGCAGCATCAGCGGCAAGAGGGTTATGACGGGGAAAAGCACCAGGATGCTCACCCGGATCAGATCCGAGGCTACGAAGAACATCACTGCCTTGTAGGTGTCGACCATGCGGGATTTGGGATCCATCGCATTGATGACGAAGAGATTCATCCCCACTGGCGGGGTAATCAGGCCGACCTCGACCACGATCAGGGTCAGGATCCCGAACCAGATGGCGACATATTCGGTTTCGAGCCGGTTCGCCATGGCCTTGGTCACCCGAATTCCGAGCTCCTTCATCTGGTCGCGGCTCAGTTCCATGCCGTTGGCAATCGCGTCCTGAATGGAGGCGAGCATCTCGGGCCCCATGCCCTCCGGGACACCGGCACGCAGCACGTCCATTGCTGCTTCCGCTTGCATCGCGGGCAGGGAGACGAGGCCGAAGTCCATGGCCGAGATCACCGGGTAGAAGATCGGAATGGTCAGGAGGATCATCGACAGGCTGTCCATCAGGCAGCCGAGGAGCAGGTAGAAGACCAGGATCAGCGCCAGCACCATCCAGGGGCTGAACCCTTGGGCAACCACGAAACTGGCCAGTTCCTGCGGCACCTGGGTGAGGGCGAGGAAGCCGTTGTAGAAACCTGCCCCCAGCACGATGAAGAAGATCATCGCGGTTGAGCGTGCGGTAATCAGAAAGCTGTCCGTGAGCGTTGCCCGCGTGAGGCCTCTATTGGCCAACGCGATGAGACCGGTGCCGAGCGCGCCAACTGCAGCGCCCTCCGTCGGGGTGAACCAGCCGGCATAGATGCCGCCCACGACGAGGCCAAAAACCAGCAGCACAGGCCAGACGGCGACCAGCAGGGACAGCCGTTCCGCCCAGGGGATCGCTGGGCGGGTGCCGGCGCTGTCCGGATAGAGGCGGACATAGACCGAAATCACAAGGATATAGCCGAAGGCAGCCAGAAGGCCGGGGACAAAGGCCGCGAGAAACAGCTTGGCGATATTCTGCTCGGTCAGGATCGCATAGATCACCAAGACCACGGAAGGCGGGATCAGGATGCCCAGGGTGCCGCCTGCGGCCAGGGTTGCGGTGGAAAACCCGCTGGCATAGCCGTAGTTCCTGAGTTCCGGCAAGGCGACACGCCCCATGGTGGCTGCGGTTGCCAGCGAAGAGCCGCAAATGGCGCCAAACCCTGCACAGGCACCGATGGCGGCCATGGCGACGCCGCCCCTGCGATGGCCGATGAATCCCTCGGCAGCCTTGAACAGGGCTGAAGACATGCCCCCCAGCGTCGCGAACTGTCCCATCAGGAAGAACATCGGGATAATCGACAGCGAGTAGGAGGAAAAGGTCGAATAGGTCTCGTTCTTCAGTCGTCCGAAGGCCACCACGGTGTCGCCGGTGACCAGAACCAACCCGCCGAGGCCGACGAGAAACATGGCAAGGCCGATTGGCACCCTGAGGAAGATCAGCCCCATCAGAACGGGAAAGGACCAGATGCCGATTTCGAGTGCGCTCATTGCTGTACCTCAACGCCGTCCCAGATCAGGATCTGGCCGCTTACGGCTTCGTAAATTCGGATGGCGGCCATGTAGAGGCCGACGATGGCAGCCACCACCGCCGAGAAGAGGCTGGCAGCATAGGCCCACCAGACCGGAAACTGCAGCAGGAAGGAGGTCTCTCCGTTTTCGAACTTGCTCACCGTCCCGGCGGCCAGCCGCCAGGCGATCAGCACCAGCACCAGCGCAAAGACGACTTCGGTCGCCATGCGCAGGATCCTGTTTGCCCGCGCGGAGAACCCATTGGCAAAGACATCCACGGCCGCATGACCGGCGGTGATCTGGCACAGAGGTATGAAGGAGAATATGGCAAAGGCGACTCCCGCCTCCACCAGTTCGAAATCCCCGTTCACCGGTCCCACATGGCTGGCCATCCAGGCGGCGAAGTCGGGCGAGATCGCCCGCGTCCACTCCGCGTGGAAGAGACCGTTCAGAAGGCGGCCGACAATCGACGCGCAGGTCATCAGGATCAGGAAGGACAGGGCCGCGCCACCGATCATCGCCATGATCCGCGCAAGCCCCTTCATCAGGTTGTGCATCTTGCCCACCTTTAACGTGTGAAAGATCCTTGCCCCGCCCCACAGGAGGGTGATGGCAAGCGAGGGGGCCCGCTGCACGTGGCAAGGCGGGCCCCGTCCTGATCCTTGCGGCTCAGTTCTCGTATTGCGGCGTGTATTTGTCGATCAGCTGGGTCGCCTCATCCAGAAGCGCTTGCCCGTCAATGCCACGTTCCTTCATTTCGGCCAGCCATTGATCGTAGATCGGCTGCGACCTTTCCCGCCACACTGCCGTCTGCTCGGCGGTCAACTCGATGATGGTGTTGCCGTTGTCCATTGCGGCCTGCCGCGCTGGCAGATCCGCATCGGCCATCGTGCCACCGGCAAAAACCGACATGTCCAACCCGGAGTTGTCGTCGATCGCCTTTTTCAGGTCGTCCGGCAGGCTGTCGTATTTTTCTTTGTTCATCGCCAGCACAAAGGGCAGCGTGTAAAGCGCGCGACCGGCGAATTCCGTATGGTTCTCCACCAGTTCCGGTACCTTGAGCGAGGTGGTCACTTCCCATGGAATGGTGGTGCCGTCGATCACGCCCTTGGAGAGGGACTCCGGAATCGAGGGCACCGGCATTCCCACCGGTGTCGCGCCCAGTTCAGTCAAGAGAGAGTTGACCGAGCGTGAGCCGCCGCGGATCTTCATGCCTTCCAGATCTTCCGGCGACTCAACCGGATCGGCGCTGTGGATCAGGCCGGGGCCATGGACCCATCCGGCGAGGATTTTGTAATCCTTGAACTCGGTGTCCAGCCAGTGCGCCTCCATCATGTCCCAATAGGCATGGCTGACCGCGCGGGCGTTGGTCATCATGAAGGGCAGTTCGAACACTTCGGTCGAGGGGAAGCGGCCGGGCGTGTAGCCGACCACGGTCCAGACGATATCCGCCACGCCATCCTTGGCCTGGTCAATCAGCTCTGGCGGCTTGCCCCCCAGTTGCATCGATGGGTAACGGTCGATCTTGATACGATTGCCCGAGGCTTCCTCGACCTTGTCGGCCCAGACGTCCAAGACCAGCTTGGGGACATTTGCCTGTGCCGGCAGGAACTGGTGCAGCTTCAGCGTCACCTCCTGCGCCGCGGCGGGAAGCCCCCCCACGGCGGCAAAGGCGAGTGCGGTGGCTGCGCCAAGAATCTTTCTGCGAGTGGTCATGCGTTTCCTCCCTGTGACCGGGGACCTCTACGGCTCCTCCAAACCAACCTTACCCCATGGCATCCTAATGTCGCGCCCGTTTTTTGCGCGCCGCACATTCTGGAGTCCCGGGGGCCGTTCAGGTCCCTCCCGCGCTCAGGGCTATTAGGTGCTTTTGTAACTATCAACGGTGGAGAGGCGGCTCTTTTGCGATAATCTCACTGCCGGATCGCTCAGCCCAACTCGGCGGTGTCGCGGCGGAGGCCCTCGGACTCCCCTGTCATCCAGTCTCTGGCGAAATTCTCCGGGGCAATCGGGCGACTGAACAGGAAGCCTTGGGCTTCGGTGCAGCCGAGAGTCAGCAGCCGTTGGCGCTGCTCGGCGGTTTCCACCCCTTCCGCGATCACGCTGATGCCAAGGCTCTTGCCCATGGCGACCACGGCGGCAACGATCCGGTCATCCTTGATGTCTCGCGGCAGGTTCTTGATGAAGCGGCGGTCGAGTTTGATGCGATCGATCGGCAGATCCTTGAGCAGGGCGAGCGAGGAGTACCCGGTGCCGAAGTCGTCAATGGCCAGCCGCAACCCCAGCGTTCGCAGGTCCTCGATCATCGTGTCGATATTGGTCATGCGGGGAAACAGGCTGCTTTCCAGCACTTCGATCTCCAGATCGGTCATTTCGACGCCCGCTTCAGCGGCATGGCGACGCAGATCGGTCGCAAAATCGGTGGCGAGCAGCGACAGGGCGGACATGTTGATGGAGATCCGAGGCGGATGCAGTCCTGCGTCCTTCCAGCGACCGATCTGACGGCAGACCTCCCGAAGGACAAAGCGGTCTATGGCTGTGGTCAATCCGCTGTCCAGGGCCAGCGGCACGAAGCCGGCCGGCAGCAGGAGGCCCTTTTGGGGATGCTGCCATCTCAGCAGGGCTTCGGCTCCGACGCATTGTCCGGTGCGCAGATCGACCTGGGGTTGGTAATGCATCAAGAGCTCGCCCTGCGAGATGGCCCGCCGCAGATCGGCTTCCATCTGCAGGCTCTCTTCCGAGCGGTGTTCGAGGCTTTCCGCGAAATAGCAAATCTGGCCGCGACCACGTTCCTTGGCATGGCAGAGCGCTACGCCTGCGGATTGCATCAGATCGCGCTGGCTGCGGCCATCTTTTGGAAATTGCGCTATGCCGATGCTGGCACTCAGACGGCAGGTCATTCCGTCCACGACGACTTCGTCCCCGAGGGCAGCAAAAATCCCTTCTGCTACGTCATTCAGCCGCTCTACCCCGGTGGTGTCCTCGACCAACAGAATGAACTCATCGCCGCCGATACGTCCAACAGTGATCCCGGGCTGGGTGACCGCGCGCAGCGCAACGGCGAGACGTTCAAGGATCCGATCTCCGATATCGTCGCCGAAGATCGAATTGATGTCGCGAAATCGGTCGAGGTCGATAACCATCAACGCAAAAGCGCTCTGATCGCGGGCCGCGCGGTGGATGGCCTGCTCGACCCGCAGGCGCATGGCGCGTCGGCTGGGAAGGCTGGCAAGCACCTCGGCGGGTCCGCGTCCGGTGGCAGATGCCGTGTCAGTCAAGGCCCGCTCCGCGCCCGGATGCCGCCGTGAACGAAACTCGAATATCAGCTGGTCATCGGGGCTCGCCGTCAGCGTCACGCTCAGCCCTTTGGCGGCGGTATGCCTGAGATCACCAAGGGTGCGCGTCTCGCCGGACCAGCTTCCCGAATGACGGGCTTCCTGCAGGACCGTTTCCCAGAAGACCTTGCCAAATCCCCTTTGGTGCAAAGCCCAGATTGGTCTGCCACGGATCTGGTCCAGCGACAGGCCCGCCTCCCGTTGAAAGAGCCCATTGGCCTCAACGACGCGGGCCTCTGCGTCCAAAAGAGCGATGCTGTCGTCGCCCCCTGGCGGAAGGGGCACCGCCCGAACTGCGGCGACTTGCGTGGGCGCTGTGGCCCGCGTCTTGCGTAGGCGGCGCAGAACCTCGGTCAGGATCAGCCCAAGGGCCATTGCGCCACAGGCCACGGACAAGAGCGTGAGGCCCAGAGGTTGCGGAACAGAAAAGGCCAGCAGAGCGGGATCGGGATGTAGGGGGGCGGTCACGCCGGACGCCAGGCGGGCGGCACCATCCAGGTCCGGGGGGAAGGCACCGTTTTCGCCCGTCGGGAGGTCGGCGCGAAGGGGGCGCACGAGGCTGCAGGCAAGTGCCAGTGGAGAAAACGCAAGACCCAAGGCCGCACGCTTCCGGTGACGGAGAAGCCGTTTCTTCAGTCCCTGAGCCTGCGTCTTCCTGATCCGCATTGGACCCTCCTGCGCATGACTGAAGAGTAGCAGGGTCAGGAAGTCTGTCAACTAAGGGTTGTTTTTCGCGACGTGCCCGAAACGTCAGGTTGGGTCCTGCCAGAGCGGGGCTTGACCTACGCTCTCCGTTCGACCGGGGTGGCTGCGGAGGTCGGTTTCGGCCAGATGACGGTAAAGCGGCAGCCGCGGCCATCGGAGAACACGCTGATCGTGCCGCCGGACACCGAGGCATATTTGCGCGCGATCGCCAGCCCCATGCCGCTGCCTTCGACCTTGTCACGCGGCTGAAGCGTGGTGAAGAGTTCAAAGATGCGATCCTGGTACTTTCTGGCGATCCCGGGGCCATCGTCGGTCACCGTGAAGACAAGGGAGTCCGCGGTTTCCGCCGCTGCAAGGAACACCGAACCGGAAGTGCCGTCGTGATGTTTGATCGCATTGTCCACAAGGCTGAGAAGAATGTGCAACAGCGGAATCTTCTGCACCAGGATCCGGTCGAAACCACTGTCCGCGCAAATCCTGAAGCCTTCGCGTTCCGGCGCCAATTCATGGATCATCTGGACCAGTTCGCCCCCAGGAATGATATCCTGATCCACTTCGCCCCGCCCGATGCGAGAATGCAGCAGGAGGTCTTCCAACAGATGCTCCATGCGGCGGGTGCGCCGCAGGATGATGTCCATGGTTTCACGGGTGTCTTCGGTGAAATGTTCGGTCAGGTCTTCCTCGAGCCAGAGGACAGCATTCTGGATCGTGCGCAGGGGCGAGCGCAGGTCATGTGACGCCACATAGGCAAAGGTATCGAGTTCCGCGTTGGAACGCTCCAGCTCTGCCTTGGAATTGCGCAGCTCGCTCACCAATTGCAGGACGCGCCGTTCCGCCTCCTTGCGCTCGGAAATGTCGCGCACCGCGACCAGGCGGGAAAAGGGACCACCCGGACGTAACAGGGTTTGCGAGGTCTCGGCCTGAAAGACGGTGCCATCGCGCCGCAGGCCGAGGAGATTGTGACCGCTCAGCGCCGCGTCGACATTGGGCAGGGTGGCCGGGTCCGTGAGATAGTCGCGCAAGCGCAACCCCGTGGGCACCTCGCCCTCCAGGCGGAACATAATTCGCGCAGCCGGGTTGAGGTTGACGATCTGTCCTGCGTGATCGACGAACAGCACACCTTCAGTCGTGGTGTCAAAGACCGTGTCGAGCGCATGTCGCAACCGATCTTCCGTGGCTTTCAGCGTCAGGATCTGGCGATGGAAGAGATTGAAAAAATACTGAAACGCGACGAGATAGGCGCAACTGCGCATGACATGCCAGAGCCACCAGGTCGGATCCCAGAGGGTCGAGAGCTCAAACAGCATTCCGGCAATTGCAAACAGGCTGGCATGAGTGGCAAAGACCAGACGCTCCAGCTGGCTGATCTGAGAGCCATCGCGCAGGATGTGGATCGTGGCGGCCAGGAACCCGGCGCCGCCTATCAGGTTCATCGCGGTGGCCAGAGCCGTGTATTCGCCGTTTTCCAACATCTTTGGCAAATGGGCTTCATAGGCGATGGAGAGGCAGCCAAGTGCCACGGCCAGCGCTGCGCTGGAACCGATGACCAGAGGGGCAAATCGCGCGCTCCGGGTCTTTCGCTCCGGCAACCACAGGCAGGCAAAGAGCAATCCGCCGACAGCATTGGCAAGGCAATGGGTCCAGACAAAGGCCGTTCCCGCCTGAAGCAACGCATGTAGCCCATCAAGGAGCCCCATTGCTGCCAACCCTGCGGCAAGCCAGGCATAGCAACCGGGTATCTCCTGATTGCGCAGCAGGATCAGGATAAAGCCGGTGATGGCGAGGGCGGAGAGGGTTCCCAGCGCTTCAAGGCCGGCATGTGCCGGATAACTCACCCATCTCCAATCGGGCCAGGCGAGGCCGAGGGAGAAGCTGGCAATCAACAGGGCAAAACCCCCGATCAAGATTGACTTGGTGACGTCTGGACGCATGAACTTACTAGTACCTGAACCGTGGGGCAGACGGCAGGGCAGGGCCTGACCGGAGCACCCAGCAGACAAGAAAAGATTAAAGAAATGATTTGTCTGGGGTCGGCTGCGGCGTGGAAACTAGCGAAAATTCACCGTAACTCGCCCCGTCCGGAGGTCGGGTGTGCCATGTGGATGCGCTCAAGACCCTTGCACCGCAGCCAAGGGTTGCGCAGTACTGCCACGGGGGAGCCGCGCTGGGTCGCGGATGGGGACGGAGAGCAGAATGGACGATCTGGATCGGCGGATCATTGCGGCGCTGCAACGCAACGCGCGGGAGACGACGACAAAACTGGCCGCCCGCCTCGGGGTGGCGCGCACAACTGTTCACGAGCGGATTGCCCGGCTCGAGGATCGCGGCATCATTGCTGGCTATACCGTTGTTCTGCGCGATCCAGACGAAAGCGGCAAGGTCATGGTCGTCGTCCTGCTGGAGGTGCAGCAGAAGGACACCGGTCGGATCATCAAGCGGTTGGAAGCCTATCCAGAGATCCGCCAATGCCTGTCGATCAATGGTGAGTACGACCTGATGGCCACCGCGGAGGCCCCACGGATCGAGGATCTGGATATTCTGGTGGATGAGGTCGGGCGCATTCCCGGGGTCCTGCGGACCAATACGCTTGTGGTTTTTGGTCGCAGAATCGACAGGGATTGATCGCCTTGTCGGAAGTTTCGTCGTTTTGACGGGCAATAGCGTCACTCCGACAATCCGAATGCTACAAAACGACCATTTGTTCGCGCATCCTTGAGAAAACAGGGAGGTGCAGGTCACATGCAATGGAACATCTGTGTGGTGGGCGCGGGCAAGATCGGTCAGATGATCGCCACGCTTTTGAAAATGTCGCCGAATTACGCCGTGACGCTGGCGGATTACGATCTTTCGGCGCTTGCAGCGGTTGCGTCGCTGGGGGTGCCGACCCGGCAGATCGATGCCAAGGATCCGGTGGATCTGGCCAGGGGGCTGGCCGGTTTTGATGCGGTGATCTCCGCCGCCCCCTACTTTCTGACCCCGGCGATTGCGGGCGCTGCCAAGGAGGTTGGTGCGCATTACTTCGACCTGACCGAAGATGTGGCAGCCACCGAGGCTGTGCGTCGGCTGGCGACGGACAGCGCGACGGTCTTCATGCCGCAATGTGGCCTGGCGCCCGGCTTTGTCGGCATAGCAGGGGCGGCATTGGCGGCGGAGTTCGACACCCTCGACAGCCTGCACATGCGGGTGGGCGCGTTGCCGAAGTTCCCGACCAATGCGCTGAAATACAACCTCACCTGGTCCACCGACGGGCTGATCAACGAATACTGCAACCCCTGCGATGCCATCGTGAATGGCGCGCGGGTAAAGACGGCACCCCTTGAGGATTACGAGCGTCTTGGCCACGACGGGGTGGAGTATGAGTGTTTCAACACCTCCGGCGGCCTCGGCACCCTGCCGGAAACGCTCGAGGGCAAGGCGCGGGCGGTCTCCTATCGCTCGATCCGCTATCCCGGCCATTGCGACATCCTGAAGATGCTCTTGCATGATCTGGGGCTGGAGCGCCGTCGCGATCTGTTGAAGGAAATCTTCGAGACCGCCCTGCCGCGCACCGATCAGGACGTAGTGCTGGTCTATTGCACCGCCAAGGGCCTCATCAACGGTCAGCTGCGCGAGAAGAGCCTGATAAACAAGAGCTTCTCTCGTCGCATCGGCGGTCAGGTCTGGAGCGCCATTCAGGTGACCACCGCCGCTGGGGTGCTGGGGGTTGTTGACCTCGTGCGGCGCGGGACGCTGCCGCAGTCGGGCTTTGTCCGGCAGGAACAAGTGGCGCTCGCTGACTTCCTTGAAACCGAATTTGGCCAGCTCTACCGCGCTGGCGATGCAGACCACATGACCATGGCAGCCGAGTAATGAAAGACATGACACAGACCGCAGATCAGATCCTCGCAAACCTCGGCCTCACGGCGGCGGAACTCACTGGTGGCAGCCGCAAGGTGCGCTCGCCGATTGATGGGCGCACGCTGGCAGAGCTGCAGGACACCCCGGCGACCGAGATGGCGACGATCCTAGCCCGGGCTGAGGCGGCGTTCAAAGCCTGGCGCGTTGTGCCCGCCCCCCGTCGCGGCGAGTTGATCCGTCTCTTGGGCGAGGAATTGCGTGCCGCCAAGGACGACCTCGGCGCGCTGGTCAGCTGGGAAGCTGGCAAGATCACCTCTGAGGGCCTCGGCGAGGTGCAGGAGATGATCGACATCTGCGACTTTGCCGTCGGCCTGTCGCGTCAGCTTTATGGTCTGACCATCGCCTCCGAACGCCCGGGGCACCGGATGATGGAGACCTGGCACCCGGCGGGTCCGGTCGGGGTAATCTCCGCCTTCAACTTCCCGGTTGCGGTCTGGAGCTGGAACGCGGCGCTGGCAATCGTCTGTGGCGATCCGGTGATCTGGAAACCCTCGGAGAAGACCCCGCTGACCGCACTAGCGTGCACCAAGATCTTTGAGCGCGCAGTGGCGCGGTTTGGCGCGGATGCGCCCGAAGGCCTTGTACAGACTCTGATTGGCGATGCGGATTTGGGCAAGGCGCTGGTCGCCAGCCCTAAGGTCCCGGTGATCTCGGCCACTGGCTCCACCCGCATGGGGCGCGCCGTGGCGCCGGTGGTTGCCGAACGGTTCGGCAAGAGCATCCTTGAGCTTGGTGGCAACAACGCGATGATCGTCGCCCCCTCGGCAGATCTGGAAATGGCGGTGCGGGCGATTGTCTTCTCTGCCGTTGGCACCGCCGGTCAGCGCTGCACCACCCTGCGTCGGTTGATTGTCCACAACTCGATCCGCGCCGATCTGGTGGCGCGTCTGAAGACCGCCTATGCCGGGCTGCCGATTGGCAACCCGCTGGCCACGGGCACCTTGATCGGCCCGCTGGTGGATGAGGCCTCCGGCGATGCGATGACCTCGGCGCTGAAGGTGGCAGAGGCAGAGGGCGGCGTGGTCTTTGGCGGCCATCGCGTCACCGAGGGCGTACCCGCAGGCGGTGTCTATATGGCCCCCGCCATCGTCGAGATGCCTGCCCAGAGCGACAGCGTGAAGGAAGAGACCTTCGCCCCGATCCTCTATGTGATGGGCTACGATGACTTTGACGCCGCAGTAGAGATGCAGAACGACGTGCCGCAAGGTCTCAGCTCCTGCGTCTTTACCCTGAACATGCGCGAGGCGGAGCAGTTCTTGACGGCGGCAGGGTCCGACTGCGGGATTGCCAACGTCAATATTGGCCCCTCGGGTGCGGAAATCGGCGGCGCCTTTGGCGGCGAAAAAGAGACCGGCGGCGGACGCGAGAGCGGTTCGGATGCCTGGAAGGCCTATATGCGGCGCCAGACCAATACGGTGAATTACTCCAGCCAGCTACCGCTGGCACAGGGCGTGAAATTCGACATCTGAGCGCCGCATGTGCTCGGATGCCTGATTTTGTGACGGTAAAGAGTACCTGAGGTTGGGCCTCTCCGCCAGGAAACCGGCGGGGAGGTTCTATGTATCTGCCGCGATGGCAAAGCTCTCCACCGGCATGGAGACATTGTGCAGCTTCACTTGGCCAAGTGGCTTGGCATCCTCCGTCTCGGTCAGGATGTCGCGCGACACCACGATACGGTGGCCTACGGTCTTGCCATAGTCGCCCAGACGCGCCGCGATATTGGCGGCCTGTCCGATCACCGTGAAATCCAGCCGCTCCTGCGAGCCGATATTGCCATAAAGCACCGAGCCCGAGGCAATGCCGATGGCGCATTCGAGGTTGGGCAGGTTGGGGCAGGGTTCGATCTCGGCCAGGGCCGCCACGATGGCGCGCGCTGCCGCCAGCGCCTGGGCACGCGCCTCCGCCGGGTTCGCCCCGGCGGGGAAAACCGCCAGAACCGCGTCGCCGATGAATTTCAGCACCTCGCCCCCATTTTCGTGCACCTTGTCCGAGGTGGTTTCGAAGAACTCGTTGAGGAGATGGATGTATTTCTCGCGCGGCAGGGTTTCCTCGAGGAGGGTGGAACCGCGCAAATCACAGAACATGATGGCCGCGTCGATCTCGTCGCCATCACCGCGACGGATGTCGCCCCCCAGCACCCGCGCACCGGAACGTTTGCCGACATAGGTTTCCAGCACGGCCTGCGCGTTTTCGCGCTGCATGAAGACTTCGTAATAGCGAGCGATCACGGCAGAGCATTCAAAGATCAGTCCAAGATCGGCGGTGCTGAACCCCTCCGCACTGTCCGACGCTGCGGTGAGCACATTGATACGCCCGTCCGAAAACGGCAGCGGCATGGCGACGTAATCGGTCATGCCCTTTTCGCGCAGGTCCTTCAGAATCGGGAAATCCTCGGAAGGTACCTCGCCGGTCAGCCGGTAACGCAGGCCCCCGAGGCCCTTGGACACATGCCGCAGTGGCGAATTCTTGAACTCGGGCTTTTCGTGGATCTCGTAAGAGGGCGAAAAGGTTTCCACCCCCGATCCGCCCTTTTCCCACAGATAGTGGTGACCGGCGATGCGTGGGTGGAGCGCCCAGGCAAGGATGGTGAGACGGCTGACCGGCACACCCTGTTCGTGCAGCTTCCTGACCAAGGCTTCGGTGAACTCCACTGGGGATGGCAAAAAGGCAGCCTCGCGCAGCAGCCAATCCACCAGCGGGCCGGAAATATTGCCGTAGTCAGGTGCCTGGAGGCGGTTGTCGCCCAGTTCCAGCCGCCCAAGCGCTTCGGGCACAAAGCCGATATGGCCCATGATCTGTCGCGCCTCGGGCAGGGTCTCGTCATAGCTCCAGACCGCGCTGCACAGCTCTTTGCCCGGCAGGATCAGGTCGCGGTAGTGCGCCGTACCCTTGAAGGGGCAAAAGGTGGTCTTGCTGCAATGCTGGTCGATGTCGACCTTCAGATCCTCGCGCGGGAAATAGACCACCGGCGGCAGACGAGTTTCATACATCACCTTTGCACGGCTGCTTTGTGCCAGCAGCGTATCGCCATGGTAGGCGGCAACCGGTCCGTCCAGTTGCTCCACAAGGATGCCGTAGCCGGTGCGCGGCTTGACCTGAATGTTCATGGAAGAGCTCAAATCTGATGAATGCAGATAACATGGGGCTTTGTGCGCAGAAATTCCAGTCTCCCTTGCGCACAGGTCGGTGAGGGTTCGCGCACAGAGGAGGTTTACCGGGAAAATTGCGCTTTTCCGAGCATATCGCCGGGCCCGGGGGATGGCACCGGGCCCTCAGACCATGCGGATCACGTCCTTGTTGATGGCAAGGACATAGCCCTTCTTGGCGATGTTCTTCACCAGGAGCTCACTGATCATCTGGTTGCCCAGCGTATCGCGTAGCCGCTTGATCCGGGTAGCCCCGGCGGCCTCGTCGCAATCGCTGCTGTCGCGGCCGGAAATGACCGCTTCTATCTCAGCCCCGGACAGCACGTCGTCGTCAAGCCGTGCCTCGGCCAGCACGCTCAGGGTTTCCATGGCCGCAGCGGTCAGCTTGAAGCCCATGTTGTTGAGGTAGACCGTGTTCTCTTCGCGGCTGATCAGCAATTCCGTCACCTGGATGCCTGCTCGCTCGATCTGCGCCATGCGGCGGTTGAGCATCACCAGCATCGCCAGAACCACGAGGGCGGCAACCATCATTGCGGTGGCAAAGACCAGGAGCACGAAGATCACCATCCGGTAGCTCGCAAGTGTGTCGGCAAAGGCGGTGCCGGACTGCGCGAGGATTTCCAGCAGCTTGATCTCCGCCTGGGTGGTCAGATCGTTCTCGACAAAGACCCGCTCCACCCGTGCGTTAAAGGCATTGGCATCGGGCAGTGTCAGCACCAGCACCGTGCCGGCCAAAATCAGAAGCGCCACAATGGCCGCAATCCCCAAGGCGATCACCTTGGCGCCGGCGCTGCGCGCCTCAGAAACGGAGAAAATAGGATCCGGCATCCGCTTTCCTTTTTTCCAGATCCTCGGGGCCGAACACGGACAGGACGTTCAGCAGGATCCAGCCTGCGCGTTGCAAACGGGCGGCGGCCTCCTGTTCGGCGGCAGCCTTGGAGCAGTCCCCGGAAAGCTCCATCACACCGTAGTGGAGCTTCAGGGGTTGGTCCTGTTTGGCCTTGTAGTCGGCATAGCACCCTGCTGCAAAAGCAGGCTGCACCGAGAGCGCGGCAAGCAGAAAGAGGGCGGGGAGGAGGCGATGATATCTCATGCGGCCATCATGTGGGGGAAGCGGAGGATATTCAATGACAACAGGGTTTTGCACCGGTGATATTTGATAACAGGGGGGTGTTATTGCCTGTCGTCGAGGGAGAGGTGGAGCATCAGCTCATCCGGTGGGCCCGCCTGCCTCCCCCTCATACAGGACTTATTGACATGACCCAGATTTCCCCTTCCCGTCGTTCGCTTCACCGCAAGTTCATCGCCACCGTTCTCGCCTTGTCGGTTGCCATCACCGGGTTCAACGCCGCGCCGGCGCGGGCCAATGGTGAGGACCTTGCCAAGATCCTTGCCGGGGTGGCAGTGCTGGGGATCATCGGGGCCGCGATTCACGAGCGCAAACAGGACCGCCGTGAGCGCCCGCATGTCGATCCCATTCCCGACCGCCACCCGCGTCCCCTGCCGCCGCGCCTGCACCGCTATGACCTGCCCGCGCAATGCCTCTCCACCGTGCGCCGTCGGGGCCATCATCAGGAACTCCTGGGGGCGCGCTGCCTGCGCCGCAACTACGACCATTTCCGCGAGTTGCCGCAGGCCTGCTACACCGAAGTTGAGACCCGCCACGATCAAGCCCGTGGCTACGATCCCCGCTGCCTGCGCCAGTACGGCTACCGATTGGTGAGCCGCTGAACGGTTCAACCAGTCGGCCGTTCGATCCGACACAGGGAGGCGGAGCACGGGCGGTGCGCCGCCCCTTGGTCGTGACAGCCTTGCCTTTGACATGTGCTGACCTTGCCCTGAGCGGCGAAAAGGGGTTTCTGGGCTCATGACACAGCCCGATCTGACATATGAAGCCGCTGCGCGCAGCAAGGGAGCCCTGCGCATTGCCGGGGTGGACGAGGTGGGACGAGGGCCGCTTGCCGGACCCGTGACCGCCGCTGCCGTAATTCTGGACCTCGATGCCCTGCCGGAGGGGCTCAACGATTCCAAGAAGTTGACGGCGAAGCGCCGGGCCGCGCTGGAAGCGCAGATCATGCAGCGCACCACTTGGGCGGTGGCCCATGCCAGCGTTCAGGAGATCGATAGTCTCAACATCCTGCGCGCCTCGCATCTTGCGATGGAGCGGGCAGTTGCGATGCTTGATCCGCAACCCGACTACCTGCTGATCGACGGCAATCTGGTTCCGCGTGGTCTCACCCTGCCGGCCGAAGCCGTGGTGAAAGGTGACGGCAAATCCATGTCGATCGCGGCGGCCTCGATCCTTGCCAAGGAAGCGCGCGATCGGATCATGGTGGATTTAGCGCAACAGTTCCCGGGATATGGGTGGGAGAAGAACGCAGGCTATCCGACCCAGAACCACCGTGAAGCCTTGGTGAAAATAGGGGTTACCCCACATCATAGGCTCTCATTTAAGCCGGTCCACAACATCTTGTATCAAGATGGAACCGCAGGCCTCTGATTTAAAAAACAAATTGACCTCGAATCCGGGATGACTCATCCTGTGGACAACCAGAATGAGCGCAAAAGCGCCGTGGTTATCGAGGCAGAGCATATGAACAAAACCATCGCGAAGGGTGCCGTAATGGCGCTCCCTTTAAACACGATTCTTGGTGGCGACTGTATTGAGGTGATGGCAGGTCTGCCATCCAACTCGATCGACATGATCTTTGCGGATCCGCCCTACAACCTGCAGCTCAAGGGTCAGCTGCATCGCCCGGACAACTCCAAGGTTGATGCGGTCGATGACGAATGGGACCAGTTTGCGAGCTTCGGCGCCTATGACGAGTTCACCCGCGCTTGGTTGAAAGAGGCCCGCCGCATCCTGAAACCGCATGGGTCCCTCTGGGTGATCGGTTCTTACCACAACATCTTCCGGGTCGGCACCGCGCTGCAGGACGAAGGGTTTTGGGTGCTGAACGATGTCATCTGGCGCAAATCGAACCCGATGCCGAACTTCCGTGGCAAGCGCTACACCAACGCCCATGAGACGATGATCTGGGCGTCGAAATCGGAAGGCGCCAAATATACCTTCAACTACGAGGCGCTGAAGGCCCTGAACGAAGGCATCCAGATGCGCTCGGATTGGGTCATGCCAATCTGCACCGGCCATGAGCGTCTGAAGGACACCAATGGCGACAAGGCGCATCCGACCCAGAAACCCGAGGCACTCCTGCACCGGATCCTGGTCGGCTCCACCAACCCTGGCGATGTGGTCCTCGACCCGTTTTTTGGCACCGGTACCACCGGCGCCGTCGCCAAGATGCTGGGCCGCGAGTTCATCGGGATCGAGCGTGAGGAAGCCTATCGCAAGGTGGCCGAGGAACGCATCGCCAAGGTGCGCAAGTTCGACCGTGAGGCGCTGCAGGTCTCTGCCTCCAAACGCGCCGAGCCGCGGGTGCCTTTCGGCCAGCTGGTTGAGCGCGGCATGCTGCGCCCGGGCGAGGAACTCTATTCGATGAACCAGCGCCACAAGGCCAAGGTTCGTGCGGATGGCACCCTGATCGGCGACAACATCAAGGGCTCGATCCATCAGGTTGGCGCACATCTGGAAAACGCCCCCTCCTGCAACGGCTGGACCTATTGGTGCTTCCGCCGCGATGGCAAGACTGTCCCCATCGACGTTCTGCGCCAGCAGATCCGGGCCGAAATGCAGGGCTGATCGCCCTGAACCCCGAACCATTTCGAACGCCGACGGTGCGCCGCCCATAAGGCTGGCGCGCCGCACCTTGCCCCGCCCTCATGGCGGGGCTTTTTGGATTCCAACAGGGCGCCGGATTTGAGGCCGCGGGACGGGGGTGCATCCGGGCCACCCAGCGCCTATTTTGAACGCAGGCATGGCCAGCGGAGACATGACCCAAGGGAGGGCAGGATGGCTGAGACGACCTCAAGCGTACCCGTGACGCGGCGGCGCAATCCGCGGGACCCGATCCTACAGGACGAGGCCTTGGAATCGACCTACATCCGGGCTGCGCTGGAAGAGCACAAGCGCCGCGGTGTCGAGATGGCGGTGCTCGCACGCTGGATCATCATGCCGATCGTGGCCTTGTTTCTGGTGCTGGTCTATCCCAGCCCGTCGCAGCTCTATTATGTGGCGATCCTCGCCATCCTCTGCGTCAACGGGTTCTTCATCCGCCGATTTGCCCGTGTGGGTCGGTCGCAGGCGGAGGTGGGTCTGATCATGTTCGATCTGGTGCTGATGACTTTCGGCATGGTCTATCCAAACCCGTTCGATCAGCAGGACCTGCCGGTGCCGCTGATCTACCAGTATGACAACTTCCAGTATTTCTTCATCATCCTGGCCGCGGGCACCCTGGCCTACAGCTGGCGCACCGTCTTCGGGATCGGTGTCTGGGCCAGCGTGATCTGGCTCGGCGGTGCGGGGCTGGCCTGGTATTTCATGACACCCAACGAAGACCTTGCCCGGGTCATGGGGGAGGCTTTGGCTGATTGGCCACATGTCCGGGATCTCTATGACCCCAACAGCATCGGTTTCAGGTTCCGCATTCAGGAGGCGATGGTCTTCTTGATGGTGGCTGCCATCCTCGCGCAATCGACGCGACGCTTCTATCAGATGCTCGACCACAACGCGGACCTCGCGCGCGAGCGTGCCAACCTGTCGCGATATTTCTCTCCCAATGTGGTGGCGGAACTGTCGCAGAATGACGAACCGCTGAAGCAGGTGAGGACCAGTCAGGTCGCCATCCTCTTCATCGACATCGTGGGCTTCACCCGACTGGCCGCGGGTAGGGAAGCGGTTGCAGTCATCGAGCTCTTGCGCGGGTTTCACGGTCGGATGGAGCAGGAAGTCTTTCGCCACGGTGGAACGCTCGACAAATATCTCGGCGACGGGCTGATGGCGACCTTTGGAACGCCGGTCGCGGGCGCGCATGACGGGTCCAATGCCCTTGCCTGCGCCCGCGCGATGGTCCGCGCCCTGGACCAATGGAACCTTGAGCGCAAGCGCAGGGGGGAGGATACCCTGGACGCGGGGATCGGCATTCATTTCGGCGAGGTGGTGCAGGGTGATATCGGGGCAAACCGTCTGGAATATGCGGTGATTGGAACGGCGGTGAACGTGGCCGCGCGTCTGGAAGGGATGACGCGGGAACTGCAGGCCAGGATCGCGATGAGCGATTCGCTCTGTCAGCGGGTTCATGCGGAGGGGCGGATGGGTGATCTCCTCGAGGGCTTCACCCTGCAGACCGACCAGACCCTGCGCGGTCTGCAAGGACCGATCAACGTCTGGACCCTGCCGAGACAGTGACCTCCGGCGCCGAGAGGCGCGCGCCCGGCCCTATCGTGGAATCGGGTTTTCCGCCCGGTTGTAGGGCGCCCAATCGGTGATCTCAGGGTAGAAGTGCCCTCGCCAGGCGCGCACTTTCGGGTTCATCACACGGCGCCAGAGTGGCGGGATCATCGCTGCGACGGCCATCACCGGATAGCCATAGGGCAACTGCGGGGCCTCGTCCTTGGAATAGGTCTGCAACAGGGGAAAGCGCCGGTCGGGCTTGTAGTGATGATCCGAGTGCCGCTGTAAGTTGATCAGCAGCCAGTTCGAGGCTTTCTGCGCGGCATTCCAGGAGTGATGCGGTTTCACGTGTTCGTATTTTCCCGCCCCCAGGTGTTTGCGTGTCAGCCCGTAATGCTCGATGTAGTTCACCAGTTCCAGTTGCCAGATCGCGACTCCAGCCTGCACCAGGAAAAGGGCGAGACCCGACCAGCCACCAAGAAGGATGGCGAGCAGGATCATCGCCGCTTGCAGCGCCCAGTACCGCAGAAACGGGTTGCTCCGGTGATACCAGGGCAGGTCTTTGCGTTTCAACCGCTCCGCCTCTGCTCTGAAGGCGGATCGCCAGCATTGCACGAGCACCCGCGGGTAGAAGCGATGAAACCCTTCATTGTAGCGCGCGGTCACCGGGTCGCGCGGGGTGCCGACGTAGCGATGATGCACCAGCAGATGCTCGGAGCGGAAATGCGAATACAGCACCATCGCGAGGAGGAGATCTCCCAGCCAGCGCTCATATCGGTTTTTCTGATGCATCAGTTCGTGACTATAGTTGATGCCTATGGTTCCAGAAATCACGCCCATGCCGAAGAACAGGCCGATCTTCTCAAGGCTGCCCAGATGCGCCGCCTCGCGGGTATAGGCGATCAGCAGGAACAGGGTCAGGAATTGCAGCGGGACCCAGAAGGTCGTGAGGCGGATGTACCAACGGAGGTCGGCCTCGGCCGTTTGCGGATCGGCATTGTCGAGGTCGAGACCGAAAATTCCGTCGAGGGCGGCAAAGAGGTACCAGGTCGCCAGAGGCGGCAGCAGGATCCACCAGCCACCGAGAAAGGCGCCGACCCAGACCAGCGGCAACAGGAGCAGCGACAGCCAGAAGGGCATGGCCCGGCGCCAGCTGCGCAGGTCGGCGGTGGAAATGAATTGGGCCATTGTGTGCTCCGGAGCTTGGCCATGGACTGCCGCCAAACCTAGCCGTGAAAGATGAACAACCCAAGAGCGCGCATCAGCGCATCTGATCGCGGACGAGGTCGAAGGCCTTGCGCATCACGGTCGGCAGGTCGCTTGGCCGAAAGGCATGGCGCGACAGGATCTCCTGACCGCTCCGCGCGGGATAGTCGGAGGGCAGCCGCGTGGTCCTGACCCGCAGGATGAGATGGAAGTGGGTGAAGGTATGGCGCACTTCTGCGCCGGTATCCTGCCATGGGGCCTCAAAGGGCGGCACCTCCTGCGGCTGGTCGCACCAGTCCGAGCCGGGCCAGCCCAACATGCCCCCGAGGAGACCCTTGTCCGGACGGCGTTCCAACAGCCAGGCGCCGTCTTCCGAACGGGCCAGGTAGACAAAGCCATGGCGGGTGGGCTTGGCTTTCTTGGGGGTCTTCTTCGGCAGGTCCGGCGCCGTGCCCTCGACCCGCGCGCGACAAGGATCGCGCCAGGGGCAGATGCCGCAAGCTGGGGACTTCGGCGTGCAGATCGTCGCCCCCAGATCCATCACCGCCTGGGCATAGTCGCCGGGCCGTTCCAGAGGAGTCAGATGCGCGGCATGCGCCTTCAGCAGCGGCTTCACCGCAGGCAGGGGCGCGTGTTCGTCGTGCAGCCGCGCCATCACCCGCTCCACGTTGCCATCGAGCACCGTTTCGGGCCGGTCGAAGGCGATGGCGGAGATGGCGGCCGCGGTATAGGGGCCGATCCCGGGCAGGGCGATTAGACCCCCGTAGCTGTCGGGAAAGACGCCGTTGTGGGTCTCGGCCACCACCCGCGCGCATTTCAGCAGGTTGCGGGCGCGGGCATAATAGCCAAGCCCGGCCCATTCCCCCATCACATCCGCATCCGGCGCCGCGGCCAGATCGCGGACGGTTGGCCAGCGGCGGGTGAACCGCTCGAAATAGTCCTTCACCGCGGCGACGGTGGTCTGCTGCAACATCACCTCGCTGAGCCAGATCCGGTAGGGATCGGGGCGAATGCCCGCCGCCCGCTCCGCAGGGCCCACCCGCCAGGGCATGTGCCGGGCATGGGTGTCGTACCACTCCAGCAGGCTGCGGCTCAGATCGTCTGGATTCCGGGCGAGGTCACGCATTCTTTATCCCTTGCTTCATGGTTTGGCTGGTCTCTGACAACCGGCCCTTTACAATAGGGCGCACAGTCACGCAAAACCACCGACATGGCATATAGGCACTCCTCAACCCGCGGGTTCAAACGCACGGCATCGCTGCTCAACGACCAGATCCGCAAGGCTGGCGAGAGTCGCGGTTTTGCGGTGTCGCGCCTGTTGACCCATTGGGAAGAGATCGTCGGCCCCGAGATGGCCGCCATGGCGCGTCCGGTCAAGGTCGGCTACGGGCGCGGTGGCATCGGCGCGACGCTGACGGTGCTGACCACCGGCGCTTATGCGCCCATGCTCGAAATGCAGAAGGATACGCTCAGGCAGAAGGTGAACGGGGTCTATGGCTACAATGCCATCTCCCGCGTTCATGTGACCCAGACCGCGCCCACCGGCTTTGCCGACGGGCAGGTGGAATTTGCCTATGCACCCAAGACGCGTCAGCAAGCCGAGCCCGCGCCTGAAGACGTGGCCGAGGCCCAAAAGTCAGCCAAGGGTGTGGAAAACGACGATTTGCGCGCCGCGCTGGAGCGGTTGGGGCGCAATGTACTGACACGACAGAAATCAATACGAAAGGGGTAGAAATGACCCGTTGGATGATCGGGGCTTGCGCGGCGGTTGCCGTTGCGGCGGGCCTTTATGCGGTGAACGGTTACAAGAACCGCCCGAACCAGTCGAACCTGCTGGACTTTGAACTGGTCGGGGCCGCTCAGGCGCAGGAGCAGGTGGATCCGGCTGATGTCGATACCTCGACTATCGTGGACATGGTGCAGGGCGCCGAGGATGCGCCGGTCACGCTGATCGAATATGCCTCCTACACCTGCCCCCATTGCGCGAATTTCCATGCCGATGCCTACAAGAAGCTGAAGGCGGATTTCATCGACACCGGCAAGGTGAAGTTCATCTACCGCGAGGTCTATTTCGACCGCTTCGGTCTCTGGGCCTCTATGGTGGCGCGGTGCGGCGGCGAAGAGAAGTTCTTTGGCATCACCGATCTGATTTTCAAGGGCCAGCGCGAGTGGAGCCAGGCCGGCGGTCCGGCGGAGATCGTGGAAGAGCTGAAGAAGATCGGTCGCCTCGCGGGGATCGAGGGCGAGACCCTTGAAGCCTGCATGCAGGATGCCACCAAGGCGCAGACGCTGGTGAGCTGGTATCAGGAAAACGCCACCCGCGACGGGGTGAATGCCACGCCGTCCTTCCTGCTCAATGGTGAGAAGATGGAAAACCAGCCCTATGAGGACATGAAGGCGCTGATCGAGGCCGAACTGGGCAGCTGATCCGTTCCCTTCCACATGTGATGCGCGCCGCCCCTCTCAGCCGGGGGGCGGCGCAATTGTTTTCAGCCGCGCCAGCAGGGCCTCGGCCTCTGAAATCTGCAGGCGCACAGGCAGCGTGATCACCTTGTGGCGGAAGCTGTCGGGCAGGCGCACAGCATCCTTTTCCGTGGTCACCAACTGCGCGCCGAGGAGCTTCGCCTCCTGTTCCAGCCGGGTGAGCAGCGCGGGGGCGAGGGTCTGGTGATCCTCCAGCGCCTCGGCGCGGCGGATATCGGCACCCAGACCGCGCAGGGTGGCAAAGAATTTCTCCGGATGGCCGATGCCGGCAAAGGCGAGGACCCGAGTGCCTTGCCAAGGCATTCCCGTCTGCAAGGGAGTCACCACGCCTGTCATATGCGGCACCTGGATCGACCTGGCCCAGAGCGCAGCAAAGGAGTCCTGCGCGGTGTCCTGGCCCAGGGACAGCACCAGATCAGCGCGTTTCAAGCCAACCGTGACAGGCTCGCGCAAGGGGCCTGCGGGTAGGCAGCGCCCGTTGCCGAAGCCGCGCTGGGCATCCACCACCACCATCGCGAAATCCTTGGCCACCGAAGGGTTCTGAAAGCCATCGTCCATCAAGATCACGCTTGCGCCTGCCTCGGCGGCGGCTTTCGCACCCGCCGCGCGGTCCTTGGCGACCCAGACCTCGGCAAAGGCTGCCATCAACAGCGGTTCGTCCCCCACATCGGCAGCCCTGTGGCGGGCGGGGTCGACCTGCACCGGTCCGGCGAGCCGACCGCCATAGCCACGTGAAACCACATGCACCACATGGCCCATCGCGCCCATCTGCTCCATCAGCCAGATCACGGTCGGGGTCTTGCCGGTGCCACCGGCGTTGAGGTTGCCGACGCAGATCACCGGCACCGGGGCGCGATAGGGCGTGCCCTTGCGCAGGCGGGATGCGGTGGCCTTGGCATAGAGCGCGCCAAGGGGCGCGAGCAGGAAGCTGCGCAGATCGAACTGTCCGGGCGGCCGGTTCCAGAACTCAGGGGGCTGCATGGGAAGTCTCCGTCTGGTCCAGCAGATCCTGGATCTTGTCGAGAAGATTGTCGGTCATCACCGCCCCTTCTGTGACCACCTGCCAGCCTGCCAGGGCCATTTCCGCGGCCTTCTCCGGCGAGATGAGACGGATCACCGCTTCGGTGAGGTCTTCCTCGCCATGGATTTTCTGTGCAGCCTTGAGGGCGGCGAGCCTGGCATAGGCCTGGCTGTGCGACACCACGCCGGGCCCGTGCAGGATGGCCGATCCGAGGGCGGCCGCATCGAGGGGATTGGTGCCCTGGGCGCCGCGGATCAGGCTGTTGCCGAGAAAGCAGAGAGGGCAGATCCGGTACCAAAGGCCGAGATCCTCGCTCAATCCGAGGACCACCTGAGTGAAATCTTCGGGCTCTTCGCCATTTTCCCAATCCGCAAAGCTGAGACCCTCACCGCGCAAGAGGCGACGGGCGTTGTCGAGATCGTTCTCTGACTGCACGGTGATGACCAGAAGAAGCCGGTGCAGCAGTCGCAGAGTGGACTGGTGCGCCTTGATGACCGGTTGCAGCTCGCTCAGGGTCAGCCGGGCGGCCAGCCAGGTCGGCCGGCTCTTCAGCTTCTCCTGCAGGTCATCCAGCTCATCCTCGTTGCAGCTCGGGGGGCTGCTGGACTGGAACAGGCGACCGGAGACCCGAATGCGTTCCGCAGGCACGCCCGCGCGTCTGAGGCGGTCAGAGACGTCCTTGTTAGGGGCCAGGATCTCCGAAAATCCGTTCAGCAGCCGGTGTCTCTGGTCCGGCAACCAGCGCGAGGCTCGGCTGGGCAGTTCCTCGGCCTCTATGTCCACCAGCAGCGAAGGCAGGTTGCGCTCGCGCATCGCCCGCATCAGCAGGCGACGCATCTGACCGCCGGCCCAGACGCAGACATCCGGTCGCCAATGATCCAGAAGGGTCCGGATCTCGGTGGGCTGTTCGGCCACCAAGGCGCCAAGCGGGATATCGCAGCCCTCGGGAAAGTAGCTGGGGCGCATGTCTGCTTCCCAGGACAACATCATCGACAGGTCCGGGCGCATCGATTTCAGGCGTTGGCCTACATCGCAGAGGGCCAGCAGGCGCTCCTGCGTGGTCGCATGACCCCAGACCAGCTCACCCACAGGGCGGACGGAGGGAAGACCGCCGCTCATTTGTTCTCCATTGCGCCAGGGCATCAGGCTGGATCCCTTTCCACCCTCGTTGCGAGACGGGACAGGATTTGTCGCTGGATGGCAGCGCCGCCTGCAATCACCCCGTCCTGCAGGGCGGAGGCCTGGTTGAACACGAGCGGGGCGCCCGCACGATCGGTGACTTGTCCGCCTGCCTCTTGCAGCAGAAGCGTTCCGGCGGCGATGTCCCACTCCCAGGTGGGGCGCAGGGTCAGCATCGCGTGATAAGACCCATCGGCCACCCGCGCCATGCGATAGGCGAGGGACGGGCGATGGCTGCGCTGAAAATCGGGGGGCTGGCCACCGGCCCAATGACGGGCCTCAAGCGTCGGTTTGGCGCAAAGCACATGGGCCTGATCAACCGGAATTTCCGGCGCAACCCTGATTCTGTTGCGGTTGCAGCTGGCGCCCTTTCCTGCGGCGGCCGCGAATAGGAGATCGCGTTGAGGCAGGTAGATGACCGCGCAGACCGGACGCCCCTGCGCGACAATCGCCAAGGAATGCGCCCAGGTGCGGGAGCCATCGGCAAAGCTGCGGGTGCCGTCGATTGGATCGATGATGAAGACCTTGTCCCGCGACAGGCGGTCGGGGTCGTTCTCGCTTTCCTCCGAGAGCCAGCCGTAATCGGGCCGCGCCACGCGCAGGTGATCCTCCAGATAGCGGTTTACCGCCAGGTCGGCCTCGGTAACGGGGCCGGCACCCTCGGGCTTGTCCCACCTCTGGGTTTCGGTGCCGGTGAACTGTCCCGCGATCTCGCCGGCGCGCAGGGCCGCGGCGAGGAGAAGGTCAAGGTCATTCGCCGGCAAGGGTCATCCCTTCGACCAGCAGCGAGGGGACGATGCGCGACAGGTAGGTCCGCGCATCATTGGCCGGAACAATCCGCATCAGCATGTCCCTGAGATTGCCCGCGATGGTCACCTCGTTCACCGGATGGGTGATCTCGCCGTTCTCCACCCAGAAGCCGGAGGCCCCACGCGAGTAATCGCCAGTATTGGGGTTGATGGTGGAACCGATCATCGAGGTGACCAACAGCCCAGTGCCCATGTCGCGGAGCAGATCGGCGCGGCTCTGTGTCCCTTGGGTGAGGGCGATGTTCCAGTTCGAAGGCGAGGGCACCGAGCCGATGCCTCGAGTCGCATTGGCGCTGCTGTCCAGCCCCAGCTTGCGGGCAGAGGCGAGATCCAAGGTCCAGCCGGTGAGCACGCCCTTCTCGACGATGGCGCGGCGACGGGTGGCGAGACCCTCGCCGTCAAAGGGGCGCGACCCGGCCATGCGGGGTCGGAACGGATCCTCGATCACCGAGAGCGCTTCCGGCAGCACCTGCGCGCCGAGACTGTCCTTGAGCCAGGACGAGCCGCGCGCCACGGCGGCCCCGTTCACGGCACTCAGGAGATGACCGATCAGGGTGGAGGAGATGCGTTCGTCAAACAGCACCGGATAAGCGCCGGTCTTGGGGCGGCGCGCCCCCAGCCGTTCCACCGCGCGTTCGCCCGCCGTCCGCCCGATCTCGGCGGCGGACCGCAGGTCAGACTGAAAGCTGCGGGAGTCGCCGTCGTAATCGCGCTCCATCTCGGTGCCGGTGCCGGCGATCCCGACGCAGGACACCGAACGGCTAGTGCGGGCGTAGCCCCCGGAGAAACCGTTGCTGGCGGCCAGATGGATGTTGTGGCGACCATAGCCTGCGGCGGCGGATTGCACCTGGCTGATGCCCGAAATGGCGGCGCAGGCCGTTTCCGCATCAAGCGCGTCCTGCTGCAGCGTGTCCGGGATCGGTTCCGCGCTGGGGTCGGCCATCTCGAAGGCGGCAAGATCCCAGTCCCGCGCAAGCTGTTCGGGATCCGCCAACCCCGCATAGGGGTCCTCGGGGGCCTCCTTTGCCATCGCCACCGCCCGTTCCGCCATCGCGAGCAGGGTCTCGGGACGGGTGTCGGAGGTGGAAACCTGGGCCTGCCGTTTGCCGACAAAGACCCGCAGGCCGATGTCCACGCTTTCCGACCGCTCCGCATGTTCCAGCTTGCCTTCGCGCACCTCGATCGAGAGCGACCTGCCCTCGGCGGCCATGGCATCGGCGGCATAGGCACCAGCCTTGCGGGCAGCGTCGAGAAGGGCGTGGCAAAGCGTTTCCGGGGTCTGGGTCATCTGGGGCATGGGCACCTTCGCAAAACAGCGGTCTTTCTCAAGAGCTAGCCAGAGCGCCCGGTCACCGCAAGGGTTCTGCCACATAAAAAGGGCCGCCCGGCGCCGGGCGGCCCTGATCGTCCTGCGCTTTGGCGGGTTATTTCAAGCGCTGGCCATTGGCGAGCACATGGCCTTCTTCGTTGACCTCGATCTTGGAGGTCACCACGTCATCACCGGCAGAGACGGTGAACATTCCCATCATCATGCGCGCGCCCATGGCGTCGTCCTCGGAAATCAGCCCCATGCCGATCAGCTTGTCGATCAGCCCGTTTGCGCCCACCAGTTTCAGGTTGGCTTCACCTTCCGGCGCCGGCATGCCGTCAAAGCTCTCCAGATCGCTGTTGTCGAAGGTAAAGGCGCCTGAGCCAGTCAGCTCGGCCCCGGCCACGGACAGCAGCAGCTCGTTGAGATTGAGCGCGTTGAGTTCACCGGGCGCGGCTTCGCCCGCGTCCAGTGCCGCCACCTGCGCCTCGTCGGTGAGGTCGAAGGCCAGTTTGCCCTTGCCAGTGAGGTCGAGCACCAGCGTGGCGGGATCATGCGGCAGTTCGCCGGTGGGATCGATCAGCCCCCAGAGCATTTCCGGCACCGAGAAGTCGCGCAGGGCAAGACCCAGGGCAAAGTCCTGCTCCTCCTCGGATTTCATCAGCGGCATCGTCATGTTCATGCCCAACTCGGCCATGCTGAGCGCGATCGGGAAGGGAATCTGCGACCCCATCACGTTCACGGTCGCATCGGTCTGCGTAAAATCATAGCCAAAGCCAGCCGGGCTCACCTGGATATTGGCCTTGCCCCCCTGGGAGGTGGTCTGCAGGGCGAAATTGTCGCTGCCGTCGACACCGTTGATGCTGGTATTGCCGCCGCCGAAGGTGATGTCCGCGTCATAGGCCAGACCGGCCTTCATGAGGGCGGCAATATCGGTGGGATCCTCGACAGTGGGAACAACCATGGTGCCGTCGAAGTTGAGATCCGTCAGCGCACCGGTGAAGGTGCCGGAATCATCGCTTTCGGGGTCCTTGAACATGAAAGTGTAGTCGAGCCCGGAGGTGGTCAGGGTCTGGCTGTAGGCGCGTTGCTCGCCAATCTCCATCACCGTGGTATTGGCCAGGTCCGTGAGGGTCATTGTGAAGGCGGCCACATCCGCGGGCACGGAAGCACCGTCGATTTCGAGCCCGTCGAGGCTGAAGGAGGCGGTGGCCGCCTTGTAGTCATAGGTCATCTTGGACATGTCGCCGCTGACCACCATCGGGGTGCCATCGTGGCGATAGATCAGCTTGCCCTTCATCGACTCACCATCGGCGGTGATGTCAAACTCCATCGGAAAGGCCGCCGGCAGCACCACGTTGACGGTGCCATCGCCGTTTTCGACAAAGTCGATCGCGCCGAGACCGAGCGCCATGGTCTCACCTTCGACGTTCATCGTCATCTGGATATCCGAGACGGTCAGCGTCTTGCCGGACTGGGCTTCCGATGCAGTGACAGCGTACCCTGTGCTGCCCATGTAGTCCTTCCAGTCGGACCAGACGTCCTGAGCGCTCAGATCGGCCTGTGCGGCCTGCGCGATGAAAACAACCGGGGCAAATAGCCCCAAAGCCCGAAGCGGCGAAACAGACATACGAAGAACCTTTCCTAGCGAAGAATTGGGGCGAACCTCTCCTGATGCGTGTCCGCGGTCAAGGAGCCTTTGGCTGGACCGTTCCCCCCTTGGCAGTCTAACACAGAAGCAAAGGACGGTTTGGAGACAAATAATGGATCTGACGGATAAAACTGTTGTTATTTCCGGCGCGAGCCGCGGCATCGGAGCCAGTGCTGCACGGGTTTTTGCCACGGCGGGGGCCAATGTCGCGCTATTGGCGCGCAGCGCGTCGGAGCTGGCGGACCTGGTGGCGGAGATCGGCGAAAAAGCGCTGGCGCTGCCCTGCGACGTTGCCGAACATGCATCGGTCAGCGCTGCCCTCGATGCGGCGCGCGCACGGTTCGGTCGTCTCGATGTGCTGATCTGCAATGCCGGCATGATCGACCCCATCGCCCGGATCGGAGAGGCGGATCCCGCCGCCTGGGCGCAGTTGATCGACGTGAATGTCACCGGAGTTTTCAACATGATCCATGCGGGCCTGCCGCATCTGAAAGCGGTGGGCGGCGGCGCGGTGCTGACCATCGGTTCCGGCGCCTCCCAACGTCCGTTAGAGGGCTGGAGCGCCTATTGTACCTCCAAGGCCGGCGCCGCGATGCTGACCCGGGCTCTGCATCTTGAGGAAGGCGGGAACGGTATCCGGGTGATGGGCCTGTCGCCGGGCACGGTGGCCACCCAGATGCAGCGCGAGATCAAGGCCAGCGGCATCAACCCGGTGAGCCAGCTGGCCTGGGAAGACCATATTCCCGCCGAATGGCCCGCCCGAACCCTGCTGTGGATGCTGAGCGGGGATGCGGATGAGTTCATCGGCAGCGAGATTTCCCTGCGCGAAGAGGCCATCCGCCGCCGGGTTGGTCTGATATGATCGAGTCCACAGTGGATGGTCGCGGGCTTTGCATCCTGCGCCTCAATCGTCCTGACAAGGCCAATGCGCTCACGCCCGCCATGATCGAGCAGCTGATCGCGGCGGTCCATGCGGCAGCGGAGGCGCGGGCGCTGATCCTCACCGGGGTGGGCAAGGTCTTCAGCGCCGGGGCTGATCTGGATGCGGCGCGGTCGGGGCTGGCGACCTCGCCCTTGTGGGAGGAGCTCTCGGGCGCACTCGCCGCGCTGCCTTGTCTCAAGATCGCGGCGCTGAACGGCACGCTGGCGGGGGGCGCCAACGGCATGGCGCTGGCCTGTGACTTCCGGATTGCGGTGCCGACGGCGAAGATTTTCTATCCGGTGATGCAGCTCGGCTATCTGCCGCAGCCCTCAGATGCCGTACGGATGCGGGCGCTGATCGGTCCGGCCCGCACCAAGCTGGTGCTGGCGGCAGGGCAGAAGCTTTCGGCGCAGGAGGCCTTTGACTTCGGCCTCATCGACCGGATCGTTGCTCCGGAGGAGCTGATGGCGGTTGCCACCGACCTGGCGGAGCCGACCCTCGGTGCCGATCCCGAGGTTGCGCGGGCGATTCTGAAAGCCTGTGACGCGGGTTAGCGCGGCCGCCGCTTGCCCGGAACGCGCGAGGCAAAGCCGGGCGGGCGTTTGCGCACCCATGCGATGAACTTCATTAGTCTTGGATGGTTTCGCAGGGCGTCGATGGTCGCGAAGTCGCGCGCCAGCTCGGCTTCGGTGAGGGTCGCGTGGATCTCGCGATGGCAGATGTGATGCAACAGGACCACCGGCCCGCCCTTGCCCCCTTTGAGCTTGGGGATCAAGTGATGCAGGCTTTGCGGCACCTCCGGCGGGATCGGACGGTCGCAGAGCGGGCAGATCGGTGGGGTCTGGGTCATCGGGCATTGGACTGGACGCGGCTTTGGTCCACTAAGATGCGGCGGAGAACAACAAAGGCAAATGCAGATGCAGGACTGGGATGCAGTGGTGATCGGAAGCGGCCCTGCCGGGTTGATGGCAGCGGGCGAGATCGCGCGGGCCGGTTACCAGGTGCTTCTGGCGGAGGCCAAGCCTTCGCCCGCGCGCAAGTTCCTGATGGCGGGCAAGTCGGGCCTGAACCTTGCCAAGGACGAGGCCTTCGAGGTGCTGATGCCCCATTACGGCGCGGCGCAGTGGCTGGCGCCCATGGTGCGTGCCTTTGATGCCCAGGCGGTGCAGGACTGGGCGCGCGGACTGGGGCAGGACCTGTTCACCGGCTCGACCGGGCGGGTATTTCCCACCGTGATGAAGGGCTCGCCCCTGTTGCGGGCCTGGTTGGCGGAGCTGGACTCGCTTGGTGTCGTACGCCGCAGTTTTTGGCGCTGGACCGGATGGCAGGGCGATGCGCTGACCTTTGCAACCCCGGAGGGGCGGCAGGTGATTGAAACCAGCGCAACCGTTCTGGCACTGGGCGGCGCCAGCTGGGCCAGGCTCGGCTCTGACGGGGCCTGGGCGGCGCTTTTGGCGGCACGAGGGGTGGATCTGGCCCCCTTCCAGCCCTCCAACGCCGCGCTTTCGGTGCGCTGGAGCGATCACATGAGCCCGCATCTCGGTGCCGCGCTGAAGGCGGTGGAATGGCAGGTCGGCGATCTGTGCAGCCGGGGCGAGGCGACCCTCTCGCTGCGTGGCCTCGAGGGCGGCGGGCTCTACCCGCTGACACCGGCCTTGCGCGAGGGGCAAGGGCTGCACCTGGACCTGATACCGGACCTCAGTCGGGACGAGGTGCGCCAACGGCTGGCAAGGCCGCGCGGCAAGACAAGCTGGGCCAATCACCTGCGCAAGGTGTTGAAGCTGCCCGCAGTGAAGCTTGCCCTGTTGCAGGAATTTGCCCGCCCCCTGCCGCAGGATCCGGAGGCGCTGGCCAGCCTCCTTAAGCATCTGCCAATCCGCCACGCGGGCTTGCGCCCGATGGATGAGGCGATCTCGACCGCGGGTGGGGTGAAGCGCGAGGCCATGGATGAGGGGCTGATGCTGGCCGCACTCCCCGGCACGTTCTGCGCCGGGGAAATGCTCGATTGGGAAGCCCCCACGGGAGGCTATCTTCTGACCGCCTGTTTCGCCACCGGGCGCTGGGCCGGGCGCGCTGCGGTGCGTTACTTGGCCAGCTCCGCCACGCGCTGAAAGGCGGGGCGGGCGCGCATCCGCTTGCCATAGGCCAGCAGGGCTTCGCTCTCCACCTCGAACTTGGCGCCCCGCGCCCAGTTGAGGCAATGGGTCAGCAGGATATCGGCGATGGTGAAGCTGTCGCCTGCGATGAAGTCCCCGCTCAGTTTGGACTCGATGCGCTGCACCGATTGCGAAAACTCCCAACGCAGCGAAGCCTTGACCTCCGGCACCCGCCGTTCTTCCGGCAGGGCAAAACTGTGTCGGGCCGCGGTCCAGAGGATCGCATCCATTTCGTCGTTGATCATCATCGTGATCGCATCCTGCTTGGCGCGGGCGAGCGTCCCTGCGGGGGCGGTCAGAGCACCGTGCTTGTCCGCCAGATAGGTCATGATGGCGACGGAATCGGTGATGGTCTCACCGTCCTCGATCAGGATCGGTACCTTGCCAAAAGGGTTGGCCTGACGGGCTTCCTCGCTTTGCGGTTTGGCGGGGGCCAGTTCATAGGGCTGGCCGAGTTCCTCCAGCGCCCAGAGCACCCGGTAGGTGCGCGTCATCGGAAAGCCGACTACTTTATACATGAGAATGTTCCTCCCTCAGCTGCCGGCAGGTTTGCTGCAAGTGCGAGAGAGGTCAAGCGGCGCGTCGTGGGCTGACGCAGACATGTTCGGCCGGACAAGGCTCAGCGCGAGCGCGCCAGCATGGCAAGCCGGATCATCGCCCGCTCGGTGAGGGCCAGCGCCGGGGCGCTTTGCCCGGCGGAGCGCAGTTGCAGGTCGGTGTCGGTCAGAATCGTCAGCGCGGTCTGCAGTTTTTGTGCGCCCCAGCCCTGCGCCTGCCGCAGCATCCGGTCCCGGCGCTTGCCGTAAAGCGGCGGGCGCAGTGCCCCGATGCCCTGAGCGGGTCCGCCGGGGTGGCCTGCGATAGAATAAAGCGTGCGGAAATGGCGGGTTGCCCCGATGCACAAGGAGACCGCATTGGTGCCCTGCGCTTGCAGGCGGCGCAGCACCGGGCCGATCTCGGGCGTGCGCCCCTCGGCCACCACATGCAGAAGGTCGTCCAGATCCGCTTCGGTCGATTGCGGCGCCACCGCGTCGATATCCGCAAGAGTCAGCGGGCTGGCATCGCCGTGCTTGTAGAGGCTCAGTTTCTCGATCATGCGGGAAAAGTCGCCTGGACCGATGTCATTGGCGATATCTGTCAGCGCCGACATGCTGTCGCCGGGGACGTTGCGAATCTGCGCCTCGCCCAGGATGCGCTCGATCTCCGCGCGAGAGGGCGGGTCATCATAGATCCCGACCGCATAGGCGCTGGTATGGCTCTCAAACGCTTTGCGCAGTTTCGACGTGGCTTTGAGCTGGCCTGCGGTGACGACGATCTGCGCATCACCGGGCCGCCATTCCTGCAGTGCGGTTACAATCGCAGGCGTCGCGGTGTCATTGGCATCCTCGACAAAGACCGCGCGGATGCCGGGGAAGAACCCCACCGCCTTGACCGCATCCAACAGCTGCGCCGGGTCCTTGCGCAGATCGCCTGCGGGCATCCGCGTCAGCCGCATCTCTTCCTCGGCGCCGGGGCCAAGCAGAGCGGCCAGCATTTGCTGGCGTTTGAGCGAGACGCGCATCGCATCCGCCCCGTAGATCAGGAGCCCGGTCTTGCCGGGGTCCGGGCGGGCAAAATAGCCCTCGGCCTCACGCGGGCTGAGCTTCATGCGCCGTCGGCGGCCGTGAGGCCCTGCACCGCATATAGCCGGGTGACGATCTGATCGGCGAGAATCACCATCAGCCGTTCATGCGCGTCGGTTTCCGAGGCCAGCGTCTGCACGGTGGTGCCGCTGGCGGAATAGCCGGAGAAATTCTGCACCTCGCCGCTCGCCACCACTTGCCCATCCGAAAGCCGCACAAGGCTGTAGCCCGCGGTGCCGGTCAGCGAATAACGGGTGATGTCACCCTCGGCGGTGATCGCCTGGCCGACTTCGCGCGTGTCGAGGCTCAGATCCATGCGATAGGCGGGAGCACCGGCGCGACCCAGCCGGGTCTCGAGCTGGCGCACGAGGTAATAGGCGTCAGTGTCCGACGGGGCCCCGATGGTTTCCGGCGCCTGAAAGGCGATCTGGCCTTTGATCGCGGTGCCTGCGCCATTGGGCCCATAGACGGGTTCAAAGCCACAGGCGGATAGGCCAGCACCCGCGAGGAGTGCCAGCCCAGAGGTCACGAATTTGCGCCGATCAGGCAACGACATTGACGATCCGCCCCGGAACCACAATCACCTTTTTGGGCGCCGCACCTTCCAGCACCCGCTGCACACCTTCATGCGCCAGCGCCAGTTTTTCAACCTCTGCCTTGTCGAGATCCTTGGCCACGGTGATTTCCCCGCGCCGTTTGCCGTTCACCTGAATGGGCAGGGTCACGGTGTCCTCGACCAGCTTCGCCTCATCTGCAACTGGCCAAGGTGCATTGGCGACCAGACCTTCGCCGCCCAAAAGCTCCCACATCGCCTCGGACAGGTGCGGGGTCATTGGCGACATCAGCTGCGCCAAGGCGCGGGCAGCGGTTTTCTTCGCCTCGGCCCCGGCCTTGGATTTCGCCAGCGTATTGGTGAAACCGTAGAGTTTCGCGATCGAGGCGTTGAAGCCGAAGCTCTCGACCCCCAGCGTCACATCGCGGATCGCCTTGTGCATATCGCGCAAGAGATCCTCGTCGCCTTCGCCCGCACCGGTGGCCTCTGCCGCCTCAGCTGCCAGACGGTAGACGCGGGAGAGGTGTTTGAACGCGGCCTCAGCGCCCGAAGCGGTCCATTCCACGTCGCGCTCGGGCGGAGAATCGGACAGCACGAACCAGCGCGCGGTGTCTGCCCCAAAGGCCGAGATGATGTGGAGCGGGTCGACCACATTGTTCTTCGACTTCGACATCTTGGCGGAGGGGATGATTTTCACCTCGGCGCCACCCTCCTTGAGGAAGGCCTTGCCGTCGCGCAGCTCGACCTCGTCCGGGTAGTGGTAGACCGGGCGGCCATTGGCGCCTTCGGACATATAGATCGCGTGAGTCACCATGCCTTGGGTAAAGAGCGCGTCGAAGGGTTCTTTGGATTTTTCTGGCAGGTGGCCGCAAATGTGCATCGCGCGGGCAAAGAAGCGCGAGTAGAGCAGGTGGAGAATCGCATGCTCGATGCCACCGATGTACTGATCGACGTTCATCCAGTAGTTGGCGGCGTCCATATCGGTCGGCGTCTCAGCGCGCGGCGCGGTGAAGCGGGCGAAGTACCAGGACGAGTCCACAAAGGTGTCCATCGTATCGGTCTCGCGCTGGGCGGGCTTGCCACAGGCGGGGCAAGCGCAATCGCGCCAGCTCGGGTGACGATCGAGCGGGTTGCCCGGCACCGAGAAATCAATCGCCTTGCCGTCTTCGTCATAGGGCAGGGCGATGGGAAGGTTCTCTTTCTTCTCCGGCACCAAGCCACAATCGGGGCAGTGGACGACGGGAATCGGGCAGCCCCAATAGCGCTGACGGGACAGACCCCAGTCACGCAGGCGGAATTTGGTGACGCCTTGGCCCCAACCTTCAGCCTCGGCCTTGTCGACGGCGGTGTTTACGCCTTCCTCGCCGGTTTGCTCTGCGGCTCCGGCGAATCCTTTGACGTAGCGGACCTTCTCGGCCTTGGTCGGAACATAGGCTTCGGTCAGGTCACCTGCGCCCGCGAGGGGTTCCAGCACCGGGATGATCGGCAGGTCGTATTTGGTGGCGAATTCAAAATCGCGCTGGTCATGCGCCGGGCAGGCGAAAATCGCGCCGGTGCCGTAGTCCATCAGGATGAAATTGGCGATCCAGACCGGCAGTTCCCAGTTGGGATCGAGCGGGTGTTTGACCCGCAGGCCGGTGTCGAAGCCGAGCTTTTCAGCGGTCTCGATGGCCTCTTCTGTGGTGCCCCCCTTGCGGCACTCCGCAACAAAGGCTGCGACCTCGGCCGATTCGGATTCCAGCTGCTTGGCAATCGGGTGATCCGGCGAAATGCCGACAAAGGACGCGCCCATCAGCGTATCGGGGCGAGTCGTGTAGACCTCGATCGCCTCACCGCCATC
>CAKZRP010000068.1 GCA_937146765.1 uncultured Paracoccaceae bacterium | reverse complement strand
CGCGCGACCGCAGCAACCGTCGCACCCGGGCGCAACGTCTCGGCCACGATCCGCGCCTTTACCGCATCAGGCCATTTACGGTTGCGCCGACGGCCTCCATCCTCCGTGAGAACCTCCAATGTAGCATCCATGGAGAAACTCCTTCCTGATCCACTCCGAAAGAGCCAATCTCAGATCAGGACGCCGGGCGGTAGGTGGGGCCAGAACACCCGTTACCAAACAACGCAGGATTTTTGATCCCAACAGGACACATTCCGATCGAAAGGAGAAGCGGACTAGAGGCCCTGCCGCGAGCCGCTGGCATCGTCGGCATCAACAACGGGTGCGCTGCTGAACCGGAAGGACGCAAAAGCGGGCTAGGCTTTCACCTCATGCAGAGGGATGCTTGCCGCACTGACGCGAAAGGGTACGTTCAACCGAGACTCCGCCCACCTGGCAAGAGCCAATGCGGTAGCAACATCAACGGCAGGTCTTGACGGATCGGAACCCGATGACCGTCTTCACCCTGCCCAGGGTCACAAATTACCATCTGAAAGGGACGGCCAGAAAGATCTTTCCGGTCAGGTTCCAACGAATCCCTGCAACACACTGTCGGCAGAGGCCCAAGCACGTTGCAGCCGGTCTAGTTCCGGAATTGCATTGGTATTGGCCTCTTCGATGGCCAACATGCTGGCGCGCAGTTCAGCAAGCCCCAGCACCGCGGCCGATCCCGCGAGCCTATGGGCTTCCTGCCTGTGGCTCTCCGTCAGCCTCTCGCTCTGGGCCAGGGTCTCTCGAAGACTATGCACGTCGTTGCGGAACACCGACAGGAAATGCCGCGCCTTCTCGGCACCAAGTGCCTGGAAGAACTGCCCGATGTCAGATTCCCCCTCCCGCCTTGGCGCAAATGTCTCGCCTACCCCGGTTCGCCGATCGATCATGGCGGCCATGGCGCTGCGGTTGATCGGCTTTGTGAGCACTTCGGCAAAGCCGGCCTCGAGGATCCGCGCGTGATCTTCGCTTGCGGCATGGGCCGTCAAGGCGACGATATCGACACCTTCCGCCAGCCGGTCCTTGCGCACCCGGCGCAGGACCTCCAGACCATCCACTTCCGGCATGCTGATATCGGTGATGATAAGATCAAACTCCTGTGCGGAGATCTGCGCGAGCCCTTCGGCCCCGCCCGCTGCGGAGGTCACCTGATGCCCCAGATCAGACAGCATCTTTTCCAGCAACAACCGGTTGATGTCATTGTCCTCGATCACCAGCAACTTGCACTGACGCTTGCCGCGCTCGGCAGTCTTGACCTGCGCCTGCACCTCCAGTTCCACCGGCGGAAGGGGAATGCTGAAGCTGAACAGGCTGCCCTCGCCCAATTCGCTTTCGCAGCTGATGTCGCCTTCCATCAAGCGCACCAGCCGTCGCGAGATCGCAAGCCCCAGGCCGGTACCTTCACTGCCGCGCTTGTAACTCGGGTCCAGCATGATGAAATCATCGAAGATCCGTTCAAGATCCTCGGGCGCGATCCCCTTGCCGGTGTCTGCCACGCTGAATTCCACCAGATCGCCATCGCCGCGGATCACATCCACAGAAACCGCCCCGTCGCGGGTGAATTTCAGCGCATTGCCCACCAGGTTGAGCAGGACCTGCTGAATGCTGCGGGTGCGCCCGCAGACACCCGTCACCGCACCGATGTTGCAAAAGACGCTGAGTTCGTTGTTGTTCTTGCGCGCATTGGCCTGTTGGCTGGCGACGAGCCCCTCGACCAGCTCCTTTAGGTCGAAATTGCGCAACTCTTCCGGGGCGGCCCCCGCCTCGAGGCGCGACAGTTCCAGCACATCATTGACATGATGCAGCAAAAGTTCACCGGAAACTCGCATGGCCTGCAGATAGCGGCGCTGCTCCGAACTCGGCCCCAGATCCTCCAGAATATCGAGCGATCCAAGGATACCGGTCAAAGGCGTGCGCATTTCATGGCTCATCACGGTGAGCAGGCGATCCTTCGCCTTTTCTCCCGCCAAGGCATCGTCGCGGGCGCGGCGCAGATCCTCTTCGGCGCGCAGTCTGTGCGAGATATCCCGAACATAGCTGACCAGAACCGGATTGCCGCTGGACTTGGTGACCATCAGCGACACTTCAACCGGCAGGACCTCGCCGGATTTGCGGGTCGCGGTGAGCCGTATGCGCCCGTCCAGCTCGCGAGATCCGCGCGGCAAGCGCCGAATGTCCTTGTGGGCGGCATCAACCGACACCAGCGCGTCAAAGGGCATACCGATGGCCTCTTGCGCCGTATAGTCGAAGATACGTTCGGCGGCGCCGTTGAAAGCGGTGATCAGCCCCGCTTCGTCAGCAACTAGGATCGCATCGAGCGAGGAGGTCACCATGGCTTCGGTCCGGGCCGACTCCTGCGCCTGCAGATAGGCGAGACGCTGGCCGCGACGATAAAGCCATAGGATCAGCAAGGCCGTGAACGCGAGGCTGGCCAGCAGGGCAATCACCACGATCGCAAGACGCAGGAACAGCTTGTGCAGCAGGACCCTCTCCGCTCCGGCGGTCTCGGCCTGCAGCACCACGCCCATCAGAGCGAGGTCGCGCACATCGTCGCCGTCGCGCACGACCATCTCGTGCAACCTGTCCAGATTGGCGATCAATTCCGCGTCGGTGGCGTCGATGAGATCGGCCTGTGCCATCATCCCCTGCCGCAGACGCTCCAATGTGGCGCCACCTTCGGCATTTTCGCGGATCCCGGCGTAAAGGGTACTTTCCCGGAAGGTCGCGATACGGCTGTAATAGATGTCAAACTGCCGACGCAGGACTGCAAGATCAGCGCTGCCTTCCGCCTGTTCCGACGCCAGACGATACTTGAGATAATCGACTTCGGCCTGAGACAGAGTCCATTGCAGGTTGTCGGTTGCGGCCGAGGACAGGGCCTCGATCCGGTTCTGGACATTCTTGCCAAGGCGCACGGATTGGACGGCGAGCAGAACCAGGATCACCGCGGTGGCGGAGATCAGCAGGCGATGCAATTTGGGTATCCTAAGGCGCCGCAACGATGGGGTTACTCCTCGCCGTCCTCGACCCCGACGGGGGCCACGATTACTTCACGGTGATCCGGTTCAACTGCCAGATGCTGCGCGAATAGACCTCTTCGGTGCGGAATTCCGCACCGCTGTCGTAGGGGTAGATCACCCAGAGCGGCCCCTTGTCGCGCAGGGACATGGTTTCACCATTGCGCAGATAGGCGACGATAGGGCCGTCGGGACGGGCATCCGCCATCGGGATCTGCACGGCGTAGTCATTGACCGCCGCAGCCTCCAAAGTGCCCTCTGTGACGCCCACATGCGCCATCAGCACATCCAGCGAAACCCCGACAAAGGTCTGAACCCCATCGCTCCAGATCGTTGTGGTCTGCACCTCACGCTCCCCCAGCGCCTGAAGATCCGCCACTGAGAAGTCATGCTTGGCCTCCCCCGCGGTCACAGACAGAACAACGTCCTCTGCCGCCGCAACGGCAGGCAGGGCCAGAAACAGGGTCAGCGAAGCCGCAAGAGCGGCAAAAAGGCGTATCATGGAGCGTCTCCTAAACTCTATCCGTCCCAATTGGCTGGGTCTTCGTGCATAGTGACATAAGCGACGAACATGGGCATGAACGCCTGTGTATAGTCTGCTAGACTTTCGTATAAGATCGGTAAACCAGAGCACAGGCCGCTCGCCCTAATGGTGGCCTCATCCCACGCCCTTCCATAGTAAAAGGGATAAATAGCCGCAAATTCGTGGCGAAAACCGACAAGGGAGTGAGTTATGGCGATTGCTTATGTGGCCTTTGACCCTGAATATAAGTCAGAAGTTGATAGAATAGAAACATTTGCCGCTGTAAGCTCCCGAAAGTACAGTAAACACAGGTTAAGCGTCAAAATGCGTATTCTTCTGGCTGATGACCACGATATGGTGCGTGACACGATCTCTGCCTATCTTTCCTCGGAAGGCGGCGCAGAGATTACCACCACCACCGATCTTCCCCGCGCCATGAAAGAGCTCGAGGCCAACGGTCCCTATGATCTCGTGCTCCTCGATTACAATATGCCCGGAATGAACGGGCTGGACGGCTTGACCCGTGCTCTTGCGGCCAATGGCGGGCGCGGCGTCGCGATCCTGTCGGGCAGTGCGCCGACCCGCACCGCCCAGGACGCGCTGGATGCCGGAGCCATCGGTTTCATACCCAAGACCATGGGGGCGCAATCCCTGCTCAACGCGGTGCGGTTCATGAGCGCGGGCGAAATCTACGTGCCGGTGGAACTGATGCGTCAGGAAGCCGCCGCGCCGACCCATCCCCTGCTTGCACAGCTGAGCCCGCGAGAGGTCGAGGTGCTGAGCGGGCTCTGCCGGGGACAATCCAACAAGGAAATCGCCCGGGACCTCAACCTGCAGGAAGTGACCATCAAGCTGCACGTCCGCACCCTGTGTCGCAAGCTGGATGCCAAGAACCGTACTCAGGCCGCGATGACAGCAAAGGAAGCGGGCCTGTTCTGAGCACCCGCTCACCTGCCCTCTTCCGCCAGAGAGAAAACTTTGCCCCGCCAAGGCTTCCGTTAGAACCTCCGGTTACGCCGGAGGTTTTCTCTTATATAAGCTCACTCAGATGTTGGCGTCGCTCCGCTGGCGATCGCCGGGTCACTGCCTCCCTTTCAATCCTGTTGTTCTGGCGCGCCAAGGGGCTGCCAGAACTCGCTTAGCGGAGCACCTCCGCAGCTCTTGTTACGCGCCCGCCATGGGGTGAGAAAGAAAAAGACGTCCCACGGGGGGGGGCGCGGGACGTCGAGGGGCCAGGTTGCTCGTTTCAGAGGGGGGATCAGGCAACTCCGGCAGGGAAGTCGGTCGGGAAATCGGCAAAGGGCGAGCGGGAGGAGCCTGCCACCTTGGACAGGGCGCAGACCTGCAGCTGGATCATCTGCAGCGGCGCCGAGCCCGGGTTTTCCACCCGGCGTTTGCGGCCGGCCGGGATCCGCGCGCTCTGGCTTTCCCAGACCAGGCGCATGTGGTCGCCAAGGGTGATCAGGGCCGATCCTTGCACGACCACCCAATGTTCCGGCGCCGCGGCCTCGGCGCTGAGGTTGAGGCTCGCGCCCGGGTTCACCGTGAGGCGCATAAGGCTGAACCCCGGCCCCATGGCCAGCATTTCCCGACGCCCCCAATCAAAATCATTCACGCAGGCCGCCAGCGCTTCGCCTTGGGGAAGGTCCGCCAGGCCTCGGTAGACCGCCATCATATCCGCCGCAGATCCAAAGGCGCCCTGCCTCCGGTCCTCGGCAAGATCGGCATCCCATGCGGCCCGGTCACGGTGAACCTCTTGCTGATCGGCCTCCGCGTCCTGGGCCCAGTCGGACCATTCGCTCCACCCGGTGTCCATCTGGATCGCCGCCAGATGGTCCACCTTCTGCGCCACGGCTTTCTCAAAGCTGAGCGGCTTCACTCTACTATAGGTGCTGTTGTCCAGCATCCACCCACATCCAAGCGCCCGGCCGCGCAGCAGGGCGTTCTTGACCGGCAGGAACAGGCGGCTCGCGTGGCTGCGAAAGGCCGCCAGCAAGACCTCTACCCGAGCGACATAGATGCCCAGCCCCCAGAGCTGGTGATTGGCCTGAAACAGGCTTCCGAGGGTCGTCTGGCGTCCTGACGGCAGCACCCGACTGATCTGCACCGGAGCGCAGTCCCGCGGGACCGAGGTGACTTCAAGCGTGCCATATCCGCCATAAGCGCGCGCGGTCCGGTGCCCGAAGAGGACGATTTCTCCGCGTTGCGCCGCCGGGATGGCATGGCAGAGAGCCCGGTCAAGCTGTCTCACATCCGCAAATCGCGCGGTCGCCGGGGCCACCACCACGATTGCCTCAGGCCTGTCCTTCAGGCTCAATAGGGCGCTCAACAGAGCGGCGGCGGGTTTATGCTCCTGCGGTTCCAGCAGCAGGCGTGTGCCCTTGTGCTCCACGCTCTGGCTGACTGCAAGATCGGCGCAATCCCGGGTGGTGACCACCACCGGCGTGGCAAAGACATCACCGCTGAGCGCCGCCAACACCTGCTGGAACCGGCTGCTCACCCCATCCGCAGTCTCGAAGTGCAGCGGGCAGACACCGGCCAGTTGGTTGCTGGTCTGGGTTTGGCTTCCGGCGAGGATGATGGGCTGCAGCATGGGAACCTCCTGTGCATGTCTTGACGGACGCTGTGGCGGGATCCTGATCCGACCCATTGCATTCCGTTGTGTACAGTTTTACCCGAATTGAACTCTTCCCGCGCCTGTCCTTCCGGCAAGCAGGAGCTTGCGAAAGGCTAGGACCGCGCCCTTCGGATAGGACAAACACACCGGAGGGTCACAAATTGACAGGAATTCTTGGTAACATTGTTTCGCATTGAAGATGCTAACACAAGTTAACCATATTCAGGGCAAGCTCTTGGAATCGTTAACCAAGACACCTCTACGCCGCAGCCTCGCCCCAGCCCCTTGGTGAGGTGAGAAAGCGGCTGACCCGGCCCGCGTGCTCCACTATTGTGGATCCATCGCCCATAGCTTTGAGCCTCCCCATGCCCACGCCCGTATCCTCGATCCGCAATCTCGGCCCCGCCTATGAGGACTCCTGTGCCAAGGCGGGTATCCATTCGGCGGAGGAGCTGCATGCATTGGGTGCGGATGCGGCCTATGCACGGCTGCTGCAAGCGGGATCCAAGCCGCATTTCATCGGCTATTACGTTCTGGTGATGGCGCTGCAGGGCAGACCCTGGAACGATTGCAAGGGCGAAGAGAAGAAAGCCCTGCGCCAGCGGTTCGACTCCATCAAGGCGCAGTCCTTCGACAAGGACCGCTCCGCCTTTGAGGCGATCCTGAACGAGATCGGCGTGATCGAACGGCGCGCCTGAGTGCCATCTGTCCAAAGAAAAACCGCCGCACGAGGTCGCGCGGCGGTCTGATCCCAGGAAAAGGTTCAGCGATTAAACCCAACCTTCCCGCGATGGTTCAAGACTGAACGGTTTAGCCGACCAGTTCGATACCCGAGAAGAAGTAGGCGATTTCCACGGCAGCGGTTTCTTCCGCGTCGGACCCGTGCACGGAGTTTTCGCCAACGGATTCAGCGAATTCTGCGCGGATGGTGCCGGGTGCGGCGTCTGCCGGGTTGGTGGCGCCCATGATCTCGCGGTTCTTGGCAACAGCGTTTTCGCCTTCCAGAACCTGCACGACAACCGGTGCGGAGCACATGAATTCGCAGAGCTCGTCGTAGAAGGGACGGGCAGCGTGCACTTCGTAGAACTTGCCCGCTTGTGCTTTGGTCATGTGGATGCGCTTTTGCGCAACGATGCGCAGGCCGGCTTCTTCGAATTTCGCGTTGATCGCGCCGGTCAGGTTGCGGCGGGTTGCGTCGGGCTTGATGATCGAGAAAGTGCGTTGCAGAGCCATGTGTTCTCTCCGTTTGACTGACCGGGCAGAATGCCCCGGCTTCCTTTGCCGCGGGCGGTAGCATGGGGGCGTTGGTTTTGAAAGCCCCCAATGCGGGGAAAGCCACAATCCGTCTCAGCAGGAGGCATCCACGCCGACCGGAAGGCGTCGCTCCACCCGCCAAGTGTATAGGGCCGCAACCAGGGCAAGGCTGCTGGCGGTCAGGATCATGCCAAGGACGACAAAGGGCGCGTTCTGCGGTTCCACCAGCACGCCGGTGAGCGAGGTGAGCGCTGCGCCCAGCGCCACGGTCATCGCCCCCGAGAGGCCCGCGGCACTGCCCGCCAGTTCGGGACGCACCGACATCAGCCCGGCACTGGCATTGGCGATGGTCAGCCCATTGCCGAGCCCCACGCAGATGGCAGAGCCGAAAAAGACCCAAGGACTGCCCTGCCCGGCCCAGAACACCACCAATCCCACCAGCGGCCCGAGGCAGGAAATGAGGCGTCCGGCCAGGATCAGCACCAGCAAGGACACCCGCTGCGCCAGCCGTCCGGTGATGAAGTTTCCGGTCATGAAGCCGCCGGTGATGATGCCGATGCCAAGGCCCACCATGGCGGGGCTGAGGTCGAACCAGGCAGCGGCCACCAGTGGCGCGCCGGTCACGAAGGAATAGAACCCGCCGATGGAAAAGGCGACGCAGAAGGAATAGCCCCAGAACCGACGCGAGGAAAACAGCCGCGGATATAGCCGCATCTGGGCGCGAAAGGTGGCGGAACGGGTGGTATTTGTCTCTCCCATATCGCCCCAGACCAGCGCAAGCACCAAGAGGCCCAGAGCGGTATAGAGCCAGAATCCCGCCCGCCAGCCGAAGGCCATGTCGAGCGCGCCGCCGATCATCGGCCCCATCATCGGGGCGGCGGCCATGATCATGCCGATATAGCCGAGCTTGCTGGCGGCCTCATTGGGCGGAAACATGTCGCGGATCACCGCCCGCGAAATCACCTGCCCGCTGATGATTGCCCCCTGCAGCAGGCGAAAGCCGAGGAAGCTCCAGATGCTGTCGGCCAGAGCGCAGCCGATCGAGGCGAGAAGGAAGAGCACACAGCAGACCAGCATTACAGGCCGTCGCCCGTAGCGGTCCGACAGCGGCCCCATCAAGAGTTGCAGCACAGCGGAGATCGCAAGGTAGCCCGCCACCGAGAGGTTGGCGAGCGCATAGTCGGCGCCAAAGGTCTCTGCGATCCCCGGCAGCGAAGGCAGGAACATGTTGAGCGAAAGCACCGAAAGGGCGGTGCCGACGATCAGTGTCATCAATGTGGGGGGTGTCTGCGCCGCGGGTATCAGTCGGGACCTGCTCCCCCGCGCAAGGGACAGGCGGGGTCTTTCCTGTGGTTCTAAATCCATGCAGATGCATTGAAGCCGCAAAGCCGGGCCATTGGCAAGCGCTCCGTCATCGGACGGCCCCTGCCCTTACGGCAGTCGCCGGATCTCCACTGCAAGGGTGCCTGCGTTATTGCCGTAGAGGTGCCAGGCATCATTCGCAAAGAGATAGAGATACCCGCTCTGCCGGGCGACAAAGCTCATGTCCTCGCCCAGGCGGACCATGTCGTGATCCTCCACCCCGGTGCCGTTCTCACTGGCCCCCTGCCCGCTTGCGATAGCCCCGATCAAGGCGAACCACGGCGCCTCCTGCACCCTTCGGGTGAAGGGGACATCCGCCTTTGCCAACCGCTCTATCCGCCGCAGACCGGATCTCAGCGCCTCGGGAACAGCGGCGAGCCCATAGGCCAGCTTGCCGAGAAAGGAACCGTTACGGGCACCATTCGCAGTAGCCGGGATTGCAGCGTCCAGCCATTCACCTCGTGCGGTGACATGGTAGTGACCGCCCTTCTCGATATAGAGACCGGTGGCATTCCAGCGGGGCCGGGCACTGGCATAGGTCTTGAACAGATCCCCCGGCGCCAGGACACGTGTAGGCCAATAGCTGGCCTCTCCCGGCGGCGGTGTCAGATGGCGGGCGATCACCGATGGGTCGAAACAGGTGCGGCTGGTCCTGTCGGTGAGGATGGCTGCCTCCGCACGCAGTTCCGGCACCGCACGCGGTCGGCTCGGACGAAACCGAAACAGGCCCAGATAGGACTCGTGCCGACGGGCAAAGGCATCCGGCTTCAACTGTCCCGGTGCCATGGGCCGCAGCCCCAGTCCCTGCGCTTGTGCCTGACCCAGCATCCAGTCCAGCGAAAGATCGCCCAGGCCGCAATCCAGGTAGCTGCCGCCCACATCGCCATGCACGCCCGGGAACCAGCGCTGCTCCACGTCCTGCCCCGGGGCCCAGTCGGTCCAGAGGGTTGGCGTGAAATCCCGCCGCCATTCGTCCATCGCGAGGGCATGGCGGGCGCAGGTGACATTGCCGCCCAGTTCCGTATCCCGGAAGCCGTGTTTGCGCGGATCGCCGAGGATCAGCCGCAACAGCCCCTTGTCATCGGGAATGCCCAGCGCCCCCACCGTGTCCCAGACCCCGATGAACCGGAAGCCAACACCATCTGGATCATGGAAAGAGACCGCCCCAAGTGGCTCCGGCGTCAGCAGTGCGGATTGCAGCATCGTTTTGTCCGGACCGGCCTTGTTGGACTGGTAGCGCTCCATCAGGCTGTGCACGACTTTCCAAGGATCTTCGTAGGGCGAAAGCCTGTCCGGTCGCAGATCCGCCAGTCCGACATTCGACACCATCCCCGCAAGGCTGCGTACCGTATAGGCCCCCCGACTGAAACCGAAGAGGAAGATCTCATCGCCCGGCGCATAGGTCTCGGCAAGAAACTTGTAGGCGCTCATGATGTCATCTTCGAGCCGCAGGCCGATCGCCCCACCCAGAACCCGCCGCATTAGGTTGCCCGAGGTGCCCACACCGGTGCGATAATAGGGAATCTGCTCAGTCCCAATGGGATCTTTGCCAGCGACAAGCGAATGGAGCTTGGCCACATTGGTTGGCGTAGGCGCGCCATCCTTGTGCTGATCCGCCGTGTTCCAGGTGCCGTCACAGCAAATGACCAATCTGCGCATCTGTCGCTGCCCTCTCGTGATCCCTGCCCATCGGCCTTTCGCCGTCTGAACGTGTCGCGCCTGTGTCCGCGAAAGAAACAGGCAGAATGCAACCCTAAGGCTATCACAGCTCGCCGCGCAGCCAATCCCCCTTGGTCGCGCGGCCCACACGGATAGTGATTGACCCGTCCCCTGGCTTTCGACATGAGAGGGGCCATGCTCAGAATTGACTCCATCACCTATTCCGTCGAAGGCCGCCCCCTGCTGGAGGAGGCCTCTGCCACTATTCCCACCGGCCATAAGGTCGGCGTCGTGGGGCGCAACGGCACCGGCAAATCCACCCTTTTCCGCATTATCCGTGGCGAGTTGGTGCTGGAGACCGGTTCGATCTCGCTTCCTTCGCAGGCGCGCATCGGCGGTGTGGCACAAGAGGTGCCCTCCTCCGCGACCTCGCTTCTGGACACGGTGCTGGCGGCCGATGAGGAACGCGCCTCCCTGATGGCCGAGGCGGAGACCGCGACCGATGGGATGCGCATTGCCGAGATCCAGTCGCGTCTGGCCGATATCGACGCTTGGTCCGCCGAGGCCCGCGCCGCCTCGATCCTCAAGGGTCTGGGCTTTGACGACGAGGACCACCTGCGCCCCTGTTCGGATTTCTCCGGCGGCTGGCGGATGCGGGTGGCCTTGGCGGCGGTGCTGTTCTCGCAGCCGGACCTCTTGCTGCTTGACGAACCGACCAACTACCTCGACCTCGAAGGCGCGCTCTGGCTGGAGAGCTATATCGCGCGCTATCCCCATACTGTGCTGATCGTGTCCCACGACCGCGGGCTCCTTAATCGCGCGGTTGGCGCCATTCTGCATCTCGAGGACCGCAAGCTGACCCTCTATCAGGGGCCCTACGACACCTTTGCGGAAACCCGCGCCGCCCGCATTCTGGCCGCCCAATCCGAGGCGCGCAAACAGGACGCCCGCCGCGCCCATCTGCAAAGCTTTGTGGATCGCTTCCGCGCCAAGGCCTCCAAGGCGAAACAGGCCCAGTCCCGCCTGAAGATGATCGAGAAGATGAAACCGATCTCCACCCCGCAGGAGGCCGCCCTGCGCGCCTTCTCCTTCCCGGAACCGGAGGAAATGTCGCCGCCGATCATCCAGATCGAAGGCGGCGTGACCGGCTATGGGGATGTGGAGATCCTGAACCGGCTCAACCTGCGCATCGATCAGGACGACCGGATCGCACTTCTGGGCAAGAACGGTCAGGGCAAATCGACCCTGTCGAAATTGCTCGCGGACCGCCTGCCCCTGATGGCCGGCAAACTGGTGCGTTCGTCCAAGCTGCGCATTGGCTACTTCGCCCAGCATCAGGTGGATGAGCTTTATGTGGATGAAACCCCGCTCGACCACCTGCGCCGCCTGCGCCCCGAAGAGGCCCCGACCCGCTGGCGCACCCGGCTCGCGGGCTTTGGCCTTGGCGCGGCACAGGCCGAAACCGAGGTGCGGCGTCTGTCCGGCGGCCAGAAGGCGCGCCTCAGCCTGCTGCTCGCGACCCTTGACGCGCCGCATATGCTGATCCTCGACGAACCGACCAACCACCTCGACATCGAAAGCCGCGAGGCTTTGGTGGAGGCGCTGACCGCCTATAGCGGCGCGGTGATCCTCGTCAGCCACGACATGCACCTCCTCAGCCTCGTGGCGGATCGGCTCTGGCTGGTGTCGAACGGCTCCGTCGCCGCCTATGAGGGCGACCTCGACAGCTATCGCGACATGCTGCTGTCGCGCGAAAAGCCCGCGCCCAAGGCCGAAGCGAAAGCGCCGGAGAAACCCAAACGCGCCAGCCGCGACCAGATCCTCGCGCTCCGCTCCGAAGTGCGCAAATCGGAGGCCCGGGTCGAGAAACTCACCGAGATGCGCGAGAAACTGGACGCCAAGCTCGCCGATCCCGCACTCTATGGCCCCGAGAAGGCAACCGATCGAGAGGTCTGGCTGAAGAAACATGCCGAATGCCTCGAAGCGCTGGAGCGGGCGGAAGCCCTCTGGATGGAAGCGCTGGAAAACCTTGAACTGGCAGAAGCCTGATGATTGACAGCGCTTTCCTCATTACCTCCTTCGTGACGCTCTTCGTCATCATCGACCCGATTGGCCTGATGCCGGTGTTTCTGGCGCTCACTCAAGGAATGAGTTCCCGCCAACGCCGCGCCATCGCGATCCGCGCGTCTTTGACCGGCATCGGCATCCTCGCAATTTTTGCCCTCTTTGGCGAGAAGGTGCTGGAGTTCATCGGCATCTCCATGCCCGCCTTCCGGGTCGCGGGGGGGATCCTGTTGTTCCTTACCGCACTCGACATGCTGTTCGAACGCCGCACCGCCCGACGGCAACACCAGGGCGACGAGATCGCGCCGGAGGATGACCCGTCGGTCTTTCCCATGGCGATTCCGCTGATTGCCGGTCCGGGCTCCATCGCCACGGTGATCCTGCTGACCGGCCAGCACCCGGGCATTGAGGGGTTTGCCTCGGTCATGGCCCTCGTGGTGGCGGTGATCCTGCTGATGTTGGGAATGTTCTCCATTTCCGGCCTGCTCGAACGTCTCCTCGGCCCGGTTGGCATCAATGTGGCCACCCGGCTCCTCGGAATGTTGCTGGCCGCCCTTTCCGTGCAATTCGTCCTTGAAGGCCTGCGCGCCTTCGGCTTTGCGAGCTAGACATCAAGGCTCCTGATCCCTACCTCATGCTTGGGGAGGATCCGCAGATGACATCCGACGATATTGGCCGCCTAGTCTACCTGATGCTCTTGCTGGCCGCGATCGGCACCTGGGTCTTCATCCAGAACCGGCAGTCCCTCGGCAAGACGGCCCAGCAGTTGGCGATCTGGGGACTAATCTTCCTTGGTGTGATTGCCAGCTACGGCCTCTGGGAGGACATTCGCAGAACCGTCCTGCCCCAACAGGCGGTATTGTCGCAGACAGGTCAAATCACCGTCCCACGGGCCAGGGATGGCCATTATTATATGACCCTGATGGTGCAAGGCACGCCAGTTCAGTTCCTCGTCGACACCGGCGCCAGCGATCTGGTTCTGAATGCGCAGGACGCTAAACGACTGGGGATAGACACCGAGGGCCTCTCGTTCCTGGGTCGGGCCATGACCGCCAATGGAGAAGTCCGAACCGCGAGGGTGACCCTGGAGAGCGTGTCCCTTGGTCCGGTGACCGACACCAAGGTTCCGGCATGGGTCAACGAAGGCGCGCTGGAGCAATCGCTCCTTGGCATGGGCTACCTGCAACGCTTCGCGCGTCTGGAAATCCGCAACAACGAGCTGATCCTCACCCGCTGAAACGCGCACGTCCACGTTTTATCCCCGTTGGCCAATAGGATACCGGGAGTATTGGGCCGCAGGACAAGCGGGGCAGCGCCTCTCACGCCCCGCTTTCCGCCTTTTTCTCCCAGCGGCCCGAGGCTTCGGACCAATACTGCGCGCGACAGCCAGCCTCCGTGAGCCTCTTCCACTGGCTGCGCGCCTGCTGCACGGCCTCGTCATCGGTGCCATCGAACAGGATACACACACGTTCGAGGGCCGCCACTTCTTCGGCTGTCACCTCGGCACCATCCACGCTCATCACGCAGGAGGCTGCATTCGGGGCCTGTGCCGAGGTGGTGAGCAGGATCGGCTGCAGCGCGTCATGTGGGCCGCCCGCCACCCCATGGGCCAGGAAGCTTCTGTCAGCGCCCTGCCAAAGCGCCTCGTCCAGCCAGGCCAATCGCTGAGGGTCCCGGCCGCGCACAGCAATCCGCCACCCTGCCGCAAGCGCTTTTTCCAGCAGCGTCGGCAGGGTCTCCTGCAAGGGCTTGCGGGTCAGGTGATAGAAATAGGCGGTGCCCATGTCGGCCTCACTTTGCCTCGTACTGATCCAGGATCAGGCGATTCAAGGCCCGCACACCCCATCCGGTTGCCCCTTTGGGCGCATAGGCGGTTGCCGTGGTGACCGAGGCGACACCGGCGATATCGAGGTGGATCCAGGGCGTCCCCTCGCGGATGAACCGCTGCAGGAACTGCGCCGCGGTGATCGAGCCCGCCGGGCGTCCGCCGACATTCTTCATATCCGCGATCCGGCTTTTCAACTGGTCGTCATAGGCCTGCCCCAGGGGCATCCGCCAGGCCCCCTCATCCTCGGCCTCCGCTGCCTTGAGGAAGGCCGCGCAAAAGGCATCGTCATTGGAGAACACACCGGCATTCTCGTGACCCAGGCCGATGATGATGGCCCCTGTGAGGGTGGCCAGATCGATGACACCGGCGGGTTTGAAACGCTCCTGCGCGTACCAGAGCACGTCACAGAGCACCAGCCGCCCTTCGGCATCGGTGTTGATGATCTCCACCGTGTCGCCCTTCATGGACTTCACCACATCGCCCGGGCGGGTGGCGGTGCCGGAGGGCATGTTCTCCACCAGACCAACCAGCCCGACCACATTGGCCTTCGCCTTGCGCAGGGCCAGGGCGCGCATCGTGCCCGCCACCACGCCGGCGCCGCCCATGTCCATGGTCATGTCTTCCATTCCGGCGGCCGACTTCAGCGAAATGCCACCGGTGTCAAAGACGACTCCCTTGCCGACCAGGGCCAGGGGCGGTGCGTCCTTCGCGCCACCGGCCCAGGACATCACCACCACCTTTGAGGGGCTGGCGGACCCCTGTCCGACCGAAAGCAGAGTGCGCATTCCGAGCGCCTCCAGCTGATCCTCCTCCAGCACCTCGACCTCAAGGCCAAGCGCCGCCATCTCCGCCAGGCGGGTGGCGAACTCCGAGGTTGTCAGAATATTGGCCGGTTCATTGACGAGATCGCGGGTCATGTGAACCCCTTCGGCCAGGGCCAGCATCGGCGCGAAGTCGGCCTCAAGCTCCTCGGGCCGGTTGTGACACAGGGTGACAGGGCCGCTCATCTCTGCCGTCGTGCTCTTGTGGCTCTCAAAGGCATAGCTGCGCAAGGCGATCCCCAACGCTAGATCCGCAGCGCGGGACAGGCTGCCCAGCTTTACCGTCAGAGCCTTGGTGCCGCGCGCTTCTGCCAGTTTGGCCCCAGCCTTACGGGCTTCGGTCGCGCCCAGACGGCGGGGCAGAACAACGACATGCAGCGCCTCCGCCGCCAGCCCGGCAGGCCAGGCGAGGGTGAAGACTTGACCGGTCTTGGCCTTGGCGAAGCCCTCGGACGCCACCAGCCGTGCCACCGCTCCCTTGCTCAGACGATTGGCGCTGCGTGCGGCCTGATCCAACGTGCCCTCTGGTGTGACCACGATGGCGAGATGGCCTTCGATTTCGGCCAGGCTCTTCGGATCATAGGGGGAAAAGCGGAACGGGGTCAGCGTGGTCATTTGGGTCTCCTGCATCAAATCTGCCTCTGGCGGGCCGGGCGGCGGCGCGCTCTTGAGGGATAGAGGTAGCCCCTGTCCGCCTCGAATACCAGTGCGCAAGACAGGGGAGCAGGATCGGCAGCCGGATCGGGGCCGCCCGAAGCCGGGAGAGCCAATGACGGAGCTTTGCCGATTGGCCATCCTTCAGGGAAGATTGCAGTTTTCCAGCCTGAACAATTCCTCTAAGGTCCAACGAACACTTCAAGCGCAAGATCTATGGGGGGATCGCGTGTCACGCTACGACAGATATGTGCTGTCGCAATATCTCTTGTTCTTCGGCTTCTTCGCCTTGATTCTGGTGGCCATGTTCTGGATCAACCGGGCCGTAAGCCTGTTTGACTGGCTCATCGGCGACGGGCAGAGCGTGGTGGCCTTTCTCGAGATTTCTGCGCTGACCCTTCCGAACCTGATCCGCATGGTGCTGCCGCTGGCTGCCTTTGCGGCGACGGTCTGGGTGACCAATCGGTTGAATTCGGAAAGCGAACTCACCGTCTTGCGGGCCACCGGGTCCAGCCCCTGGCAACTCGCGCGGCCTGCGATGGCCTTTGGCGTGATCGCGGGGGCAATGATGTCGGTTCTGACTTTGGTCCTCTGGCCCGCATCGATGGCTCAGATGGATGCCCGTGAAGCGGAGATTGCCCGCAGCGTCAGCGCCCGCCTGCTGACACCGGGAAGTTTCCTGCACCCGATGGAGGGCGTGACCTTCTTCATCGGCAGTATCGATGCCGATGGCACGCTCAATGACGTCTTCCTCACTGACCAACGCGGCGCAGAGGCGGAGATCACCTATACCAGCGACAAGGCCTATCTGGTCAAGGAGGGCGACACCGCCTATCTGATCCTGGTCGAAGGCCTGGCGCAGCGGCAGTCGCGCAACTCCGGCCTTTTGTCGACCACGGCCTTTGCGGATTTTTCCTATGCGCTTGGCGATGTTTCCGGGGCCGGGGATCACGGTCCGCGTCGGCTGCACAGCATCCCCACCCTAGAACTGGTCACCCGGAGCGATGCCGTCACCGCCGAGGATGGCCATTCCGCCGGAGCCCAAGCAGAAGAGCTGCATTCGCGGATCACCCGCGCCACGGTGACCGCCGCGGTGGTGATGATTGCAGTCTCCACTCTGATGATGGGCGGTTTCAGCCGTTTCGGGATCTGGAAACAGATCCTGCTGGCCTTTGTCCTGCTGATCCTCATCGAGGGGATGCGCGGCGTCGTCTCCGAACCGGTTCTGGAAAACGCGGCGATCTGGCCCCTGCTCTACCTGCCCACCGTGATCGGGTTGGTGCTGTCGCTCCTGTTCCTGCATCTGGCGAGCCGCCCACACCTGCTGTCCAGGGTGCTGCGGCGGCGGGAGGGCGCGCAATGATCCTCGACCTTTACTATGCGAGGCGGTTCTTTCTCTGGTTCCTGGTGATCTCAGCTGTGCTGATGAGCCTGGTCATGTTGATAGACCTCAGCGAACAGATCCGCCGCTTCGATGCCCAGGATCTCAGCCTGGGGCAGCTTCTGGGACTTACTTTTCTGAACGCGCCGACCGCGCTCAACGAGTTCCTGCCGCTGATCATGATCCTGACCACCATCGTGCTCTTCGTGGGTCTCGCCCGCACCAGCGAGCTGGTGGTGACCCGCGCTATCGGCCGTTCCGGCATCCGCGCCCTGCTGCCCCCGGTCTGCGTCGCGCTGATCATCGGCGGACTGGCTGTCAGCACGCTCAACCCCATCGTGGCTGCCACCGCCAACCGCTATACCGAACTGGCGGAGAGCTACCGCCAGCCGGGCGCTGCGGCGGCTGTTTCGCTCACCGGCGAGGGGCTCTGGTTGCGCCAGGGTGGTCAAAACGGGCAATCGGTGATCCATGCCGCCAACTATCGTGGCGATTCCGAGAATCTCTACCTCTACGACGTTTCCATCCTCAGCTATGCGCCGGAAGGCGGCCCGACGCGGCGCATCATCGCCGAAGAAGCCTGGCTCGAAGGGGAAGATTGGGTGCTCAAGGATGCGAAAGTCTGGCAACTGGTCGTCGGGGTGAATCCCGAACGCAGTGCCAAGCGCTATGACCAGCTGCGCCTGCCCACCACGCTGACTAATGAACGTATTCGGGACACCATCGGATTCGCCGAGGGCATTTCAATCTACGACCTGCCGCAGACCATCGCATCGCTGAGCGAAGCCGGCTTTTCCACCACTCGGTTCCAGGTCTGGCTGCAGGTTGAACTGGCGCGCCCGCTGTTTCTGGTGGCAATGGTGATGGTCGGTGCCGCCTTCACCATGCGGCACACCCGGTTGGGGGGCACCGGCATGGCGGTGCTGACCTCGGTCCTGCTGGGATTCGGGCTTTACTTCGTCCATAACTTCGCGCGAGTGCTGGGCGAGAACGGACAAATTCCGGTGCTTCTGGCGGCCTGGGCGCCTCCGGTTGCCTCCATACTGCTGACGATGGGACTGCTGCTGCATGCCGAAGACGGTTGATTTCAAGATGTGGCGACGCGCGGTTCTGCTGTCGACCGTGATCCCGTTCAGCTTCGGCCTCGGCTCGCAGCCTATGCGGGCACAATCCCCTTTGCCGCCCCCATCGGTGGCGCAGCAAGAGGCGCCCGCGATGCTGGTCGCGGATCGCGTCTTCGTCTCGCCCGACCGCACCCTGGTGGCGGAAGGCAATGTCGAGGCCTTTCAGGGAGACATTCGCTTGCAGGCGGAACGCATCGTCTACGAGCGCGACAGTGGCCAGCTGCGACTCGAAGGTCCGATCCGCATCGATCAGGGCGGCGACCTGACCATTCTTGCCAATGCCGCCCAGCTTGACAGTGGCCTGCGCAACGGGATCCTGCGCGGCGCGCGCATGGTGTTTGACCAGCAGGTGCAACTGGCCGCTTTGCAGATGACCCGGGTGGAGGGGCGCTACTCGCAGCTCTACAAGACCTCGGTGACCTCCTGCGATGTTTGCGAGGATGGCCGCCCGCCGCTTTGGCAGATCCGTGCCGAACGCATCACCCATGATGAAGCAGAGCGACAGCTCTACCTCGAAGGGGCGCAATTGCGGGTGCGGGATGTGCCGGTCTTCTATTTTCCGGCGCTGCGTCTGCCGGATCCGACTCTGGACCGGGCCACCGGGTTCCTGATCCCGTCGCTGTCCAGCTCATCGAACCTCGGTTTTGGCCTGAAACTGCCATACTTCGTGACTCTGGGTGCGCATCGCGACCTGACCATCACCCCCTATCTCTCCGAGGAAACCCGCACGCTTGCGCTGCGCTACCGTCAGGCGTTCCGCAATGGTCGGATCGAGATTGAGGGCGCTTTCAGCCGCGACGACATCCAACCCGATGACGGGCGGGGTTACCTCTTTGCCCGCGGGAACTTCGACATCTTCCGGGGTTTCAAGTTGCGCTTTGACCTCAAGACCGTCTCCGATGACGGTTATCTTGGCGATTACGACATCTCCGATACCGACCGCTTGCGCTCCGATGTGACCCTGACCCGGGCCCGGCGCGATCAACTCATTCAAGGTGCGGTCTACTCCTACAAGACCCTGCGGGACACCGAGGATCAGAATCTGATCCCCTCCACCATCCTGACCGGTACCTTCGAACAGAGACTGTTTCCGGCCCGCATCGGCGGCGAGTTGCGGCTGCGGCTCAATGCCTCGCAATTCGTGCGGGAATCCAGCCTCGATGCCACGGCGACAGAGGCCAATGGCCGCGATATGACGCGGGTCTCGGCCGATCTCAGCTGGCTGCGCAGCTGGATCCTGCCCTTCGGCATCGAGAGCACCTGGACCCTCGGCCTCGGCCTCGACAGTTTCGCCCTCGCCGACGATGGTGCCTTCGACAATGAGGCGAGCCGGGTGACGCCCCGCAGCGCCTTGACCTTCCGCCGCCCGATGGTGCGCCAGACCGCCTCTGGCGCCACCCAGGTGCTGGAGCCATTGGTTCAGATCGGCTGGACCCATGTCAGCGGCGACAATGTGCCAAACGAGGCCAGCAATATTTCGGAATTCGATCAGGGCAATCTTCTCGCCCTGTCGCGCTTCCCCGAGACCGACGCGCGCGAGGATGGGGCGACCCTCGTCTACGGGGTGAATTTCACCCATCTCGACCCGAGCGGCTGGCGGGCGACCGGAACTGTCGCCCAGGTGCTGCGCAACGACGTGCAACCCGGTTTCACCTCCTCTTCCGGCCTCGATGGGCAGAATTCCAACCTGCTCGTGGCCGGTCAGATCGGCTTCAGAAACAACCTGATCCTGACGGCGCGCAGCCTCTTTGACGAGGAATGGTCGGTGTCCAAGGCCGAGTTCAGGGGCGACCTGGAGCGCGACCGCTGGTCGTTGGCCGGCAGCTACCTCTGGCTTCAGGCGGACAGTGCCGAAGAGCGCGACGACGAAAGCTCCGAGCTTTGGTTTGACGGATCCTACGCGCTGACCGAGGCCTGGCGCGCCAGCGCCAATGCCCGCTACGACATCTCCGAAGGCCGCGCCACCCGCGCCGGTCTCGGCCTGACCTGGCGCAATGAATGCGTCACCCTCGACCTCTCCGTCAGCCGACGCTATACCTCCACCACAAGTGTTGAGCCCTCGACGGATTTCGGTTTTACTCTGGCGCTCAACGGGTTTTCCGTGAAGAGCGACACTACAACAAGCAGGCGATCATGCAGCAGAACGTAACTCCCCGCCGACGCCCTCTGGCCCTGATGACCCGGACCCGTCGGCTGGCCGGGATCGAGGTTCGCAAGGGCGGGCTGGCGATGATGACCCTCGCCCTGGGACTGAGTGCCTCGCTGAGCCTCTCGGCCGGTCCCACCTCTGCCCAGGGTCTGTTCTCCCCCGCGGTGACCGTGAACGAAGATGTCATCACCCAGTTCGAGCTCGAGCAACGCGCGCTGTTCCTCAGCGTGCTCGGCTCGGCCAAGGGGGATCCGGTCACCGAGGCCCGCGATGACCTGATCGAGGAGCGCCTGAAGCGTGCCGCGATGGAAGAGGTCGGCTTGACGCTGAGCGACGCGGATATCTCCGAAGGCATGACCGAACTCGCGGGGCGCGCCAATCTCTCGCTGGAGGAATTCCTCTCCCGCTTGCAGGAGGCCGGCGTCAATCCGGAGACCGTGCGCGATTTCACCTCTGCCGGCCTCGGCTGGCGGGAATATGTGCGCGGCCGGTACCTGTCGCGCGCCCGTCCCACCGAGGAGGAAATCGAGCGTGCAATGGGCACCGCCGGATCCGGCGGCGTGCAGGTTCTCCTCTCCGAGATCATCATGCCGCTGACGCAGGAAAACGCCGCTCAGGTGCAGGAACTAGCCACCCAGATCTCGCAGCTGACCAACGCCGATGCCTTTGCCGCCTCTGCCGCGCAATTTTCCGCAGCCGAGACCCGCGTGGACGGCGGTCGCCTGCCCTGGATGCCGCTGAGCCGCCTGCCTGGGCCGCTGCAGGAAGTGGTGCTTGAACTGGAGCCGGGTGACATCACCCAGCCGATGCCCTTGCAGGGTGCGATCGCCATCTTCCAGATGCGCGGCTTGCGCGAGGTGGATGGCGCCAGCGCCCGTTACGCGGCGATCGACTATGCCACCTACGCCATCCCCGGTGGTCGCAGCCCCGAGGCCCTCGCGCGAGCGGCAGAGCTGCGTGCCTCGGTCGACACCTGCGACGACCTCTTCGGCATCGCCAAGGACCAGGATCCGGCCGTCCTGTTCCGGGGCAGCGCCGCTCCCGGCGAGATCTCCCAGGACATCGCGCTGGAACTGGCCAAGATGGACCCCAATGAATCCTCCGCCAATGTGACCCGCGACAACGGTCAGACCCTTCTCGTCGTGATGCTCTGTGGCCGCACCTCCGAAGTGGCCGCCGCGCAGGAAGACGCCCGCCTGGCTGTGGCCAATGCGCTGGTGCAGCAACGCCTCAATGCATTTGCCGACAGTCTGGTGGAGCAGATGAAGGCCAATGCCCGGATCGAGTACAGATGAGCCTTGCGCCGCAGGTGATCGCGCTCTCTTGCGGCGAGCCGGGCGGCATTGGCCCGGAGATCGCCGTCGCTGCCTGGCAGCAGTTGCGCAGCGCCTGCCCCTTCGTCTGGCTCGGTGATCCGCGCCACCTTCCTGATGGTACCACCTGGCAGAAGGTGGACAGGCCCCTCGAGGCCCTGGCTGTCTGTGGCGAGGCCCTGCCCGTTCTGCCAATCCCCTTCGGCGGCACGGCAACGCCGGGTCGCGCTGATCCGCGCAATGCCTCCGGGGTGATCGAGGCGATCACCACCGGCGTCTCCCTCGTTCAGTCCGGCGCCGCCTCGGCCCTCTGCACCGCGCCGATCCACAAGAAGGCGCTGATCGATGGCGCCGGTTTCGCCTATCCCGGTCATACCGAGTTCCTCGCCGCCCTGGCCGGGGTGGAGCGGGTGGTCATGATGCTGGCAAGCACCGAGTTGCGGGTGGTACCCGCCACCATCCACATCCCGCTCAGTGAGGTGCCAAAGCGGCTGACGCCTGAGCTGCTGCGCGAGGTCATCACCCTCACAGAGGCCGGCCTGCGCCAGCATTTCGGCCTCACGGTGCCCCGGATCGCGCTCACCGGGCTCAACCCTCATGCAGGTGAAGGCGGCGCGATGGGGCGAGAGGAAATCGACTGGATCGCCGATCTCATCGCTGCGATGCAGGCTGAAGGCTTTACGCTGACCGGCCCGCATCCGGCAGACACGCTATTCCATGCCGCCGCCCGGTCCCGCTACGACGCGGCCATCGCCATGTACCACGACCAGGCGCTGATCCCGATCAAGACGCTGGCCTTCGACAAGGGGGTCAACGTGACCCTCGGACTGCCCTTCATCCGCACTTCCCCGGATCACGGAACCGCCTTCGATATCGCGGGCCAGGGCATCGCCACGCCAACAAGCCTGATCGAAGCCCTTCGCCTCGCCCAGAGCATGGCCGCCGCCCAACAGGCCTGATCCAGCCCCGGGTCTTCTTTGAGATTTTCCGGAGAGCGCGATGCGCAGCGCCCCTCTCATCGCTGCGCAAAGATCCTGCTTTTCAGTTCCGCGCCATCGCCTTATGGAGACGCATCATGAGCGCCATCGACAATCTCCCCCCGCTGCGCGAGGTCATCGCGACCCACCAGCTCTCGGCCCGCAAATCGCTGGGCCAGAACTTCCTCCTCGACCTCAACCTGACCGCCAAGATCGCGCGCCAGGCAGGAGATCTCACCGGATGCGACGTGCTGGAGATCGGTCCCGGTCCCGGCGGGCTCACCCGTGGTCTCCTCAGCGAGGGTGCCCGTCGGGTGCTGGCCATCGAGAAGGACCAACGCTGTCTACCGGCTCTGGCCGAGATCGCCGCGGCCTATCCCGGACAGCTTGAGGTTATCAACGGCGATGCGCTGGAGATTGACCCGCTGGCGCATCTGACACCACCGATCCGGATTGCGGCCAATCTGCCCTACAACGTCGGCACCGAACTCCTGGTACGCTGGCTGACGCCGCAGGCCTGGCCGCCCTTCTGGCAGAGCCTCACCCTGATGTTCCAGCGCGAAGTTGCTGAGCGGATCGTGGCCAAGCCCGGATTCAAGGCCTATGGCCGCCTTGCTATCCTCGCCCAATGGCGCGCCGATGCCCGCATCGTGCTGTCGCTGCCGCCCGAGGCGTTTACGCCGCCGCCCAAGGTCTCCAGCGCAGTGGTCCACCTCACCGCCCTGCCCGAACCGCGCTACCCGGCGGATGCGGCGACCCTGAGCCGAGTGGTGGCCGCTGCCTTCAACCAGCGTCGCAAGATGCTGCGGGCCTCGCTGAAGGGCGTCTCGCCCGAGATCGAGGATCACCTGACCACGGCAGGCATCCCGCCGACCGAGCGGGCCGAACAGGTCAGCCTGGAGGCTTTCTGCGCCCTTGCCCGCAGTCTCAAATCGGTGTGAGCGCAGAGGAAACAAGGGCGACGGCTAGACAAGAGAAAACCCCCGCGCCGGAAGGCTGCGGGGGTTTCTCATTTCGATTTCAAAGCGCTTATTCAGCGGCTTCCTGCGGTTCTTCCGGCTTGGGCTTCGGCTTGGACCGGCTGCGCTTGGGCTTCGGGGCGTCCTCCGCCATAGCCGGTTCCGGGGCGGCCTCGCCCATGTCTGCAGCGGGCTTGCGCGCCCGGGGTTTGCGCGGGGCCTTCTTGGCCGGAGCCGCCTCGGGTTCTGACGTCTTGCCTTCCGGCGTCTCGACCAGACCACTGTCGTCGCGGTCCACCTCGACGATCACGTCACGGGGATCCTCAATCTCGGGCTGCGGCCCTTCGCCGGTGGGCAGACCCACATCGCCGGACTCGCGTTCCTGACGCTCAAGGCGCTCAGCCCGCTCGCGATCCCGCTCGGCCTGACGCTCACGGTTGTGGCGCTCCTGTTCCTCGCGGCGCGAGTCGATCTCCCGCTGCGCCTCGTTCAGCATCCGCAGATAGTGCTCCGCATGCTGCTGGAAATTCTCAGTGGCAACACGATCGTTGCCGAGCTGCGCATCCCGGGCGAGCTGGTTGTATTTCTCGATGATCTGCTGTGGCGTTCCACGCACCTTGCCCTCGGGTCCGTTGCTGTCGAACACGCGGTTGACGACATTGGCCCCGTTCGGGCGATTATTGCGGTTCGATTTCGAACGCGAACGTGATTTGGACGATCTCATATGCCTAACGTCAGCCTTGGTTCTAATTGTCGAAGACCACGGTTTGCGCGTCCTGCACAAGGGTCTGCGAACTCTTTTTGGGCTTGGCGTCGCCGAGAGGGTTGCGAACATCCTCTTACAAAAGCGACAATCTCGAGTAACCACTTTCCGACGCCACAAACAAGAGGGCAGCAGTCGAAATTTGACTCTTTTTGCTCTTCACCTTCACAATATGAGGTGTTTTGGCCCAAATGTCACGGATTTCTACCGACAACCACCCGGTCGCGACCGTCGAGATCGGTCAGAACGACAATCTCTTGCAACCCGGCAGTCCGCATCATCGCCATGACTTGCGCGCCCTGCGTGGGGCCGATTTCGACCAGTATGCGACCCTTCGCCGCAAGATGAGGGCCAAAGCCCGCCAGGATGGCCCGATAGGCATTGAGCCCATCGGCCCCATCGGTCAGGGCCATCTGCGGTTCGTGGTCGCGCACCTCGGTGGACAGGCCGTCCATTTCATCCAGCGCAATATAGGGCGGGTTTGAGACGATGAGGTCAAACTGCCCCTGCACGGCGGAGAACCAGTTGGAACTGCGAATATCCGCCCGCGCCTCAACCCGGTGCAGCACCGCATTGGCACTGGCCTGCAGACAGGCCGCTTCGCTCAGATCGACCCCAAGCCCAAGCGCGCCCTGGTGTTCGGCCAGAAGCGTCACCAGGATACACCCCGATCCGGTTCCGAGGTCGAGCACCCGCTCGAAAGGCTCGGCCAGGGCGGCCTCGATCAGGGTCTCGGTCTCCGGGCGCGGATCCAGCACCTCGCCGGAGACCTTGAAGCGGCGACCGTAGAAATCCCGTTCTCCGATCAGATGCGAGACCGGAACCCGGATGGCGCGCAGGGCAATCAGCTGCTCGTAGCGGTCCGCCACTTCGGGCTGCAATTCCTCCGGTGCGATCAGGGTCACCCGGCTGGCCTCGATCCTGGCCGCATGGGCCAGCAGCACCCGCGCATCGCGCGCCGGGTCGTCGACACCCGCAGCCCGCAGGCGCGCGGTGGCGGCCACCATGGCTTGCGCGGCGGTGGTGCTCATTGCCCCATCTCCGCCAGTTGCTGTGCCTGATGATGAGCGATCAGCGCGTCGATGATCTCGTCAAGATCGCCCCCCATGATCGCCTCCAGCTTGTAAAGCGTGAGGTTGATGCGGTGATCCGACATCCGCCCCTGCGGAAAGTTGTAGGTGCGGATCCGTTCCGACCGGTCGCCAGAGCCGATCTGGCTGGCGCGATCCGCCGAACGTGCGCTGTCGATGCGCTGGCGTTCGAGGTCATAAAGCCGCGTCTTCAACACCTGCATGGCGATCTCGCGGTTGCGGTGCTGGGATTTCTCCGAGCTGGTCACCACAAGTCCAGTGGGAATATGGGTGATCCGCACCGCCGAGTCGGTGGTGTTCACGTGCTGCCCCCCGGCCCCGGAAGAGCGCATTGTGTCGATGCGCAGATCGTTGGGGTCGATCCTGATGTCAACGTCCTCTGCCTCGGGCAGCACCGCCACCGTGGCGGCGGAGGTGTGGATGCGCCCGCCGCTCTCGGTCACCGGCACCCGTTGCACCCGATGCACCCCGCTTTCGTATTTCAGCCGGGCAAAGACATTGTCGCCATTGATCCGCGCCACCAGTTCCTTGAGCCCGCCGAGTTCGGTCATCTGCTCCTCGATCACCTCGAGCTTCCAGCCATGCGCCTCGGCATAGCGCGCATACATGCGGTAAAGATCCCCGGCAAAGAGCGCCGCCTCGTCGCCGCCGGTCCCGGGGCGGATCTCCAGAATCGCCGGGCGCCCGTCCGCCTCGTCCCTGGGCAGGAGCGCCAGTTGCAGCGCATGTTCGGCCTCCGGCAGGGCCGCCTTCAGGGCGGGGAGTTCTTCTTCCGCCAACGCCTTCATGTCGGGATCGGAGAGCATCGCCCGCGCTTCGGCCAGATCGCCCTGCAGCTTGCGCCAGGCACCGATCTGTTCGGCAACGGGTCGCAGATCGGAATATTCTTTGGCAAGACGCGCGATATCGCCCCCGGCACCATCCGCCATTGCGGCCTCAAGGTACTGGTAGCGTTGCAGGATCTGTTCCAGCCGGTCTTCTGGGATCATCGTCGGTCGCGGTCTCTTTGTTTCACGCGCCTCTTGCTTTGGCGCAAAGTCTGACCTGTGATAGGCTCATAACATGAAACATGCCAGTGCTCTTGTCCGCCTGACCTCTCTGTGCCTCTGCCTCGGCAGTGTGTTCACAGGCAGTTCGGTGCGTGCCGATGTTCTCGGTCCCGGCGGCAAGGTGATCGACTGCTATTGCACCGACAAGCAGGGGGCACGGGTCGAACTCGGGGAAACCATCTGCCTGCAAGTCGATGGTCGGATGTTCATGGCACAGTGCCAGATGTCGCTGAATGTGCCGATGTGGCGCGAAGTCCAGGACGGATGTCTCTCGGTCGAGAACACCTGGACCTCCGCCCCGGACAGTCTGCCCCGGCTCTAGCGCAGGCCGCGCGGCGGGGCAGTTGCCAGTTCTCTTCGAGCCCCCGTGGCGCTCCAACGCCAAGGGGCCACCTCCGTCAGGTGTTGCGTTGCCAGTCCGCCATGGCGCTGGTCAGCCGGTTGGTGGCATCGCGAAAGGCCATCCCTTGCAGGGCATCCTGTGCGATCCCTTTCTGCCCCACCTCGATATGGCTGGCGACACGCCCGGCCTCGCGGTGGAAGGCGGAATGGGCGCGCACCACCGCTGCATAATGCGGGCTCGCCTTTACCGCCGGATCCTTTTCCAGAGAAAGCAGCCATTTGCCGAAGGAACACTGGTTGTCCATGCAGATGTCCTTGGCCGGCTTGGGCAGGACACCGCTGTTGATCGCGTCGCCTAGCTTGATCTTCCAGCCCTCATGCGCGTTCAATGCATCCTTGATCTGCGACGTAAGTACTGCCTTGTCCATCCGGATCCTCCTTAATCTGTAACACAACCGATGGTACGAAAACTAAGCGATAAAGAGGGAAAAAAAGACAATTAACCGAACGGATAACCTGCAACACCTTCGACTAAAAAACCCGCAGTTTCCTGCGGGTTTCAACTGGTTTCAAATGCGGAGCTGCCACTAGGCCTTGGTGCGCTCCGGCAGGATGCAGAGCATCTCATAGATCAGATTGGCCGCCACCAGGGCGGTTGTGCCGGCCGGATCATAGGGCGGCGAGACCTCCACAAGATCGCACCCCACCACATTGAGCCCCTTGAAGGAGCGGATCAGCTCCAGGGCCTGCATGGTGGTGAGCCCGCCGATTTCCGGCGTCCCGGTGCCCGGCGCAAACGCGGGATCAAGACTGTCGATGTCAAAGGAGATATAGACCGGACGGTTGCCGATATCCCGGCGGATCTCGGCCCCCATGGTCTGCAGCGAGCGGTGCCAGAGCTCATGCGCCGGGAAATGCTGAAACCCCCAACCCTGTGGCTCCTTGAAGTCATCAGGTCCATAGCCGGTGCCGCGCAGGCCGATCTGATAGACCTTGTCGTCGATCAGCAGGCCCTCCTCATGGGCGCGGCGGAAAGTGGTGCCATGAGTCTCGCGCTCGCCGAACATCTCTTGGTTCACATCCGCATGGGCATCCACATGGATCAGCGCAACAGGCCCGTGCTTGCGCGCGATGGCGCGCAGGATCGGCAAGGTGATCGAGTGATCGCCCCCCATTGCCACCGGAATCGGCGGACCCGAGAGGATGGCCTCATAGCTTTCCTCGATGATGCGCAGGCTGTCCGCGAGGTTGAAGGTATTGATGGCCAGATCGCCAATATCCGCGATGTTCAGCTTTTCAAAGGGCGCCGCGCCGGTGGCCATATTGTAGGGCCGGATCATCGCGCTTTCGGCGCGGATCTGCTTAGGGCCAAATCGGGTCCCGGACCGCCAGGAGGTGCCGATATCCATCGGCACGCCCAGCACCGCCACGTCGAGCCCCTCGAGAGAGACCGCCTGCGGCAGCCGCATGAAGGTGTTCGGCCCGGAGAACCGCGCCAGATCGTTGCCGCTGATCGGTTGGTTAAACACTTTCATCGCCCCGTCATCCTCCAGCTCAGAAGACAGATAATGCTCATGGCCACATGGGCACCCGCAATCGCGGTGGCCCCGGTGGTGTCAAAGGGGGGCGAGACCTCGACCACATCGCCGCCCTTGATGTTGATGCCGCGCAGACCTTTCAGGATCGCCTCCGCCTGTGCGGTGGTGAGCCCGCCCCAGACGGGCGTGCCGGTGCCGGGCGCATAGGCCGGATCCAGGCAGTCGATGTCGAAGGTCAGATAGACCGGACGGTCGCCCAGGACTTCGCGGATGCGGCGTGCGGTCTCGATGGGTCCGATCTCATGCACGGTGGGGGCGTCGAGGGTCGCCACCCCGAGATTGTCCTCATTGGTGGTACGGATGCCCACCTGAACCGAAGTCCGAGGGTCGACGATGCCGGATTTCACCGCCTTGTAGAACATGGTGCCATGGTCGATGCGGCTGAAATCATCATCGGCCCAGGTATCGCTATGGGCATCGAAATGCAGCAGCGAAATCGGACCGTATTTCTCGGCATAGGCCTTCAGGATCGGAAAGCTGACGTAGTGATCACCGCCAATCGCCACCGAGGCGGTCTCGGTCGCAAGAATGCCGCGAATATGCTCGGTCAGCGTATCGGGAAAGGCCGAGACCTGCGCATAGTCAAAGGCGAGATCGCCATAATCCACGATCGCCAACTCGCTCACGGGACAAATGTCCCAGCCATAGGGCGCATCCGGGCTCTGCAGCGCGGAGGCTTCGCGCACCGCACGCGGCCCTAGTCGGGTGCCAGGGCGGTTGGTCACCGCCTGATCAAAGGGAATGCCCGTGACTGCGATATCTGCATGGGTCAGGTCTTTGGTGTAGCGACGGCGCAGAAAGGACGTCGCCCCGCCAAAGGTGTTCTCAAAGCTCAGACCCTTCAGGTCCGCGCGGGTAAAGGCCTGATCGACCTGCTTCTTTGCGTCTTCCAACGCCATTTCGGACTGCTCCCTCTTCTCGGGTTGTGTTTCGTCCTAGCGAAAGCGGCGGGCTTTGTCATCCGAAAGCCCGCCCCGTGACATGCAATCAGGCCAGAGGCTGTGCTTTCTCGACCAATCGGGCAAAGAAAGATGCCCCCACGGCCGAAATGTCGTCGTTGAAATCATAGGCCGGATGATGCAGCCCGGCGGTGTCGCCCTGACCGAGGAAGAGATAGGCTCCGGGGCGTGCCTGCAGCATATAGGCAAAATCCTCCGCCCCCATCTCGCGCATGCCGTTGGCCTCGACATTGGCCTCGCCCGCCACTTCGCCCGCCACTTCGGCGGCGAATTCGGTCTTGGCGGCATCGTTGATGGTGGCCGGGTAGCCGACATCGTAATCGAGCTCCGCCTCGACGCCATAGGCCACCGCGCAGCCCTTCACGATCTCGTCCATCCGGCGCATCACCATCTTCTGCACCTCGGGGTTGAAGGTGCGGATGGTGCCATTGATATAGGCGGTTTCCGGGATCACGTTGTCGATGGTGCCGGTATGGATCTGGGTGACCGAGATCACCAGATCCTCGGTCGCATGATGGTTGCGGCTGACGATGGTCTGGATGGCCTGCGCCATGCCGCAGGCTGCCATCACCGGGTCGCGGGTCTCGTGCGGCATCGCGCCGTGCCCCCCCAGACCCTTGATATGGACGGTGAACGTATCCACCGCCGCCATCAGCGGCCCCGGCGTTGTCAGGAAATGCCCGACCGGCAAACCCGGCGCATTGTGCAGCGCATAGACCTGCGCGATGTCGAAGCGGTCCATCACGCCTTCCTCGACCATGATCCGGGCCCCGCCGATGGCCTCCTCGGCGGGTTGGAACAGCAGCGCCACCCGACCTGCGAAGTTGCGCGTCTCGGCAAGGTATCTGGCCGCCCCGAGGAGCATGGTGGTATGGCCGTCATGGCCGCAGGCATGCATGTTGCCGGGATGGGTCGACCGATAGTCGAACTCCGCCAGTTCGGTGATCGGCAAGGCATCCATATCGGCCCGCAAACCGATGGTCGCCCCCGGAGCCTGCCCCTTGATGATCGCCACGATGCCGTTTTCGGCGATCCCTGCGTGGATCTCATCAACACCAAACTCTTTCAGCTTTTCAGCCACATAAGCGGCGGTCTTCACGGTATCGAGGGCCAGCTCCGGGATCTGGTGAAGGTGGCGTCGCCAGGTCTTCATGTCTTCGGAAAAATCGGCGATGCGGTTCACGACCGGCATGGGGTGGACTCCTGTCAAATAGTCGGGATGATGCAGCAGAACACGAAATCGCGGGCAGGTGCAATGAGCGAGACAGGGCAGAAATCCGACATCATCCATGACGAAACCGCAGGCATCGACCGGTTGCTGGAGATCATGCGCCGTCTGCGCGACCCAAAGAGCGGCTGCCCCTGGGATCTCGAACAGGATTTCACCACCATCGCGCCCTATACCATCGAGGAGGCCTATGAGGTCGCCGATGCGATCGAGCGCCGCCAATGGCAGGAGCTGAAAGGCGAATTGGGCGATCTTCTGTTCCAGTCCGTGTTCCACGCACAGATGGCTGAAGAGGCGGGATATTTCAATTTTCAGGATGTGGTCACCACCATGTCCAACAAGATGGTCACGCGCCATCCGCATGTGTTCGGAGACGAAAGTCGCGAGAAATCCGCCGACCAGCAGGTTCAGGACTGGGAGACGATCAAGGCCGCCGAACGCGCCGCCAAGGCCGAGACCGGTGCGCTCGACGGGGTTGCGGTCGGACTGCCCGCCCTGCTGCGCGCCTACAAATTGCAAAAACGCGCCGCGCGGGTGGGCTTCGACTGGCCCTCGGCGCAGAATGTACTGGCCAAGATCGCCGAAGAAAGCGCCGAACTGGTCGATGCCCGCGAGAGCTTCACCCAGGACGAGGTGGAGGAGGAATTTGGCGATCTGTTGTTTGTGATGGCCAATCTCGCCCGCCATCTCGGGGTGGAACCGGAGGCCGCCCTGCGTCGCACCAACGCCAAATTCACCCGTCGCTTCAAATCGGTAGAGGGCAAACTTGCAGCCCGTGGCAAACGCCCGGAAGACAGCGACCTGGCCGAGATGGACGCGCTCTGGACGGAAGTGAAGCTCGAAGAGAAAGCGGCCCGCAAGGGTTGAGACGCGCTCAGGCCGGCTCTGTTCCGATCAGCAGGCGCACACCGCGCATCCGGGCGATCCGCTCCAGATCGGCGGCATAGCGCGCCTGCAATCCGGCTGCCTGCTCCGGGCTGAAGCGGGCAAGCCCCAGATCGGTCTGATCCCCAGCGTGTTCGGCGATCACCTCTTGCCACTCTGCACGCGCCAGCCGCGCGCCGGCATGATAGCGCGCCTGCAAGGCCCTGAGTGCAGGATCCGTGGGCGAAAGATTGACGCTGCGGTGCGGTTCGCTCAGCGCGCACTCCGCCAGATCCGGCAGCAGAAGCCGCAGCAGATCCCTGCTGTCACCGCGTTGATCATAGCTCAGAACGCACAGCTCCTCTGGCGCAAGAACATCGCGCAAGTGCCTGATAACCCTCGGCCATCCATTGACAAAGCTGCAGAGGCGCGGCGCGACTTCGGCAAACTCCGGCACCGGATTGTCCTCCGCGTGTTTGCGGTAAAAGGAGGTCAGCAAAGCCTCATAGCTGCGCAGCACAAAGACCACCCGCACCAGACGCCCGCCAATGCCATCCAGAGCCGCCCGCAACACCGCGAGCCGCTGCGGCGCCTGCGGGAAAAACCGCCCCTGGAAGAAGGGACGCATCGCACCGGGAATATTCTCTTCCGAGAGGATCAGCCCCCGCGTCGGATCCGGGCTGTGCTGGCGTAGGTGCTGGATCGCCTCCGCCACCAGATCCGGTGCCGCCATGCCCCTACGCGCGAGACGCAGGCGCAGCTCACCGCCGGGAATATCGTCGCGACCTGGATAAAGCGCATCATAACCCAGCTCCTGCAGCTGCGCCCGGTTCTGCGCCAGGCAGAGCTGCAACGAGCTGGTTCCGGTTCGATGTGCCCCGGCATGGAGGAAAATACGCTTTGTCATGCGGGCGAGAATGGCGGAATTCGCCTTTGCGAACAATCGCCTTCTGGACAAGAGCCCGGCACGCTGCGACTGTGCCGCGACCATGGACAGGAGAGCGGATTTGAGCGCGCGCAAGATCATCATCGACACAGATCCCGGTCAGGATGACGCGGTGGCGATCCTGCTGGCCCTGGCCTCTCCGACAGAGATCGACGTGCTCGGCATCACCACGGTGGCGGGCAATGTACCGCTCCAGCGCACCCAGACCAATGCGCGGATCGTCTGCGAGGTCGCAGGCCGCCCCGAGGTTAAGGTCCACGCCGGTCGAGCCGCCCCGCTGGAGCGCGACCTGGTGACGGCGGAGCATGTGCATGGCCGCACCGGACTCGACGGGCCGGAGCTCTGGGAGCCCACGATGCCCCTGCAGGCACAGGACGGCGTCGAGTTCATCATCGACACCCTGCGCCGCGAGCCCCCGGGCACCGTCACCCTCTGCCCGCTCGGCCCGCTCAGCAATATCGGTGCCGCCTTCCGCCGCGCCCCCGATATCATCGACCGGGTGCAGGAGATCGTTCTGATGGGGGGCGCCTATTTCGAGGTGGGCAACATCACCCCTGCGGCGGAGTTCAACATCTACGTCGACCCCGAGGCGGCCGCCGAGGTGCTGGCCTCCGGCGTCAGGATCACCATGATGCCGCTCGATGTGACCCACAAGGCGCTGACCACCCCTGCCCGCGTCGCGGCCTTCCGCGCGCTTGGCACCCGGGTTGGCCTCTTCACCGCCGAGATGCTGGAATTCTTCGAGCGTTTCGACGTGGAGAAATACGGCTCCGAAGGCGGCCCCCTGCATGACCCCTGCGTCATTGCCTATCTGATCCGCCCGGAGCTCTTCTGCGGTCGCCACATCAACGTCGAGATTGAAACCTCCTCCCCTCTCACGCTGGGCATGACCGTAGCGGATTGGTGGGGGGTTACCGACCGCAGCCCCAACGCCCTGTTCATGGGCGACGTGGATGCATCCGGCTTCTTTGACCTGCTGACCGAACGGCTGGGTCGCCTATGAGCGCGGCGCTGCATCTTGCCGGGCCCGATGATCTGGACAAGCTCCTGACGCTGCGGGCCGCCTTTCACGCCGAACAGGGTATGGACAGCAGCGACGATCAGCGCCGCGCCGCCCTCGCTCCCCTGCTGGAGGGCATCCCTTATGGCGCCGCCTATCTGATCGGCCCGGTGCGCGCGCCCATCGGCTATATCATCGTCACCTTCACCTGGTCGGTGGAGCTGGGCGGTCTTGACGGCATGATCGACGAGGTGTTCATCCGCCCCGCCGTGCGCGGGCGCGGGATCGCGACGGAGGTGCTCTATACCCTGCCGCGCACCCTGGCCGAAGCGGGCGTGCGCACGCTGCATATCTCGGTGGACCGGGACAATGTCGCCGCCACCCGGCTTTATGCGCGGGCAAGGTTCGAGGCGCAGGACAATACTGTGCTGCTGCGCCGGACGCTCTGAACCGGAGAGCCTGACCTATCGGCTGGGGATCAGCCCGGTGCCGCTGGCGGAGGCGATCTGCTCATCGCCAAGCGCGTAGAGAATCGAACAGGCCCCGTCGCAGGCGTGTCCCTGTGCCATCACCGTTGCCAGCCGCACCCCATGCCCCTGAGCCGTGGCCAGGATGTCGGCGATCCGCAGCGCCGCCGCCTCATCGCCACCGCTGCCCGCCAACCAGATGGCAATCGGCGCATAGCGCGGCTCCTCGAGCATCGCCGCCTCGAAATGATGCAGAAAAGCGCCGTAGTCGATGGCCTTGACTTCGCCATCCAGACGCAGCCCGCCGGGAACCCGGCTCCACCCGGCCTCTGCCACGGTGGCGGCGCCCGCCAGCGTGAGTGTCAAACATGCAGCCGCAACAGCGGATCTGCCCGATCCTCGATACATGACATACCTCCAACAGATGCGAGGTGCCGCGTTCGTTTCTGACGCGGCCTCACCAGCATGTCATAAAATCGTTACAGAAGATACATCCGAGCCGGGACCGCCCCCCCCGACGACCGGCGACCTGCCCAATTCCGCGGCAGTCCGCGCCCCTCCTGCTTTCCCCTTTCCCTAAATATCCCGGGGAGCGCGAGGAGCAGCGCCCCTCGCCCGCCGAACTGTCAGCGCAACAGCGGCACCTGCGGGGCGCAGGTTTGCGGCACCAGCCCTGTCAGGCGCGGATCATCGGCGATCTCCACCGCGCGCCCATAGGGCACAAAACCGGAGCGGATGTAGAACCCCAGCGCCTGCGGACTGTCGAGGGTGCAGGTATGGACAAAGAACCGGGTGATCGGACGCGAGAACGCCCGCTCCAGCGCCTTCTCCATCAGCCAGCGGCCAACGCCGCCACCGGTCAGCTCCGCCGCAAGCCCGAAGAAGGACAGTTCACAGGCCCCGTCCTGCAGCCACTCCAGCTCCAGCAGCCCCAGATCCGCGCCCCCCTTGCGCAGGGACCAGACCTCGACCTGCCCGCTGGCGAGATGGGCCGCCAGCCGGTCGGCATCCATCTCCAGCCGCGAGAACCACAGGTAATCCTGCCCCACCCGGCGATAGAGATCCCGATACCAGCCGACCTCGGGCGCCGGATGAAGAATCAGCTCCACCCCCTCCGGCGTCCCCAGATCGCGCGGCGCCGGTCGCTCGAGCATCTGCAGATAGGTGACCACAGTGGCCAGTTTGCCGGGGGCGACGTCGGTGATGCCTTCTGGCAGGGTCATGGGATCTCCGTGGTATTTTGTATCCATTTCGCGCCCTGACTAGGCAGCGCGGCGCATATCCACAAGTCCAAAAGGAAACGCCCCGACAACAGCCGGGGCGGTTCAGGGTTCCAGCAATGAGACCTCAGCCTTTCAGGATCGAACGACCTGCATATTCCGCGATCTCGCCGAGGGTTTCCTCGATGCGGATCAGCTGGTTGTACTTCGCGAGCCGGTCCGAGCGCGCCAGCGAACCGGTCTTGATCTGACCGCAGTTGGTGGCCACGGCGAGGTCGGCGATGGTGGCATCTTCGGTCTCGCCCGAGCGGTGCGACATCACGTTGGTGTAGCGGGCGCGATGCGCCATCTCGACCGCCTGCAGGGTCTCGGTCAGGGTGCCGATCTGGTTCACCTTCACCAGCATGGAGTTGGCGCACCCCTTCTGGATGCCCTCGGCCAGACGCGCCGGGTTGGTCACGAAAAGATCGTCGCCCACCAGCTGCACCTTGCCGCCGAGTTCGTCGGTCAGCGCCTTCCAGCCGGCCCAGTCATCCTCGGACATGCCATCCTCGATCGAGATGATCGGGTAATCCTTCACCAGAGCCGCGAGGTAGGCGACATTTTCCTCGGAGGAGAGCGTCTTGCCCTCGCCCGCCAGAACATATTTGCCATCCTTGTAATACTCGGTCGCTGCGCAATCGAGCGCGAGGTAGATTTCCTCGCCCGGTTTGTAGCCGGCTTTTTCGATGGATTTCAGGATGAAATCCAGTGCCTCACGGGTGGAGGCGATATTGGGGGCAAAGCCGCCCTCGTCGCCGATCCCGGTCGAGAGACCCGCGGCAGACAGCTCTTTCTTCAGCGTGTGGAACACCTCAGAGCCCATGCGCACCGCGTCGCGGATGTTTTCCGCGGCCACCGGCATGATCATGAATTCCTGGATGTCGATCGGGTTATCCGCATGTTCGCCGCCGTTGATGATGTTCATCATCGGCACCGGCAGCACGCGGGCCGAGGCACCGCCCACATAGCGATAGAGCGGCTGGGTGGTGAAATCCGCCGCCGCCTTGGCCACCGCCAGCGATACGCCAAGGATGGCATTGGCGCCCAGACGGCTTTTGTTGTCGGTGCCATCAAGCTCGATCATCGCGCGGTCAATCGCCACCTGCTCGGTGGCGTCAAAGCCGACCAGCTCGTCGGCGATCTCGCCATTGACGGCGGCCACCGCTTCCAGCACGCCCTTGCCCATGTAGCGGCTCTTGTCGCCGTCGCGCTTTTCCACCGCCTCATAGGCACCGGTCGACGCCCCCGAGGGCACCGCCGCCCGGCCCATGGTGCCGTCTTCGAGAACAACATCGACCTCGACGGTCGGGTTGCCCCGGCTGTCGAGGATCTCGCGGGCGTGAATGTCGATAATGGTGCTCATCGGAAATGGTCCCTCTCAGTGACACGATTTGCCAGAGGTCATAGCAAGACCGTGTAAAAAGTAAACCGGGAGCGTTACCGCTAACGGTCAATATTCGCGAGGTTTAACCCTAACAGGCGCAATTTTTCCAAAGCCGGGTCGCGGCAACCACAGTGCCCCGCCCCGCATTTGCGCCCCAGCGCGGCAAAAATGCCGCGTCAGAGGCTCATGCGACGGGGCGATAGCGCTACCTCTTGCGGCAGATCCTTAACAGGAGAAGCGTATCGCCATGAGCACAACTCCGCGACTCTCCCGGTTTCTGGTCGACAATGCCCCCTTCCTCGCCGCAGGCGGGGTGCTGTCGTTCCTGTCGAGTTTCGGCCAGACCTTCTTCATCTCGGTCTTTGCCGGTCAGATCCGGCTGGAATTCGGGCTGAGCCACGCCGCCTGGGGGGGACTCTACATGCTGGGCACCACCGCCTCGGCGGCGGTGATGCTCTGGGCAGGCGGGCTTTCGGATGTGTTCCGGGTGCGCCATCTCGGCCCCATGGTGCTGCTGGCGCTGGCCGGGGCCTGCGTGGCGATGGCGCTCAACCACAGCCTGCTGGCTCTGCCGCTGGTGATCTTTGCCCTGCGCTTTTTCGGTCAGGGGATGAGCAGCCATATCGCGATGGTCGCGATGGCGCGCTGGTTCGTGGCCGCCCGGGGACGCGCGCTGTCGATTGCCGCGCTCGGGTTCTCCGTCGGCGAGGCGCTGCTGCCGCTGAGCTTCGTGGCGTTGATGCAGGTGCTGGACTGGCGCAGCCTCTGGCTGGTGGCGGCGGGCATCGTCCTCCTCGGCGTGCCGATTCTCGCCCGACTGCTGGCGCAAGAGCGCACGCCGCAGTCCAGCGCCGACAGCGGCAGCAGCACGGGCATGGACAACCGGCACTGGACGCGGGGCGAGGCGCTGCGCTCCCCCCTGTTCTGGTGCATGGCGCCGGCGCTGCTGGGGCCGCCCGCCTTCGTCACGGCGTTCTTCTTTCACCAGCTGCATTTCGCCACCACGAAGGGCATCGCGCACCTGCAGCTGGTCGCCTATTTCCCGCTCTATACCGCGCTCACCATCGCGGCGATGCTGGGTTCGGGCTGGGCGCTGGACCGCTGGAACGCGGTGCGGCTGATGCCCTTCTACCAGGTGCCGATTGCCCTGGCCTTCTGCTGCTTTGCCCTTGGCTCAGGCGGGCTAGGCATCGCCGCAGGCTTTCTGTTCATGGCGATGACCAATGGCGCCCAGGCGACGCTGCCCAATTCCTTCTGGGCGGAATGCTACGGCACCCGCAACATCGGCGCGATCAAGGCGCTGGCGACAGCGGTGATGGTGCTGGGATCCGCAATCGGTCCGGGACTGACCGGCCTCCTGATCGACCTCGGCCTGACTTTCGCGCAGCAAGGTTACGGGATTGCCGCCTATTTCCTGGCCGCCTCGGCGCTCATGAGCCTCGGAGTTTCCCGCGCCCGCAGCCGTCTGGCCGCGCCCGCGCCACAAGTGGCCTGATGGCCTGAGCTGGCAAGGTCGGGCTCAGGCGGGCTGTGCCGCCATCCTCCGGGCCCGCCGCGCCAGGCGGCGTTCGCGGATGAAGGTGTAAAGCCCGGTGGCGATGATCAGACCGGACCCCGCCAATGTCATCGCATCCGGACGCTCGGCAAAGATGATCATGCCGCCGATCATCGAGAACACCAGCCGCGAATAGCGGAACGGCGTGATCACCGCCGCATCGGCCACCCGGGTCGCGATCACGATACCCGTATAGGCAATAACCCCGAAGAGGATGGCAAAGAACAGCATTCCCCATTCGAATCCGGACGGGGGAACCGGCGCCTGCCCCGCCACCAGCATCATCGCCCCGCCCCCGAGCAGCACCGCGATATAGGCCTGAACACTGACCAGCGCCGAGGGGATCGCCATGTCCATCCGCCGGGTCATCAGGTCGCGGCTCGCAACGCAGAAGACGGTGACCAGCACCAGCAGCGCATTGGGCTCGAACCCGTCAAGACCGGGACGGATGATCATCAAGACCCCGACAAAGCCGATGCCGATCGCCGTCCAGCGCCGCCACCCCACATGTTCGCCCAGAAACAGTGCCGCCCCCATGGTGATCACCAGCGGCGTCGCCTGAAACACCGCCGCCACCACTGAGATATCGACGAGGGCCAGGGCAGTGGCGAAACTGACCGCGCTGCCCGCCTCCATCAGCGCCCGCACCATCGGCAGGACGCCCCAGGCCTCAGGCTGTCGCAGCCGACCGCCCCCGGCCCAGAGCATGGCGAGGCAGACCGCGCCAGCCCCGATGCCGATCACGGCGAGGATCTGCCCGACCGGCAGGGTACCGGAAAGCTGCTTGATAAAGAGGTCCTCAATGGTGAAGCCGACCATGGCCATCATCACCAGCAGAATACCTTTGACGTTGTCCATGTGCGCAGCCCTTCCATTGGCATCGGGAATGCCTCCGGCATGACGCGATGCTCTTGACCAACGCAAGCCGGAAAGAGATCCGGTTCCAGCACATGTTGTGAACATGTGCATTACGTTTTGTGATGGGGATTGAGGCGTCAGACGTTTTTCTTGATCGGAACTCCGTAAAGCTCCAGCTTGTGCCCCTTGAGACGGTAGCCGAGTTTGGCGGCGATCTTTTCCTGCAGGGCCTCGATCTCCGGATCGCAGAATTCGATCACCGCGCCGGTATTGAGGTCGATCAGGTGATCGTGATGGTCACGATCCGCATCCTCGTAGCGCGCGCGCCCGTCGCCGAACTCCAACCGGTCCAGAATGCCCGATTCCTCGAACAGTTTCACCGTGCGGTAGACCGTCGCCAGCGAGATGCCGGAATCAAGCGCATTGGCGCGGGCATGGAGTTCCTCCACATCCGGGTGATCCTCGCTTTCCTCCAGCACACGGGCAATGGTGCGGCGCGGCGCCGTCATGCGCAGGCCACGTGCCTCGCAACGGGAAATGATCGTGTCGCTCATGCCGGTCCCTTTGCCTTGATCCATCCGGGGGTGCTCTGCTTGGCCTGTCTATTTAACGAATGCAACCCCTCTCGCAAACATCCAAAAAGGTCAGCACCATTGACAAATCATCCACAAAGCGCCATTTGGCGCTCAGGCACACCCTCTGCCGCGTGAGCAGAGAGCCGAAGCGCGCCCTGTGAAAGGTCTTCCTTTCCCCCCGCCGCCTGATGTCAGGCATAGCGCGGCGCGTCTCGACAAGACCGGCTCTCGTCGGGGTTGCCATGGTTCCAAGATCACGCGTGGGGCTAGTTGCGAGAGATCGGCGGTTTGGCATTCGGCCGACCCGTCAGAGGTCCCTCGCCCCACCCGAGCGGAGACCGCAGGCCAAGAGGGCCGCGGCTTCGATGGAGTCGCGTTTTCGCGCGCTCCCCCTGAAAGGACGACTGTGACCGAATTTTCCACGATGAACCTGCCCAAGCACCTGCAAACCCGCATGGCCGCAATGGGCTTTATCGACCCGACGCCGATCCAAGCCCGTGCCATTCCCCATGCCCTGAACGGTCAGGACGTGCTGGGTCTGGCGCAGACCGGCACCGGCAAGACCGCTGCCTTTGGCGTGCCGCTTGTTGCGCAGATGCTGGAATATGGCCGCAAGCCTGCGGCTGGCACCGTGCGCGGCCTGATCCTTGCGCCGACCCGCGAGCTGGCCAACCAGATCGCCGAAACCATCAAGGGCCTGACCGAGGGCAGCGCGCTCAAGACCGGCCTCGTGGTCGGCGGCGTCTCGATCAACCCGCAAATCTCGCGTCTGGCGCGCGGCACCGACATTCTGGTCGCCACCCCCGGCCGCCTGCTCGACATCCTTGACCGCAATGCGCTGGACCTCGGCTCCTGCGACTTCCTCGTGCTGGACGAGGCAGACCAGATGCTCGACCTCGGCTTTATCCACGCCCTGCGCAAGATCGCGGCCCTCCTGCCGGAACAGCGTCAGACCATGCTGTTCTCGGCCACCATGCCGAAGCAGATGAACGAGATCGCAAATGCCTATCTGAAAAGCCCGGTACGCATCGAGGTGACCCCTCCGGGCAAGCCGGCGGCGAAAGTTACTCAATCGGTGCATTTCATCGCCAAGGCAGAGAAGCTGACCCTGCTGAAGGAATTGCTCGGCTCCCACGATGGCGAACGCACGTTGGTCTTTGGCCGCACCAAACACGGGATGGAAAAGCTGATGCGGGTGCTGGAGAAATCCGGTTTCAAAGCAGCGGCCATCCACGGCAACAAAAGCCAGGGCCAGCGCGAACGCGCGCTGTCGGCGTTCAAGGACGGCAATGTGACCGTGCTGGTGGCCACCGATGTGGCGGCCCGTGGCCTCGACATTCCGGACGTGAAATATGTCTACAACTACGAGCTGCCGAACGTGCCCGACGCCTATGTGCACCGCATCGGCCGCACCGCGCGGGCCGGCAAAGACGGTCAAGCCGTGGCCTTCTGCGCGCCGGATGAAATCGCCGATCTGAAGGCGATCCAGAAGACCATGGGCATCTCCATCCCGGTGGCCTCGGGCCGCGCTTGGGAAGAAATGCCGGACCCGGCGGCCAAACCCGCCCGTGGCGGCGGCGGCGGTCGCGGACGCGGTCGCCCCGGCGGTCATGGCGGAGGTCATCGTGGCGGCACTGGCGCGGAGGCTGGAGCCGGCGCTCCGACCGGCGCGGGCCGTGGCAAACCGGGCGGCAGTCGCCGTCGCTTTGGCGGCGGTGGTGCTGGCAAGCCCGAGGGACTGGCCGCCGGTGGCGAGGCCCGTGGCGGCGGTGCCGGTCGCCGTCGGCGCAAGACCTCCTGAGAGGCTCTCGCTTCACGTTAAAATTGGATTGAAGGGGCGGGGCTCTCCCGCCCCTTTCCTTTGCGCCCTGACTTGCGTCAGGGCCCCAACAAAAGCGTTGGGCCGGGCGCGAGGGCGTGCCGAAGGCACGCCCTCGCGCCCCCGAGCGACGCGGAACGCGGCGCAACCTCTCCGGTGTTTTGCCAGAAATGAGGACCCCAACCCGTGGTCGGTCCAAACCAAGGTTGGGATCAGGTCCCGCAAAAGGTCGCCTTGACCACCTCATCCTCCGCAGGAGGACGCCGCAGGTCGTCAAACTCTGCGCGCACCTCAAAAGGAGTGGCCAAAGCTGCCATCAACCGCTCAAACGGCGCCATATCCCCGGCCACGGCAGAGGCAATCATCTGCTCGATGCGGTGGTTGCGCGGGATCAGCACAGGGTTAACTGCCCGCATCACCGCCTCTGGCTCCGCCTCGCCCTGAAGGCGCTGCTGCCAGCGTTCCTCCCATTGGTCGAAGGCCTCAGGATCCAAGAACTGATCGCGCGGGTCCCCGTCCACCAAGGCGCGGAAGCTATTGGTGAAATCCGCCTGCCCCTCCGCCATGAGACGCATCAGATCAGTGATCAACCCCATATCGCCTTCTTCCACCGTGGTGATCCCAAGCTTGGCACGGAACTTCTTTAGCCAGGCTGCCTCCAGCAAATCCGGCATCGCGTGGACGATCTCGGTCGCCTCCTCAACCACCGTCTCCGGCGCGTCATACTGCTGGATCAGCGCCGTTGCCAATTGCGCCAGATTCCAGACCGCGATGTTGGGCTGATTGGAATAGGCATAACGCCCCATCCGGTCGATCGAGGAGAACACCCGGCTCGGGTGATAAACATCCATGAAGGCGCATGGCCCGTAGTCAATGGTCTCCCCCGCGATCGAGGAATTATCGGTGTTCATCACTCCATGGATAAAGCCGACGCTCATCCAAGCCGCGATCAACTCCACCTGCGCATCGCGCACTGCGCGCAACAGGCCCATTGGCCCCTCGGCCTCGGGGTAGTGCCGCGCGATGGCATATTCGGTGAGGGTTTTCAGCGCCTCGACCTGCCCGCGTGAGGCGAAGACCTGAAAGGTGCCCACCCGCAGATGGCTCTTGGCCACCCGGGTCAGCACCGCCCCGGGCAAGCCGCCTTCGCGCCAAACCGTCTCGCCGGTGGCAACCGCGGCCAGCGCGCGGGTGGTCGGGATGCCAAGTGAATGCATCGCCTCAGAGACGAGATATTCCCGCAGCGCCGGTCCCATCCAGGCCCGCCCGTCACCGCCGCGCGAATAGGGGGTGCGGCCAGCGCCTTTCAGCTGGATGTCACGCCGGATCCCGTCGCGGCCGACAACCTCGCCGAGCAGGATCGCCCGCCCATCGCCGAGCTGTGGATTGAAACTGCCGAACTGATGCCCCGCATAGAGCTGCGCCAGCGGATCGGCCCCGGCAGGGATCTCATTGCCGACAAAGACCCGCGCCAGTTCCTCGGGTTCCGCCGCGCCGATCCCCAGCGCTTCGGCCAGGTCCTGATTATAGGCCAGCAGCCGGGGCTCCCCCACCGGTGTCGGCATCTGGTGGCTATGGAACTCCGGCGGCAGTTCGGCGAAGCTGTTGTCAAACGGAATGTAAAGGCTCATGCCGCCAACATATGCCCGGCGGAGCCGAATACCAGAGCCAATCGAAAGAGAGACCATGACCGCAGAGATGAGCGCCGAAGAGATCATCGAGACCCTGACCCTCGCCCCGCACCCGGAGGGCGGCTGGTATCGCCAGACCTGGGTGGAGGCACGCGAGGATGACGCCCGTCCCAGTGGCACCTGCATCTATTTCCTGCTGGCGGCGGGCGAGCGCAGCCATTGGCACCGGGTCGACGCCACCGAGATCTGGCTCTACCACGCCGGCGCACCGCTGGTGCTGTCACTCGCAGCAACCAATCAAGGTCCGGCACAGGACCATCTGCTGACGCCAAACCTGCGCGAAGGGCACCCACAGCTGATCGTGCCAAAAGACCATTGGCAGGCCGCTCGCAGCACCGGAGCCTGGACCCTGGTCAGCTGCACCGTCTCGCCCGGCTTTGACTTCGCCGGGTTTGAGCTGGCGCCCGCAGGCTTTGACATTCCCCGCTGATCGCGACCGGGAACCGCTACTTCTGGGCGAGGTTTCGCTTCGGGCCCTGCCCGAAGCGACCGCCGTGGCGCGCCCCTTTGGGGCGCGCCACGGCGCCCGGCCCAACGAGAGCGGATGAAGACCTTCATCCTGCGACGGGCGGGAGCCTTCCCCTCCCTGGCCACAACCGGGCCACCGGATCAGCCCGCCTTGGCGACCCAGCCCTCGGGCAGACTGACAATTCCACCCCCGACACAGGCGCGCACACCCGTGGTCCGCGGGGCGGAGGTGGCCAGCCCCCGCGCCACCCGCACCGCCAGATAGGCAAAGGCCTGCGCTTCCAGCATGTCGCCATTGAGCCCCACCGCCTCCACCGGCTCCACCGGGCAGTCGAGCGAGACGCGCAGCATCTCCATCAGCACAGGGTTGTGACGCCCGCCGCCGGTGACCAAGACCCGCTCTGGCGGTTCCGGGCAATGCTCCATCCCCTGCGCCACCGAGGCGGCACACATGGCGGTCAGCGTTGCCGTGGCATCGGCATCTCCGAGTTCGGTCACCAATCCGATCATTTCCGGAAAGTCATTACGGTCCAGAGACTTCGGCGGCATTCTTGAGAAGTAAGGCTCCGCCAGGAACAGTTCCAGCGCGCCGGTTTCCACCGCGCCGCCCTGCGCGACCCGCCCCCCCTCGTCCATCTGCAGCCCCAGCCGCGCCTGCAGGAAATCATTGATCGGGGCATTGGCCGGCCCGGTGTCAAAGGCCAGGAGCGCCCCCTCCGCCTCGGGCCGCTCGAAGCGCGGATCGACATAGGTCAGATTGCCGACCCCGCCAAGGTTCAGGAAACACAAGGGCCGCTCTGCCTTGATGTAGCGCGCACAGGCATGGTGAAAGAAAGGCGCCAAAGGCGCCCCCTCGCCGCCCATGGAGACATCATCCGAGCGGAAGTCCCAGACCACCGGCCGCCCCAGGGCACGGGCCAGGATCTCGCCATCGCCCACCTGCAGGGTGCCCTGCAAACGCGGCGCATGGGCGACGGTCTGCCCATGGAACCCGATCAGCTCCACATCCGGAAAATCACGCATCACCTCGATATGCGCGGCCTCGATCACCCGGGCCGCAGCCTGCACCGCCTCCCCTTCCCATTTGCCAAGGGCCGCCCGCAGCACCTCCCGCTCGGTCGCCTCATAGGGCCGATAGCCGGAGGGGCCGAAGCCCAGGATCTCGTGACCATCCGTTTCCAGCACTGCCACATCCACCCCGTCGAGCGAGGTCCCGCTCATCGCTCCCAGTGCCTGCACCGCGCCTGTCTTCGAAATGGCTCTACCCATGGCTGCCTCACCCCTGTCCGCCGGACCGTTGCGTCCGCGCCTCTCGGTCATACACCGCGCATTTTGTCCCGAAAACAGGTTCCAACCCGCGCAAGGGCGATTTATAGGAGCGGAACGCATATTTCACAGCCGAGGCATGTCATGACCTACCATCCGAAATCGGATTTCATCGCCATCATGATGGAACGCGGGTTCCTGGCGGATTGCACCGATTATCAGGGTCTCGATGAGGCGCTGATGTCGGGCACCCGGACGGCCTATATCGGCTATGACGCCACGGCGCAGTCCCTGCACGTGGGCCACCTTCTCAACATCATGATGCTGCGCTGGCTGCAAAAGACCGGCCACCGTCCGATCACCCTGATGGGCGGCGGCACCACCAAGGTGGGCGATCCCTCCTTCCGCTCGGACGAACGCCCGCTCCTCGGACCGGAACAGATCGACGCCAATATCGCCGGCATGCAGCAGGTCTTTGCCAAATACCTCGACTACGGCGACACCGGCGCGATGATGCTGAACAATGCCGAATGGCTCGATAGCCTCAACTACCTCGATTTCCTGCGCGACATCGGTCGCCATTTCTCGGTGAACCGGATGCTCTCCTTTGAGAGCGTGAAGTCGCGCCTGGACCGCGAGCAATCGCTGTCCTTCCTCGAGTTCAACTACATGATCCTGCAGGCCTATGACTTCCTCGAGCTGAACCGCCGCTATGGCTGCATCCTGCAGATGGGTGGGTCGGATCAATGGGGCAATATCGTCAACGGTATCGACCTGACACGCCGGGTGCTCGACAATACGATCTTTGGCCTGACCTCGCCGCTGCTGACCACCTCGGATGGCCGTAAGATGGGCAAGAGCCAGGGCGGCGCCATCTGGCTTAACGGCGATATGCTGTCGCCTTATGAGTTCTGGCAGTTCTGGCGCAATACCACCGATGCGGACGTCGGCCGGTTCCTCAAGCTCTATACCGAGCTGCCGGTCGAAGAATGCAACCGTCTCGGCGCGCTCGAAGGCTCCGAGATCAACAGCGCCAAGATCATCCTCGCCAATGAGGTCACCAGACTGCTGCACGGTGCCGAAGCCGCAGCCGCAGCCGAGGCCACCGCGCGCGAGGTCTTTGAAAAAGGCGGTGTGGGTGACGACCTGCCGACCCTGACCCTGACCGCTGCGGAGCTGGGGGACGGCATGTCCATCGTTCAGCTGATCGTGAAGTCCGGGCTTGCAAAAACCGGCAAGGAGGCCAAGCGCCTGATCACCGAGAATGGCGCAAGACTCGATGACCAGCCGCTAACCGACGCGGGCCTGATGATCGACGCGGGTGCGCTCTCCTCGCCGATCAAGCTGTCCGCGGGCAAGAAGCGCCACGCGCTGGTTCAGCTTCAGGACTGATTTGGTCCAAGTGCAGGAGGGGCTTTGCCCCTCTTGCCGCTCCCGACATTAGGGGCCGCAAGAGAGCCGCAGCCTCAAAAGAAGACCAGATCCACCAAAGTCAGCACCACGAAGGTCGGGATCGACAGCGCAACTGCAATCAACAGCGCGGCGCATTTTGTCATGCGCGCGCCGGGGGCAGATTTTCCAAAGACGGTGGCTGGTCTTGTCATGGTTTCATTAACCATACTTTAGGTTTCCGGAGCGTTAATGGCGGCATGTTTGCCCCACATCCCGCCGCGTTTATGCCTCAGCCTCCGGTTGCTTCTCACGCCCATCAGGCGATCGCTCAATCTCAAGAGTTTTCTGCGGCCCTGCGGCTGACAGGAGAGCGGCCTTTGATGCTTGAAGGTCTGAACGATATGGTGGTGATGCAGCGCCGGGTGCGCGGCATTCCCCTGGCAATGATCAACCGCGCGCCTATTGCGCAGCCCGAGCAGGTCTTCGAAGCCGTGCAAGCCAAAGGGCTACGCCATCGCCCCCTGATCCTGTCGCCGGACCATCCGGTGCCGGAGCTTGCCCGCCTTGGTGCCCTGCCGCTGATGACGCCGGCGCAGGTTGCTCTGCTGGATATTCACCCTGACCACGCCGCGCGCCATGCAGGGCTGGAGCAAAAATGGCGCAATCGCCTGCGCCATGCCGAGGGACAGGGCCTCAAGATCACCCGCCGCAATTTGCCGCTCTCGCCCAATCACTGGCTCTTGCAGGCCGATCTGGCACAGCAAGGCCAGCGCGGCTATCGCAGCTGGCCGATCCCGCTGACCCTGGCCTATGCCGAGGCAAACCCCAGCGCTGTCAAATTGTTTGAGGCGCATGAGGGGCGTGAAGTTATTGCGGGCGTGCTGATCCTCACCCATGGGCGCTGTGCCACCTATCATGTGGCCCATAGCACCGCGCGCGGCAAACATTTGTCTGCCCACAACCTTCTGATGTGGTCGGTGATGGAGTGGTTGGCCGGGAAGGCGATCACAACCTTGGACCTTGGGGTGATCAACACCGAGGCGGCAGCCGGACTGGCGCGGTTCAAGCTTGGGACCGGCGCGCGCCTGCACAGGCTCGGGGGAACCTGGCTCTATTGGCCGCCGCTGGGTCGCAGCCTCGCCGGGTTGGCCCGCTGGGACCGGGCCTTGATGCAGGCCTAAGCGCGCTCGCACCTTTGACAAAGCTGGACAGAGCCCGTGCCTCATGATTATTTGAACACATGTTCATTTCATGGGAGGAGCGAGAGGCATGAAACTCGCAACCACACGCGCCGTAATCACCGGCGGCGCTTCCGGCTTGGGAGAGGCCACGGCGCGGTATTTCCGCCAGGCCGGCGCAGAGGTCACCATTTTCGACCGCGATGCGGATCGGGGCAGCAAGGTCGCCCAGAGCATCGGCGCGCATTTTGCAGAAACCGATGTGACGAGTGAGGAGTCTGTGGCCGCCGCAATTGCGCATGCAAGTGCCAAGATGGGCGGGATTTCGGCCTGCGTGAACTGTGCCGGCATCGCCCATGCGATCAAGACCGTAGGACGGGACGGCGCCCATCCGCTGGGGGCCTTCCAACGCACGGTGGATATCAACCTCGTCGGCAGCTTCAACGTCGCCCGCCTCGCGGCGGTGGAGATCGCAAAGAACGAATCTGAATCGGACGGCGCCCGCGGGGTGATCATCAACACGGCCTCGATCGCCGCCTTTGACGGGCAGAAGGGTCAGACGGCCTATGCGGCCTCCAAAGGGGGCATCGTCGGCATGACCCTGCCGATGGCTCGGGACCTCGCCTCCAGCGGTATCCGGGTGATGGCGATTGCGCCCGGCATCTTCATGACCCCGATGCTCGCAGGTCTGCCGGAGGAGGCACAGGCACAACTGGCCGCCGATGTGCCAAACCCGGCGCGGCTTGGCCAGCCGGAGGAATACGCGCGTCTGGCCGGGTTTATCGTCGAGATGGGCTATCTCAATGGCGAGGTCATCCGGATCGACGGCGCTCTGCGCATGCGGTGAGCGGGGCATGGGCGGGGAGCTCCCGCCCGTCCTCCCCTCTCTGGCGAGAGGATCGATCCCGTTGGGCCGAGCGCCGCGCGCGCCCCTACGGGGCGCGCGCGGCGCAGGTCGCTTCGGGCCTTGCCCGAAGCGAAACCGCTCTATTATCCGGCCGCCTTTTCTTCCAGAACCAGCCACTCTTCCTCGGCAGCGGCGAGTTTGTGCTGGCGCTCTACCAGAGCTTCGGTGGCCTTCTTGAACTTGACCGGCTCCCGGGTGAACAGATCCGGGTCCATCATCAGCTCTTCGAGCTTGGCGATTTCCTTTTCCAGCCGTTCGATTTCTCCCGGCAGGGCGTCCAGACGGTGCCTTTCCTTGAAACTCAAGCCCTCCTTGGCGGGCTGGCCCGCAGTAGGTGCGTCGGGTTTCGGCTTCTCCCGCCCCTGCCGGGGCTTGTCATCCGCGTCAGAAGGCGCCCGTTGCGCGAGGTAATCGCTCCAGCCCCCGGCATAGACCGTGGCACGTCCCTGACCTTCCATAGCCACCGTGGTGGTGGCCACCCGGTCGAGGAAATCGCGGTCGTGGCTGACCAGCAAGACCGTACCGTCATAGCCGTCCAGCAATTCCTGCAGCAGGTCCAGCGTCTCCACATCAAGGTCGTTGGTCGGTTCGTCGAGCACTAGAACATTGGAGGATCGCGCCATGAGTTTTGCCAGCAGCAACCTGGCTTTTTCGCCCCCGGAGAGCGACCGCACCGGCGCCCGCACCTGGCGCTCGTCAAAGAGGAATTCCTTCAGGTATCCCACCACATGTTTGGGCTGGCCGCGCACCATGACCTGGTCGGCCTTGCCTGAAATCCCCATCAGCGGATCCGCCGTCAGGTTTTCCCAAAGGCTGGCCTCCCCGTCGAGCTGGTCGCGGGTCTGATCAAACAGGGCGATCTCGAGCTTGGTGCCCAGCTTGACCTGTCCTTCATCAGGAGCCACCTCCCCCAGCAGCATCTTCAGCAACGTGGTCTTGCCGACGCCATTGGGGCCGACAAAAGCCACCCGTTCGCCGCGCTGCACGGTGAGGGAGAAATTACGCAGGATCTCCTTGTCCCCGAAAACCTTGGCGAGCCCTTCGGCCTCGATCACCTTGCGGCCGGACTTCGGCCCGGCCTCCAGATCCATCGCCGCAGCCCCTTGCCGCTTGATCTGACCCGCGCGCTCGACCTTCAGGTCCTGCAGCGCGCGCACCCGGCCCATATTGCGCTTGCGGCGGGCAGAGATGCCCTCCACGGCCCAACGGCTCTCGGATTTGATGAGGCGGTTGAGCTTGTGGCGCTGCATGTCCTCGTCTTCCCAGACCTTGTCGCGCCAGGCCTCGAAATCTTCGAACCCCTTGTCCTGACGGCGGACCTGGCCGCGATCGACCCAGAGGGTGGCACGGGTCAGCGCCCGCAAGAAGGCGCGGTCGTGCGAGATCAGCACAAAGGCAGCGCGGGTCGCGGCCAGTTCGCTCTCCAGCCAGGAGATCGCCTCGATGTCGAGGTGGTTGGTCGGCTCGTCCAGCAGCATCAGCTCGGGCGCCTCGGCCATCAGCTTGGCCAGGGCAGCGCGGCGCCGTTCGCCGCCCGAGGCGGTGGAGACCGGGCGGGCGGGGTCGAACTTCAACCCTTCGCCGGCGCGTTCAACCTTGTAGAGCTCGCCCTCGTCGAGGCCGGAGGCAGCAAAATCCCCCAGCGTGGCAAAGCCCTCCATCTTCGGGTCCTGCTCCATGTAGCCGACCGAGTTGCCCGGCGGCACCACGATGGAGCCCGCATCCGGTTCCACCAGCCCAGCCATGACTTTCATCAGGGTGGATTTGCCGGACCCATTGCGCCCCACCAGCGCCACCCGGTCACCGGGCTGCACCACAAGGTCGAGATCTGAAAACACCGGATCGCCCCCGAAGGTGAGCGAAATGCCGGACATCTGGAGAAGAGGAATACGTGCCATGCCAGCGGAGCTAAACCGCCCGCTGTGGCGCGTCAATCGCAGAAGCGTTTCCAAGGGCTGAGATCACAGAGCTGCCAGGTATTTATGGCCAGAAGAAGAGAGGCGATCGCCCGCGACTGCGCACCCGCGCATGGCCGACACAACCGCGCCGCCGTCAGGCGGCGCCGTGCCCAACGGGAGGTGTGGCATCTTCTTGATGGCATGGCGACGGGCGGGAGCGCTCCCGCCCCTAGGTCAAACGTCAGCTTCTATCCCGCCACTGCGCGCAACAGGCGCTTGCGAGCGGGCGGGATGGCGCCGATCTCAAGCCCGGTAAAGACATGCAGCGTGTTCATATGGGTGTCCACCACCGCGTGATCGCTGACCCATCCGCCCATCATCAGATAGGTGCGCAACAGGGGCGGCATCCGCAGCATGGCCTTCTTGGCATCGGGCTTGCGCCGCAGTCGCGCGGCAAAGCGAAAGACCTTCGGAGCCTTTACCCGCGGCAGCCAGCGCTTTGGCGCCAGATGACGGTGCTTCAGCATCGCAAAGGCGTCGAGATACTCCGCGGTCTCGGTTCCGGCAAAGGAAGAGCACCCAAACAGCATCTGGATGTTCTCGGCATCGACGAAGGCGGTCATCGCCGCCCAGGCAAGGCGCAGGATATCGGGATCGCTCCAGCCCTGATGGATGCAGAAACGCCCCATTTCGACCATTCGCCCGTCAAAGCCCTGCAGCGCCGACAGGTCATAGAACTGGGCCGAATAGCTGCGCCCCACATCCGCACCGCCCTCCAGCACCAGCATACGGAAACAGCAGACCAAGGCGCCGGAGCGCAGATCCTCCACCAGCACATGGGCGCAGATCCCGTCAAAGGCATCCTGGTCGATCTGCTCGGTGCGAAAACACAGGGTACGCAGCGCCTGCACCGCCGCGACATCCGCCGGCCCGCGCGCCAGACGGGCCCGGTAGCGTCCACGGCTCAGCAGGTGGCCCTCCTCGGCGGCGGCATCGCTTGGGCTGGGAAATGAAAGGGCCATGATCTGCTCCGGGGTCAAAGGCGGCAGCTGCCGTCAGCTAGCACATAACATGTGAAACCCGGGTGACGTTTCCATCCCCGGGTTCAAATTTCCACCGTGCCGCACCCGCCGCCTATTGCTGCAGGAAGCTGCCGGGGTTGAAATTGCCGAGGTTGCCGAGCAGCTGCCGCAGGAAGGTCTTGTCCTGGATGCTCGAATCCGTCACCCGCCGTTCGAGGTTGATGGTGCGGCCATCCTCCAGCGTGTAGCGCTGCACGCTGTCCACCACGCCACGGGTGTCGAAGGTGATCGCCACCAGATCGCGCGAGACGACTCTGGGTTCGCGGGCACCGAAGAACTTCATCCGCGAGGTCACATAATAATAGCCGCTCTCGTCGACCAGCGACTCGATGGAGGGTTCGCCCACCGTCTCGGTCACCGTGTCGCGGGTGTCGACACCCACCACCACCTCGTCGAGCAGCTCCGGTCCCGGGATCCAGCCATGTTTGCGATATTGTGCCGTACAGGCCGCCACTGAAACCAGAACGCCGGCCAGCAGCACGGCGCGCAGCGCGGTTTTTACGGTCTTCGGTCTTGCAAACATCTGCTTCCCCTGCCCTTCGGCTTGATTAAGACTGAAGTCCCGATTACCTAAACCGGGCTTCTGGTTCAAGAAATGAAAGTGCCCCGCGTGAGTTCAGACCTTCCTTCCGCCGCCGCCTACCGGGTGGCCGACCTTCCGCAGAACCGCCCGACCCGCTTTGCGCTGGTGCCCGAGGCGACCGAACTTGCCGCCCTCGCCGCCGATCTCGGCGTCGACGGTCTGCGCAAGCTGCGGTTCGAAGGCGAGATCAAGGCCCGTGGCAAACGCGACTGGAGCCTCAAGGCCAAGCTGGGCTTTACCGTGGTGCAGCCCTGCGTCGTCTCGCTGGAGCCGGTGACCACCCGGGTCGACACCGAGGTCGACCGCCTGTTCCTTACCAATTTCGAGGAGCCCGAGGCCGCCGAGGTGGAAATGGACGAGGATGACACCTCCGAAGCCCTCGGCGAGGTGATCGACGTGGCCGCGATCCTGGCGGAGGCCGTCGCCCTCAACCTGCCGCAATATCCCCGCAAGGACGGCGCCACCCTCGGCCAGCACCTGCACGCGGAACCGGGTCTGGACCCGATGACCGACGAGGAGACGCGTCCCTTTGCCGGGCTTGCGGACCTGCTGAAGTCGGATCCTGCCAAGGAGTGATCCGTGCCGTTTGCGCCGGGTTGTGGAAAAAATGCTCCACCTCCCCGATCCATCGCAGATTCCCGCTGGCGCTCGCGCCCGCGCTCTCCTAAAAAACCGCTTGCGCCGACGGGGATTCGCAGTATTTTCGCGCGCTCATCGGAATTTTTGGTTGGACATCGGACAGGCAGCGTCCTAAACGCACGTCACACCGCCCGTCAGACCGATTTGACACGGACTATGAAACACGCCCGACGGCCTCTGCCGCCCGAAGGCCCCAGTTAGACAAAGGTTGAGACATGGCTGTCCAACAGAACAAAGTATCCAAATCGCGCCGCAACAACCGCCGCGCGCACGATGCACTGGTTGCTGCAAACCCGAACGAATGCTCGAACTGCGGCGAACTGCGTCGTCCCCACCACGTGTGCCCCTCCTGCGGTCACTACGACAACAAAGAGATCGTCGCACAAGCTGACGAAATCGATCTCGACGAAGACGCAGCCTGAGCCAATACGGGATCACGGATGCCGGGCAGGCCAGCAGTCGCATGACGGGTAAAACCGCTCCATCGCAGGCACATGCCCGCCGCACCGTGATTTCGGTGGACGCCATGGGTGGCGATGCCGGCCCCGCCGTTGTGGTGGCTGGCATTGCCCTTTCGGCTCAGAAGAACCCGGACATCCGGTTTGTTCTGCACGGCCCCGTCGAACAGCTCGAACCTCTCGTTGCCCGCAGGAAACCCCTGAAGGGCCGCGTCGAGATTCGGGATGCGCGCGATGTGGTCACCATGGAAGACAAGCCGAGCCAGGTCGTCCGCAGTGCCAAGGGGACCTCGATGTGGTCCGCCCTTGAGTCGGTGCGCTCGGGTGAGGCAGCCGGGGTGGTCTCCTGCGGCAATACCGGGGCGCTGATGGCGCTCTCCATGCTGCGCCTGCGCAAATTGCCGGGGGTCAACCGCCCGGCAATTGCTATTCTCTGGCCCTCGCGCAATCCGCAGGGCTTCAACGTGATGCTCGATGTGGGGGCGGATATCCGCGCCGATGCGCAGGATCTGTTGCAATACGCCCTGATGGGCACCTCCTACACCCGCAATTCGATGAATATCCCCTGCCCCCGGGTCGGCCTGCTGAACGTTGGCACCGAAGAGCACAAGGGTCGCGCGGAGCTGAAAGAGGCCTATCACCTCATTGCCCAGAACGCGGAGAAGGCGAATTACGAATTCGTCGGCTTTGTCGAGGGCAGCGATATTCCCGGCGATATCGCCGATGTGATCGTCACCGACGGATTCACCGGCAATGTGGCGATCAAGACCGGCGAAGGCACCGCGAGCCTTCTGCGCTCTGCCATGCGGGAAGCGTTTGAATACTCCGTCCTGTCCCGCCTCGCCGCCCTCCTCGCCTATACCTCGCTGTCGCGCCTGTCCAAGCGGATCGACCCGCGGAGGGTCAATGGCGGCGTGTTCCTCGGCCTCAACGGAACCGTGGTGAAATCCCATGGCGGGGCGGATGCAACCGGCGTATCGGCCGCGGTAAAACTGGCATTTCTTCTTGCAGAACAAGGGTTTGCGGAAAAGCTTGCAGCCCGGGTTGCATCCGCCGTTGAGCTTGCCCAAGATGACGCAACGTCCGCAGAGGCGGATCGTCCCGGCGATTCTGACACCGGGAGCACGAAGTAGAAGGCAGCAGACGAATGACGCGACGCGCAGTGGTGATTGGCGCAGGGCACTACCTCCCCGAACGCATTGTTGAGAACGCGGAATTCGAAGCCACGCTGGATACGTCCGACGAATGGATTCGCTCCCGTTCCGGCATTGAACGGCGCCACTTTGCCGCCGAAGGGGAAACCACCTCCAATATGGCGACCCGCGCCGCAGAGGCCGCGCTGAAGGCCGCTGGCCGCACGGTCGAGGATGTGGACGCCATCGTGGTTGCCACCTCCACCGCCGATCTCACCTTCCCCTCCGCCGCCACAATGGTGCAGTCGCAACTGGGCATGACCCGCGGCTTTGCCTTTGACGTGCAGGCGGTCTGCGCCGGTTTTGTCTATGCGCTGGCCAATGCCAATGCGCTCATCGCCTCTGGTCAGGCCGACCGGGTGCTGGTGATCGGGGCGGAGACCTTCAGCCGGATCATGGACTGGACCGACCGCTCCACCTGCGTCCTGTTCGGCGACGGCGCCGGCGCACTGCTGCTGGAAGCGCAGGAGGGCGCGGGCACCTCGGAGGATCGCGGCATCCTGGCCACCGATCTCAATTCCGACGGGCGCTACAAGGATCTTCTCTATGTGGACGGCGGGGTCTCCACCCAATCGACCGGCTACCTGCGGATGCAGGGCAATCAGGTGTTCCGCCACGCGGTCGAGAAACTCGCCTCCACCGCCACCACCGCGCTGACCCGCGCCGGGGTCAGCTCCGAGGATGTCGACTGGATCGTGCCGCATCAGGCCAATATCCGCATCATCCAGGGCACCGCCAAGAAGATGGGCCTGCCGATGGACAAAGTGGTGGTCACCGTGCAGGATCACGGCAATACCTCTGCGGCCTCGATCCCGCTGGCGCTCTCCGTGGGTGTGGAACGCGGGCAGATCAAACCAGGCGATCTGGTGGTCACCGAGGCCATCGGTGGTGGCCTTGCTTGGGGTGCCGTGGTTTTGCGCTGGTAATACGCGCGAAACCTTGCCTTCCAATTCATTGATATTGACAGGGAAATTCCCCTCGCCCTATTGTTTTTGAAAACAACGGGGATGGCAATGACTGAAAAAACGATCACGAGGATGGATCTCAGCGAAGCGGTGTTTCGCGAGGTCGGGTTGTCGCGCAACGAAAGCGCCCAGCTGGTGGAGAGCATGCTGCAGCATATGTCCGATGCCCTGGTGCGCGGCGAGCAGGTGAAGATCTCCTCTTTTGGCACCTTCAGCGTGCGGGACAAATCCGCCCGCGTCGGCCGCAACCCCAAGACCGGCGAAGAGGTTCCGATCCAGCCGCGTCGCGTTCTCACCTTCCGCCCGTCCCATCTGATGAAGGACCGCGTTGCCGACGGCAACCGCAAGTAAACCTTCTGGCGATAAGACGTGCCCAACCACAGTGGCCCCACCGGATGTGGGGCCTCAACCTTTGCCGCTCGGCGGCGATTTTTGTTTAGAGGGTCTCTCAAATGTCCAAGTCTCCTGACGCCTTTCGCACCATCAGCGAAGTCGCGGAGTGGTTGGATATCCAGGCCCATGTGCTGCGATTCTGGGAAAGCAAGTTCAACCAGGTGAAGCCGGTCAAACGGGCCGGCGGGCGGCGCTACTATCGCCCCACCGACATGCTGCTCTTGGGCGGTATCCAGCATCTGCTGCATGAGGATGGCCTGTCCATCAAGGATGTGCAGACCATGATCCGCGAAAAGGGCGTGCAGCACGTGCAGAGTTTCTCCAAGCCGCTCGATGGCGAGGAGGAGGGCAGCCCGGCCGCCCCGGTCGAGACCAAGCCCGTCAGCAAATGGGTGGAGGAACAGGCCCCCGATGCGGCGGAAAAGACCCCCCGCCGCCCTGCGGTGGATCGTGACCAGCCTGAGGAACCGCAACGGGCGCCACGCATGGCCGCACCGCCGACCCCGCCGCCCTTTGCTGCCCCGTCGCGCCCCGCAGCCTCGGCATCGGTCACACATGGCGCGGCGGCACCGTCCTCGGGCACCCCGTCTTCTGACACCCCAGCGCCAGCCTCGGCCGCACCGGAATCGGCCGATCCGACTTCCGCCGCCCTCAGCGCGACCGGACCCACAGCTGCCGAACCCATCCTTGCGGATTCCGTCTCCCTCCCTCTGGCAGGGACCGAAGCGGCGGCCGTCGACGCTGCTGCCTCGCACCCTCCCGCCGACGACCGCGCATCGCCCGAGGCGACGCCACCTGCTGCGGCGACGCCTGCACAGACGCCGCTGACGGCTTCCACCTCAGTGGACCATGCCGCAACTCTGGCGGAGGCCGCCCCGACAAGCGTGCCGACCACAGCCGCGACCTTCCCCGATGACACGCCCCAACACCCGGCCCAGGATCCCGCCCCCTCCGCACCCGCGGTCTCGGCACCGCAGGGCGTCGACCCGCTGAACGCAGGCGAGATCCTTGAGGGCGGAAACGGATCTGCAACGCCGCCGCAGCCCGAGACCACCCCCCAGCCCCAAACCATCCCCCCCGCATCACAGGGCAGGACAGATGCGGCGCCAGAGGCTCCGGGGTCTGCCGCCATGGATACGGTCGAAGCCAGCGCAGTCGCCGACCTCGATCTGCCAGCTGATCCGGTGACAAGCGCAACCAGCCCCGGTCAGCCCCTCACTGGCCAAGACCTCATTGGCCAAGACGCGTCCGGGCAGGACCCTGCCGGGCAGGACTGGCCTGGCTCCGAGCCCGCCCCGGCCACCGCAGAGGCGCCCCCCCCGCCCAGCGGCACGCCCGCCACCGTGCCCGCATCCGCCACTGGTGCTGCGGCACAGGGATCCGGGTCGCAACCTGGCCAGATCGCCATGCCGATTGACCTGCCCTCCGCCGCTGCCCCGCACCGGGAGACCCCGCATCGCGTGCCGGTTCCGGGACGCGGCACGCCCCCGTCTTTGACCGGCGGCACGACCACACAGCAGGATTTCTTCGCCCCCCCTGCTCCGGCCGCCACCACGGCAGAGGCGGGCCTGCCCCCGCTTGACGAGAGCCTTGCCTCCGCCGCCCCTCGCCTGGCTGATCTTGCGGAGCCGAACCCCGATTCCGATCCGCTGACCGCGCCAGAGATGGCCGCGACCGAAACACTCCCGCAGGACGCGGCTGCGTCTTTGGAGGAGACAACAGCGCCCGCCGGATTTCCTCTCGACGAAGAGATCGCGCCGCTGGACCTGCCCGAGGTCGGAACCAGCTATCCGGCCGACCCGGATCAGCCGCAGGGTCCTGCGCCAACGACTGTGCTCGGGCCGCTGGACAGCGATGCCCCGACCGGGCCCGAGACTGAGGTCGAGGACAGCGCCGAACACCTTTCTACCGAAGGCCTCGATGGCACATTCACGGCCCAGGAGCCGGCCCCCGGCTCCGCTATAGCTGAGGATGAGGATGCGGATGCGGATGCTGACAGCTCCCCATTCCCTCTGCCAGAAGAGCCTGCCAACGAAGAGGACGGCGCCACAGATCCCTTCTCCGGTACGGATGAGTATCCGGCGGACTCGCTCCTGACCGATGAGGTGGCACCTGATGAGGATCTGGCCGCCCTTGATGAATCGGCGACCAACGAGGTGGACACCGAGGAGGCAGCCGCAAGCGAGCCCTCAGTCGAGGCATTGGCGCAGGCGGACGGAACCGATCCTGGGGCACCGGAAGAGCTGGAGAACGACGAAGGTTTCGCCTGGAGGGATGACAGTGAGGTCACGCCAGGCCCGCGGATCATCGAGGTGCCGGATGAGACCGACTACGCCGCCCTGCCCGGTCTCCTGTCCCGTCTTTCGGCGCTTTCGGCCTTGCCCGTCGAAGCGCGCGCGCCCCTGCATGACATTGCCCGCGATCTGCGGGCGGCGCTGTCCCGCGACTGACAGCGCCCCTCTCCGCCCCGGTCATGGGTGTCGCGGCGCGACGCCCCACGCTTTGCCCGATGTCAGCCCCAACAGCGGACCGGATATAAGCCTGCAGGCCAGAGCCAAGACCGGCTCTGGCACCAGGCTCGGCAACCGCTCGAAAGAAAGCGTAAAAAAATCTAAATCGCCCCTTGCCCCTGCCGCCAAAAGCAGTAGAAAGCATCCTCAACGGGCTATAGCGCAGCCTGGTAGCGCGTCCGTCTGGGGGACGGAAGGTCGCAGGTTCAAGTCCTGCTAGCCCGACCAAACAAAACGCCCGAGCGATCTTCGCTCGGGCGTTTGTCTATCCGCTGCCTGCTTTGTCCTTGGAATCGCCCGACTTTTAATGGCCAAGAGACCTCGCGCATTGACAAGCACAGCGGCAGGCAGAACTCTGCACCATGCCTTTGGCGCAGCCCTATCTGAGGAGAGCGAGCAATGACCGGCGTGTTGCCCAGCCAGACCATCGAGACCCTGCTTGCCCGCGGCGAGATCGCCCTTGCCGCTCCATTGATCGACGGTCAGATCCAGCCGGCTAGCCTTGACCTGCGCCTCGGCACCACCGCCTACCGGGTGCGCGCCTCCTTCCTCGCCGGTCAGGGCCGCACCGTGGCCGAGCGGCTCGAGGAATTCGAGATGCACCGGATCGACCTCACTCATGGCGCAGTGCTGGAGAAAGGCTGCGTCTACGTGGTGCCGCTGATGGAATCGCTGGCCCTGCCCGAGGGCATCACCGCCGTCGCCAATGCCAAGAGCTCGACCGGGCGGCTCGACCTTCTGACACGCACCATCACCGATGGCGGAGAGGAATTCGACCGCATCCGGGCGGGCTACCATGGCCCGCTCTATGCGGAGATCTGCCCACGGTCGTTTTCGGTGCTGGCGCGCCCTGGCATGCGCCTGAACCAGATCCGCTTCCGGGCCGGTCAATCGGTGCTCGACGACGGCGCGCTGGCCGCGCTCCACGCCGAGACGCCGCTGGTCGATGGCGAGGCGGTGATCGAGGACGGTCTCGGGTTTTCGGTCGACCTGCGCCTGCCCGGCAGCGATCTGGTCGGCTATCGCGCCAAGCCGCATACTGGCGTGATCGACCTTGACCGGATCGGCGCCTATGATCCCAAGGAATATTGGGAAGAGGTGCGCAGCGACAACGGCCATATCATCCTCGATCCCGGTGCCTTCTACATCCTCGTCAGCCGCGAGGCAGTGCATATTCCGCCCGCCTATGCCGCCGAGATGGCGCCCTATCTCGCCATGGTGGGCGAGTTCCGGGTACACTACGCGGGATTCTTCGATCCGGGCTTCGGCCATGCGGCGGCCGGCGGTGCAGGCTCGCGCGGGGTGCTCGAGGTGCGCTGCCACGAGGCGCCCTTTGTGCTCGAACACGGGCAGGTGGTTGGCCGACTGGTCTATGAACGCATGGCCGAGCTGCCAGAGCAGCTCTATGGCGCGGGAATCGCCTCCAACTACCAGGGTCAGGGGCTGAAACTCTCGAAACATTTCCGCAGCCCGCGCTGAGCGCGCTTCAGCGCGGGTAGCTTACCTTCTCCAGCTCCGTCGTCACCTCCGCCTGGGCGGAGCGTTCGAGCACCGTCGACAGAGTCAAATAGGTGCTGGTGCCGCGCACCCCTTCGATATCGTAGATCTTCGACAACAGCCCTTCCAGCGCATGGGGGCTGGCGACACGCACCTTCATGATCAGGCAGGTGTCGCCGGTGGTGGAATGGATCTCCTCCACCTCGGGGAATTGCTCCAGCGCCATGATCTCGTGGGTTTTGCCCCAGCCGATGGTGTCCACATGCACAAAGGCAAGGATCGGTTTGCCCACCTGCGCGCCGTCAATCTGTGCTACCGTCGCCTTGATCGCACCGGAGGCCTTCAGCCGCTTGACCCGCTCATGCACCGCAGGTGCCGACAGGCCGACCTGTTCGCTGATCGCGGCGTAGGATTGCGAGGCATCGCGGCAAAGCGCACCTAATATTCTTCGGTCCAGCGCATCGAGGCTGCGGGCCATCCGGGGGGCGGACGGAATGTTCTCTGGTTTTTCCATCGAGGTCTCGCTTCAGGCTTCACAGAATGAGCTTCGCCGATTAAGCCAAACTGCCGAATGAAATTCAACCCGACCCGAGAGACACATGCCGACCAATGCTCCGCCGCTCTGGATCTCCATCGCCACGCTGATGTGCGCCATTGCCATCGTCGGCACCAATGCGCTGCTGCTGTCACCCTTGGTGCAGCCGGTGGGGGCAGCGCTTTCCGCCACCCCGAGCCAGGTGCTCTGGGCCTCCAGCGGCTACGGCCTCGGCGTGGCGGCGGCGGCGCTGTTGCTGGCGCCTCTGGGGGATCGGATCGGCAGCGGCAGGCTCCTGCGGATGGCGCTTGCGGGGCTGACCCTCGGCTTTGTCGCCAGCGCCCTGGCCCCAAGCCTTATGCTACTGATCGCGGCGCAGGCGCTCTGCGGCATCGCCGGCGGCGCGGCGCTGCCCTCGATCTACACGATGGCGGCGGTGATCTCGCCCAAGGGGCGCGAGGCGCGCACGGTGGGCGCGGTGCTCACCGGCTGGACGCTCTCGTTGGTGCTCGGTGTCAGCCTCGCAGCCTGGAGCGCCGAGCTGATCGGCTGGCGCATGGTCTATGGCACCCTGGCCGGTCTCTGCGCGTTGGTCTGGCTCCTGACGGCCCCATTGGCGCGTCTCGATCAGCCGGAACAGGTTGCAACCTCGCCGCTCAGCGCGCTGCGGGTGCGCGGCATGACCCGCGGCATCTGCGCCACCATTGGGCTGATGCTCAGCTTTTACGTGACCTATTCCTATACCGGCGCCCATGCCACCATCAGCCTCGGCCTCTCCACTGGACAGGCCGGGCTGCTACCGCTGTTCTACGGGCTGGGCTTCGGCTCGGCAGTGCTGCTGGATCCGATCCTGGACCGCATCGGCCTTGCCCGGGCGACCTCGCCGGTGTTTGTCATGGCGACGGCGATCTACCTCGCAATGGGTCTGCTGGGGGACAGCTACGCGGTCTTCCTCGGCATTGCCTTGCTGTGGGGGATCTTCCAGCATTTTGCGCTGAACCTGCTGGTGGCCCGTCTCACCTCATTGGATCCGCGTCAGCGCGGCGCCATCATGGGGATCTATTCCACCACCACCTATATCTGCGTCTTTGCGGCGCCCTTTGTCGGCGGCTTCGGCTTTCGCGCCTTTGGCCTTCTGGGCTGTGTGCTGATTTCCGCCAGCCTCACCGCCCTCGCCGCCATCGAGGGCCTGAGCCTGCGCCGCAGTGTCAGTCCTCATCCGGGCGCGCCTGCCGCTGCGCCCGACGTTCCTGCCTGATCGCGCGGATCCGCGCCCGCTCGGCCTCTTCCTCGGAAGAGGCCCGGCTGTCCCGCTTTCCCCCGCCCCGCCGGGCCAGCGCATTGATCCCGGCATCAACGCCGGAATTGACCGCCCGCATCAGCAGGCGACGCAGGATCATGTTCACGATCCGGTCAAATCCCATGATTTCGGCTCCCTGTCTCAACTTCACTCCCCAGCCCATATAGGGGCGGAGTGGGGCGATTTCCGGGCAAAATTGCCTAGTCTTCGAACAATTCCGCCTGTTCCTCGTCGCGGCGCTCGTCCTCGCTGTCGCCCTGACCGATGGGGAAGGCCCCCGGCGGCGGCCGGTTTTCCAGCAGACCTGCGGCGCGCAACTCCTTCAGCCCGGGCAGGTCGCGCGCGCTCTCCAGGCCGAAATGGTCGAGGAAGACCGGCGTCACCACAAAGGTCACCGGCCGCCCCGGAGTCATCTTGCGGCGCCCGAAGCGGATCCACTCCATCTCCAGCAGCTGGTCGATGGTACCGCGCGAGACCGAAACGCCGCGGATCTCTTCGATCTCGGCCCGGGTCACCGGCTGGTGATAGGCGATGATCGCCAGCGTCTCGATCGCGGCACGCGACAGTTTCTTGGTCTCCACCGTTTCCTTCTGCATCAGAAAGCCGAGGTCGGGCGCGGTGCGCAGCGCCCAGGCTTCTCCCACCTGCACCACCCGCACCCCGCGCCCCTCGTAGCGCTTGCGCAGATATTCCATCGCCTCGCCGGGGTTGCACCCATGCGGCATCCGCGCTTCCAGATCGCGGATCGTCACCGGGTCGGCGCTGGCAAAGAGCACCGCCTCCACCATGCGCTCCTGTTCCGCCATCGGCGGCGCGTCAAACAGGCTGTCGCTCTGGCGGCGGCGGGGGTGGTCCTCTTCGGAAATATGGCTCTGATACTCGTCCATCAATGGTCCTCTGGCCGGGTGCGCAACTGGATCGGGGCAAAACTCTCCGTCTGGCGGATCTCCATCTTGCCCTCCTTGACCAGCTGCAACGAGGCGGCAAATGTGGCGGCGGTGGCGGAACGGCGCTTGACCGGATCACTGTGCCAGCCGTCCGGCAGGTAGCTCAGCATGTCGGTCCAGCTGCCGGTGAACCCGATAAGGCCGCGCATCCGTTCCAGCGCCTCCTCCATGGTGAAGACGCTGTCGCGGTCCATCACGAAGGGGCGAAATTCGTCCTTGGTGCGGATGCGGGCATAGCCCTGCATCAGGTCGAGAAGGTTGGCCGTATAGGTCACCGTCTTGATCCGCTGCACATCCTCGCCCTGCCCGCGCGCAAAGAAGTCGCGCCCCAGCTGGTCGCGCCCCATCAACCGGGCGGCGGCATCGCGCATCGCCTGCAGCCGTTCAAGCTGAAAGGCCAGATGCGCGGCCAGTTCCTCACCCGAGGGACCTTCCTCCTCCGGGTCGGGCGGCAGAAGCAGGCGGGACTTGAGGTAGGCCAGCCAGGCCGCCATCACCAGGTAATCCGCCGCCAGCTCGATCCGCAGCTCCTTGGCGCGTTCGACAAAGGTCAGATATTGCCGCGCCAACTCGTAGACCGAGATCCGCCGCAGGTCGACCTTCTGGGTGCGCGAGAGCATCAGCAACAGGTCCAGCGGCCCTTCAAAACCGTGGACGTCAACAATCAGCGCCTCGGCCTCGAGGCGTTCCTCGACCGAAAGCTGCAGTTCCTCCGGAAAGAGCGTGTCCTCGTCAGCCATATACCTGTCCGCCCATGAGGGCAGATAGTTCCGCTTCGGCACCGGCAGTGTCAAGCGCGGCAGGGGATTTGCGGCAGGCCAGCGCCGCCTCGGCGCGCCGTTGGGCCGCATCCGTCATCCCGCCCGCCGCCTCGGCCACCGCCGCGCGCTCCGCCAAGGGGGCGTTGCAAAAGAGAGCGACATCGCAGCCCGCGTCGAGCGAAGCTCTGGCGATCACACCGGCAATATGCGCTGTTTCGTCTGGCCGCAGGCCTGACAGCGCCGGGCCCTCCCCCCGGGAGGGCACCTTGCCCCCGTCCAGGTTCGGGCGCTGACCTTGGTGTAAAATCTCGGGCGCCCACAGGGCCTTCATCGAGATATCATCCGTCATCACCAGACCGTCATAGCCCAGCTCTTCGCGGATCAGGTGCATCACCACCGGCGACAGGGTCGCGGGGCGCGCATCAAAGGCGTCGTAGACCAGATGCGCGGTCATTGCCATCGGCAGGTCTTTCAGCGCCGCAAAGGCCGCGAAATCCTCCGCCCGCAGCACCTCCGCGGGGGCCGTCACATGCGGCAGGTCGTGGTGGCTGTCCATGGTGGAGCGCCCATGGCCGGGGATATGCTTCATCACCGGCACCACGCCGCCGTCGAGATGGCCCTCGGCACAGGCCCGCGCCCGCGCTGCCACCGTGGCGGCGTCGCTGCCATAGCACCGGTTGCGCAGGAAAGGATGGGTGGCCTCGCTGGCCACATCCGCTAGCGGCGCGCAATTGCTGTCGATGCCAAGGGCGCGCAGCTCCGCCGCGATCAGCCGCGCCCGCAGATACATCGCCCGGACCGGATCGCTGGCCGCCTCGACGTGATCGAGCGCCGGGCGCCACTCCCGCGCCAAAGGTGCGCGCAGGCGCTGCACCCGCCCGCCCTCCTGATCGACGGTGATCAGACAGTCATGCCCCGCCGCCTCGCGAAACTCGTCACAGAGCGCACGCACCTGATCGGCGGTGTCGATATTGCGGGCAAAAAGGATGAAACCGAAAGGCGCTGCCTCGCGGAACAGCGCCTTTTCATCAGCGGTCAGACGCAGGCCTTCCGCGTCGAGAATCGTGGCTCCGTAGCGCATCGGGTCAGCGCATCGTCACGGGGATACAATCCGCATTGCCCGCCACCAGCGCCGAGCAGAAGCGGCGCGCATCCGAAAGATCCTCGAACCCATGCGCCCGCAGGCGGTAGAAGATCCGCCCGCCGCTCTCGGCGCGCTGGATCACCCGCTGCTTGTCGTCGAAGTAACCGCCGAACTTGGCACTGATCCGGGTCCATTCGCTGCGCGCCACTTCGGCGCTCTCATAGGCGCCCAGCTGGGCCAGACGGGTGCCGACCTCAAGGCTCTCGGGCGCGATCTCCGCGGTGGCGACAACCGCAGCGGCAGGCGCGGCGGCGGTGGCCGCACCGGCAGCGACAGCCTCGGTCCGCGACGGAGCCGGGGCAAAGCGGGCCGGGCGCGTCAAGGGTCGTTTGGTCTCGCGCACACCCGGGGCATTCAGAATCGCGGCCGGAACGCTGACCGCCGCAACCGAAGCCACCAGTGCATCTTCTCCCAGCGGCTCTGGCTGCACGATGGCCGCAGAGGTCTCGCGCAGGTCTTCCAGCGGCACCGCCCCTTCGGTCAGCGAGGCCACCAGCGCGTCGATATCATTGCCGCGCTGCTCAAGCGGCGTCAGCTCCTCGACCGGCGTCTCCGCGACCACCCCGGCATCGGCGCGCGCGAATTCGGCGTCGGCTTCGGCCTCAAGTGCGGCTTCGGCCTCCGCCGCCTCGGTCAACGCGGGAATCGGCTGGTCGTCTTCGGTGAGGGCAATCGCCTGCGGTGCCAGCTGAAGGGTATCCGCCGGATCCTCGGCAATACCGGTTGCCGCCACCGCATTCACGGCCAGGCCCTGATGATCGGCGGTTTCGCCACCGGGCTCTTCGGGGGCAACGCGCATCGGACCGGCCACCGCGCTCACCACCGGCACGCCGGATACGTCGCGCATGATAAGCTTGTAGCCCCAGACGCCGATGCCAACCACCAGCGCGATCGAGGCCGCCGCCCCGAGCATGGCAGCCAGCCGGCCAAGCTCTCCCCGCACGGGCGGCGCGGCAAAGAGTTCATCCTCATCCGACTCATAACCGTCGCCGTAGTCGCCGACCTCTTCATAGCCCGCATCGCCATAGCCGGCGTAGGGGCTGCCAGCGGTGGAATGATCATAGGCATGGTTGGCGGATTGCCCATAGCCGCCGGTGGAGGCACCGCTATAGGGTTGACCGGAGAAGGTGGCGACCTTCACCGGCTGCATCATCGCCTGGGCCGGATTGAGGCCGAAATTGGGATAGCTCGATTCTGCCGCCGGGGCAGCAACAGGCTCCTGCGCGGAAGCCCGGGAATACTTATGAGAGGAAAACGGGTCGAAGGCGGAGCCACCGCTCTCACCATCACCACTGGAAGAGGGCGCGGCTGCGCCCACCTGTGCAAAATATGCCATATCCGCCTCACTGCCCGCTTTTGCATCAGCCCCGCACCGCCGAGGGCGGAACAGGGTGTGCTTCGGGTCTCTTGGTCTGCCTCAGACCGGCGGTTCGGGTGACTTTGCTGTCACATCTCCTGCGCCGGTGTCACGCCCAAGATACCAAGCCCTGCGGAAATGACAATGGAAACAGCACGGGCCAGAGCCAAATTGGCCTGTGTTGCCGTTTCGCTGCTCTCGTTAACAAATCGCAGGCCATCTTCGGATTTCCCGAGGTGATAAAGCCCGTGCAGATCCGAGGCCAGATCGTAAAGGAAAAAGGCGATCCGATGCGGCTCGTTGGTGCGGGCGGCGATCTCCACCTGGCGCGGCCATTCGGCGAGCTTTCGCGCAACCGCGAGCTGCGCCTCATGCGCCAGCAACCCGAGGTTGGCGCGGCCAAGCGTGGCATCGTCGACGGCGATTCCGCTCTCTGCAGCCTTGCGCAGGGTCGAATGGATCCGCGCATTGGCATATTGCACGTAAAAGACCGGGTTGTCCTTGGACTGTTCCAGCGCCTTGTCGAGGTCGAAGTCAAAGCCCTGGTCGTTCTTGCGGGTCAAAAGCATGAAGCGGGTCACATCGGCGCCCACCGCATCGACCACGTCGCGCAGGGTGACAAAGGTCCCTGCCCGCTTGGACATCTTGAATTCCTGCCCGTCCTTGAACAGCTTCACCAGCTGGCAGAGCTTGACATCGAGCGGCACGGTGCCGTCCGACAGGGCCGAGACCGCCGCCTTCATCCGTTTCACATAACCGCCATGATCGGCGCCAAAGACGTCGATCAGCATATCAAAACCGCGAGAGACCTTGTCGTAGTGATAGGCGATATCGGGCGCGAAATAGGTCCAGGCACCATCGGATTTCTTCACCGGCCGATCCACGTCATCACCGTGATCGGTGGATTTGAACAGGGTCTGGACGCGCGGCTCCCAATCCTCGGGCTTCTTGCCCTTCGGCGGCTCCAGCACGCCCTCGTAGATCAGACCTTTGCTCTCAAGGCTCTTGAGCGCCGCCTCGATCAGGCCAGTCCCATAGAGGGATTTTTCCGAGTAGAAGACATCCATCTTCACCCCCAGAAGCGCCAGATCCTCGCGGATCAGATCCATCATCATGTCGGTGGCGAAATTGCGCACCGCTTCCAGCCAGATATCCTCGGGCTGATCCACGAAGCGGTCGCCGAACTCGGCCATCAATGCCGCGCCGACATCCTTCAGGTACTCGCCCGGATAGGTGCCATCGGGAAATACGACCTCCTGCCCATGAGCTTCGAGATAGCGCAGATAGGCCGAGCGTGCGAGCACGTCGACCTGGGCGCCGCCATCGTTGATGTAATACTCGCGGGTCACGTCATAGCCGGCATAGGCAAGGAGGCTCGCCAGCGCATCGCCAAACACCGCGCCACGGGTATGACCAACGTGCAAAGGCCCGGTCGGGTTGGCAGAGACATACTCCACGTTGACCCGCTTGCCCTGCCCCATGTCGGAGCGGCCAAAGCCCTCGCCCTCGGCCAGCACCCGTGCTGGCACGCCCTGCCAGACGGAGGCATCAAGCCGCAGGTTCAAAAAGCCCGGTCCGGCCACCTCGGCCAGACTCACCCGCGCATCCGCCGCCAATCGGGACGCCAGAGCCTCGGCAATGTCACGCGGCTTCAGACCCGCAGGCTTTGCTAGCACCATCGCCGCATTGGTCGCCATGTCGCCATGGGCCGCATCGCGCGGCGGCTCCACTGCCACATTGGCAAAATCCAGCCCTTCGGGCAGCGCCCCTTCGGCCGTCATGGCCGCAAGGCTGTCGATCACAAGCGTACGGATATCGGTAAAGAGGTTCATGTCTGGCGTCCCATAGGTATCAATCCAAGCGGATACCGAGGGCCGCGCTCAGGGTCAACCAGAGAAGCTGGGGTTCACGCCGCCCCCGGTGCTCCGGTACCACGTCCCTGCCCTATCCCTCCAGCGCCAGCCGATCATAGAGCTGCAGGGCAAACCGATCCGTCATGCCGGCAATATAGTCGGAGACGATGCGCGCCCGCTCCAGCTCGCTGTTGGTGGCGCGGATCTCCGCATGCCAGCGGTCCGGCATCCCCATCGTATTGTCGAGGTAGTAAGCAAAGAGCGCCTTGACCACATGCGCCACCCGCTCGCGCACCACCATGACAGAGGGCGCGCGATACATGCGGGTAAAGAGGAAGGCCCGCAGTTCCTTCAGTTGCACCCAGAGATCGTCCGAGAAAGTGACCACCGAATGGTCGAGCGCGCGGATCTCCTCGACCGACTGCGCCCCGGCAGCGGCAAGCCTCGCACGTGAGGTGTCGATCACATCGCTCACCATCACGCCAAAGACCCGACGCAGCGCCTCGTGGCGGCGCCGGTTGGCGTCGAGACCGGGGTATTTCGCATCCACCGCCGCATAGGCCGGTGCGATCAGCGACAAGCTGCAGATGTCGTCATCGTCAAACAACCCGGCCCGCAGCCCGTCATGCAGGTCGTGGTTGTTATAGGCCACATCGTCCGAAATCGCCGCCACCTGCGCCTCGGCACTGGCATATGTATGGAGCTCTAGATCGATCTTTGCGTTGCAGGCCCTGAGCGCCCAGGGGAGATCGCCGACAACCGGCCCGTTGTGCTTGGCAATCGCCTCCAACGTCTCCCAGGTGAGGTTCAGCCCGTCGAATTCCGCATAATGTTTTTCCAGCATCATCACGATCCGGAGCGCCTGGGCATTGTGATCAAAGCCGCCATAGGGCGCCATCATCTCGTGCAGCGCATCCTCGCCGGTATGGCCAAAGGGGGTGTGGCCTAAGTCATGCGCCAGCGCCACCGCCTCGGTCAACTCCTGGTTCAGCCCCAAAGCCCCGGCGAGGGTGCGCCCCACCTGCGCCACCTCGATCGAATGGGTCAGACGGGTGCGGTAGTTGTCGCCCTCATGCTCGACAAAGACCTGGGTCTTGTGCTTCAGCCGCCGAAAGGCGCTGGCGTGGATGATGCGGTCCCGGTCGCGCTGAAAGGGAGAGCGGAAGCTGCTCTCTTCCTCGTCGATCTGGCGCCCGCGCGAGCGGTCCGGCAGGGTGGCATAGGGCGCGTACATGGTGTCGTCCTCGGGAATTCTCGTCCGGCAATCTTGCCGCCTTGTCCGCACCTTTCTATATTTGTCAGGACGCTGCAACACGCCATCGGAGAAAACGAGCATGCAACTGCCGCCAAAAGTCACTGCGCGCGCCTTTGAGAGGCTGGCCGAGATTGGCGCCGCCGAACAGGGCCGCGCCCTGCGCATCGCCGTCGAGGGCGGGGGCTGCTCCGGCTTTCAGTATGAAATCGCGCTGGACGAGCCGAAATCCGACGACCTCGTGCTGGAGGGCCTCGGCCAGAAGGTGGTGGTGGACGAGATTTCGCTGCCCTTCCTCGAAAACGCGGTAATCGATTTCACCGAAGAGCTGATCGGCGCCCGTTTCACCATCGACAACCCCAATGCCAGTTCGAGCTGCGGCTGCGGCACGTCGTTTTCCATGTAACGGGGTCTATCTGAAGGCTTAAACCAGCCGACCTGCCGGGGCGCCCCTTATAGGGGCACCCGATGCGCCTCGCGCCCGTCACGCCCTGTCGGTCGGCTCGTCAGCTGGCCCGTCAGTCGGCCTTTCCTCCCACCGTGCAATCCGCCAGACAACCGCCCTGTCAACGCCGCATCCGCAGACTGGTGCGCGACCGCAGCGCCTCGTTTTCCGGAAAGCTGCGGGCTGGAAGCCGACCCCGCCGCGGCGGCCAGCCACCTGCGGGCGCGGCAAGCCGGTCCCGACCCTGGGCCTGATCCCAGACCAAGAAGACCCCCGAGGCCGCGATCACCGCCATGCCGAGACAGGTTGCCAGCGCCGGCACCTCGCCAAAGATCAGCAGTCCGATCAAGGCCATCCAGACAAATTGAAGATTCAAGAGCGGCGTCACTGTCCAGGCCGGCAGGTGACGCAGCGCCGTGACCAGCAACCATCGCGCGCCGAACAGCACCACCGCATAGATGCCGACCCAGCCCATATCCATCGCCGCCATCGGCTCCCAGACAAAGGGCAGCACGCAGAGCATGACCAGTCCCAGCGTCAGATTGGGATAAAAGACCTGCGCCAGCACATTGCTCTCGAACCGGCTGATGTAGCGCGCCATCACGATGGACAGGGTGCCGAAGCAGACACCCCCAAGCGCCAGAAAGGAGCCCATGGTGTCTCCCACCGCGAGGGCCGGCTGCATCACCAAAAGCCCAACCGCCCCGAGTGCGATGGCCAGCCAGACCGCAGGCCGCACGCTTTCCTTCAGGATCAGTGCCGACAACAGCGCGGCCATCACCGGCATCAGGGCAACAAAGACAAAGACTTCCGCCAGTTCCAGCGCCCGGAAGGCATAAAAGAAACAGGTACAGGCCAGAACCGTGGCGAGGGAGCGAACCGCCATCGCGCGCGGACAGAGGGTGCCCAGCCCGGTCGCGACCGGCCGCATCTTGCTGGCCAGAACGCAGAAGCCTGCCACCAGCAGACCCGAGACCGCAAAGAGCTGCGCAGGCGCAAAGGCGGAGGCCATCATCTTGGTGATGCCATCCGCCGTAGCGATCAGCCCGGTATAGACCAGCACGGCCATCACCCCTGTCACCAGCGGGCTCATGCGACGCCCACCTGGCCAAACCGGGCAAAATTCTCAAAGAAAGCTTCAAAGACCGGCGTGCTGGTCTCGACCTCATGCAAAAGCGCGCCGTCTTCCTCGCTCAGGGCCAGATAGAGAGGATCGCGCAACCGGCTCCAGTGGCCCGGCATCTGGTCCAGCAAGGTATAGAGGGCCATGGACACTCCTCTCAACGCACCTGGGCCACGCGGCCCTTCAATCACAACTGACCCGCGCAAGTCTGCCCCAGAAAAGGCTTCGCGTCCAACCAGAAGTTGAAACCAATTGCTCATGAAATACGGATGGTAGTCATCGGCCCCCACCCGCCCCTGCGTCGGAATGATCCGAAACGCTCCGGCCCCACGGCTCAACCAGGCTTGCCAACTCGCCGGAACCGGCGCGTCACAGAAGCGCAGGGAAATGCAGATCTCCGCCAGCAGGTCGAGGTCCTGGTCCAGATAGGCCACCAGACCGGCAAACATCAGGCTCTGCCGCTCCTCCGCCTCGAGACACAACGGACGACGCCCATATTCGGTCAGGTAGAAGATCACATGGGTCAATTCATAGGCCGCCTTGCGGTTGGGCACCGCAAAGGTCGCACTGCGGCGCAGAAAGGCCCGCAGGCGGTCATCCAACCCCGCGTCCGCCCCTCGATGCCGCGCCCCCGCGGGGATCGACACGCCGCGCCGCGCCAGCAACCGACGCCCCTCTGCCCGTTGCAGATCCGACAGCTCACTGCCGATCACATCCTGTTGCGCCACCCACTGCGCCATCACCTCGCCCCGGTCGCCGGGCAGGCCCAGATCCTCCAGATCAAGGCTGATCGAGAGGATGAACCTGTAGTATTGACGGAAGAAATTCAAATGACGCAGGCTGCCCTCGTAAAAGGGCACCAGCGGATCAAGCTCCGACTCGCTGATTTTACAACCAGAGGTTTCAAAAACATTCAGCAGTTCCGCGTTTTCTTTCATCCACAGAACATCCAGCCTGTCCTTTCGACAGGAGCCGAAACTCTCGATCAATCCCCGAAAGCGGGAGGTCGGTTCCTGCCGCCGCGCGGCCGCGAAAGAAAGCACTTGCCCCATTTGAGACTTCACCCCCATTCACTCTTTTTGAAATCCAATTTCGGGATCCGAAAACCTATCCGGATCCCGTGATTTTGCATCCTGACAGCCGTGGCCGCAGCCGGATGTCAGAGGCCCTTCAGGCAGGTCGACGAAACCATGAAGGTGGCGTCACCGGTATGCATATCGCGGTGTTCCGCAGAAATACATGTGGAACTGTAAAGAGATACCTGCTCTCCTGCATGTTCGCCGCCAAGACAGGTGGAGCTGAACAGCCCCACATGCTCACCTGCGAAGGCGTCGCCGCCAGCCGCAAGGTTTGCGTCGGAAACCTGGGCGGATTCTTTCAGTGCAACCATGACATTTCTCCCTGTCTAAAAATTCGATACCCAAAACCTGCCATCCACAGAAAATAATTCAAGCGAATTGTGATCGCCAATCTGATTTAAACAATAAACCTTACCTTAATATTGATTAATAATAAATTGATATTTAATTGCAATTCAAGTTGCCCACAGGAAATCCACAAATTTATTCACACATCCATTATTGCAAAGCGCCATTATGGAATTGAATAACTTCCCTGCAAGGATGCCGGAGGGTTGCAGAATGGTGATTCTCTGCTCGCTCCGCGTGCCAAGGGCGGCGGGTTGGCAACTTCGGATTCCGTGGCCACCAGCCTCGCCCTCCCGCGCGTCCTCGCCCCCACCCGCGCGGCCACCCGGCTTGCGGCACCAGGCGTTTTGCGCGATAGACCTGCAAGACCCCGGCCAAGCCCCCGCGAAGGAGACCGCCATGAAGATCGCCAGCTTCAACATCAACGGCATCAAGGCCCGCGTCACCGCGCTCTGTGACTGGCTCGACGAGGCACAGCCCGATGTGGTGGTGCTGCAGGAGATCAAGTCGGTGGACGAGGCCTTCCCGCGCGAGCTCTTCGAGGAGCGGGGCTACAATGTGGAGACCCACGGCCAGAAGAGCTTCAACGGGGTGGCGATCCTTTCAAAACTGCCGCTGGAGGATGTGCGCCGCGGCCTGCCTGGCGACGACAGCGACGAACAGGCCCGCTGGATCGAGGCCACAGTGGTGGGCAAGCAGGCCTTGCGCATCTGCGGTCTCTACCTGCCCAACGGCAACCCGGTGGAGCTCACCGAGACGGGCGTGCCGGTAGCGGGCGGCAAATACGCCTACAAGCTGGCCTGGATGGAACGCCTGAAGGCGCGCGCGGCAGAACTGCTGGCGGAGGAGATGCCGGCGCTGATGGCGGGAGATTACAACATCATCCCGCAGGCGGAGGATGCCAAACGCCCCGAGGCCTGGCGCGAGGATGCACTCCACCGCCCCGAGAGCCGCGCCGCCTTCCAGCGCATCGTCAACCTGGGCTTCACCGAGGCCTTCCGCAGCCGCACCCTCGGGCCGGGGCACTATACCTTCTGGGACTATCAGGCCGGAGCCTGGAACCGCGATGACGGCATCCGCATCGACCATGTTCTGCTGACCCCTCAGGCGGCGGACCTGCTGCGCGATTGCCAGATCGACAAGGAGATCCGTGGCCGCGAGAAACCCTCCGACCACGTGCCGATCTGGGTCGACCTCGACCTCTGAGCCCGCGCCCCCGCACCAGGGTTCATTCACCGGATCCCATCACGGGAGCGAGGCGCCGCGCGCGCCCCGCAGGGGCGCGCGCGGCGCCAGTCGCTTCGGGCAAGGCCCGAAGCGAAACCTCTCTCAATCTTCCGGGCAGCCGTTCAAACGGCGCGGTCGACGTCAGGGCGCAGTTTCGTCGTGCCTGTAGATCCAGTCGAACTGCCGCACCATGCGCCCCGGCGCGAGCGTGCCGGCAAGCCGCAGCGCCTGATGTGCCGGCCAGCTCAGCGGCGCGCGCAGGTGGTATTTCCAGGCATTGCCATTGGCCGCCTCCACCACCTTCACCGCGCGGGCGCGGCGACGGTCCTGATAGGCGCGCAGCGCCGCAGCGATGTCCCCGCAGCGGTCCAGGCTGTCGGCCAGGGCAAAGGCATCTTCCAGTGCCAGATTGGCCCCCTGCGCCATGAAAGGCAGGGTCGGATGCGCGGCATCGCCCAAAAGCGCAATACCGTCGCCGCCCCAGGTCTGGGCAACGGGATGGCGGAACAGCCCCCAGAGCTTCACCATCTCGACCTGTTGCAGCAGGGTCCGGGCCGCACCGCCGAACTGGCGGAAGGCGCGCCGCAGGTTGGCCGGATCGTCGCCGAGGCTCCAGCTCTCCTCCGCCCAGCCCTTGCGCTCCTGTGCCGCCACCAGATTGACCAGCGAGCCGTCCTTCAGCGGATAGGCCACCAGATGCCGCCCCGGCCCCATGAAGACCTGCGCCTCCGGCGGCAGGTCCAGCACATTGGGCACCGTCGCCCGCCAGGCCACCTGGCCGGTGAACCGCGGCGCCGAGACCGGGTTCAGGGCCGGGCGCACCCGCGAATGCAGCCCGTCGGCACCGATCACCAGATCCGCGGTGCAGGAGGCGCCATTGGCCAGATGCACCACCGGGCGCGCCCCGCGCACCACCGAGCTCACCTTCTGCAACAGCAACACCTGGGCCCCGGCCCGACGCACCGCATCCGCCAGCAGCGCGATCAGATCGGCGCGATGCACGAAGTAGTAGCGCAGGTCGTGGGCATATTGGTCGAGATCGAGCCGCAGCACCTCGCGCCCCTCGGCGTGATGGCGCAGCACCACGGCGCGGGCCCGCTGCGCACACCAGGCGAGGTCATCGGCCAGCCCCATCGCCCGCAGCACCGCCACCCCGTTGGGGGTGACCTGCAGGCCGGCGCCTACCTCGGAGATCTCCTCGGCCTGCTCCAGCACGGTCACCTGCGCGCCACGCTGCCGCAGCAGCATGGCCACCGCCAGACCGCCGATCCCGGCACCGATCACCGTTACCCTGATATCCTTCAAGTTCATCAGCCCCTTGCCTGCCCTTGCGTGCTGTCAGCCCGGTTCCTGCCCTTATCCGAAGCTCATAACAAAAAAGCGCCGGAGCAAAAGGCCCGGCGCTTCATAAACTTGTGGATGGGCCGAGTTTTTTCCCGGCCCGGTTGCTGCCCCGCGCAATGGCGATGACAGCGGCACCGGCTCAATCGTCGCGGTGCACCCGCTCGCGGCGCTCGTGACGCTCCTGAGCCTCAAGGCTCATGGTGGCGATCGGACGCGCGTCCAGACGCTTGAGCGAGATCGGCTCGCCGGTCACGTCGCAATAGCCATACTCGCCTTCGTCGATGCGGCGGATCGCAGCGTCGATCTTGGCCACCAGCTTGCGCTGACGGTCGCGCGTGCGCAGTTCCAAGGCCCGGTCGGTCTCTTCGCTGGCGCGGTCGGCGACATCGGGAATGTTGCGGGTATTTTCCTGCAGGCCTTCAATTGTGTCGCGGCTGTCGTCCAGCAGCTCGGCCTTCCAATTCAACAACTTGCGTCGGAAATATTCCATTTGCCGTTCATTCATAAACGGCTCGTCCTCGGCCGGGCGATAGTCCTCCGGCAGAAACACGTCCTGCTTCATTTCGGCTCCTTCGGTCTGGCCCATCGTCTTGGTCATGTCTGCATTTCCAAGCATCTTGGCTCCCCCATGCCGCAGCGTTTAATCCCATGCGTCCCGAATGTCACTACACAATAGAGCCGCGCTATGATTAAACCGGACCCTGGCATATCAATTCGGCAATATTAGGGCGGGGCCCAGAGGAGAGATCATGCAGTTTCAGGGCACTAAGGATTATGTCGCCACCGAGGACCTGAAGATCGCGGTCAATGCCGCCGTCACGCTGGAGCGTCCTTTGCTCGTCAAGGGCGAGCCCGGCACCGGCAAGACCGAGCTCGCCAAACAGGTGGCCGAGGCGCTTGGCCTGCGGATGATCGAGTGGAACGTGAAGTCCACAACCCGCGCCCAGCAAGGGCTTTACGAATACGATGCGGTCTCCCGCCTGCGCGACAGCCAGCTTGGCGAAGAGCGCGTGCATGAGGTGAAGAACTACATCAAGAAAGGCAAGCTCTGGGAGGCCTTTGAAGCGGACGAGAAGGTGGTGCTGCTGATCGACGAGATCGACAAGGCGGATATCGAGTTCCCCAACGACCTGTTGCAGGAGCTCGACAAGATGGAGTTCCACGTCTACGAGACGGGCGAGACCATCAAGGCACGTCACCGCCCGGTGATGATCATCACTTCCAACAATGAAAAGGAACTGCCCGACGCCTTTCTGCGCCGCTGTTTCTTCCATTACATCCGCTTTCCCGATGCCGAGACGATGAAGAAGATCGTCGAGGTGCATCACCCCCATATCAAGCCCGACCTGCTGAGTGCCGCGCTGACCCAGTTCTATGAGATCCGCGAGACTCAAGGCTTGAAGAAGAAACCCTCCACCTCCGAGGTGATCGACTGGCTGAAGCTGCTGCTGGCCGAGGATCTGTCGCCCGAGGATCTGAAACGCGATGGCGCCAATGCGCTGCCGAAATTGCATGGCGCTCTGCTGAAGAACGAACAGGACGTGCATCTGTTTGAACGGCTCGCCTTCATGGCCCGCCGCGGCCGCTAAAGGGGCTTTTGCGCTCCGGCCCTGGGCACTCTTGGGGAAGCGGGGGAACCGGGGGCAATTTCCGCCCCCGCAGAGCCGGACCAGCGCGCCCCGCGTGGCAGAAACACCGCTTGCGGCAAGGATTTGTTCAAAACCTTGCCGCAAGCTCGTTTGATTGAAGTATTCTGAAGCGAAACACCGGCCGCCTCCGGGCCGGGTTTGCAGGACTTGTGCGTTTGAAGACACTTTCGTTTGGGCCCGGGCCCCTGACCCGGTTTGTCAGATCCTCTGCCCCCGCCCCCCGGCCGGTCGCCCTCTGGCTTGCCCCTGTATTGGCCTCAGTGATGGCTCTGGTGATGGCCCTCCTGCTTGCCGGGTGCAGCCCGTCGAGTCCGCCGCCCTCGCGCGCCGCCGCCACGGTGACGGTAGCCCTGCCGCCGATCCGAACCTTCCCGACCCGCCCCGCCGCCCCGCCGCTGCGCGCCAATGCCGATATCGCGCGCGATTTCCTCGACCTGCATTTCCGCATGGAGGGCGGCAGCACCCTGCCGGTGCTGACCCGGTTCGAAACCCCAGTGACCGTGGCGCTCACCGGGGCGGTAACCCCGACCCTGCGCCCGGATCTCGAATCGCTGCTGGCACGGCTGCGCGGCGAGGCGGGGATCGACATCCGCCTTGCCGCCACCGGCACCCCCGGCGCCATCACCATCGAGGCGGTGAGCCGCGACCGCATCCAGCGCGTGCTGCCGCAGGCCGCCTGTTTCGTGGTGCCCAATGTCAGCTCTCTTGAAGAATACCGCCACAACCGCAACGCCGCCCAGACCGACTGGAAGGCGCTGCGCAGCCGCGACCGGCTGGCGATCTTCGTGCCCAATGACGTCAGCCCACAGGAACTGCGCGACTGTTTGCACGAGGAACTGGCGCAGGCGCTTGGGCCGCTGAACGACCTCTACCGCCTGCCCGACTCGGTCTTCAACGACGACAATGTCCATGCGGTGCTCACCGGCTTTGATATGTTGATCCTGCGTGCCACCTATGATCCTGCCCTGCGCACCGGCCTGAGCCGCGCCGAGGTGGCCGCCCGCCTGCCCGCCCTGCTGGCCCGACTCAACCCAGGTGGCGAGGGGCGCACACCCGCGCCCCTGCCCGAGACCCCGCGCGCCTGGATCAAGGCGGTGGAGACCGCGCTCGGCCCCACCGCCAACGACAGCGAGAGGCTGCGCGCCGCCCATGCCGCCGCCCGCATCGCCCGCGACGAAGGCTGGAAGGATCACCGCCGCGCCTTTGGCCATTTCCTCCTCGGGCGCGCGCAGCAGGCGGGCAATCCCGCCCTTGCCCAGGCCCATTTCCGCACCGCGCTGTCCTATCTCGGCGCAGGCCGCGACCTTGCCGGTCACCGGGCGCTGATCCAGTCGCGCCTTGCCGCCGCCGCGCTGACCGCAGGGGACCTCGACCGGGCCGAGGCGCTTCTGGCCCGCGCCATCCCTGCGGCGGAAACCGGGCAGAACGCCGCCCTGCTGTCGACCTTGCTGATGCTGAAATCCCATCTCGCCGATCTGCGCGGCCTCTCGCGCGAGGCCGCCGTGCTGCGCTCGGACAGCATCGGCTGGGCGCTCTACGGCATGGGCACCGAGGCCACGGTGGACAGTCAGCTGCGTGAGGTTGCCGCAGGGAGCGGCGGCCTCATGCGCTGACCTTTGCACTCGCGGGCGCGGCGCGCTATAGGCAGGGTCAACACCGCGCCCCTTCTGTCGGACCCGGGCGGCGCGCAAGGCCACAGGAAGCGGAAACTCCCCCTATGATCGTCATCTTCGCATTGCTCTTTGGCGCGGCCCTCGGCGCCTTTACCGCCCGCAAACGTGGCGGCAATCTCGCCGATATGCTGCAATACGGGGCTGTCTACGCGATCATCTTTGGTATGATCGGCCTCATCGCGACCATCGTGACCCACCGGATGATGCTCTGACGGCTGCTCTGACGGCGGGCGCGGCTCGCCCCTTCGGAGGTTAAGATGTTCCAACCCTTTTTCGAGAATCTGCGCGCCGCCGCGGTGCCGGTCTCCCTGCGCGAATATCTCGCCTTTCTCGAGGGGCTGAAGGCCGGGCTCGCCACCTATGACGTGGAAGCCTTTTACTACCTCGCCCGCGTGGTGATGGTGAAGGACGAGCGCAACCTCGACAAATTCGACCGCGCTTTTGCGGCGACCTTTGAAGGGCTCGACCAGATCCCGGCCTCCGCCGTGATGGAGGCGGTCGACATCCCCGAAGAGTGGCTGCGCAAGATGGCCGAAAAGCACCTCAGCGCCGAAGAACGCGCCGAGATCGAGGCTCTGGGCGGCTTTGACAAGCTGATGGAGACCCTGCAACAGCGCCTGAAGGAGCAGCAAGGCCGCCATCAGGGCGGCAACAAATGGATCGGCACCGCCGGCACCTCGCCCTTTGGCGCCTATGGCTACAACCCCGAAGGGGTGCGGATCGGCCAGCAGGAAAGCCGCCACCAGCGCGCGGTCAAGGTCTGGGACAAGCGCGAGTTCAAAAACCTCGATGGTGAGGTGGAACTTGGCACCCGCAACATCAAGGTCGCTCTGAAACGCCTGCGCCGCTGGGTACGCGAAGGGGCGGCGGAAGAGCTCGATCTCGACGGCACCATCCGCGCCACCGCCGAACACGGCTACCTCGATGTAAAAACGAGGCCAGAGCGCCATAATGCGGTGAAAGTGCTGCTGTTTCTCGACGTGGGCGGCTCGATGGACCCGCATATCAAAGTGGTGGAGGAGCTGTTCTCCGCCGCGCGCTCCGAGTTCAAGCATCTGGAGTATTTCTACTTCCACAATTGCCTCTACGAAGGGGTCTGGCGCGACAACCGCCGCCGCTGGGACGCGCAGACCCCGACCCATGAGGTGCTGCGGACCTATGGGCCGGATTACAAATGCATCTTCGTGGGCGATGCCTCGATGAGCCCCTATGAGATCGCCTATGCGGGCGGCGCCAATGAACATTGGAACGCCGAGTCCGGTCAGGTCTGGCTGGAGCGGGCAAGGGCGCAGTGGGGCGCGAACCTCTGGATCAACCCGCTGCCAGAGAAATACTGGGCCCATACCCATTCGATCCAGATGATCCGCGAGATCTTCGAGGACCGCATGGTCCCGATGACGCTGGATGGGCTGGAGCGGGGAATGCGTCAGCTGACGCGGTGAATTTGGTTATATTTCAATAACCTATCCGCGCGCCCTGGACGCAACCCGCATCCGGTAGGCCCGTCTGGCCACGCCGCTACAAAAAGTATCACCTCTTCTGCCCCATTGCTTCGCACGCGAAACAACAGGTCAGCTGCGCTGACCTATTGTCCTGCCGCGCGACGGGGGGGGCTCCCGCCCCTTTATGGGTGCGGCAAAGCCACCCCCAAAAGCCTTGGGCCCGGCGTGGCCGCGCCAAAGGCGCGGCCACGCCCCCCCCGCGATGCGCGAAGCGCAGCGCAAACCCTCAAAAGCAAATGCGCGAAGCGCAGTGCCCTCTTTCAAACCTGTCGCGGCCCGCAGGGCTGCGCCCGTTTTGCAACCACGGCACCGTGACCTCAGGCGCGGTCCAGCACCTCGACCGCCAGCACCGTCGGCAAATGCCGCGCGATCTCGACCCAGCTGTCGCCCTCATCCACCGAGGCAAAGACCGAGCCGGAATTGGTACCGAAATAGACCCCCGCGGGCTCCTGGCCATCACCCGCCATCGCCTGTCGCAGCACGGTGAAGAAACAGGCCACCTGCGGCAGCCCCTCGCGACAGGCTTGCCAGCTTTGCCCGCCATCGCGCGACCGCCAGACCGCCGCCGCCGCATCGGGCGGAAACCGCCCCTGGCTGTCGCCATTCAACGGCAAGGTCCAGAGCGTATTCGCATCACGCGGATGCACCTGGATCGGAAAACCAAAGGTCGAGGGCAGCCCCGCCGTGATATCCTCCCAGCTGCGCCCCCCATCGGGCGAGCGCCAGACCCCGTGGTGGTTCTGCTGATAGATCACCTCGCCGCCGCCCGGTGCCCGCATCATGTTGTGCACACAATGCCCGAGCTCCCCATCGCGCGGCGCGGCAGGGTGGTCGTGGTGGGCGCAGGCCTCCGCATTGGAGAGCCGATTGCGCCGCTCCCAGGTCTCGCCCCCGTCCTCGCTTGCAAAGACCCCGGCGGCGGAAATCCCGCACCACAGATGGCCGGGGCGCTCAGGGTCGGTCAGGATCGTATGCAGCACCAGCCCCGCGCCACCCGGGGTCCAGCTTCCGGCCGAAGGATGGTTGGTCAGCCCCTCCACCCGCTGCCAGCTTTCGCCGCCATCCACGCTTTTCAACAGGTTTGCAGGCTTCGTCCCCGCATAAAGCGCATCCGCGCCGAGCCCCAGCGACCAGATCTGCTGGAACTCCGCCCCAAAGGGCAGTTCTTGTGGCGTCCAGCCCACCATCTTGGCGAAGTCTTCGTCCTTTTCCGCCCAGTCGTCCATCGTGCCACGGGTCAGGCGCGCCACCTGCCAGCTCTCGCCGCCATCGCGCGACCGCCAGATCCCCGCCCCGGTCCACACGCCGCCGCCCCCGGCCCAGAGCTGCCCGGTCTCGGGGTCGCCCTTCACGTGGTTGATCACCCAGCCGTCGCAAAACGGCCCGCGCACCTGCCAGCCTGTCCGCTCCGCGCCCCCTTCGATCAGGAATGCGCCCTTTGTCGTACCCACCAGAACCGTCACCATCCCATGTCCTCCTGTGCCGGGGTCCATCGGCAGAGTAACACGGGCCCTGTGCTCCAGGACGTGAAAACCGTCCAACCCTTGCCGAAGCCGCGAATTTCGCCCATATCACGCAGATGCTGAGATTGACCCCGATCCTCCTTGCCGTGCTCTACGGCCTCGTGATGTACCGCCTCTCGGTCTGGCGCACCCACCGGGAGCTGGACGCACGCTCGACCGAGCTGGCCGATCCTCATCTCAAACGGGTGGTAGATCGGCTTGCCGCCGCGCTCGAACTGCCGCGCATCCCGGTCTATATCTACGAGATCGACCCGGTGAACGGTCTGGCCGCGCCGGATGGGCGCATCTTCATCACCCGCGGGTTCTACCGCAAGTTCCAGTCCGGCGAGGTCACCGCCGAGGAGATGGCTTCGGTGATCGCTCATGAGCTGGGCCATGTGGCGCTGGGTCATGCCAGACGGCGGATCGTGGATTTTTCCGGTCAGAACGCGCTGCGCACGGTACTGATGATGGTGCTGGGGCGCTATGTCCCGGTGATTGGCCCCTGGGTGGCCAATATGCTGACCAGCCTGATCGCGGCCCGCCTGTCGCGCGGCGATGAATACGAGGCCGATGAATATGCCGCCGCCCTGCTTGCCAAGGCCGGGATCGGCGTTGCCCCGCAGAAAAGCCTCTTCACCAAGCTTGAGGCGCTCACCCAGTCGCGCGCCGGCATGGCCCCCGCCTGGCTGATGAGCCACCCCAAGACCGAGGAGCGCATCGCCACGCTCGAACGGCTTGAGGCGAAATGGGGCACCGAGTGATCTCTCTTGCTTGACGCGCGGGTTTCTCTCCCCGCCCCCTTGAACTTCACCGCCGGAAGCCACAGGTAAACCCTCCAGCAAGGAGAAGGTTCATGCGCTATTCCGTCCTCGATCTCGCCCCCGTCCCGGAGGGTTCCACCACGGCGCAGGCCTTGCAGAACAGCGCCGACCTCGCCCGCCATGCCGAGGGCTGGGGCTATCACCGTTATTGGCTGGCGGAGCATCATAACATGCCCGGCATCGCCAGCGCGGCGACGGCGGTGATGATCGGCCATATCGCGCAGGCCACCTCGACCATTCGGGTCGGCGCCGGCGGTATCATGCTGCCCAACCACGCGCCCTATATGGTCGCCGAAGCCTTTGGCACCCTGGCCGAAATCCACGGCCCCCGCATCGACCTCGGCCTTGGGCGCGCACCCGGCACCGACATGCCAGCCATGCGTGCGATGCGGCGCGGGCTACATGAGGCGGGCGACCGTTTTCCGCAGGACGTGCAGGAACTGATCGCCTTCCTCGGGCCGCGGGTTGAGGGCAGCAACCTGCGCGCCATCCCCGGCGAGGGCACCCATGTGCCGGTCTGGATGCTCGGCTCCAGCCTTTATGGCGCGCAGCTCGCCGCCATGCTGGGGCTGCCTTATGCCTTTGCCTCGCATTTCGCGCCGCAGGCCTTGGAACAGGCCTTTGAGGTCTATCGCCGCCAGTTCCGCCCCTCGGAGACCCTGTCCGAGCCGCGCGCCATGCTGGCGATCAACGTCTTTGCCGCCGAGACCGACGCCGAGGGCATTCGCCTGCGCACCACCATGCAGCAGGCCTTTGCCCGGCTGCGCCTCGGCACCCCCGGCAAGCTGCCCGCCCCGGTCGATGACATCCACGCGGTGCTGGCGCAGGAAATCCTCGCCGGCGTCAACCAAGCGCTGAGCATTTCTGCGGTGGGGTCCAAGGAGACGGTGCGCGCCGATCTGGCGCGTCTGATCGAGACCTACCAGCCGGATGAGGTCATCCTGACCGGCCAGATCCACGACCACGCCGCGCGGTTGCGCTCGTTTGAGATCGCAGCGGAGATTTTGCGCGCGGGGTAAGGCGCCGAGGGCTGCGCCCGTCCCGGCGGGGTGGAAGCGAAGCGCCCGCCCCGTGGGGGGCGGGACGGGCGCTGCCAGACCTAACGGTCAGGCTATACAATCCTTACCCCAGCGCCTTGGCAATCCGGGGCAGTCGCGCCTTTTTCAACAGGGCCCGCATCTCCCAGACCTCGCTCGACAGGCGATTGGCCTCGGCCCAAACCGCTTGGCCCACCGCGTTGATGCTTTCGGGGTCTGCCAGCCAGAGGTCATAAAGCAGCTCATCCGGCCCAAGCCGCTGCAAGCCCTCCTCCGCCAGAGTATGGCGGGGGAAGTCCTTGATATTCATCGTGACAATCGCATCCGCATGGCCCGCAATCGCCGCCGCCAGCACATGCACATCGTTCACATCCGGCAACCAGAGCCGCGCGGCAAGACCCTCGCTCACCGCGACCTCTGCCATGGGCCAAGCGGCCCGCAGCAGGGCGATCTCCGCCTTGGCCTGCGCCGCGCCAATTGGGCCGAGCTTCAGCGCCGCCCGCTCCCATTCGCCAAGGATACGCGCCGACCACAAAGGCTGGACATGCCCCGCACGCGCCGCGCCCAACAGCATCTCACGCATCACCGTCGGGTAAAGCACACAGGTATCCAGCAGCAGCTTCATGGCGCGCGCGCTCCGTCAGTCGAGCCGGAAGAACACCGCCTTCAGATAGCCACTCTCGGCCAGCTGCGGCAGCTGCGGATGGTCCGCCCCGGCATAGCCGGTGTGCAAGAGCTGCCCGCGCCGACCACCGCGCCCGATGCCCCGCGCCGAGGCATTGCGGAACAGCGTGAGGTCCACCGCATGCGAGCAGGAACACAGGCCCAGATAACCGCCCGGCTTCACCAGGGGGGCTGCCAGTTTCGCCACCCGCTCATAGGCCCGCAAACCGGCCTCCAGCGCTTGTTTCGTAGGCGCAAAGGCCGGCGGGTCACAGATCACCACGTCGTATTGCACGCCCTCGGTGGCCAGCGCGGCCAGCACGTCAAAGGCATCGCCTTGACGGGCTTCAAACCTGTCGCCGTGGCCGGAGGCCGCGGCGCCCGCTGAGGCAAGCTCAAGCGCGGCAGCGGAGCCATCGACGCAGGTCGCGCGCCCCGCACCGGCAGCCAGCATCGCCAGACCAAAGCCGCCGACGTGAGAGAACACATCCAAAACCTCAGCCCCCGGCGCCACCAGACGAGCGGCAAAAGCGTGGTTGTCGCGCTGGTCATAGAACAGGCCGGTCTTTTGCCCGCCGGTGAGGTCGGCCATATAGGTCGCGCCATTCATCGTGACCGGTACGGGGGCCTCGGGGGCCGTGCCTTTCAGCACCGCGTTCTGATCATCCAGCCCTTCAAGGCTGCGGGTGCGGCCAGCGGCATTTTTCAGGATCACCTCGCAGCCGGTCACCTGCGCCAGCGCCTCGGTCAGCGCCGCCAGATGCGCCTCGGCCCAAGCGGCGTTCGGCTGCACCACGCAGGCCGCGCCAAAGCGGTCGATCACCACACCGGGCAGACCATCGGATTCCGCATGAACAAGACGATAAAACGGGGCGTTATACAGCTGGCTGCGCAGCGCCTGCGCCCGCTCCAACCGTCTCACGAACCAGGCGACATCGATCTCGGCCTGCGCGTCGCGGTCCAGCATCCGGGCAATGATCTTGCTTTCCGGGTTCACCGCCACCAGGCCAAGGCTCTGGCCGGTCTCATCCTCCAGCACCGCAAGGCTGCCGGGGGCGAGTTTCTTGGTGCGCCGGTCGGTGACCAGCTCATTGGCATAGACCCAGGGAAAGCCGTGGCGGATCGCGCGGGCATTCGACTTGGGTTTCATCTTCACGCGCGGACGCGTGGAGACGGGAGAGGCTGGCGGGGTGAGATCTGTGTCTGTCATGGGCCTCACATACAGCGAGTCTGACACGGCCCCAAGATCTAAAACAATAAGTGCCGACGGGCTCCGAGGCGAGCCTTCATCCGCGCGGACGGCTGCGCCAGCCGCCCCTGCGACGGGGCTGCGGGCTGGCGGCGAGACCCTGGCGCAGCACTTCGGTCATCGGGTGGTCCGGGTGTGCGGTGCCGTAGCGCTCCAGCAGGGCGCGCATCAGATCGGCGGCACTGCGATCCGCCGGGACCGAGAGCGCCCAGTCGAGAAAGATGCTGCGGCATTGGCCCGCGTCTATGCCCTCGATGCGATAGGATTCCCTGATCAGCCCCTTGGGGTCCTCCGCCAGCCGTTCCTCACCCGGTGTCACCCGCTTCCTCCTTTTGCCGCACTGGCCCCACCGCCGCGTCGATCCGCGCGGCAGAGGCCGCGTAGGCCTGCATCAATTCGCCTTCCAGAGCCCGCACCGTCGACTGGCCGGTACTGCGCAACAGGAAAGCCGCCCCCCCCTCGCCGCGCATCGCCTCGCCGGCGCCCCGGCCGGACACCAGCCGCGCGGCGCTCTGCACCGACCAATATAGGCGGTAGGCGGCGGCCAGCGCCTGCGCATCCGCGTCACTCAGCCAGCCTGCGGCGACACCGGCGGCGAGCCCCTCGGGCACCGAGCGGCTGGGCTGCCCTGCCAGCAAGGTGCCTGCCTGCGCGGCGAGTTCGATGTCGAGCATCCGCCCCGGCCCGGTCTTGGCATCCCAGGGCCCCTCGGGGGTCTTGGCCGCCGCCAGCCGTGCGCGCATCTCGGCCACCTCGCCCAGCACCACCTCCCTGTCGCGCGGCGCGGCCAGGAAACCACTGCGAAAGGCCTCTACATCCTGGCCGAGGCGCGCCTCTCCGGCCACCACCCGGGCACGGGTCAGGGCAAGATGTTCCCAGACCCAGGCATCGCTCTGCTGATACTGGGTAAAACTGGCCCAGCTGGTGGCCACCGGCCCCTGATTGCCCGAGGGCCGCAGGCGCATGTCGACCTCGTAAAGCCGCCCCTCGGCCATCGGCGCGGTGAGGGCGGTGACCATGGCCTGGGTCAGGCGGGCATAATAGGGCCGCACTGCCAGCGGGCGCTTGCCCTCGGACATTTCCGCTGCCAGCGGGTCATAGATCATGATCAGATCGAGGTCAGAGGTGGCGCTGAGCCGCCCTGCCCCAAGCGATCCCATGCCGAGGATGACGCAGCCACGTCCGGGCATCGGCCCGTGCTTGGCGGCAAACTGCGCCACAACCTGCGGCAAGAGCGCCGCGATCACCGCATCGGCCAGCTCGGCGTATTGCACCCCGGCCTCGGTGGCGTCGATCAGCCCGCGCAGGTGATGCACCCCGGTGCGGAAATGCCATTCCTTGTGCCAGCGCCGGGCAAGATCGAGCTGGCGCTCATAATCGCCCTCGGCCGCCAGCGCCGTGCTCAGCTCCGCCGTCAGCGCTGTCCGCCCCGGCCATTGCGCAAAGAAGCCGCCATCCAGCACCGCATCGAAGACACCGGCGTTGCGCGACAGGTAATTGGCCAGCGCCGGCGAGGTGCCGACAATATCCACCAAGAGGTCGATAAGCTGCGGGTTGGCCTCGAAGAGCGAGAAGATCTGCACCCCGGCCGGCATCCCCGCAAGGAAACCATCCAGCGCCAGAAGCGCCTCGCCCGGGTTGGCCGCGCGCGAGAGCCGTCCCAGAAGCTCCGGCTTCAGTCGCTCGAAGATCCGCGCCGCGCGGTCCGAGCGCAGCGCCGGATAGGTGCACCAGCGCCCGATCACCGCCGGATCCAGCAGCTCGGGCAGCGGGGCGGCAGCGGGTTTGACCGCAGGCGCACCGGGGACAAAGAAATCCTCGGTCAGCCGGTGCACCTCCTCCAGCCGGTCGCGCAGGGTGGCCAGCAACACCTCGGGATCCTGATCCATCAGGCAGGCCACCCGGGCCAGCCCCTCCTCGGTGGTGGGCATCTTGTGGGTCTGGGCGTCATGTACCATCTGGATGCGGTGCTCCACCTCGCGGTGCTGTCGGTAGCGCCGCGACAGGGTTTCTGTCACCTCCGACGTAATCCAGCCCGCCGCCGCGAGCGCCTCCAGCCCCTCCACCGTGCCGCGCACCCGCAGCGACAGGTCCCGCCCGCCGGCGATCAGCTGACGGGTCTGGGTGAAGAACTCGATCTCGCGGATGCCACCGCGCCCGAGCTTCATGTCATGGCCCAGCACCGAAAGCGGGCCGCCGGTGCCCTTGTTCTCGCGGATCCTGAGCCGCATGTTGTGGGCGTCCTCGATGGCGGCGAAATCCAGGTGCCGCCGCCAGACAAAGGGCGTGAGGGTCTTGAGAAACTTCTCGCCCGCGGCGATGTCGCCGGCGCAGGCACGGGCCTTGATATAGGCGGCGCGTTCCCAGGTGCGCCCGAGGCTCTCGTAATAGCGTTCCGCCGCCTCCATCGCCAGCGCCACCGGGGTCACCGAAGGGTCGGGTCGCAGCCGCAGGTCGGTGCGGAAGACATAGCCCTCTGCCGTGCGGTCGTTGAGCGCGGCGCTCATGTTGCGGGTGGCGCGCACGAGGGCCTGCCGCGCCTCCATGAAATCCGCCGGATCATAACGCGTCTCGTCAAAGAGGCAGATCAGGTCGATGTCGGAACTGTAGTTGAGCTCGTAGGCGCCCATCTTGCCCATGGCAAAGACGGCCATGCCGGCGGCGGTGGCAAGGTCTTCCTCGCCCATTCCGGGCAGCTTGCCGCGTTTCAACAGCAGCGCGATCTCCGCCTTCAGCGCCAGATCCACCGCCAGTTCGCCAAAGCGGGTGAGGGTGCCGGTGACCTCCTCAAGCGGCCAATGACCGGCGAGGTCGCAAAGCGCGCAGAGGAGCGCGATGCGGCGCTTGGCGGCGCGCAAATGCGACTTGAGCTGATCGGGCGCACAGGCACGGCAGCTCTGGAACAGGGCCTCGCGCGCGGCTTCGGGGCCGCTCAGCGCCTCTTCCAGCCAGTTCCGTTCCGAGGTGACAAGCGACATCAGGTAAGGGCTGCTGCCGGCGGTGCCGACCAGCAGCTGCCGCCAATCGGCGGGCAAATGCGACAGGGGCGCGCTGGCCTCCTGTCCGAGACTGGCGTCATAGGGGCGCGGGCAGCGCCGGAGCACCAGCCCTGAGGCGGCGGGCGGGAACAAAGGTGTGGCGTGCGGCCGGAGGCTGGCAGGATCTTGGCTCATGCGGGGAGACTGATTTGCCCAATCGGGAGCGTCAATGCCAAACTCATCCCGCGCCGCGCAGGATCGATCGGAGGAGATCCGTAAAACCCTGTGGTGACTGCGCAACAATATCGCAAATCTTTCACAAAATGAAATCAATTCCGCGCAAGTTCGCGCAGGCATCCCTGCGACATCGGCGCGCATCTCTAAGAAAATTGCGCAAAAGGGTGCAAATCCTATCCGTTTTCCCCGCTATGCCCACTTCCACAGATGCTGTTGTTGCGATATCAAGGAATTGCGGTCGCGTTCCCGTTTCGGGGACCGAGTGATCCAGGGTACCAGTTCGTTGCCCGGTGCCGAGCGCACCCAAAGGCAGCGCCGGCTGCAAGGCCGGGACAGTTAAGTGTTAAGACACGTGGTTTGGGAGCGTGACCGCACCGTTTTCACTCTCCCACCTGGTCTGTCTCGCAATCCTGTGCTGTCTGGACCGCGCCTGCCTTTTCCCCTCTTTTCTGCCTCAAGATGCCTTGAAACGCCGGGATTTTCCCTGATCCCACCCGCTCCGGCGTCCCATGGCGGGACACGATCCCGCCTGCCACGTCGGCAGATCTGCCCGGCGGAGCGGGAAGAGATCCGCTGACCGAGGCAGCCCGGACAGGTTCGGGCGGCCCGGGAGGTCATAGCCGACCTGCGACTCCCCTGCCTCGATCGCCTCGCACGAAGACCCGCCGGGAATGCCCCATCGCAAAAGCTCCGAAAAAGCGAAGAGATTCTGTCGGAATATTCGGAATTGCTTCCACGCCCGGCGTCAGACCGGTGCCAAACCACCATCCCGGCAACCCAAAGGTGCTGACACGAAAAATTCACACTGCCAAGGATTGAAAAATTTAAACAAAACTTTCGATATACTTGACTACTCTTTAGTTAAATTACGACAATTGACGTTAGACGATGATTTCCTGATCAGAATTTTCAGTCGTCGCGTAAAGAGTGGGCGATCAAAGAGTATACTAGGGCATTGAGCCCTCGCCGTGCGGCTGAAGCGTGGCATTTTTCAAGACCATAGACAGCCAAATCGAGTAGCGCATGACGAATACCGCCCTCGCAAAGAGGAGCAACCGTTGTGAACTATGTGAACGACGTCAAATTGAATCACTTTCCGCAGCGTGACGAGCCGCAGTCACTCTGGTCAGCCAGGGCCGTGCTGATCGCGGGCGGAGCCGGTTTTCTCGGTTCCTGGCTGTGTCACCGCTATATCGAGATGGGATATCGGGTCTATTGCCTCGATGACCTTTCGACTGGTCGGCTGAGCAATCTCGGCGAATTGCTGCGCTTGCCGCAATTCGTTTTTATTAAACATGATGTAGTCCATCCGATTAGCCTGCCCGGTCCGGTCTCGCTGATTTACAATATGGCCTGCCCGGCCTCGCCGCCGCGATATCAGATCGATCCGATCCATACGCTGCGCACAAATGTCTCGGGCGCGCTCAATCTATTGGAGCTGGCCAGCCTGCATGGGGCGCGGATCCTGCAGGCCTCCACCTCGGAGGTCTATGGTGACCCCGCGATCAGCCCGCAGCGCGAGAGCTACCACGGCAATGTCAATACCGTGGGGCCGCGGTCCTGCTATGACGAGGGCAAGCGGGCGGCGGAGACGCTGTTCCACGACTATCACATCTGTCGGGGCGTCGATGTGCGTATTGCGCGCATCTTCAACACCTACGGGCCGGGGATGGATCCGCTGGACGGGCGGGTGGTGTCGAATTTCATCATCCAGGCGTTGAAAGGCGCGCCCATCACCATCTATGGCGATGGCAGCCAGACCCGCTCCTTCTGCTACCGTGACGATCTGGTCGAGGGGCTGATGCGGCTCATGCACAGCGACCGCGATCTGAGCGAGCCGGTCAATATCGGCAACCCGGGCGAGTTCACCATTGCCGAACTGGCGCAGAAGGTGCTCGCGATGACCGGCTCCACCTCGCTGCTCAGCTATCATCCGCTGCCGCAGGACGATCCGCGTCAGCGTCGGCCCGACATCACTTCCGCGCGGCAGGAGCTGGGCTGGGAGCCGACGGTGAACCTCGATCGGGGGCTGGAGGCGACCATCGCCTATTTCGCAACCGAGATCGGGGCCAGTGGTGCCCATGGCGGCCAAAGGAGCCTTCGGGCCCCGGCGCAGGCGGTGTGAGATGACAGTCTCCGTGCTTGTGACCGGCGGTGCCGGCTTTATTGGCAGCCACAGCTGCAAGGCGCTGGCGCGCGCAGGTTTCCTGCCCGTCAGCCTCGACAACCTGCGCACCGGTCATCGCGACGCGGTGAAATGGGGACCGCTGGAAGTGGCCGATATCCGCGACCGCAGCGCGGTCGAGGAGGTGATGCGCCGCCATCACATCCGGGTGGTGATGCATTTCGCTGCCGCGGCCTATGTGGGGGAATCCGTCGAAAAGCCGCTGTTTTATTATGACAACAACGTCAGCGGCACCATCTCGCTGCTCAGCGCGATGCGGAATTGCGGCGTCAACCGGATCGTCTTCTCGTCGAGCTGTGCCACCTATGGCATCCCCGAGAGCCAGCCGATCCGCGAGGTCACCCCGCAGCGCCCGATCACGCCCTACGGCCGCAGCAAGCTGTGGTGCGAGGAGATCATCCGCGATGCCGCCAGGGCCAGCGGTCTCGGCTATGCGATGCTGCGCTATTTCAACGCCTGCGGCGCCGATCCCGAGGGCAGCCTGCGCGAGCGCCACGACCCGGAGACCCATCTGATCCCGCTGGCGCTGATGTCGGCCCTGGGCGACGGGCCACGGCTCAAGCTCTTCGGCACCGATTACGCCACGCCGGACGGCAGCTGCATCCGTGACTACGTGCATGTCAGCGACCTGGCCGAGGCCCATGTGCGCGCGCTGCGCTACATTCTGGCCGGGCAGGAGAACCTGGCGGTCAATCTCGGCACCGGACGTGGCCTCTCCAACCTGGAGATCCTGCGGGCGGTGGAACAGGTGACCGGGCTGGCGCCGCGCTGGGATCCGGCGCCGCGCCGTCCCGGTGATCCGCCTGAACTGGTGGCCGATACCCATCTGGCGCGCACCACGCTGGGATTCCGGCCCCGGCTCTCGGATCTGGACACCATCCTGCGCCACGCGGCGCCGACCTTTGGCCTGCCGCTGCGCGAGGCCCCGCACCAAGAGACCGCTGCGACGGACAGGACCGGGGAGGTGGGACATGACATTGTGGCCTGATCTGCCGCCCTCGGGCGACGGGCGCTGGCTGCGCTCGATCTGGAGCCCGCGCCAGCGCTGGCGCAATCGCCTGCTGATCCTGCTCTGGGGGCTGGCCGCGCTCTATTTCTGGCACTGGTGGTTGGCACCGGAGCATCGGCTGGCCGGGCCGCAATACTGGCTCGCCACGCTGGCGCTGGGGTGGCTGCTGTTCCTGCAGTGCTTTTTCATGGCGGTCTTTCCCCATGCCCGCAAACCCGCTGCCCCGCCGCCGGATCCCAATCGCACGCGGGTGGCGATGATCGTGACCAAGACCCCCTCCGAGCCGCTCTCGGTGCTGATCCCCACCCTCTCGGCGATGCTGAACCAGAGCTATCCGCATGACACCTGGCTGGCGGATGAGGCACCGGATGCCGAGACCCGCGCCTGGTGCGCGGCCCATGGGGTGCGGATCTCCACCCGGCAGAACTGCCCGGAGTATCACCAGAAGACCTGGCCCCGGCGCACCCGCTGCAAGGAGGGCAACCTCGCGTATTTCTACGATCACTACGGCTATGCCCGCTATGACTTCGTCTCCCAGCTCGATGCCGATCATGTGCCGGAGCCGACCTATCTGGCCGAGATCCTGCGCGGCTTTGCCGATCCGCGGGTAGGCTATGTCAGCGCGCCGAGCATCTGTTCGCGCAATGCCCACCAGTCCTGGGCGGCGCGGGCGCGGCTTTATACCGAGGCGAGCTTTCATGGTGTCTTCCAATGCGGCTATGCCGCACTCCTGGCGCCTATGTGCATCGGCTCGCATTATGCGGTGCGCACCAGCGCCCTGCGCGAGGTCGGCGGGCTCGGGCCGGAACTGGCGGAGGACCATTCCACCACCCTCCTGATGAATGCAGGCGGATGGCGCGGGGTCCATGCCTTTGACGCCATCGCCCATGGCGACGGGCCGGCCAATATCACCGATCTGTGCACGCAGGAGTTCCAGTGGTCGCGCAGCCTGGTGACCCTGTTGCTGCAATATACCCCGCGCTACCTCGCCCGGCTGCCGCTGCGGCTCCGGGCGCTGTTCCTGTTCTGCCAGCTGCTCTATCCGTTGCTGGCGGGTTTCATGGCGCTGTTCTACCTGCTGCCGGTGCTCGCGCTGGTGTTCGACATGCGCTACGCCGATGTCAGCTTTCCCGCCTTCCTCGGCCATCTGCTGCCGCAGGCCGTGGTGCTGACGCTGCTGGTCTACGCTATGAAGGCCGATGGCTACCTGCGGCCCGCCGACGGCCGTGTCATCGCCTGGGAGAAGGCGCTGTTCCTGGTGCTGCAATGGCCCTGGGTGCTCTGGGGCTGCGTGATGGCCTTGCGCGACCGCATCGCCGGCGGCTTTGTCGATTTCCGCATCACCCCCAAGGGCGAGGCGGCGCGGGCGGTGTTGCCGACCCGGATCCTTGCGGTCTACGGCCTTCTGGCGCTGGGATGCCTGCTGCCGGTTCTGCTCTGCGACGGATTGGTCCACGCACAGGGATTTTACATTCTCTCGGCGATAAACGGTCTGATCTATGTTATCATTCTTGCGGTGATCGTGGCCGATCACCTGCGCCGACAGGACCGGTCCCGCAGCGCGACCGCCACCCCGGCGCGGCTGCGCCTCGGCGATGCCGGCAAGATGCTCCTGCCCGGTGCCCTCGCCCTGGTGCTGGTCACCGGTCTCAGCGGGCGCGGGCTGGAGAGCCTTTATGCCCTGTCGCAGGGGATCGAACCCTATGCGCTGATCAAGACGCAATACACTGTTGCTGGCGCGGGCCTTGGCGGGCCCGGCAAGACGGTCCTGTCCTTTGAGCCCCATCGGACCGGACGCACCCCATGACTGAACCCGGGAGGACATCATGACCCTGACACTGACCCGCTCCGATCCCGGCACCGTCCTGTTTGCCACAGGCACGTTGACCTGGTTCGCGCTTTTCACCAGCCTCGCTCTGGCGGCGCCGCCGGGGGCCCTGCCCTTTGGCGTCTATGATCCAAACGGCGGCTTCACCGACGACCGCGACGTGCAGATCGAACATCTGTTCCTGCCCTGGGAGGATGTTTTCCTGCCCTCGCTGCTGCAGGCGGATGAATACGCCCAGGAGCGGCGGCGCAACGTGCTGGTGACAATCGAGCCCTGGACCTGGACCCGCAACGAGCGCAACACCTCCGCGACCCTGATCGAAGGCATCTTCAACGGCACCTACGACGCCAATATGCGCGAGATCTGCAAGACCCTCGCCGGGTTCAAGTCGCCGGTGACCATCCGTTGGGCCCAGGAGATGGACGATACCTCCGGCCAGTTCATCTGGGCGCAGTGGAACCCGGAGACCTATGTCGCCGCCTATCGGCGGGTGGTGGACATCTGCCGGGCGGAATCGGACCAGTTCGACTACATGTGGTCGCCGCTGGGCTTCGAGACCATGGCGCAGTTCTATCCCGGCGACGACTATGTCGATGTGGTGGGCCTGTCGGTCTTTGGCCTGCAGGACTGGGAACAGAAGATCCTCGGCGGCGAGCAGAGCTTTGACGACATCTTTGCCCCGCGATACCAGCGGGCGCTGGAGTTTGGCCTGCCGGTGGTGATCGCGGAGCTCGGCTATGTCGGCGATGCCGCCTATGTGGAAAAATGGAATCAGGCGGTGCGCAGCCGGATCAGCGAATACCCCGAGTTGCGCGCGGTTCTCTATTTCAACCAACAGGAGGTCTACCCCTGGCCCGACGACTTTGGACTGCCGGATTGGCAATTCCCGCAGAACACGCTGGAACCGCGCGAGGCGCGGCTTTCGGACTGAGATTGTCGCCATTTTGGCGACAATCCGCCTAAAACTTGACAGGCAATTCTGATCGGGGCCCGCCGCTGGCGGGCCCCTTTCTTTCAGTCACTTACCGCTTTTCGCCGCCCTCGATCCCCGCGCGACCCGGCCCATGCCAAATTCGGTTAAGGCAATATTAGGCCACTGCGGGGACAATCACTTTGTCGCTTTGACAGCTTTTTGGTAGGGTTCGCCCCAAGGGATCGCCCCCTTCAAGAGTGAACCAGCCCTTCAACAGGGTGAACGAGGCAGTGATCATGACAATGTGTAACAACGCGCGGGCAGCGCGCCTTTCTTCCTTGAAACTCTCCTTTGTGAGCCTGTTGACCTGCGGCCTTCTGGCGGCGGGCGCAGCCTCTGCGGGTCAGGACAAGAGCCGTGATGTGCGGCTGACTTCCGCCTCCTCCGGGCTGAACCTGCTGCAGACCCCGGCGCCCAAGCCGGAACGCCGCGTTCAGCGGGTGCGTCAGGTAGGGTCGGGCAGTTTTATCTGCTCCGCGTCCGGTTTCGGGCAGCGCTCGCGCTGCTACGCCAACTGACCGCTGAGGATCCGCCCCGCGCGGCGGATCGGCTCTTATGTCGGCATTTCACTGGATCCGGGCCGCAGCCCCGGTACTGTCCTTCTGCACCCATCGGGCCGAGGATCGGTCGCGCCGTCATGGCACGGCGGCCTCTCTGGGCCTGATCTGCACCTGTCTCGCCCTGCTCATCGCCGCCCTGCCCGCGCGCGCCCAGCAGGCGGGGATCGGTGCCTGGGAAAATCCCGATTACACCATGCTCGGCTGGATCGAGGATCAGCCGGGGCTTGACTGGTACTACAATTGGCGCATGGACCATATGTGGGTGCCCAAGGCCGCCCGCCGCTCGGTCGAATTCGTGCCGATGATCCATGGCGCCAAAAACGTCAACGACAAGATCGAGAGCGCCCGACGCCCGCGGGCCCTCCTTGGCTTCAACGAGCCTGATGGCGGCAGCGGCGGCCATCAATCCAGCCTGAGCGTCGCCAAGGCGGTCGCCCTCTGGCCGAAACTGGAGCGCCACGGTCTGCGGCTCGGCAGCCCGGCCACCACCCAGAGCCAGACCCTGGGCGCCGGCAGCTGGCAGCAGCGGTTCATGACCGAGGTGGAGGCGCGTGGCCTCAGGGTCGATTTCATGGCGGTACATTACTACTCCACCGATGGCGATGTGGAGGCCTTCCGCCGCTGGCTGAGCGAGGTGCACCGCACCTATCGTCGGCCGATCTGGGTCACCGAATTCGCCTATATCGACTGGCGCCGCCCCGGAGGGGCCACCTATGCGGCCAATGCCCGTTTCGCCCGCGAGGCGATCCGCATGATGGACGCCCTGCCCTTTGTCGAGCGCTACGCCTGGTTCGCCGCCAACCCCTATTCCTGGCAGGGGCAGGTGCCGCAGATCAACCTCGTCGATGACGCCCTGCGCCCCACCCCGGTGGGCGAGGCCTTTGTGCAGGCGATCTCGCGCCGCGGCCCACGGCTCTCGGCGCTGGACTGAGGTCGCCCCCGGCCCCAGCCCCAGCCCCGGCCCCGGCCCCGGAGCCTGCTGCAGCGCGGCGAGACAATTCCAAATCTGATGATTGTTTTCAGATGGTTATGGTTGCTTTGATGCTCTTTTTATGGCAGCCTTTTTCTATCAGCACTGGCCAGATCCACCCCTCAAATCAACCGGGGCGGGCGCCCTCTGGTGCGGGCGGAACGGGCAGGTTCCGCGTCCTGTCGTGCCCCCCGGGCGAGGGTGCGCGATCTCAATAAGGTGCAACTTCAAATACCCATACAGGCGTGTTTTGGAGGATTGTTAATGAGTGTTTCTGGTCAAATCCGTGTCGCCTCCCTGCTGGTGGCGGCGGGCCTCTCTGGTCTGTCGGCACCAAGCCCCGCGCAGGCTGCGGGTCCGGTGCCTGCAAGTTCCAGACAGCCGGCTGCTGACTATGTCTACCGCATCTTCGCCGGCAAATCCGCCGATTGGGGGGGCGGCTCCTACGCCTATTGGGATCCCAAGGGCACCTTCTATGCGGTCAATTCCAGTGAACAGAGCATCGGTTTCGGCCGCTGGTATGCCACCACCGCCGGGCGCATGTGTTACGAGGCGCATTGGGTCTGGAAACAGGACTTCGGCCTGAAGGAAAGCGAGGTCAAGACCTGCACCCGCTATCGCGTCGACGGCGCGGGCGACCTTTGGTCCACCACCGGCGGGATGAGTGGCCCCTGGTTCCCCTTTGGCACCGACAACCTCACTGCGGGCGACAGTGTCACGGCACAATTTCATGCCATGCACAGGGACATGGGCCTGCCCCTGTCCCGTTGAGGCGTCCCGTTGCGGCTGCGGCCCAATACTCTGAAAACAGGTATGAAACACAGGGATCTCGCAGCTCCGGCGGCGGGATCGTCCTGCTGGCATCCGATCGGCTCATCGCAAAATCAGAGTGAATGTGAAAAACCTTTACATCAGATCTTGAAGGGGCGGCTCCACCTCCACATATCAGTGATGTAAATGATGTTTACATACACCCCAACGCCGTGGAGGCCAAAGATGACAAGTTATACCACCAACCTGCCGCCCGCCCCCCATCAGGGCTGGTTGTCCAAGAGCGAGGCCTGGCTTGATGCCAAGGGCAAGGGCGCCTGGATTGCCGCCATGGTCCTCGGTTTCGTCTTCTTCTGGCCGCTCGGCCTTGGCCTTCTCGCCTATATGATCTGGAGCAAGCGCATGTTCAGCAAGTCCTGCAGTCACCGGTCCTCCCACATGCAGCGCGGCTTTCGCGCGATGAAGTCCAGCGGCAACAGCGCCTTTGACGCCTACAAGGCCGACACCCTGGCGCGTCTGGAGCAGGAACAGACCGACTTTGAGGCCTTCCTCGCCCGGCTGCGCGCCGCCAAGGACAAGGCGGAGTTCGATCAGTTCATGGATGACCGCGCCCGCCATGCCGACGCGGCGGATGACGCCGAAGACGAGGCGGACCGCGCCCGTACCTGAGCCCGCCCGCTCGAAGACCTGCCTCCCCTCCCCCGCACAAGCTGCGGGGGATCTCCTCCTCCCCTGATCCCGGAGCCCCGAATGACCGCCCTTCCCGATCCTGACATCCAGGCCGAGTTCTATTCCGGCGTGGTGCCCAAGCGCCTGCTTGCCTTCGTGATCGACACCGCGCTGATCTTTGCGCTCTCGGCGCTGATCGTGCCCTTCACCGCCTTTCTCGGGCTGCTGGTCTGGCCCGCGCTCTACCTGACGGTGGGCTTCGTCTATCGGGTGGCCACCCTGGCGAACGGCTCCGCGACACTCGGCATGCGCTTCTGCGGCATCGAGCTCAGAGAATATTCCGGCGCCCGTCTCGATGGCGGCACCGCGCTGTTGCACACGGTTGGCTACACCATCTCGATGGCGGTCTTCGTGCTGCAGATCATCTCGATCCTGCTGATGCTCACCACCGCCCGCGGCCAGGGCCTCAGCGATCATCTCCTCGGCACCGTGATGCTGAAGACCCGCGCCTGAGCGTCGGACACCCGCCGCAGACCGCGCCAAAGCTGGAATGTCCCGCAGCCCTAGCCCACGGACTGCGGGATTTGCGCTGTGTTAATCCATTTTTCATAAGCCCACTTGTCAGGCCCAGGACGGTTGGTATCATCGCCTCAGCTTGGGCCTTGTTTGCCATCGTCCCCTGTTTGAAAGAGCCCCAGACCCCACTTATGCGCCATACGCTTCCGATCGCCCCCCAGTTCTACGTGACCGCGCCGCAGCCCTGCCCCTATCTGGAGGGCCGGATGGAGCGCAAACTGTTCACCGCGCTGCAGGGCGACGGGGTGGAGCAATTGAACAATTCGCTGAGCCATCAGGGGTTTCGACGCTCGCAGAACGTGCTCTACCGGCCGTCCTGTTCGGAATGTTCCGCCTGCATGTCGGCGCGGATCGACGTCAACCGCTTTGCCCTCACCCGTGGCCAGCGCAAGACCCTGAACCGCAGCCGCCATCTGGAGCGCCGGGCGACCTCGCCCTGGGCGACCGAGGATCAATACGCGCTGTTCCGTCGTTACCTCGACCAGCGGCACGCCGATGGCGGCATGGCGGATATGGATGTCTTCGAATATGCCGCGATGATCGAGGAAACGCCGATCCGCACCCGGGTGGTGGAATATGTCGCCCCCGAGAGCCATGCGCTCACCGCTGTTTCGCTGACAGATGTGCTGGAGGACGGGCTGAGCATGGTCTATTCCTTCTACGATCCCGATCTGCCGCAGCTTTCGCTCGGCACCTTCATGGTGCTCGACCATATCGAGATCGCCCGCGAGGCCGGGCTGCCCTATGTCTATCTGGGCTATTGGGTGCCCGGCAGCCAGAAGATGGGCTACAAGGCGAAGTTCTCCGGGCTGGAGATCTATTTCGGGGGCGAGTGGATGCCGATGCAGGACCCTGCCGCCTTTGCCCGCGAGCATCACCCGCTCTCCACCGCGCCGATTGCCGAACAGGTGGCCAATATCCAGCTGCCGCAATCGGCCAGCCCGGGGCAGCCCAAAGGCGCCGGTCCCGGCGGGTCACACCCCAGCAAAAGGTAACCCATGCCGCATCTGCACGCGTTTTCCCTCGTCATAGATGACTATGACGCGGCCATCTCCTTTTATTGCGGGACCCTCGGCTGGACCCTGGTCGAGGATCTCGACCTCGGTCCCAAACGCTGGGTGCGCATCTGCCCTCCCGGCGCCGAGACCGCAGGACAGGCCGCCAGCCTGATCCTCGCCCGCGCCGATGGACCCCGCCAACAGGCGGCCATCGGCAACCAGTTCGGCGGTCGGGTCGGCCTGTTCCTCGCCACCGATGATTTTTCTCGCGACCATGCCCGGATGCTCTCCGCCGGGGTTCATTTCGAGGAGGAGCCGCGGATCGAGCCCTATGGCACAGTGGCCGTCTGGCAAGATCCCTTTGGCAACCGTTGGGATCTGATCCAGTTCGCCTGAGCCATCGGGTGCTTGCCCCTATCCCCGGGGGCCTTGGCCTTGGGCCGAGAGCGGCAGCGCCTCTCGCCCTCCTGTCACAGACGGCACCGATCAGGAACAGCAAAGGGCCCCGCAGTGCGGGGCCCTTTTCATTTGGTCGGTCTTTCGGGGACCGGATCAGTTCGGCATCAAGGCCGGAACGATGGTCACGATCGAGGGGAAGAACCACAGGATCGCCAGACCCGCCACCTGGATCAGCACGAAGGGCACGACCCCGCGATAGATATGACCCGTCGTCACTTCCTTCGGGGCCACCCCGCGCAGATAGAAGAGCGCAAAGCCGAAGGGAGGCGTCAGGAAGGAGGTCTGCAGGTTCACCGCCACCATGATGGTCACCCACTTGGGGTCAAAGGACCCGCCGTAGATCACCGGACCCACGATGGGGATCACGATGTAGATGATCTCGAGGAAGTCGAGCACGAAGCCGAGGATGAAGAGCACCAGCATCACGATGAGGAAAACCTTCATCTCGCTGTCGAAGCTCTTCAGGAAATCCTGGATGTAATGCTCGCCGCCAAAGGAGATCACCACCAGATTGAGCAGCTGCGAGCCGATCAGGATGGTGAAGACCATGGAGGTCACCTTGGCGGTTTCCCGCACGATCGGGCTCAGCACCCCGCCCTTGAACAGCACCCAGCAGCCGTAAAGCAGACCGAAGAGCGCATAGAGGTAGCAGGCATAGGCAAAGAAGAAGGCGAGGTAGCTTTCTGCCGAGACCACTTCCTGGTTGATCCTGAGGTCGAAGTTGATGCCGGTGAGGATCGCCAGGGCCACCGCGAAGGTGGCATAGATGATCACCATGCCGGACTGCCCCTGATCCTTCAGCTTGCGGTAGGCCGCCAGCATGATGGCACCACCGGCCCCCAGCGCCGCAGCGGGCGTCGGGTTGGTGATCCCACCGAGGATCGAGCCAAGCACCGCCACGATCAGAACCAGCGGCGGGAAAACCACCCGGATCAGGTCGTTGCGGGCGCAGCGTTCGGCTGCGGTCTTGCAGCCATAGAGGGCCAGCGCCACCGGTGCCACGATCAGCGCCACGGTCGCCAGGGCCGAGGTGGTCGGCCCGATGGCGAGGATATCGACCAGCGCCAGAAGCAGCAGACCGATGGCCCCGAGGATCAAGGGCTTGGCGTCGCGCGACGGCGCAACGCCACGGCCCACCGCAAGGGTCAGACCCAGGAGCACGATGATGGTCGCGATACCGGAACCGATGGGCGCGGCATTGGCGATCTTGGCTTCGCGGGCTGCAACCAGCTCTTCTGCCGAGAGCTTGTGGGCCTCTTCCACGCCACCGGCCGCATCAATCGCCGCCTGTTCCGCCACCGCGTCATCCCAGGCGGATTGACCGTGGAGATCGATCATCGCGGCCTTGCACTCCGCACCGACATTGGTGCGCAGGCTTGCGGTCTGGCCCGCATCCGAGAAGGCGGAAACTGTGAGGTTCTGGCTGCCCACCACGTTGAAGCTGCCGAGGGCGATCACACCCACGATCAGCGCCGCCGGCACGCCGAGGAACCAGGTCAGGCCTTCGCCGCGGGTGATCGGCTCTTCGCTGGCCGCCCCCATCTGCACGGCCGGGGCCTTGTGCGGGTTGAGCAGCGCATAGCCAAAGGCATAAAGCGCATAGAGAAGCGCCAGCAGGATGCCCGGCAACAGCGCCGCCTGGAACAGGGTGCCGACCGAGACCACCGCCGGTTCGCCTAGGAAGGTGAGAGCGTCAGAGCAGCCCACCTCCTTGGCGCGGGTTTCCTGCGCGGTGGAATAGAGATCGCCCGCAAGCGTGCCCAGAAGCACGATCACGATGGAGGGCGGAATGATCTGCCCCAGGGTGCCCGAGGCGGCGATCACACCGGTCGCCAGTTCCGGCGAGTAGTTGTTGCGCAGCATGGTCGGCAGGGCCAGCAGACCCATGGTGACCACGGTGGCGCCCACGATGCCGGTCGACGCCGCCAGAAAGGCGCCCACAACCACGATGGAGACCGCCAGACCGCCGGGCAGCGGGCCGAAGACGCGCGCCATGGTGGTCAGGAGGTCGTTGGCGATCTTCGAGCGTTCCAGCGTGATGCCCATCAGCACGAACATCAGCACGGCGAGAAGCGTCTCGATGGAGGCGCCGGCCAGAACCCGTTCGTTGATCCGGTTCACGATGAAGGAGACGTTGCGGTCCATCGCAACTTCCCAGCCCTGCACAAACACGTGCTCGGCGGCGCGGGGCAAATCCGGGTAGCGGAAGACCGAGATCGTATCCGGCCGCACCCCGGTGTTGACCAGCGCGCGATAGGCCTCGCTCGAGGTGTCGATGGCCTGGTGCACCAGCAGACCGGCACTGTCGAGCGCCGCAATGATCCCGAAGGAGATAATGCCGGCCCCGCCGATGGCGAAGGCCACCGGAAAGCCGGAGAGAATGCCCCCGAAGAGGCAGAGGAAGACGATGATCAGGCCGATTTCGACGCCATCAAGTCCGAATAGCATGAGTGCTGTCCCTTAGTTAATGAGCGCCTTCATAGGCTTCTTCACCTTCGCCAAGGCTATCCTTGTCGAGGTATTTCCCTTCCGACGCCTCGCCTTCGACGAATTCGAGGAAGGAGCGGTAGAAGAAGGCGATCGCATGGACGAAGACCAGAGCGGCAAAGGTGACCAGCAGGATCTTGAACAGGAAATAGCCGTTGAAGCCATTGGGCGAGAAGCCGATGGTCTCGATGTTCCAGCGCATCGCGCGGGCCTTCATGACCAGCTTGTCCAGCGCATCGGAGGCCGAGGGGTTCGGCACGATCAGGTGACGCCACAGGAAGTACCAGCCGTACATCCAGGTCACCACCGCCACCGGCATCATGAAGATCAGCGCGCCGATCATGTCGATCAGCTTCTTGGTGCGATGGGAGACGCCGGCATAGACGAGGTCCACCCGCACATGGCCGCCCTGCACAAAGGTGTAGGTGACGCAGAGGCAGACCACGAGGGCGTTGTAGAGCTTCAGCTCTTCGGCGAACCAGGAGACATCCATCTGCAGTTCGATGCCGAGGCCGAAGCTCATGTCCGGCCGGGCAAAGATGCGCTGCATGAAGACGATGATGATCTGTTGCAGCACCATCAGCAAGCCCGCCCAGGCAAAGAAGCGCCCGCAGGTATTGGCAAAGCCCTCAAGCGCGCGAACCATGCCCCACATGAAGCCGCGGAAATACATGCCCGCGGCGGTGAGGATCAGGAAGGCGGTGAAGACCACGAAGAAGAACTCGACCGAGCCACCGTAATAGACAAGGCGCATGACGCTTTCCTTGTCTTCCACCGTGGCGCCCCAGCTCATCCAGTCGAGCCAGAGCTCGGGATGGGTGAGGGCATAGCCAAGATTGTAAAAGGCGCCAAACACATTGGAAACCAGCCACCACAGGAAGCCGCCAATCGCGCCAAAAAAGGAAATACTCATGTCGTCCTGCATGGCTCCCCCGGAAGTTCAGCAGGCGGTCGGGCGCGTCTGGCAACGGAAGGCTTCCGGAGACACGCGGATCACGACCGCAGGTGCGCAAGTGCAAAGAGACCCCCCGCACCACACGCGGGGGATCCGTTTCAAGTCCGTCGCGGACGATTAGCCCAGAACGCGGTCGCGCTGCGCCACGTAGGTGCCGGAGGAGGTGTTGATCCAGGCAGAGGAGGACTTCATCGACGCCATCGCGCTGTCGTAGACCTTCTTGTAGAGCTCGTCGCCCATGTTTTCCTGGTGCACTTCCATGGAGGCCTTGCCGAAGGCATCCCAGACGGAATCCGGGAATTCCATCAGCTTGACGCCGCCGGCCTGCAGACGGCTCAGCGCCGCGCCGTTGTTGGAGAGGAATTGCGCCAGGTTCCACTGGTGGCATTCCGCAGAGGCGATCTCGACAATCTTCTGATGCGCCGGCGACAGGCTTTCAAAGACGTCGCGGTTGGTCGCCACAGAGAGACCCGCACCCGGCTCGTGGAAGCCTGCGGTGTAGTAGGTCTTGGTGATTTCCTGGAAACCCGCCTTTTCGTCCGCCCAGGGGCCGATCCACTCGGTGCCGTCGATGGCGCCGGAGGACAGAGCCTGGTACACTTCGGAGCCGGGGATGTTCTGCACGGAGGCGCCGAGTTTACCCAGGGCTTTACCGCCGAGACCCGGCATCCGGAACTTGAGACCGTTGAAGTCATCGGGGCTGTTGATCTCTTTGGAGAACCAACCACCGGATTGCGCGCCGGTGTTGCCGCCGAGGAAGGATTTCAGACCGAAGATCTGACCCAGCTCGTCGTGCAGCTCCATGCCGCCGTCCATGTAGTACCAGTTGGCCAGTTCCTGCGCGGTCATGCCGAAGGGCACGGCGGTGAAGAAGGCATAGGCCGGGTGCTGACCGACGAAGTAATAGTCTGCACCGTGGTACATGTCGGCCTGACCAGCGGTCACGGCGTCGAAGACCTCGAAGGCACCGACGAGCTCGCCCGCGGCCTTGAGGTCGACGGTCAGCGCGCCATCGGTCATCGCGGTGATGTTGTCGGCCACACGCTGTGCGGAGTCATGCACGCCGGCGAGGCCACGGCCCCAGGTGGTGACCATGGTCAGGGTGCGGTTGCCCTGAGCATAGGCCGGAGCGGCCAGAGCAGCGGATGCGGCGGCGGCGGAGCCACCCAGTGCAGATGTCTTCAGAAAGGATCGACGATCCATATTCCATTCCTCCCAAAACGTGGTGGCCGCCCCGATGCACCTCTCGCGCATCTTTCCTCGCGCGGCCTTCTTGAAGTTCGGCCAGCCTACTCTGGTGGTGAAACATGTGAATACCAACTACTGCGTAGAGCTGATGGTTTTTTGCCCGCAACGTAAGCATTCCGTGAATAAAATGTCCCTGCGGGGGCTCTGACCCTTGCCTCCCGCGGCGGCGGCCTCCCGTTTCGGGGGTTTGATTCGCCCCCTCTTTGCCGTAACGATTCGGGACCTGCCGCCTGTCCCGCCCGATCGCCCGATTGCCTTGCCCTTCAGCCCTGCCCAACCGGCGCCCCCGCCGGCTCCCGCCCTGCCTTCTGGACCCAAGCGATGCTCCGCCTGCTGTTGAAACCCAACTACGCCCAGAAACTCTCGCTGCTGGCGACCCTGCCGCTGATCGTGGCCTGCCTCGCCATTGCCGCGCTGGTGGCCTATCAGTCCCGCGCCATGGCCGAGCGCGAGATCCAGGTGCTGGAGCGACAGCTGATCGAGGCCAAGAAGGCGGAGCTGCGCAACTATGTGACCCAGGCCCGCAACGGCTTCATGCATATCTATGGTCCCGCCGCCCCCGATGACGAGGCGGCCAAGCAGCAGGTGACCCAGACCCTGAGCGCGATGATCTATGGCAAGGACGGGTTCTTCTTTGTCTATGACTACGACGGCACCAACCTTGTGAGCCCGCGCCAGACCGAGTTCATCAACCGCAACTGGGCCGGGCTCACCGATGCCAAGGGCGTGCCGATCGTCGACACCTTCATCGAGATTGCCCGCCAGGGGGCGGGGTGGCACAGTTTCATGTGGCAGAAGCCCTCAACCGGCGAAGAGGCCCAGATGATCGCCTATGTGGTCGGCCTGCAGGACTGGCAATGGGCCGTGGGCACCGGCGTCTTCATCGACGATGTGATCGCCTCCATCGCCACCTCGCGCAAGGAGGTGGAGATGCGGGTGCGCCGCACCTTCCTCTATATCGGGGCGATCGCGCTGGTGGCGTTGCTACTGGTCTTTGCCTCCGGCATGATCCTCAACATCCGCGAACGGCGACTGGCGGATGCCAAGCTGAAGGAGCTGACCCAGCGGGTGTTCGACGCCCAGGAGGAGGAGCGCGGCCGGGTGGCGCGCGAATTGCACGATTCCATCAGCCAGCTTCTGGTGGGAGTGCGCTACACCCTGGAGACGGTGAAACGGAGGATCGGGCGCGGCGAATACGAAGGCGCTGCAGCGCCGCTGGAAAAGGGCGTCAACGGGCTGGCCACCGCGATCACCGAGGTGCGCCGGATCAGTCGCGACCTGCGTCCCGGCGTGCTCGACGACCTTGGCCTCGGCCCGGCGCTGAAGGCGCTGACCGACGATTTCGCCACCCGCACCGGGATCCAGACCGATTTCACCACCGTGGTGTTCCGCAACCGGCTCGACCAGGAGGCCAAGATCGCCCTCTACCGCATCGCCCAGGAGGCGCTGATGAACATCGAGCGCCACTCCGGGGCCACGCGGGTCACCATGGACCTGCGCGGCCATGCCAAGGGGGCGACCATGCGGATCACCGACAACGGCAGCGGACTGCCACCGGAACCGGCGCGCAGCGGCCCCGGCATCGGCCTGCGCAACATGCAGGAGCGGATGGAACAGCTTGACGGCACCCTGCGCATTCTGTCATCTCGCGGCGCCGGACAGACCGGCAAGGGCAGCGGTACCGTGATCGAGGCCACCCTGCCGCTGAGCCACCTGTTGCCGCCCGGCGACGAGCTTGGACCACATCGCCTGCCCTGAGGCAGGCCGACCGGATCGGGGAAACATGAGCATGGACCAGATTACCCGCGTGCTGATCGTCGACGATCACCCGATGGTGGCCGAGGGCATCCAGTCCATCCTGGAGAGCTACTCCGACATCGAAGTGGTCGGCGCGGTCTCCGGCGGCCGCGATGCCATCGGCGCGGCCGGGGTGCTGGCGCCGGATGTGATCCTGATGGATCTCAACATGCCGGACGTGGGCGGCCTTAGCGCCACCGAGATCATCCTCGAACGCCACCCCGACATCCGCATCCTGATCCTGTCGATGCATGACAGCCCGGAATATATCTCCACCGCCCTCAGCCATGGCGCGGTGGGCTATGTGCTGAAGGACGTGCAGCCCGAGGAGATCAAGACCGCCATCGACGCGGTGATGCGCGGCGAACGCTACCTCTGCACCGGGGCGGCCCTGTCGCTGTCGCCGCAAAAGGACGGCGAGACCCGCGAGGCGCTCACCGGGCGCGAGCAGACCATCCTCCTGGAACTGGCCCAAGGCAAATCCAACAAGGAAGTCGCCCTCGCCCTCGACATTTCCGTGCGCACGGTGGAAACCCACCGCAAGAACATCAAACGCAAGCTCGGCATTTCCTCCACTGCGGGCCTCACCCGCTACGCGCTGGAACATGGCGTTCTGCAAGGCACCGGTCGCGGCATCTGAGACTGCGCGCCAAGGACGGGGGTCCTCCCGCCCGTCGCAAGGATCGGGAGACCCGATCCGCTCCCGTTGGGCCCGGCGCCGAGGCTGACGCCCCGGCGCAGCGCGCGCCGCCCCTTCATCTTTTCCCAAATATCCCGGAGCGCGAGGCAGCGCCTCGCAAATCCCTTCAACCGGCAGCGCGCTAAAGGCGCGATGCCATGACCTGTGCGCCGTAGGCGCCCCTTTTACACAGAACCACGCCGGGGCCCCTGCGAAGCGTTACAAAAGTCACGGCCAATATTCTCAAAAATGTCCCAAACTGACCCCAGGAAGAAATAAAACTCCACCCACCCGCCAGAAACAGGCATTTTTGCGGTTGACCCTCCCCGCGCCCGCCCATAATGTCCGGCCCAACGCATGAAGGAGACCCCGTCGATGGCACGGCTAGTCGTAATTGTAGGACACACGCGCATGGGCCGGTAACGGTAGACCATAATCGTCCCCATGCGCCTCCGATCCTCAAAATCGGGGGCTTTTTTATGCGAAACCTGTTGAGTTGAAGACTGAGTTGAAGACCGACGCAAAGAAAGACGATGTCGTGAACTGGAGCAAAGCAGATGACACGTGAAATGACCGGCGCAAAAATGGTGATCCAAGCCCTCAAGGACCAGGGTGTGGACACGGTATTCGGCTACCCCGGGGGGGCCGTCCTGCCGATTTACGATGAAATCTTCCTGCAGAATGACATTCGCCACATCCTGGTCCGTCACGAACAGGGCGCGGTCCATGCCGCCGAGGGCTATGCCCGCTCCACCGGCAAGCCCGGCGTGGTGCTGGTGACCTCCGGTCCGGGGGCCACCAATGCGGTGACCGGCCTCACCGACGCACTTTTGGACTCGATCCCTATCATCGTGCTCACCGGCCAGGTGCCCACCTTCATGATCGGCTCGGACGCCTTCCAGGAGGCCGACACCGTGGGCATCACCCGCCCCTGCACCAAGCACAACTGGCTGGTGAAGGATACGGAAAAGCTGTCCGCCACCATTCACGAGGCCTTCCATGTCGCCACCTCCGGCCGTCCCGGTCCGGTGCTGGTGGATATCCCCAAGGACGTTCAATTCGCCACCGGCACCTATCAGCCGCCGAAACCCTCCGCCTCGCATTACCAGCCGCGGCTCAAGGGCGACATGGAGGAGATCACCGAGCTGGTCGCCGCCATCGAGACCGCCAAACGTCCGGTGTTCTATACCGGCGGCGGCGTGATCAACTCCGGCCCCGCCGCAAGCCAGCTCCTGCGCGAGCTGGTGGAGGCCACCGGCTTTCCGATCACCTCGACCCTGATGGGGCTCGGCGCCTATCCGGCCTCCGGTCCGCAGTGGCTGGGGATGCTCGGCATGCACGGTCTTTACGAGGCCAATATGGCCATGCACGACTGCGATCTTCTGATCAATGTCGGCGCGCGGTTCGACGACCGCATCACCGGCCGCATCGACGCCTTCAGCCCGAAATCGCTGAAGGCCCATATCGACATCGACCCCTCCTCGATCAACAAGGTGATCCGGGTCGACATTCCCATCGTCGGCGATGTCGGCCATGTGCTTGAGGATATCCTCAAGGTCTGGAAGAGCCGGGGCCGCAAGACCGACCGCGAGGCGCTGGCCAAGTGGCAGGGCAAGATCACGGAATGGCGCAGCGTGAAATGCCTCACCTACACCCCCTCCGAGACCGTCATCAAACCGCAATACGCGCTGGAACGGCTGGAGGCGCTGACCAAGGGCCACAACCGCTATATCACCACCGAGGTGGGCCAACACCAGATGTGGGCGGCGCAGTTCTTGGGCTTTGAGGATCCGAACCGCTGGATGACCTCCGGCGGGCTTGGCACCATGGGTTATGGCGTGCCCGCCTCCATCGGCGTGCAGGTGGCGCATCCGGAGGCCCTGGTGATCAACGTCGCCGGCGAGGCCTCCTGGCTGATGAACATGCAGGAAATGGGCACCGCGACCCAGTATCGCCTGCCGGTGAAACAGTTCATCCTCAACAACGAACGCCTCGGCATGGTGCGCCAGTGGCAGGAGCTGTTGCACGGCGAGCGCTATTCGCAGAGCTGGTCCGAGGCGCTGCCCGATTTTGTGAAGCTCGCCGAGGCCTTTGGCGGCAAGGGCATCCGCTGCTCGGATCCCAAGGATCTCGACGATGCGATCATGGAGATGCTCGACTATGACGGGCCGGTGATCTTCGACTGCCTGGTGGAGAAACACGAGAACTGCTTCCCGATGATCCCCTCCGGCAAGGCCCATAACGAGATGCTGCTCGGCAATGCCGAAACGCAGGGCGTGATCCAGTCCGGCGGCGCGGTTCTGGTCTGATCATCTGAGGTTTGCTTGCGAGGCGCCCCCGCGCGCCTCGCCCCGATAGTTCGAGGAAAGGGACTGACATGTCTGCCCTACACATCAAAAAAGGTGCCACCAAGCACTCCGCCTATAACCTGCGTCCGAATTTCTCCGACGTGCAGGAGCGTCACACCATCACCGTTCTGGTCGAGAACGAGCCGGGCGTGCTGGCGCGCGTCATCGGTCTGTTTTCGGGCCGTGGCTACAACATCGACAGCCTCACCGTGGCCGAGGTCGACCATACCGGTCACCTCAGCCGCATCACCGTGGTCACCACCGGCACGCCGCAGGTGATCGAGCAGATCAAGGCGCAGCTGGGGCGCATCGTGCCCGTGCATGAGGTCACCGACCTCACCGTCGCAGGCCCCTTTGTGGAGCGCGAACTGGCCATCGTGAAGGTGGTTGGTCAGGGCGACAAGCGGGTGGAGGCGATGCGGCTGGCGGAGATCTTCCGCGCCAAGGTGGTGGATACCACGCTGCACAGCTTCATCTTCGAGATCACCGGCACCCCGGACAAGATTGATGCCTTTGCCGATCTGATGCGCCCGCTTGGCCTGACCAAGATCGCCCGCACCGGCGTCGCGGCCCTGCTGCGCGGCGAGTGATCGCGCCCTGCTGATCCCAAGGAAAAGGCGCCTCCCGAAAGAGGCGCCTTTTTGCTGCATAGAATTGGTCACAGCGATCGCATGGCAGGGGGTGACGAAGATGTCTCCCCGCCCATCCTACGAGAATTGCCGACGGACAGTTCCGGACGACGAACAATGCCATATGGCACGGCCACGGTCTCGAAACGGCGCAACAGGCCGGGCGTGCCGGATTGAGCCACCTGACGGGACTCTCATGCCGATAACACGCCGCGCTCAGGCAGGGCGGTGACAAAGTCCTGCACCGCCCGATGACGGCCCACCGGGGGCGCATCAATCCATCTTCGGCTGAGGAACCACAGCTCCTGGAAGTTCACCGGCCCAAAGCTGGGGACCGCTTGGTCCCCTGCTCTGCCACGCCTCCGGCTCAGGCGCGCATCAGCTCCGGGAAAGGCAGGATCTTGGCGCTTTCCTTGGCATCCCGATCCCGCCGCGCGGCAGGGCGATCGCCCGGTCGCTCGGCGTTGCGGTCTTGTTCGACCCGGTCCGGAATGCTGAGGCTCGTCACCTGCGCCCCTCGATGGATATTGCTGCGCCTTGCCCAGGTCGAGCCGCCGCGCAACGCATCCCCGAGACCGGTGCGGCTGTTGGCTTCAACAACCGTCACATTCTCTGCGATGCGCAACGTCCCCTTGTAGCGCGCGTCGAATTCCACAAGATCGCCCCTCCCAGGAGCGGTCCCGGCCTGCGCTTCTGCCGATGGCAGATAATAGGCCAAATCTCTTTGATCTTCACACCAGATAACCGCCTTGTTGCGAGCGGTATCGGCCCATACGACAACCCCGATCATAGCGGACCTCTTTATTGCCCGCCTCCATTGTGCGTCAAAAGCCGCGTTTCAAACATCCCAAACTCTTGAATAGGCAATTGCAATTTGTGTCTGCATTGATACTGTCCAGCGTCATTCAGATTGCAATTGTCGCCATTCTGCGTCAGCTTGTGATGCATTATAGGATCAGTACTTCTCCAGGTGTGGAACAAACATGTTGAAACACAGTCGATCTCCCGCCGAACTGAGGACCGTATTCGGGGATAATCTGCGCGTCCTGTCGCGCAACTACCCTTCGATTTCGGAATTGTCGCGGCGGCTCGGGATCAATCGGACTCAATTCAACCGCTATCTTTCGGGCGAGAGTTTTCCCCGCCCCGATGTGCTCGACCGGATTTGCAGTTTCTTTGGTGTTGATGCCCGCATTCTGCTTGATCCGGTGCAAACGCTGGAACGGCAGCAGGGCAATGTGGTGCATAGCCCCTATCTGAAGGATTTCTTCGACACCGGCATCACCCGGGTGACCGAAGATGTCTTTCCCAGCGGCTTTTACCGGTTCACCCGCCGCAGCTTCATCAGCGAGGACAGTTTTGTGGTCGGCGTTGTCTGGGTGCACCGGCAGGACGGGATCACCTATGTCAAAGGATATGAGCCACGCGCCGGCATGCGGTTTCAGGGGCTCTCCACCTCCGGGCCGACGCGGGAATACCGTGGCTATATGACCTGTCACGAGGATGGCGTGGCCTTTGTGCTCAGCCGCCGCAATACGCTGACCTATTCCTTCAATTACCTTGCGCGGGTCTCGGCGGCGGAAAACAGCCTCTGGACCGGCTATGTCGCCCGCACCATCCGCGAAAGCGAAAGCGGCGAGCGGGTGCTGCGCATGGTCTATGAGTATCTCGGCAACGATGTAAAAAAGGCGATTGCCGCCGCGCGGGGCAAGGGCTTCACCGATGCGCCCGACATCATCCCTTTCCACAAGCGGTTGCTGCAGCTCGGCACGCCCTTTCGCTGAGGGGGCGGTTCAGCCCGCCTCGATACGGATCAGCCGGTAGAGATGCCAGCTGGAATGGCCCAGCCAGGGCAGCACCAGCAGGAGGCCGAAAAAGCCCGGCAGGAGCGCGAGGAAGGTGAGCGTCGCCACCAACGCCGCCCAGGCGAACATATGCAGGGGATGCGCCTGCACATAGGTGAAGCTGGTGATCATTGCGGTCACGAAATCGATCTCGCGATCCAGCAGCAACGGCAGCCCCAGCACGGTGATCATGTAGATCAGCAGCGCAAACCCTGCCCCGACCACAGTGCCGACCGCCAGCATGGTCAGCCCCTGCGCGGTCAGGAAAACCTCTGTCGAGGTGGAGACATTGACCATCGGCATATGGCCGAGGAAGAGCGCAAAGATCATGTGGCCGAGGAAGAACCAGAACAGGAAGACCACGATGATGATGGCGCAGATCGAGGGCAGCTGGCGGCGGCTCTGTTCAAAGATCACCCCGAAGATCCGGCCTGGGTCCAGCCGTCGCCCCTGTTCCAGCCGATGCGAGACCTCATAGAGGCCCACGGCCGCAAAGGGTCCGATCAGCGGAAACCCGATGGCGGCGAGCACCAGCCAGTAGCTGGTTTCGGTCTTGAGGGTGATCCAGCCCATGACCCAGCCCGCCAGCACGTAAAACCCGGAAAAGATCAGCCCGTAGAGCGGCTTGACCTGATAGTCCCGCCACCCGTCGCGCAGCGCCTGGCGCAGGATCGCACCTGTCACCGGCCGCAGGTCGGGAACGCCAAGGGGTCGCTCCCTGGGCGGGTTGCCCTTTGTCAGGATCTGTTCTGCCATCTGACCGCCCTCCCCTGCGGTGCCTCGCGCCTCAGCTCAGGCGGCTCTGGTGGTAGCTTTGCCCGAGACTGAGAAGCGCGCCGTCGCGGCCATGTGCCCCGATGATCTGAAGCCCCATCGGGAGGCCGTTGTGGCCCCGACCCGCAGGCACCGCCAGCCCGGGCAGGCCCAGCAGGCTTGCGGGCACCACCACTTCCATCCAGCGATGATAGGTGTCCATCTGCACCCCGGCAATCTCGCGCGGATAGTCCCAGTCCACCGGGAAGGGCCAGCATTGCGCGGTCGGCAGCAGCACCGCGTCATAGCTGGCAAACATCCGCGCCGCCGCCCGCATCCAGTTCGACCGCTGATCGGACGCCGCCTGGATCTCGGCGCCGGAAAAGCCGAGCCCCCGGTCAAGTTCCCAGATCGCGGTGTCCTTCAGCTGGTCGCGCCGGTCCACCAGCGGCCGCAGCCCCGCCGCCACCGCAAAGGAGCGCAGGGTGATCCAGGACTCCCAGATCTTCTCCGCCGGAAAGGGCGGCGGCAGGTGGTCGACGCGATGCCCCAGCGCCTCGAAGGCGGCCAGCGCCGCCTCGCAGGTCTCCATCACGCCCTCCTCCATCGGATAGGCGCCGCCCCAGTCGCCGAGCCAACCAAGACGCATCGGTTTCGCCTCCGCCAGGGGCGAGACCGCCCGGGCACCGCGATTGAGCGGCAGACGCGGATCACCGCCTGACATCACGTCGAGCAAGAGGGCGATATCCTCGGGGCTGCGCGCCATCGGGCCATTGGTGGCGAGCGGGTGCAGGAAGACATCCCCCGCAGGCTCGGACGGCACCCAGCCCCAGGTGGGGCGAAGCCCGTAGACCTCGTTCCAGCCCGCCGGATTGCGCAGCGAGCCCATCATGTCCGAGCCATCCGCCAGCGCCACCATGCCCGCGGCCAGCGCCACCGCGGAGCCGCCCGAGGAGCCCCCGGCGGAGCGGGTGGGATCCACCGCATTGCGGGTGGCGCCATAGACCGGGTTGAAGGTATGCGAGCCGAGGCCGAATTCGGGCGTATTGGTCTTGCCGATGAGGATCGCCCCCGCCGCCCGCAGCCGCGCCACAAAGAGATCGTCCTGCTGCGCGACCTGCCCGGCAAAGATCGGCGAGCCCTGGGCCGAGACGAGACCGCGCGCGTTGGCCAGATCCTTGACCGCCATCGGCAGCCCGTGCAGCGCGCCTCGGTCACCGAGCGGCACCGCATCCGCCGCCCGCGCTTCGGCCATCAGCGCATCGCTGTCGCGCAGGGCGACAATGGCGTTCAATTCGGGATTGCGCGCCGCGATCACCTCGAGGCTCGCCGCCATCAGCGCCTCCGCCGAGAGGCGCCCGGCCCGCAGGTCAGAGGTCAGGTCGGTGGCAGGTCTGGCAGAGAGCGTCATGGGCGGTCGTCCTTTCCGAAATCTTCGGATCAGAGCCTAGGACGCAGGTAACGATCTGAAAAGCCCGAAACTTCGCGCCGACCTGTGTGGGGAGCGCCCAGCCGCCCCGGCAGGGGCGGCTGCCGGGCCCAAGGCCGCGAGGGCATCCTTGATGCCCGCTGCGGGGGCGGGAGTGCCCCCGCCCTCGGCGCGCCCCCTGCGGGAGGCAGACCAGCTTGCAAGAGGGTCTTACTCGCCCTGGGCGTCGGCGCGGGACTTGCCCGCCACTTTCATCGCCAGCGTTGCGGCCATGAACCCGTCAAGGTCACCATCCAGCACGCCCTTGGTGTCGGCGGTCTCGTATTGGGTGCGCAGGTCCTTTACCATCTGGTAGGGCTGCATCACATAGGAGCGGATCTGGTTGCCCCAGCCTGCGTCGCCCTTGGCCTCGTGCAGCGCGTTGACCTCGGCGTTGCGGCGGTCGAGCTCCATCTGGTAGAGGCGCGATTTCAGCGCCTTCATCGCGATGTCGCGGTTCTGGTGCTGCGATTTCTCCGAGGAGGTCACCACGATGCCGGTGGGGATATGGGTGATCCGCACCGCCGAGTCGGTGGTGTTCACGTGCTGACCGCCCGCGCCCGACGACCGATAGGTGTCGATGCGGATCTCGGCGGGGTTCACCACCACCTCGATATTGTCGTCGATCACAGGATAGGCGCCCACCGCCGCAAAAGACGTCTCGCGGGTGCCCTTGCCGAAGGGCGAAATCCGCACCAAACGGTGGGTGCCGCTTTCGGACTTCAGCCAGCCATAGGCGTTGTGCCCCTTGATCTGATAGGTCACCGATTTGATGCCGGCCTCGGCGCCGGCCTGCTCTTCCTGCAGGTCGACCTCATAGCCGCGGCTTTCAGCCCAACGGACATACATCCGCGCCAGCATCGAGGCCCAGTCGCAGGCCTCGGTGCCGCCGGCGCCTGCCTTGATCTCGAGGAAGGCATCGTTGGGGTCGGTCTCACCATCCAGGAGCGCTTCCAGTTCCTTCTGGGCGGCCTTGTCGCGCAGGGCCTTGAGGGCACTTTCCGCCTCCCCCACGACTTCTGAGTCCTCTTCCATCTCGCCAAGCTCGATCAGCTCGATATTGTCGACCAGCTCCTGCTTGATCGACTTGTAGGTGTCGATGGCATCCACCAGCATCTGACGCTCGCGCATCAGCTTCTGCGCCGCCGCCGGATCGTCCCAGAGGTTGGGATCCTCGACCCGAGCATTGAACTCTTCCAGCCGGAATTCCGCCGTTTCCCAATTCATCCGCTGGGCAAGAAGGTCGAGCGATTTTTCGATCTCGGCCACGATGTTCTGGATCTCGGCGCGCATGAGCTTTCCTTGAAATCTGGTTTGAGTGTGGGTGATACCGCAGGAGGGAGACCGCGACAAGAGCAAGGGCAGACCGGCTGCCTGCCCGCCTGCCCTCTGCGCCCTTCGGACCCTGCCTATGCCTCAGTAGAGGCCGCCGGACGATACATCCCCAAAGGTGGCCTTTGGCCCCAGCACGGCGGTGCCGCCACTGGAGGTGGTGACCTGGCGCCCGGCTTCGGTGACCTCTTCCACCAGTGGCAGGTTCGACCCCATCGCAAAGCCGCCGTCATAGGCCAGGCCAAAGATCGGTTCGGCCCCGTCGCGGAAGTATTCCGCCACCACATAGGCACCGCTGGCCTCATCCGGCAGTCGGGAGCCGGTATAGCGATCGATCTTGATGAAATGGCCACCGGGGGGCACCTCAAACGGACCGCCGCCGTATTTCGCCACCGCTTTTTCCATGAACTGCTGGAACACCGGCCCGCAGAGGGTACCGCCGTAGCCGCGGCCGCCCTGCATCGGGCGCGGGTTGTCGTAGCCGAAATAGCAGCCGGCCACGATGTTGGAGGTGAAGCCGACAAACCAGGCATCCCGCGCGTCATTGGTGGTGCCGGTCTTGCCCGCGGTGGGCACCGGCAGCTTGATGACGCTGGAGGCGGTGCCGCGATCCACCACGCCCTTCAGCATCGAGGTGAGCTGATAGGCGGTGATCGGATCCATCACCTGTTCGCGATTGGTGACGATCTTGGGCGCCCGTCCGGCTTCGAGGTCTGTATAGCTGCAGTCGACACAATCGCGATCATCGTGACGATAGATGGTCTGGCCATAGCGGTCCTGGATCCGGTCCACCAGCGTAGGTTCCACCCGCTGGCCGCCATTGGCGAACATCGCATAGGCCGCTACCATCTTGTAGAGCGTGGTTTCCTCCGCCCCCAGCGAATTGGCGAGGAAGGTGCCCATGTTGTCATAGACGCCAAAGCGTTCGGCATAGCCCGCAATCACCGGCATACCGACTTCCTGCGCCAGACGGATGGTCATCAGGTTCCGGCTCATCTCGATGCCGGTCCGAAGCGGGGTGGGGCCATAGAACTTGTTGGTGGAGTTCTTCGGCCGCCAGACCCCCTGCGGCGTGTTCACCTCGATCGGCGCATCGATCACGATCGTCGCGGGGCTGTAACCGCTGTCCAGCGCGGCGGCATAGACAAAGGGTTTGAAGCTCGACCCCGGCTGACGCTGGGCCTGGGTGGCACGGTTGAAGACCGAATCCTGATAGGAGAAGCCCCCCTGCATCGCCAGCACCCGGCCGGAGTTCACATCCATGGCGACAAAGCCGCCCTGCACCTCGGGCACCTGGCGCACCGACCAATGACTGATGCTGTCGCCCTCCCGCACCGCCATCGCGTGGATGACGTCGCCGGGTTTGAAATTGGCGGCGAAATCGCCCTTCAGCCATTTGATGTCAGAGCGCGGCACGCTGCCGGTTCCCTCGACGCTCTCGATGCCGAGGGTGAGGCTGTTTTCCTCAACCTTGAGCACTACGGCAGGCAGCCAGGCGCCCTCCATGGTCAGGATGTCGCGGGCAATTTCCGCCGCACTCAGCGCCTCGCGCCAGCTGGCTTCCTCCTGCAGTTTCTCTGCCGGGATCTCTGCCACGGGACCATGCCAGCGGCCGATGGAGCGGTCGAATTCCTCCAGCCCCGCGCGCATCGCCAGCGCCGCCTCGGCCTGCATTTCCTCGTCGATGGTGGCACGGATGGTGAAACCGCCGGTGAAGAACTCGCCCTCCCCAAAGTCGACCGAGAGCTGGCGGCGGATCTCGTCGGTGAAATAGTCGCGCGGCGGCAACGCGGTGCGGAAGGCGTCAAAATCGCCGTTCTGCACCGAGCGCAGCGGCTCAGCGACCTCGACCTCATAGACCGCCTCGGAGATATAGCCGTTCTCCTTCATCTCGCGCAGCACGTAATTGCGACGCTGGGTCAGGCGTTCCTTGGAGTTGACCGGATGATAGCGCCCGGGCGCCTGCGGCATCGAGGCCAGCATCGCCGCCTCATGCGGGGCCAGCTCGCCCAGGCCCTTGTTGAAATAGGTCTGGGCGGCGGCGGTGACGCCATAGGAGTTCTGCCCGAGGAAGATCTCGTTCAGGTAGAGTTCAAGAATCTTGTCCTTGGAGAGCGTTTCCTCCAGCCGGGTGGCGAGGATGATCTCCTTGATCTTGCGCTCTGCCTGCCGGTCGCCGGACAGAAGGAAGTTCTTCATCACCTGCTGGGTGATGGTGGAAGCGCCGCGCACGTTCTTGCCCCGCGACTGCACCGCCTCGACGGCGGCGGCAAGGATACCACGCGCGTCGTAACCGGCGTGGTGGTAGAAATTCTTGTCCTCCGCCGAGATGAAGGCCTGTTTCACCAGATCGGGGATTTCGTCCGACGGGGTGAAGAGGCGCCGTTCCTTGGCGAATTCGTCGATCAGCTGACCTTCGCCGGAATAGATCCGGCTGATCGTCGGCGGCTGGTACTGCGCCAGCGATTCATGGCTCGGCAAGTCGCGGCCATAGACCCAGAAAATCGCGCCAACGGACAGCGCCCCCACCCCGATTCCCAGGGTGATGACACTAAAGACGCCCCCGAAGGCGGACAGGATGAATCGTAACACGGGCTTGGGCCTCTCTCGCAGGATCCGCCCTATATAGGGCGCTGCGTCGCAAGGGTCAAAACGAGATAGGGCGGCGTGACGGGACGCCGCCTGGTGACAGTCCGACGCATCCTACCAGATGCGCCGGTGTGTGTATCCTCACATCTGGCGGATGGTCTGCGGATGGCGGAAACCGGCAGGTCCGCCCTCGGGCAGGGCTTTGGGAGTCACTGGCGGATCAGGGCCCGGCGGGCGGCGTCCTGCTCACGCCAGTCCAGAATCCCCTGTACGATCCCCTCCGCCGCCTTGGCCCGCCACTCCGCGTCGATCAGCAAGGCCAGGTCTCGCGGGCTCGACATGAAGCCAAGCTCGATCAGAACCGAGGGGATATCCGCCGATTTCAGCACCGAAAAGCCGGCCGAGCGCAGCGGGCGGCGGTTCACCGGCCCCCCCTGCTCCATCAGCGCCTCGACAACGGATTGTGCCAGCGCCTGACTGCGCGGCTGGGTTTCCTGCCGCGCGAGGTCCAGAAGCACATCGGTCACCACATCGTCGGCGCTGGACAAATCGCTGCCGGACAGGAGATCGGCCCGATCATGTCGCTCCGCCAGCTTGGCCGAAGCCGCATCCGAGGCGGCATTCGAGAGCGTATAGACCACGGTGCCATGGGCAAGCCCCTCGGTCACCGCATCCGCGTGCAGGGAGATGAACAGATCCGCCCCCTGCTGATGCGCCATTGCAATCCGCCTCTCCAGCGAGACGAAGTAATCCCCCTCGCGGGTCAAGAGCACCTCAAAGCGCCCCGAGCGCATCAGGCGTTCGCCCAGCTCATAGGCGAATTCCAGCATCAGGTTCTTTTCCGCCACGCCGCCTTCGGCTTCGGCGCCGGGATCAAGACCACCGTGGCCGGGATCCAGCATCACCAGCAGCGGCGCATCGACATCCTTGGGCGCGCGAACCTCCACATCCGCCGGTGGCGGCAGGTCGAGGCGGGGATCATGGGGTGCGCCGGCCAGGGCGGCAAAATCCGCCTCATCGGCGGGAGTCATCTGCACCCGCAACCGGGCGTTTGCGGTCACCACATCGATATCCATCGCGGCGGAGGTCACCTGCATCGGCTCCACCAGCTCCAGCACCATGCGGGACCAGCCGGGCACGTAGCTGCCAAAGCGGATATCGCTCACCTGCTCGGTCTCAAGGAACTCCTCGGCGCGAAAGCCGGTCCAATCCACCTCCTGAAAGTCCAGCACCACCCGGCGCGGTTCATCCAGGGTGAAGATCCGGTAGGGCACCCCCTGGCTCAGGGTCAGCTCCAGCGCCGCCCCCTCGCCCGCGTCGGTGAGCTGGCTCTGGTCGGGCAGCACCCGCGCCAGGCCGGAAAAGCCCTGCGCCAGCGCGCCAAGCGGCAGCAGCACCAGCCAGAGCGCCGCAATCAGGCGCAGCACGCTCATGCCCGGTCCGCCATGAAGGCGGCCAGTCGGGTCAGACCTTCCTCGATATCCGCGGTTGCGCGCGCATAGGAGAACCGCAGCGTGGTGGCCCCGCGCGCCGGGTCGAAATCGAGCCCCGGCGTCACCGCCACTCCGGCCTTCTCGAGGATCTCGGCGGCAAAGGCCCGGCTGTCCCGGGTAAGGTCGGAGACATCGGCATAGACATAAAAGGCACCGTCCGGCGGCGCGATCTTGTTGAAACCCGCCTTTGGCAAGCCCTCCAGCATCAGCTGGCGATTCCTGGCATAGACCGCGAGATTGCCCTGCAATTCCGCCTCGCAGTCCATCGCCGCCAGCGCGGCCACCTGACTGGCGTGTGGGGCGCAGATGAACATGTTCTGGGCGATGCGCTCGACGGTGCGGATGTGATCCTCGGGCACCACCATCCAGCCGACCCGCCAGCCGGTCATCGAGAAATACTTGGAGAAGGAATTGATCACATAGGCCTCGTCCGAGATTTCCAGCGCGGTGACCGCCTTCGCCTCATATTCGAGCCCGTGGTAGATCTCGTCGGAGATGAAGCTCGCACCCTCCGCCGCCGCCGCCTCCATCAAGGCCGAGAGCGCCGGTTTCGACAGCATGGTGCCGGTGGGGTTGGCGGGGCTCGCGACCATCAGCCCGGCAAGATTCTGGCCCCGCAGATCCGCCGCCACCGGCTGCAGGCGGTTCTCCGGGGCGGTCTCGATATCCACCGGCTGCATGCCGAGGGCCTTCAGGATCTGCCGGTAGGAGGGATAGCCCGGCGCGCCGATCCCAACCCGGTCGCCACTGTCAAACAGCGCGGTGAAGCTGAGGATGAACGCGCCGGAGGAGCCGGGGGTTATCACCACCCGCTCCGGGTTCAGATCCACATTGTACCAGTCGCCGTAGAGCCTTGCGATCCGCTGACGCAGCGCCGGCAGACCCAGCGCCACCGTATAGCCAAGCGCATCCTGATCGAGCGCCTGCGCCAGCACCCGCCGCGCGCCCTCGGGCGCCCCGGTCGAGGGTTGCCCCACCTCCATATGGATGATGTGGCGCCCGGCCTCCTCGGCCCTGCGGGCGGCCTCCATCACATCCATCACAATGAAGGGATCGACGTTGGACCGGCTTGAGTTTCGCATGCTGATCTCCCATGGTGCGGCCATGCGTTTTGACCGTGTATCCTCTCCGGCGTCAATCCCGGGCTTCGGGCTTTGGCCGCTTCTTTCCGAGAGGGGAAGCCGGGGCCAGGTGCGGCTGCGCCTCGGCCTGCTCGCGGTCTGTCTGGCGCTGATCCTGTGGCCGCTCGGCGCCTTGGCGCAATCGGTGCGGCTCCTGCGCGATGCCGATATCGAACACGGGCTGTCGGAACTGGCACGGCCGGTGCTGAGCGCCTCCGGCCTCAACCCCGCCCGGGTGCCAATCCTGGTGGTGGATGACAGCGGCTTTAACGCCTTTGTGATCGACCAGCGCGCGATCTTCGTGAACTACGGGCTGATCCTGAAGGCCGAGTCGCCGGAAATGCTGCAGGCGGTGATCGCCCATGAGGCCGCCCATATCACCAATGGCCATATCGGCCGCCGGGGCCAGAACCTGCGCTCGGCCAATTCCGCGGCCGGGTTCGGCACCGCCCTGGCCTTGCTGGCGGCCGCAGCGGGCGCCGGTGAGGCTGCGGCCGGCATCGCCTTTGGCACCCAGAGCTCTGCCCTGCGCAATTTCCTCTCCCACACCAGAGCCGAGGAGGCCTCGGCCGATCGCACCGCCATCGGCGTGCTCAGCCTTGCCGGGATCAATCCGAAGGGGATGCTGGAGCTGCACCAGATCTTTGCAGGACAGGAGCTGATCGGCTCGTCCCGGCAGGATCCCTACATGCGCTCCCACCCGCTGACCCGGGACCGGATCCGCGCCGCCGAGGCCTATGTGGCCAGCGCCGGCGAAGGTCCGGCGACCCGCCCCGAGGCCGCCTATTGGCTGGCGCGGGTGAAGGGCAAGCTGTCGGCTTTTGTGCGCGCGCCGAACTGGTCCGAAAAACGCCTGAGTTCGGAAACCTATGCGGATCTGAAACTGATGCGCGCGGCGGTAAGCGCCCATCGCCGCAACCAGTTCGCCACTGCGGCCCGGGAGATGCAGGCCCTGCTCGCGGCCCACCCGCAGGACGCCTATTATCATGAGCTCTGGGGCCAGATCCTTTATGAAAACCGCCGCTGGAGCGAGGCCATGGCCGCCTTTGGCCGCGCCGCCTCCTTGGCGCCCAAGGAGCCGCTGATCCTGGCCAGCCTCGGACGGGCACAATTGGCCGCGGACCAGCCCAAGGCGGCGCTGGAGACGATGGAGCGGGCGCGCGGACTGGACTTCCGCAACGCCATCCTGTTGCGCGACATGTCTCTGGCCTATGCTCAGACCAATCAAACCGGTATGGCGGCGCTGGTCACCGCCGAACGCTACGCGCTGCAGGGCCGGCTGAAGGATGCAGGCCCCCATGCAAAACGGGCGGTTCAGCTCCTTGCCAATGGCTCTCCCGCCTGGCGGCGCGCCGAAGATGTGCTCATTGCATTTGAACAAGACGAGAAGAGGAAGAAGAAATGACAGCCCTGACACGCATCGCCCTGGCCGCGACCTGCGCGCTCGCGCTTGGCGCCCCCACGGTCCAGGCGCTGGACCTCGGCGCGATGACGCCCGAGGAACGCGCCGCCTTTGGCGAGGCGGTGCGCGACTATCTGCTGGAGAACCCCGAGGTGATCCTCGAGGCGGTGGACCTGCTGGAACAGAAGCAGCAGGAGGCCGAAGCGGCGCGCGACGATGCGCTGGTGATCGCCAATCTCGAAGAGCTGCAGAATGACGGCTATTCCTGGGTCGGTGGCAACCCCGAGGGCGACGTGACCCTGGTGGAGTTCATGGACTACCGCTGCGGCTATTGCCGCAAGGCGGCGCCGGAAATCGAGGCCCTGCTGGCGGCGGATGGCAATATCCGCCTGGTGGTGAAGGAATTCCCGATCCTTGGCGAGGCCTCGGTGCTCTCGGCGCGCTTTGCCATCGCCACCCGGCTGGTGGCCGGGGACGCGGCCTATGCCCAGGTGCATGACACGTTGATCGCCCTGCCGGGCGAGCCCAGCGAGGTGGCGCTGCGCCGGGTTGCGGAAGAGCTCTCGCTCGACGGCGAGGCAATCCTCGCCCGCATGTCCGACCCCGAGGTGACCGAGCAGCTGCAACGCACCCGCGCCCTGGCGCAGGCCCTCTCGATCTCGGGAACGCCGACCTTTGTGCTGGAAGAGGAGATGCTGCGCGGTTACCTGCCGGCAGAGCAGCTGCAGATCATGGTTGACGAGATCCGCGACGCGCGCAGCTGAGACCCTTGTTTGGGGGCTCTGCCCCCAAACCCCCGGGATATTTAGGAAAAGATGAAGGGCAGAGGTTATTCTGCCGCCTGATCCGCCGCCGCCGCCGCATCCAAGGCGGCGGCCTTCTTTTCGACCTCTTCGACGATGTGGTCGATCATCTGGGCATTGGACATCTTGTGGCTGGCCTTGCCCGCCAGATAGACCATGCCCGAGCCCGCGCCGCCGCCGGTGAAGCCGACATCGGTCATCAACGCTTCGCCTGGGCCGTTCACCACGCAACCGATGATCGACAAGCTCATCGGGGTCTTGATGTGCTCCAGACGTTTTTCCAGCGATTCCACGGTCTTGATCACGTCAAACCCCTGCCGCGCGCAGGAAGGGCAGGAGATGATATTGACGCCGCGATGGCGCAGACCCAGGCTCTTGAGGATTTCAAAGCCCACTTTGACCTCTTCCACCGGGTCGGCGGAGAGGCTGACGCGCAGGGTGTCGCCGATCCCCATCCACAGGAGCTGACCGAGACCGATCGCCGATTTGATGGTGCCGGACATCAGCCCGCCCGCCTCGGTGATGCCAAGGTGGATCGGCGCGTCGGTCGCTTCCGCCAGCATCTGATAGGCGGCGGCGGACATGAAAACGTCCGAGGCTTTGACAGAGATTTTGAAGTTATGGAAATCGTGGTCCTGCAGGATCCTGATATGATCCATGCCGCTTTCGACCATCGCGTCGGGGCACGGCTCCCCGTATTTTTCCAGAAGATGTTTTTCCAAGCTGCCGGCGTTCACGCCGATGCGGATCGAGCAATTGTGGTCACGGGCGGCCTTGATCACTTCGGCCACGCGTTTCTCGTCGCCGATATTGCCGGGGTTGATGCGCAGGCAGGCAGCCCCGGCCTCGGCCGATTCAATGCCGCGTTTGTAGTGGAAATGGATGTCGGCCACGATGGGGACCGGGCTTTCCTTCACGATCTCCTTCAGCGCACGCGAAGACGCCTCGTCCGGCACCGAGACCCGGACGATATCCGCCCCCGCCTCTGCCGCCGCTATGACCTGCGCCACGGTCGCCTTCACATCGGTGGTCAGCGTATTGGTCATCGTCTGCACCGCGATGGGCGCATCGCCGCCCACGGGCACATTGCCCACCATGATCTGGCGGCTCTTGCGGCGTTCGATGCTCCGCCAGGGGCGGATGGAGTTCAGGGACATGGGAGGCCTCGTCCTGTTTGGCGCGCGTTTCGCCCCCTAGATAAGCCGACACCCCGGAGGCTGCAAGCCGGTCCGGGGCGTCAGGGGCAGTCGCACAGCGCGGGTCACGCCCTATTCGGAGGCAGGCACCGTCGGCTGGCTGCGCAGCTGCGCCACCATGGTGGCCAGCGCCTGGTTCTGTTCAGCCTCGAGGTCCGCGACCTGGAATCGACCGGACAGGGCGTCGGGCGACAATTCGATATTCTTGGTCACCTGACCGCGCGCGCCCACCGGCCCATAGTGCTGGCCATTGACCGCAAAATAGATCGCGCTGCTTTCGCCAGTGCGCAGACGCGGTGCGTCCTCGGAGAGCGGCACCTCGAAGGTCTGGCCCGGCTCCATGATGGTCTCGAAGATCACTGTCCCATCCACCGCCTTGACCTGCACCCAGGAGGGGCGCACGGCGATCATCGCCACGGTCGGCGCAACCGGTTCCAGCACCTGCGGCACTTGCGGCTCGCCCGTTTCGATGGCGGTCTGCGTTGCCTCCGCCAGCAGCAGAGCGGGCTGCTCGGCGCCCGCGAAATTGCCCTGACCGCGCGGGTCCAGTGTCGAGATCGGACCGTCGCGAGCGATCAGCACCGGCACATCCAGCGCCTGCGGGCGATAAAGACGGTCCAGCGCCTCGGCGGCGGGATCCTCCGCCCCCTCAGTCAGAGGCACCTGCGCGGCGCTGAGCGGATCCAGTTCGGCCAGCACCTCGGGCGTCTGCTCGACAGGGGCAAAGGTCACCTGCTGCACCTCGCGCAGGACCTTCCAGCCGCCAAAGCCAAGCGCACCGATGACGGCACAGAGCACCAGCAGGGAGCCGACGGCGCGCGGTTCGATCTGGCTGAGGAAGCCATCAGCCACCGGCACAAAGGGCGTACTGGACTGGGCAAAGGCCTCGCCCCCCAGACCGCGGCTCGGCGTCGGTATGACGGATTTCGGCTTGCGCACCGAGGCTTCGGAGGACATGCCATGGGCCACGGCAAAGCCGCTTTCGGCGCAGAAGGCATTGAAGGCCTTCTCCGGATCCATGTTCAGATAGCGCGCGTAGGAGCGCACGTATCCGGCGATGAACCCGGGTGTGTCAAAGACATTGGGATCGCAGTTCTCGATGGCATCGATATAGGAGGCCTTGATGCGCAATTCGCGCTGCACGTCCAAGAGGGACTTGCCCATGGTGGCGCGTTCGCCGCGCATCATGTCGCCCAAGCGCACCTCGAAATCGTCATAGCTGCGAGGCAGCTCTGCCGTTTCATCACGACCTTTGGTTGTGCGCTGCGTGAGGCGCCCGATCATGCCTGCTGTCCCATCAGTTCCTGCCGTTTTGCGACACTTAACGCCGTTCGAGCCGATTACCAAACGATTCTCGATTCGTCAGCGCAGTTTCATTGATGAAACGATAACACAATTCCGTTTAAGGAACACTTAGCAGAGGCTCATCCCGCGAGTTCGGCGCGATTCAGCGCACAATGCGACCACAGCTTATCCATTGCACGCACAAGATGATCCATCTCGCCGCCGCCATGCACCGGTGAGGGGGTGAACCGCAGCCGTTCGGTGCCGCGCGGCACGGTCGGGAAGTTGATCGGCTGCACGTAAATGCCGAACTCGGACAGGAGCATGTCGGAGAGTTTCTTGGTGTGCACCGGGTTGCCGACGATCACCGGCACGATGTGGCTGCCATGGTCGATGATCGGCAGGCCCATCATCTTGAGCCGGGTCTTGAGGATGCGCGCCTGTTCCTGATGCTTGTCGCGCAGCTCCTGCGCGGTCTTCAGGTAGCGGACCGAAGCCGCCGCCCCGGCGGCAATCGTCGGCGCCAGCGAGGTGGTGAAGATGAAGCCCGGCGCATAGGAGCGGATGGCATCGCACATCTTCTCGGAGGCCGCGATATAGCCGCCCATCACGCCATAGGCCTTGGCCAGGGTGCCGTTGATGATGTCGATGCGATGGGCGAGGTTGTCGCGCTCGCTCACGCCGCCACCGCGCGGGCCGTACATGCCGACCGCGTGGACCTCGTCGATATAGGTCAGCGCGTTGAATTCCTCCGCCAGATCGCAGATCGCCTCGATCGGGCCGAAATCTCCATCCATCGAGTAGACGGATTCAAAGGCGATCAGTTTTGGCGCAGCGGGATCGTCCGCCGCCAGCAGCTCGCGCAGATGGGCGACGTCGTTGTGACGGAAAACCCGCTTGGCGCCGCCATTGCGGCGCACGCCCTCGATCATCGAGGCATGGTTCAGCGCATCGGAATAGATGATGAGGCCCGGAAGCAGTTTCGGCAGGGTCGAGAGCGTCGCGTCATTGGCGATATAGGCGGAGGTGAACAGCAGCGCCGCTTCCTTGCCATGGAGATCCGCCAGCTCGGCCTCCAGTTCCTTGTGATAGACCGTGGTGCCGGAGATGTTGCGGGTGCCGCCCGAGCCTGCGCCCGCGGCATCCAGCGCCTCGCGCATGGCCTTCAGCACCACGGGGTGCTGGCCCATGCCGAGGTAGTCGTTGCCGCACCAGACGGTGATGTCCTGCTCAGAGCCATCGGGACGGGTCCAGACCGCATGGGGATATTGCCCGCGCTTGCGCTCGATATCGATGAACGTCCGATAGCGGCCCTCTTCGTGAAGGCGTTCAATCGCTGCGTCGAGTTGTGCGGTATAGTCCACCGTCATCTCCATAGCTGTCTGCGCATGCCCCGCAGGGTCTGTCACGCTCTGTCTCGGCCCCGGCCTGCCCTCTGGGGGCAAGAGGATCCGCGGTCCTTTCCGCAGTCCCTACCCGGCGCACCTGTCCTGCACAACGTGATAGAGTGTCACGGCCCCCATCTTCCTTGATACAGGTCAAATAAACCTTTCAGCGGTTTTAGAACCATTCTGAATTTGTGGCAAGCGCCCGGCGGTGCATGGCAGGATTGCACGGGCGCGCAGAATGCCGCAGGGCGCAAGCACCTGTCGCCTATCGGAAACCCTTGTTTTGCAACGGAACCGGCGGCGATCAGCGCAGCTGCCTGGGGTGCGTGTTCTGGTACAATCGTGCGACTGGCCCTCCTCCGGGCACGCTGCTAGGCTCCGGCGCAGAGCCCCTCTCCGGCCCCGTTGCCTCTGGTGACACCCCGTGCCGGAGAGGTTCGGGCCACCCAAATTCTGGAGATATCCATGTCCCTCGACCCCGTTCTTGCACAGATCGATTCCGATCTCTCTGCGGCCACCGACCGCCTGCTCGCGCTGCTGCGTATCCCCTCGATCTCGACCGATCCCGCCTTCAAGGCCGATTGCGATGCCGCCGCCGATTGGCTGGTGAAGGATCTGAACTCCTTCGGCATTCGTGCCGAAAAGCGCGTGACCCCCGGTCATCCGATGGTGGTGGGCCATGTGGGCGAAGAACTGGAGGGCGTGCCGCATCTCTTGTTCTACGGGCATTATGATGTGCAGCCGGTCGACCCTCTCAACCTGTGGAAGACGCCGCCGTTCGAGCCGCAACTGGAAGAGACCCCCAATGGCACCGTGATCCGCGGCCGGGGCTCGTCCGACGACAAGGGCCAGCTGATGACCTTTGTCGAGGCCTGCCGCGCGTGGAAAGCGGTGAATGGCACCCTGCCCTGCCGCATCACCTTCTTCTTTGAAGGCGAAGAAGAGAGCGGCTCGCCCTCGCTGATCCCCTTCCTCGAGGCCGCCAAGGACGAGCTGTCTGCGGACATCGCGCTGATCTGTGACACCTCGATGGTGGCGCGCGGCGTGCCCTCGATTGCATCGCAGCTGCGCGGCATGATGAAGGATGAATTCACGCTGGTCGGCCCGAAGATCGACCTGCACTCCGGCCATTACGGCGGTCCGGGCCTGAATCCCTTGCGCGAAATCTCCAAGCTGATTGCGTCCTTTTATGACGACGAGACCGGCGCGGTCGCGGTTGAGGGCTTTTACGAAGGCGTCCACGAGGTACCCGCCGATATCCTGCGCCAGTGGGAAGGCTGCGGCTTTGACGCCAAGGACTACCTGTCGAACGCGGGCTACACCGTCGCCCATGGCGAGAAGAAATATTCGGTGCTGGAACAGCAATGGGCCCGCCCGACGCTGGAGGTGAACGGCCTCTGGGGCGGCTATCAGGGCGCGGGCACCAAGACGGTGATTCCCTCCGAGGCGCATTGCAAGATCACCTGCCGTCTGGTCGGCGACATGGACCCTGATAAATTGCGCGCCAAGATCCGCAAACACGTCGAGGACCGCCTGCCCACTGATTGCACGGTAAAATGGGACCTCGATCTGGAAGGCTCGCCCGCCTATGTGATCGACACCACCCGCCCCGAATTTGAAGCCGCCCGCGGCGCGCTTTCGGCGGAATGGGACCGCGAGGCGGTGTTCTCCGGCATGGGCGGCTCGATCCCGGTGGCGGGCTATTTCAAGTCGATCCTCGGCATGGATGCGATGCTGATCGGCTACGCCAATGAGGATGACGCCATCCACTCGCCGAACGAGAAATACGACCTGAAGAGCTTCCACAAGGGCATCCGCTCCTGGGCCCGCGTGCTGGACGCGCTGACCAAGGCGTAACCTTTCGCAAGCATACCGTTCGGCCAATAGGCCGGACAGCCCCCGACCTCCACCGTCAAACCGGAGGTTTGCCTACGGCAAAACGGGAGGGGGCTTCACCCCCACCCTAGGTCGGCGGCTGTCCTTGCACACAACTGCAATTGACGTTCTCTCACTCTTCTTCCCGCAGAACCGGCCTTGGGCGCGCATGTTTGTCCAGCGCCACAAAGGTAAAGATCGCCTCGGTCACCTGCTGCGTCTCCTCCTGATGCCGCGCCCTGCGCCAGGCGCGCACCCGGATCCGCATCGAGGTGCGGCCGATCTTCAGCATCTCCGCAAACAACGAGACCTCATCCCCGACCAGAACCGGGCGGTGAAACTGGATCTCCTCCACCGAGACCGTCGAGGCCCGCCCTTTGGAGACCCGCGCCGCAATCGTGCCGGCCGCAAGGTCCATCTGGCTCATCAGCCAGCCGCCAAAGATATCGCCCGCCGGATTGGTATCCGTCGGCATGGCGATCACGCGAATGGTGGGCTGCGTTTCGGGAGGAGTGGCGGGAGTCGCGTGGGAGGCAGTCATCCGGTCTCTTTCTGGGTCGCAAGCGCGACGGAGGCGTCGCAGGAACCAGAGTGCCGTGCCGCTGGCCTCATTGGAAAGTCCCAAACGCAAAAGGCCCGCAACAAAAGTCGCAAGGGCCTGACATCGAGCACTTTAGAACAGCATTTTCGGGAGAAGGATGAAAGTGGCGCGGTTGACGGGGCTCGAACCCGCGACCCCCGGCGTGACAGGCCGGTACTCTAACCAACTGAGCTAC
>CAKZRP010000067.1 GCA_937146765.1 uncultured Paracoccaceae bacterium | reverse complement strand
TCGGACTCGGACTCGGACTCGGACTCGGACTCGGACTCGGACTCGGACTCGGACTCGGACTCGGACTCGGACTCGGAAAGAGGCAAGTCCGTCTCCGCGAAATCGTCAAGCTCTTCGGTGGCGAGACGTTCCTCCACAACCTCTTCGGAGACTGCGCCGTCGGGCGTTTCCGTCGACGCCTCTTCCTTGTCCTGTTCACTCTCCGGAACCGGTTTTTTGGCCTCTTTGGATGTCTTGTCTTCAGCCACGCCGGCCTCCCCCGATTCCCCTAACATGCGCTCTCCGCTTCACATTGACCCTAGTCTGCGGGTCGGCCCGTCTCAACCCGCACCAATGACCATGCGACATCGCGCAGCATTTCCGCCATGGCCAATGCGGTCGGCGCCTTACTTACGTGTAGCGCCTCACATTGCAAGCGCGGCAAGGCCTGGGCAACCGCCTCGCTCATCGCAATCATCGTCAAATGCGCCGGATCAGGGCAAAGGCTCGCAAAATGGGCAGCCGTTCGAGGTGAAAAAAGCGGCACAATGACAGGGGACTGCGCCCTAAGCACCTGTTTTGCAACATCTGTGAGCGGCAACAGGTCTTGCCGATAAAGCGTCTGACCGTGGCAGTCGATCCCGTCGTGCACCAACCGTTCCACAATCCGACCGCGGGTATGGGCGCCATGCAGGTGCAGAATTCGACCCTGCGGCATTGCGGCGCTCAGCGTCTCGACCAGGGCATCCGCGGTTTCCCCCGCACAGCGCGCCTGCCACCCCAAAGCCTGCGCCGCGGCAGTTGTTCCGGCGCCGACGCAGAAAGCGGGGCGCCGCAGGTCGGTCTTTTCGGATGCCACCCGAACGCCTTCGCCCGAGGAAAAGAGAACCATCGCGACCCCGGTCAGGTCCAACGGATCCGCCAAGGATACAATCTCCATCAGCGGTGAGGACACGACCTGCAATCGGATCAGCAAATCCGCTGGCAACAGCTTCAGGAAGCGCGACGCCGCGCCTTCGGGGCGTGTCATCAGCAAGACTGGGGCTGGCTTTGCGTCAGGCACCGCTACGCTCCCGGGATTGTTTGCACTACCTCTTGGTGGTAGCCCCCAAGGGGAATGGATGCAACGGTAGGCCAATGACGCAAACGCTCACCTTTCTGGGGCTGGAAAGCAGCTGTGACGATACCGCCGCCGCCATCGTGCGGCAGCGCGAGGGGGAGGCGGCGGAAATTCTCTCCTCGGTGGTCTTTGGCCAGACCGAGCTGCATAGTGCCTTTGGGGGCGTGGTGCCGGAGATTGCCGCCCGCGCCCATGCGGAAAAACTCGACACCTGCGTGCGTGAGGCGCTGGCGAAGGCGGGTCTTAGCCTCGATGATCTTGACGCGATTGCGGTGACGGCAGGACCGGGGCTGATCGGCGGCGTGATGTCCGGCGTGATGTGCGCCAAGGGGATCGCGGCGGCAAAGGGACTGCCGCTGGTCGGGGTCAATCACCTCGCTGGGCACGCGCTGACGCCGCGGCTCACGGATGGGGTCTCCTACCCCTACCTGATGTTGCTGGTCTCCGGCGGTCATTGCCAATATCTGATTGCACGCGGGCCGGAAGACTTCACCCGCCTCGGCGGCACCATCGACGACGCCCCCGGCGAGGCCTTTGACAAGACCGCGCGCCTGTTGGGTCTGCCGCAGCCGGGCGGCCCCTCGGTGCAGGCGGAGGCGGAACAGGGCGATCCCAAACGGTTCCGTTTTCCGCGCCCCTTGCTGGATCGGCCCGACTGCAACCTGTCCTTCTCCGGCCTCAAGACCGCATTGATGCGGATGCGGGATCAGATCGTGGCGGAAAAGGGCGGGCTGACCCGTCAGGACCGCGCCGATCTCTGCGCGGGGTTTCAGGTCGCCGTCGTGGACACGCTGGTCGAGAAGACTCGCCGCGCTTTGGTCCTGTACCTCGCGGAAAATCCCGCAGAACCAACGCTGGCTGTGGCTGGCGGTGTGGCCGCCAATACCGCGATCCGTGCCGGTTTGATGGGGCTTTGCTCAGAGTTAGAGACTGATTTCCTCGCGCCGCCCCTCCGGCTGTGCACCGATAATGCGGCGATGATCGCCTATGCCGGGCTGGAGCGCTACCGCGCCGGCGCGCAGGACGGCATGGATCTTATGGCCCGCCCGCGCTGGCCCTTGGACAAGACCAGCCCGGCGCTGCTCGGCAGCGGCAAGAAGGGAGCCAAAGCATGAGTGTCGCAGTTCTCGGCGCGGGCGCCTTTGGCACCGCTCTGGCGATTTCTCTGGCGCGCAAGGCATCAATGACCCTGTGGTGCCGCGACAAAAGCCACGCGACTGAGATGCAAAAGACGCGGGAAAACAGCCGCCGTCTGCCCGGCGCAAACTTGCCTGACACGCTGCATGTCACCTCCGATCTGGCAGAGGCCACACAGGCCAAAACGATCCTGCTCGCGGTGCCGATGCAGAAGCTGCGCGCCTTTGTGACCGATCACAAGACCGCGCTTTCCCATGCCAATATCGTCGCCTGCTGCAAGGGGATCGAACTGGACACCGGCCTCGGCCCGGTTGCAGTAATCCGCGATGTACTGCCGGAAGCGACGATTGCACTTCTGACCGGCCCCAGCTTTGCCGCCGATATCGCGCGCGGATTGCCCACCGCCCTGACCCTCGCCTGTGAGGATGCCGAGGCCTGCCACGATCTACAAAGGCAACTCTCCACCGAGAACCTGCGCCTCTATCGCACCACGGATGTGATCGGGGCCGAGGTCGGTGGCGCCTTGAAGAACGTCATCGCCATTGCCTGCGGGGCTGTGATCGGCGCGCAACTGGGCGACAGCGCCCGCGCCGCGCTGATGACCCGAGGCTACGCTGAAATGCAGCGCCTTGCCGTGGCGCGGGGGGCACGACCGGAAACGCTGGCTGGGCTTTCCGGCTTTGGGGATTTGACCCTCACCTGTAGCTCAGAGCAGTCGCGCAACTTCCGCCTTGGCCTCAGCCTCGGTCGTGGTGAGGTCTTTGACCCCACGATCACCGTCGAGGGTGCCGCAACCGCGCATGCAACGGCAAAGGCGGCCAAAGAGATGGGGCTCGATATGCCGATCACGCAAACGGTAACCAATTTGCTGGATCAACGGTTGACGATTGGCGAGGCTGTGGCTCATTTACTTAAAAGACCACTCAAAGAGGAATAAAATGCTCATTGCATTGATTGCCCGCGATAAACCGAACCACCTGCAAACCCGTCTCGACAATCGGGAGGCGCATCTCGCCTATATCAACGAGACCGGCGTGGTTGCGCAGGCGGGCCCTCTTCTGGATCAGAACGGCGATATGGCCGGCTCGCTTGTCATTCTCGACGTCGAGGACATGGCCGCGGGCGAGGAATGGGCCGCCAATGATCCCTACAATAAGGCAGGCCTGTTTGAGGCGGTCGAGTTGATCACCTGGAAGAAGGTCATCGGCTGATGGCCTATTGGCTGTTCAAATCCGAACCCAACACCTGGGGCTGGGACGACCAGCTGGCCAAGGGCGATGCGGGCGAGGAATGGAATGGCGTGCGCAACTATCAGGCCCGCAATTTCATGCGGGCCATGAAACTCGGCGATCGCGGGTTCTTCTACCATTCGCTGACGGAGAAATCCGTGGTCGGTATCGTTGAGGTCTGCGCCGAGGTGCACCCGGACAGCAGCAGCGATGATCCCCGCTGGGAGTGTGTGGATATCAAGGCCATTCGACCCTTCACCCGGCCCGTGTCGCTCGACGAGATCAAGGCCACGCCCGCCTTGGCAGAGATGGTCTTGGTCAGGAACTCCCGCCTCTCGGTACAGCCAGTGACCGAAGCCGAATGGCGCGAGATCTGCAGAATGGGGCAGACCGACCCGGAGTGATCTGTCATCCTGGCCCGATCGCCAGAGGGAAAAGGGGAGGGAAAGATGGAATTTCTCAGCGTCATCGCAGCAACAGCCGCAGCCTTTGCTGCCGGAGCTGTCTATTATGGTGTCCTCTCTGATCCCTGGATGACTGCCGCCGGTGTGCCGCATGACGAATCGGGCAAGCCCGCTGGCGGGCAGACCCCCTTGATCTTCGTGCTCGCCTTCCTCTGCCAGCTTCTGGTCGCGGGCATGATGCGCCACGTCTTCACCCTGTCCGGGATCGACAGCCTCGGCATGGGCCTGATGGGCGGGATCGGAATTGGCTTGTTCTTTATCACGCCCTGGATTGCGCTCAACAATCTCTATGGGATGCGGCCCCGTGCCTTGACCGTGATCGACGGTGGCTATGCAACGCTCGCCTGCGCGATCATGGGCGTGGTCCTGGTGCTGTTCTGAAGGGTCTTGGAACGCAGAAAGGCCACAGCGCTGTGCCGTGACCTTTCTCACTCAACGCCCACTCCCACCGTGTTCGTCGGACCATTCGCGCAATAGTTGCGCTTCAATGATCCTATATCCGGAGTTCGATGGGGTAGGCAATTTCTTTGCCCCAACAATACTCCTAAAACCTGACCGACTGATCAAACTGGCATGTGGATGCCTGCTGGATGGACAAATTGGCCCTGCCTCAGCCGTAGACAGCCTCTTTGCCGAAATGTTTGGTCAACATGTAATAGACCACGGCGCGGTATTTGTTGCGCTCGGACTTGCCATAGGTCTCGACCACTTTCTCGATCGCCGCCATCAGCTCCGGCCCATCGGCGAGCCCTAGCTTCTTGATCAGGAAGTTGGTCTTCACCGTCTCCAGCTCCTCCGCCTGGCTCGAAGCCACGGTGGAGGCATCCGCGTTGTAGATCGCCGGCCCACAGCCGATGGTCACCTTGGTGAGAAGATCCATGTCGGGCTCCATCCCGCATTTCGTCTTCAGGTCCTCTGCGTAGTGCGCAATCAGGTCTTCACGCTTTCCCATGGTCGAAGTCTCCCGTCAGTTACCGGCCAATATCAAAGCCTCAAAATTGCTGTAGCGTGACGGTAAGTCGCTTTCCCCGAGCCACAAAGGGTTTTTTCCCCGTCCTTCGCGTCAGATCCGGCGTGATTGGGATGGCGGGCGGGGCGAGGTTCCGCAGGAACCAGCGTCCGTCCCCATCCCGGGATACGAAAAAACCCGGCTCCAAGGCCGGGTTCTTCCACAGATCCGCTGCGCAGATCAGTAGCGGTAATGCTCCGGCTTGAACGGGCCCTCCGGCTTCACGCCGATATAGGCCGCCTGCTCCGGGGTCAGCTTGGTCAGCTTCGCGCCCACCCGACCGAGGTGCAGCGCCGCCACTTTCTCGTCGAGATGCTTGGGCAGGATGTAGACCTTGTTCTCGTAACTGTCACCGCGGGTCCAGAGTTCGATCTGCGCCAGAACCTGGTTGGTGAAAGAGGCGGACATCACGAAGGACGGGTGGCCGGTGGCATTGCCGAGGTTCAGCAGGCGGCCTTCGGACAGAAGGATGATCCGGTTGCCCGAGGGCATCTCGATCATGTCCACCTGTTCCTTGATATTGGTCCACTTGTGGTTCTTCAGCGCCGCGACCTGGATCTCGTTGTCGAAATGGCCGATGTTGCCGACGATGGCCATGTCCTTCATCTCGCGCATATGCTCGATGCGGATGATGTCCTTGTTGCCGGTGGTGGTGATGAAGATGTCCGCATCCAGCGATTCTTCCAGGAGCACCACTTCAAACCCGTCCATAGCGGCCTGCAGCGCGCAGATCGGGTCGGCTTCGGTGATTTTCACCCGTGCGCCCGCGCCACGCAGGGAGGCGGCAGAGCCCTTGCCCACGTCGCCATAGCCACAGACCACAGCCACCTTGCCGGCCATCATGGTGTCGGTGGCGCGGCGGATCCCGTCCACGAGGCTCTCTTTGCAGCCGTATTTGTTGTCGAATTTCGACTTGGTCACGGAATCGTTCACGTTGATCGCCGGGAAGGGCAGCTGGCCCTGTTTCACCAGCTCATAGAGGCGGTGCACACCGGTGGTGGTTTCCTCGGAGACCCCCACGATCTGTTCGCGCATTTGGGTGAACCAGCCCGGAGACTGCTGCATCCGCTTCTTGATCTGCTCCTTGATCACCGCTTCCTCTTCCGAGGTCGGCACCGGGATGATCTCCTCTCCGGCTTCGGCACGGGCGCCGAGCAGGATGTAGAGCGTCGCATCGCCACCATCATCGAGGATCAGGTTCGGGCCTTCGGGGAATTGGAAGGATTTGTCGAGATAGTCCCAATGCTCTTCAAGGCTCTGGCCCTTGATAGCAAAGACAGGAATGCCTGCTTCGGCAATGGCTGCCGCCGCGTGGTCCTGGGTCGAGAAGATGTTGCAGGAGGCCCAGCGCACATCCGCGCCCAGAGCCACCAGGGTCTCGATCAGAACGGCGGTCTGGATCGTCATGTGCAGCGAGCCGACGATACGCGCGCCTGCCAGTGGTTTCGAGGTACCGAATTCTTCGCGCAGTGCCATCAGACCCGGCATTTCCGTTTCGGCGATGTCCAGCTCTTTGCGGCCAAAGCCCGCCAGCGCGATGTCCTTGACGATATAGTCTCCGGCCATTTTCTGCTCCGTTTCAAATGTCCACAGGTTACTTGGCTTCGGGAGGTATCATCGCAATGGTTGATAAGCAACGAAGATGCGTGGCTGAAATTCCCCAGCGGAGCGGGTCTCAACTGGCCGGATCGGGAGGCAGATCCGGTTCGCCGATGGTGAAATAGTCCTGTCCGGAGGCAATCAGGCAGCTCATGCCGTTGGGGTGCGAGAACAGCACCGTGAAACTGCCAGTTTCAGCCGAGGACCAGATTTCGACGATCACGCTGACCGGACGCATCGGCTGAAGTCCGGCCGAACTGAGGCGCTCGCCGAAACTCTTGCTCAGCCGCTCGACCACGACGTCGCGCGGGGCGCAGTTCTGTGCCGCAACGGGCGGGGCAATCGCGGCCATCCCGAAGACCAGGGCGCTAGTGATGAGACGTTTGAACATTTCAGTGCTCCTTTCCTGAGCGAAGTCCGGAAAAGGGCACGTCTTGTCGGGGACAGGCCCCTTTCACATGGTATGAATCTGAGCTCGGTCCGCCCCGTTTTCAATCTCTCCGCCATCACCTTCGCGTGCCCAGTGGCGCCGATGCAGGGCAAAATCTCTGCCACTGCGGGTTTGCAACCCGGTTGCGCCGGGGGTAGCTAAGGCCCATTCCACGGGACCAGAAAGATCGCTCCATGCCCTCCAAACCGCCCCGCGCCTGGCAAAGGATGCTCTCCGGTCGTCGCCTCGACCTGCTCGACCCGACGCCCTTTGATATCGAAATTGAGGACATCGCCCATGGGCTGGCCTTTGTCGCGCGCTGGAACGGGCAGACACGCGGGGATTTTGCCTATTCGGTGGCCGAGCATTCGCTGCTGGTCGAGGTGATCCACGGCCGTCTTTTCCCCAAGGCTCCGGTGAAATGGCAGTTGGCCGCGCTCCTGCACGACGCGCCCGAATATGTCATCGGCGACATGATCTCGCCGGTGAAGGCCGCGGTCGGCACCGGCTATGGCGAGCTCGATGCTCGGCTCACTGCGGCCATCCACATCCGCTTTGGCCTGCCTGCGGCGCTGCCGAAGACGGTGAAGGCGCAGATCAAGCGGGCCGACAAGGTCTCCGCCTGGATGGAAGCGGTGCAGATTGCCGGGTTTTCCGAGGCTGAGGCCACAAAGTTCTTTGGCCGCCCCGATGCCGAACTGATCGAGGGGCTCGACATCCATCTGCGCCCGCCGGTGGAGGTGCGCCGCGACTTCGTTGCCCGCCATGCGGATCTTCTGGCGCAGCTTTAATCGGAACGCTCTGGCGGGGATGCGGCGTCTTGTGCCCGCCGCTCCCGTCGCACCCGACGCATCTCGCGGATGCGGGCGCGCAGGAACTCCGGCGATTCGACAAAACGGTCGCTCCTGATCCCCTTGTCCTGCAGGATCTGCGCGCGCGCCTGATCGCTGAGAACCGGCCAGTCGTCCCCTCCGGAGATGAACCCCGCCGATTTCAGCGCCTTGCCGATCACCGAATGATCGAGTTCGCCAAAACTGAGGCGGCTGGAGCGCTGATGGTTGCGCGGCATCCATTCGGTTCGCAGCGCGCCGATCACCAGCGGGTCGCTATTGCAGAAATGGCGGACGTTTTCAGTCAGCAGCGTATGGGCGGTTGACTTGCGGCGCAGCACCATGGCCACCTTCTGATCCGGGCGTCCGACCATCGCGTAAAGATGAAGTGCAGAGCCATCCGCCGCGATCACCTGGCGCGCTGCCTTGTACCGGGCCAGTTGGGTGCTGAGACTGTGTTCCTGCGGATGGAAGATCTCGTAGCCCTCGGCTGCCAGCAGGTCTTCAAGCTGTTCCTCGCCCAGAAGACCGCCCTTGCCGAGACCCAGTCGCGAGCGGGAGATATAGATCTTCTCCGGTCCTTCGGCCGCGATATCCAAGGCAAACCTCTTGTGGATAGCGCTTCGGTACTTGTCAGTGCCCTCGGTGATCGCACCGAGACCAAAACCCTGACCGGGCACCACCAGGTTCTCCACCCGCGCCGCCGAACCTGCGACTACCCGGATCGGCAGGTCCTTTTGCAGCAGGCTCAGGAACTCGCGCTGAAAGCCGCGCACCTCCTCGCCCACCGCGGGACGTTTGGGGATGAACAGAACCCCCTCCACCGGCCCGTCCTTCGCCCTGTCCAGTTCCGCCAGCGCCCAGAGACGCGAGGTGCTTTCCACCAGGAAATGGCCGAAATGCGCCCAGAGCACACCGCCCCAGAGCCATCGACCGGAAATCCGTTCGCAGGGCCCAGTGGGCTGCGGGGGTGCAATGGTGATCGGTCGGTGCCGCCGCCAGAGCGCACCTTCGGCACAATAGCGGCCATCGGCGTGCAGAAGCCCGGCTTCCTGCACCATGCCGCTTTCGACCGGCGGCACCACGATGGCGTCGCGCAGGGTCAGCAGGCTTTCTGACCAGCCGCCCCTGGGCGAGGGCGGCAGAGCCGGGTCGAGGTCAGCACCGTCCCGCATCGCCACCGCTTACTTCGGGCTGCGCTTGGCGAGGATGCGTTGCAGGGTCCTGCGGTGCATGTTGAGCCGTCGCGCGGTTTCCGAGACATTGCGGTCGCAGAGTTCGTAGACCCGCTGGATATGCTCCCACCGCACGCGGTCCGCGCTCATCGGGTTTTCCGGTGGCGGCGGCAGGGCTTCACCATTGGCCAGCAGCGCATTGGTGATGTCGGTGGCATCGGCGGGTTTGGAGAGGTAATCGGTGGCGCCGATCTTGACTGCAGCCACGGCGGTGGCAATAGCGCCATATCCGGTCAGAACCACCACGCGGCTGTCGGGTCGCGCCTCGCGCAGCACCTCCACCACATCGAGACCGTTACCATCCTCAAGCCGCAGGTCGACAACGGCAAAGGCCGGCGGACGCGCGGTGGCGATGGCACGCCCTTCCGCGACGGACCCTGCCGTCTCCACCGCAAACCCGCGTTTTTCCATTGCCTTGGCCAGTCGGCGCAGAAACGGTTCGTCGTCATCTACCAATAGGAGCGAGGGGTCAGGTCCGATCTCGGGCTGGGCTGCTTCGGGCATTCTTCTTCCTTCCAGCGTCAGGCGCATAGGGGCTTGCACAGATATTACGTCGCGCGCCTGAAACGTCAAATATAGGGTGTTTCGGTGGGCAGGATCAGCTGTTGTCGATGAAACAGGCGACCCGGTCTGCCATCTGCTCCGGCGTCACATCGCGACGGAAGAAATCAACGAAGCCCTGCTCCGGCAATACCAGATAGGTCATCGTCGTATGATCGACGAGATAGTAATCCTCATCGCCGTCCTGTGCCTTGTAATAGGTCTTGTAGGCCTGGCTTGCCGCTTTCACCTGCTCGGGCGAGCCGGTGAGGCCAATCATCTTTTCATGGAGGTTATAGGCAAAATCTCCGACCACCTCGGGGGTATCCCGCTTGGGGTCGATGGAGATGAAGACCGGCGTGGTCGAATAGCCGCGGGATGCCAGCACGTCCACCGCCTCGGCATTGCGAGCTGTGTCGAGCGGGCAGACGTCCGGGCAGAAGGTATAGCCGAAATAGACCAGCGCAGGTTCAGTGATCACATCCTTGTCGGTCACCGTGTCACCCTTGCTGTTCAACAGTTCAAAGGGCCCACCTATGGCGTCACTTCCCCCGGCAACGGTACTGCCGCGACATTGGGCAAAAGCATCGTCACCGCCGCGCAGGGTCATGTACCAGATCCCCCCCAGGAGGGCAGCAATGGCGGCAAAGGCCAGAATGGCGATGTTTCTCAGCATGGCATGTATCCTTCTGCGTCTGGTTCGGGAGACATCACACTGCAATCGTGCCGCAGTTGATCCCGGTTTGCGCCAGACCTATCAAGTATTACCGACGATGCAACGGGAGCAAACGTCACATGAGTGAGACAACCTTCGGGCTGATGAGCGGTCAGGAACGCAGCCATTGGATCCGGCTGCGCACGCTGATCCTCTTGCGCTGGGTCGCCGTCGTCGGACAGGCCACGGCAATCGGGGTGGCGCAGTCGCAATATGACCTGCAGCTTTCCGTTCTGCCCTGCTACTTTGCCATCGGCATTTCGGCGCTGGCGAATCTGGTAGCACTGATCGTCTTTCCGGAAAACAAACGCCTGTCGGAGTTCCAGAACTTCCTCATGGTATTGTTCGACCTGCTGCAGCTCTGCTTCCTGCTCTACATGACCGGCGGGCTGAACAATCCCTTTGCCCTGCTGATCCTCGGGCCGGTGACGATCTCGGCCAGCGTGATGGGTCTGCGTTCCACGCTCATCATCGGCACAAGTGCAATCCTGCTCACCACCTTGCTGGTGCCCTTTCACATTCCGCTCGAAACCGCAGAGGGAGAGATCCTGCGGATGCCGACGCTGTTTGTGTTCGGGCATTGGTGCGCCCTGGTCATCGCGATCCTTTTCATCGGCGCCTATTCCTATCGGATCAGCGCCGAGATCCGATCGATGTCTGATGCGCTGGCTGCAACGCAATTCGCCCTGTCCCGCGAGCAGAAGCTGACCGATCTAGGAGGCGTAGTGGCGGCGGCGGCGCATGAACTCGGCACCCCGCTGGCGACGATCAAGCTGACCAGCTCGGAATTGATCGAGGAATTGGAGGATTTTCCGGAGCTTCAGGATGACGCCCGGCTGATCCGCGAACAGGCCGACCGCTGCCGGGACATCCTGCGCGGCATGGGACGGGCCGGCAAGGATGACCTGCACCTGCGGCAGGCGCCGCTGTCTGCCTTGGTACACGAGGCCGCCGAGCCGCATTTCGACCGCGGCAAGGACATCCGGTTCAGCGAACATCCCGCTGAGGGCGACTTGATGAACCAGCCAAGCGTGCTGCGCAAACCGGAGATTATCCACGGGCTGCGCAACCTCGTGCAGAATGCGGTGGACTTCGCCCATTCCAAAGTCTGGATCGAGCTGCATTGGTCCGCAGATCTCATCACCCTGCGCATCTGCGATGATGGTGACGGGTTTCCCGGTCACCTGCTCGGGCGCCTGGGCGACCCCTTCATGCGGCGACGGGCCTCGCAATCCGAGCCGGGCCGCAGACCTGGCTATGAGGGGATGGGACTCGGCCTGTTCATCGCCAAGACCCTGCTGGAACGCACGGGAGCGCGTCTGGAGTTTGCCAATGCCCGCGATGTGCGCCACAGCCAGTCGCTCGGCGCGGAGCTGACCGGAGCGCTGGTGGTGGTCACCTGGCCGCGGCGCAAGATCGACGCGGTGCGCGGCGACACACCGGTGCCGGGCGGACACAACCGGCCGATTGAGTTTTAGGTATTCACTTTTTGGAAACCAGTTAAACTTCGTTTAACCATTGTGAAGGAACATATTAAGACAAGCAGAACAGCTGAGGCAGATGTCCATGCAGTATTTCATGTCCGTTGAGTGGTTCATCCTCGTGGTGGTGTGCATTGCGAGTGCGGCAGTTGCGGTCTGGTTCCTCAGCCCGAGGACAGAGCGCAAGGGCATGGAGCATGACCTGCTGGTCGCCGATGGCCGCACCGATGCGGTGTTTCTGTTCGACGATCAGACCCTGATCGCCTGGTCCTCCGGTGCCCGCAAGTTTCTGGGCGAGAACACCGAGGACTTCAGCTGGAGCAAACTGCGGGAAAAATTGTCCCGCAGCTATCCCGGCCTGCCGCAATCTCCCGGATTCCTGCGCGACGTCGGGGCCTTGACCCTGACCGGCACCGCCGAGGCCGACAACCGCGAGGCCCATTGCGAATGGATTGACGGCATCATCCGGGTGCAGCTGCGCCGAACCCTGTCCGACATTGGCAGCGATGGCGAAAGCCAGGAACTCACCACCCTGCGCGCGGCAGTGCATCAGGCACCCTACCCGGTCTGGCTGCAATCGGACGATGCCCGCGTGACCTGGACCAACCTTGCTTATGACCGCCTCAACCAGAAGATCCGCGGTCGCGGCAACGACACCTCTTCGCCACTGTTTCCCAACCTCGACGCACCGATGAATTCCGGCCGCCCCGAGCGGGTGTCGGTCGACGTGCCCGAAATGGACAAGAAACTCTGGTACAATGTTTCCACCACCGAGACCGAAGCCGGCTGGCTGTGCCACGCCATGGACGTCAACGCAGTTGTCGATGCCGAGGTGGCGCAGCGCAATTTCGTGCAGACCCTGGCCAAGACCTTTGCCCAGCTCTCCATCGGCCTCGCGATCTTTGACCGCAACCGGCAACTGGTGCTGTTCAACCCGGTGCTGATCGACCTCACCGCCCTGCCCGCCAGCTTTCTCAGCTCGCGGCCCAACATGATGTCCTTCTTCGACCGCCTGCGCGACCAGCGCATGATGCCGGAACCGAAGAACTATTCCAGCTGGCGTCACCAGATGGCAGACCTTCTCGAGGCCGCCGCCGAGGGCCGTTATCAGGAAACCTGGTCTCTGCCTTCCGGTTCGGTCTATTCGGTCTCTGGTCGGCCGCATCCCGATGGGGCGATTGCCTTCCTCTTTGAGGATATTACCGCCGAGATCAGCCTCACCCGCCAGTTCCGCTCCGAGCTGGAACTGGGGCAGTCCATCCTCGATCATATCGACGACGCCTTTGCCGTCTTTGGTGCCGATGGCAGCATGATCTATTCCAACACGCCTTATCACCGGATGTGGAAAACGGATCCGGAAGCCAGCTTTGCAAAGATCACCGTGAATGACGCCTGTCGCACCTGGCAGGAACTCTCCGGTCCGACCCCGGCCTGGGGCGAAGTGCGCGATTTCGTGGCCGGGGGGACCGACAACCGGGCACCCTGGTGGTCCAGAGTGCAGATGCGCAACGGTGAACAGCTGATCTGCCGGGTACAATCCCTGCATAACGGCTCCACCATGGTGCGGTTCCAGCAATTTGGCGCCCCGATCGCCCCCCCCGAAGAAGAGCGTTTCACCGCCGCCCGCGAAGCCTGATCCGGCTTGCGGCCACCTTCGCCGAACGCCATTGTGGCGCCATGACACACCGCCACATCACACGCCGCCTGATGGGCAGCGACGCCACGACAGAGCTTGCAGAGCACATCGCCCGGATCCTGCGTCCGGGCGATGTGCTCTTGCTTGAAGGACCGATCGGGGCCGGCAAGACCCATTTTGCCCGCAGCCTGATCCAATCCCTGATGGAAGAAGTGGAGGACGTCCCCTCCCCCACCTTCACCCTTGTGCAGACTTATGATCTGCCGGGCGGAGAGCTGTGGCACGCCGATCTTTACCGTCTCAGCCATGTGGACGAGGTGGAGGAACTGGGCCTCACCACCGCCTTCGACGAGGCGATCTGTCTGGTGGAATGGCCCGATCGGCTGGAAGATTTGCGCCCCCGAACAGCACTGACCCTGAGCCTGTCGCTCGACCCCGATGAAGAGGACGCGCGCCTCTTGGAGGTGCATTGGACCGACGACACCTGGGACAATCGCCTGAAAGAGATCACCGCATGAGCCGCCAAGACGAGATTTCCACCTTTCTGTCTGCCGCCGGCCACGGGGCATGGTCTGCCGCGCCACTCGCCGGCGATGCCTCCGCCCGGCGCTATCAGCGCCTGATTGGCCCCGAGGGGCAAAGCGCCGTGCTGATGGATTGGCCGCCGGAAGAAGGCGGCGACACCGCGCCTTTTGCGCGTTTGGCGGAATATCTGCGCGACCTCGGCGTCTCGGCGCCTGAAACCTATGCGCAGGATCATGAGCGCGGATTGCTGCTGATCGAGGATCTGGGCGACGCCCTGTTCACCTCAGTCATTGCGCAGGACCCCGCACAGGAACGCGTCCTTTACGAGGCCGCAACGGACTTGTTGATCCACCTTCACCGCGCCCCCGTGCCGGACCTTGATCCCCTCGGCCCCCGCGTGATGGCAGAGATGACCGCGCTCGCCTTCACCGAATATCGACAAACTATTATCGGCAATGCAGGCGATGCCGCCCGCGCGCGGTTTGAGGATCGGTTCGAGGATATCCTGCGTCAAAGCCTGACTGGCGACATGGTCTTTGTGCACCGCGATTTTCACGCGCAGAACCTGTTGTGGCTGCCCGCGCGCACCGGCATCGCCAAGGTCGGCGTGATCGACTTCCAAGACGCCAAGGTCGGCCATCCGGTCTATGACCTCGTCTCGCTCCTGCAAGACGCGCGCCGCGATGTGCCGGCCGGGATCGAACTGCAGATGATCAACCGCTATATCGCCGCCACCGGCGTCGACGAGGCCGCCTTTCACCGCGCTTATGCGGTGACGGGCGTGCAGCGTAACATGCGGATTCTGGGCATTTTTGCCCGGCTCTCGCTGCAATTTGGCAAGCCGCATTACATCGACCTGATCCCCCGAGTCTGGGCGCATTTTGCGCGCGGCCTAAACCACCCGGCTCTCGCCCTGGTGGCAGAAGAGCTGCTGGAGGCGCTGCCCGCACCCACTGCCGAAGTCTTGGAAAGGCTGCGCGGATGAGCAAGCCTGACGCTGTGATGATCTTCGCCGCCGGCTTTGGCACCCGGATGGGCGCGCTGACGGCGGATCGCCCGAAGCCTATGGTCCAAGTTGCAGGTCGCCCATTAATCGACCATGCGCTCGACCTCGTGGCGGCGGTGTCTCCTGCCCGCATTGTGGTGAACACCCATTACAAGGCAGAGGTCCTGCATCGCTACCTTGCGGGGCGCGATCTGATGATCAGCCATGAGGAAGAGATCCTCGACACCGGCGGTGGCTTGAAACAGGCCGCACCGCTGCTCGCCAGTGAGAGTGTCTTCACTTTGAACCCGGATGTGGCCTGGCGCGGGCCAAACCCACTGCAACATGTCCAATCGGCTTGGACCGCGGCAGAGATGGACGCACTCTTGCTTTGCGTACCGACTGCCCGAGCCATCGGGCGGCTGGGCGGCGGCGATTTCTCGGTAGACGCTGAGCGGCACATCAGCCGGGGCGGTGATCTCGTCTACACCGGGGTGCAGATCATCAAGCCGGCCCTGCTGGAGTGTATCCCTGAACGGGTGTTCTCCCTCAACCGCCTCTGGGACCTGCTGATCTCCGAGGAGCGTGCCTTTGCCATTGAATACCCCGGTTCATGGTGCGATGTCGGCCGTCCCGAAGGCATTGCCCTCGCCGAAGACCTGATGGCCCGCTGATGTTTGACACCTCCACCCCCACGCCTCGCCTCTTCGCCGTGCCCTGCGGCGTCGACTTCCCGCGCGCCTTGGTCGAAGGGCTGACGGCGCGGTTTGCCGGTCGCCCGCCCGAAGACCTCGCCCGCGTCGAGCTGATCCTGAACACCGAGCGGATGCAGCGCCGGGTGCGGCAGCTGTTTGACGCTGGGCCAGCCGCCCTTTTGCCACGTATTTCCCTGCTCACGGGTCTGAGCAAGCAGGCGACCTTGCGCGGCTTGCCGCCCGCCCTGCCCCCCTTGCGGCGGCGGTTGGAACTGTCGCAGCTGATCGCACGGCTTCTGGATGCGCAGCCCGATTTGGCGGCGCGCTCCTCGCTTTATGACCTCTCGGACAGTCTCGCCGAGCTGATCGACGAGATGCAGAGCGAAGGTGTAACCACCGACGACATCCGCGCGCTGGATGTGTCGGATATGTCCGGCCACTGGAAACGGGCACAGGATTTCATCGGCATCGCGGACCAGTTTGTCGACCTGCACGAGGACGCCCTCGACGTGAACGCGCGGCAGCGGCAGATGGTGCTGGACCTGATCGAGATGTGGCAGGACACCCCGCCGCAACACCCCGTGATCCTCGCCGGCTCCACCGGGTCGCGCGGCACCACACTGTTGCTGATGGAGGCGATTGCCCGCCTGCCGCAGGGCGCAGTGGTACTGCCGGGGTTTGACTTTGACCAACCCGAGGCGGTCTGGGACAGCCTGACCGACGGCTTGGTGGCGGAGGATCATCCGCAATATCGGTTCTGGAAACTGATGCGCGATCTGGAGCTTGGCCCGCGGGATATTCGCCCCTGGGTCGAGAGTGACCCTGCTTCGCCGCCGCGCAACAAGCTGATTTCACTGGCTTTGCGCCCCGCCCCGGTCACCGACGCCTGGATGAGCGAGGGGCCACATCTGCGCGATCTCGACAAGGCCTGCGCGGCGCTGACCTTGATTGAAGCGGACAGCCCGCGCTCTGAGGCCCTCGCCATTGCACTACGTCTGCGCCAAGCGGCAGAGGACGGGCAGACCGCCGCACTGATCACACCGGACCGGATGTTGACCCGGCAGGTCTCTGCCGCGCTGGATCGCTGGAACATCCTGCCGGATGACTCGGCTGGCCTGCCCTTGCAGCTGTCGCCGCCGGGCCGTTTCCTGCGCCACGTGGCAGACTTGTTCTGCCGCCCGCTTCAGGCGGATATGCTGCTGACGCTGTTGAAACATCCGCTGACCCATTCGGGCGAAGCGCGCGGCCACCACTTGCTGCACGCGCGGGAGTTGGAACTTCATACGCGTCGCAATGGGCCGCCGTTTCCGGATGCGGACTCGCTGCGGGGCTTTGGCACGACGCGGGAGACGATGGCTGGCTGGGCAGACTGGCTGGCCAATAGTTTTGCCGGCCGCGAGGTCACAGGCGCGCGCACCCTCACCGAATGGGTCGCCATGCTGCGCCAGACCTCCGAGGCCATCGCTTGCGGCTCGCAGGACACTGGCGCGGGTGAACTCTGGGACAAAAAAGCCGGCATCGCCGCCCGGGCGGTCATCGACGAGCTGGAGGCCGAAGCGCCCCATGGTGGCGAGATGTCGGCGCGCGACTTTGCCGACCTCCTCGGTGCGCTGCTGTCGCAGGGCGAAGTGCGCGACCGCGACGCACCCCATGGGTCGATCATGATCTGGGGCACGCTGGAGGCGCGCGTGCAGGGTGCCGATCTGGTCATCCTTGGCGGCCTCAACGAAGGGTCCTGGCCCGAAGCCGCCCGCCCCGATCCCTGGCTCAACCGCAAACTGCGGCATGAGGCGGGGTTGCTGCTTCCGGAACGGCGCATTGGCCTCTCGGCGCATGACTTTCAGCAGGCCATTGCCGCTCCCGAGGTTTGGCTGACCCGCGCAGTGCGCTCGGACGAGGCGGACACGGTGCCCTCACGCTGGCTCAACCGGTTGGTGAACCTGCTCAGCGGTTTGCCGGATCAGGGCGGCCCTGCGGCGCTCTCGGCGATGCAAATGCGCGGGCAGGTCTGGCTTGACTGGGCCTCAGTGCTGGACGCGCCGATTGTCACCGCCCCCAGCCCGCGCCCCTCGCCGCGCCCGCCTGTCGCCGCGCGCCCGCGTCGCCTGACGGTGACCGAGATCCCGCGGCTGATCCGCGACCCTTATGCGATCTACGCCAAACATGTGCTGCGCCTGAAACCAGTTGATCCGCTGCTGCAGGAACCCGATGCGCTGCTGCGCGGGACGGTGATCCATAAGGTACTGGAAGAGTTTATCAAATCCGCGCAACAAGATCCCGATACTCTGTCCGCGGAGACATTTATTAAACAATCCCGTCGCGTTCTGGAGGAAGAAGTCCCCTGGCCCGTGGCCCGGACCCTTTGGCTGACGCGCCTGCGCAAGGTGGCTGAGGATTTTGTGCGGGGCGAACACGAACGCCAATCCCGCGCGCGTCCCTCCGGGTTTGAAAAATCCGGCGAGGTCACCCTCACCCCGCTCGATTTCCGCATTGCGGCCAAGGCCGACCGGATCGACGTGGACGAACGCGGCCTGCTGCATCTTTATGACTATAAAACCGGTGATCCGCCCTCGGAAAACCAGCAGAAAGCCTTTGAAAAACAGCTGTTGATCGAAGCCGCAATGGTCGAACAAGGCGCCTTTAGCGACTATGGTCCCGCCCGCGTCGAACGGGCGCTTTATATCGGGCTGAAACCTCCGATGAAGGAGGTCATGGCGCCCCTGCAGGATGAGCCGCCCGAAAAAGTCTGGGCAGAACTCAAGACGCTGATCGAAGCCTATTTCGACCAATCGCAGGGCTATAGCAGCCGCCGCATGGTGCATCGTGATGATTTTGTTGGCGATTATGACCACCTCGCCCGCTTTGGCGAATGGGACCGCTCCTGCGAGCCGGAACCGGAGGACCTGACATGAGCCGCAACGCCGCCTCCGAGGCGCAGTTTCGCGCCGCACGCCCCGATGCCTCCACCTGGCTCGCGGCCAATGCCGGCTCGGGCAAGACCAAGGTGCTGACCGACCGGGTGGCGCGGCTGTTGCTGCGCGGGGTTGAGCCGCAACATATCCTCTGCCTCACCTATACCAAGGCGGCGGCGAGCGAGATGCAGAACCGCCTGTTTCAGCGCCTTGGCGAATGGGCGATGCTACCGGATGCAAAGCTGCGTGCCGCTTTGGTCGATTTGGGGGCCGAGGATGCCGCGGAGGAAGGCCTCGCGCAGGCTCGCACCCTGTTTGCGCGCGCGATCGAGACGCCGGGCGGGTTGAAAATCCAGACCATCCACTCCTTCTGTTCGTCGCTGTTGCGCCGCTTCCCGCTGGAGGCCGGGGTCAGCCCGCAGTTCTCGGAAATGGAAGATCGCGCCGCGACCCTGCTGCGGGCAGAAATCGTCGAGGATATGGCCATGGGGCCGGAGGCCCATGTGGTTGAAGCGGCGGCAAATTTTGTCGGCGGCCTCGATTTTGATGCGCTAACGGCGGAGATCTGCCGCCAGCGAGCCGGGTTTGATCCCGATGCTGACGCCGCTAGACTGACGGAGGTCTTTGGCCTGCCCGACGGGTACAGCCGCACCACCCTGATGGCCGAGGTTTTCCTCGGCAATGAGGCGGAGATCCTGTCGCGCACCATTGAGATGCTGCGCACCGGCGGGTCGAACGACAATAAAGCCGCGGATAAGCTGGCCCGGATCACGGAGATCACCGCGGCGATTCTGCCGCTGCTGGAGGATGTCTTCCTCACCGGCGGCAGCGCAAAAGAGCCCTTTACCGCCAAGATCGGCAGCTTCCCCACCAAGAAACTGCAGGCGAATTTCCCCGATCTGATGGACCAGCTGGCGCCTCTGATGAGGCGGGTAGAAAGTGCCCGCGCGCGGCGTCTGGCGCTGGAGGCGATGGGAAAATCCCTTGTTCTGCATGACTTTGCCCGTGTATTCCTGCCGGAATACGAACGACGCAAGCAGCTGCGCGGCTGGCTCGACTTTGACGACCTGATCGTCAAGGCGCGCAATCTGTTGAACGATCCCGCCGTGGCGACATGGGTTCTCTACCGGCTTGATGGCGGCATTGACCATATCCTCGTGGACGAGGCGCAGGACACCAGCCCGGTGCAATGGGACGTGGTGGAAAAGCTGGCGCAGGAATTCACCGCCGGCGAGGGCGCGCGCGCCGAGGTGGAGCGGACCATCTTTGTCGTGGGCGACAAGAAACAGTCGATCTACTCCTTTCAAGGCGCGGACCCCGATGCCTTTGACCGGATGCAGGCTGAGTTCGGCCGCCGTCTGGAGGACAAGGGCGAAGGGCTGCAGAACGCCAGCCTTGCGTTTTCCTTCCGGTCCTCTGCGGCGATCCTGGGTCTGGTCGATGTGGTCTTTGACGGGCAGGTCCGGGCCGGCTTCGCGCCGGATGCCAAACATCAGGCCTTCAAATCCGACCTGCCGGGGCGGGTGGACCTCTGGCCCTTGGTCGAGAAAACCGAGGACGAGGACGATGGCGATTGGACCGATCCGGTCGACCGTCCCAGCCCGCGCCATCATGCGGTGATCCTGGCCGAGCGGATCGCGGCGCAGATCAAGGCGATGATCGACAGCGGCGTGACCATCCCCGAGGATGGCCCAGAGCGCGGCAGTTTTCAGCGGCGGCCGGTCCATGCGGGGGATTTCCTGATCCTTGTGCAGCGACGCTCTGACCTGTTTTCCGAAATCATCCGCGCCTGTAAAGCCGCCGAATTGCCCATCGCCGGCGCCGACCGGCTGAAGGTTGGCGCGGAACTGGCGGTAAAGGATATCGCGGCCCTGTTGCGGTTCCTTGCCTTGCCCGAGGATTCCCTCTCGCTGGCCGAGGCGCTGAAATCGCCGATCTTTGGCTGGAGCGAGCAACAGTTGTTTGACCTCGCCCATCGTCGGCTTGAAACGCACCTCTGGCCCGCGCTGCGCAACCGGGGCGACGATTTCCCCGAGACCATGGCGATCCTGAACGATCTGCGCGGTCAGGCGGATTTCCTGCGGCCCTTCGACCTCATTGAACGGATCCTGACCCGCCATCAGGGGCGCGCCAAACTGCTAGGTCGTTTGGGTGTCGAAGCCGAGGACGGGATCAACGCGCTATTGTCCCAGGCCCTCGCCTATGAGCGGACCGAAGTGCCGAGCCTCACCGGCTTTCTCGTCTGGATGCAGACCGATGAGCTGGAGATCAAACGGCAGATGGGTGCGGCCAGCTCGATGATCCGGGTGATGTCGGTGCATGGCTCCAAAGGGTTGGAAGCGCCGATCGTGATCCTGCCCGACACCACCAAACGCCGCCCCTCGCCGCCATCCGAGGTAATGGAAGTCGAAGGCACCCCGTTGTGGCGCGTCGCAAGTGAGCAGATGCCGCCCGCGATGGAGGCTGCCAAGACCCTCGGTCAGGAGAGGCAAGCGAACGAACGGTTGCGGCTGCTCTATGTCGCGCTGACGCGGGCGGAGAAATGGCTGATCGTGGCCGGCGCCGGCGACCTCGATAAAGAGGGTGACAGCTGGTATCAGCGGGTCGAGGGTGCGATGCGCACCATGGGCGCCCTGCCCTTTGACGCGCCCGGCGGCGAAGGCCTGCGGTGGGCGCATGGGGATTGGAACGCGCTGCCCTTCGTGCCCTCAGATCTCACCGAGGCGGAGGAGATCACCTTGCCCGGGATTTTCAAGCATCCCGCACCGCCTTACGTGGCTCCGCCCGCGACCTTGCGACCCTCCGAAGACCTCGGCGGGGCCAAGGCACTGCCCGGCGATAGCGGTCTTGACGAAGAGGCTGCCAAGGCACGCGGAACCGCTCTGCACATGCTGCTGGAGCACCTCCCGGCCTTCGATCCTTCTGATTGGGACCAGCGCGCAGAAGCCATTGCCGCGCATGAGACCTGGGAAGATCTGCTAATGGAAGCACGGCGCGTGCTTCTCAGTCCAGACTGTGCCGAAGTCTTTTCGCCGCAGGCCCTGGCGGAGGTGGGGATCAGCGCGCCATTTTCTGACCGGCGGCTGCATGGGGTCATTGACCGTCTGGTCATCACCGAAGACCGCGTTCTTGCGGTGGATTTTAAATCAAACGCCACGGTGCCCGCCACGCCTGAGGCCTGTCCAGAAGGCCTGCTGCGCCAGATGGGGGCCTATGCCGAGGCCCTGCGCCAGATCTACCCGGACCGCAAGGTCGAGACCGCCATCCTCTGGACCCGCAGCGCAGAACTGATGCGGCTGCCGGACACACTCGTCACACAGGCGCGTGAACGAGCGGGTTTCCAGCTGCTGGAACCTTGACGGGAAGCGGCTGGATCCATACGTTCTCGGTCCAGTTGCCATTGATCTCAGGAGACATGCACATGTCCACCGTCGCCGTCACCGACGCCACCTTTGACGCAGAAGTCAAGAATTCCGATGTCCCCGTAGTGGTGGACTTCTGGGCCGAATGGTGCGGCCCCTGTAAGCAGATTGGCCCGGCTCTGGAAGAGCTGGCCGCCGAATACGGCGACAAGGTGAAGATCGCCAAGGTCGACGTTGACAGCAACCCGAACGCCGCCGCCGCCATGGGCGTCCGCGGGATCCCGGCGCTTTTCGTGTTCAAGAATGGTCAGGTTGTCTCCAACCGCGCCGGCGCCGCGCCGAAGGCCGCGCTGAAAAGCTGGATCGACGAATCCATCTGAGCACCTTGCCCTGTGCGACAACGAAAAAGGCGCGTCCCTCGGGGATGCGCCTTTTTTCATGGGCCGTGATGCGGGAAGGCCTGCCCCGGAAAAAGCGAAAGCCGCCCTGATCGAGGACGGCTTTTACTTCAGCAGATATGTCATGCGGGCTTACATCGCGGTGATGTCAGCGCGGGTCAGACCGATGTCTTCGAGCTGTGCATCGGTCAGCTCGTTCAGAGCCTTGCGAGTGATGCGGGCTTCGTTCCAGTTCACCAGGTTGGTGCGCAGGTTGAAGAAGAAATCGACTGCGCGCAGAACTGCGACGGAGCCGGCCGGTGCAATGACGTTGCTTGCGTGTGCCATGATCGTTGTCCTTGGAAAGGTCAGCCGACACCGTGTCGGTTGTTGACCTTCATGTACGATCGTGCAGCGAGTCTCACAATTGCCCATTCTTCAGCCCCGATTTGCGTCCCGTGCATAGCGAATGAGCAGTTTGTAAACGGCCGGAGACAGGCGTGTGACAGCCGGATGACCTGGTGTAGCGGGCACGCGCCCTTGTGCCCTGTGCCGGATACTTCCATATAAGTTCCCAAAGGAAACGGAGGCTTTTATGGCAGAGGATCAATTTCCCGGTTGGCACGGCACCACCATCATCGGCGTTCGCAAGGGCGGTGAAGTGGTGGTGGCGGGAGACGGTCAGGTCTCGCTCGGGCAGACCGTGATCAAGGGCACCGCCCGCAAGGTGCGCCGCCTCAGCCCCGGCGGCTATGACGTGGTGGCGGGTTTTGCTGGCTCCACCGCGGATGCCTTCACCCTGCTAGAACGGCTGGAAGCGAAACTGGAGGCCACCCCCGGCCAGTTGCAACGCGCAAGCGTCGAACTGGCCAAGGACTGGCGCACCGACAAATACCTGCAAAAGCTCGAGGCCATGCTGATCGTGACCGATGGCGCGGAGCTTTATGTCATCACCGGTGCCGGCGATGTGCTGGAGCCGGAACATGATGTGGCCGCCATCGGCTCCGGCGGCAATTTCGCGCTGGCCGCCGCACGGGGCATGATGGACAGTGATCGCGATGCCGAGACCGTGGCCCGAGATGCCATGGCGATTGCCGCCGACATTTGCGTCTATACCAATGGCAAGCTGACGGTGGAGAAGATCCGCAAATGATCTCCCGCGACGATCTCCGCGCTGCCGTCGGCTCCGGCCTCCTGACGGAAGCGCAGGCTGCTTCGCTCAGTGCGCTTTCTGACAGTCGTCGCGGTGCGCGCGAAGATCTTGCGCCCGGCGACGAGCCTTTCGAGTTGTTCAAAGGGTTCAACGAGATCTTCATCGTGGTTGGTCTGCTCATCCTCGCCTCGGGGTGGGTCGCGGTAAACACCGCGTCCATGCTGACCGAGATCGTCAACTACAGGACACAAGCCACAAGCGCGGCACTGATCGGGGCAGGGGTGATCTGGGCGCTGTCCGAGTATTTCATCCGTCGCCGGCGCATGGTTGCCCCGGCCATCGCGCTGTCGCTGCTCTTTGCCGCCAATGCCGTGACCGGTTTCACCGCGCAATATGCCCAACCCTTCATGATTGCGCAGGAGGATTATTCTTCCCTGCCTCTGGGTCTCGGACTCGCGACGCTCGCGCTCCTGGTCTATTGGTTGCGCTTTCGCGTACCCTTTGCCATGGCATTGATTGCACTTGGTCTTTTTGCGGTAGCACTCATCCTGACGGCAGAGCAGTCCGGCGGACCGGTAGAATTCGCCGACCTCTTCCTCCTGAGTGCGGAGGGACCTTTTGCCTGGGTGACGCTTGTGGTCGGCCTGCTGGTCTTTGCCGTCGCCATGGGATTCGACCTCAGCGACCCGCATCGGGTCACCCGGCGATCTGCACAGGGGTTTTGGCTGCATGTTGTGGCAGCCCCCGCGCTGGTAAACACCCTTGCGCTCTCGCTCCTCACCAACGAGCAAACCCTCACATTGGCGCTGGTGCTTGGTCTTTTTGCGCTGATCGCCATCATTATCGACCGGCGGTCCTTCCTGATCACCGCCATCGGCTACATCGTGGCGCTGAGCAGCACCGTCTTTGACGTTGAAGGTGCCGGTTTCAGCATTCTTGCCCTCGGGATCGCCTTGGTGATCCTTGGCGCCTTCTGGGCGCGAATCCGGGCTGCACTACTTTCACTCCTCTCCGGTGTGCTGCCCTTGCATCGGCTGCCACCCTCTCACTGACAAAGGGATAGACATGACTGATCTGACCCCCCGCGAAATCGTCTCCGAACTGGATCGTTTCATCATCGGCCAGAGCGACGCCAAACGTGCCGTGGCCGTTGCCCTTCGCAACCGCTGGCGGCGCAAGCAACTGCCCGATGACCTGCGGGACGAGGTGCATCCGAAAAACATCCTGATGATCGGCCCCACGGGCGTCGGCAAGACCGAGATCAGCCGCCGTCTGGCGAAACTCGCCCGCGCGCCTTTTATCAAGGTGGAAGCGACGAAGTTCACCGAGGTCGGCTATGTCGGTCGCGACGTGGAACAGATCGTGCGGGATCTGGTGGACACCGCCATCATCCAGACCCGCGAACACATGCGCGAGGATGTGAAGGTCAAGGCCCACAAGGCCGCCGAGGACCGGGTGCTGCAGGCGATTGCCGGCACCGATGCCCGCGAAGCCACGCTGGACATGTTTCGCAAGAAGCTGAAGTCCGGCGAACTGGATGACACCGTGATCGAGCTGGATCTGGCAGATACCTCCAACCCGATGGGCGGCATGTTCGAGATTCCCGGTCAGCCCGGCGCCAATATGGGCATGCTGAACCTTGGTGATCTCTTCGGCAAGGCAATGGGCGGGCGCACCACTCGCAAGAGGTTGACCGTGGCCGACAGCTATGACGTGCTGATCGGTGAGGAAGCCGACAAGCTTCTCGATGACGAGACCGTCACCAAGGCGGCCCTGGAAGCGGTGGAACAGAACGGCATTGTCTTCCTTGATGAGATCGACAAGGTCTGCGCCCGATCCGATGCGCGCGGCGGCGATGTCAGCCGGGAAGGCGTGCAGCGTGACCTGCTGCCCCTGATCGAAGGCACCACCGTCAGTACCAAACATGGCCCTGTGAAGACAGACCATATCCTGTTCATTGCCTCCGGGGCCTTCCATATCGCCAAACCCTCCGACCTCTTGCCGGAACTGCAGGGCCGACTGCCGATCCGGGTGAACCTGCGCGCCTTGAGCGAGGAGGATTTTGTCCGGATCCTGACCGAGACCGACAATGCGCTTACGCGCCAATACGAGGCCCTGCTGGGCACCGAGGAGGTCAAAGTCACCTTCACCAAGGATGGCATCAAGGCATTGGCCAAGATCGCGGCCGAGGTGAATCACAGCGTCGAGAACATCGGTGCGCGACGGCTTTACACCGTGATGGAGCGTGTGTTCGAGGAAATCTCCTTCTTTGCACCGGACCGCTCTGGCGAAGAGGTCGTTGTCGATGCTGCCTTTGTTCACAAGAACCTCGGCGAGCTCACCAAATCCGCCGACCTCAGCCGCTACGTGCTCTAGGACGTTTCAGACCTAGACCTTGGCGCCACATCCGCTACCCTCATCCGCGACTGCGCCGGGTGAGGGCAGAGGTGATACGAGAGCGATCAAGATATGCGACTGTCCATCCTGGTGGCCTGGCTAACTCTTCTGTTGATGGGCTGCGCGGATCGCAACCAAATGCCGATCGTGCCGGAGGCCCTTGCGGTCGGAACGCCCCATACGGTCTTTGCCACCACCACCCGGCGGCGGATGCCCGACGGCTCTTTCGGTTCCGGACGGGCATCTGGCTTGCAGATGGTGGAACTGACGGTGTCGATCCCACCGTCACATGAGCCGGGAAACCTTTCCTACCGGCACCGCAATCCAGACCCCCTGTCCAATTTCACCGTCGCGGAGGATGTCACGATCCCAACGACTGAGGACCTGCGAGCACGACTGGCACGCGAACAGGGTGACAACGGATGGCCGGTGCGCGAGGTGACCATTTTTGTGCATGGCTACAACAGCACCTTCGTGGAAACCGCCTACCGGGCGGCACAGATGGCCTACGACATGGATCTTCCCGGCTCTCTGGTGATCTATTCCTGGCCCAGCCGGGGACGCGCCTTTGGCTATGCCTACGATCTGGACAGTATGCTCTTTGCCCGCGACGGATTGGAGGAAACCATCCGCCGGGTCAAAGCCGCCGGGGCAGAGCGGATCGTGTTGGCAGGCCATTCAATGGGAACCGCCCTCATCATGGAAACCCTGAGGCAGGCCGAACAGAAATCTCCGGGCTGGGCGGCACAGGTGCTCAACGGTGGCGTTATCCTGATCGCGCCGGACATCGACGTGGATCTGTTCGAAAGCCAACTCGCCAGTTTTAAACGCTTCCCACAGCCCTTTGGTGTGATGGTGTCGGAGAAGGATACCGTGCTCAATATCTCCGGTCGGCTGCGTGGCACCAACAAGGGCGGGCGTCTCGGCAATATCAAATCGGCGCAGCGCTTTTCAAAATACCCGATCGAGGTCATCGACCTGACCGAATACAACAGTGATGCGTCCTCGGGACATTTTGTGGCCGCGACATCGCCTAGCCTGATTGCTGTGATCCGATCGGCCAACGAGGTGGACGAGGTGATGAGCTCCGGTGATCCCAGCCTTTTCGAACAGATCCTGCCGCAAGCCAATACTGTGCTTCTGGACACCGGAAAGGTGCGGCTGGAACGTCAGGCACGACGTGAGGCGCGCTGAGGCCTAGCGGTTGCGTCTGAGATAGATGTAATAGGCCCCATCGCCCCCATGGCTGATATGGGCCGGCGTGACCTGCAACACCGCCTGAGCCAGAGGTGGCAACAGCAGCCATTGCGGCACCTGATGACGCAGGACACCGCGTGGCACCGGCATCGGTCCCGGCTCGTCTCGGTCCTTGCCCTTGCCGGTGATGACCAGAACCAGCCGCTTGTCCGAAGCCTGCGCGGTCAGGATGAAACGGGTCAGCGCACCATGTGCCGCCTCGATCCGCATCCCGTGCAGGTCCAGCTTTCCTTCCGGCTTCAGCTTGCCACGTTTCATCCGACGAAAAGCCTTTTCGTCCATCCGCAGCGGATCGGCCGCCAACTTGCGCCCTGGCGAGGGCTTGAGATCATGATCCGGCATCCGGCCGCGCGCCTTGCTCCCCACCTCGAAATGCGGCAGCGCCGGGTTGGGCGCCCGATGTGGTTTCGGCTTTGGTTTCGGGGCAGGGGGCTCACTATGGGATCCGGGCTTGTCAGCCCGTACTGCCTTCAGCCGTTCAGCGGTCTTAGCGACCTTTTTCCAAAGGTCGATTTCCTCTTCGGTCAGTTTGCGCCGTGTCATCAGAACCCATCCGGCAACAGGGCATAGGCGCGCTGGATCGGCATCAGCACCAGCATCCGCCCCGGATCCTTCAATTGCCCGGCCTGGCGACCGGCGTCATCACCGCCCCCAAAGAAGATATCCGCGCGCTGCGCCCCCTTGATGGCAGAACCGGTGTCCTGGGCAATCATCAACCGGTTCAGGGCAGTCTCGCCTTTCTTCTCGATCCAGACCGGCGCGCCCAAAGGGGTAAAGGCCGGATCAACCGCCACAGTGCGGAGCGGGGTAATGGATCGGTTCATCGCACCAAGCGGGCCGCGATGTGCAGCCAAGCGTTTGATTTCCCTAAAGAACACATAGGAAGGATTGTGCATCAGCAGTTCGGCCCCCGCCTCGGGGTTGCGCCGAACCCAGTTTCCGATCACCTCTGCGCTGACCTGATGCAGATTGTAAACCCCGAGGCGCACCAGCTCCTGACCGATCGAGCGATAGGGATGACCATTGGCGCCGCCATAGCCCACCCGGATGAGGGTGCCATCCTCCAGCCTGATCCGCCCGGACCCTTGGATCTGAAGAAAGAACAGTTCGACCGGATCATCAACCCAGGCGATCTCCAGCCCGCGACCTTCCATCATCCCGGTGGTAAGGATGTCACGGCGACTGAACCAGATGTTGGTGCTCCTCGCCTCTGGCGGCATCCGGTAGAGGGGATAGCGAAACCGGGCGCTGCGATACCGCGATCCGTTGAGAACGGGCTCGAAATACCCAGTGAACAGGGCTTCCTTGCCATCCTCGATCAGAACCGGGCGGAAGAAGAGTTCAAAAAACGCACGGGCGCCGCTGTCCTCGGCGTTATGGGCCATAGCGCAGAGCGATTGCCAATCTACGCCCTCCATATCCATGCAGGTCTCCCTGAAAACGCGAAGGGCCTCGACATGGTTGTCGAGGTCCCAATCTGCCAGTTCACGGAAATCCAGGATACGATGGGATGGCCCCACTGCGGGATCTGCTCCGGCACCGGACCACAGGGCTGCGATCAATCCAACCGCGCCCAGTCCCCGCCAGAGCCATCCTCTCATGCGTCCGTGGCCACCAAGAGCCAGTTCGGATCGTCCCGACCCATCTGGCGCGAGAATGTCCAGGTGTCCTTCTGCCGTTTGATCGACTTGGTATCCCCTTCGACGATCTCGCCCTCGCTGTTGCGCACCACCGAGGTCAACTCACCGACAAAGCGTACGGTGATTTCCGCCGTGGAAGTGGCCTTGTCAAAGGTGGCATCGGAAATTGCGGTTTCACGCACCCCGATGAAGTCCGCCTCGATGATCAACCCCTGATCCTCGCGTGCGGAAACCGCATCGACGAAGCTCTGGAAAATCTCGTCGGAGATAAAGGGCTGGATCCGGTTCAGGTCACCGGTTTCAAAACCCATCAAGATCATCTCGTAGGCGCCACGGGCGCCTTGTACAAATTCAGCCACGTGGAACGAGGGTTCCGCGCGCTTCATCTCGCTCAGGGCCAGCGCCTGCGGGCTGCCCTCGTCCACATAGGCCACGATATCTTCGTCCGGGCGGCCTTCGATCACCTCGAACTTGCGTTGCGGGTTGCGGGTTTCCGCACTGGTGAGCGGCGGCTTTTCAAACCCTTCCCGCGTCCCCAAAACGCTTTTCAGGCGCAGGATCAGAAAGACTGCGATACCGGCCAGAACCAAAAGCTCAATCAAGGGCGACTCCATATGTTCCTCTTTGTCCGTCAGGACTGCCGGTTTGAAACCGACCTCTTCTGCTCTTATGTAGGTGACAGGCGGAACCAAGTCCACCGTTCTGCCCCAAGGAGAGAACACGTAATATGCCCCTTTTTCTGGCCTTTCTGCTGGTGCCAATCATCGAAATTGCCCTGTTCATCCAGGTCGGCAGTCTGATCGGCCTCTGGCCGACGCTGGCCATTGTGGTGCTGACTGCGGTGCTCGGCACCTGGTTGGTGCGTACGCAGGGCCAGCTGGCCTTGAGTCAATTGCGTGGATCCTTCGAACGGCTCTCCGATCCGACCGAACCACTGGCGCATGGGGCAATGATCCTCCTTGCAGGAGCCTTGCTGCTCACACCGGGCTTTTTCACCGATACCTGCGGCTTTTTGTTGCTGGTTCCGAGTGTGCGGTCGCGGGCCTTTTCCTGGCTGAAGTCGAAGGTGAAGGTCGCGCATTTCCAGATGGGTCCCGCGCCGCGTCAGGGCCAGCGTCCGGCAGACGGACGCGGTGATATCATCGATGGTGATTATCAGGAGGTCACGCCACGCCAGCGGCGGCAGGATCCCTCGGGCTGGGTCGAACCACCCAAATAAGACTTTGAGGATAGCTCCCCAAGCTGATAAGCACGCTGCGACACATGAATTTAAGGAGTTTTCCATGGCCGAGAATGGCGCAGCAGCGGGCGCGGCGCAGCCGCAATTGCAAATGAGCATCCTTGGACAGTTCATCCGCGATCTGTCCTTTGAAAACGTGATGGCGCAAAAGGGTGTCGCCGGTGAAGTCCAGCCTGACGTCAATGTCCAGGTGGCACTGGATGCCAAGAAACGCAGCGCCGAGAACCAGTATGAGGTCATCACCAAGCTGACCATCGAATCCAAGAACAAGAACGGCGGCGAGACCCTTTTTGTTCTGGAACTGGAGTATGTCGGCATCTTCAACATCTCTGGCGTGCCGGAAGATCAACTGCACCCTTTCCTGCTGATCGAATGCCCGCGGATGCTGTTCCCTTTCCTGCGTCGCATCGTCTCCGACGTCAGCCGCGACGGTGGCTTCCCGCCGCTGAACCTCGACAACATCGATTTCGTTGCGATCTACCGCAACGAACTGACCCGTCGCCAGCAGGCCGCTACAAGCGAAACGCCGAACTGAGCCGAAGACCTCAGCACTGGTGAAAGATGAAGACGCTGCGACCTCAGGCCGCAGCGTTTTTCAATCCGAAGCCACCTTCCAGAGTGCAGCATCCCCCATCTTGGCCACAAAGGCCTCATGCGCGGCCCTTTCCTCGGCGGTGAGACGCGAGGGCAGGGGGGTGCCGCGAGGTGCAGGGCGCCAGCTGGTGTCAATCTCGGCCGCACCGCCCGTTGCCTGTGTCGCAAGGCCAAAGTCCGGCTGCCGTCCGCCGATGAGTTCCAGATAGACGTCGGCGAGAATTTCGGAGTCGAGGAGCGCGCCATGCAGGGTCCGGTTCGAGTTGTCGATGCCAAAACGGCGACAGAGTGCGTCGAGCGTCGCAGGGGAGCCCGGGAACCGCTTGCGTGCCATCGCCAGCGTGTCGATTGCCTGATCGAGCGGCAGTTGTGGCAGGTTCAGCCACCCCAATTCGGCATTGAGGAATTTCATGTCGAAACTGGCGTTGTGGATCACCAGTTTCGAATCCCGCACAAAATCGAGGAAGGCCTGCCCGACGGCCGCAAACAGCGGTTTGTCCTTCAACGTCACCTGGCCGGGCGCGGCCGGTTGCGGTGGCTCCAGAAGGTCCGGGCCGATGCCATGCACACCAAAGGCTTCGTGCGGCATCGAGCGCTGCGGATTGATGTAGACGTGAAAGGTCTCGCCGGTGGGCATGTGATTGAACAGTTCCACCGCCCCGATCTCGACAATCCGATCGCCGGAAAACGGGTCAAAGCCGGTGGTTTCGGTATCGAGCACAATCTCACGCATGGGCCAGTCTCCGTCTGATGTCTGCCAGGACCTCCGCGACCTGCTCTCGGGCATGGTCGAGGCTGTTGGTTTCTATCCTGTAGTCACTTTTTGCAAGCTTCTCGGCGATGGGCATCTGCTTTGCGCGGATCTGGTCGAACTGCGTCTCACTCATCGTGCCGCGAGCCAAAACCCGTTCACGCTGGGTCGCCTCATCGACGTAAACGCAGGCAACCGCATCCATCTCCTTCTCGCCACCGGTTTCGAACAACAATGGCACGTCAAAGACGAGGATTTCCGCTTCTGCTGCTGCTCGAAACGCATTGCGATCCGCCTGCACCAACGGGTGCACGATGCGCTCAATCCTGGGCAGGATGGAACTGTCGCTCGAGATCAGGTCCTTGAGAATGGATCTGTCGACCAGACCTGCAGAGGTTGCCGCAGGAAACAGGGCCCCGATCGGCGCCACTGCCGCGCCACCTGGCTGATATAGCCGGTGCACGGCGGCATCGGCATCCCAGACCGCACATCCCGCCTCGGCAAAGAGCTTTGCCGTGGTGGATTTTCCCATCCCGATGGAGCCTGTCAGTCCGAGTGCAAAGGTCATCGCAGAACGGCGGCTCTGACCTCGTCATCCACCTCCGGACGGTGACCGAACCAGCGCTCGAACCCCGGAACCGCCTGGTGCAGCAACATGCCGAGCCCGTCGACCACGGTGCAGTCGGCGGCTTCTCCCGCCAGCAGCAGGTCAGTCTTGAGCGGAGTATAGACCAGATCAGTGACAACCGTGCCCGGCTGCAACCCGTCCAGCGGCACCCGCAACGCCCTTTGGCCTGTCATGCCGAGCGAGGTGGTGTTAACGACCAGCGCCGCATCCTCGATGATGTTGCCGGCCTGAACCCAGTCGACGACCTTGATCGATTTGCCAAAGGTCGCCGCAAGGTCCTCGGCGCGCTCCCGGGTTCGGTTGGTCAGCCGGATTTCCGGAACCCCGGCCTCTATCAGCGACGCCACCACCGCCCGGCTGGCGCCACCGGCACCAAAGACCGTGGCAGGGCCGGAGCCGGGCACCCAGTCAGGTGCCCCGTCGTGCAGGTTGGTGATGAACCCGTAGCCATCGGTATTGTCCGCGACAATGCTACCATCTTCGCGGAAGATCAGCGTATTTGCGGCGCCCATCAGCCGCGCCCGGTCGGTGACCTTGTCGGCGATGCCCATGATCGCCTGCTTGTGAGGGATGGTCACATTTGCACCGACGAAGCCCATACGCGGCATCATCCGCACCACCGACTTCAAATCCTCGGGCTCCACATGCATCGGCATGTAATGACCGCTGATCCCGTAGCGGGTCAGCCAGTGGCGGTGCAGCTGCGGTGACTTCGAGTGTGCAATCGGGCAGCCGATGACCCCCGCCAATGGAATCCTGTGCTCTGTCATTGCTCGATGATCCCCTGCAGCCCGAGATAGTTTATCAGTTCCAACATCGGCAAACCCAAGACATTAAAGTAGCTGCCGTCAATCATGGTGAACAAACGGACGCCTTCTTCTTCCAGTTTATAAGCCCCCACCGCATGGCGGATGCTCTCCCAGTTCCGGGTCACATAGCCCTCGAGGTAGGCGTCGCTCGCCTGGCGCATCACCATGCGGACCTGCCCGACGTGTCGCCAGAGCGGTTCCCCATCGCGATAGATCACCGCCGCTGACAGCAGCATATGGCGTTTACCACGCATGTCCATCAACTGGCGCAACGCCGCCTCAGGGCTTTCCGGTTTCGACAGCAGTTTCCCCTCGAAATCCAGCACCTGATCGCAACCGAGAACCAGCACGCCGGGATGCTTGCCGGAGACTTTTCTGGCCTTCGCCTCGGCCAATGTATCGGCGATGTCACGCGGCGAGGCGCCTTCGGCCAGCAGGGCTGCCTTAATTGCGCCTTCATCGACGCGAGCCCCTTCAACCAAAAAGTTAATGCGCGCCTGGCGCAGCAGGTGGGCGCGGATCTCGGAGCTGGAGGCCAGCACGATGTGGGTACTCATGTGGAAAACCCTATGGGAAAGCGTCTGATCGTTCAGGGGTGTTTTGTATGATTTTGCCCTTGCGGCGCAAGGGTCTGGAAAACCCCGAAATTTGAGGCGATTCCTTCACGATTCCTCCAGCGGGGATTGGGATAAGTCCGATCACGTGGATAACTCCTCCCGTCCCGAATTCTCCCGGTCTTATCCCCAGATCAAAGGGAGTAAACCGTTTATTAACAGCCCTTATTTTACAAGTCGTTAACCACTTATTCACCCATGCGGCAGGAATAAGGCAAGGATTTTGTCCACCCTGTGCAGAAGCGCGGTGACGAGTCAGTAATCCACCGTTTTCGGGGTGCACTACAAAAACATCATCCTTATAAATCTTTTAAATATTTATGAGTGGTCACCCAGACCCTGCGCCACGAGGATCCCCGCATCGACATGACCGATCTGATGTTCACTCTCTATCCTTACGCGAAATCCCTACACATCATGGCCGTGATCAGCTGGATGGCAGGTCTGTTCTACCTGCCCCGTCTGTTCGTCTATCACGTGGAACAGGCTGAGAAGGTCGAAGCAGTGAAACCGATCTTCCTGGTCATGGAGCGCAAGCTTCTGAAATTGATCATGGGACCAGCAAGTGTTGTGACCTGGGCAGCTGGGCTTTTCATGGTATTCACACCCGGTCTGGTGGACTGGTCCTATATCTGGCCCTGGACCAAGGGCATCTCTGTTCTTGCCATGACCTGGTTCCACCATTGGCTGATGTACCGCCACAAGGACTTTGAAGCGGGCCGGAACACCCTGACAGGGCGTCAGTTTCGCATGATGAATGAGGTCCCAACCCTTCTGATGGTCGTGATTGTCGTCTCGGTGATCTTCAAGTTCTGAGAAAGGCAACGACGAGGGGTTTGACTCACGGTTCCGGACTCACTATCTGGGGATAAAGCGGGCCCGTCCGGGATTCCCGCATTTTCCGTATTTGATACAGTGACGCCCTCTGATCGTCAGGGGGAACAAGGGCCCCGTGCGAATGAACGAATTCCTGAACCTGTCTGATCTCAAGGCCAAGAGCCCCAAGGACCTCCTTGCCATGGCGGAGGATCTTGAGATCGAGAACGCCTCGACCATGCGCAAGGGCGAGATGATGTTCCAGATCCTGCGAGAACGCGCGGATGAAGGCTGGGACATCGGCGGCGACGGTGTATTGGAAGTTCTGCAGGACGGGTTCGGCTTCCTGCGCTCGCCTGAAGCCAATTATCTGCCGGGTCCGGACGACATCTATGTCTCTCCAGAAATGATCCGCCAATGGTCTCTGCGCACCGGGGATACCGTAGAGGGCCAGATCAAGGCACCGCTGGAGAATGAACGCTATTTCGCGTTGACCGCCGTCACCAAGATCAACTTTGAAGAGCCCGAGAAGGCTCGTCACAAGATCGCTTTCGACAACCTGACGCCGCTCTATCCGGATGAGCGCCTGAAGATGGAAATCGAGGACCCGACAGTCAAGGACCGCTCCGCCCGGGTGATCGACCTGGTGTCGCCGATCGGCAAGGGTCAACGCTCCCTGATCGTGGCGCCGCCTCGCACCGGCAAGACCGTTCTGCTGCAGAACATCGCCCATTCCATCGAGCGCAACCACCCGGAGTGCTATCTGATCGTCTTGCTGATCGACGAGCGCCCGGAAGAGGTGACGGACATGCAGCGCTCGGTAAAAGGCGAGGTGGTGTCCTCTACCTTTGACGAACCGGCCACCCGCCACGTTGCTGTCTCTGAAATGGTGATCGAAAAAGCCAAACGTCTTGTAGAGCACAAACGAGATGTTGTTATTCTCCTCGACTCCATCACTAGACTTGGTCGTGCTTTTAACACTGTGGTGCCTTCCTCGGGTAAGGTCTTGACCGGCGGTGTCGATGCAAACGCCCTGCAGCGTCCGAAGCGCTTCTTTGGTGCAGCGCGCAACATCGAGGAAGGCGGCTCGCTCACCATCATCGCAACCGCGCTGATCGATACCGGAAGCCGGATGGACGAGGTGATTTTCGAAGAGTTCAAGGGCACCGGTAACTCGGAAATCGTGCTGGATCGCAAGATCGCCGACAAACGTGTCTTCCCGGCTATCGACATTCTCAAATCCGGCACCCGGAAAGAGGATCTGTTGGTGGACAAGGGAGATCTGGCCAAGACCTTTGTCCTGCGCCGCATCCTGAACCCGATGGGGACCACCGACGCGATCGAGTTCCTTTTGTCTAAGCTCAAGCAAACAAAGACAAATTCTGAGTTCTTCGACTCAATGAACACCTAAACGGGGCCAAGGAGCAAGAGGCCATCACATGGACACGATCTTTGCGTTGGCCACCGCTCAGGGGAAGGCCGGCGTTGCTGTCATTCGGGTTTCCGGGCCAAACGCCTTGGAGATTGGGGCGGACCTGACGGGTCGCGCTTTGGCGCCGCGCGGAATGTGCTTTGCGGAACTGCGCACCGCGGAGGGGGATCTCTTGGACGAGGCTCTGGTCTTGTCCTTTTCCGCCCCCAACAGTTTCACCGGCGAAAATATCGTTGAATTTCAAACGCATGGTAGCAGCGCTGTGGTCACAGCCCTGCTGGACGCGCTGCAAAGTACCGGCCGCGCGCGTCTGGCAGAACCTGGGGAATTCACGCGCCGAGCCCTAGACAATGGCAAGCTTGACCTCACTCAGGTTGAAGGTCTGGCGGATTTGATTGATGCGGAAACGGAAGCGCAGCGCAAACAAGCGCAGGTGATCCTCTCTGGCGGCTTGGGAACACTCGCCGACCGTTGGCGTCGCGATTTGATCCGCGCGGCTTCCCTGATAGAAGTGACAATTGATTTCGCCGACGAGGATGTTCCGGTGGATGTTACCCCGGAAGTACAGGCGCTGCTGCAAGGGGTTGTGACGGATCTCGCCAAGGAGGTGGAAGGCGTTGCAATTGCCGAGCGGGTGCGTCAGGGGTTCGAGGTTGCGATCATCGGTGCGCCAAATGTTGGAAAGTCAACGCTTCTGAATGCCCTTGCGGGACGGCAAGCAGCAATCACATCAGACTACGCGGGAACCACGCGCGATGTGATCGAGGTTCGCATGGATCTCGATGGTCTGCCCGTGACCTTGCTCGATACTGCAGGCCTGCGACAGACCGAGGATCATGTGGAGAGCATCGGCATTGGGCTCGCTCGGGATCGCGCGGAGGCAGCGGATCTGCGTGTGTTTCTGGTCGCAGACGATGAAACTCTCGACGTTCCCTTTCGGGATGGGGATATCCGGTTGCACCCCAAAGCCGATCAATACGGCATCAAAGCTGGCGGAGTATCCGGGAAGACAGGGCAGGGGATCGAGGATCTGGTGCGGCATGTCTCCGCGACATTGAAGAATCGATCTGCGCATGTTGGGATTGCGACGAGAGCCCGGCATAGGGAAACCTTGGCGTCGGCCATGAGCAGTCTGCGGCAGGCGCTGTCAGTTCTGTCCCGGGGACCGGAATTCTACGATCTTGCCGCGGAGGATATGCGGTCAGCGATTCGATCCTTGGAAATGCTGGTCGGCCGTATCGGTGTGGAAAATCTGCTGGATGAAATCTTCTCCAGCTTTTGTCTTGGAAAATGAGGAGTGTTTCACGTGAAACATTCACAGTTTGATGTTGTGGTTGTTGGCGGCGGTCACGCCGGTACGGAAGCAGCTCATGCTGCGGCCCGGATGGGTTCGCGAACAGCCTTGGTCACCCTTCAAAAACAAGGCATCGGTGTCATGTCCTGCAATCCGGCGATTGGAGGCCTTGGAAAGGGGCATCTGGTCCGGGAAATCGACGCCATGGATGGTGTCATGGGTCGGCTGGCGGATCTTGCCGGCATTCAGTTTCGCCTTCTAAACCGCCGCAAGGGGCCGGCCGTCCAGGGACCACGCGCCCAGGCAGACCGCGCGATCTACCGACGTGAGGCTTTGAAAGTCACGGAGGAACAGGCAAACCTCGATATTCTGGAACAGGAAGTGACAGACCTTCTGATGGGACCAGATCAGACTGTTTTCGGCGTTGTCCTCGCTGACGGCAGCGAGGTGACCGCGCGCGCTGTGGTCCTGACCTCTGGAACGTTCCTGAATGGGTTAATTCATATTGGGGACGTCTCTTATCCGGGAGGTCGCATGGGAGATAAACCTTCGATCCGACTGGCCGAGCGGTTGAAGACCTTCTCTCTTCCGATGGGGCGTCTGAAGACGGGCACCCCGCCAAGGCTGGACGGTCGAACCATTCAATGGGACATTCTCGACAGCCAACCCGGCGACGATGACCCGACCGTCTTCTCCTTTTTGAACGATCGTCCCTTTGCACGTCAGATCTCTTGCGGGATCACGCATACAAATGAGCGGACGCATGAGATCATCCGAGATAATCTCGGGCGTTCCGCCATGTACGGTGGGCACATCGAAGGGGTGGGGCCACGCTATTGTCCCTCCATCGAGGACAAGGTGGTCCGGTTCGCGGATAAAAGCTCACATCAGATCTTCTTGGAACCGGAAGGATTGGAGGACCACACGGTCTATCCAAATGGCATCTCAACCAGCCTTCCGCAAGATGTGCAAGTTGACTATGTGCGCTCCATCACTGGATTGGAGAATGCAGTCATCCTGCAACCGGGTTACGCGATTGAGTATGACTACGTCGACCCACGCGCGCTTCAACCCTCGTTGGAACTGCGCGCGGTTTCCGGTCTTTTCCTGGCAGGGCAGATCAATGGCACCACTGGCTATGAAGAAGCTGCTGCTCAGGGGCTGGTCGCCGGCCTCAACGCTGCGCTAAGAGCCCAGGGGAGGGAGGCACTAGTCTTGAGCCGGTCCTCCAGCTACATCGGGGTCATGATCGATGATCTGATCACCAATGGTGTTTCGGAACCCTATCGGATGTTCACGTCCCGGGCAGAGTATCGACTGTCGCTTCGCGCGGACAACGCGGATCAGAGGCTTACACCTCTGGCAATGGAACTTGGTTGCATTGCAGAACGGCGCGCCATCAGCTTTCAGAAAAAAAGTGAGGCTTTGACCCAGGTTCGTTCTCGCCTGCAAGAAAAGGTTTTCACGCCCAAGCAACTGGTCGAAGCCGGTATTGCGGTCAATCAGGACGGAAACAAACGGACTGGGATCGATGTCCTGGCATTCCCCGATGTCGAATTCAATGATGTGCTGCCGCTCTTCCCCGAACTGGATACGACACCTGACGCGATCCGTCTGCAGATCATGCGGGATGCGCTGTACGCCAATTACATATCCAGACAGGAGCGCGAGGTAGCGGCGCTGAAGAAGGACGAAGATCACGCCATCCCGGCGGATTTTTCCTACGCGATTGATGGCTTGTCAAATGAGTTACGATCCAAACTGGAGCGGGTGCGACCAGTCAACCTGGCGCAGGCTGGGCGAATTGAAGGCATCACACCAGCGGCCTTGGCCCTGATCCTCGGGACGTTGAAGCGCAATCAGAGATCAGAGGCGAAGTCTGCATGAGCCGTGACCTCGTTTTGCGGCATTTCGATGTTTCACGTGAAACATTGGAGAGATTGGATCTCTATGCACACACGCTGCAGAAGTGGAATCCGAAGATCAATCTGGTGTCTCGCAAAAGCCTTGATGATCTTTGGTCTCGACATATCCTGGACAGCTTGCAGGTTTTTGAAACGGTTCAGCCGGGGAAAACTTGGCTGGACATCGGCAGCGGGGGAGGGTTGCCTGGTGTGATCGTTGCCATTCTCGCTGCAGAACATGCACCGGATCTTGCGGTCACCCTATTGGAAAGTGACCAGAGAAAATGCGCGTTCCTACGAAACGTCGCGCGGGAGTGTGGAGTTGCAATCTCGGTGCTCTGCGAGCGAATCGAGAAGGCCGAACCTCAGAATGTCGGGATCCTGTCTGCCCGTGCATTGGCTGATTTGAGCATTCTCCTGGGATTCTGTGAGCGTCACCTGGCCCCCACCGGGACGGCCGTGTTTCCAAAAGGGGCAAACTGGAAAAAAGAAGTGGATAACGCACGCAGCCAATGGCGGTTTGACTGTGAAGAGATTACAAGTCTTACGGAGGCCGAGGCCGTCATCTTGAGGATCAACGGAGTTGAGCGTGTCTGATCTGTCCCTTTCCGGAAACCCCCGTATCATCGCTATTGCAAACCAGAAAGGGGGGGTCGGGAAGACAACGACAGCTATCAATCTGGCTGCAGCCCTGGTGGAAGAGGGGTATCGCGTGCTCTTGGTGGATCTTGATCCACAGGGCAATGCGTCAACCGGCCTGGGCATCGAAGCGGATACACGCGAACACACAACCTACGATCTCTTGGTGGAGGAAGCTGACCTCGCGGAGGTGATCCGGAAGACGGATCTGGAAGATCTTTGTATCATCCCGGCTACCGTTGATCTCAGTTCGGCGGATATCGAGCTGATCTCGAACGAAAAGCGGAGTTTTTTGCTGCATGACGCTTTGCGGCAGCCAGCTATGGGCGAATATGACTGGGACTATATTCTCATCGATTGCCCCCCTTCGTTGAACCTTTTGACTGTAAACGCCATGGTTGCGGCCCATTCCGTGTTGATTCCGCTTCAGAGCGAGTTTTTTGCTCTTGAGGGCTTGTCGCAATTGATGTTGACGATCCGGGAAGTGCGGCAGGCGGCCAACCCGCGGTTGCGCATCGAAGGTGTTGTGTTGACAATGTACGACCGCCGCAACAACCTTTCGCAACAGGTGGAGCAAGATGCGCGTGAGAACCTTGGAGATCTCGTTTTTCGAACCAAGATCCCCCGGAACGTCCGTGTCAGCGAGGCCCCTTCCTATGCCATGCCGGTTCTGAACTATGATCCGACGTCGCTTGGGGCCAAAGCTTATCGGCAATTGGCGGCGGAATTGATCGCAAACCACCAGGATATTGCGGCGGAATAAGATAAGAGGGGCATGTGATGAATGACAAGAAACCCAAACCGCGCGGATTGGGCAGGGGACTCTCTGCTTTGATGGCGGATGTGAATGCTGAGCCTGTAAGCACGGAAGGGTCCCGAACCCCGAGAAATGCCGAAATTCTGGTTCCCATCGAAAAAGTGCGGGCCAATCCAGACCAGCCGCGTCGGCAATTCTTGCAGGAAGATTTGGATGATCTGACGGCATCGATCAAGGAGAAGGGAGTTCTTCAACCTCTGATCGTTCGACCACGTGATGGCGGGATGTTTGAAATTGTGGCCGGCGAACGTCGCTGGCGTGCGGCTCAAGCGGCGCAACTGCATGAGGTTCCTGTTCTCATCCGGGATTACTCCGATGTGGAAATGCTGGAAGTCGCGATCATCGAGAATATTCAGCGTTCTGATCTGAATGCTCTCGAAGAGGCACAGAGCTACAAGCAGTTGATGGATCGCTTTGGCCACACCCAGGAGAAGATGGCAGAGGCGCTCGGCAAGAGTCGAAGCCATATTGCCAACCTGGTCCGCCTTCTGCACCTTCCCGAAGATGTTCAATCGCTGGTGTTGGATCGAAAGCTGTCGGCAGGACATGCCCGCGCCTTGATAACTTCGGACAATGCGTCTGAACTGGCGCGCAAAATCGTCAAAGGTGGACTGTCGGTTCGGGCGACGGAAGCTCTGGTGAAGAAGGATGCCGCTGGCGTTACGGGGGCCACTGCTCCGAAGAAGTTCAAGACGCAGGCTGAAAAGGACGCGGACACGCGCGCATTGGAAGGAGATCTGTCCGCAGTGCTGCGGATGAAAGTCTCGATCGATCACAAGGCCGGGGGAGAAGCCGGTACGGTGACGATATCTTATGAAAGTCTCGATCAGCTGGACGAGCTCTGCAATATCCTCAGCCGTTAGGCCGGGTCCAGATAAAGATCATGACGGCGCTGAGGGTCACCATCTGAATAAGCAACACGTGACCCGGTACATGTAAGACCAGAGACACGCCAAGGACGGCGGCCACGGACAGGGTGGCCGCCTTTTTTGCATTCGGTCGAATGGCACCGTTTTCGTTCCAATCTAGGATCAAAGGACCGAAATGTGGGTGATCCAGCAGCCACCCGTGCAACCGTTCGGAAGAGCGAGCAAAGAAGAAAGCACAGAGGAGCAGGAAGGGAACCGTGGGCAGAAGTGGAAGGAGAACGCCTACCAGCGCCAGGGCCAGGCTGATCAGTCCAAGACACAGGTAGACAATCTTCATCGATCAATCCATCAGCAGGTCGCGCAGAACTGCATTTAGAACCGCGCGTCCCTCGGACGTAGCCCGGAGGCGGTGGTCGTCGAGCGTGACCATTCCAATCTCTGCCAAATGGGCAAGGCGGTCCGCGGCGAGAGGTTGGCCTGCTATCTCGCGATGTCTGTCGATATCTAGACCTTCGTAAAGACGCATACCCATCATCATGTGTTCTGCCACTTGATCTTCTTGGGTAAGTGGCTCAAAGGGCAACGTTCCGTTGCCTGCACGGACGGCCTCCAGCCACGCTCCGGGCGCGCGGGGGGCTTCGGTGGCGTAGCGGTGGCCGTTGAGGGTGATCCGCCCATGGGCCCCTGGCCCGATCCCGACATAATCGCCATAGCGCCAGTAGATCAGGTTGTGGCGGCTTTCGGCACCGGGGCGGGCGTGGTTGGAAATCTCGTAGCCGGGCAGGCCATATCTGGCGCAGATGTCCTGCGTTGCGAGATACATATCGGCCGCGCTGTCGTCGGAAGGCAGGTCGCGCAGCTTGCCGCGCGCGTAGCGGTCGCCAAAGGCGGTGCCTTCTTCGATGGTGAGTTGATAGAGCGACAGATGGTCGATGGCCATGCTAAGCGCCTCGGCCAGTTCGGCCTCCCAGGCGGTGAGGATCTGACCCTGACGCGCGTAGATCAGGTCAAAGCTGACACGGTCGAAACAGGCGCGGGCGACGTCAAAGGCTTTCTTTGCTTCGGCAACCGAATGGATACGGCCCAGACGGCGCAAATCTTCGTCGTTCAGCGCCTGTATGCCCATGGAGATGCGGTTGACGCCGGCATCCCGATAGCCGGCAAATCGTCCAGCCTCGACGGACCCCGGGTTTGCCTCCAGCGTGATCTCGATGTCATTGGCAAAAGGCCAGATCTCGCGCGCTGTGTCGATCACGGCGGCAACGGTATCCGGGTGCATCAAGGAAGGCGTACCACCGCCGAAGAAGATGCTGTTCAGGAGCCGGTCCGGTAGCATCTCTCCCATGCGCTTTAGCTCGGCGTGGTAGGCGGTCACCCAGTCGGATTGATCGATCCGGGAGACCACATGGCTGTTGAAGTCGCAATAGGGGCATTTGGCCTGGCAAAAAGGCCAGTGCACGTAGAGGCCAAAGCCGCCATTGCGCCAATCATCCACCGAAACAGCCCTGCACGAAATGCGCCAGGGCACGTCCACGGTGGCTGATGCGGTTCTTCTCCGCCTTGTCCATCTCCGCGCAGGTGATGTCATAGCCTTCGGGCATGAACATCGGGTCGTAACCAAAACCGCCGATCCCGCGGATCGGCCAGACGAGGCTGCCCGGCATCACGCCCTCGAAGACCTCGTCATGGCCATCGGGCCAGGCCAGAACCAGCGTGCAGCGGAACTGCGCGGTGCGCGGTGCGTCGGGGCCTTTTGCGGTAATTTCATCATTGGCACGACTCATCGCTATCATGAAATCGCGGCCCTGGCCGGTTTCGGCCCAATCAGCGGTATAGACCCCCGGCGCGCCGTCGAGCGCGTCGATGGTGATGCCGCTGTCGTCCGACAGGGCCGGCAGGCCCGTGGCCTTGGCCGCTGCATGCGCCTTGATCCGGGCATTGCCGACAAAAGTGTTCTCGGTCTCGGCGGGTTCAGGCAGCTCCATCTCAGCGGCCCCAACGACTTTGACGCCAAAGGGCGCGAGGATCTCGGTGATCTCGGCAAGCTTGCCCTTGTTGTGAGTGGCGACCAGCAAGGTATCGCCTTGGAACTTCCGGGTCATGCGCAGGCCGCTTTCTGCATCTCAGCCAGTTGGGCAGTACCCGCGGCTGCAAGGTCCATCAGCTGGTTCAGTTGATCGCGGGAGAAGACAGAGCCTTCGGCGCTCATCTGCACTTCGATCAGCTTGCCGGTGCCGGTCATGATGAAATTGCCGTCGACGCCGGCCTCGGAGTCCTCTGGGTAATCGAGATCGAGAATGGCCTGGCCGGCGTAGATGCCGCAGGAGATGGCAGAGACGGGATCGACCAGCGGATCGATCTTCACGGCGCCGGATTTCATAAGCTTGTTCACTGCAAGCCGAAGAGCGACCCAGCCGCCGGTAATGGAGGCGCAGCGGGTGCCGCCATCTGCCTGGATCACATCGCAGTCGATGGTGATCTGACGCTCACCCAAAGCCACGCGGTCCACGCCGGCGCGCAGGGCACGGCCGATCAGACGCTGGATTTCCACCGTGCGGCCACCTTGCTTGCCGGAGGTTGCCTCGCGTCGCATACGGGTGTTGGTGGCGCGCGGCAGCATACCGTATTCCGCAGTCACCCAGCCGAGGCCGGAGCCTTTGATGAAGGGCGGTACGCGGTCTTCGATGGTGGCGGTGCACAGAACATGGGTGTCGCCCATCTTGATCAGACAGGATCCTTCTGCATGTTTGATAAAGCCGGTTTCAAAGGAAACGGCACGCATTTCGTTCAGGGCACGTCCGGAGGGTCGCATGTGGATATCCTTTTGTTGTTGCCCCGTCGATACCGCCCGGGGGGTTGGCAGCGCAAGGGTCATTGACCATATCTGAGGATGGGCTTTAGTGACAAAGAGAGGCAGCTATCGCCGAGGGGCGAGTAAGAACCGGGACCGAGATGACTGACGCGAAATCCATCCTGCAGGACATGAACGACCGCTCACGCGAGGTGTTCAGGCTGCTTGTGGAAAATTACCTGGAGACCGGCGGGCCAGTGGGCAGCAGGACCCTGACACGCTCGCTGAGTGAAAAGGTCAGCGCGGCGACCGTCCGCAATGTGATGCAGGATCTGGAATATCTTGGCCTCCTGGACAGCCCCCATGTCAGCGCCGGCAGGATCCCGACCCAGATGGGACTGCGGCTCTTTGTCGACGGGCTGTTGCAGATGGGGGATCCCAACGCGCAAGACCGCGAGCGCATCGACCGGACATTGGGCGAAAGCAACAGCGACGTCAGCGGGATGCTCGACCGGGTGGGGGCGGCACTCTCTGGGGTCACGCACGGCGCTTCGCTGGTGTTGACACCCAAACATGAGGCGGAGCTGAAGCACATCGAGTTTGTCTCACTGGCCCATGATCGGGCGTTGGTGGTGCTGGTTTTCTCGGACGGTCATGTGGAGAACCGCTTGTTTGCTCCGCCGGCCGGTCAGACCCCCAGTTCGATGCGGGAGGCGGCAAATTTCCTCAACGCCTTGATCGAGGGGCGCACTCTCAGCCAGGTGCGCCGCGACGTTCAGGTCGAGATCGACAAGCGTCGTCAGGAAATCGACACACTCGCCAGCGATATGATCGAGAGCGGATTGGCGGCATGGGAGTCAGATGGAAAGGAACAGGCACGGCTGATCGTGCGGGGTCGGGCGAATCTCCTCTCCGAGGATGGCGCCCCGGATGAGCTGGAAAAGATCCGGACTTTGTTTGATGACCTGGAACGGAAACGGGACATTGCAGAATTTCTGGAACTGACCGAGGAAGGCGATGGCGTGCGTATTTTTATCGGCTCGGAGAACAAACTTTTCTCACTTTCGGGTTCCTCTTTGGTGGTGTCTCCCTATATGAACGCGGATCGAAAGATCATCGGTGCGGTGGGGGTGATTGGCCCCACGCGCCTGAACTACGGACGGATTGTGCCGATCGTGGACTACACGGCACAGCTGGTCGGCAAGATGGTGTCCGACCGGAGCTAGAGGTGGATTATGGCAGAGCCCAAGAACGACGACTTTTTGGACGATATTGAAGCAGCCGAAGCCGAAGAGCTGGCGGCACAGACCGAGGAAATCGACGACGCCGCGCTGGAAGTGGAAACCCTGCGCGCCGAGCGTGACGATTACAAAGACCGCTTCATGCGCGCGCTCGCGGATGCCGAGAATGCCCGGAAGCGGGGCGACAAGGCACGTCGCGAAGCAGAACAATACGGCGGCTCGAAACTGGCACGCGACATGCTGCCGGTTTACGACAACATGAAACGCGCTGTTGAATTCGCGACGGAAGAACAGAAGGTTGTTTCCGCTGCGCTGATCGAAGGCGTGGAACTGACCATGCGGGCGCTCTTGGATGTGTTCAACAAGCACGGCATGCGGGTGATTGCACCGCAAGTTGGCGATAGGTTTGATCCGCAAGTGCATGAGGCGATGTTTGAGGCGCCGGTGCCGGGCACCAAGGCAGGCGACATCATTCAGGTCTCGGCCGAGGGGTTCATGCTGCACGACCGCCTGCTGCGCCCGGCGCAGGTGGGTGTGTCGTCGATGCCCGCCTCCTGAGTATGAACGGACCCTGACGGGTCCCCGTGCCTCCGGCGGGGATATTTGAAAAAAGATGAAAGGGCGGTCTCTGGTCATGAGGCCGCCTTTTGGCGTCTCAATTCTTGCTGGCTTCTTTCAGCCTGTAGAGCGCATCCAAGGCCTCGCGCGGCGTGAGGTCGTCGGGGAAAATCTCCGCCAAGAGCTGCTCGACCGGCGAGGGACCTTTTGACGCTTTGGGCTGCGGTGGGGGGGCGGCGGCAAAGAGCGGCAGATCGTCGATCTGGATCTTGCCTGCACCGCCACCCTCGCGGCTGCTTTTCTCCAGCATGTCGAGCACATCGCGCGCGCGGGCCACCACAGAAGCGGGCAGGCCGGCAAGTTGGGCAACCTGCACCCCATAGGAACGGTCAGCGGCGCCTTTCTTTACCTCATGCAGGAAGATCACTTCGCCCTCCCATTCCTTGACGGACACGGTGGCATTTTCCACGCCGGGCAGCTTTTTCGCCAGCTGGGTCAGCTCGTGGTAGTGGGTGGCAAACAGCGCGCGGGAGCGGTTCGTCTCGTGCAGATGTTCCAAGGTCGCCCAGGCGATGGAAAGACCATCGTAGGTCGCCGTGCCACGGCCGATCTCGTCGAGGATCACCAGCGCGCGGTCGTCGGCCTGGTTGAGAATGGCGGCGGTCTCGACCATCTCCACCATAAAGGTGGAGCGACCGCGGGCCAGATCGTCCGATGCACCGACGCGGCTGAACACCTGGCTGACCATGCCGATATGGGCGTCATCTGCGGGCACGTAACTGCCCATCTGTGCGAGCACGGCAATCAGCGCGTTCTGGCGCAGGAAGGTTGATTTACCAGCCATGTTGGGACCGGTCAGCAGCCAGACTGCGGCGCCATTGTCTGTGCTGAGGTCGCAGTCATTGGCCACAAAAGCCTCGCCGCTTTGTTGGCGCAGCGCTTGTTCCACGACGGGGTGCCGCCCGCCATCGACCTTGAAGGCGCGGGAATGATCGACGCGCGGGCGGGTCCAGTTTTCACCGCGCGCCAGATCGGCAAGGGCTGTGACCAGGTCAAGTTCGGCAAACCCGCGGGCCGCCTGATTGAGGCGGGGCCCAAGGGACAGGATAGCCTCTGAAAGCCTTTGATAGAGCCGCTTTTCGATCTCTAGCGCCAGATTACCGGCGTTCAGGATCTTGGTCTCGATCTCGCTAAGTTCGACCGTGGTGAAACGCACCTGATTGGCGGTCGTCTGGCGGTGGATGTAGGTCTCTGACAGGGGGGCAGAGAGCATTTTCTCCGCATGGGTCGAGGTGGTCTCGATGAAATAGCCAAGCACATTGTTGTGCTTGATCTTCAGCGAGGAAATCCCGGTATGTTCGATATACTTCTTTTGCATCCCGGCAATGACCGAACGCCCTTCGTCGCGCAGGGTGCGGGCTTCATCAAGGTCGGCATCATAGCCGGGGGCGATAAAGCCACCATCGCGCGCCATCAGGGGCGGCTCTGCCACCAAGGCGGCCTCAAGGAGCGATAGCAGGTCTTCAAAGCCGCCTAGGGCCTGCGTGGCCTCGCGCAGCAGTGGCGGCAGGTCAATGTCGGTCATCTCGCGGGCGATGTCCTCGCCCTGTGCCAAAGCGTTACGAATGGCGGCGAGGTCGCGCGGGCCGCCGCGCTCAAGGGCGAGGCGGGACAGGGCGCGGTCGATGTCAGGGGTCTTGCGCAGCAGGCCGCGCAGCGCTTCGGCGCGGGTCGGGTCCTCTACCGCAAAATCGAGGGCCGCGAGACGGTCGGAGATAACCTCCAGACTACGGGACGGGCTGGACAGCCGCTGTTCCAGCAGCCTTGCACCGCCGGGGGTGACAGTGCGATCTACCACCGAGAGCAGCGAGCCAGCGCGGCCCCCCGACAGCGAGCGGGTCAGTTCGAGGTTGCGACGCGTGGAGGCGTCGATCTGAACGGTTCGATCTTCGGCCTCCTGCACGGGCGGTTGCAAGAGTGGCAGCTTGCCTTTCTGGGTGATCTCCAGATAGTCGACCACGGCCCCCATGGCGGAGACTTCAGCGCGGGTAAAGGTGCCGAACCCATCCAACGCGCTGACGTTGAACAGGCTGCAGAGCCGTTTTTCCGCCGCTGTGCTGTCAAAGCTGGCCTTGCCCAGCGGGGTCAGCGGAATCTTGTACTCATCCGCCAAGGGGCGGGTGGCGTCAAACACCGCGCCATCGGTCACGATCAGCTCGGAGGGCGCAAGGCGGGCGAGCTCGGGGCTGAGGCGCACCTTGGCCATCGGCATCACGTGAAACGCACCGGTGGAGATATCGGCCCAGGCGAGCGCGCTTTGATCGCGCAGCTCCGCATAGGCCACGAGAAAGTTGTGACGGCGGGCTTCCAGCAGGGAATCTTCGGTCAGGGTGCCGGGCGTGACCAGTCGGACCACATCCCGTTTCACCACCGATTTCGCGCCGCGTTTCTTGGCCTCGGCCGGGCTTTCCAGCTGCTCGCCCACCGCAACGCGGAACCCCTTGCGGATCAGGGTGAGCAGATACCCTTCTGCGGCATGGACCGGCACGCCGCACATGGGGATGTCCTGTTCCTCATGCTTGCCGCGTTTGGTCAGTGCGATGTCGAGCGCCTCGGCGGCGGCGACCGCATCGTCAAAGAACATCTCGTAGAAATCGCCCATTCGATAGAACAGGAGCGCATCCGGGTATTGCGCCTTGATCTCGAGATATTGCGCCATCATCGGCGTAACGGACATGCGAGCCCCCATCTTGCTGTTCCGGGGACATTTACATGGCTCGAGTCACAAGGAAAACCCGGCAATCGGTGGCCGAACCCCGCAGAGAGCGGAGTTCGGCATGAGGTCAGGAATACAGCGACCGCAGCGAAGCGGGCGAGGCGTTGGCGATGGAGAGTGACAGGCCGGACAATTGTTCCTGCGCACTCAGCGCTTCGTAGCGGGCGGCGGCATCTTCCATGTCGGTATCCGTCAACTCGCTGATGCCCATTTTCACGGCATCCGACAGCTTGTTCATGAACACGTCCTGTTCGGCGAGCTGTTGACCGCTTGCGCCAAGGGCGGCGGCACTGTCGGTGGCATAACGCAGGAAGCCTTCGATCTCCTGCAGGGCGGTCCGGGCGGAGGCGGCATCGGCTACAGTTGTACGATTGTTGATGTCGAAACTGGCGCTGCCCTCAAAATCAACACTTCCAACGGAAATGGTGGACAGCTCAGGGTCGGCATCGCCGGACCGATCCTGCGAGGCCGCGACCGTAAGGCCATTTGCGCCCTTGCCATCGGTATTGGTGGCCAGAAGATTGACCCCGTTGAACCCGGAGGAGGAGATGATCGTGTTGATCTGCTCCGTTTTCTGGGCCAGCTGCGCCTCGATGGTGGCATAGTCGGCGGTACCGGAGCTTGCCCGGATCGACAGTTCCTTCATATCCGTCAGGATCGAGGTGATCTGCTCCGCGCCGACGGAGGCGACCGCCACCGTGGCCTCGCCCATGTTGAGTCCACTGGACGTCGCCTCGAACCCGGCAAGATCCGATCCCATGAGTTCGGAAATCGCCCAGATCGCCGCAGAGTCCTTGGCCTTGTCGACCTCCTTTCCGGTGGAGATGTCTTCCTGGACCTCTTCCTTCTCCATATGTTTGTCGGTCAGCACCCGGAGCGCGATATCCGCGCCGGGATTTGTATTTATACTTGTCATATCTGCACCCCTGAAAAACCCAGTACCTGGTATGCATGTTTCATTTGGCCCGTCTCGGTTGGTTCCGAACGGGCAGGGGAAGCCATTCTGACTGGTGCAGCAGGAGATTTGCCGCTGCGCCGCCTGACGTGCAGGCGCTGTTAAGAAACACCAAGGAAATGTAGCAAGCCGGGGTCTGAAAGGGGGCGAAACTTTGACAAACCCTTTCGTTTTTCAGTCATCATTTGAAAGAAATGCAAAATGCTGAATCCTGAAAGCCGTGGATTGAGGGGGCGTCGCCGCTGCGCTAAGACGGTTTTCGACTAGGAGAGGACGACAACCGACATGCCCAAAGCAAAGATCACCGACGAGGAAGCCCTGGCCTTTCACCTGGAGCCCACGCCGGGCAAATGGGAGGTCACAGCCACGGTCCCAATGACCACCCAGCGCGATCTGTCCCTGGCCTATTCGCCCGGTGTGGCCGTGCCTTGCGAAGCCATCGCCGCCAACCCCGAGACCGCCTATGACTATACAAACAAGGGAAACCTTGTTGCGGTGATCTCGAACGGGACGGCGGTTCTGGGCCTTGGCAACCTTGGTGCGCTTGGTTCCAAACCGGTGATGGAGGGCAAGTCGGTCCTGTTTAAACGCTTTGCCGATGTGAACTCGATCGACATCGAGCTCGACACCGAAGACCCGGATGAATTCTGCAACGCAGTGCGCCTGATGGGGCCGACCTTTGGCGGCATCAACCTGGAGGACATCAAGGCACCGGAGTGTTTCATCATCGAGCAGCGTCTGAAGGAAGAGATGGATATTCCCGTCTTCCACGACGACCAGCACGGCACTGCGGTGATCTGCGCCGCTGGCCTTTTGAACGCGCTGCATCTCTCTGGCAAAAAGATCGAGGACGTGCGAATCGTCCTGAACGGGGCAGGGGCGGCGGGTATCGCCTGTATCGAACTCTTGAAGTCGATGGGCGCACGGCACGAAAACTGCATCGTCTGTGACACCAAGGGCGTGATCTATCAGGGCCGCACCGATGGTATGAACCAGTGGAAATCGGCCCATGCGATCAGCACGGATCTTCGCACCCTCGAAGAAGCGATGCGCGGCGCTGATGTCTTCCTCGGCGTGTCGGTCAAAGGGGCCGTTACCCAGGAAATGGTGAAGAGCATGGCCGACAATCCGGTCATCTTCGCCATGGCCAACCCGGACCCAGAGATCACCCCTGAGGAGGCGCATGAGGTCCGCATGGATGCCATCGTGGCCACCGGACGGTCGGACTACCCGAACCAGGTGAACAACGTTCTCGGCTTTCCCTACCTGTTCCGTGGCGCGCTCGACATTCATGCCCGCGCCATCAACGACGAGATGAAGATCGCCTGCGCCCACGCGCTGGCCCGCCTCGCCCGCGAGGATGTGCCGGATGAAGTGGCACTGGCCTATGGCAAGTCGCTGACCTTTGGCCGCGATTACATCATCCCGACCCCCTTTGATCCGCGCTTGATCCACCGAATCCCGCCGGCCGTCGCGCGGGCTGGGATGGACACCGGCGTCGCGCGCCGTCCGATCATCGACATGGACGCCTATGAGCATGGCCTGCGCGGCCGGATGGACCCGACCCAATCCATCCTGCGCGGCCTCAATGCGCGGGCGCGGGCCGCACAGTCCCGCATGATCTTTGCTGAGGGTGATGACCCGCGTGTTCTGCGCGCGGCGGTCACCTATCAGCGCTCCGGCTTCGGCAAGGCGCTAGTGGTGGGACGTCCCGATGACGTGCGCCAGAAACTGGAGGAGGCCGGCCTTGGCGATGCGGTGCGCGAACTGGAAGTGGTCAACGCGGCCAATACCCAGCATTTCGAGACCTACAAGACCTTCCTTTATGACCGCCTCAACCGCAAAGGGTTTGACCGCAAGGACATTCACCGTCTGGTCGGCCGCGACCGTCATGTGTTCGGCGCGTTGATGCTGGCCCATGGTCAGGGCGATGGTCTGGTCACCGGCGCAACCCGCAAGTCTGCTCATGTGCTCGATCGCATCAACCACGTCTTTGACGCCGATGCCGAACATGGCGCCGCCGGCGTCACTGCCTTGCTGCACAACGGCAAGATCGTCTTGATCGGTGACACTCTGGTGCAGGAATGGCCGGATGAGGAAGATCTCGCCACCATTGCCGAGCGTGCCGCAGGTGTGGCCCGTCACATGGGTCTGGATCCGCGCGTTGCCTTTGTCAGCTTCTCGACCTTCGGTTACCCGGTTTCCGAAAGGGCGGAGAAGATGTGGAAGGCCGCGGATGTGCTGGACCGCCGCGGCGTCGACTTTGAGTACGAAGGCGAGATGACGGTGGATGTGGCGCTCAATGCCAAGGCGCAGGAGAATTATCCCTTCCAGCGTCTCTCCGGCCCGGCCAATATCCTTGTGGTGCCGGCACGGCACTCGGCGTCGATCTCGGTGAAACTGATGCAGGAGATGGGCGGCGCGACTGTGGTGGGCCCGATCCTTGCCGGCATCGACAAGCCGATCCAGATCTGTTCCACCACTTCGACTGCGAATGACGTGCTGAACATGGCCGTGCTTGCGGCTTCGAACGTCGGCTGAACGCAAAGGGGGCTAGCATCATGGCAATCTGGAACCTTGGTTCGATCAACATCGATATGGTCTATGCGCTGCCGCATATGCCGGCCCCCGGTGAAACCCTTGCCGCTACCTCCTTTGAGCAGGGGCTTGGCGGCAAGGGGGCAAATATGTCCGTCGCGGCGGCCCGGGCCGGCGCTCATGCTTGCCATATCGGCGCAGTGGGAGCGGAGGGCAAATGGTGTGTGGATCGGCTGACCGAATATGGCGTTGATACCCGTCACATCGCGATTGGCGAGGTTGCGACGGGCCATGCGATCATCGCGGTGGACCCGGCGGGAGAGAACCAGATCATCCTGTTTCCCGGCGCGAACCGAGCCCTAAGCGCGGATCAAATCGGTCAGGCGCTGTCTTCTGCCAATGCAGGGGACATTCTCCTGATGCAGAACGAAACCAATATGCAGGCAGAGGCCGCCAAGATCGGTCGTGATCTCGGCCTCAGGGTGGCCTATGCGGCGGCGCCGTTTGATGCGGAGGCGGTGCAGGCGGTACTGCCCTATATCGAGTTGTTGTTCCTCAACGAGGTTGAGGCAGCGCAGCTGCAAGAGGCGACCGGCAAGGCGCCGCAGGACTTGGGGGTTGCGGATGTGATCGTCACGCTCGGCGCCAAGGGCGCGCGCCATTTCAATGGCCGCGACGGCTCTGTCAGCGACGTGCCTGCGCTAAAAGTCACGCCGGTTGATACCACCGGGGCCGGCGATACCTTCACCGGTTACGTTCTGGCTGCGCTTGATCGTGGTCTGCCGATGCCTCAGGCAATGGCCCTAGCGGCGCGCGCGGGGGCCTTGATGGTGATGCGCCACGGTGCGGCGGATGTGATCCCGGATCTGAAAGAGGTTCAGGACGCCAGATTCTGAGGGCATCTGACCCGGAAATAGGGGCCCATCAGCCCCTTTTTCAATGGCCGGCAACAAAGGGCGCGTCAGATCCCCACAGCTGTGCCACGCGCGCATCCCGTCCACAGGCAGCCCGATAGCGTTTATAGGCCTTTGACTGGCTCAGCGGGCCAAAGCGGGTCAGAACGAGGCCTTCCCCCTTGTAGTAGTCCTGATGATACTCCTCCGCCCGATAGAACGGCTTGGCGTCGAGGACCGGGGTCACGATGTCCTGACCCAACTGGGCTTCCGCCTTTGCGACAGCGCGCTCGGCTAGGGATTTTTCGCCTGTGTCAGAGACGAAAATGGCGGTGCGGTAGCTCTCACCTCGGTCACAGAACTGGCCGCCAGCATCAGTTGGGTCAACAGAGCGCAGGAAAAGGTCCAGCAGCGACTGTCGCGAGACAATGGCGGGATCGAACAGGATTTCCACTGCTTCGTAGTGACCTGTGCCACCGCGCCCGACTTGCTTGTATGTCGGGTTTGCGGTGGTGCCGCCTGTGTAACCGGAGATCACCTCCGACACGCCTTTTACCGATTCAAAATCGCTCTCGACGCACCAGAAACAACCACCGGCGACAATCAGGCTTTCCTGAGTTTGGGCGGCGACCTCCTGTCCCCGCACCAGCGCACCAAGGCCGATGAAGGCGGCAAGCGTGATATGTTTCCATGTATCCAGACGGCTCATGACATCCTCCGTGGGTGACAGGGTGTTGCTGTCGCGCAGGAGCCTGCCGCAGGGAGGAGAGTCGGCCAAGTTGCTGACACCAAATGTCACGCAAGGGTGACGGTAGTTTACCGGTTGGAAGCAAGCGGGCTTTCCTCTAGCGTCGGCACAACCCAGAAGAGCAGGGAGAATATAGATGCGGATTGCCATGTGGTCCGGGCCCCGGAACCTTTCCACCGCGATGATGTATGCCTTTGGCGCACGTAGCGATTGTGCCGTGGTGGACGAGCCTTTCTACGCGGCCTATCTCGCCCAGACCGGTCTCGAGCATCCGATGCGGGACGAGATTCTCGACAGGCAGCCGCAGGAGGCGGAGATCGTGGCCAAGGCCTTGCTCGGGCCGATCCCGGGCGCCAAGCCGCATTTCTACCAAAAGCACATGACCCAGCACATGATCCCCGGCATCCCGCGAGACTGGATGCAGGAGGTGACCAATGTGTTCCTGATCCGTCATCCGGCGCGGGTCATCGCCTCCTTTGTCTCCAAATATGATGCAGTGGGGCTGGAGGACATCGGCTTTCGGCAGCAGGCAGAGCTGTTCAAGCTGGTTCAAAGCTGGGGCCAGAGGCCGGTGGTCATCAACAGCCACGACATTCGTGAGGCTCCGGCGGAGAAGCTGGAGCAGTTGTGCGATGCGATTGGCCTGCCGTTTTCGCCGGAGATGCTGAAATGGCCCCGAGGCGGCCACAAGGACGATGGCGTCTGGGCGCGGCATTGGTACGGCGCAGTGTGGAATTCCACCGGCTTTGCCGGCCCCGAAGGTCCCCTGCCGGAGGTGCCTGATGCGCTGAAGCCGGTGCTGGATCAGGCGATGGGGTATTACGAGGACATGAAGGTGCTGAGCCTCTGAGAGGGGCTTAGCCGATCAGCTTGCCCAGTTTCATGGCGACGCCCATTTCGCCCGAAATCTTGATCTTTCCCATCATCACCGCGGTCATCGGGTTGAGCTGTCCGCGCAGCAGCTTCTTGAGGTTCTCTGTGCTGAGACGCAGGGTGCAGTCGGTGTCCTGATCTGCGGTCTTCACGTCCCCATTGTCGAGAATGACAACCCCGTCATCGCCGCAGTCGAACTTGAGCGAACCGTCAAAGCTCTTGCCGTTCAATCCCTTGCGGATATCGGCTGCGATATCTTCCAGCATGGTGATCCTCCCCGGATATGCCTCTTCCAAGCTATAGGAAGCCCCGGATGTCACAGACAAGCATGACCACAGGGCAGCCTTGGGGCGGGGGTATCAATTGGTCAGATTCTGGGTCCAATCCAGTGCATTGCCGGTATCAACCTCGAAAAACCCACCAGTCTTGTAGCCGCGTGCGGTGCAGTTCTCGTCGCCTCGGATGGTGTAGGCATCGTTGATGTAGCAGAAGGTGAAATCTCCGACCCAATTGCCGGTGCTGCTTTCGGCGCGAATATAATAGTAACGGTTCTTGAGATCACCGATGACGGGTATGCTGCAGTCACCGGGTTCGATCGTCCACCAGCCTTCGGAGACCCATTCCTCGTTTTCCTTGTAGCCGATGGAGGCGAAAGCGCGGCTGTCGGTCTGGTTGCAGATCTTGAAGTCCGCCAGAGCCGGGGTCGCGCTGCCGAGCATCAATCCGGCAAAAAATAGAGGCTTCATGTCACGCTCCAGGAAAAATTCCGTCCCTGAAGATGAGTTTAACAGGTTCTCCGGTCAGGGCGACAGGACATTTCCAAGCAAATTTCCCCGCTTTTCCCGAGCATTGGCTCAGGATGAGGCAAGATCTTGTTGGGTCTTGTCGCAAGACACGCCCTGAAAGAAAGTCTCTATGATCTGGCGGAACTGCGGAGGCGCATCCGCCACCGCAGCGAACAGCGTGGCACAGGAACGCAATTTACGGGCGTCCACTTTGCCCAGGATTGCCTCTGGCGTCTGATCGGCATGGATCAGCATCAGGTCGCAAGCCTCAAGCAATCGGGCACGCAGAATGGGGTGCTCGAGGTAGGCCGTGGCTTCCCGCAGATCCTCCAGCCCATAGAGCTGGGACATCGGCGATTGGCCGAGGCTGGCCAATTGGGGAAAGACGAACCACATCCAGTGGCTCGTCTTGTTGCCAGCTGTCAACTCGGCGACGACCTCGCTCCAGACGGCGTTCTGGGCCTCGACAAACATGTCGAGTTCCTCTTCCAGATCTTCCTCGGGAAAATCCTCGTCGAAATCGTCGTCGATGCTCATCACTTGGTGCGGCGGTTGCGCGCGGCGAGCAGTTTCAAGCGCAGCGCGTTGAGCTGGATAAAGCCCTGTGCGTCCTTCTGATCGTAGGCGCCTGCGTCCTCTTCAAAGGTCACATGGGCCTCGGAATAAAGCGAATGCTCGGACCAGCGGCCCACGGTCTTGGCGGAGCCTTTGTAGAGCTTCAGACGGACGGTGCCGATGACATGCTCCTGGCTCTTGTCGATCAGTGCCTGCAGCATCTCGCGCTCCGGGCTGAACCAGAAGCCGTTGTAGATCAGCTCGGCATAGCGCGGCATGATCGAATCCTTCAGGTGGCCCGCGCCACTGTCCAGCGTGATCTGTTCGATGCCACGGTGCGCCTCGAGCAGGATATCGCCGCCGGGGGTCTCGTAGATGCCGCGGGACTTCATGCCGACAAAGCGGTTCTCGACGAAATCGAGACGACCGATGCCGTGCTTGCGGCCATATTCGTTGAGCTGGGTCAGAACGGTGGCCGGGCTCATCGCCTCGCCATTGATTGCAACCGCGTCGCCTTTTTCAAAGGTGATCTCGATGAACTCGGGCTCGTTCGGGGCGTCTTCGGGGCTGACGGTGCGCTGGTAGACATAATCCGGGGCCATTTCGGCCGGGTTTTCCAGCACTTTGCCTTCGGAGGAAGTGTGCAGCAGGTTCGCATCGACCGAGAAGGGCGCTTCGCCGCGCTTGTCCTTGGCGATCGGAATCTGGTTCGCTTCCGCAAATTCCAAGAGCTTGGTGCGGGAGGTCAGATCCCATTCGCGCCAGGGCGCGATCACCTTTATCTCGGGGTTCAGCGCATAGGCGGAGAGTTCGAACCGCACCTGGTCGTTGCCCTTGCCGGTGGCGCCATGGGCCACGGCGTCTGCACCGGTCTCTTCGGCGATCTCGATCAAACGCTTGGAGATCAGCGGACGCGCGATGGAGGTGCCCAGCAGATAGAGGCCTTCATAGACCGCATTGGCACGGAACATCGGGAACACGAAATCGCGCACGAATTCCTCGCGCACGTCTTCGATGAAGATGTTCTCCGGCTTGATGCCCAGCAGTTCGGCCTTTTTTCGTGCCGGTTCCAGTTCCTCGCCCTGACCGAGATCGGCGGTGAAGGTGACAACCTCGCAGCCGTATTCGGTCTGCAGCCATTTCAGGATGATCGAAGTATCAAGGCCACCGGAGTAGGCCAGCACAACTTTCTTGGGCGCGGACATTGGATTTCCTCATGAGTAGAACGCCAGCGCACTACCGCCTTTTGCGAGGATACGCAAGGTTTCTGGGGTTTTCGGGAGAGCAGAAGTCGATATGATCGCCGCCAATTATTCATTTTAGGATCATTCAGATGACTGGTTGGAAGATATTCTCCCATTCCCTCAACATGGTGTTGCGCAACATCGGGTGGGCGTTTCGTATCGCGCTGGTGCCGGTTCTCCTCGCTGGGGTCGTGTTCGCCGGGCTCCTGTGGCAGGATTTCTCTTATTTGTCCGAGATCACCGGCGCGGGAGAGCAGCCTCTTTCTTCGGCTCCCTCTGGCTTCGGGTTGAAGTTGTTCTTGGCGATCATTGTCTTCTTCGTGCTGGAGCTTTGGGTCTTTGTAGCGTGGCATCGGTTTGTTCTGCTGGAGGAATATCCGACAGGGTGGATCCCGCCGTTCCATTTTGACCGGATCCTTGCCTATTTTGGCCGGGGTCTGATGTTCGGGTTGATCTTGGGCGTCTCGTGGATGCTGGTCGCGCTCTTGCTTGTGGCCTTTGCACAGGTATCCCAAGCCATCGCGGTCCTGCTTGGGATTGCCGCTTTGGTCGCCCTTGGCCTGTTTGCCTTTCGTCTCCTGCCGATGTTTGCGGCTGCCGCGATTGGTCGCCCTCTGACCCTGAGTGAGAGTATCGACGCCACCAAAGGCTCGGCTGGGGCTGCGATCCTGCTCTTTGTGGTGCTTGCAATCGTTCAAATCGGTCTGCAGCTGGTGACGGCGGCCTCGATGGCGATCTTTGCGCCGCTGGGGATCGTTTTCTCCTTGGGCACCATCTTTGTGATGACCATGGCCAACGTCTCGATCCTGACCACGGTTTATGGCCACTACGTCGAAAAGCGCCCGATCTAACCGGTCCCTCTTGGCATACCAAGGAATGCATTGCCGCGCCCTCTTGCCTTGGGCGCGGCTTTGCGCCACCAAATCCCCATGACCAATTTTCGGACCCAGGCCCAGGCGGCCGAGGCGGCGATGCGCGATGTCTTCCCGCCCACGCCGCTGCAACGCAATGAACTCCTGTCCGCGCGCTTTGATGCGGATATCTACCTCAAGCGTGAGGACCTGAGCCCCGTGCGATCCTACAAGATCCGCGGGGCGCTCAATGCGATGCGCAAACAGGCCAACAAGGAGCTGTTTGTCTGTGCCTCAGCCGGCAATCACGCGCAGGGCATGGCCTATATGTGCCGCCAGATGAACAAGAAGGGCGTGATCTTCATGCCGGTGACCACGCCGCAGCAGAAGATTCAGAAGACCCGCATGTTTGGCGGCGACAATATCGAGATCCATCTGGTTGGCGACTATTTCGACGTGACCCTGGCCGCCGCGCAGACATGGTGCGCCGAGCAGGGCGGCTACTTTCTATCCCCTTTTGATGATGACGATGTGATCGAGGGTCAGGCCTCGATTGCGGTTGAAATCGAAAGCCAGCTGGGCCGGACCCCGGATCATGTGATCCTGCCGGTGGGTGGCGGTGGCATGTCCTCGGGCGTGGCGCAGTATTTCGGTGAGGCGGTCCATGCCTTGTTTGTGGAACCCAAAGGTGGCGCCTGTTTGCGGGCCGCATTGGAGGCCGGGCATCCGGTGGCTCTGGGTCGGGTCGATACCTTTGTTGATGGCGCAGCGGTTGGAAAGATCGGCGAACGTCCCTTCGAGATCCTGAAGAATATCCCCCTCCCGGATGTGCTGACCCTGCCGGAGGACAGGATCTGCACCACGATCCTCGAGATGCTGAACGTCGAAGGTATTGTGCTGGAACCGGCCGGGGCGCTTGCGGTTGAGGCGCTGGGTGACCTTCGGACCTGGATCAAGGGCAAGACGGTGGTCTGTCTGACCTCCGGCGGCAATTTCGATTTCGAACGCCTTCCGGAGGTCAAGGAACGGGCGCAACGCTACTCGGGGGTCAAAAAGTATTTCCTCCTGCGGCTGCCCCAACGGCCCGGCGCGCTCAAGGAGTTTCTAAATATTCTCGGCCCTGAGGATGACATTGCGCGGTTTGAATATATGAAGAAGTCGGCACGCAACTTCGGTTCGGTCCTGATCGGCATCGAAACCACGCGCCCGGAGAATTTTGTACCTCTGTTCGCGCAACTGGATGCGGCAGGCTTTACCTATACCGACATCACCAGTGACGAGACACTGGCGCAATTCGTGATCTGACAGATCGGGAACTCAGGTCCGGGTCGTCAGGCGTGGGAGCCGACATCCGCCAGGAAAGTTGCCTTGGATTTGTTGTAGCTGTCGATGATCAGCGCGACGTCTACATCCGACGCCTGCCCATTGGCGCTCATTCTCTCGCCGTCGAGGCAGAGGTTGGAGAAGTTCTGGAAACCGAGGTTGAGGGCACTGCCTTTCAGGAAATGCAGGTCCTGTTCCAGTTGCGAGCGATCTCCGGTTTCCAATTTCGAGATGACCTCCTCGACCTCTTCCAGAAAGAGTTCGATCACCTCTTCAAAACCGTCTTCGCCAACTTCTTCCTTGAGCTCTCTTACACGGGGCCAATCTATCATCGTCGTCATCCAAACATCGTCTCAGCGCTGTGCGCAGCCTATGTCAAAGCCAGTAAAAGTATAGTAAAGGAAAAAAACTCTACTAAAACTTTATTCTTCATCAGCTATTAAGCCGATCAGGTGTTTTCTACAAAGGTCACGAGGGGACACGCCGCGTTTATGAGGGATTGTCGGTGCTGCCAGAGCATTCAGTTAATGGCGAAGATTTGCCTGTGAGCGGATCCATCCGGCGCGTGCTGGTTGTGGATGACAGCCGCTTGCAGCGACGCATTCTTGTCGCCTCGCTGAAGAAGTGGGGCTTTGACGTCGTCGAAGCCGAAGGCGGCGAAGAGGCGATGGAGATCTGCCGGGCTGACCCGCCAGATCTGATCCTCAGTGACTGGATGATGCCGGGCATGAACGGGATCGAGTTCTGCCGAGCCTTCCGCGCGGAAGCCAATGAATCATACAGCTATTTTATCCTCCTCACCTCCAAGAGCGAGAAGAACGAGGTCGCGGAGGGACTCGACGCGGGCGCGGATGATTTCCTGACCAAGCCGGTCAGTTCGGACGAGTTGCGGGCGCGAATTTCCGCGGGGGAGCGGATCCTGCGGATGCAGCGGGAGTTGTTCGAGAAGAACCGCATCGTCTCGGAAACACTGGACGAATTGCAGACCGTCTATGATGCTATCGACAAGGATCTGATGCAGGCTCGCAAGATCCAGGAATCCCTGGTGCCGGAACTGACACGGTCCTTTGGTGCATCAGAAGTGAACCTGCTGCTGAAGCCCTGTGGTCACATCGGTGGCGACCTTGTGGGCATGTTCTCTCCGGGCATAAACCGCCTCGGGTTCTATTCCATCGATGTGTCCGGACATGGCATCACCTCGGCGATGATGACCGCGCGTTTGGGGGGCTATCTGTCCTCGACCTACTTCGACCAAAACGTCGGCATGGAAAAGAAGTTCAACCGCTTTTATGCCCTGCGTCCGCCGGAAGAGGTCGCCAGCGTGCTTAATGCGCGTCTGATCGCCGATACCGGGATCGAAGAGTATTTTACCATGGCCTATTGCATCGCCGACCTGCGCACTGGCGTGGTCAAGATGGTGCAGGCGGGTCACCCGCATCCGCTGCTGATCCGGGCAGATGGCTCGATGGAATTCATCGGCAAGGGTGGCGTGCCGGTCGGTCTGGTTCCGGACATCGACTACGATCAGGAAGAGTTCGTAATGGGAATAGGGGATCGCCTTCTCCTCTATTCCGATGGGTTCACCGAAGCACATCTGAAGGACGGGTCCATGCTGGACACGGATGGCCTTCTCGATCTGGTGAAACGCTGTGACCCAAAACAGAGTGGCAAGGAGTTCCTTGACGATCTCTACTGGCATCTCACTCAGGTGATGGGGGATGACAAGGGGCTTGAGGATGATATCTCTGCCACCTTGTTCGAGTTTCAAGGGCCCTGAAGCACACAACCGGGCCCGGGTGGTTCATGAGAAATCGGCAAACATCTGGGCAAAGTAACGGTCCCCGGCATTGCCGAGGACCTGCGCCGCCTCCCGCGGCGGCATCCAGAGCACGGAATGGTCCTTTTCGACCGGATCGCTGAGGCGCATCACCGGACGAGCCACGTAGATGTGGCAGATCTTTTCGGCCATCAGGTCGTATTCCGGCATGAAGACAAAGCGGCGAAACGCTCCGATGCGGCGCGGCGCGGCGATCTTCCACCCGGTTTCCTCATAGACCTCTCGGTGCAGGGCCGGGATGGGCGATTCGCCTGGATCGATGCCGCCACCGGGCAATTGGATATCCGGGTCTTCCTCATATTGGCAGGTCAGCAGAAACTGGCCGTTGAGTGGTAGCAGCGCGTAGACACCGGGCCGTACCCTATAGTGTGCGTCCCTGTCTGGGACCTCTCCAAACCGTCTGATCATTGGCTGCCCCTTCCCTCTGATGCTGAAAAGCCTATATAGCGTCGGTATGCCAATAGCCGGCCGTTAAGGAAACCCCATGACACTTGGTTCGAAAATCGCGTGGGACGACACCGTCCTGCCCTTCCAGCTTGATGCATCCGACATGCGGGGCCGCGTGGCGCGGCTGGACGGCGTGTTGGACGGTATCCTGAAACAGCACGACTACCCGCTGGTGGTCGAGGCCCTGGTGGCAGAGATGGCGCTTCTGACGGCGCTGATCGGCCAGACCATGAGCCTGCGCTGGAAACTCTCGCTGCAGGTGCAATCCAAGGGTCCGGTGCGGATGATCGCCACCGATTACTATGCGCCGGAGCGGGAGGGCGAACCCGCCCGTATTCGTGCCTATGCCAGCTTTGATGCCGATCGGCTGACCTCAGGCAACCCCTTCGATCAGGTCGGAGAGGGCTATTTCGCAATCCTGATCGACCAAGGCAGTGGCACCCAACCCTATCAGGGCATCACTCCACTGACCGAAGGGTCGCTGTCCAAATGCGCCGAAGCCTATTTTGCGCAGTCCGAACAGCTTCCGACCCGTTTCGAATTGAGCTTTGGCAAATCCGCCGAACCGGGCAAACCGGAGCACTGGCGCGCCGGCGGCATCATGCTGCAGCATATGCCCAAAGCCTCGCCCTTTGCGGCGCAGGGCGAGGGGACTGGTGCCATCCTCACTGCGGCCGATCTCGTCCATGGCGAGGAGGAAGAGCATTGGAACCGGGTGAACATCCTGCTTGGCACCGTCGAGGATCTGGAGCTGATTGGCCCTTCGGTCTCTCCCAGCGAACTGCTGCTGCGCCTGTTTCACGAGGAACAGCCCCGGGTCTATGATGCTCAGGCGGTCCGTTTCGGCTGTACCTGTTCCGAGGAACGCGTGCGTCAGAGCCTGTCGATCTATTCCGCCAAGGACATCAGGACCATGACAACGGACGATGGCCGGGTGACTGCGGATTGCCAGTTCTGTGGCGCGCATTACGATCTGGACCCGCAGTCGGTGGGATTTGAGGCTGTAAGGGACTGAGGGTCATGTCGGCGCTGGAGGACGCAATCACCGAGGCGCTGACGCTGCGTGCCGCGGCGACCTCGGACTTTGATCTGAACCCGGAGACGGTTTTGCCCGCAGGACGCAAACTACGCCCTGCCGGTGTCCTATTGGGTATCGAGACTTGGGGAGCAGAACCAAATGTCCTGCTGACCAAACGCTCCTCCGCGCTCAAACATCATCCGGGTCAGATCGCCTTTCCCGGCGGTAAGGTGGATGCCGGTGATCGAGACAGCACCGATGCCGCCCTGCGCGAAGCCTGGGAGGAGATTGGCCTGCCGCGCTACTTGCCCAGGGTGCTGGGCACCTTGCCCTGTCACGAGACGGTGACCGGGTTTCAGGTCACGCCGACGATTGCCGTGATTCCGGAAGCCTTCGAGATCCGGCCTGAAGCGGGTGAGGTCGCGGAAGTTTTTCGCGCGCCGCTGTCGCATGTGCTTGATGTCACGCGGTATCAGATCCAGTCACGGCGCTGGCGCGGCACCCGACGATACTATTTTGCGGTGCCTTTCGGCCCTTATTACATCTGGGGTGCCACGGCGCGCATGTTGCGCGGGTTTGCCGCCCTGATGGAGCGTCCATGAATATTGATCAGCCCTGGTTACAGGCTTCCTCGACACGTGCGGTATGCGATGCCCTCGTCAGCGGCGGGGCGGAGATCTATTTTGTCGGCGGATGTGTGCGCAATGCGCTCCTCGGCGAAGCGGTGTCCGATCTTGATCTTGCGACAAATGTGACTCCGCAACGGGTCATGCAACTGGCCGAGAGCGCTGGGCTGAAGGTTGTGCCGACCGGGATCGAGCACGGAACCGTTACCGTGGTCGCCGAGGGCCTCCCGCATGAGATCACCACCTTTCGAAAGGACGTGGCAACCGATGGCCGCCGCGCTGTGGTGGCCTTTGCCAGTGACATTGCAGAGGATGCCCGCCGTCGCGATTTCACCATGAACGCGCTTTATGCGCGCCCGGACGGCACGGTGGTCGACCCGCTGGGGGGACTGCCCGATCTCTTGGCGCGGCGGGTGCGATTCATTGGCACTGCGCAGAACCGAATCCGCGAGGATTACTTGCGGATCCTGCGCTATTTCCGCTTCCACAGCTGGTACGGGAAAGCCGAGGACGGGTTTGATCCCGAGGCTCTGGAGGCGATTTCGGACACCCAGGAGGGTCTCGGTCAGCTGTCGCGTGAGAGGGTCGGGGCCGAGATGGTGAAGCTGCTGCGCGCACCCGACCCGGCGCCTTCGGTTGCGGTCATGCGGCAGCTCGGGGTTCTGGCGCTGGTCCTGCCCGGCGCGGATGATCGCGCGCTGGCACCTCTGGTACACCTCGAGGAAGGTTTGCCGCCTGCGGCAGAAACCCGCTTGGCCGCGCTGGGAGGGGACGCTCCGCGTGAGTCCCTGCGTTTGAGCAAGGCATTGGCCGCGCGGGTCGAATTGCTGCGCGATCTGGCCAGCGGATCCATGGGGGCAGCGGAAATGGCCTATCGCCATGATGCCGAAACCGCACGCCGGGCCCTGATCCTGCGTTCGGCCTTGTTGGAGATGCCAGTAAATCCCTTGTTAGAGACTGATATTGAGGAAGGAGACCACGCACGGTTTCCCCTGACGGCGCAAGACCTGATGCCGCAATATCAAGGGGTGGACCTTGGGCGAAGGCTGAAAACTCTGGAAGCCAGATGGATCAGGTCCGGGTTCACCCTCAGCCGGGACGAGCTTTTGTCACAGCGCAACACCTGAGCCAATTCCCGCTGTCTAAAAAATTTCATGCCTGAAACATGCCTGAAAGAGGTGACAAGACTGGCGGAGCAGGTTACCCCTATGCGTGTGAAAGCAGACAGCTACGCGGGAGGAATGCCGTTGGATGACAGGATCTCATACGACGCTTGACGTCTGAGACCGTCCTGTGACGTGAACAGGGGGCCTCGGTCGCCGCCATTCATGTGCTCATCGCATTCCCAAATTCTTGCTCACATTCACGGAGCATCCGCATGTTTCGATTTTTTGAAAACCTCGTTGATCCCTATTGCGACTACCCGGAAACGGATCGCCCGCCCACGCGCCTCTGGCCCTTCATGCGCGAGTATGCGCGCCCCTTCACACGTGTCTTCTGGGTCACCGCCATCCTGTCAGTGATTGTTGCGGCGGTGGAGATCGGCCTCATCTCCTACATGGGGCGCGTCGTAGATATCCTCTCCGGCACCCCGGCGGAGGTCTGGGAGAGCCATGGGATCGAATTGATCCTGATGGCCATCTTTATTCTGCTGGTGCGTCCCGTGCTGCAACTGTTGGACGTCTTGCTGTTGAACAACACCATCTTGCCGAACTTCGGCACGCTGATCCGCTGGCGCGCGCACAAGCACGTGTTGCGTCAATCGGTGGGCTGGTTCGAGAATGACTTTGCCGGCCGGATCGCCAACCGGATCATGCAGACGCCGCCCGCCGCGGGCGAGGTGGTGTTTCAGGTCTTTGACGCAATCACCTTTGCACTGGCCTATCTGATCGGGGCCGCCTTCCTGTTGTGGAGCGCGGACCCGCGGTTGCTGATCCCATTGCTGTTCTGGTTTGCGCTCTATGGCCTCTTGATCAAGTGGACGGTGAAGCGGGTCGGTCCGGCCAGTCAGGCCGCCTCCGACGCGCGCTCGACGGTGACCGGGCGGGTTGTGGACAGCTATTCCAATATCCATTCCGTTAAGATGTTCGCCCATCACGACCGGGAGCTCGAATATGCCAAGGATGCAATCGAGAACACCCGCAGGACCTTCCAGACCGAGATGCGGATCTACACTATCATGGATGGTGCACTGGTCGCGCTGAACGGGCTCCTCATCGTGGGAGTGGTTGGTTGGGGCATCGCGCTCTGGATGCAAGGTGTCGCTTCGGTTGGCGTGGTGGCGGCGGCCACTGCGCTGACGCTCCGGCTCAACGCGATGACCGGCTGGATCATGTGGGCGCTGACCACCTTCTTCCGCCAGCTCGGGGTGGTCGCCGAAGGGATGGAAACCATAGCCCAGCCGATCGACCTGGTTGACGGCAAGGGTGCAAAGGCGCTGCGGTTGACGGCGGGTGAGATCCGCTTTGACGGGGTGTCGCACCATTACGGGCGTGGCGCCGGAGGGCTTGACCGGCTGCAACTGACCATTCGGCCGGGCGAAAAGGTTGGGCTGATTGGCCGGTCCGGTGCAGGCAAGTCGACATTGGTGAAGCTTCTGCTGCGCTTTTACGACAGCGAAGGTGGGCGAATCCTGATCGACGGTCAGGACCTCACCGAGGTGACGCAAGACAGCCTCAGGCAGAACATCGGCATGGTGCAACAGGACAGTTCTCTCCTGCATCGCTCGATCCGGGACAACCTGCTCTATGGTCGGCCAGAGGCCAGCGAGCTGGAAATGATCGCAGCGGCGCGCAAGGCCCATGCTCATGATTTCATCATGGATCTTGAGGACCCGCAGGGTCGCAGGGGCTATGATGCCCATGTTGGGGAACGCGGGGTGAAACTCTCCGGAGGTCAAAGGCAGCGGGTCACACTGGCGCGGGTAATCCTCAAGGATGCACCGATCCTCCTGCTGGATGAGGCGACCTCGGCGCTTGATTCTGAAGTCGAGGCGGCGATCCAGGAAACCCTCTATGGGATGATGGAAGGCAAGACGGTGATCGCCATCGCCCACCGCCTGTCCACCATTGCCCAAATGGATCGAATTCTGGTTCTGGATGAGGGCAAAATTGCCGAGGAAGGCAGCCATGAGGCGCTTTTGGCGGCCGGGGGCCTATATGCACAGTTCTGGGCGCGCCAGTCGGGCGGGTTCCTGAATACAGAGGCAGCAGAATGAAGCTTGGAAATCTGATCGACGCCTTTCAACCGGCGGACGGACCACCTCCCCAGACCCTCGGCGCTTTCATGCGGTGGTGTCTGAAGGGGGCCTGGCCGATGCTCGCTTTCGCGGCGGTCTGCTCCGCTCTTGCGGGCGGAATGGAAGCGGGCACGGCCTATATCCTCGGGCTGGTGATCGATACGGCCATTGCCAGCGGGCCAGAGGGGTTCTTCTCTCAGAACCTCAGCATCATTCTGGTGGCCTTGGGCTTCTTCATACTGGTGCGCCCGCTGTTGTTCGGCTTGTCGGCGGCGTCCAACGCGATCATCGTGCAGCCCAATGTCAGCCCACTGGTGCTCTCTCGCCTCAATCGCTGGACCCTGGGTCAGTCGGTGCGGTTCTTCGACGACGACTTTGCCGGGCGGATTGCGCAAAAGCAGATGCAGACCTCCACCGCGGTGACCACCGTGGTGGTGGAGGTGATCAATGTGGTGGCCTTTGCCCTGGCCTCGCTTGCCGGTTCCCTGATCCTGCTGACGGCGGTGGACCTGCGGGTGACGGCATTGTTTGTGGTCTGGCTTGGTGGCTATTTTGCATTGATCCGCTGGTTTCTGCCCCGCATCCGCAAAGGATCTGCTGGCCGAGCCGGGGCCCGAGCGAACGTGACGGGGCAAGTGGTCGACACCATCACCAACATCAAGACCGTGCAGCTCTTTGCCCATGCCGACCACGAGGAACGTGGCGCCCAGAGCGCCATGGTGACCTACCGCGACAAGGCGCTGGCCTTCGGCTATCTTTCTGCGTCCTTCCGGTTCTGGCTGATGGCCCTTGCCGGGCTGCTGCCGGTCATCCTGATCGGGTCGACCCTGTGGCTTTGGCAGGGTGGCGCGGCAACCGAAGGCGATATCGTGGCAGCCGGCGCAGTCTCGATCCGCATTGCGCAGATGACGGGTTGGGTCAGTTTCACCCTGATGGGAGTCTATTCCAACGTCGGAGAGATCGAGAACGGCATGAAGACCCTCGCGCGGCCGGACCGGATAGAGGACAATCCGGATGCCCCCGATCTCGAGGTTTCGGCCGGGGAGATCGTGTTTGACGATCTGAGCTTTGCCTATGGTCGTGATGTCGGCGGCATCAACCATGTTAGCCTGACAATCAAGGCAGGGGAAAAGTTGGGGATCGTCGGGGCCTCCGGAGCCGGCAAGTCCACACTCGTGTCCTTGCTCTTGCGGCTCTATGAGGCGGAAGAGGGCCGTATCCTGATCGACGGTATAGACACTGCAACCGTCAGCCAGAACAGTCTGCGTGGCCAGATCGGCATGGTCACTCAGGAAACAGCGATGTTCAACCGATCGGCCCTGGAGAACATTCTCTATGGTCGACCGGGTGCCAGTCGCGCGGAGGTGATCGCCGCCGCCAAGGCCGCCGAGGCGCATGGCTTTATTGCGGACCTTGAGGACGGACAGGGCCGCAAAGGCTATGATGCCTACCTTGGGGAACGCGGTGTGAAACTCTCCGGCGGCCAAAGGCAACGGATCGCCCTGGCACGGGCCATCCTGAAGGATGCACCGATCCTTGTACTGGATGAGGCAACCTCGGCGCTCGACTCCGAGGTCGAGGCCGCGATCCAATCGGCGCTTACACGGGTGATGGAAGGCAAGACGGTGCTTGCCATTGCCCACCGCCTGTCCACCCTGGCCGAAATGGATCGGATCATTGTCATGGATCGTGGGCAGATCGTGGAACAGGGAAGCCATGAGGCGCTTCTGGCCGCAGGCGGGCTATATGCGCAGTTCTGGACCCGTCAGTCCGGCGGCTTCATCCGCACCGAAGAAGAGGCGGCGGAAGCGGCGGAATAAAGGGCTCCGGCATCCGAGGTGCGCGTTTCCATCTTTTGCGGATGCGCGTGCCGCGCTAAGGCAGGGGCATGACAAATGCAGCCAGAACCACAGCTACAATAGATCGTTTGGGTCACCAGGGCGACGGGATCGCCTTGGGACCTCTTTTTGCTCCGCGCACCCTGCCGGGAGAGGTCGTCTCCGGTATTGTCGACGGTCAGCAACTCACAGAGATCCGGATCGAGACGCCGTCCGATCACCGGGTACAGGCGCCGTGCCGTCACTACAAATCCTGTGGCGGCTGCCAGTTGCAGCATGCGAACGATGGGTTTGTGGCAGCTTGGAAAGTTGACGTGGTGCGCACGGCGCTCAAGTCGCGCGGGTTGGCGGCGGAGTTTCGCCCCATTCAAACCTCTTCGGCACAGTCGCGACGCCGCGCGACCTTGACGGTCAAACGCACGAAGAAGGGCGCCATGGCGGGCTTCCACGGTCGTGCATCGGATATTCTGACGGCAGTGCCCGATTGCAAGTTGCTGGCACCCGAGATCATGGCCGCCATGCCGGTGGCAGAGGCGCTGGGCGTGATCGGGGCAAGCCGCAAGGGTGAACTCTCTGTGACGCTCACCACGTCGAACGAAGGGCTCGACGTGCTCGTACGCGGAGGCAAGCCCCTGGATGGTCGCTTACGGATCGAATTGGCGCAAGCCATCGAAAGGCACCGGATTGCGCGTCTGACCTGGGACGACGAGCAGATCGGCATGGAAAACCCGCCGACGCAAAGCTTCGGGCCGGCCAAGGTCTGCCCGCCGCCGGGCAGTTTCCTGCAGGCCACCCACGAGGGCGAGGCGGCGCTTGTGGCAGCGGTGAAGGAGATTGTCGGCAAGGCCCGCCGAGTTGCCGATCTTTTTGCGGGCTGCGGCACCTTCGCGCTGCCGCTGTCTCAGCAGGCCGAAGTCCTGGCGGTCGAGGGGGAGCGCGAGATGCTGGAGGCGTTGGAACTGGGCTGGCGCAGGGTTGGGGGCCTAAAGAAGCTTACGACCCAGACCCGCGACCTGTTCCGCAATCCTTTGTTGCCCGAGGATCTCAACCCCTTTGGGACCGAGTTCGAGGCGGTGGTGATCGACCCGCCGCGGGCAGGAGCCGAAGCTCAGGTGGCGGAGCTGGCGCGGGCGAGGACCCCGATCATCGCCTATGTCTCGTGCAATCCGGTGACCTTTGCGCGGGATGCGGAAGTGCTTGTTAACGCGGGTTATACGCTCAACTGGATACAGGTCGTTGACCAGTTCCGCTGGTCGTCGCATACCGAACTCGCCGCCAGTTTCACCCTGTCCTGAACCGCCCAAACCGATCTCTATAGGAGCGCCCATCCGATGATCCAACGCCTGCAATCCGTGCTAGAAAGTGAAGGCTTCAGCCGCTTCATCACGGCCGTGATTCTGGTGAATGCGGTGTCGCTCGGCATGGAAACCTCCGAAGCTGTCATGGCGCAGGTCGGCGGTCTCGTGCATCTTGTGGACAAGCTCTGCCTGTTGATCTTCGTAGTTGAGATCGTGGCGAAACTGATCGTTCGACGCCTGCGGTTCTTTCTCAACGGTTGGAACGTCTTTGATTTTCTCATCGTCGGCATCGCCCTGGTGCCGGGGGCGCAGGGCTTCTCGGTGCTTCGGGCCTTGCGGATCCTGCGGGTCCTGAGGGTGATTTCGGTCGCGCCCAGCCTGCGCCGGGTGGTCGAGGGCTTCATCACCGCGCTTCCGGGCATGGGCTCGGTTTTCCTGTTGATGGCGATCATCTTTTACATCGGCTCGGTGATGGCGACAAAACTCTTCGGCGCCAGTTTTCCCGATTGGTTCGGCAACCTTGGTCTCTCGGCCTATTCCCTGTTCCAGATCATGACTCTGGAAAGCTGGTCCATGGGCATCGTGCGCCCGGTCATGGAAGTCTACCCCCATGCCTGGATCTTCTTTGTGCCCTTCATCATGGTCACCACCTTCGCCGTGGTGAACCTTCTCGTCGGCCTTATCGTGAATTCGATGCAGGACGCTCATTCCGCCGAGGAGGGCGAGCGCACCGATGCCTATCGGGATCAGGTACTGTCGCGGCTGGAGGCAATCGAGGCCAGAATTTCGCGGATGCAGGACGGTTCGACGCAAAAGTGATTGTGCCCTTGCGCGCAAATCTGCTGTATGATTTGCGCAAATCACCAAGCTTATAAGAGCGGACAGAGCAAAAAAGATGCACAGGCGTTATTTCGGGGTCGGCCTGCTGGCAGCCCTTGGGACTGCTGGATGTTCCAGCAAACCTCATGTTTCCCGGTATCATGGCCCCCCCGTGACCTCCATTGTGGTCAACAAGGGTGCACGCAAGATGTACTTGTTGAACGAGTCGACGGTCCTGCGGGAATATGATGTGGGTCTCGGCTTTGCACCGATTGGTCACAAATCGATCGAAGGCGACGGGCGCACTCCGGAAGGTACCTACCTGATCAACCGACGCAACCCGCGTAGCCAGTTTCACCTGTCGTTGGGGATTTCCTATCCCAACACCGCGGACCGGGCAAAGGCTCAGTCCATGGGCGCCAAGCCCGGCGGGGATATCTTCATCCACGGACAGCCGAACGACCATTCGGTTCGCGTCCGAACCTCCCGGGTGCGCGATTGGACGGCGGGATGCATCGCTGTCACCAATGAAGAGATCGAAGAGATCTGGACCATGGTACAGGATGGCACCATCATCACCCTGCGGCCGTGATCTTTGGCCGAACCAGCAAAGAAAAAGGCCGCATCGGAATGCGGCCTTTTTCTTATTCGGAGAAAGGTTGGCCTCAGTTGGCCATCACCAGTGTCCACCAGATCTTGCCGTTTGCTTCCTGGAACCAGGCGAAACCCATATTGGATGCCTTCGGATCCATGATGACCGCGCGAGTACCGCGGTCTTCCATCCAGGCTGTGAGGGTTTGCAGCTCGTTCTCGTAGGTTTCGGAGATCGCTTCGCCCAGCAGGGCACCCGGATAGCCGACCCGCGCCACCCGGTCGAGGGGCGAGGAACCGTCGGAACCGAAGTGCCAGGGCCGATTCTGCACCGACATGTCACGCGAATGGGTTGCTGCCGCCGCATTGAGCTGCGCGTTCAGCTGGACCGCCGGGCTGCCTGCGGCCTGACGCAGTGCGTTGACCGAATCCAGAATCCTGAATTGGACTTTTTCATCATCGCGAATTCTGTAGACGCCGGACCCGGTCGCGGAGCCGTCGTTGCCAGTCGTCGTACAGGCCGCCACGACTGTCATCGCAAGGGCGGCCAGAATCAGAAATACGCGTGTCATTCTAAACCCTGAGTTTTGGACTTGGGTGCCATATCCTTCCTGTGACTTATAGGCAAACCCGCTTGGGTCACAATCGGGAGATTTCGGGGGATTGAATTGCGACTGAGGCATTCCGGCCATAAACTGCCGATCCAACCCGCCCCTAGATTGCAGAGAAGCTTGTGATGACACGGAAAACCTATCTGACGCCGACTCGTCGGCTGTTTCTTGCGGGGGCGACTTCGCTTCTGGCAACGCCTGCCCTGGCTCAGAATCTGACCGATGCCGCCGCAGAGGAGACCGGGTATGACCCGCTGCGCCCGCCGCCGGAACCGGAACCGGCGGTGCGCCGCAATATCTCCGCCTTCCGGGCCAAGGACTGGCGCCCTTATTTCGACAGCCTGCGGCGAGGGGCGATTCTCGTCGATATCGACAGCCGGGCGCTGCACTACTGGTCAGAGGACCAGTCGATCTACCGCCTGTTTCCCTCGTCGGTGCCTCTGAGTGATGATCTCACCCGGCGCGGGCGCACCGAGGTGATCCGCAAGGTGGAGGGCCCGAGCTGGTCGCCGACGCCCAACATGCGCAAGCGCAACCCGGAATGGCCTGCCTATATTCCGCCGGGGCCGGACAATCCGCTTGGGACCCATGCCCTCTACCTAAGCTGGCAGTATTATCGGATCCACGGCACCCACGACACACGCAAAATCGGACGCCGTTCCTCCAACGGCTGCATCGGGCTCTACAACGAACATATCGCGCTGCTTTTCTCGATGGCCAAGACGGGTACACAGGTGTTGCTAATTTGACGACAAAGGTGACCGCCCCGTAGCGTGGGATTTAACAAGCAATTGCAATCGGCTGGGAATACTGCTTAGAAAAAACTCACGAGGTAAGTCTTGAGTGCGCACATCATACGTGTGCTGTGCGCGTATTCTGGAGGTTAACATGAAGAAACTCGTTCTCGCCGCCGCTCTGGCAGCTTCCGCTTCCGCAGCATCCGCTGGTAACCTGGCCGAGCCGATCGTTGAGGCACCGGTCATTGTTGAAGAAACCACTGGTTCTTCTTCCGGCATCCTTCTGCCGCTGCTGCTGCTGGTCGTTGTGGCCGCTGCTGCTGCAAGCAACTAATCGTTGCACTAAGAGTTATAAAAAGGCGGCTGGGCAACCAGCCGCCTTTTTTGTTTTCGAAAGGCGAAATCAAATCGGGTTCGGACCCTAGGGACCTGGATGGCGATCAGTCGAGCCAGCCTCCCAGATTGGCCTGGATGACCCGTGTCAGCGCCGCGATATGCGCTGCGTCATCGTTGAGGCAGGGGATATAGGTGAACGACTCACCACCTGCGTGGAGGAAGCTCTCCTGGATCTCCTCGTTGATCTCTTCCAGCGTCTCGATGCAGTCCGCTGAAAATGCGGGCGCAATCACGGCAATCCGTTTCTTGCCCTGTTTGGCCAGCTCCGCCACATGCTCCACCGTGTAGGGGCGCAGCCATTCCTCCGGGCCGAAGACCGACTGGAAGGTGGTGGTGATCCGGCTTTCGTCCCATCCCAACCGCTCGCGCAGCAGGCGTGTCGTCTTCTGGCACTGGCAATGGTAGGGATCGCCCTGCATGAGGTATCGCTTGGGCATCCCGTGGTAGGAGCAGACAAGGATGTCGGGCTGGTTCTCGACCTTTGCATAGGCCGCCTCTACTGAGCGCGCGAGGGCGTCGATATATTCGGGCTGATCGAAATAGGGTTCGATGGTACGCGCGGCCGGCTGCCAGGTCTGTTCCATCAGCGCGCGGAAGAACTGGTCGTTGGCGGTGGCCGAGGTGGCGCCCGCATATTGCGGATAGAGCGGCACAAAAAGGATCTTGCGGCAACCTGCGGCTATCATCTCCTGCACCTTGGACTTGGTTGAGGGGTTTCCGTAGCGCATACAGAAATCCACCATGACCCTGTCGCCATAGAGTGCTGTCAGCGACTCGGCCATCCGCGCGGTCTGGTCCTTGGTGATCGTCATCAGGGGGCTTTCGCCCTTGTCGTGGTTCCAGATCGACTTGTAGGCCTCGCCCGAGGCGAAGGGGCGCTTGCTCAGGATGATTAGCTGCAACAAGGGCTGCCACTTCCACGCCGGGTAGTCGATGACCCGCTTGTCCGAGAGAAACTCACTCAGGTAGCGGCGCATCGGCCAGTAGCTGTAATCATCTGGGGTGCCGAGATTTGCCAGCAGCACGCCCACCTTTTCCGACGTCACCTTCGGGTGGTCCGCAGGGGCATGGGCGGGGCAGGAGGCGGCGGGGCGGGCATCGAGCATGGGCAGGGATCCTGTGTTCTCGGGTCTGACGTCTGGGTTAGATAGACCGATACGTCGACTTATGCCAATTGGATCACCTGACTGCGACCATTGGTTCAGGTTATCAGCTGGTCCCGATCAGCTTTCGGGCAGTTTGGTTTCAGGCACTTTCAAGGCTTCCGCCAGTCGCATCTTCGCCGAGCCGGGACGCAGAGGCTGAGGTTGAGAGTCGTCCGGAGCCCAACCGGTGAGGCAGACCAGTTCGAAGGTAGCATTCAGCTTGCCCTCCGGCGTAGCGAAGTTCTGGGCGTAGAAATGCTCCGCCAACTCAAAGAGCTTGCGCGACGTTGGCCTGCGCAAACGATTGGTCAGGGCATTGCTCTCGCCCATTGCCCGCAGGTCGTGCATCAGATGGGTCAGGTCGCGGTACTGCACGTTGAGCGGCACAAGATCCGCCACCGGCAAGGCAAACCCTGCGCGTTGAAGCAGGGCGCCGAGGTCACGGATTTCGCCCATCGGCACCACGCGCGGGGACAGGCCACCGCTGACATAGGTTTCCGCTTCTGCGAGCGATGAGCGCAATTCGTGCAGGGTCTGACCGCCCAGCGTGATGAGCAGCATCAACCCATCGTCCTTCAGCGCGCGGCGGCACTGGATCAGCTGGCCTACCGGGTCATTCGCCCAGTGCAGGGCCATGACGTGAATGACCAGATCGTGGGATTTCGGTTCAAGGTCCAGAACCTCGGTATCTGCGACGATCCGGGCATCGGGCAGCAGACCTCCGTAAGGCTCCGCAAATGGCGCGATAATCGCAGGGGCGGTAAAGACTCTGTTAACCATGCTGAGCCGATCCTCGATCTCATCTCTGGCCAAGTCGTGCAGGAACAACGCCTCCGGTTGGCGCCGGGCGCGTCGCCGCGCAAGCACATCGTGGTCAAAGATCTGGGGATGAGCCATCGGTTCATGTGTCATGAGGTGTACCTATGACGTTGCGGGCACGGATTCAAACGGCAGTTTCACTGGTCTACCCGGCCCGCTGCGTGAATTGCGGCGCGCTGGTGGACAGCGACTTCGGTCTTTGCGGCAATTGCTGGCGCGAGACCGAGTTCATCTCCGGCCTGGTCTGCGACTGCTGCGGGGTCCCGGTGCCGGGCGAGGATGACGGGCAGGTTGTGCAGTGTGACGCATGTATCCAGCGGCCGCAGGACTGGGACCATGGCCGCGCTGCTCTGGTCTACAGCGGGCAGGGACGGCGGATTGTCCTCGCCTTGAAACACGGTGACCGCACCGATCTGGCTCGTCCCGCCTCCGGCTGGTTGGCGCGGGCTTCAGCTCCTTTTCTCAAGGACGATCCGCTGATCGTGCCTGTTCCGCTGCATTGGTCGCGGCTCCTGCGTCGGCGCTACAATCAATCGGCCCTCCTTGCGCAGGCACTGGCCGCGCGCACGGGCTGCCAGTGCTGCCCGGATGCGTTGGCCCGAACGCTGGCGACGCCAATGCTGGAAGGGCGATCCCGCGAAGAACGGTCGGGACTGCTTTCCGATGCGATCCGCCCGCACCCCCGGATGATGGATCGTCTTGAGGGGCGCTCCGTGCTTCTGGTTGATGATGTGATGACCAGCGGTGCCACGCTGTCTGCTTCGGCGCGAGCCTGTTTTGCCGCAGGTGCCGTCGCGGTGAGTGTGGTTGTTCTCGCGCGGGTCACGGGCGCGTGAATGGGCTGGTAAAGCTTGAAAAAAGCCCCCAGATCTCCCACAACCCTGAAATTCTTCCTCACGGAGTTCCGAGATGAAACCGGTCGAAATCTATACCTCACCGCTCTGCGGGTATTGCCATGCCGCCAAACGCCTATTGAAGGAAAAGGGCGTCAGCTTCTCCGAGATCGATGTGCTGGCTGATCCCAGCCGTAAGGCCGAGATGATCCAGCGTGCAAACGGCGGACGTACCGTGCCGCAGATCTTTATCGGTGATGCGCATGTGGGTGGCTGCGACGACCTGCATGCCTTGGAGCGCGCAGGCAAGCTTGACCCCCTGCTGGCGGCCTGAGACGTCATGATCCGGGCCGCCCTCCTGCAATTGAACGCCTCCGATCTGCCGGAAGAAAACCTCGCCACCGTGCGCGAGATGATTGCCGATTCGGTTGCCCAGGGCGCGTCCTTCGTCCTGACACCTGAGGTCACCAATTGCCTTTCCACCAGCCGCGCCCACCAGCGGGAGGTTCTGCGGCATGAGGAAGAGGACCAGACCCTTGCCGGATTGCGGCAGAGCGCCGAGGAGCATGGAATCTGGCTTTCCATCGGATCTCTGGGGGTGAAGACCCACGACCCAGATGGGCGGTTTGCCAACCGGCAGTTCCTGATCTCGCCCGACGGCGCGATCAGGGCGCGTTACGACAAGATCCATATGTTCGACGTGGAGGTCTCGCCCGAGGAAACCTATCGCGAATCCGACGGCTATCGACCCGGAACCCGCGCCGTGGTGGCGGATGCCGGCTTTGCTAGGATCGGAATGACGATCTGCTACGACGTGCGCTTTCCCGCCTTGCACCGACGGCTTGCAAAGGGCGGGGCGCAGATCCTCACCGCACCTGCGGCCTTCTCGCATGTAACCGGCGCTGCCCATTGGCATAGCCTCTTGCGCGCCCGTGCGATCGAGACCGGATGCTTCGTACTGGCGGCGGCTCAGACGGGAAGCCATCCGGCCAGCACGGGCCACAGTCGGACCACCTATGGGCATTCGCTTGCGGTTGCGCCCTGGGGAGAGGTGTTGGCGGACGGCGGAACCGACACGGGTGTCATTTGCGTTGACCTTGACCTCAATGCGGTCGACAAGGCGCGCAACCGTGTACCTTCACTGACCCACGACCGGGAGTTTGACGGACCCTGATGGACGAGAATCATTCCCTTGCCATCTCGCTGTTCAGCGAGATCCTGATGGCCGACCAGCTGGCGCGGACCCGGCTCAGCAAGGCCCTGCCCAAGGGGATGGAACTGTCGCATTTCTCGGTCCTGAATCATATGGCCCGCGCCGGGCTGGAACGTTCGCCGGCGCAGTTGGCCAAAGCGTTTCACGTCACCCGCGGCGCCATGACCAATACGATCAACAAGCTCGAGGTGGCCGGCTATGTGCATGTGCGTCCGGATTGGGACGATGCCCGTCGCAAGATGGTTGCGATCAGCCCGGCAGGACGCAAGGCGCGTGATGCAGCCTTGGCGTCGATTATCCCGATGATTTCTGAAGTGGTGAGCGAATTGGGCGGCGAGAGGGTCCGCTCTGCCCTGCCCATCCTGCGCGAATTCCGTGTCAAGCTGGAAGCCGAAGACTGACTCCCGATCGAGGCTGAGGCGGTCAAATCAAAACGGTCAAAAGAAAAAGAGCGTCGGTAAATTCCGACGCTCTTTTCATCTAAGGGGCCGTGAGTGGTGTGAGTGCGTCCCCAAATATGCACATCCGGTTTCCCGGGTTTCGCGGGTGGTGTGAGGCCGCGGAACGTGCAGTCGAGAGTCACATTATGAAGACTTGGCTGCGACCCTTCAACGCCTCGGAAGGATGTATGCATATACCAAAGTATAGGATTCGGCATAAAGCAAGCGATTAGAATGCGGATTTGCGATATGTTGCCGAAACCTTAGGCGGAAACTTACCTTTTTCTGCTCGCCGTCACGTAATTTACACTCAAATCACGATCAGACAGGGACCAGCTCCACAGAAGCGGGTTGAAGACAAAGCCCTTGCGGTCCACCGGTTCCAGACCCGCTTGCTCCAAGAGGGCGAACAGTTCATCCGGTGTGATGAACTTCGACCAGTCATGGGTGCCGCGCGGCAGCCACCGCATAACCACCTCCGCGCCAAAGATCGCCATCGCATAGCTCTTGGGATTGCGGTTGATGGTGGAGCAGATCTGCAATCCACCCGGTTTCAACAACTGCCGGGTGGCGGTGAGATAGCTCAGCGGATCGGCCACATGTTCAACCACTTCCATGTTCAGCACCACGTCGAATTGTTCGCCGGCCTCGGCCAGGGCTTCTGCGGTGGTGTGGCGGTAGTCGATCTCGAGGCCCGAGTGCTGGGCATGGACTCGCGCCACCGGAAGATTACCTTCTGCGGCATCCGCGCCGACCACCTCAGCCCCAAGACGCGCCATCGGTTCGCTCAGCAGACCGCCGCCACAGCCGATATCGAGCAGGCGCAGGCCCTGAAACGGAGCTGGGGAGGTGAGGTCGCGGTCAAACTCACCCGCGATCTGACGGGTGATATAGTCGAGGCGGCAGGGATTGAGCATGTGCAGTGGTTTGAATTTCCCGTTCGGATCCCACCATTCGGCCGCCATGGCCTCGAACTTGGCGATCTCGGAAGGGTCAACCGTGGACTGTTGCGCTTGCATTCCTGTCTCCGTGTGTTTTCTTGGTGTTCAGGTGTCAAGCTAGGTCAGTAATGGACAAATACCCGGATCAAAAGCGCGCAGTGCAGTTTCTCCACCCGCCGATCGAGCCTTTCGATCAGCGGATGCTGGAGGTCGGGCAAGGGCACCGGATCTATATGGAGCAATGCGGCAATCCCGAGGGTGTGCCGGTGATCGTCTGTCATGGTGGACCCGGCGGCGGTACCAGCCCGGCGATGCGGCGCTATTTCGACCCCAAGATCTATCGGATCATCCTGTTCGATCAGCGTGGCTGTGGTCGATCGCGGCCCCATGCCTCCTGCGAGGACAACACCACCTGGCATCTGGTTGCGGATATGGAGTTGATCCGCGAGCGCCTCGATATCGAGGCTTGGGCGCTGTTTGGCGGCAGTTGGGGCGCAACCCTGGCGCTGATTTACGCCCAGACCCATCCTGACCGGGTGACCCATCTGGTGCTGCGCGGCGTCTTCCTGATGACCCACGCCGAGCTGGACTGGTTCTATGGCGGTGGCGCCGGCAAGTTCTGGCCGGAGACCTGGGCGAAATTCACTGCCCTGATTCCGCAGGACGAACAGGGTGACCTGATCGCGGCCTACCACAAACGGCTCTTCTCGGGGAACCGCGAGGAAGAGGTCCACTACGGGCGCGCCTGGTCCGCCTGGGAAAACGCCCTGGCTTCGGTCTATTCCAATGGACTGTCCGGGGAGAGCCCGGGCGATTACGCGCGGGCCTTCGCGCGGCTGGAGAATCACTACTTCATCAATGGCGGCTTTCTGCATATGGACGGCCAGATCCTTGCGAATATGGAGCGCATCGCCCATATCCCCGGGATCATCGTGCAGGGGCGCTATGACATGATCTGTCCGCCGCACTCTGCCTACAGCATTCACGAGCGTTGGCCGAATTCCGAGCTTGTCATGGTGCGCAACGCGGGACACGCCCTGTCCGAACCGGGGATCAGCGCGGCGCTGGTCAAGGCAATGGACGAGCTGGCAGAGGATATGACCGCATGAAACGTCTGGATCGCCGGGCCCTCTTTGCCTCCGGTGCAGCGGCAGCCCTGCTGGCCGCGACCGGGGCGTCCTTGGCCGATCAGCCACGACGCGGTGGCACCTTCAGGCTGGCGGTGCCGCGCGAGGGGGATCTGCTGGCTTCGGTGGCCCGCGCCGCGATCTGCGATCAACTGACCGAGGTGGCGCCAGACGGGCTTTTGCGGGGGGAACTGGCCACCGCGTGGCACAGCGATGATACGGCCCGGATCTGGCGTTTCGAACTGCGGCCGGATGTGCCGGTTCACGGGGGCGGAGTCCTCAGCGGTGATGATGTGATCGCCTCGCTCGACGCGCATCTGTCGCAGGGACGCCAGAGCCTTGCCGGGGTGCGCGACCTGCATTTGTCCGACGAGGGTGCTCTGGTGATCCGGCTTGAATCGGGTAATCCGCATCTGCCTTATCGACTGGCCGATGCGGGTCTGGTGATCGCGCCGATGGGTGCGGTTTCGGGCGATCTGTCCTCCATGGCGGGCACGGGGCTCTACCGGGTCGACCGGGCGCAGGAGGGGCGGCATTTCCGCGCCCTGCGCCGGGACGCGCATTTCCGGGACGGCAAGGCCGGCTGGTTCGATGCGCTGGACCTGATCGTGATCCCGGATCCGGCGGTTCGGGCCGAAGCCCTGCGCGACGGGTATGTCGATGCGGCGGCGCTCCCCCTTGCTGCCGGACTTAGCGGTCGCGGACGGTTCCACTACCACCCGTCGGAAATGGATATGGCCTTGGCGGTGGCGACTCACGTTGCGCTGCCTGCCAGGATTTCCGCCCGAGGCCCGCTTGATGACCATCGGATCGCCGAGCGCTGGTGGATGCTGTGACCTTTCGCAAAACTATGAGTTGAGAAGATCCCGCCCTTGCCGTTAGTGTGGCGCCGAATTGACGTTGACGTGACGCATTGCTCGATCCTCAGGAGTGGGACCCATTCTCGGTTTCTTCAAAAAATCCGCGCTTGATGAGATCCGCGAGGGGATCGGGGCGATCTATCCCCGGCTCTGGCGCTATTGTCTGATGCAGACGGGCAAACGCGACCGCGCCGATGATCTGGCGCAGAACACCTGCCTGCGGGCGATGGAAAGGCATGAGAGCTATCAGCCGGGCACCCATCTGGACCGCTGGCTGTTCCGGATGGCGCATCGGCTCTGGCTGAATGAGATCCGGGCGACCGCCGTGCGCACCGGCACCGGGCTGGTCGCACTGGAGGACACGGAAATCTCGGACGGGTCCGCAACGGCGGAAGAGAATATTTTCGTCGCTGAAGTGTTTGCCAAGATAGGAGCGCTGCCGGAAGGTCAAAGGGTCGTGGTCCTGCTGGCCTATGTGGAGGGTTTCACCTATCAGGAGACCGCTGACACGCTTGGCATTCCGATTGGTACGGTGATGAGCCGTCTGGCCAGCGCACGCAAGAAGATCGCAGGCGAGCTGTCTGTGGTGGAGGCTGGAAAATGACCGAGGTACATGACGGCATCACCGATGAAGACCTCACCGCCTATCTCGACGGGGAGGCGGACGCAGTGCTCGTGGCCCGTATCGACGCAGGCCTCGCACGAGATCCCACGCTTGTGGCCCGGCTGGAGGGGCTGACGATCCCGCTGGAGGCGGTGCGCGCGGCCTTTGCAATGGAGCGTCTAGCCCCGCCGCCAGTGCCGGAGCTGCCGCGCCCGGCCGCCAATCGCAACTGGCAGCCGCTGCGGCTCGTAGCCTCCGTTGTCCTCGCGCTTGGACTTGGATTCGGTGGTGGCTATCTGATGCAGCCGGAGCAGGCGGCGCCGGGGTGGATCGACGTGGTGGCCAGCTATCAATCGCTCTACATGACGGAGACGCTCGAAGAGACCACGCAAAGTTCCGAGGTGGCGCTGGGCGTGCTCGAGGATTTCCGCGATCGCGCCGGGGTCGAGCTGGCCGCGGCCACTGCGATCGAGGGGCTGGATTTCCGCCGGGCGCAGGTCTTGGGCTTCAAGGGTAAACCGTTGATGCAGATGGCCTACCTGAGCGAGGATGGCACACCCTTCGCGCTCTGTGTGCTGACCACGACCAATGCCGACAGCGCGCCGAGCGACCGCATCGCTCAGGGCATGGCGGCGACGTCCTGGGTGGAGAATGGTGTGGGCTATCTGGTGATCGGCGGGCAGGATCCTGCCCGCACCCGTGCCCTTGCCGAAGCCATGAAACAGCGTCTGGGGCAGGGCTGACCGCCCCGCCCCGGGACCGCCTGACGGCGTCCTGTGAGGAAGCACTTGCAAAACAGGGCCCGCAGGCGTATATCAACGCTCAACAGCGGCGCGTCGGGCTCTGGGCCTGAGGCACCAACGATTGATTTCGACGGGCCGCAGGCCCGTTTTTTTGTGTTTGGAAGTCTGATGAGCAACGACCTGATTGCCAAAGCCGCGATCGACCGCCGCCTCGCCGAGATCATCACTCCGGTGATTGAGGATCTGGGCTACGAGTTGGTCCGCATCCGGCTGATGTCTGGCAAGAGTACCACGCTGCAGATCATGGCCGACCGCCCCGATGGCGGTATCGAGGTGGATGACTGCGCCAAGATCTCGAACGCGGTGAGCGCCACGCTCGATGTCGAGGATCCGATTCTCGATGCCTATACGCTTGAGGTGTCAAGCCCCGGCATCGACCGTCCGCTGACCCGCCTGAAGGACTTCGACATGTTCGAAGGCTATGAGGCCAAGCTGGAAACCGCCGAGCTGATCGACGGTCGTCGCCGCTTCAAGGGTGAGCTGGCGGGAGTCGAGGACGATGAGGTGCTGATCAATATCGAGGAAGGCGGCGAGACCGTGACCATCGGATTGAAGTTCGACTGGTTGAGCGATGCGAAGCTGGTGCTGACCGACGACCTCATCAAGGAAATGCTGCGCCAGCGCAAGGCCGCTGGTGTTCTGAACGAAGACGCCTTTGACGACATCGAGACCGAAGGGTCCGCAGAAGGGACCGAAGGGTCCGAAGAGGAGAACGAGTAATGGCTATCACCTCTGCAAACCAGCTGGAGCTGTTGCAAACCGCCGAGGCCGTGGCGCGTGAAAAGATGATCGACCCCGGTCTGGTGGTCGCTGCGATGGAAGAGAGCCTCGCCCGTGCCGCAAAGAGCCGTTACGGCAGCGAGATGGACATTCGTGTCTCCATCGACCGCAAGACCGGCAAGGCGACCTTTACCCGTGTGCGGACCGTGGTGGCGGATGAAGAGCTGGAAAACTACCAGGCCGAGCTGACCGTCGCGCAGGCGAAACAGTATCTGGCTGACCCGCAGATCGGCGATACCATCGTCGACGAGGTGCCCCCTGTCGAGATGGGTCGGATCGCCGCGCAATCCGCCAAGCAGGTGATCCTGCAAAAGGTGCGGGAAGCCGAGCGTGACCGTCAGTACGAAGAGTTCAAGGACCGCAACGGCACCATTATCAACGGCGTCGTCAAGCGTGAGGAATACGGCAACGTCATCGTCGACGTGGGCTCTGGCGAGGCGATTCTGCGCCGCAACGAGAAGATCGGCCGCGAGAGCTATCGCCCGAACGACCGTATCCGCTGCTACATCAAGGACGTGCGTCGCGAACCGCGTGGCCCGCAGATCTTCCTCAGCCGTACCGCGCCGGAATTCATGGCCGAGCTGTTCAAGATGGAAGTGCCGGAAATCTATGATGGCATCATCGAGATCAAGGCCGTGGCCCGTGATCCCGGCTCGCGTGCGAAAATCGCTGTTGTCTCCTATGACAACTCGATCGACCCGGTTGGCGCCTGTGTGGGTATGCGTGGCTCCCGCGTGCAGGCGGTGGTAAACGAGCTGCAGGGCGAGAAGATCGACATCATTCCGTGGAACGAAGACCAGCCGACCTTCCTCGTGAACGCGCTGCAGCCTGCGGAAGTCACCAAGGTGGTTCTGGACGAAGAAGCCGGCAAGATCGAAGTGGTCGTGCCCGACGAGCAACTGTCGCTTGCCATCGGTCGCCGTGGCCAGAACGTGCGCCTGGCCTCCCAGCTCACCGGTCTGGACATCGACATCATGACGGAGGAGGAAGAATCCGCCCGCCGTCAGAAGGAATTCGAAGCCCGCACCGCGTTGTTCATGGAAACCCTCGATCTGGACGAATTCTTCGCCCAGCTGCTGGTTTCCGAAGGCTTCACCAACCTCGAAGAGGTGGCCTATGTGGAGTTGGACGAACTGCTGGTCATCGATGGTGTCGACGAAGCCACCGCCGAGGAGCTGCAGGCCCGCGCCCGCGACTATCTCGAAGCGCAGGCCAAGGCAGCGCTCGACAATGCCCGCGCCCTGGGTGTCGAGGACAGCCTTATTGACTTTGAGGGCCTGACACCCCAGATGGTGGAAGCATTGGCGAAGGACGATGTGAAATCGCTTGAAGACTTCGCCACCTGCGCTGACTGGGAATTGGCGGGCGGCTGGACCACCGTCAATGGCGAGCGGGTGAAGGACGAGGGGATCCTCGAGCCCTTCGACGTGAGCCTGGAAGAGGCGCAAAATCTGGTGATGACGGCACGCATCATGCTCGGCTGGGTGGACCCAGCAGATCTTGAAGGCGATGCCGAAGACCTCGAAGACGAGGTGGATGGGGACGAGGAGGCCTGAGGCCTCCCTTCTCCCAGGAGACGTGAATGACGCGTGGTGGTGCTGAAAAATCCCGTCCTGACGGGCCGGAACGGAAATGTCTCGCAACCGGCGAGACGGAGCCCAAGGCCGGGCTCATCCGTTTCGTGCTGGGGCCTGACAATCAGGTCTTTGCCGACGTGATGGGCAAGCTGCCGGGGCGTGGCTGTTATGTCTCTTCAACCCGGTCGGCGTTGGAGCAGGCTGTGAAGAAGAAACTCTTCTCCCGCGGGTTCAAGACGCAGGTGACGGTGAGCGAGGGGCTGATCGACGAGGTGGAGCGCCAGATCGTGCGTCGGCTCGTCGACCTCATCAGCCTGGCGCGCAAGTCGGGAGATGCCGTTGGCGGGTTTGAAAAGGTCAAGGATTGGCTGGCAAAGGAAGAGGCTCGGGTTCTGATCCAGGCCTCGGACGGGTCCGGGCGAGGGAAGTCGAAGCTGAGCACCCCGCATCGGGGTAAATTCATCGGTTGCCTGACGGCGGATGAGCTTGGCATGGCTTTTGGGCGTGAAACTGTCATACATGCCGCGCTCGCCTCTGGTGGACTCAGCCAACGTGTTGTAGAGGAAGCCCAGCGATTGCAGGGTTTGCGCGAAAAGGGCGGCAACGGCCGCACGGAAGGATAAGTAGCTTTATGAGCGATAGTGACGGCAAAAAAACATTGGGTCTGCGTGGCGGCGGGTCTCGGCCCGGGAATGTGAAGCAGAGCTTCAGCCACGGTCGGACCAAGAATGTTGTGGTGGAGACCAAACGGAAACGTGTGGTTGTCCCCAAGCCGGGTGCGGGCAAAGGCGGCGCCGGTGGCGTTGCGGCCGGCGATGCTTCGCGTCGCCCTGCAGGGATTTCCGATGCGGAGATGGAACGTCGCCTGAAGGCGCTCCAAGCCGCCAAGGCGCGCGAAGCCGATGAGGCAGCGCAGCGCGAGGCGGACGAACTGGCCCGCGCCGAAGACCGTGAACGCCGCCGTGCGGAAATGGAAGCCAAGGAGCGTGAACAGCGCGAGGCTGAAGAACGCCTGCGTCAAAAGGCCGAAGACGAAGAGCGCAAGCGCGTCGAGGAAGAGGCGGCTACCAAGCGCGCTGCTGCTGCCAAGGCTGCGGAAGCAAAAGCGGAAAAAGCAGCCCCTGCTGCTGCTGCCGCCGCCGCTGCTGCGCCTGCGGATCGCGCCGGTGGTGCCGATGCTGGTGGTGCCAACAAACCCGCCCTGCAACCGCGCAAGGCGGAACGTGAGCGTGAGGAACGTGGTCGCAGCGTCAAGGCGCGCGACGACGGCGGACGCCGCTCCGGCAAACTGACTCTCAGCCAGGCAACTGGCGGCGAAGGCGGACGTCAACGCTCCGTTGCGTCGATGAAGCGCAAACAAGAGCGCGCCCGTCAAAAAGCTCTGGGTATGGCCGAGCGTGAAAAGATCATCCGCGACGTGCAGCTGCCGGAAACCATCGTGGTCTCCGAACTGGCGAACCGGATGGCAGAGCGCGTTGCAGACGTGGTCAAAGAGCTCATGAAAATGGGCATGATGGTCACGCAGAACCAGACCATTGACGCGGATACCGCAGAACTGATCATCGAGGAATTCGGTCACCGTGTGGTGCGCGTTTCCGATGCGGACGTCGAAGACGTCATCAATGAAATCGAAGACAAGGATGAGGATCTGCAGGATCGTCCGCCGGTCATCACCATCATGGGTCACGTCGACCACGGCAAGACTTCGCTTCTGGACGCGATTCGCGATGCGAAGGTTGTGGCAGGCGAAGCCGGCGGCATTACCCAGCACATCGGTGCGTATCAGGTGAAAACCGACAGCGGCACCACGCTGACCTTCCTCGATACCCCCGGCCACGCGGCCTTCACCTCGATGCGCTCGCGCGGGGCTCAGGTGACGGACATCGTGGTCCTGGTGGTTGCTGCGGACGATTCGGTCATGCCGCAAACCGTAGAAGCAATCGCCCACGCCAAAGCGGCCGGCGTTCCGATGATCGTTGCGATCAACAAGATGGACAAGCCCGCAGCCGATCCGCTGCGCGTGCGCACCCAGCTTCTGAACCACGAAGTGGTGGTGGAAGCCATGTCTGGTGAAGTGCAGGACGTTGAAGTTTCTGCCCATACCGGCCAGGGTCTCGACAACCTCTTGGAGGCGATTGCGCTGCAGGCAGAGATCCTCGAACTGAAAGCGAACCCGGAACGGGCCGCTCAGGGCGCGGTGATCGAAGCGCAGCTCGACGTGGGCCGTGGTCCGGTCGCAACCGTTCTGATCCAGAAGGGCACCCTGCGCCAAGGCGACATCTTTGTGGTCGGTGAGCAGTACGGCAAGGTCCGTGCGCTGATCAACGACAAGGGCGAGCGCGTGCAGGAAGCCGGTCCCTCGGTTCCGGTCGAGGTTCTGGGTCTCAACGGCACCCCCGAAGCGGGCGACGTGCTGAACGTGACCGAAACCGAGGCGCAAGCGCGTGAGATTGCCGAGTACCGTCAACAGGCGGCCAAGGACAAACGCGCGGCTGCCGGGGCTGCCACCACGCTGGAACAGCTGATGCAGAAGGCCAAGGACGACGAGAACGTCTCCGAGCTGCCGATCCTGGTCAAAGCCGACGTGCAGGGCTCTGCCGAAGCCATCGTTCAGGCGATGGAAAAGATCGGCAACGACGAGGTGCGCGTGCGCGTCCTGCACTCCGGTGTGGGCGCGATCACCGAGACCGACGTGGGTCTGGCGGAAGCCTCCGGCGCTCCGATCATGGGCTTCAACGTCCGTGCCAATGCCTCGGCCCGTAACACTGCGAACCAAAAGGGTGTGGAGATCCGGTATTACTCGGTGATCTACGACCTCGTGGATGACGTGAAGAAAGCCGCCTCTGGTCTGCTCTCTGCGGAGATCAAAGAGAACTTCATCGGCTATGCCGAGATCAAGGACGTCTTCAAAGTGTCCAACGTCGGCAAGGTCGCCGGCTGTCTGGTCACCGAAGGTGTGGCGCGCCGCTCTGCCGGTGTGCGTCTGCTGCGCGACAACGTGGTGATCCACGAAGGCACGCTGAAGACCCTGAAGCGCTTCAAGGACGAAGTGTCCGAAGTTCAGTCCGGTCAGGAATGCGGTATGGCGTTTGAGAACTACGATGACGTGCGTCCGAAGGACGTCATCGAGATCTTCGAGCGTGAGGAAGTCACCCGCACTCTCGACTGATCTGATGCTCAGCATAGGGATTTGAACCCCGGTCGGAAACGGCCGGGGTTTTTCTTTGGCATCAGGAAGGGGCGCTGGAAAGAAAAAACCGAAGAGGCACTGTAAATGCCGTCTTCGGTTCCATAGGTCTGCCTCAGAGCCATGGGCAGTCACACCCATGAGGCCCGGAGGCGCTCCTGTTGTCTGCCCTGACAACAGCTGCTGATAAGTCGTCCGCTTTCTGGAGGTCTGCGGATACGAGGTGTCTTGATACGGGTCCGAACACAGCGACGTCGTGCTGCCACGTGAGGAGCTATGCCCGGTGATCGTTGTTCTCTCTTGCTCTGCCTGATCCTGCCATCCCGATGAAAACAAGATCAGGATGCGGGAAAGTGGTTAACAAAAGGTTTCTAACACTACATGCGAGAACTAGATATAGGTGAACTCAGATGTCAAAGCGGAACATCTAGGCGCCTTAAAGAAATTAACGATTGGTCAGACCCGTTTAACGGAGCAGTCAATCATCGTTCAGAGCCAGTCCCTGAGGATCGGAATCAGCGGAATGTCTGCCGGCGGCATCGGATAATCTCGCAGCTCTGAAGCGCGCACCCATTTCAGTACCTGGCCTTCCCGCGCTTGCGGGATGCCCTCCCATTTGCGGCAGGCAAAAAGCGGCATCAGCAGGTGGAAGGTCTCATAGGAGTGGCTGGCAAAGGTCAGCGGCGCGAGGCAGCTGGCCCAGGTGTTGATGCCCAATTCTTCGTGCAGTTCACGGATAAGGGCCGCTTCTGGGGTCTCTCCGGCTTCTATCTTGCCGCCGGGGAATTCCCACAGACCCGCCATGGACTTGCCTTCTGGCCGTTGGGCCAGAAGGATACGCCCTTCCACGTCGATCAGCGCGACGGCTGAGACGAGGACGACCTTTTTTGCACCACTCACGAGCGGTAGTCCGCGTTGATGGTGATATACTGATGGGTCAGATCGCAGGTCCAGACGGTGGACCGGCCACTCCCAAGACCCAGATCCACCTTGATGGTGATCTCTGCCTTCTTCATCTCGGCCGCGCCCAGCTCTTCCTTGTAGGTGGGGGAGACCCAGCCCTTCTCCGCAACCAGAACATCGCCGAAGGAAATCGACAGCAAATCGCGGTCTGCCTTGGCGCCGGACTTGCCGATGGCCATGACGATCCGGCCCCAGTTCGGATCCTCGCCGGCGAGGGCGGTCTTCACCAGCGGCGAGTTTGCGATTGCCATGCCGTGCACCTTGGCATCCGCATCCGAGGCGGCGCCGGTCACCCGGATCTCGACGAACTTGGTCGCGCCTTCGCCGTCCCGCACCACCTGATGTGCAAGGTCCAGCATCACACTTTCAAGTGCTGCGGCGAAATCGGAATTGCCGGTGGCATCAACACCCGAAGCGCCCGTCGCGCAAAGCATCAGACTGTCCGACGTGGATGTGTCACTGTCGACTGTGATGCAGTTGAACGAGGTGTTGGTCTGACCCGAAAGCAGCGCCTGAAGGGCGGTCTGTTCGTAGATCGCATCGGTGAAGATATAGACCAGCATGGTTGCCATATCCGGCGCGATCATGCCCGACCCTTTGGCAATGCCGGCGATCTTGACGCTCTTGCCGTCGATCTCCACCGAGGCGGTGGCCCCTTTCGGGAAGGTATCGGTGGTCATGATCGCCTTGGCCGCCGCCTCCATACCGTCGGCTGCAAGTGCCCCGTTCAGCTCTTCCAGCTTGGCGATGATGCGCTCGTGCTTGAGCGGTTCGCCGATGACGCCTGTGGAGGCCGTAAAGACGCGCTCTTGCGGCATTCCCGTCAAATCCGCCACAGCAGAGGTGATCTCTGCCACCGAAGTCTGGCCATAATGCCCGGTGAAGGCATTGGAATTGCCGGAGTTCACCAATATCGCAGCACCTTTCTCAGTGGCGCCGCCCAGTTTGGCCTGACAGTCCAGCACCGGCGCGGAGCGGGTGGCGGAGCGGGTGAATACCCCGGCGACAGAGGTGCCCGCGTCCATCACGGCCAGCATCACGTCGGTTCGACCCTGGTATTTCACACCAGCAGCGGCAGAGGCAAAACGAACCCCGGCGATCACCGGCAGAGCCGGGAAGTCAGCAGGAGCAAGGGGAGAGCGGGGCAGGGATTTGGCCATGTGGGACGTCCTCGTACCGAATGGAAATTGAAAAAAGCTCAGTCGTTGATGAGGCTCAGATCGCGCAGCATGGACGGATCCATGTCGCCGAGATCCGGTCGTTCAATGGCGGCGCGGGCAGTGAGTTGATTGACACGGTCCTCCACCGCCTGAACGGCCAGTTCCTGCGCGATCTCTTCGCGCACGTCCGTGAAGTCCGGTGCCTCGAGCTTGCGCCGTTCGATCAACTGGATGACATGCCAGCCAAATTGGGTTTGCACCGGATCGGAGATCTGGCCTGCGCGCATCTCGGAAACGGCAGCCTCGAACTCTGGGACCATCCGACCATTGCCGAACCAGCCCAATGCACCCCCGTTGGGCCCCGAGGGACCAATCGAAGATTCCTGTGCCAGTGCCGCAAAATCCGCGCCGGCATCCAGCTGGTTCTTGATCTCTTGTGCCTCTTCCTCGGTTTCCACGAGAATGTGAGCCGCGTTGAACTCATCGCCGCCGGTGCCGGTGGAGTACTTCGCATCATAGGCGTCGCGGATTGCATCTTCGCTCTGAGCGCCTTGCATGATGCTGTCGATCACCTCGGAGGCCAGCAGCGAGCGGCGCTCGTTCTCGATGGTCAAGCGGATGTGACGCGGCAGGTCGCCGTGCAGTTCCTGTTTCAGGGCAGTTTGCTGAATAAGCTGGTCCAGCAAGGCGTTGAACAACACGTCATCGGGCAGGCTCTGGTACTGCGCGGGCAGTTTGGAGCGCGCCACGATCATATGGCCGAGAGTAATCTCTTCGCCATTCACCTTGGCGACAACGGTATTGGCATGCTGTTCGGCAATTGCCGGGCCGGCAAGGCCCAGGACAGCAGCTGCAGCGAGGCCTTGCAAAAAAGTGAGACCTTTGCGCATGGAAACCTTCCTATATTCCTGCCACAGGGGAGCGTGGCGTTGACACTTATTTTCCTGCCCCTTACATCGCCATAGGGCCTCCGGCAGGACCGTCTTTCCACCTTTGTTTATGGGTTGCGAACACGGCGGGCAAGCCTGCCGCGAAACAAGGCCGTGAACAGGACTTTTGGAGCGCATATGCTGGGTATCGGAACACTCGCCAAAAAGGTCTTCGGGACACCGAACGACCGGAAGATCAAGGCGACGCGGCCGCTGATCGCAAAAATCAACGCGCTGGAACCCGAGTTTGAAAAGCTGAGTGACACCGGCCTGAAGGACAAGACCGAAGAACTGCGTAAACGCGCAGTTGGTGGGGAGAGCCTTGACGATCTGTTGCCCGAGGCATTTGCCAACGTGCGTGAGGCTGCCAAGCGGTCGCTTGGCCTGCGCGCTTTCGACACCCAGTTGATGGGCGGCACTTTCCTGCATCAGGGCAATATTGCCGAGATGAAGACCGGTGAAGGCAAGACCCTTGTTGCGACCTTCCCGGCCTATCTCAATGCGCTGACCGGCAAGGGCGTGCATGTGGTCACGGTGAACGAATACCTCGCCAAGCGCGACGCCGAATGGATGAGCCGCGTCTTTGGCGCGCTTGGCATGACGACGGGTGTGATCTATTCGAACCAGCCCGAGGCCGAAAAAATGGCCGCCTACCAGTGTGACGTGACCTACGCCACCAACAACGAGCTGGGCTTCGACTACCTGCGCGACAACATGAAGCCATCGCTCGACCAAGTGTTCCAGAAGCAGCACAACTTTGCCGTCGTCGACGAGGTGGACTCGATCCTGATCGATGAGGCGCGTACGCCGCTGATCATCTCCGGCCCTGCCGAGGACCGTTCGGAACTTTACGAGACCATCGACAAGCTGATCCCGACCCTGGCCGCGGACCACTTTGAGCTCGACGAGAAAACCCGTGGTGTGACCTTCACCGAAGAAGGCAACGAATTCCTCGAACAATCACTGCAACAGGCCGGTCTCCTGGAAGAAGGCGCCAGCCTTTATGATCCGGAGAGCACCACCGTGGTTCACCACGTGAACCAGGCATTGCGCGCCCACAAGCTGTTCACTCGGGACAAAGATTACATTGTCCGGGACAACAACGTGGTGCTGATCGACGAATTCACCGGCCGCATGATGGCAGGGCGCCGTCTGTCCGACGGGCTGCATCAGGCCATCGAGGCGAAGGAAGGCGTGAAGATCCAGCCGGAGAACACCACTCTGGCCTCGGTGACCTTCCAGAACTATTTCCGCCTCTATGACAAGCTCTCCGGCATGACCGGCACCGCGATGACCGAAGCGGACGAATTCATGGAGATCTACGGCCTCGGCGTGGTCGAAGTGCCGACCAACCGCCCGATCGCCCGTGTGGATGAGGACGATCAGGTCTACCGCACCGCCAAGGAAAAATACGAGGCGATGATTGCGGAGACCAAAGTGGCCCATGCCAAGGGTCAGCCGGTCCTGCTCGGCACCACTTCGATCGAGAAATCCGAACTCCTGAGCCAGATGCTGCAGAAGGAAGGCATTCCGCACAACGTGCTGAACGCCCGCCACCACGAGCAAGAGGCGCAGATCGTTGCCGACGCGGGTCGTCTTGGCGCGGTGACCATCGCCACCAACATGGCCGGTCGCGGTACCGACATCAAACTGGGCGGCAATGTAGAATTCAAGGTGATGGAGGCCATCGAGGCCGACCCCGAGGGCGATCATGCCGCTATTCGTGCGCGGATCGAAGCGGAACACGCCGCGGACGAGGAAGCGGTGAAGCAGGCTGGTGGTCTCTTCGTGATTGCTTCCGAGCGTCACGAAAGCCGCCGCATCGACAACCAGCTGCGCGGTCGTTCTGGCCGTCAGGGGGACCCGGGTCGCACCAGCTTCTACCTCAGCCTCGAGGATGATCTGATGCGGATCTTCGGCTCCGAACGGCTGGACAAGATCCTTTCCGGTCTCGGGATGAAGGAAGGCGAGGCGATCGTGCACCCTTGGGTGAACAAATCGCTGGAACGTGCCCAGGCCAAGGTCGAGGGCCGCAACTTCGACATGCGCAAGAACGTGCTGAAGTTCGACGATGTGATGAACGACCAGCGCAAGGTGATCTTTGCCCAGCGGCGCGAGATCATGGCGGCCAAGGACGCCAATGAGATCGTCACCGATATGCGCCACGAGGTGATCGACGACCTGATCGATCTCCACATGCCGCCCAAGACCTATGCCGAGCAGTGGAACACCGAAGCCCTTCAGGCTGATGTCCGCGAAAAGCTTGGCCTCGATCTGCCGGTGGTGGATTGGGCTGCGGAAGAAGGCGTCGACGACGAGCAGATCCGGGAACGTCTGGTTGACGCTTCCGATAAGCTGATGGCCGAGAAGATTGAAGCCTTTGGCCCCGAATCGATGGGCAATATCGAAAAGCAGGTGCTGCTGCAGACCATCGATGCCAAATGGCGCGAGCATTTGCTGACGCTTGAACATCTGCGTTCGGTGGTTGGGTTCCGTGGCTACGCGCAGCGCGATCCGCTGAACGAGTATAAGAACGAGAGCTTCCAGCTCTTCGAGACAATGCTCGACAGCCTGCGTGAAACCGTCACCCAGCAGCTGTCCCGTGTGCGTCCGCTCACCGAAGACGAGCAGCGGGAAATGTTGATGCAGATGGCGGCCCGTCAGGGCTTGGTACAAAAACCTGCCGCTGAGCCGCCAGTCGAGGAACCGCTTGCAGGCTTTGTGGAGGAGGACCCTTCGACCTGGGGCAATCCCTCGCGCAATGACAAATGTCCCTGTGGTTCGGGCAAGAAGTTCAAGCATTGTCACGGCAGTCTCACCTGACCTGACAGGTTCCGTCACAGGCACAGCCTGACCCAGGGTTCAACGAGGGGCGTCGCGAGGCGCCCCTTCGTGTTTTGAGGCGCCTCTTTTGCGTCACTGCCCGATTTGGCGCAACCAAGATGGACCGGGGTTACTCGGGGGTATTTGTCGAACCGAATCGGCAACTCGGTTGCAGTTGTGGATCTGGTTTCCCTTTCTGTCGGCGGTGGTCTGCTCACCTGCGCGGTTGGACCTATATCTCTCAAATCGCCCGGCTGGTCCTTCTGATTGGCAAGGGAGGATGCCCGGTCGATTCGTTATGCGGCACAAAAAACCCCGGGCGGCAGGACCGTCCGGGGATCATCTTCAGCCCATGTGAGCGTGTCAGCTTGGGTAATAGCTGCGAACCAGAGCGCTCGCGATCAGGCTCCATCCGTCGGCCACGACGAAGAAAGCCAGCTTGAATGGCAGAGAAACCAGGGCCGGCGGCACCATCATCATGCCCATGGACATCAGCACCGCCGCGGTGACGAGGTCGATCACCAGGAAGGGCAGGAAGACCAGGAACCCGATCTGGAAGGCACGTGTGATCTCTGAAAGCATGAAGCTCGGGATCAGCACGGAGAGCGGCGCCTCCGCAGTGGGGTCCAACCCTTCGGTCCCGGGACGCAGGTCGGAGATGGCATAGAAGGTGTCCGCATCCAGCCGGTTGGCCATGAAGCTTCGGAAGGGAACGATGGCGCGCTCCAATGCCGGGACCACTTCGATCTGCTCGTCGAGCAGGGGAGAGATCCCGGTGTCCCATGCTTCCTGGAACACAGGTTCCATCACGAAATAGGTGAGGAACATGGCCAGGCTGATCATCAGCATGTTTGGCGGCGCCTGTTGCAGACCGATCGCCTGTCGCAGGATCGACAGCACGGTGACCAGGAACGGAAAGCAGGTGATCATGATCAGCAGGCCGGGGGCCACGCTGAGCACGGTGATCAGCAGGATCAGCTGGATGGTGCGGGCCGAGATCGATTGACCATCGGCGAGATTGAGGCTCAATTCTTGCGCCAGCGCTACCTGAGGTTGCGCCAGCAGCATTACGACTGCCAGCGCCCCCAGAGCGATTAATTTTCGTGTCATCCCAGCCCGCTTTGCAAATCGGCGATTTCGGTAAGGCGAACGGCCAGTTGACCGGCCTGGTCGCCTTCCATCTCCTCGAGTTGACCACGGGCGACCAGGCGGTCCCCGACATAGAGGTCCACCGGATCCTCGACCTTCTTGTCGAGGGTCAGGATCGCGTTCTCGCCCAGATTGACCAGATCACGGATCAGCGGACGGGCCTTGCCGACCGAGACGATGACTTCCACCGGCACCGAAACGAAGGGGTTACCGAAGTCGGCGGATTTTTGGTTCAGGTCGCCGGTGTCATCCATAATGGCTTTCCTCTTTGAATTGATATGAGAAGGCATCGATCGACTCACGGATGGAGTCGAGCAGGGCCTCGGAGTTCAGTTCTCTTTCGCTGGCACCGACGCGCAACTGGGCCTGTCCGGCGGAGAGGTTGGCATCCTCGCGGACACGCACCTCGACACTGGATTCCTCGCCCAGAAGCGCCCGCACCGCATTGCCTTCGCCGGCAGAGACGACGATTTCCATCGGTTCGTTGATCTGCCCCTTCGCCATCTCGTTGAGATGATCGATGATATGATGGCCGAAGGTCGCCGCCATAGTATCCGGAAGGATAACGGAGGTAAGGACCTTGAACATCGGATCAAGCGATTCGATGAGCTGGGTCTGAGCTTCGTGGTAGGTGAAGCTCAGATCCTCGAGCGAGCCGGCCAGAGTCGCGGAGATCCGGGTGTTTTCCTTGTCCTTGGCTTCGATCGCGTCATCCCAGCCCGCCGTGTATCCTTTCTCGAAGGAAACCAGTTTGGCTTCCTCGATGACTTCCTCGGAGAAGCTGCTGACGGTTTCGACCGGGATCTTGACTCCAAAGTCTTCCAGAAGATGTGCGATGGTCATCAGACACGCTCCCCATTGTTCTCTTCAAGCCACCCGCGCAGGATCTGCACGGTTTCTTCCTGGCGTTCGCCGATCATGGCCCGCAGACGATCCACCGGATCATCGCCGAAGCCACCGCCGCCGCCGAAGCTGTTCAGACCGTCACCCATGCCCGGCAGGCCATCAAAGCCACCCATCGGGGCAAAGCCGTCGTCGCCGCCGGTATCGATTTCCCCATCCAGGGCAATATTTGCCCCCAGATTGGGATTGGTCATGAAGCCGGGATTGCCGCCTTGCAGGTTCGGGAGTTCAGGCAAACCTGCCGCGCCCGGAGCCTTTGGACCAGGCAGCGCCCGGAGGGTGGCGCCATTGCCGGCCAGGATCGGGCGGACAACAAAGAGACCGAGCACCAGGGCAACGACAGCAAGCGCGGCCATCTGGATCATCGACATCACATCGAAATAGAGATTGTCGAAGAAGGAGGAGCTGACAGAGGTACCCTGCGGCTCCACGTTGGGGAGATCCATCGACTTGAGGGTGATGACATCGCCCCGGTCCGCATCGAAGCCGACGGCGGCGGAAATCAATTCGCGCAGGGCGTTCAACTCCTCGTCGGGACGCGGCTCGAACACCGTGGTGCCGTCGGCGCCAACAGTTGTCACACCGTTGATTAATACCGCGACGGTCATGCGCTTGATGGCGCCGGGACCCCGGGTAATTTCCTTTTCAGTCTCGGAAATCTCGTAGTTGATCCGCTCCCGGGTCGCATTGGTATTGGCTTTGGACCCATTGCCCGTGCCTGCATCCCCATCGGGAATGTTGGAGGCGACAGTGACTTCGCCGGCCTGATTCTGCGAACTGTCGACACGTTCTTCTACATCGGTGCTGACAGCCACCCGGCTTTCCGGATCCACGCGTTTCTCGCGAATGGATTCGGTGTCGGTGATGGTTTCCACTGCGATCTCGACCACCGCATTGCCATGGCCCACACGTGCCTCGACCAGGCGCAGGACGCGTTCCCGCAGGGTCTGAGACCGGTCATCGGTGCCCGCGCCAGCTGCTGCCGCCGCTTCGGGCGAGCCGATCAGCGCGCCATTGGCATCGATCACCGCCACGTTGTCGACCGGAAGACCCGCCACCGCCGATGCCACCAGGAAGCGAATCGCATTTGCCTGCGAAGGTGTGATCGGTGCGCCCATCGGGGTCACGGACACGGAGGCCGTGGGCTCGATGGTGCGTTGAAACGGGTTGCTGCCGGTATTTGCGATATGGACGCGAGCCTGGCTGACGTGGGGATTGGCCACGATGGTGCGGGCCAGTTCGCCCTCCTTTGCGCGCCAATAGGCAGCGTCAAACATTTGCGATGTGGTTCCGAACCCGCTGAGCGAATCGAGCAATTCGTACCCTTTGCCGCCATTTGCCGGCAGGCCCTGGCTGGCGAGGGTCATCCTCAGTTCATCGCGTTTCTCCGCGGGAACGTAAATCGATCCCCCGCGGACTTCATAGTCGACACCACTCGTTTCCAGAGCGCTGACAACTTCCCCGGCCGTACTGCTTTCGAGCCCGGCATATAAGAGCTGCATGGTGGGTTTGTTGGCCACCAGAGACATGAGGAAGAAGGTCAGGATCACGGCCAGGGTTGCCCCGACCGCCATCAGACGCTTCCGCATATCCAAACTTGCCCAGACATTCTTGATCTGCTGCACATTAACCTCCGTCGCACCGGCGTTCTCTCCGGCGTGCAACCCTTTTCTCCGATTGGCCTTAACATTCGGTTAGTTCCTGTCGGGTTATGAACGGGATGCACGACGTTTTAGGGATAGCCATGACAGACGCTGTAGCTGATGTAGAAACAGATGGGTCGGCGAAGAAAGGTAAGATGCCCCTTATCATAGGGCTCGTACTTGCCATCGCTGGCGCAGGGGGCGGTTTTTATGCCGTCCAGTCAGGCCTTCTTCCCTTTGGCAACACATCTGCGCCGGAAGTTGCGCATGCTGCCAAAGGGGCGCCAGAAGGCGTGGACAAGGGTGAGTCGGCGGAAGATATCGCCAACCTTGCCTTTATCGAAATGGAACCGATTGTGATCACGCTGCGCAAGGCGAGCGGACTCAATCAACTGCGGTTCCGTGCACAACTCGAGGTGACCATGGCCGATCAGGCCGAGGTCGAAAAAGTCCTCCCCAGAGTTGTCGATGTTCTGAACAGCTACCTGCGGGCGCTGGAGCTTGATGATCTGACCGATCCGATGGCTCTGCCCAAAATACGCTCACAAATGCTGCGGCGGATCAACATTGCGACCGGACAGGGTCGCGTGCGTGACCTGCTGATCATGGATTTCGTACTTAACTAGGAGGACAGGATGGACCTTATTGCTGATATCCTGCTTGCAGCGGGGGCCCTTGGGGCCGGATTTTACTGCCTGGTGCTCGCGCGCCGACTGAAAAAGTTCAACGACCTCGAAAAAGGGGTCGGCGGCGCAGTGGCGGTGCTGTCTTCGCAAGTGGATGACCTGAACAAATCGCTGGTGGCGGCGCGGCAGATGTCCGACGGCTCCAGCAAGGCGCTGGAACAGCTTACCGGGCGCGCCGAATCGGTGGCGCACAAGCTGGAGCTGATGATGGCGTCGATGCATGACATCGCGCCGCAGCAAGAGCCGAAGGCGGAAGCAAGAACCGAGGAAAATGACGCACTTGCAGAGGCTTACGAAGCCGAAGCCCAGGTGGAAGCGCAGCCTGAAGTGGTCGAGGAAAGTGTCGAGCCCGAACCCCAGGAAGAGGTCAAGCCCTCGGGCCTGATGTTCGTACGGCACCATCGCAGCCAGAATCGGGTGGCGTGATGTCGAAAGCTGCAAAACCCAAGAAGGGCTATAAGGCCAAGCGCGGCACCCTGATGTTGCTGGCGATCTTCCTGATGGGCTCTGCCGTGGTACGAATCGCTCTTGAGGCGGGGCCGGCGATCGCGCGCGAAGTGGCGGCGATGAAGACCGAAACGGCCGCTCCTTCCAATTCCGCGGATGCGGGCCAAGGAGCCGCGCCCAGCTCTGCCGAGATGCAGGCGATGCTCCTGGCCTTCAAGAAGCGCGAATCCATGCTGGACGAGCGTGAGGCCGAGATCGAAGATCGCATGAAGGCCTTGCAGATCGCCGACCAGGCGATCGAGAAGAAGCTGGCGGACCTGCAGCAGGCGGAGCAGAAGCTGCTCGGCACCCTGGCGCTGGCGGATGGCGCGGCTGAGGCCGATGTGACTCGCCTGACCAGCGTTTACGAGCAGATGAAGCCCAAGGATGCGGCTGCCCTGTTCGAGACGATGGATCCGAGTTTTGCTGCCGGTTTCCTTGCCCGGATGCGTCCGGAGGCTGCGGCAGGCGTGATGGCAGGGCTGAGCCCGGAAGCCGCCTATACCATCAGCGTGGTGCTGGCGGGTCGCAATGGCGAGGTCCCCAAGGAGTAACTTGGGGCCTCACTCAGTCTTTTTTAACAGGACTGACCTACCTTCCAAGCAGTGATATATTTTGGAGCCTACCTATGATCGGGATTGTAGGGATCGTTGTGATCTTTGTTATGGTGTTCGGTGGATACCTGCTTGCGGGCGGGAAACTCGGCATCATCGTGAAGTCGCTCCCTTTCGAGATGATGATGATCGGCGGCGCCGCAGTCGGAGCCTTTCTGATCAGCAATGACATGAGCGGGGTGAAACACACGCTCAAGGACATCGGCAAGGTTTTCAAGGGACCGAAGTGGCAGCCCGAGGACTACAAGGACCTCCTGTGCCTGCTCTTTGCGCTGATCCGAATCGCCCGTGCAAACCCGGTCGAGGTGGAACAGCATATCGAGGATCCGGAAAACTCCTCGGTCTTCGGCAAGTACCCCAAGATTCGCGCGGACAAGGAAGCGGTCAATCTGATCTGCGACACCATGCGCTCGGCTTCGATGAACTACGACGACCCGCATCAGGTCGAAGAAGTGCTGGAGAAGCGAATCGAGGCCAACCTGCACCACGCGCTGCATTCCAGCCACGCGCTGCAGACCATGGCAGATGGTCTCCCCGCGCTCGGGATCGTTGCGGCGGTTCTGGGTGTGATCAAGACCATGGCCTCCATCGACCAACCGCCCGAGGTGCTTGGCAAAATGATCGGTGGCGCCCTGGTCGGGACCTTCCTCGGGGTGTTCCTTTCCTATGGTCTGGTGGCGCCCTTTGCGGGCAAAGTGAAAGCGGTGGTCGAAGAAGACGCGCATTTCTACCAGCTGATCCGCGAGGTTCTGGTGGCGAATCTCCACAATCACGCCGCAGCTATCTGCATTGAAGTGGGGCGTCAGAACACGCCTTCCCACATCCGGCCCGGGTTCTCCGAGCTGGAGGAAGCCTTGAATTCGGTGAAACAGGACGCAGCATGATTTCGCGAGCGATCGCAATAGCCATTGCAGGAGCCATGGCCGGACACGCAGAAGCCCAGACCATTGTCGCGCGCTCGGGTGAGCACGAGGACTTTACGCGGCTGGTGATGCGGATCCCGAACGGGGTGGAGTGGTCGCTCACGCAAGACGACCGTACCGCTACCGTCAACGTCGGTTCTCCGACAACCGTGTTCAATACGGGCGATGTATTCGACCTGATCCCGCGCACCCGCGTTCAGGGGGTGAGTCAAAGCGGGCCGGGGCAACCCCTGCGGATTGATCTCGGGTGTGACTGTACGGTCGACTATTACCAGCAGGCGGATGGCTATCTGGTGATCGATGTGCGGGACGGGCGCGATCTGGCCCTGGCACCGCCCGCCGACACCAAAAGCCTGCCGCTGACCTTTCCTTCCGATGCCGGAGGCTTTGGCCTTGACCTCGGACGCCAGAACCTCGCCAGCGCCAGGGTGGCGATGGATCTGGCGGATGCGGTGGAACAGACCTTTGGCAGCGCGCAGAATCAGTCGCGAACTGCCGCACCGCTGACCCTTCCGCTGCTGGCGGAAGCCGGTACGCCACAGGTGCAGAGCCCCCCTCCGGTGGTCGAGGCGGATCGTCATGATGACGATGATGAAAAGACCGAAGATGGTAAATCGCAACCGCAATCGCTAGATGCCGATGCCAGCTTGCTGATGGATTTCGACGAGAACCGCCGGGCGGCCCTGGTGAATGATTCCGAGGCAAGGCTGATGCAGCAGCTGGGTCGCGCCAGCGAGCAGGGCCTGTTGCAACCCACCGAACAGGCCGAGGAGGGAGGGACTTTTCTTGATCCCCTTGGCAATGGTGATCGTCCGCTCAACCCGCTGGACAATATCTCCGTGACCTCGGCCATCGACCGGGAAACCGGCCTTTTAGCCCGCGTTGCGGGTGAGGAGGATAAGGATTCGCATTGCATCGCCGATCGGGACGTGGCCATCCACAATTGGGGAGGAACCGACGCTTTCTCCAACCAGATTGGTGTGTTGCGCAACCAGATCATCGGCGAATTTGACAATGTCGATAAGGATGCCACGCTGAAACTGGCCCGGACCTATCTGTTCTTTGGCTTTGGTGCGGAGGCCATCGCGACATTGCGCATGATCCCAGAGGATCAGCTCAACCCAAAGTCCCGTGAGATCTTGACCACCATGGGTCATATCCTCGATTCCGACGATCTGCCGGTCAACACGGTGTTTACCGGGCAACAGACCTGTGGGACCGATTCTGCCTTCTGGGCCGCCATGTCGGATGGCGTGGTGAAGACCAGCGCCAATTCGGATGCCATCCAGCAGGCCTTTGCCAAGATGCCGGCCCATCTGCGGGTGCAACTCGGCCCCAAGATGAGTGAGCTTTTTGCGCAGGCGGGCGATCCCCATGTGGCAAAGGCAGCGCTGCGGGCCGTGGATCGGACCGGCGTCGAACATGTGCCCGACCGTAACCTGGCGGAGGCGGCGATTGCCGAACTTGAAGGCAACACCGAGGCGGTTGCGCGCAACCTGACCAAGGAAGTGGCCGAACAGAGCCAGAATACGCCAAGAGCGCTGATTGACCTCGTCCATCTCAGTTACAAGGAACGTCGCGCACTTTCGCCGGACGTGCCCGATCTGACCGCGTCCTACGAACTGGAGAACCGAGACACGCAACTGGGTGCGGATCTGCGCAGCGCCGAGGCGCTGGCCCTGGGTCTGACCGGCCAGTTCGAAGCCGCTTTTGCACGGCTGGAACGGGTGCAGAAACGCGATGGGCCAACAGCCTTCAATGCGGTGGACGTCCCCTTGATGACATTGCTGACCGAGAACGCCGATGACGTGACCTTCCTGAAGTACGGGCTGGTCTTTGCCGAGACTGCTGGCGCTTCGCGTGTGGTGCCTGTGGGAGATAGGGTGGCGCGCCGCCTGCTGGACCTCGGCTTCCCGGAACAAGCGGAGAATCTCCTGCGCAAGATGAGCCTTGAGCCGGACAATTCAGATCGTCGCATGATGACCGCGGAGGCCCATCTGGCGATGGATCAGCCACAGCGCGCCCTGGTGGAACTGATGGGACTCGAAGGTCAGCAGGCTGACCGGATGCGCGCCAAAGCCTTGTGGCAGAACAAGGAATACGAGCGAGCCAGCGAGTACATGATGTCGGCGCAGGACCTCAACGAAGCTGCGCGTGGGTATTGGCATTCCGAGGATCTGGAGTCTGCAGAAGGCCTCGACCAGGAGGCGGCTCCCTTCCGGGCCGTGGCAGATCTGACGAGTCGGATCGACACTGCGGTCAAGGAGCCGGAGGGCTTGCCGCCGCTTGCCGAAGCCCGTGCATTGGTCGAGAGCAGCATCGGAGCGAGAACCTCGATCGAGGAACTCCTGCGCCAGGTTGAGCGCGCTCCAGAAGCAACCGAGTGATCCCGCGCGCCAATCCTCTGCGGAATGTGGTGATGGCCGCCCCTCCGGGCGGCCATTTCCTTTGGCTTGATAACACTTTGTAAAGCATGCCGCCCTACCCTGAAGACTAGGGAAGAATCCTGAAATGGAACGGGCAGAATGCCAGTGAAAGTGATCAATGCCACCGAGCCTTGTGCTCGGCTTCGTGACACCGTGCGAGGGCTGACCTCTCGCTTGCGGCAGTCCTTGGTGCAGCCAGAGCGGCGCTGCGCCTGTTTCCACAGCCCATCTCAACGCAAACCGGCCGGACCTGGGTCGCATCTTTGGATGCGCGCCCTCGACTCATGCCGTTTGTCCGATGTGACGGATCTGCGTCAGATCACTTGTAAATAAGAGAAAAACCGTGCCGAAACTATCAATCAAAGAGATCTTCAGCCCGACCATTCTCCTCGCCATGGCGCTGATGGCGGTCATTGTCATGATGATCCTGCCGATGCCCTCCTGGGTGCTGGATGTCGGCTTGGCAACCTCCTTCGCGCTTGCCATCCTGATCTTCACCATCACCCTCTTCATCGAGAGACCGCTTGATTTTTCGTCCTTCCCGACGATTCTCCTTGCCTCCCTGATGTTGCGCCTGTCGCTCAACGTGTCCTCGACCAAGCTGATCATCGGCGAGGGCCACACCGGCACCGATGCAGCAGGCAATGTGATCGAAGGGTTCGCGAATTTCGTGATGGGCGGCAGCGTGTTCCTGGGACTCGTCGTCTTTGGCGTACTTCTGATCGTCAACTTCATGGTGATTACCAAAGGTGCGGCCAGGATGGCGGAAGTCGGGGCGCGTTTTGCTCTGGACGGGATGCCGGGCAAGCAGCTCGCTATTGACAGCGATATGTCTGCCGGTGCGATTGACCACACTACCGCCAAGGAGCGTCGGGAACTCGAACAACGCGAGACGACCTTCTTCGGTTCTTTGGACGGTGCCTCGAAATTCGTCAAAGGCGATGCGGTTGCGGGTCTTCTGATCACAATCTTGAACCTCGTGGTCGGTTTGATCATGGGGGTGCTGGTGCACGGAATGCCGATTGGCACCGCCTTTGAAACCTACGCGATCCTCACCGTCGGCGACGGTCTGGTGTCGCAGATCCCGTCGGTGATCATTTCCATTGCGGCAGCTTTGCTGTTGGCCCGCGGCGGTGCCACTGGTGCCACCGATACAGCGATTGCCGCACAGTTTGGGAAATATCCCGGCGCCATGGCCGCAGTCTCGGTCTTGATGATCCTCTTCGCCCTCATCCCGGGCCTGCCGTTCTTGCCCTTTGTCGTCGGCGGTGGTGTCCTCGGCTATCTCGCCTACCGGATGCAGATGAAGAATGCTGCCGAAGCGCAGCGCGAACTGGATGCGAAGATCGAGGAGAAGCAGGCGCCCGAACGCAGCCGTCTCCTCGGCGATATCCTTGACCTCGACGACCTGCACCTCGAATTCTCGCAGGATCTTGTGTCGATGGTGCTCGATCCCGGCACCGGCCTCGATGCCCGGATCGCCAATATGCGCACCCATGTGGCCACCACCTTTGGTCTGATCTTGCCGGAGATCCGGCTGACGGATGAGGCGGAGTTGGAGAACGGAACCTATGTGATCCGCATTCAGGGAGTGGAGCAGGCCCGCGGCACGCTACACCCCGACATGGTGCTGGCGCTGATGCCGGACAACCATGCCGCCCTGCCTTCCGGCACCGATGTGACGGAGCCGGTCTATGGCGCTCCCGCCCGATGGATTGCGTCGAAACATCAGGAGGATGCCGCATTGATGGGAGCGACCGTGGTTTCGCCACCGGAAATCCTCGCAACCCATCTCCTGGAAGTGGTGAAGCAGAGCTTCCCGCGTTTGCTGACGCTGAAGTCCTTGCGCCGCCTGCTGCGCGAGATGACGGATCTCACCGATGAATTCCGCGCCAACGCCAACCGCAAGCTGCTGGAGGAACTGGTTCCGGACAAGGTGCCGATCGACACGCTGCATGCGGTGCTGCGCCTGCTGCTCGAAGAGCGGGTGTCGATCCGCAACATGCCGCTGATCCTGGAATCGATTTCCGAGGCACGCCTGCGCACCACTTCGCCGGAACTCATTACCGAACATGTACGTCAGCGTCTTGGGTTCCAGCTGGTGGCAGAGATGAAGCGCGAGGATGGAACCATCCCGCTGGTACAATTGGCACCGGAGTGGGAGGATGCTTTCAACACCTATCAGGTGGAGACGCAATCCGGGCTCGATATTGCCCTGCCGCCCGACACGTTCAACAAGCTGGTCGAAGCGATGAGCAACAAGATCAACCAGGTGACCGAACAGGGAATCTTTGCGGCCATCGTGACGTCGACCCGTCGGCGTCGGTACCTCAAGACCATTCTGCGATCGCGTGGCATTCCCAACCCGGTGCTGTCCTTCGAGGAAATCGGTCTGGAGGCTCGCCCGGCTCTGGTGGGCATGGTGTCGGCATGAACATAGACGGGTTGACGCCGCAGCTGGTTGCGCTGTTCGGCATCGGCTTCTGGCACGCGGCGATTGTCTTTTTGCGCGTCGGCGCGATGAGTTCGATCATGCTGGCCTTTGGCGAGCAATTCGTGCCAACCCAGATCCGTCTTGTTATCGGTCTCGTGTTCACCGCCGTGGTGGCACCGGCGCTGCCGCAGATGCCCATTCCAGAAACTGTCATGCAATATGCCGGACTGATGGCCACCGAGGTGGTGATCGGCCTAGCACTGGGGCTCGGGATCCGGATGTTCATCCATGCTCTGCAGACGGCAGGCTCGATTGCGGCGCAATGTACCTCGCTGAGCCAGGTTCTGGGCGGTGCCGGTGTCGACCCGATGCCTGCCGTGGGCGCGGTGCTCTGGATTTCGGGCATCACCCTGGCGATCATGATGGATCTGCACATCCGCGCGGTCGAACTCATGATCCAGTCCTATGACCTCTTTCCCGTTGGTCGGTTCGCCGATGCGGCCATGCTGTCGGAATGGGGGGTTCACCGGGTGTCGGAAACCTTTGCCATGGCCTTCACCCTCGCCGCGCCCTTCGTGATCACTGCGGTGATTTACAACCTGACACTGGGAATCGTGAACCGGGCCATGCCGCAGCTGATGGTGATCTTCATCGGGGCGCCGCTGATCACGGCCGGCGGGCTGGCCCTGCTTGCGATCTCGGCACCGATGCTGTTGCAGGTCTGGGGACGCAACCTCACGATCTTCTTTGTAAACCCGGGGACGGGGATGCAATGAGCGACGACAGCGACGATTCAGACAAGTCATTCGACCCAACCCCGGAGCGGCTGCGCAAGGCACGTGAAGAGGGCGATGTCCCAAAGTCGACCGACCTGTTGCAGGCAGCCTCCTATCTGGGGCTGCTGGTCGCGTTTTATGCGGTGGGTCATACGTCGGTGGCCAAGCTGGGTTCCATCCTGATGACCTTCATCGACCAGCCGGACCGGATGGTTGAGGTGTTCTTTGGCGATGGCCTGGCAGCTCCGGTGGCCTGGGATCTTCTGTCCAGCTCGGTGGCCGCCACTCTGCCATGGTTCCTGATCCCGGCCGCCCTGGTGATCGTGGCGGTCTATGCACAAAAGGCGATGGTGGTGGCGCCAAAGCGGATCCAGCCGAAACTGTCGCGGATCTCGATCATCAAGAATGCCAAGAACAAGTTCGGTCGATCGAATCTGTTCGAATTCGCAAAGAGCCTCGCCAAGCTGATCCTTTATGCGGTCACCCTTGGGATCTATCTGTCCTGGCGGTTGCCGGAGATGGTGGCTTCGGTGGGGTCGAGCGCGGTTTCCGTGGTGCCGTTCCTTATCGAGCTGTCCTTGAAGTTCCTGATTATCACGACGGTGATTTCCTTTGCCATCGGCGCCCTTGATGCGGCGTTTCAGCAGGCGGAATTCATTCGCAAGAATATGATGTCACGCAAGGATATCATGGACGAGATGAAGAGCTCCGAAGGTGATCCGCAGAACAAGAACCAGCGCCAGCAGAAGGGCCGCCAGATCGTCTCGAAACAGATCAAGGCGGCGGTGTCCAAGGCAGATGTGGTGATCGTGAACCCCACCCACTATGCGGTGGCTCTGAAATGGAGCCGTGTGCCGGGGAGTGCTCCGGAATGCGTGGCCAAGGGGGTCGACGAGGTAGCCGCTGTGATCCGTGAGATCGCGCAGGAAAACGCGGTTCCGATCCACAGTGATCCTCCAACCGCCCGGGCGCTTTACGCCACCGTGGAGGTCGGCGACGAGATTGCCGAGCAACATTACGCTCCGGTCGCAGCGGCGATCCGCTTTGCCGAAGAGATGCGCAAGCGCGCAAAGGATAGTGCGATATGAAACAGGACAAGATGCTGGCGCAGATGAAGGCCGTCACCCATGCGGTCTACCTGCGGGAACATGCGCGGGTCAAACCGATCCTTGACCGCGAGGCACAGCTGCGGGGTCAGCTCAACATGCTGAAACTCCAGGTCGAACAGTCGCGTGACATTCTCGACAAGAGCCATGAAATGAAGGCGCTGGGCGTCGACCTGCAATGGCAACGCTGGCACACCAATGCCCGCCGCGATCTCAACCAGGAGTTGGCCAAGGTCACGGCACAGAAATTGCGCGCGATGGACAAGCTGCGCCATGCCTTTGGCCGCAAACACGCGGTGGAGACCATGGAAGAGCAGCATCGCGTTGAAGCCAAGGAGCGTCGGGCGAAGATGTTGTTTGACCGGCTGATGAACCTCGATTGATGTGCCGCCCTGGTTCGCGACCCAGGGCACGCCAACGCTCGGGAGGGGTGTCTGCGGCCGAGCGCCATTTGAGCCGAACATAAAAAGGCCGCCTTCAGATGTGAAGGCGGCTTTCCTGTGTCTGCGGTGGTCGGATCAGACGTCCTGGCGGGTGATTTCCAGGATCAGCACGTCCACCAGGTCCTTGCCCAGATAGCGGCGCGCCTCTTCCTTGAGGGCGCTACGCAGCGGATCCAGGACTTCGGAGCGGGTGAAGGCGCCCCGGAAACCACCCATATTTGCGTGATCGAACAGGATCCGCAGGAAGACATCGCGCAACTTCGGCTCGTAGGAATGCACCTTGCCGGCGAGGCCGGGCTTGGTCTCGAGACTGAGCGAGACCACCACCATCGAAGTCAGTTTCTCCCGGTCCATCACCGGGATGATGAACTGGTTGTTGAGCTTGATGAACTCGTTGGGCTGTGCCTCCTCGTCAGAGGCAGGTGCATCCTCGGCTGCATGATCGTCGGTGGGCTCCGACGGATCTTCGCCGTGATCCGCGCTATCGCCCATCTCGCTGCTGCTCAGGTCAACTTCGGGCATGGGCGCGAGCATGATGCCCGCGCCGATACCACCACCGAGACCAAGGATCAGCATAAGGATTGGAAGCAGTTTCCTCATGGTATGTCCTCAGAATGGCAGGATGGCGTCCAGCACCTGCTGACCGTAGCGGGGCTGTTGCACATCGGTGATCTGGCCACGGCCGCCATAGGAGACACGCGCCGAGGCGATCTTGTCATAGGTGATCTCATTCTGGCGGCTGATGTCGTCGGGGCGCACAAAACCGGAGACCAGGAGTTCGCGCAGTTCGAAATTGACCCGCAGCTCCTGCGAGCCGCTGATCGCCAAAACGCCGTTGGGCAGAACATCCACCACGGTGGCGGCGACCCGAAGTTCCAGTTTCTCGCTCCGGCTCACCGAGCCGCTGCCGCCAGAGGAGGAGGAGGAGCCGAGATCAACCAGATCGGCGCTGCTGGCCCCGGTGGGCAGCCGCTCGTCCAGGCGCTGGGGCAGACCCAGCAGATGCGGCAGTTGCATGCTTTCGGAGGAGCTGCGCGAGCGATCCGTTTCGTTGGAGATCGAGGCTTCGTCGTCGATCTCGATGACCACCGTCAGGATGTCGCCCTTCTTGGTGGCCCGGCGATCACCCAGCAGGGATTGGCGCGAGCCGCTCCAGAGGGACGACCCGTCCACGGCACGCTGGCGCTGCGAGGTCATCGGCAGGCCCTGGTAGAGCATGGCAACATGTTCGTCGGTTTCATTTGCCGGCGAGAAGGTCGGCGGTTTGCCGATGTGATCCATGCGGGCGCAGCCGCCGAGGAACGCGAGGCCGAGAACGGCACATTTGACTGCGTGAACGGGTTTCATCAATCTACCTCAATATTTCCGTCCGCTCGGATCCGGCCGGTGACCGTCGTGCGGGACGTCAGGTTCATGACGCGGATGTATTCGCCTTCCGCGCCCCGGCCGAGCGAGCGGCCTTCTGCTGTGATTTCCAGACCGCCATGGCGAAAGATCAGTTTCACCATGTCATTGCGATCGATGAGGGCCGGGGGCCCGATGTCGCCGGGATGGATGGGGCGACCTGCGTATAGAGCGATCCGCGCCTCCTGCCCGATGACCTCCTCCGGCAGCTCCAGGGCGCCGGGGGCCTCGAGGTTCTTGTACAGGAGATCCTCTGCCGAAATGATTTCCTTGGCTCGGATGGTCCGGGTCGGCACAAGGATTTCGGCCACAGCGGACTGTGCAAAAACGATTCCGATGAGGGCGAGCAGGAGTTTCATTTAACGGACCTGAGTGGTTGCCGACATCATCTGGTCAACGGCGGAAATCACCTTGGAGTTCATCTCGTAGCCGCGCTGGGCCTCGATCAGTTCGGTGATTTCACGCACCGCATCAACCGAGCTGTCTTCGAGATAGCCCTGGCGCAGGGTGCCAAGCCCATCGCTGCCGGGTTCGGTGGTGGTCGGCGCGCCGGAGGCTTCGGTCTGCTTGAACAGGTTGCTGCCGATGGCTTCCAGACCCTTGGCGTTGGTGAACCCGGACAGGGTGAGTTGGCCAAGAAGCTCCGCCTCTATACTGTCGCTGAAATAGGCATAGACCTCACCGGCGGCGTTCATCGAGATCGAGGTCGCATCATCGGGCACGGTGATTTCCGGCGACACCGGATAGCCGTCATTGGTCACGATCAGGCCGTCCGCAGAGCGCTTGAAAGAGCCGTCGCGGGTATAGGCGGTGTCGCCCGAGGGCAGGGTGACCTCGAAGTAGCCGTTGCCGTCGATGGCGAGGTCGAGGTCATTGCCGGTCTGAGACAGCGCGCCCTGCTTGAGGTAGAGCGACACCGCAGAGGGGCGCACGCCGAGACCGACCTGCACACCGGTGGGCAGCACGGTGCCATCGGAAGCGTTGACGGTGCCGGCCCGGGAGACCTGCTGGTAGTGCAGGTCGGCGAATTCCGCCCGCCGCGCGTTGTAGGCGGTGGTGTTCATGTTGGCGAGGTTGTTGGAGATGGTTTCGACGCGCAGCTGTTGCGCGCTCATCCCCGTGGCGGCGATCTTGAGTGCACGCATGGTTATCTCCTATGATTTCATAAGGTTGTCGATGGCCGCGCGGACACGCTTGTCCTCGTGGTCAAGGAAGCTCTGGCCGAGTTCGTAAGCGCGCTGCACCTCGATCATGCGGGAGAGCTGGTGGATCGTGTTGACGTTGGAGCCTTCGAGAAAGCCTTGCAGGACCTGGGCGTCATTGGCGGCAACGGTCTCGCCCTCGACGCGGAACATCACACCGTCCTCGCGCAGGATCTGGGCCTCCTCGTCCGGCAGGAACAGTCCGATCTGACCCAGTTGCTGCCCGTCCGCGCTCAGGGTGCCGTCCTTGCCGAAGGCGATGGATTTGGCATCCCCCGGAATGAACAGCGGCGCCTGGCCCGCATCCAGAACCCGGTGACCGTCCGGGGTCACCAGGTCTCCCGCCGCGTTGGGGGTGAAATTCCCTGCCCGAGTCAGCCGGTTGCCGTTCGGGGTTTCGATCATGAAGAAACCGTCCCCCTCGATTGCGAGGTCGAAGTCGCCACCGGTCTGGCTCATGGTGCCCTGTTCCAGCGAGGTGTTGCGGATATTCGCACGCCCCATGGAAACGCTTTCCTGGCCTGGTGCCGAGTTCACGTATTCCGAGAAGATCAGCCCCTCCGACCGGTAACCTGTGGTCGCGGAGTTGGCGATGTTGTTGGCCACGACCTGCATCTCGTTGAGCAGGCCGGATTGGCGGGACAGGGTGGTATAGCCGACAGAGCTCATGTTACCCTCCTTGGATAAGCGGAATGATGTGACCGGCGAAAAAGGTGACGAGCGTCTGGGTCATGATCCCCATGGTCATCCAGACGATCACCAGCACCGCCGTGAGTTTCGGCACGAAGGTCAGCGACATTTCCTGGATCGAGGTCAGTGCCTGGAACAGGCCGACGATCAGACCGATCACCAATGCGGCGGCGAGGATCGGCAGCGCCATCGAGATGGCCGCCAGGATCGCCTGCCGCAGGGTGTCGTAGAATACGCCTTCGCTCATCATGGCCTTAGACCGGCATCCGCAGGATTTCTTGATAGGCCTCGACGACCTTGTTGCGGACGGTCACCGCAGTTTCCACCGCCAGTTCGGTCTGGGCCAGCGCCTGCACCAGAGCATGCGGATCGGCATCGCCGGTCATTGCCCGCACCGAGATCTGCTCGCTGGAGGCCAGCGTCTGGGTGAAGTCTTCGAAGCTCGCCTTGGCCTGTTCCTGGATCGAGCCCGGGGTATAGCCCGGATCAACCTTGGTGGCAGGGCGGGCGGCGGCGTAGCCGGAGGTGGCGTTGATTGCACGAATATCCATTCTGGATCTCCATTCGTTTCAGGTTAGCGACGCAACAGATCCATCAGAGAGGCCGACATTTGCCGGGTCTGATCGAACATTTTCAGGTTTGCCTCATAGGTCCGCTGCGCTTCGCGCGCGTCCGAGAGCTCGATCATCAGATCGACGTTGGACCCCTCGTAATGGCCGGATTCATCGGCCAGCGGGTGGGAGGGGTCGTAGATGTTTTCCAGTTCACTCCGATCAAGACCGATGCGGCCGACCTCGACCTGGCTAACGTCAGAGTCGAGATCGCGTACCGCTTCGAAAGAGACGGTCTTGCGGCGATAGCCGGGTGTGTCGGCGTTCGAGATGTTCTCCGAAACATGGGTCAGACGGGCCGCCTGGGCGCGCAGGCCGCTTGCGGTGACGGAAAGGGCTTTCGAGAAGTCACTCATGGGATCAACCTCCGGGATCAGGTGCGGCCAAGGCTGGCGCGCAGGATATTCATCGAGGAGCGATAGATCGCCAGCGCACGGTCATGCTGCCGCTTGGCTTCCACGCCCTTTAGGATCTCTTCTTCGATCGAAACGGAGTTGTTGTTGGGGTCCACCGTGCCATTGTCGGTGAACACCGCCCAGTTCATCCCGTCGCTGCCGTTCATGTGGTTCCCGCGCGAGGCGATCATGTCGCCTTGCGTTTGTCCTGCGGCAATGACTTCGGTAAAGGGTCGGATATCCTTCGCATGATACCCGGGGGTATCCGCGTTTGCGATATTTTCCGAGACAAGCGCCTGACGCTTGCCTGCATGAGTCGCCATGGAATAGGCGATGTTAAAAACATTCAGTCTCTCGAACACCGGGGCTTCTCCCTCGATCAATTTCAATCAAGGCTTAACCCTGATTCCTTTAGAAATTGTTTTCAGAGGAATGTTGGAGAAGCCGCAGATGCTGAAATCGATCCAGGCGCTCAGTCAGGAACTGGCCAATACAAGGCTTGCCGCCCCAATGGGACGGGTAAGCGGAATATCCGGCGGAGAGATCGAAGTCTCCGGTCTGGAAAAGCAGGCACGCATTGGCGACCGGCTTGTGCTGCGCCGCGGCAAAAAGGACGACCTGCATGGCGAGGTTCTGGCGATTGCCAGCGACCATATCCGCATGCTGCCCGATACCGCACCGGAACGCGCCTCCATTGGCGATGCGGTGCTGTTGTTCCCGACGCCGGAGTTTGCCCCCGACGACAGTTGGATCGGACGCCTCATAGACCCGTTTGGAGAGCCGCTGGACGGCAAGCCGATGCTGCGCGGGGTAGACAGCCGGGATCTGATGGCAAGCCCCCCCAAGGCCGCCGCACGGCGTGGGCTGGGACAACGCCTGTCCACCGGCCTGTCGATTCTCAACACCGTCCTGCCGATCGTGACCGGGCAACGGGTGGGTCTCTTTGCCGGGTCCGGCGTCGGCAAATCCACCCTGATGGCGCAGCTCGCCCAGAACATGGACGCCGATGTGGTGGTGATGGCGCTGATCGGCGAGCGGGGGCGCGAGGTCAACCATTTCGTGAAGGACGTGCTGGGGCCGGAGGGGATGAAACGCGCCATCGTGGTTGCGGCGACCTCGGATCAATCCGCGCTGGTGCGCCGTCGTTGTGCCTGGGCGGCAATGACCGTGGCAGAGCATTTCCGCGATCAGGGTCTCAACGTCCTGTTCATGGCGGACTCGATCACGCGATTCGCCGAAGCCCACCGCGAGATCGCGGTGGCCTCGGGCGAAGCTCCGGCGCTGCGTGGCTTTCCACCTTCCGTGACCCCTCTGATCACCGGCCTGTGTGAACGGGCCGGCCCCGGGGGCGAGGGGCAGGGCGACATCACTGCTGTCTTCAGCGTGCTGGTTGCAGGCTCGGATATGGATGAACCCATCGCCGATATCCTGCGCGGTGTGCTCGACGGTCATATCGTTCTCAACCGCGAGATTGCCGAACGCGGCCGTTTCCCGGCGATCGACGTCTCTCGTTCGGTTTCGCGTAGCCTGCCGGCTGCGGCTGCCAAGGAAGAGAACGACATGATCCTCGCGGTGCGCAAGTTCCTCGGCGCTTATGAACAATCCGAGGTGATGATCCGCGCGGGGCTCTATTCCGAAGGCAACGATCTGGTGCTGGATCAGGCGGTGAAGATCTGGCCGGAGCTTGATGCCTTCTTTGGCCGGGCGGAGCCGGATGGAGTCAAGGGCAGCTTCAACCGGTTGGCGCTTCTGCTGCGCCGGGCCGGGACCGGACGCTGAGGCGCCAGAGCTCCGGGATCCCCAACGATTTCGGGTCGGGCCGCGATGACCTGCGGCCCTGCTCCCCAGATCTCTGTGCGCGCAACACCGAGGGTCCTGCGTGATCCGACGTGAGAGCGTCTGGATCGAAAGGCAGGCCAGGATCTGACATCGGCTCCGAGAGGAACAGCAAAGGCGCTCCGGATTCGTTCCGGAGCGCCTTTTTCATCTTCACGGCATGGGGGCCTTTCGAGAGGCTTAGCTGCGCAGCATCATCAAGGCTGCGCTGCCGGAACTGTAGCCGCCGCCATTGTAGGTATTCATCTGCGAGCGCGTCAGGTAGAGGTTGACCAGTTCATCCATCTTTCCGGCCGCGATCATTTCCGAAGGCTTGTCGGTGCCAAGAACTTCCTTGGCCTTGCGTTTATAGACTTCCACCGCCTGATCGATGTCCATCTGGCCTACTTCCTTGGGCAGACCGAGCGCGGTCTGCATGAATTCGGTCATGGCCTGCTGTCCCATGACGGTAAACCACTGGGAGTTGGCGCTGGGACCTTCATCATCCTCATGCATCTTCTTCAGTCGCTCGAGGGCTTCCTCAAAAGCGGCCTCCTCGTCGATGCCTTCATCCTGGAACAGGCTGTTCAGCTCCCGCTCCGCGATCTGGGCATAATAGGTGATGAAGAACGCGCTTTCCCCCTCGGCCTGGGCATTGGTCTTGTAGGCCTCCATCACCGGGCCCATCATGTAGGGATCGGTGAGTTCTTCCAGATCACTGGTTCCAAAGACCTCAAAGGCGCGCGTCTTGTAGATTTCCAGTTGCTCTTCCAGGCTGAGCTGGTCGAAAACCTGGTCGGCCTCCAGGGCGGAATTTACGTCCAACGCGGTCTTCAAGACCTTGGGAACACCTGCCTGACCCATGACCGTATACCAGCCTGCGTCGACTTCTGCCGCCTTGGCCGCGGCGGTTTCCTCGGCGCTGGGTGCGTCATTGCCGCTGAAGGAGAACTTCAGGATCGTTTCCACCGTGCGCAGGCTGGAGGTGACCTCCCGGCTGCTCATGCCCGAGGCGAGGGCGTTTTCGCGGTAGACTTCCAAGGTCTCATCCAGTTTCGAGCCACTGGCAAAAACATTGGGATCGTCGGTGCCGAAGGCCTTGATCGCCTTCTCCCGATAGATCCGCATCTGTTCGCTGGTGTCGCGGCTGTCCATGTTGTCCGGCAGCTCCAGCGCGATCTTCATGAAGTTGGCCAGCGGTTCCTGACGGGAAATGAAGTCCCATTCCTCGTTCAGCGCCGCATCCCGCGCCACCACCTGATCCAGGATGTTCTCGGTCAGGGCCATGGTCTTGGTGATGGTGCTGCTGGTCTCTCCGTTCACCGTGGCCCGTGTCTTGTAGGTGGCCAGGGTTTGCGCCTTGTTGTCGGCGGAGAAAAACACGGTGGGGTCGTCACTGCCAAAGATCGACAGGGCCTTTTCCCGGTAAGTTTCGATGAGTTCGTCCTGATCCATCGCAGCCGTCGTGGCGGGCATACGCAGGACGGTGTCGAAGAAACTGGTCAGGACATCGCGCTTGATGATGTCTTCCCATTGTTCCTCGACCGAGGTCACGTCAGGGGTGTCGTCATCGTCGCCGTTGATCTCTTCCAGCGCTTCGTTGAATTCCTTCAGCGCCCGTTCCTTGACGCTCAACTGCGAGACGTCGTCTTCGTCAGGTTCGCCAAAGACTTCGAGCATGGCGCGCTTGGCAAAAAGTGCCGTGCGCATGGTTTCGTCGACCTCGCCCACAGCTTCTTCAAAGCTCGCGGACTGGAACTTGTCGACAACCGCCTGCATCGCCTTTGAATCGCTGGTGAGAGGTGACTGACCCGGACCAAAACCGAAGGCTTCGGAGAATTTCACGTAGCGGTCGTCGTTCATCGTGTTGGCCAGCGCGTCGTCGGCCGAGGTGCCCTCGTTAAGGGCCCGCTGCAGCAATGCGCGGTAGTTGATTTCCTCTTCGAGGCCAAACGCCTTAACCGCCACCTGAAGCAGGCGGCGGTCATTCAGCAGATCCTCGCTGGAGGTGACTTTGCCGATATTCTCGGCAAAGTACTCTGTGTCGTTCTTGAGCGATCCGGATTTGACAAAGGCGTCATATTGCCGGTCGTAGGTCGTTTGCAGAAAATTCCAGCCCGCGACCCCGGAGGAGGGAATATAGGGCGTGAATGTCATTGCGCTCTGACGGCCATCAACCGCTCCTCACGCGGCAGCAGGGCCCGCAGAGCCTTGAGGCAGCGATAGTGGTTGTTGCTGATCACCGCCTCGGTGGCTTCCGCCAGAGCCGCGCGGCTGTCGGGGTCGGTGAAGACCTGGCTCAGCTCCTCGATCCGGCGGAGCATCGGCAGGCGATCCTCTTCAGGTTTCACATCGCCGGACAGCACCAGCTGTGCGGCATAGCAGACGCGGCGTACCGGTGTATTCGCCTGCTCGGGGTGGATCGCATCTCGAAGACGCAGAATATGCGCATCGGGGGTCACGATCGACAGTCGGCTCCGGCGGTCACCATTTTCGATGACGGCACCATTCACCAGGACGCGCTCTTTCGGCGCGAGTTTAAGGACCAATCCACTCATATTCAGGACGCTCCGCTTCTGAGGCCACGCATGATGGCCGTGTTGATTTCCACCAGCGGCTGGACCGAGGCCTTGCGGGCCAGGACCTTGCTGCTGTGCTCACGCGTGAAGCGGGCCAGGTGAAACAGGCGTTGTTTCAACTCGGTCGGCAACTTGTTGCCTTCCCTGGCCAAATCCGAAGTGAAGAGCTTCCAGAGTTTTCGATTGTCTGAAACCGCTGCGACCAGCTCCTTAAATCCGTCCGATCCCTTGCTGTTTGCCACGATCATACGATGCGTGATGCGCGCAAGGATTTCATATTCGACATTCCGTGCTGTACGGGTCGGGGCTTTTGCCGCCGCATAGGCGCTCTTCGCCTTTAGAAGGGCATTCACGTGTTATCCTAACGTATTATTGTTCACTGATTCTCAGAGAAGTACGGTGGCCGGGGCGATGGGGGTCGCCCCGGCCGGAGCGCTATTAGCGGAAGAGCTGGAGCAACGAGCCCGGCGCTTCGTTCGCGATCGTCAGCGACTGGACAGCGAGTTCCTGCTGGGTCTGCAGCGCGCTCAGGCGTGCGGAAGCTTCTTCCATATTGGTGTCGGTCATGGTGGAAACGCCGAGGGTCATCGAGTCGACCAGTTTAGACACGAACATGGACTGATCGTCGAGACGGGCAGCCGAGGCACCCAGTGCGGCAGCGCCGGTGATGGCGGCCTGCAGATAGGTTTCGATTTCACCCAGGGCAGAGGCGGCAGAAGCCGTGTCGGTGACCGAGGTCAGGCTCGATGACAGATCGAGGTTGGACTCGAAGTCGACGGTTGCGATGGTGATTTCCACCGCGGTCACGGCGCCACCGGCACCCACGCGGTCGAGCGAGGCCAGAACGCCCATCGAAGATGCACCGGAGCCGTCGATGTCGGAAGCCAGCAGGTTCGCGCCGTTGAACTGGGCGGCGGAGATGATGGCTTCGACCTGGGCGACCTTGGAGTCGATGTCGGTCTGGATCTTGGCGTGGTCCACGTTTTCGGACTGAGCGGAAACCAGGAGTTCCTTGATTTCGGTCAGTTTTTCCACGATCTGCTCGGCGCCCGCGGAGGCAACGGCCACGGTCGCTTCACCGATGGCGAGGCCTTCTTCGATCGCCTCGAAGCCGGCGATGTCGGATTCCATGGTCTTGGAGATTGCCCAAACCGCAGCATTGTCTTTTGCGGTGCCGATTTCCTTGCCGGTGGAGATGGCGTTTTGGGTTTCGGTCAGGTTGTCGTTCACAGACTTGAGGGTCTGCAGTGCAACCATTGCGCCATTGTTCGTCAGAATGCTGGACATAGCATGAGTTCCTTTGTGTCGGGGCAGTTTAACCCCAGATTTGGTTTTCCCAGCTCCGCTCCCGGAGCTCTCTCTGTCGTCTTTCTGACCGTGCTTCACCTGTCGGCTTCCGCGCCACCTCGTCTGAGATGCAAGGTGACATTGGCCCGACAGGTGCTAAGAGAGTGCTAAAGGCGCAATTTGCATTTTTAAAATTGTCTCCAACTCCGGAGGCTTAGGCGCGCTTCTCCAGCTTTACGCTGCCCTTGGTGGTGAAACTGGTGCGGCGACCGGCGCGGTCATAGACCTCGAGGCCCTTGCGTACCTTGCGCAATTCGGCCATCCGGTTGGCGACGGCCTTGATCCCCTGCATGGCGCTGCCGAGCAGGGCCTGATTTCGGGACACTTTGCCTTGAACTGTCTCCAGGGCTTCGGCTTCGAGATCGGAATAGCTGTTGAGCTTGTCAAACAGTGCTTCCTTGCGCTCCAGGATGGCTTCAAGCTTGTTCAGCTCCCCCTTGGTCAGCGCGGCGCGCTCTTCTTCCAGCAGGGAATCAAGTTGATCGATGAGCGCTTGCGGGCTCTGGTCGGTCAGGAGAGTCATTTCGATGAATCCTTCAGTGAGTTGTAGATTGATTCGGCGAGACCGATGCCGCCGGATTCGGCCATGGCGCGAGCCTGCTCATTGACGAGAAGCCCGGCGAACTGGTCTTCGCCGGCGCCACCGCCAAAGGCTTCGGGCGCTTTGCCGAGGCCGGCCGCTTTCAGCATTTCGGAAAGAAAGGAGGCTTCGAGATCAATCGCAGCCTGGCGCAGCGCGGCATCCTTCTTGTCGGAAGCCTGCTGCAACGGGGCCGCCCCCGCGGGCGGCGAAACATGAGATACGGGCATTCTTGCCTCAGTCCTTGTATCAGATCGAGTTCTTCGATTTTTCCACTTTGCGCAAAAACCGGTTAAAAATGCCGTAACTGATTTGCTGTATTCCAAGGTCACACGAGATAGAACATCCGGTGGCCTATGATTACGAACCTCCTTTCGACTCAAGCGGTTGGCAGCACGTCATCCGAGTCGTCCCAACGTTCCGCACCCTCCCGGCGGACTGGCGACTCGTTTGAGTCGGTGATGCAGAAACGGGCGGATGACCCAAATCCGAAAATGCCAAACGAGCCCGCAAGCGAGCCCGTAGGCGCGGCAACGGATCGATCCGAAGCCCAAAGCAAGGAGGGTCAACCGGTACCGGCTGCCCCAGTCGAGGACCAGCAGGCTGATCCGAGGCTTGAAGCAGAGCCGCAAGAGGGCACTGAAGAGGAGATGCTCTGGGCTGACGTTGCGACCGCCGGCGCGGAGGTTTCGACTAAGACCCCTGTTCAAACCCTTGGCGTGGCAGGCACGGATCCGGCGGAAGTTACGACGGCCGCCGAGGACCTGGACCAGGAGCTTTCGGTAGAGGACACTCTGGAGCAGGAGGTTTTGGAGCAGGCGTCCGGGAGGCCGTCCGACGTCGTGGCTCCCTCCGCGACTGAGCAGCCTCCGGTCACTCGATCATCGCCAGAGCCGACGACAGAGAGCCTTCTCTCCGCTGCCGGACCGCGCGGTCAAGCCGCCGACGCCAAAGGCGCCGCCCTTGGTGGACCCCAGTCCCTGGCGACAAGTGGTTCGTCCGATCCCATCGCGGGACATGAGGACGCGGCCGCACCGGAGGGGGAGCTCACCTTGGAGGGGGGGGAGCCGGAGGAGACCTCCATGGCCCGGGCGCGCGACGGGGCCCAGATTGACCAGCTCATGCGCAGCAGCACGTCAAGCATGTTGGAGGCCCATCGCGTCCTGCAACGCCAGACCGCGCTGACGCCGGGCCCGTCAGGAACGACGGTTGCAGAGACCGGAAAACAGTCCGCCGATCCCTCTGGTTCCTTGATGGCCAAGGCAGAGGGGGATCTCGCGGTCGAGCGGATGACCCGTCAGGACAGCCCTGGTGCACCTGTTTCTCTCCCACCCACGGGGGCGACGCAGGCTCAGGTTGCGCGTCAGCCGGGTCTCGGGGATCTGCGCAATACCGCGACCGCGGGCTCCGGCACGGGAACCTCGCAGGCAGCGGCCACCGGGACCGTGCTGACCTCCGCCTCCGCGGTGGTCACATCCGTCTTTGGCGCAAGCGATGTCGGCACGTCGAGTGAAGAGGGGATGTTCCAGCGCGGAACGGAGAATTTTGCCTTGCCGCAATTGCTGGCCGAGGCCTCTGTCCGCTCCGGTGCCGCCAGCTTCCGGGCGGAAACCCCGCGCCTTGTGGCCCAGCAATTGGCCGAAGCGGTGGCAACGCAGGGCAAACGCAATGTGGATATCTCACTCAACCCGCGTGAACTCGGACAGGTCAGTATGCGGATCAGCACCACCGAAACCGGGGTGACCGTGGTCATCCAGGCGGAGCGGGCCGAAACCGAGGACCTGATGCGCCGCAACATTCAGGATCTGGCCCGGGAATTCCGCCAGATGGGGTTCACCGATATCAACTTCCGCTTCGGGTCGGAGGGCCAGCAAGGCCAGTCCTCCACTGACACCGGGCAACAGGGCGGCAAATCCCTGTCTGGTTCCGGAGAGGCCGCCGATGAGGCGGACTCCAGCCTGCCGCTAGTCCAACAATTGAACGTCGCAGCCGATGGGCTGGATATGAGGATCTGAGAGCATGACCACAGCAGTAACAAACTACAGCAACTCGGCACTGACCGGCAGCAGTTCGTCCGCGACACAGACCGCGACCTCGGCTCTGACCTCGGATTTCGAGACCTTCCTGCGCCTGATGACGACCCAAGCCAAGTATCAGGATCCGCTGGAACCGATGGATTCCTCGGATTACACGGCGCAGCTGGCACAGTTCTCCTCGGTGGAACAGCAGGTTCTCACCAATGACACCCTGGCCAGCATGTTGTCGCAACTGGCGCTCACCAACATGTCCCAACTGACCGGCTGGGTTGGCAAGGAAGTGCGGGCCCAGGCGGCGGCCTATTTCGATGGCAGCACCCCGGTTACCGTTGCTCCGAACCCGGCGGCTGTGGCCGATAAGGTTCAAATGGTCATCTATGACAAGACCGATGCCAAGGTGGGCACGATCGAGCTGCCGGTTTCGGCCGAACCCTATGAATGGGACGGTACCGACGGGGAAGGCAATGCCCTGCCGAAAGGAAGCTATACCTTTGTGATCGAAAGCTATTCCAAGGATGAGAAGGTCCTCGCGGAAGTGGCGGAAGTCTATGGTCGGGTGAAAGAAACCCAGAATGTTGAAGGCGAAGTGGCCTTGATCCTCGAAAGCGGAACCGCCATCCTTGCAACCTCGGTCACGGCGCTGCGCAATTCCGAAAGTTCCTGACGCGCGCTTGACCTGATCCCCATGATCGCCGGGGAGAGGCGGCGGTCCGGTCCCGGTGCGCTGCTCTGACGGAAATGACGACAGATGACTCACCAGCCCTGTTCCGCCACCTGGCAGAGCAGGGCTGGTTGCTTTCAGACCCCGTCCCCCTGACCGGGGGGCGCAGCAATCAGGTCTGGCGGGCGGGCGAGGTGGTGGTGAAACTCTACCGGTCCGATGGCGGCAATCCGCTTTTCGCCAATGACCCGATCCGCGAGCGTCAGGCCCTGCAGGCTCTGGACGGCACCGGCATGGTGCCGCGTTACCTGGCGCATGGAAGCTGGCAGAAGCGCGATTGGCTGATCTACACCCATCTGCGCGGGACGCCCTGGACGAGGGACACCGGGCATGTCGCCAGGCTATTGGGGATCCTGCACGACCAGGTCGGCTTTGCGAATCTGCCCGAAGGGGTGAACGGCTCCCGGGCGCTGGAGGCGCAGACCCTGGCGATTCTGGCTGGGTGCCGCGGTGCGAAAGGACTGCTCAACAGACGCCCGCAGGGGGTGGTGCCGCCCTGCGCGCAGACCGTCCTTATTCACGGCGATCCCGTACCGGGCAACCTGATGGCCCATGACGGCACCCTGGCTTTGATCGATTGGCAATGCCCGCAACTTGGTGATCCGGCGGAGGATCTGGCGCTGTTCCTGTCGCCGGCCATGCAGCTTCTGTATCGCGGGCGCACTCTGGATCCGGCTGAGGAGGCACAGTTCACCGCAGCCTATCCCGACCGACGGGTGGTGGCGCGTTATTTCGCGCTGCGCCCCTGGTATCATTGGCGCATGGCCGCCTATTGCGAGTGGCGCGGCGACGAGGCAGCGCGGGATCTGGAACTGGCTGCGCTTCAGTCCATCAAGCCGAGGAGCGCATAGGCGGGTGGCATCAACAGGCGGCGGGCCCGTCCAAGCGGAAATTTGGGCAGGCTCTGCATGACCCTGGAGTAGGGCGCGTCGGGCGTCCTGCCTTGCACCAGTTCGGCGAGCAAGGCGCCCGCATAGCTGCCCATCGCCACCCCGTTGCCATGGTAGCACAACCCGGCGAACAGACCGGGATGTTCGGGAACCGCGCCCACAAAAGGCACGAGGTTGCGCGAGAGGCAGACCATGCCGGACCACATGTGCGTGGCTTCCACATCACGCCAGGCGGGGAACAGGTCCTCGAAGTGACGGCGCAGCAGGGCGCGAATCCGGGCCTCTGCCTGCGGGGAAGCGGTGAGGCCGCCCCGCATTCCGAACAGGAATCGCCCATCCGGCATCAGGCGGAAGTAATGCAGCATGTGGCGGGTATCATAGGCCATCTGGGCGCTGGACCAGCCTTGCGCCGCCTGTTCCGCCGCCGTGATCGGGCGGGTGACCATCACCGTCGATTGCGCGGGCATGTAACGCCCGGCGAGCCAGGCGGGGATGTTTTCGCTGGAATAGCCGTTGGTGGCGATCACCAGCCGGTCGGCGGAGAGGCGCCCGGTTGGGGTGACAAGATGCCAGCCAGTCTCGTCCTGGATCACGCTCTGAGCCGGGCTGCGCTGATAAAGCGTGGCTCCCGCCGCTTGCGCGGCTGCGGCGAGCCCGAAGAGATACTTGCGCGGATTGAGGGCGAAACCGATCGGCGTTGTCAGCGCTGCATGGAACTGGCCGTTGATCCCATGGTCAGTCAGCTCGGGCCCGTCGATGAAAACACCGCCTTCGGTTTCGGCCTCGCGCTGCAGGCTGAGTCGTGCCTTGCGGCTATGGGCCATCACTGTCTCGCCGACAGAGTGCCTGTCGGTCTCGATTCGGTGGCGGGCGATCAGACGATCCACCAGATGGACGGCTTCCTCCTCGCCCGCGCGATAGGTCTGGGTTTCGCGGGACCCGAAGACGCGTGCCATCGCCGCGGTTCCAAGTTTGGCGCCGCCGAGACAACAGAAGCCACCATTGCGCCCCGAAGCCCCCCAGCCGGGGCTTTCGGCCTCGACGAGGCCAACCTCCAGCCCGGCTTCCGCCAGGTGCAACGCGGTGGAAACGCCGGTGAAACCACCGCCAATCACCGCCACATCCACCCGGTGCGTCCCGTCGAGAACGGGCCAATGGGGGGCTGCAACGGTCTCGTCCCACCAGCAGCCCGCCCTTGGCCCGGTCCCATAGGCGTAGTCCGCAAAGATCCGCTGGCGCGTCATGCGCTGCGCACCGCCTCCTGCTCTTCGCGCCGCTGTTTCACCAGCGCCTGTTTGCTGATCAGGGAGGCGCTGATGACACCCACCGTCACGATGCCGATCATGATGGTGGAGAGCGCGTTGATCTCAGGGCTGACCCCAAGGCGCACCGCCGAAAAGATCTTGATCGGCAGGGTGGTGGCGGCCGGGCCCGTGTTGAAGGAGGCGATCACCAGATCGTCCAGCGACAGGGTGAAGGCCAGGAGCCAGCCCGAGACCACCGCGGGCGCGATGATGGGCAGGGTCACCAGCCGGAAGGCCTCTGCCGGGGAGCAGCCGAGGTCCAGCGCCGCTTCTTCGAGCGAGTGGTCGAAGGTCGCCAGCCGCGAGGAGACCACAACCGAAACATAGCACATGGAGAAGGTGGTATGGGCGAGCACAATGGTCAGAACCCCGCGATCCAGCCCGATGCCGATGAACAAGAGCAGAAGCGACAGGCCGGTGATCACCTCGGGCATCACCAGCGGCGCATAGATCATGCCGGAGAACAGCGTTCGGCCCATGAAACGGCCGCCGCGCACCAGCACATAGGCCGCCATGGTCCCAAGCACCGTGGCGATGGTGGAGGAGAAGACCGCGACCTTGATCGTGACCCAGGCCGCTTGCAGCATGGCGTCGTTTTGCATCAGCTCTCCGTACCATTTGGTCGAAAAGCCTGCCCAGACGGTGACCAGCTTGCCCTCGTTGAACGAGAACAGGATCAGGATCAGCATCGGGATATAGAGGAAGGCAAAGCCGAGGGTCAGCGAGACCACGTTGAAGGCGCTCAGGCGTTTCATTGATCTGCCTCCTGTTCCTTTTGCTGGTTGCGCTGGAACAGCACGATGGGCACCACGAGGATCATGAGCAGGATCACCGCCACCGCCGAGGCAACCGGCCAGTCGCGGTTGGAGAAGAACTCCTCCCACAGGACCTTGCCGATCATCAACGTGTCAGAGCCGCCGAGCAGAGAGGGAATCACAAACTCGCCCATCGCCGGGATGAAGACGAGGAAGCAACCCGCGATAATGCCGCTTTTCGACAGCGGTACGGTGACCAGCCAGAAGGCGGACATGCGCGAACAGCCCAGATCCTCGGCGGCTTCGATGAGGCTGTCGTCCATCCGGTCGAGCGCGGCATAGATCGGCAGGATCATAAACGGCAGGTAGGTATAGACGATGCCGATATAGACGGCGGTGGTGGTGTTGAGGATCTGCAAGGGATCAGACACGATCCCCGTCCACATCAGGAACTGGTTCAGGAAGCCCTCATTGGCGAGGATCCCCTTCCAGGCGTAAACGCGGATCAGGAAGGAGGTCCAGAACGGCAGGATCACCAGCATCATCAGCGTCGGGCGCCATTCTTCGGGCGCGCGGGCCATGCCATAGGCGATCGGATAGCCGACCAGCAAGGTCAGCAACATCGAGGTCGTGGCGATTTGCAGGCTGCTGAGGTAGCTCTTCCAGTAGAGGCTGTCCTCGATCAGGAAGGTGAAATTCTCGAAATCGAGTTCGCCAAGAAAGGCGCCTATGCCCTCTGTCCAGTCGAACTGGGGCATGTAGGGCGGCATGGCGATGGCCGCATCCGAGAGCGAGATCTTCAGCACGATGGCAAAGGGCACCAGGAACAGCGCCGCAAGCCAGACATAGGGAATGGCGATGAGAAGGAGACGGCGCATCAGTCGACCAGCAGAACGCCGCCGGTGGCTGTCCAGGACAGCCAGACGGTGTCTTCCCAAGTGAAGGCGCGGCGGGAGATGCGGCGGGTATTGGCGGTCTGTGCCTTGATGATGTCGCCGGTCGGCAGTTCCACGTGATAGGTCGAGAGGTTGCCGAGATAGGCGATGTCGAGCACCTTGCCCTGCACCGCATTGGCGACCCCTTCGGGTTTCTCGGCGCTGATCGTCACCTTCTCGGGGCGGATCGCCAGATGCGCGGTCTGCCCGTCGGAGAAGGTATTCTGCGATTTTGCCGTCAGCGGTGCCGCTCCCTCACGCCAGTTGAGCGCATAGGTGCCGTCGCCAATGGCCGTGACCGGGCCTTCGATCAGGTTCACGTCGCCAATGAAATCAGCGACATAGACGGAATTTGGCGCCTCGTAGATATCGGCGGGCGTGGCAACCTGCATCACCCGGCCATTGTCCATCACCGCGACACGGCTGGCGACAGTCATCGCCTCTTCCTGATCGTGGGTCACGATCACAAAGGTGGTGCCGGTCTTTTCCTGAATGTCCATCAGCTCGAACTGGGTTTCCTCGCGCAGCTTCCTGTCGAGCGCGCCCAAGGGCTCGTCGAGCAGCAAGAGCTTTGGGGCCTTGGCAAGGCTACGGGCGAGCGCCACCCGCTGGCGCTGACCACCGGAGATCTGGTGCGGCTTGCGACGGGCGAATTTCTCCAGCCGCGTCAGTCGCAGCATCTCCTCGACGCGGGTGTTGATTTCGTTGCGCGGCATGCCTTCGCGCTTGAGGCCGAAGGCGATGTTTTCCCAGACGCTGAGATGGGGAAACAGCGCGTAGGACTGGAACATCATGTTTACGGCGCGCTTGTTCGGCGGCACCGGGGCGATGTCCTGCCCGGCAAGAAAGATCTTGCCCTCGGTGGGGTTTTCGAAACCGGCGAGCATGCGCATCATCGTGGTCTTGCCGCAGCCGGACGGGCCGAGGAGGGCAAAGAACTCGCGCTCGTATATGTCTATCGTCAGATCGTCGATTGCAGTGAAATCGCCAAAACGCTTGGTCACGTTCCGGAACTGGATCAGCGGCTTGGCCTGCGGATCGTTCCAGGGTTCAAAAACCGGTATTGCCAAATCTGCCCCCAAGCGGGCGGCGCGTCGCCTGCCCGTCGTCTTCTTTGAGTGAAAGCAGGGCGCATGGGGTGCGCCCTGCCGGTTGGGTCAGCCTGATCCGATCAGGTGCCGGATTTCACGCGGGTCCACAGGCGCGTCACCACACGCTGGACCTTCTGCGGGTAGGGATCCTTGATATAGGTGTTTTCCATCGCTTCCGGGGTCGGATAGATCGCCGGATCGCCGATCACATCCTCGGCCAGGAACTCCTGCGAGGCCTTGTTGCCATTGGCGTAGTAGACATAGTTGGACGCGGCCGCCATGTTCTCGGCATTCAGGATGAAATCGAGGAACTTGTGCGCGCCTTCAGGGTTCGGAGCGTCGGCGGGGATCGCCATCTGGTCGAACCACATCAGAGCGCCTTCCGCGGGGGCATTGTAGGCGATCTCGACGCCATTATCCGCCTCAACCGCGCGATCTCGCGCTTGCAGAATGTCCCCGGACCAGCCGAAGGCCACGCAGATATCGCCGTTGGCCAGGGCTTCGATGTATTCCGAGGAGTGGTACTTCTGCACGTAGGGGCGCACGGCCTCCAGCGCGGTTGCGGCTTTCTCCAGGTCGGCTTCTTCCTGCGTGTTCGGATCAAGTCCAAGGTAGGTCAGTGCCGCCGGGATGATCTCATCCGGCGCGTCCAGGAAATGGACGCCGCAGGCGGCGAGTTTTTCCATGTTCGCCGGGTCCATCACCAGCGCGAGGCTGCCGATGGGCGCGTCCTCCCCCAGAATTTCCTTCACCTTGGCAAGATTCACGCCAAGCCCGGTGGTGCCCCACATGTAGTTGACGGAATAGGTGTTTTCGGGGTCGAAACGGGCGGTGCGGTCCTGGATCACGTCCCAGACGTTGCCGTAGTTTGCCAGTTTGGACTTGTCGATCGGCTGGAACACGCCAGCCTGGATCTGTCTTTGCAGGAAGGAGCCGGTGGGCACCACCACGTCATAACCGGAGCCACCGGCCAGCATCTTGGTTTCCAGAAGCTCGTTGGAATCGAACACGTCGTAGATGAGGTCGATACCGGTCTCGGCCTCGAACTTCTCCAAGAGCGACTCGTCGATGTAATCGGACCAGTTGTAAACGCGCACTTCCTCGGCAGAGGCGGCGGCCGCGCTGAGGGCGATGGCGGACACGAGAGTGGCCGTTTTGAATGTCATGAGTTTCTCCCCTTTGCATGCCGGACTCTGGTGACCGGCTGTGGGTTATTTTGATCAAGTTTTGCCTCATCCGGCAAGACACTTTATGTTTTCATCAGTCCTCGCTTCGTGCAAGCTGCCCAAAATCTAGAAGGATCAAGCTCTGGTGAATGTGCCAAATCCGCCATCTGTTCCGGGCCCGGAAGGGACCCAGAAATCGCCCGCGCATGAGCAGGTCTACCAGCGACTTCGGGCGCAGATTCTGTTCGGGGAACTGGCTCCCGGACAGGCGGTGACGATCCAGGGGCTGGTGGACGCGCTCGACAGCGGCATGACGCCGGTTCGCGAGGCGATCCGGCGCCTGATCTCGGATGGCGCCCTGATGTTTCAGGGCAACCGCCGGGTCTCGGTTCCCGAATTGCGGGCCGAAGACATTGATGAGCTGATTTATGCAAGAAAAACAATAGAATGCGAGCTTGCCCGCCGTACGGCCACGCGAGTGCCCCGTGCCGAGATCGACACGCTGGAGCAAATCGACTTGATGCTGGACAAGGCCATCGCAGGCGGTGACGTGGCGGGATACCTGGCGCTCAACTATCGCTTCCATCGGACCTTGAACCAACATGCCGAGGCGCCGATTCTCGCCGATCTGGCAGAGCGGCTCTGGCTGCGCTTCGGCCCCTCGTTGCGGGTGGTCTGCGGTCGCTTCGGCACCCAGAGCTTTCCTGACCGCCACAAGGACATTCTGGAGGGTCTGCGCAAAAAGGATGCGGATCTGGTTGCCTTGGCGATGGAGCGGGACGTTCTGCAGGGAATGGAGCAGGTGCGGGCAGGTCTGACCCCAACTATCTGATTCGATTGACAGTGCGATTTTTGATCATATTTTGAGAAAAACACCGCCGCTCAGGAGTGACGTACATGACAGTCATCACAAACCATCTGCCCACCGCGGACCTGCAGGCGCTGGACGCCGCCCACCACATGCATCCGTTCACCACCAACAGCGCCCTGGCGCAGAAGGGCGCGCGCGTCATCACCCGTGCCAAGGGGGTGACACTGACCGACAGCGAGGGGCACGAGATCCTCGACGGGATGGCCGGGCTCTGGTGCGTGAACGTCGGCTACGGGCGCGAGGAACTGGTCGAGGTCGCGGCGCGCCAGATGCGCGAGCTGCCCTTCTACAACACCTTCTTCCAGACCACCCATGTTCCGGTGATCGCCCTGGCCGCAAAACTGGCGGAACTGGCGCCGGGAGATCTGAACAACGTCTTCTTCGCCGGTTCCGGCTCCGAGGCGAATGACACCAATATCCGCATGGTGCGCCACTATTGGGCGCTGAAGGGCAAACCGGAAAAGACCGTCTTCATCAGTCGCAAGAACGCCTATCACGGCTCCTCCATGGGGTCGGGCTCGCTGGGCGGCATGGCGGGCATTCATGCCCAGGGTGGTCTGCCGATCCCCGACATCCACCACATCAACCAGCCGCATTGGTGGTCCGAGGGCGGCGACATGAGCCCCGAGGATTTCGGCCTCGCCCGCGCGCAGGAGCTGGAACAGGCGATCCTCGAATTTGGTGAAGACCGCGTGGCGGCCTTTATTGCGGAGCCGATCCAGGGCGCTGGCGGTGTCATCGTGCCGCCCGCGACCTATTGGCCGGAAATCCAGCGCATCTGCGACAAGTACGAGATCCTGCTGATCGCGGACGAGGTGATCTGCGGCTTTGGGCGCACCGGCAACTGGTTCGGTTCGGAAACCATGGGCATCCGCCCCGACATCATGACCATCGCCAAGGGGCTCTCCTCGGGCTATGTGCCGATCGGCGGCTCGATCGTCTCGGACGCGGTGGCAGGCGTGATCGCGCAGGACGAGTTCAACCACGGTTACACCTACTCTGGCCATCCGGTGGCTGCGGCGGTGGCGCTGGAGAACCTGCGCATTCTTGAAGAGGAGAACATCCTCGGCCACGTCCGCGATGTCGCCGGACCGTACCTCAAGGAGAAATGGGAAGCGCTGACCGATCACCCGCTGGTCGGTGAAGCCAAGATCGTCGGCCTGATGGGCTCCATCGCGCTCACCCCGAACAAGGCGACCCGTGCCGCCTTTGCCGCCGAGGCGGGCACCGTGGGCTACATCTGCCGCGAACGCTGCTTTGCCAACAATCTGGTGATGCGCCATGTGGGCGACCGTATGATCATCTCGCCGCCGCTGGTCATCACCCCGGAACAGATCGACACGCTGATCGAACGCGCCCGCAAATCGCTCGACGAATGCTACGCGCTGCTCAAGGAACAGGACCTGCTGCACGCGGCTTCCTGAGGCCAACCTTTGATTCGAATCACCTAAAGGGGCCGGAGACGGCCTCTTTTTTGTGCGAGCGCGAAAAAAAACATCGCGTTCCCAGTTGTCTCCGGGGCTGAAAATGTCTCAAGATGACGCATATGTGCAAGCATGTGTCGTATAGTCTTCTGGTGTTGAACGAATTCGTCCCTGAGAGTTCAGGGGCGCGCAGGGGCGAGAAAGCCGACTCGCGCGATCCGGTTGCACAGGGGAGTTCGGCTGTGCTTACACTAGGGAACGAAGAGCAGAACAATCTGCCGCGATAAGAACAAAACACGGGGAGCCTGATTTGGCTGATGCGTCTAAGTCTGACGCGTTCGTAGAATTCGAACGCGTTCAAAAGAGCTATGACGGTGAGACACTTGTCGTCAAAGATCTGAACCTCACCATGCCCAAGGGCGAGTTTCTGACCATGTTGGGGCCGTCGGGCTCGGGCAAGACCACCTGCCTGATGATGCTTGCGGGGTTCGAGACCGCCACTCATGGCGACATCCGCCTCGGCGGCACTTCGATCAACAACATCCCGCCGCACAAGCGCGGCATCGGCATGGTGTTCCAGAACTACGCGCTGTTTCCGCATATGACCATTGCCGAGAACCTGAGCTTCCCGCTGGAGGTGCGCAAACTGGGCAAGTCGGAGCGCGAAGCCAAGGTGAAGCGCGCCCTCGACATGGTGGAGATGGGCAGCTTTGGCGGCCGTCGTCCCTCGCAGCTCTCCGGTGGGCAGCAGCAGCGTGTGGCCCTGGCCCGCGCGCTGGTGTTCGAGCCTGAGCTGGTTTTGATGGACGAACCCCTGGGCGCGCTCGACAAGCAGCTGCGCGAAAAGATGCAGTTCGAGATCACCCGTCTGGCTCATGATCTGGGCATCACCGTGGTCTATGTGACCCACGACCAAACCGAAGCCCTGACCATGTCCGACCGAGTCGCCGTGTTCAACGATGGCCGCATCCAGCAGTTGGCGCCGCCGGATCAGCTCTATGAGGAGCCCTCGAACAGCTTCGTGGCGCAGTTCATCGGCGAGAACAACACGCTGGAAGGCACCGTGAAGGAAATCAGCGGTGGCCGTGCGCTGGTGCAGCTCGACGATGGCGAGCTGATCACCGCGACGCCGGTGAACGTCTCCGAGGCCGGTCAGCGCACCCGCGTCTCGATCCGCCCGGAGCGGGTGGAATACAACAAGGATCGTCTGCAAGAGGGCGTACATACCCTCAAGGCCGAGGTGCTGGAGTTCATCTACATGGGTGACATCTTCCGCACCCGCCTTCGGGTTGCCGGCAATGATGAGTTCATCATCAAGACCCGCAACGCCCCCGACCAGACCCGTCTTCAGCCCGGCCAGCAGATCGAAATCGGCTGGCTGCCCGAAGACTGCCGCGCGCTGGACGCCTGACGCCCAAGCGTGCCCCGGAACCCCCGGCGGATCAATGGATCGGGGGGCCAATGATCTGAAACTGACAACACCAAGATTCAGTGTCTCAACAAGGAGAATACGCATGAAACTTCGTAACCTGTCGGCCCTTGCCGCCACGACCGCACTCTGCGCGCCGATGGCCATGGCTGCGGATATGGCAAATGAGATGACCCTCGTATCCTGGGGCGGCGCCTATCAGGCGAGCCAGGTGAAGGCCTATGTCGAGCCCTATCTGGCCATGCATCCCGAAGTCACGGTGATCTGGGACGAAAGCTCCGCCGAGGCGACCGCCAAGATGCGCGCGATGTCCGAAGCGGGCAATATCACCTGGGATCTCGTGGACGTTGTGGCCTCCGACTCCATGCGCCTGTGCGACGAAGGTCTGGCGATGGAGCTGGATCACGACGAAGTGCTGGCTGCCGCGCCGGATGGCACCCCGGCCTCTGACGACTTTGGCGACCTGATCGTCTCGGACTGCTTCGTGCCGCAGATCGTGTACTCGACCACCTTCGGCTATCGCACCGACATGGTGGGCGATACCCCGCCGACCTCTGTTTGCGCCATCTTCGACCTCGACGCCTATCCGGGCAAGCGCGCGCTGCAGAAGCGCCCGATCGACAACATGGAATGGGCGCTGTTCTGTGACGGTGTCGCCAAGGACGAGATCTATGACGTTCTGGGCACCGACGAAGGCGTCGCCCGTGCGCTGGCCAAGCTCGACACCATCAAGGACCAAGTGGTCTGGTGGACCGCCGGTGCGGAAACCCCGCAGCTGCTCGCCGATGGCGAAGTGGTCATGGGCTCCACCTTCAACGGTCGCCTGTTCTCCGCGATTGCCGAGCAGAACCAGCCGATCGGGATGCTCTGGGACATGCAGTCCTTCGACCTTGACGGCTGGGTTGTGCCCGCCGGCCTGCCCGAAGACCGTCTTGCCCGCGTGATGGACTTCCTGAAGTTCGCCACCGACACCCAGCGTCTGGCGGATCAGGCCAAGTTCATCTCCTACGGTCCGGCCCGTACCTCCTCCGCGCCGCTGGTGGGCAAGCACGCTGACCTCGGCATCGAGATGGCACCGCATATGCCCACCGATCCGGCCAACGCGACCAATGTGCACATCTATGACTACGAGTGGTGGGCCGATAACCGTGACGATCTGGACGCGAAGTTCCAGGCCTGGCTGGCACAATAAGCGACTGCTTATTTCACGTGAAACTTTCGGGATGGGGCCGGCGCGACCGGCCCCCTCTTCCCCAAGTATAATAAGCACCAACACCCGACGGGGGGCTCTCTGACATGAGCGACATGACCCAAACCGGACCGGTTCTGGCCGCAGATGGCACGCCGCTAAAGCGCAGCCTCGCCCGGGCGCTCCGGATGCAGAAGATGCGCGCGCTGGCGCTGATCGCGCCCTTGCTGCTGTTTGTTCTGCTGACCTTCATTCTCCCGATTGCGGACATGCTGTTCCGCTCGGTCGAGAACAGTATCGTCACCGATACCTTGCCACGCACAACGGTGGCGGTGCAGGCCTATGACGCCGACAGCGGCGAGGCACCCTCCGAGGCGATGTTTGACGCTTTGGCCTACGATCTCGTGGTGGCGGCGGAGCGCAAGGAACACACCCGCGTCGGCTCCCGCCTGAACTACGAAAATGCCGGTATTTCCTCGATCTTCCGCAAGGCTGGTCGCAGCATGGACGATATGGGCGAGATCTACCTCGACCAGTTTGTCGACCTGGACAAGGCGTGGAAGGAGCCAGAGACCTTTGTCGCCCTCTTTGCCGATCCCGATTGGGCGGCGGAGGCGGGGGGAGACGATGAGTCTCGTTTCGCCTATTCCGACACCGCCGCCGAGGTCCTGCCCGGCGCCACCGATGCCTATGCAGCCTGGGCACGCACGATCCAGGATCAGGACGGGGACAGCCCGACCAAGGAAAAACCCTGGGCGCCGATCTATATGGCGCTCTACAAGGATCTCGTGCAGAACCCGGACGCGCCTGCGGCCTTCGGTGGCGACACTGCTGCCCTGCTGTCCGCCGCTGTCACCGCGATCCAGGCCCCGGAGTGGCAGACCATGTCCACCCGCGAGGCCTTTGCCGAGATCGACAAGGATTGGCTCGACCCGGAGGTCTGGCGCACCATCAAGACCTACTCGGGCAAGTATACCAACGGCTATTTCCTCAATGCCGCCGATTTCCAGAAGGGTCCAAACGGCCCTGAGCTGCGCCCCGAGTTGGAGCGCATCTACGGCACCCTCTTCCTGCGCACGATGATCATGTCCATGGCCATCACGGTGAGCTGTATCGTCTTGGGCTATCCGGTGGCTTGGATTCTTGCAAACCTGCCGTCGCGCACGGCCAACGTGCTGATGATCCTGGTGCTCTTGCCCTTCTGGACCTCGCTTCTGGTGCGCACCTCGGCCTGGAAGGTGATGCTGCAGCAGCAGGGCGTCATCAACGATGTTCTGGTCTGGCTCGGCATCGTGGCGGATGACGCGCGTCTGGTGATGATCAACAACCAGTTCGGCACCATCGTGGCGATGACCCATATCCTGCTGCCCTTCATGATCCTGCCGATGTATTCGGTCATGCAGACGATCAACCCCTCCTATCTGCGGGCGGCCAAGTCCTTGGGCGCGACCAATTGGACGGCCTTCTGGCGGGTCTATTTTCCGCAGTCGGTGCCGGGCATCGGGGCGGGTTCGATCCTCGTCTTCATTCTCGCCATCGGCTACTACATCACGCCCGAGCTGGTCGGGGGCACCAAGGGGGTCTTCATCTCCAACCGGATCGCCTTCCACATTTCCCAGTCGCTGAACTGGGGTCTGGCGGCGGCGCTGGGCACCATCCTACTGGTGGTCGTGCTGCTGCTCTACTGGGCCTATGACAAGATCGTCGGCATCGACAACGTGAAGCTGGGGTAAGGCAAGATGGCACTGACACCTGTTGAAAACCAAACCCCCGCCTTCACCGCCGGCGTCTCTGCCTGCGCGGGGGGCTTCTTTGGCCTATTCGTGGGCACCGCCCAGGGTTCCGGCCTTCTTGGCCTCCTGATCGGCGCAGCGCTCCTCGGCGGGCTGGGATTCGTGCTCACCTCCATGACGGCGCAGGCCAAGGTGATCCGTCTCGTCCTACTCGTCGCCTTCGCGGTTGCGGGTCTCGTGATGGGCGGTCTGCCCGCCATGGTGGTCGGCGCGCTCTTCGGCGGGTTTGCCGGCTGGTTCATTTTCTGGCTCGCCACCTCGCAGTACCGCGCCACGTTGGCACCCTATCTGACCCCGGGGCAGGTGCTCTGGCATTATACCTTCCGGGTGATCTGCGGCGCGATCTTCGTCTTTCTCATCACGCCGATCCTCGTGGTGATGCCGCTGTCGTTCAATGCCGAGAACTTCTTCACCTTCACGCCCGCGATGCTGCAATTCGATCCCGACGGCTATTCGCTGAAGCATTACCGCGATTTCTTCACCAATGCCGATTGGCAGCAGGCGCTGTGGAACTCGCTCTCCATCGCACCGATGGCGACGATCCTCTCGGTGGGTTTCGGCACCTTGGCGGCGATCGGCCTCAGCCAGCCGCATGTGCCCTTCCGCCGCGCGATCATGGCGATCCTGATCTCGCCGATGATCGTGCCGCTGATCATCTCGGCGGCCGGCATGTATTTCTTCTACAGCCGGATCGGCCTGCAAGGCACCTACTTCGGCGTGGTGCTGGCCCATGCCGCGCTTGGCATCCCCTTTGTGATCATCACCGTCACCGCCACGCTGGTCGGCTTTGACCGCTCCTTGACCCGCGCTGCCGCCAATATGGGCGCAGGCCCGGTGACCACCTTCTTCCGCGTCCAGATGCCGCTCATCCTGCCCGGGGTGATCTCTGGCGGCCTCTTCGCATTTATTACCTCCTTTGACGAGGTGGTGGTGGTGCTCTTCGTCGGCTCGGCGGGACAGAAGACCCTGCCCTGGCAGATGTTCACCGGCCTGCGCGAGCAGATCTCGCCCACCATCCTCGCGGTGGCGACCATCCTCGTGGTGATCTCGATCTGCCTTCTGACCACGGTGGAAATGCTGCGCCGCCGCTCCGAGCGTCTGCGCGGTATGAGCCCGACCTGACTGAAACCGCTGCCAAACAAAACAAAAAGCCCCGCCATTGCAGCGGGGCTTTCTTCTTTTGGGCAAGACTCCCTCGGGGTTGAATGGCCCGTCACGGCCAGAGGCGGTAGCGCCCCCATCCCTCCCCGTTCTTCAGCGCAGCCGCTGCAACAGGCTCAAGGAGGCATAGCCATCCGGCATCAGCCCCATGGCACTCTGATAGGCGCGCACTGCATCCACCGTCAGCGGTCCGATCCGCCCGTCGACACCTTGGGTATTGTAACCGGCCCGCGTCAGCCGCTCCTGCAGCTCCTTGCGTTCGGAAAAACTCAGCGCCCGGTCTTCGCGTGGCCAGTCACCTTTGATGCGCGCGCCGCCCTGCAGCAGGTCGCTCAGATGGCCCACCCCGATCACATAGGCGTCGGCGGTGTTGTACCGCTCCAGCACTGCGAAATTCCCAAAGATCATGAAGGCCGCCCCCTTGCCGCCTGCGGGCAGCAGGATCGAGGCGGGACCATGCTCCGCCACCGCGCGGCCATCGACCCCGCGCACCCCGAGCCGCGCCCAGTCGCCGGGGGACTTCTCGATCTTGCGATTGGCGAGGCGATAGTCGAACCCCTGCGGCAGGGTAACCTCCACTCCCCAGGGCTGGCCGGTCGTCCAGCCGAAGCGCTTCAGATAGGCCGCGGTCGAGGCCAGCGCATCCGTCGGGTCGTCCGACCAGATGTCGCGCTTTCCGTCGCCGCTGAAATCCACCGCATAGTCGAGGTAGGAGGTCGGCATGAACTGCGTATGCCCCATGGCACCCGCCCAGCTGCCGGTCATGCCGCGTGGATCCACGTCGCCCGCCTGCAGGATCTTCAGCGCCGCAATCAGCTGTTCCTCGAAAAAGGCACCGCGCCGCCCGTCATAGGCCAGCGTCGCCAGCGAGCCGATGATGTCCATCTTGCCGCGGAAACTGCCGTAGCTGCTTTCCAGACCCCAGACTGCCACCACGATCTCCTTGGGCACGCCATAGGTCTTCTCGATCCGCCGCAGCACCGCCTCCTGCTGGCGCAATGCAGCCGTCCCGTTGCTGACCCGCAGGTCGGAGGTGGCGCTGTCGAGATACTCCCAGATCGCCTTGGAGAACTCCGACTGGTTCTGATCGCGCCGAATGACTTCCGGGTCATAGGTGACCCCGCGAAAGGCGGTATCGAGCGTATCCTGACTGATCCCCTGCGCCCGGGCGCGGGGATAAAAGTCCCGGATCCAGTCCGCGAAGCCTGCCGCCCCGGAGCCCGCCTCGGTGGGTTGTGGCGCCAGTGTCAGGGCCGGGGCATCGACTTCGGCGCTGCGTGCCACCGGGCGCGGCGCGCTCAGGGTCGCCATCAACAAGGGGGAGGGCTCCTGCCGCAGATCCGCCGCTTTAACCTCTCCCGAATTCGCTTCTGCCGTGCCCGTGTGGAACGCCACCCCAAGACACAGCGCCGTTCCGATCCACCTGCGCATGATACCCTCGACTGCCTGTTTGTTATTGGTCCCAGTCTACCGCAGGTTGGAGTCCGGCAAAAGTGGCCAGCGTCCGGGACCGCGCGCTCAGCATGGGGCCGCCCAAATCAGCCGTAGGCCTGCTGGCGCAGATGGTCGAGGGCCGCGCGGTAAAGCGCCACCCGATGTGGGCGAAACGAGGTCTCGCTCACCACCAGATCCCGCATCCGATCCAGCCGGAACACCCGAAACCCCTGCCGCAGGTGACACCAGGCCACCAGCACCGAGGATTTGTCGAAATAGACCAGCCCCAGCGGCTTCACCTGCCGCTGGCTCGCCTCCCCCTTGGCGTCAGTATAGGCAAAGGTCACCTCGCGTTCGTCCCAGGTTGCCTGCCGCAGGATGGCGGCATCGATGCCGGGCAATGCCGGGGGCGCAAAGCTATGGGCCGAGAGCACCGCATGCTGCAACCGGTCCGCCTGGCTCTGCGGCAGCCGAGCCCGCAGCTTGCGCAGGGCGGTGCGGGCGGCCTCCGACAGGTCCGGGTCGCCCTTCTGCTGCACCTCGCAGAGGCCCAGCACCAGCGCCTCCAGTTCGGTGGCGCCAAAGCCCAGAGGCGGCAGGGTCGCATCCTCGATCAGGGTAAAGCCGAAGCCAGCCGCCCCGTCGATCACCGCGCCCAGGCCACGCAGCGCGTCAATATCGCGGTGGATGGTGCGGGCAGAAACGGAGAGCTCCTGCGCCAGCACCTCCGCCGTCACCGGCGGCGATATCTGACGCAGGCTCTGCATCAGCCGGAACAGGCGCTCGGTCTTGGTCATCTTGTTTCTCCCCCGTGCCAACCTGCCATCGCCTAATGACAGAAACTGTCATCAGGCCCTTCTATCACGTGTGGCATCACATCCCAAGAAATGGAGAGAGACGATGTTGACCCTTTTGACCCATTCCGGTGGCTGTGGCTTTTTCAGCTACAGCATGTTCTGCACCAAGGCGGCGCTCCTGCTGCAATTGTCGGGCGAGACCTGGCAACGGCAGGATGTCACCGACCCGGGCGAACTGGCCCGCATGCCCCATGGCAAGCTGCCGGTGCTGCGGGATGCGGCAGGCGCGGTCATTGCGGACAGCGAAGGCATCCGCCGCTTTCTCGAATCCCGTGGGGCGACTTTCGATGCGGGCCTCGACGGCGCGCGGCAGGCGCAGTCCCGGCTGCTGATCCGCATGGTGGACGAGGCGCTCTGGCTCCAGTTGATGTGCGCCCGCTGGCTCGAGGACGAGGGATGGTCGCAGATGCGCGCCAGCGTTTTTGCCGGGGTGCCGGAGGCGCCGGTCGAGGGTTTTCGCGCCGGCGTGCTGCAGGGGCTGCATTTTGCGGGCCATTCGCGGTTCGATCGCGCCGAACGGTTGGTGCGGCTGCATCAGGATCTGACTGCGCTTCAAGGGGTGTTGGCCGACCAGCCCTTCCTCTTTGGTGACCGGATGACGGCGGCGGATTGTTCTGCCGCGCCGATGCTGGAGGCGCTGTCGCGCGCCCCCGCCGCACCGCAGGTGGTGGAGGTCGTACAGGGCTATCCGGTGCTGATGGCCTATGTGGACCGGGTGATGCAGCGGGCTGCCTTGATCCTGCCCGAGGCCGCCTGAACCCGTCTGAGTGGGCCAGGCGGGCCGCGCCGAAGGCGCGGCCCGCCCCCCGGCGATTTGCAAAGCAAAGCGCAAACCCTCCTGCCTCGCCCTCAGAGAGGGGGCAGGGCAGGGACACAGGGGAGGCCTATTTGCGGGTTCTGGTCATCTTGCGCTTGTCCTTGGCGGCCTTGTGCTTGGCCTTGGCCACCTTGCGCCGCACCACGGTGCGCCCGGCCGGGCTGCGTCGCCCCTTGCCGCGCCCGCCGCTGCCGCCGCCTGCGGGCAGCTCGGCCTCTTCCAGCGCCAGAAGTTCCAGTTCCAGCCCGCCGGTGATCGGGGCCGCCTGCACCAGCCGCACCGTCACCCGCATGCCGATCGCGATCAGCAGACCGCTGTCCGAGCCCATCAACGTGCCCGCCTGGGCATCGAAGTGGAAGAACTCGCGCCCGATCGAACGGATCGGAACCAGCCCGTCGGCCCCGGTCTCGTCCAGTTTCACAAAGGCGCCAAACCGCGCGATGCCGGAGATCCGGCCGGTGAACTCGTTGCCAACCCGCTCCGAGAGGTAGGAGGCGAGGTACCGGTCGGTGGTGTCCCGTTCCGCCAGCATGGAGCGCCGCTCGGTGGCGGAAATATGCGTCGCGGTATCCTCCAGCCGCTCGATCTCCTCGGGGCTGAGACCGTCCTTGCCCCAGCCATGGGCCGAAATCAGCGCCCGGTGCACGATGAGGTCGGAATAGCGCCGGATCGGCGAGGTGAAATGGGCGTAGTTGCGCAGGGCAAGGCCGAAATGGCCGAAATTCTCCGGGTGATAATAGGCCTGCTGCATCGAGCGCAGGGTGGAGATATTGATCAGCTCCGCATCATCGGTGCCGGCGGCGGCATTCAGCAGCGCGTTCAGATGGCGGGTTTGCAGCACCTGCCCCTTGGCGAGGTTCAGCCCCGCTGCCCGCGCGGTCTCGCGCAGGGCGTCGAGCTTGTCGGCATTGGGTTCCTCGTGGACGCGGAACAGGAGCGGCTGGCGCTTCTTGATCAGGGTCTCGGCGGCGGCGACATTGGCGAGGATCATGAACTCCTCGATCAGCCGGTGCGCGTCGAGACGGTCGCGGAAGTTCACCGAGACCACGCGGCCCTTCTCGTCCAGAACGATCTTGCGCTCCGGCAGGTCGAGGTCGAGCGGCTGGCGTTGGCCGCGTGCGGTCTTCAGCGCCTCATAGGCGGCGTAGAGCGGCTTGATCACATCTTCGAGCAGGGGTTCGGTGCGCGCGTTGGGCGCGCCATCCATCGCCGCCTGAACCTCCTCGTAGGCGAGAGAGGCGGGGGATTTCATCAGCCCGCGCAGGAAGCGATGCGAGAGCTTGTTGCCCTCCGCGTCGATCTGCATCTTCACCGCCAGACAGGGACGCGGCACGCCCTCGTGCAGCGAGCAGAGATCGCCCGACAGCCGGTCCGGCAGCATCGGCACCACACGGTCGGGGAAGTAGCTCGAATTGCCCCGCTTGCGCGCCTCGCGGTCGAGCGGGGAGCCCGGCGTCACATAGGCGGCGACATCGGCGATGGCGACCCAGATGATATACCCGCCGGGGTTGGTGGGATCGAGGTCCGCCTCGGCGAAACAGGCATCGTCATGGTCGCGGGCATCCGATGGGTCGATGGTGATGAGCGGCAGCTCCCGCAGATCCTCGCGCCCCTTGAGGCCCATCGGCTTGGCCGCGTCGGCCTCGGCGATGACCGTATCGGGGAAATGGTCGGGGATGCCATGCTGGTGAATGGCGATCAGCGACACCGCCTTGGGCGCGGAGGGGTCACCAAGCCGCTCGACGATGCGGGCGCGGGCGAGGCCGAGGTGGCCCTTTGGGCCGGCCTGTTCCGCCTCGACCAATTCGCCGTCCCTGGCACCATGGGTATTGGCCTCGGGCACGATCCATTCATTGGTGCTGGCCTTGTCGATCGGCACGATGCGCCCGCCCTCCGCGCCCTTGCGGTAGATGCCGAGGATGCGTTTGGGGTTGGTGCCGATGCGGCGAATGAGCCGCGCCTCGTAGTTGTGGTCTTCTTCATGCACCACGGTCAGGCGGGCGAGGATGCGGTCGCCTTCGCCCAGGGCCGGGTCGGAGGCGCGCGGGATCACCATGACGATGGGCTCCACCCCCTCGCCGTGCCATTCCAAGGGCTGGGCAAAGAGGTCGCCATTGTCGTCCGGCGCCTTGACCACGAGGATCGAGACCGGCGGCAGCCGGTCGGGATCGCCGTAGCTGCGCTTGCGTTTTTCAAGGTTGCCCTCGGCTTCGAGTTCCTTCAGCACCCGCTTCAGGTCGATGCGTTCAGCGCCCTTGATGCCAAAGGCCTTGGCGATGTCTCGTTTGGAGGTTTGGGTCGGGTGGGCGGAGATCCAGTCCAGAATCTCGGCCTTTGTCGGAATGCGCGCCATGATCCTGCCGTAGCACGGCGCGCGGGGCGCGTCATGCTGAAAAAAAGCGGGCGCGCGGCTCTCTTGCGGCGGCGCAGGCGCGGGGGTGCGGCAGGAGCGGGGGAGCTCCCGCCCGTCGCCACAGCATCACAGATGCAATGGCTCCCGTTGGGCCCGGCGCCGCCCCTTGGCAGGGGCGGCGGGCGCCTGCCGCAACAGCCGGGACTCTGATCGTAGGAGGCGCAGGATTGATCGCGACACCATGAGGCGTCGCCTGCCGGCCCGATGCCCGCCCGCGGCCAATGACCCGGGGTCAGTGCAGCTTTCGGATCATGTCGCGGTGTTCGATACCTGCATCCAGATAGACCGGGCCGAAGGCCTCGAACCCGAGCTTCTGGTAGAAACCGAGCGCCTGGATCTGGGCACCGAGCTTGGCCTTGTTGACGCCGCCCCGCGCCTCTGCCTCCTTCAGGCAGGCGCTGATCAGCTTGGCCCCAAGACCGGTGCCGCGTTCGCTCTTGCGCACGCAGACACGACCGATCTTGGCGATATCGTTGAAAAACACGATCCGGGCGGTGCCCACGGGCACCCCATCGACGCTGGCGAGGATATGGGTCGCGGAGTCATCCGCTGAATCATGTTCCTCGTGAAACGGCACCTTCTGTTCGCGGACAAAAACTTCAAACCGCAGCTTCAGGCATGTGTCGAGATCGTCCGTGACATTGATCGACAGGCTCATCTGAAATACTCCGCCAATATACGTGCATAGATGGACTTGAGCTGGTGGATCTGAGCCACCTCGACGCATTCGTCCACCTGATGCATGGTTTTTCCCACCAGGCCGAACTCTACCACAGGGCAATGCGCTTTGACAAAGCGCGCATCGGAAGTCCCTCCAGTTGTAGATAGTTTTGGCACCTGATTGGTTTCGACCTGCACCGCCCGGGACACCAGATCGGAGAGATCCCCCGGGGGGGTGATGAAGCTTTCGCCGGAAATTTTCACCTCCAGCGCGACTTTCAGGCCGAAATCCTCGGCGATTCGGTCGGCCTCTTCCTGCAACCATTGGCTGAGCGAGGCGCCGGAATGCAGATCGTTGAACCGGATGTTGACCGCAGCCCGCGCCTGCGCCGGGATCACATTGGTGGCCGGGTTGCCGGTGTCGATGGTGACAATCGCGAGGGTGGAGGCATCAAAATGCTCCGAGCCCTCGTCCAGTTGGTGGCTCGCCAGACGATCCATCAGCCGCGCCATGCCGTTCAGCGGATTGTTGGCGCGGTGGGGATAGGCGGAATGGCCCTGTACGCCATTCACCGTGAACCAGGCGGTGAGCGAGCCGCGGCGGCCGATCTTGATCATCTCGCCCATGTGGTTGGGGCAGGTGGGTTCGCCCACCAGACAGACCGACATGCGCTCGCCTTCCCGGTCCATATAGTCGAGGAGCGCGGTGGTGCCATCCACCGCATCGCCTTCCTCGTCGCCGGTGATGGTCAGCACCAGGGCGCCATCGGGCGGGGTGTCGCGGACAAAATCGATGGCGGCGGCGGCAAAGGCGGCGACGCCCGACTTCATGTCGGTGGCACCCCGGCCATACATCACCCCGTCCACCACCTCTGCGCCAAAGGGGTCGCGGGTCCAGGCGGCGGCATCGCCCACCGGCACCACATCGGTATGGCCGTTGAAGCCGAAGGTTCTTGCATGGCCCTTCGCGCCCCAGCGGGCAAAGAGGTTGCTGACCTCACCCCGGTCGACCCTTGTGCAGTCAAAGCCGGCCGCGCTCAGCACCTTTTCCAGCAGCGCCAGAGCGCCGCCTTCCTCCGGCGTCACCGAAGGGCAACGGATCAGCTCTGCGGTCAGCGCTACGGGGTCGATGGCGGTCATGGGGCGTCTCCTGCTGGTCTGTGCTGCCATGCCTATCGCGGTTTCGGGGGCGGGCGCAATTGGCGGCTGTGGCGGAATTGCCCGCCTCGCGCCCGGACGGGCATTCTGAGACCTGACAGGGACGGTACACCGTGCTAGGCTCGCCCCATAACAGACCGAGGCATGGGCTGCGGCGGCGACAAGATCGCCCTGACGTGCACCGAGCAGGACCAAACATTCTCCAGACCGATGGCCCCGACCGAATGCGCAAGCCCTGGTCGGCTCGGGGATCCTGATGGCTCATGGCCCTGCCTGGCGCGACCCGGACCGGGAACCACGGGACTGAAACTGAGGGACGCCCCGGGCATCACAAGGCCGATCAACGCGCCGCCCGGGGCACGACATTACCCGCGCCGGAGGCGTGGACAGGATGGTAGGCGAGGCAGGATGGACAGAGCTTTCGCAGGAGACTTCCAGGGATGAGCTGGCTGGGCCTCTGGCACCGGAGTGACGCAGGCATACGGCAGGTCTTTGACAGCGCCGGGCTCAGCGAGAGCGGCGCCCGTGGCTGCCTGTTGCTGCATGAGGCGAATGCGCTTTTGGCACGCGGCACGCTGATGTTTGAACTGTCCCTGCCGGAACCGGATGCGGGCGCACCGCTCCTGCTGTTCGAGCGCGGCGGCGACTGGCCTTTACGGCTGATGATCTCGGCGGCGCCGCAGGGCGGGATCGAGGTCCATCTCGACCAATACGGCCATCTTTTGCACCATATCCTCACCCCCTTGCGCGAGGCACGCGGCACGCGGGTGCGGCTGACGCTGTTCTGGGATGCGCCTGCCTTTCGCGGTCATCTGGCGTTGGAACATCCCGGCGACCACCGGGCGCAGATTGTCGAGATCGAGGCCCCGCGCCCCTGGCGGCTCGCCGATCTCGAAGCGCTGCTGAGTGGCGCGCCTGACAGTCATCTGTCGGACGAAATGGAGATGATCGCCCTCTCTGATGTGCAAGAGCCGGTGGGGGTGATGCCCGGTCTCGCACCGGAGACGCTGATGGAGACCGAACGCGGACCCCGCCCGCTGGCGCACCTCCGGCGCGGCGATCTGCTGCGCGGGGCTTCCGGTGACCTGGTGCCGGTTCTGCATGTGCTGCGGCGACAGGTGCCGGCCTTTGGCAGTTTCGCGCCCGTGCGGCTGCGCGCTCCCGGGCTCGGGCTGCGTGCGGATCTGCGACTGGCCCCGCACCAGCGGGTTGAGTTCACCGGAGCGGAGGTCGAATACCACTTCGGGCGCGAGGCGGTGCTGGCCCCGGCAGAGGCGCTCTGCGCCACCCGTCTTGCGCAGTACGACAGTGCGCCCGAGGTGCTCGCGACCTATATGCAGGTGATCCTGCCGACGCAGGAGGTGGTCAGGACGGCGGCCGGCCTCGGGGTGGAAACGCAGTTCCTCGGACGTCTGCGCCGCGACCGGCGCGGGCTCGCGGCCAGCCTGCTGGCGGATGTCAACCGCAACGACCTGCCCGAACATGCCGGCAGCACCGCGCCGGTTCTGCGCGCGTTTGATGCCGCAGTGCTGATGGAACCGCGCAGCGCCTGATGACAGAGGCTTGATAATAATATTACTTTCCCGTTAAGGCAGGTCAGAAGCTGCCCGAAAGTCGCTGTCCATGTCCTTGCGTTCCCTGTTCTTCTGCCTTTTCACAGTTGTGAACTTTTGCTTGCCCGCCGCCCCACGGGCGCAGGAGGTGGTGGTGAACACCGTCACCCGGCCGCCCTTCTCCATGCCGCTCGGTGGTCAGGACGTGGGCTTTACCATGGACCTGATGCGCGAGGTGGCCCGCCGACTAGGCTGGGAGCTGCGGGTGAACCGGGTGGAAAGCTTTGCCCAGATGCTCGAAGAGGTGGAGCGCGGCGCGGCGGATATGGCCGCCGCCAATATCTCCATCACCGCCGGACGCGAGGCGGTGATGGATTTCAGCCAGCCGATCTTTGAAAGCGGCTTGCAGATCATGTTGCAGGCCGATGACGTCTCGGAACCGAGCCTGCTGTCGGCACTGATGTCCTGGGATCTCTTTGCCGCCATCGGCATCGCCTTTGTGCTCCTCCTGGTGGGCGGCCTGCTGATGTGGGTCTTCGAGCGCAGCGCCCAGCCCTATTTCGACCGGCCGCTCAGGGAGGCCTGGTTTCCCTCCTTCTGGTGGGCGCTCAACCTCGTGGTCAACGGCGGCTTTGAGGAACGGGTGCCGCGCAGTTTCCTGGGTCGCATCTTCGGCGTGCTGCTGGTGCTGTCCTCGCTGTTCATCGTCTCGGTCTTTGTGGCGAAGATCACCGCTGCCATGACGGTGGAGGCGATCAACGGCAGCGTGAATTCGGTCAACGACCTCTATGGCAAGAAGGTCGGCACCATCCAGGGCTCCACTGCTGCCGGTTTCCTCGACCGGCGCGAGATCGACTACACCGGCTTTCCGGGGCTGGGCGATCTGCTGGCGGATTTCGAGGCCGGCAATACCCGGATCGTGGTGTTCGACGCGCCGGTGCTCGACCACTATGTGCGCACCAATGGAGAAGGCCTCGGAATTGTGACCGGCCGCAAGTTCCTGACCGAGTACTACGGGATCATCTTCCCGCAGGGGTCGCCGCATGTGGAACCGGCCAACCGCGTCCTGCTGGAAATGCAGGAGGATGGCACCTATGAGACAATCTATCGAAAGTGGTTCGGCAGCCGGTCCTGACCCGGCGCCGGGAGGGCCGCTCAGTGCAGCGGCTCCTCCTCGTCCAGATCGGAGAGCTCGTTGCCGAAGAAGGGCGTCATCTGCGCCACGATCACGGCGTTTTCTTCCAGCGCCCGCTGCATCAGTTCGCGCTCCTCGGCGTCGATCTCATGGCCGGCCTCCTCGCGCTCGGCGATGGTGCCATAGCCGGTCACATCCAGCGGCGCGGTATCGGCCTGCTTGAGGATGGCCACGGTCTCGCGTACGGCCTCGGCCTCGTCCACGCCGGAGGCATAAATCATCAAGGCCGCGCCGGTGGCGCCTTCGGGCAGGCCATCGCCTTCTTTGCGGCCGATTTGGACCAGCAGCGTATAGACCTGCTGACGAGAGGGTTTTTTCTGTGTCATGGGCCTGCATTAGACGGGCACGCGCAGGCTCGTCAAACCAAATTGCCTTGAATTGATCCCGTTTCGCGCCGCAGATTCACCATCTTTAAAACCCATGCTGCCTATAACTGCCGAATTGCTTCCGCAGTGCGGCTTTCTTGAACAGGAAATTGGTGGACCTCAGATGGCAACGGCTCAGGAACTCCCGATTGATACCAATGCCTCCGCGATGGAGATGGCCGAGGCCATGTTCGGCAACGGGATCTCCATTCAGTCGGCAACCTATACCGGCGCCGCCTCGGCCTCTGGCATCTACAGCAATGGCGATACCATCGCGCCGGATGTGACGCCCTCGGATACCGGGGTGATCCTGTCCACCGGCAAGGCGGAGGATTTCACCAACAGTTCCGGCACCACCAATACCAATACCTCCGCCAGCAGAACCACCGACCACGGCACCGCCGGGGATTCCGATCTTGACGCCATCGCGGGCGGAAAAACCTATGACGCAGCGGTGTTTGAGGCGGAATTCATCCCCGAGGGATCGGTCCTGTCGATGCAATTCGTGTTCTCCTCGGAGGAATATCTCGAATACGTCGGCTCCGGCTTCAACGATGCTGTTTCGGTCTGGGTCAACGGGGTGGAGGCGACGCTGGTGGTGGGCACCGGCGACATCACCATCAACAACATCAACGATACCTCGAACTCCAACCTCTATGTGAACAACCCGGCAGGGACCGATCCCTACAATACCGAGATGGACGGGTTCACGGTGACGCTGAAGCTGACCGCGCCGGTCAATCCCGGGCAGGTCAACACGATCAAGATCGCCATCGCCGACACCGGGGATGCGAAATACGATTCGAACCTGCTGATTGCCGGTGATTCGATCCAGACCGCTCTGATCGCGGGGGATGATACGGTCTCGGTGGTCGAAGGCACTTCGACAACGCTCGACGTGTTGGCCAATGACAGCTCCAGCAGCGGCGGTCAGCTGACCATCACCCATATCAACAACCAGCCGGTCACGGCGGGCAGTTCGGTGACCCTGGCCACGGGCGAGATCATCACGCTCAACCCCGATGGCACCTTCGAGATTACCGGCCAGGCCGATGTGGACGATGACGAGACCTCGGTCTTTACCTACACGGTGGCGGATGCCGACGGGAACACCGACATTGGCTATGTCAACCTGACCACCACCCCCTGTTTCGTGGCGGGCACCCTGATCGAGACGGTCAAGGGGCCGGTTCCGGTCGAAGCACTCGAGGTCGGCATGAAGGTGCGGACCCGCGATCACGGTGGACAGATCATCCGCTGGATCGGTCGCAGCAGCCGGATCGCCGCGGGCGCGGATGCGCCGGTACGGATTGCGGCCGGTGCGCTGGGCGATCACGCGGAGATCGAGGTCTCGCCCGCCCATCGCGTGCTGCTGAGCTCCTCTACCGCTGCCATGCTCTTTGGTCAGGCCGAGGTTCTGGTGCCTGCGCATCAGCTGGTCAATGACAGCACCATCCGCCGTCGGGCCGATGGGCGGGCTGTGGTCTATTACCACCTCCTGTTCGACCGCCACGAGATCATCCGGGGCAACGGGCTGGAGAGCGAAAGCTACCACCCCGGTGCCGAGAGCCTCGAGGGGCTGGATGCAGAGACCCGGGCGGAGTTCTTTGCCCTGATGGGCGAGAGCTGGCGGGATTATGCCGCGATGCCGCGCCCGACGCTCAAATCCTATGAGACCCAGGTCCTGCTGGCGGCGCGCTGATCTTCAGTAGCGGCTGCGCATCCGGTAGCCCGGGTGAAAGGTCATCCTGGCAAAGGTCACCGGCTGCTCCTGAAACCAGGTCGACCGCTCCATCTGGAACAGGGCGGCCCCGGGCGCGCAGTTGAGGTAATCGGCCAGGGCCGCATCGGCGGATGTGGCGAGAAATCCCACCTCGGCATTGGAAAAAGGCACTGCAGCCAGCAGCCATTCCCCCGGCGGGGTGGTCTCGAAATCCGCGCTCTTGCTCTCCGGTACTGCGGCAATGTTGATCCAGCGATCCTCAAAGTGGAACGGCTGGCCATCGGCGTAATGCATCGCCTCCATATGCAGGATCTCCGTGCCCTGGGGCAGGTCCATCTGCGAACAGAGCCACCCCGGCGCCGCTTGCAGGTTACGTGACACCAGCGCATAGCGATAGGTGGCGTTGCGCTCTTCCACCAGCCGACGGGCGGTGGCAATCTCGAGTTTCGCCTGCTTCACCGGCTGCAGCGCGACCCGGGTGCCGCTCTTGCGTTTGCGGTCGATAATGCCCCGTTCGGCCAATTCGCGCAGAGCGCGGTTCACCGTGGCGCGGGCGCAGCCGAATTCCTCGGCCAGATCCGCCTCGGTCGGCAAGAGCGCCCCTTGCGGCCAGACGCGGTCCTCGATCCGGCGCATGACCTCGTCGCGGACATCCTGAAAGCTGATTTTCTTTGCTGCTTGCACGCTTGGGTCTCGCTATGGATAATAACTCTGGCTTAATGGCATTATGTCTGCATTAAATTGCATTTGTAAAGGAGAGGCTGATGCGCTTTGACGTGGCGACAGTGGCCCCGCAGCCCTGGAAGAACGGCGGTGGCACCACGCGCGAGCTGGCGACACTCGCGGATGCGGCGGGCCTTCTGTGGCGGGTGAGCCTTGCTGATATCGCCAAGGACGGGCCGTTTTCGGCCTTTCCCGGCCTTGCGCGCAGTCACACCATCATAGAGGGGCAGGGGCTGTCCCTCCATGGGGAAAGTGAGGTGCTGGAGGCGCGCCCCTTGCGGCCTTTGGTGTTTGACGGGGGATTGGCGTTGAGCGCGCGGCTGGTTGCGGGACCGTGCCGGGCGCTGAACCTGATCTACGACCCTGCGCGCCTTGCGGCGGAGGCCGAGGTGGTTGTGGGTGCCTTTACCGCCGAGGCGGGCGATGTGGTCTTTGCCATCAAGGGCGGCATGCGCCTTGGCGAGGAAGCCTTTGCCAGCGGTCAAGGGATGCAGGTGGAGGGTACCACCCCCGGCGAAACCGGGGGCGCGGTTCTGGTGCTCCGTCTCAGAGAGAGGCCAGCAGCGAGGTGATCGCGCGGCGATACTTGGCGAGGATGGCGTCACGGGCGATGTGACGCCCCTCCTGCACCATATGACGGCCGGCCGCCCAGACATCGCTGATGCTGTGATCGTCGGCGGCAAAGCAGAGCCCGTCGAGGAGCTGCCCCTCCGGCAGGCCAAAGAGCGCGGGATGGGCGCGGTCCACCGCCACCAGATCACCCAGAGCGCCCACCTCGATGCGGCCGGCATCGCGGCCCAGGGCCTGCGCGCCGCCCTTGGCCGCGCCGAGGTAGAGGGTCTCGCCCACCGAGCCCTCGCTGGGCACCAGCACGTTGCGCGCCAGATCGCGCAGGCGTTGGGAATACTCGAGCGTCCGCAACTCCTCGACCAGCGAGATCCGCACGTTGGAATCAGACCCCACGCCAAAGCGTCCGCCCGCTGCCAGATATTGCGGCCCGTTAAAAGGCCCGTCGCCGAGGTTCGCCTCGGTGATGGGGCAGAGACCCGCCACCGCGCCGCTCTGTGCCATGCGGCGGGTTTCATCCTCGGTCATATGGGTGGCGTGGATCAGGCACCATTGATCGGTGACGGGGGCATTGGCCAGCAGCCATTCGACGGGCCGCGCCCCGAGCCAGGCTTTGATCTCGGCCACTTCACGCGGTTGTTCGGCGATGTGGATGTGGATCGGCTTGTCCTCGGCCAGAGGCAAAACGTGGGCGAGCGTTTCGGGGCAGACGGCGCGCAGGGAATGCGGCGCGAGGCCGACCATTGCGTCGCGCCCGAGCTCTTGCGCCGCGCCGCGGGCCTCGGTGACCAACTGCGCGAAGCGGTCGGTGTCGTTGCCGAAGCGAAGCTGCCCGCCCGCCAAGGCCTGTTTGCCCGCGCCGCCATAGGTGTAGAGCACCGGCAGGTGGGTGAGGCCGATGCCGGTCTCCTTGGCGCCGGCCATCACCCGCAGGCTGAGCTCGGCAAGGCTGTCATAGGGCGTGCCCCCGGGCTGGTGGTGCACGTAGTGGAATTCGCCGACCGAGGCATAGCCGGCCTCCATCATCTCCATAAAGGTCAGGGCGGCGATGGCCTCGTATTGCTCGGGCGTGAGGTGGTCGAGGAAGCGGTACATCAGCTCCCGCCAGGTCCAGAAACTGTCCTGCCCACCGGCGCGGTATTCGGTGCGCCCGGCCATCGCGCGCTGGAAACTGTGCGAATGGAGGCTGGCGAGCGCGGGCAGCAGCACGTCGACCTGGGTGTCGCCGGGCTGCGCAGTGGCCCCAGCCTCGATCTGGGTGATCGCCCCCTCAGCGAGGGTCACGCGGACATTCTGAGCCCAGCCCTCGGGCAAACAAGCGGTGGCGGCAAAAATTACCTGCATCTGACCCTCTTATGTATAGACATAACGAGATTAAGCGCATACCGTTTGAGGGGCAAGAAGATTCTGAGAGGGTGAGATGGGCGACACATACGTGCTGAGCGGGGCGAAACTGGCCACGATGGAGCCGGGAACGCCCTATGGCTTGATCGAAGAGGGCGCGGTTGTCGTCGATGGCGACCTTATCCTGTGGTGTGGCGCGGCGGAGGCGCTGCCCTCGGAGTTCCAGACTCTGCCGCATCGGGATCTCGGTGGTCGTTTGGTGACGCCGGGGCTGGTCGATTGCCACACGCATCTGGTGTTCGGCGGCGACCGTGCGGGCGAGTTCGAGATGCGGTTGAACGGCGCCACCTATGAGGAGGTCGCACGTGCCGGGGGGGGGATCGTCTCCACCGTGACGGCGACTCGGGCAGCAGATTTGGAGGCTTTGGTTGCCGGGGCGCTGCCGCGTCTTGATACGCTGATCGCCGAAGGGCTGACGACGGTGGAGGTCAAATCGGGCTATGGGCTCGACCGCGAGACCGAGCTGAACATGCTACGCGCTGCCCGCCGATTGGGCGAGCTGCGCGATGTGACGGTGAAAACCACCTTCCTCGGTGCCCATGCGGTGCCTGCCGAATACGCCGGTCGCGCTGACGCTTACCTTGACGAGGTCTGCCTGCCGACCCTGTGCGCCGCCCATGCCGAAGGGCTGGTGGATGCGGTGGACGGCTTCTGCGAGGGGATCGCCTTTTCCGCCGCGCAGATGGCGCGGGTGTTCGATCTGGCGGCTGAGCTGGGCCTGCCGGTGAAGCTGCATGCCGAGCAGCTGTCGCATCAGGGCGGCACCAAGCTGGCGGCGGAGCGGGGTGCGATTTCGGTCGATCACGTGGAATATGCCACCGAAGAGGATGCCCGCGCGATGGCGGCTTCGGGTTCGGTGGCGGTGCTGCTGCCCGGGGCCTTTTACACGATCCGCGAGACGCAACTGCCGCCGATGGAGCATTTCCGCACCCATGGCGTGCCGATGGCGCTGGCGACGGACTGCAATCCCGGCTCCTCGCCGCTGACCTCGCTTTTGCTGACCCTCAACATGGGCTGCACCCTGTTCCGCCTGACCCCGGAGGAAGCTCTGGCCGGGGTGACGACCCACGCGGCCCGTGCGCTGGGCCTTGCGGATCGCGGGCGCATCGCCCCCGGGCTGCGCGCCGATCTGGCGGTCTGGGATGTGTCCCGCCCGGCCGAGCTGGCCTATCGCATTGGTTTTAATCCCCTTCACGCCCGCATTCAGGGCGGCAAACTGGAGACCCGTTCATGATCGAGATGATCCCCGGCACCGTAACCCTCGCCACCTTGGAAGAGATCTGGCGCAAGGGCACCCCGGCCCGTCTGGCGGCCTCGGCCCGTCCCGGTGTCGAAGCGGCAGCGGCCATGGTGGCCGAGGCAGCGGCAGGTGAGGCGCCCGTCTATGGTATCAACACCGGCTTTGGCAAACTGGCCTCGACCAAGATCGCGGCCAAGGACACGGCGACGCTGCAGCGCAACCTGATCCTCAGCCATTCCTGCGGCGTGGGCGAGCCCTTGGCCGAGGATAAAGTGCGGCTGATGATGGTGCTGAAGCTGTTGTCGCTGGGGCGCGGGGCTTCGGGCGTGCGCTGGCTGGTGATCAATCAGATCGAGGAAATGCTGGCGCGCGGCGTAACCCCCGTGGTGCCCTCGCAAGGCTCGGTTGGGGCCTCCGGCGACCTGGCGCCGCTCGCCCATATGACCGCCGCGATGATTGGCGAAGGCGAGGCGACCTTTGAGGGCGAACGTCTCTCCGGTGCCGAAGCGTTGAAGCGCGCTGGGATGGAGCCGATTGTGCTGGGCCCGAAAGAGGGGCTTGGCCTGATCAACGGCACACAATTCTCCACCGCCTGCGCGCTCGCCGGGCTGTTCCAAGCGCTGGACCTGGCGCGGGCCTCGATGGCGATTGCCGCGCTGACGACGGATGCGATCATGGGCTCCACCGCGCCTCTGGTGGCGGATATCCACACGCTGCGTGGCCATGCCGGCCAGATCGATGTCGCCGCGCAGATGCGCGCGATCATGGAGGGCTCGGAGATCCGCGAGAGCCACCGCGAGGGCGATACCCGCGTGCAAGACCCCTATTGCATCCGCTGTCAGCCGCAGGTCGTCGGGGCCGCGCTTGATGTGCTGCGCATGGCGGCCCGCACGCTGGAGGTTGAGGCCAATGCGGTCACCGACAACCCGCTGGTGCTGGTTGAGCAGGGGCTGATCGTTTCGGGTGGCAACTTCCACGCGGAATATGTGGGCTTTGCCGCTGACCAGATCGCGCTCGCCGTGGCCGAAATCGGGGCGATTGCCCAGCGCCGTGTGGCCTTGATGGTCGACCCGACCCTGAGCCACGACCTGCCGCCCTTCCTGACGCCGAACCCCGGCCTCAACTCGGGCTTTATGATCGCCGAGGTCACCACCGCCGCCCTGATGAGCGAGAATAAGCATCTGGCAAACCCCTGTGTGACCGACTCGACGCCGACCTCGGCCAACCAAGAGGATCACGTGTCGATGGCCGCTCATGGCGCGCTGCGTCTGGCGCGGATGACTGCGAACCTGTCGGTGATCCTCGGGGTGGAGATGCTCTGCGCCGCCCAAGGGGTTGAGGCGCGCGCCCCGCTCAGGACCTCGGACCGGCTGCAGGCCCTGCTGGCGATGCTGCGCAGCGAGATCCCCAGCTTGGGCGAGGACCGCTACCTCGCGCCGGAGATCGAAGCCGCCAGCGCCATGGTGCGCGGTGGTCGCGTGGCCGCGGCGGCGGGCGTGGAGGTCGCGGTATGATCGAGGTCACCCAAGGCAGCTCGCCCTTGATCCTCGGCCTGCCCCATACCGGCACCGAGGTCCCGGCAGAGGTGGCCAAGGATCTGAACGAGGTCGGTCGCGGCCTTGCCGATACCGACTGGCATATCCACAACCTCTATGCGGGGTTGGTGGAGGGGGTGACCATGGTGCGCACCCCGATCCATCGCTATGTGATCGACGTGAACCGCGACCCCGAGGGCGTCAGCCTCTATCCCGGTCAGAACACCACGACGCTGGTGCCGCTGACCGATTTCGACGGCAATCCGATCTGGGCCACCGAGCCGGACGCAGAGGAAATCACCCGTCGGCGCGACACCTACCACGCGCCCTATCACGCGGCGCTGGAGGCGGAGATGGTGCGGGTGGCGGCGCTTCACGGCTTTGCCATCCTCTATGATTGCCACTCGATCCGGGGCGATATCCCCTTTCTGTTCGAGGGGCGTCTGCCGGATTTCAACGTCGGCACCAACCTCGGCACCACCTGCGCGCCGTCGATCGAGGCGCTGGTGGTGGCACGTTGCCAACATGCGGAGGGCTACTCCTCCGTGCTCAATGGCCGCTTCAAGGGCGGCTGGACCACCCGCCACTATGGCCGTCCCGATGAGGGCTGGCACGCCATCCAGATGGAGCTCGCGCAGGCGACCTATTGCGACGAGTGCCCGCCTTGGACCTATGACCCCGTCCGCGCTACCCGCATGCGCGCGCATCTCACCCAAATCCTGACTGATCTGACCCAATGGAGGCCCGCATGAGCGATCCCCGCAAGAACACCCGCGACATCTATCCTGCCACCGGCACCGAGATCACCGCAAAGTCCTGGCTGACCGAAGCGCCGATCCGCATGCTGATGAACAACCTGCACCCCGATGTGGCCGAGAACCCGCATGAGCTGGTGGTTTACGGTGGCATTGGCCGCGCGGCCCGCACCTGGAAAGACTTCGACCTGATCGTCGAGACCCTGAAAACGCTGGAAGAAGACCAGACCCTGATGGTGCAATCCGGCAAGCCGGTGGGCGTGTTCCAGACCCACAAGGACGCGCCCCGCGTGCTGATCGCCAACTCGAACCTGGTGCCGCATTGGGCCAATTGGGACCACTTCAACGAGCTCGATAAGAAGGGCCTGATGATGTACGGCCAGATGACCGCCGGGTCCTGGATCTATATCGGCACCCAAGGCATTGTGCAGGGCACCTATGAGACCTTTGCCGAGGCGGGCCGCCAGCACTATGGCGGCGATCTCACCGGCAAATGGATCCTGACCGGTGGTCTGGGCGGCATGGGCGGCGCACAGCCCCTCGCCGCGGTCTTTGCCGGCGCCTGCTGTCTGGCGGTGGAGTGCAACCCGGATTCGATCGATTTCCGCCTGCGCACCCGTTACCTCGACGAGAAGGCCGAGACGCTGGACGAGGCCCTCGCGATGATTGACCGCTGGACCAAGGCGGGCGAGGCGAAATCCGTGGGCCTGTTGGGCAATGCGGCGGATGTCTTTGCCGAGCTGGTTGAGCGCGCCAAGGCGGGCGGTGTGCGCCCCGATATCGTCACCGACCAGACCTCGGCCCACGATCCGGTCAATGGCTACCTGCCGCAGGGCTGGACCATGGCAGAGTGGAAAGAGAAACGCGAAAGCGATCCCAAGGCGGTGGCCAAGGCCGCGCGCGCCTCGATGAAGGTGCAGGTGGAGGCGATGGTCGCCTTCCACGACATGGGCGTGCCCACGGTCGATTACGGCAACAACATCCGCCAGATGGCGCTGGAAGAGGGGCTGGAGAACGCCTTTGCCTTCCCCGGCTTTGTGCCCGCCTATATCCGTCCGCTGTTCTGCAAAGGCATCGGCCCGTTCCGCTGGTGCGCGCTGTCGGGCGATCCCGAGGATATCCGCAAGACCGACGCCAAGATGAAGGAGCTGTTCCCCGAGAACGAGCACCTGCACCGTTGGCTCGACATGGCGGCGGAGCGGATCGCCTTCCAGGGCCTGCCGGCGCGGATCTGCTGGATTGGTCTGGGCGATCGCCACAAGGCCGGCCTTGCGTTCAACGAGATGGTCCGCACTGGCGAGCTGTCTGCCCCGGTGGTGATCGGGCGCGACCATTTGGACTCCGGCTCGGTGGCCTCGCCCAACCGCGAGACCGAGGCGATGATGGACGGTTCTGACGCCGTGTCCGACTGGCCGCTGCTGAACGCGCTGCTGAACACAGCATCGGGCGCGACCTGGGTGTCGCTGCACCATGGCGGCGGCGTCGGCATGGGCTTCTCGCAGCACTCCGGCGTGGTGATCTGTTGTGATGGCACCGAGGATGCGGACCGTCGCATTGGCCGCGTGCTGTGGAACGATCCGGCGACCGGCGTGATGCGTCACGCGGATGCGGGCTACGAGATCGCCAAGGACTGCGCGCGCGAACACGGGCTGAACCTGCCCGGGATCCTCGGCTGATCATCGTGACATGAACCGGAGAGGGTCTCGCGAGGGGCCCTCTCCTTTGGTCTGTGCGGATCAGACCAGGGAACCGGGGCGCGAGGCCACCCACCAGGTTGTGCCGCTCGGCTCCTTGATGCCCGCGCGCAGGTCGTCGTCCAGCCGCTGTTGCATCGGCTCCTGCACGATCTGGCCACCGGCGGCGATGGCGCGGTCAAAGGTCGCCCGCGCGTCCGGCACATAAAGATGCACATGGGCGTCGCAGTCCGAGGCCTCGGGCAGGCCGCCGATCATGATGACGCTGTCATCAATGCGCAATTCCGCATGCATCAGGCTGCCGTCACTGTCGTCATGTCGTCGCAACAGGGTGGCGTCAAAGGCGCGCTGCAGGAACTCAATGGTGCCTTCAGGGTCGTGACACACAAGATAAGGGCTGACAGAAGGGTAGTTCGAGGGTTTCCAGGATGCAGGCATTGGCGACGCTCCTTATCCAAGACACATCCGGGCGTTTGTTGACGGCCCATCCAATAATCTATCGCAACAGATCAAACATTCCACATTAACAATATTTTACGAAATAAAATAACAGGCAACCGGGGCTGCCTGTTATCAAAATTGCGTGTTGCCGCCAGGGGCTGGCGTCAGATCAGTCGCGCAGCAGCTCGTTGATGCCGGTCTTGGAGCGGGTTTTTTCGTCCACCCGCTTCACGATCACCGCGCAGTAGAGGTTGATGCCATTTTTCGACGGCATGGAGCCCGCCACAACGACGGAGTAGGGCGGCACTTCGCCATACATCACTTCGCCGGTTTCGCGGTCGACGATCTTGGTGGATTTGCCGATGAAGACGCCCATGCCGAGGACGGAGCCTTCGCGGACGATGCAGCCTTCGACCACCTCGGAGCGGGCGCCGATGAAGCAATTGTCCTCGATGATGGTCGGGCCGGCCTGCATCGGCTCCAGCACGCCGCCAATGCCGACGCCGCCGGAGAGGTGCACGTTCTTGCCGATCTGCGCGCAGGAGCCAACGGTGGCCCAGGTGTCGACCATGGTGCCAGAGTCGACATAGGCGCCGAGGTTCACGAAGGAGGGCATCAGCACCACGCCGGGCGCGATATAGGCGGATTTGCGCACGATGCAGTTCGGCACCGCACGGAAGCCTGCGGATTTCCAGTCGGAGGCCTCCCAGCCCTTGAACTTGCTGTCCACCTTGTCCCACCAGCCGGAGCCCTGCGGGCCGCCGGACTGCTCTTCCATGTCCTTGAGGCGGAAGCCGAGCAGCACGGCCTTCTTCGCCCATTGGTTCACGTGCCAGTCGCCGCTCGCCTGCTTTTCCGCAACGCGCAGTTTGCCGCTGTCGAGGGCCGCAAGCGTTGCCTCGATGGCATCGCGGGCTTCGCCTTTGGTCGCGGGGGTGATGGTGTCACGGGCCTCCCAGGCGGCCTCGATTGCGGTTTCCAGCTGCGCGTTGGACATGTGTTCCGGCTCCGGGTTCTGTTGGATTCGGGCGCTTATAGCCGCAAATCCCCCCTGCGTCATGCCCTGAACGCGCCGCAAGAGGCGGGCAGAGCGACCCTAGCTGACGCGACGTAAATGCCGCCGCAACAGGTCACAGGCGAGGGGGAGGTCCTGCGCTTGCGTCGCCGCGATCAGCGCGGCGTGATCGCCATCGGGGCGCGGCACCCAGCGGTCCTGCCAGAAGGCGAACATATGGCGGGCGGCGGTGAGGTGCAGATCCTCGATCGCGGCCAGCAGACGCGGCATCGTGCAAGGCGCCAGAAGGGCGAAGTGGAACCGTCGGTTGCAGCGATCCCAGGTGACCATATCGGTGGCGGCATCACAGGCAAGGCGGGCCTCTTCGGCGCGGGCGAGGGTCTCCGCATCGTGGCGGGGCAGGGCGTGGGTCAAGGCCAGCACCTCCAGCGCCACCCGCATTTCGATCACCTCGCGGATTTCCGTCGGCTCCAGCGCGGTGACGCGCATCCCCTTGTGGGGGACAGATTTCGCCAACCCCTTGGCCTCCAGCCGCAGGAAGGCCTCGCGCACGGGCACGTGGCTCACCTCGTAATCGCGGGCGATATGGTCCTGCCGCAGCTTCTCGCCCGCGGGCAGGTCGCCGGTCACGATCCGCTCCATCAGGGCGCGAAAGATCTTGTCGACTGCGGTTTCATTCATGCCCGTTCGATAGGGGGCGGCGCGCCCTGTCGCAAGGCTTTCCGCGCCTCAGGTCAGCAAGACATCGCGCTGTGTGGCGGGATCGCTCAGGGGCTCGGGGTCGATATTGCCGCCGCAGAGCAGCACCGCGACCTTCTCGCCCCGGGTCGGCAGATAGGCCCCGCACATCAGCGCGGCAAGGGCGGTGGCCCCGGCGGGTTCCACCAGCAGGCGGTGGTCACGCCAGAGCGCATGTTGGGCGGCCACAATGGCCATGTCGGGCACGATCACGCTGGGGGTCCGCAGGTCTTGCGCCAGCTCAAAGCAGAGAGTCCCGATCCGCCGCGCGCCCAGCGCATTGGCGGCCACACCGCCGACCTCGACATCGACCGGCTGGCCCGCCATCAGCGCGGCTTTCAGCGCGCAGGAGGTCGCCGGTTCCACCGCAACAACCTTGCGACGCCCCTGCAGCCAGCCGAGAGCGCCCGCGATCAACCCGCCGCCGCCCACGGCCACCAGCACCGTATCTGCCTCCAGCCCCTGGGCTTCCCATTCGGCAAAAAGGGTGCCCTGTCCGGCAACGGTCGCGGGCGCGTCATAGGCGTGGATCTGCATCGCGCCGCTCTGCATTTCCCAGTCCTGCGCGGTTTCGAGCGCATTGGCATAGGCACCAGGCACCACCTCCAGCTCCGCGCCGGTGGAGCGGATCAGGTCGATCTTGGTCGGGCCGGCGATCTCGGGGACGTAAATCCGGGCGGGATGCCCCAATGCGCGCGCCGCATAGGCCACGGCCGCGCCATGGTTGCCCCCGGAGGCCGCAACCACGCCCGCCTCGGGGACCGGCTGCGACAGCAGGGTGTTGAAGGCTCCGCGCGCCTTGAAACTGCCGGCATGTTGCAGGTGTTCGAGCTTCAGATCGACCGGGTAGCCAAGGCCGAAGCTCTGTACCGAAACCCGCGGCGTTGCCACCACATGTCCCGCGATCCGCTGCGTCGCGCCGGAAATCAGGCTCTGCCAGTCCATTCCCATCCCTCACCCTGTTTGCTCTTGCAGCGAACCCTAGGGAAATGCGGGCGAGAAACAAGAGGGCCGCTGGTTTCCTTGCTGGTTTGAGAGGGGCATACGGTTTATCAAGAGGTCTGACTTTTCCAGTGCAATACAGGCAAGACACAAGATGAGTGACGATCGCAACAGCCGCTTTCCCGATGCCAAGGCCGACAGCAGCCGGGTGAAACATGTGCCGGTGACCCCGCAGACCCAATCCCCGGTCTACAAGCTTGCCTTTGCTGACGAACCCTTCCTCTGTCGCGAGGAGCTGCGCCCGGTGCGGCTGCAACTGGAGCTGCTCAAACCGCAGCTGATGCTGGATGAAAAAGGCGTGGAAAGCACCGTGGTGATGTTTGGCGGCGCCCGCATTCCCGCCCCGGCCGCCAAGGCCAAGGCACGCACCCAGACCCTGGCCGATCTCAGCCATTTCTACGACGAGGCGCGCATCTTCGCGCAGAAGATGACGGAGAAATCCAAGACCACCGGCGGGCGGCGCCATGTGGTGGTGACCGGCGGCGGCCCCGGTGTGATGGAGGCCGGCAACCGCGGCGCGGTAGAGGCGGGCGGCGTCTCCATCGGCCTCAATATCGTGCTGCCGCATGAGCAGGCGCCAAACGAATATGTCACCCCGGAACTCTGCTTCAACTTCCACTATTTCGCCATCCGCAAGATGCATTTCCTGATGCGGGCCGAGGCGATTTGCGTCTTTCCGGGCGGCTTTGGCACGCTGGACGAGATGTTCGAGGCGCTGACGCTGATCCAGACCGGGCGGATGGAACCGGTGCCCTTCCTGCTGTTTGGCCGGGCCTTCTGGGAGAAGATCATCAACTGGGAGGCGCTGGCGGATGCGGGCACCATCTCCGAACAGGACCTCGACCTGTTCAAATTCGTCGAAAGCGCCGACGAGGCAATTGCCGTGATCGAGGCCTGGAACCCGGTGCCGGCCCGGCAGAATCTGCCTGGTCGCGAGCGCTGATCTCCTTCGCCCTCGCGCAGGTGCTGCGCTCAGGAAACAAGACGAGCGCGCCGGGCCCGAAGGGCCCGGCGCGCGGGTCCGCCCCGGAGGGGTCGGAAAAGCCTCTGGTCTGATACCGGCCATCCCTGTGGGGTGGGGGAACGTCTGTGGGAACGTTGGAATGGCGCCTCAGGCCAATGGGCCTATGGGGGTGTTCTGCGGGTCTCCTCTCCGGGCTCTTTGATCAGATCAGTTCGGCCGGCAGGATGCCAAGGGCCTCGCCGCGCGGCAGGCGGGTCAGAATCTGCGCCCCGTCCTCGTCGCGGATGGCATAACCATAGCCCCGCAGGCGAAACTGCCATTCCCGCGCGCTCAGGGCCTTGCGGCGCTCCTCGCGCAGAAGCGTGAGAATACCGTCGTCCATTGTTGCGATCTGCTGTCCAATCATCGTGCTGCCCTTTTGTTTGGTCCCGGATTTTTCCGTGTACTGTTTCTGATTCCGAGATTGTCGGGGGCTGATGGCGCAAATTTTACGAAAATGGGGAAAGAATAAGGCGCCGCGATTGCTCGCAGCGCCTTGATGCGTTTTCGTCGGTTCGGCTGGGCTTAGCCTTCGCCCATGCCCGCCTCGGCTTCAATCTGTTTGCGGCTCTTGCGGGCGCGTTCGGTGGCGGATTTGAGCTGTCCACAGGCGGCCATGATGTCATCGCCGCGGGTCTTGCGGATGGGCGAGGCATAGCCGGCCTGATAGATGATATTCGCAAAAGCCCGGATCCGGTTGTTCGAGGACCGTTTGTAGGGCGCGCCGGGCCATTCGTTGAAGGGGATCAGGTTGATCTTGGCCGGGATATTGTAGCGCTTGATGTGATCCAGCAGGCGATGGGCGTCCGCGTCGCTGTCGTTCACCCCGTCGAGCATGACGTATTCAAAGGTGATCCGCTCCGAGTTCGACACTTTGGGGTAGCTCGCCAAGGCCTGCAGCAGCTCGTCGATGTTCCAGCGCTTGTTGATCGGCACCAGCACATCGCGCACCTCATCGGTGGTGGCGTGGAAGGAAATCGCCAGCAGGCAGCCGATCTCCTCGGCGGTGCGGGCAATCTCCGGCACCACACCGGAGGTCGACAGGGTGATCCGACGGCGCGACAGGGAAATCCCCTCGGGGTCCATGGCGATCTTCATCGCATCACGCACGTTGTCGAAGTTGTAAAGCGGCTCGCCCATGCCCATCAGCACGATGTTGGACAACAGGCGCGTCTCTTCCTTCGGCGCGCCGGGCACCGGCCATTCCTCCAGATCGTCACGCGCCATCATCACCTGACCGACGATCTCGGCCGGGGTGAGGTTGCGCACCAGCTTCTGGGTGCCGGTGTGGCAGAAGGAACAGGTCAGCGTGCAACCCACCTGAGAGGAAATACACAGCGTGCCACGATCCTCTTCGGGGATGTAAACCACCTCGACCTCATGGCCGCCGTTGATCCGCACCAGATATTTGCGGGTGCCATCGGTCGACACCAGTTTCGAGACCACCTCGGGAATCCGGATCTCGAATTTTTCCTCCAGCATCGCCCGATAGGGCTTGGCGAGGTTGGTCATCGCCGCAAACTCGCGCACGCCCCATTGGTAGATCCATTGCCAGATCTGCCCCACCCGCATCTTCGCCTGTTTGTCCGGCGTACCGTTCTCGATCAGCACCTCGCGCATCCGCTCGCGGGTCAGACCGACAAGGTTGATCTTGCCGCCCTCCGGTTCCTTGCGGGGCAGGGTCAGAACATCTTGGGTGATCGGCGCTGAGGCAGTCATGAGACGGGACTCGCTGGCTTGGGAAGAAACGACAGGTGGATGCGGCTCTATATAGGAGATCACCGCGAGATCAAAAGGAATCTCTGAAATACCCTCAAACGCGCGGCGGCCATGCAGGCATCGCATAGGCTTCATCTTTCTCCAAATATCCCGGAGCGCGAGGCAGAGCCTCGCAAAAGAAAACCGGCGAAGCCCTGGGCTTAGCCGGTCTTTGTTTCGGGTGATCTGCGATCGGCTCTAGCCGGCGCAGCGCTTCTCCGCGTCTTCAATCGCCGCGGTGAAGCCCAGAAGCGAGAAGATGTCCTTGGTCTGGGTGCCCCGGGCGGAGCGCGCGGTCAGCACCGCATCAGAGCCCCGCTTCATCGCGGTGATGATCTTGGTGTCATCGGTGGGGGTGGCGGGCCAGGCCCATTCGCCCTCGGTGAACAATTCGAACTGCGCGTCGCCGATGGTCAGGTTCACGGTGGACCCGGGCGCAAAGGGATAGCCGCCGGTAAAGGTGACCTGGCCCTTGTTGGCGTCATCGGGACGGTAGAAGACGAACAGCCGGATTTCGCTGCGTCGCACCGCGACCACGCGCCCATCCTTGGTGTTCACTGATTCCTTTGGCGCCGAGACGCCGATGCATTCGCGCGGAGAGCTCTCTTCGAACACGCTCCAGTCGACATGCGCGCCCACGCGGTTTTCGGTCGTTGCCTGCTGTGCACCTGCTGCGGTCGCCATGCCAGCCAGCAAAAGCGCCCCTGTCAGGCGACGGAGATTGATTGCCATACGTCCCGCCTCCAAGACTGTCTTGTCCTCAATTGTCCCAGGGCCATCCGCGATGTTTTGCACACCGTCTCTGCCCATGTGTCATGATCCTTGACACAAGCATATTCGCGGAACAAGGGCCATGCGCAAATCGGAGCTTTGGCAGGATTTCGCCGTCTTTTCCTTGAAAACCCGCCGCTTTAGCGATCATCTGGCGCGCAAACCGCCCTCAATCGACTGGACCCCGCCCATGACAGCCCCGATCCCCTCCGCCGCACCGCTCACCGAGATCTGGCGGGGCAGCCTGCTGGAAAGCCTTCATCTCGGCCATGCGGTGATCTGCAACGGCGCGGGCGAGGTGGTGCAGAGCTGGGGAAATCCAGATGCGCTGATCTATCCGCGCAGTTCGTGCAAAATGATCCAGGCGCTGCCCTTGCTGACCTCCGGCGCCGCCGCGCGCTACGGGCTCCGGTCCGAACAGCTGGCGCTGGCCTGTGCCTCGCACAATGGCGCGCGCATCCATATCGACCGGGTGGGCCAATGGCTCGACCAATTGGGCCTCGGCGAAGGCGATCTGCGCTGCGGCGCGCAGATGCCGCGCGACCCGGAGGTGATGCAGGCCCTTATCAAGACCGACGACAGCCCCTGCCAGATTCACAACAACTGTTCCGGCAAGCACGCGGGCTTCCTGACGCTCTCGCAGCATCTGGGCGCGGGGCCGGACTATCACGAGATCGACCATCCGGTGCAGCAGGCCTGTCAGGAGGCCTTTGAGGAGGCGACCGGAGAGAGCAGCCCGACCTATGGCATCGACGGCTGCTCGGCGCCGAATTTTGCCTCTACGGTGACAGGTCTGGCGCGCGCAATGGGCTGGTTCGCCTCCGCCCATACCCGCGCGACGCGCGCCGATCAGGCGGCGGTGGATCTGCGCAATGCGATGGCACTGCACCCGGAACTGGTGGCGGGAGAGGGACGCGCCTGCACCGCCCTGATGCGCGACATGGGTGGCAAGGTCTCGGTCAAGACCGGCGCGGAAGGCGTGTTTGTGGCGATCCTGCCGGAACAGCAGCTTGGCATCGCGCTCAAGGTTGCGGATGGCGCCACGCGGGCCGCGGAATGTGCAATCGCCGCGCTGCTGGTCAGCCTCGGCGCGCTGGATCCTGCCAGCCCCTCCGCCAGGGCCTATCTCGACGCGCCGATCACCAATTGGAACGGGATCCACTGCGGCGAGATGCGTCCCGCCGCAGAGCTGGTGTTCGCCCGTTAGGCCGGGCCTACATCTCCATCTCGATGATTTCCGCCACCTCGATGCTGCCCGTGCCGTCATTGACGCTCGGGCAGCCCTTGGCCATGTCGCAGGCCTCCTCGATGCTCTCCGCCTGCACCACGGTATAGCCGGCGATCGGATTGGCACCGCCATCGTCGGTGACCCCACCGGCGGTCACTGTCTTCGACTTGCCCACCGGGTTGCCGGGAATGACGACGGCCTCGCCCATGGCCTCGAACCAAGCCATCCAGGCGGCCATTTCCATTTCCTGTTCTTCCGGGGTCTCGGGGGCCTTGCCGCCGTGATAGGCGAAAATGAATTGGGGCATTGGGGTTCTCCCTCCCTTGCTGGTCCTGCCCCGAGGCTACGCCAGGGCGATCAGAATCAGCAAGGGAAGGGTCAGATCAGGTCCCAGATCAGTTTCAGCGCCAGGGCCACCGAGGTCAGGACCAGGAGCGGCTTGATGATCTTTGCCCCCTGTTTCTGCGCCAGCCCGGCCCCGACCCGGGCACCGGCAATCTGGGCGCAGCCCATGGCAAGTCCGGTCAGCCACCAGGGGGTCGCCACCACCGCAAAGGCCGCCAGCGCCCCGGCGTTGGAGGCGAAATTCAACAGCTTGGTATGGGCGGTGGCCTTGAGGATGCCATAGCCCGCCAGCCCGACAAAGGAGAGCATGTAGAAACTGCCCGCCCCCGGCCCCAAGAGCCCGTCATAGGCGGCGCAGAGCGGTACCATGGTCACGGCAAACAGCATGGGCGACAGACGGCGGGCGCGGTCGACGTCATCCAGCCCCTTCTTCAGGGCAAAGAACAGTGCAATCCCGACCAGCAGCACCGGCAGCGCGTAGCGGATCAGCTCCACCGGCAGCACGGAGACCAGAAGCGCGCCGCCGATGGAGGCAAAAAAGGCGATGACGGCGGATTTCCATTGGGTGCGAAAATCGACATGGCCGCCGCGGGCATAGGTGATCGCCGCAGTGGCCGCGCCAAACAGGCCCTGGATCTTGTTGGTGGCAAGTGCCGTCACCGGATTGGCCCCGGCAATCAGCAGGACCGGCACGGTGATGAGACCGCCGCCGCCGGCCACCGCATCTATGAAGCCAGCCGCAAACCCTGCCGCCATCAGGAGCAGCAGGACCTCGAAGGTCACTTCGAACATGGAGTCTTATCCTTTGAACGCGTCCCGGCTGTAGCCCTGCACATAGAGCAGCGCGGTAAGGTCGCCGTGATTGATGCGGATCTGGCATTGTGCCGCGACCGAGGGTTTGGCGTGCAGCGCCACGCCCGCACCGGCGCGGGTCAACATGCCGAGGTCATTGGCCCCGTCGCCTACTGCGATCACCTCAGCCTCGGTGATCCCAAGGCGCGCGGTGATCTGTTCCAGCGCTTCCACCTTGGCCTCGCGGCCCAGAATCGGGCGGGCGACCTCGCCGGTCAGCGCGCCCTCGGCCACGATCAATGTATTGGCGCGATTCTCGTCAAAGCCCAGCTCCGCCGCGACCCGGGCGGTAAAGGCGGTGAAGCCGCCGGAGACCAGCGCCGCATAGGCCCCATTCGCCTTCATCGTGGCCAAGAGTTCGCGGCCGCCGGGCATCAGGGTGATGCGCGTGTTCAGCACCTTGTCGATCACTCTTTCCGGCAGACCCTTCAGGAGACCGACCCGCTCGGTCAGTGCGCCCTCAAAATCGAGCTCGCCGTTCATCGCCCGGGCGGTGATATCCTTCACCCGCGCGCCGACACCGGCCTCATCCGCCAGCTCGTCGATGCATTCCTGCTGGATCATGGTCGAGTCCATATCCGCGAGCAGCATCTTCTTGCGGCGGCCTTCAAGGGGTTGCAGCACCAGATCGACACCCATGCCCTGCAGGTCGCCCCAGACCTCCCACTGATTGTCGGGCAGGCGCTCCAGCGGGAATTCCGCCGCGATACCGGGGTTCAGCCAATTGGCCTCTCCACCGCCCCAGGCATTGCGGAGCGATTCGACCAGCGTCGGCTCCAGGGTCGGGGTGGCGGGGTTCACGAGCAGGGTGGCGACGAACATCATCGGTCTCCGGTCAAAATCGGGCTGCCTTCTCTTAACGGGGGCTTACCCGGCGCACCAGTGGGCAGGGGGCGTGGACAGCAAAGTTTCCGATCGGCGACATTCGTGGTCGCAAAATTTTGTCAAAGCGGCGGAAACGGGCAATTTTCCCTGTTGCGTGGCTGCGGGCCGCCGCATATCGCTGTCGGTGGGACACCTCTCCCCAACGAGAGGCGCTTATCTGGAAGGGTAGCTTAAATGGCTATTGCACAACCGGCATCGCGGCCGGCCAACCCGCGTTTTTCCTCTGGCCCCTGTGCCAAACCCCCCTCATATGATCTGACCAAACTCGCGGATGCGCCTCTGGGCCGCAGCCACCGCGCTGGCGTCGGCAAGGCAAAACTGCTTGCCGCCATCGAAGGCACCCGCGAGATTCTGGGGATCCCCGCCGACTATCGCATCGGCATCGTGCCCGGCTCCGACACCGGTGCGGTCGAAATGGCCATGTGGAGCCTTCTCGGCCCTCGCAAGGTCGAGATGCTGGCCTGGGAAAGCTTCGGCGCCGGCTGGGTCACCGATGTGGTGAAACAGCTGAAACTCGACGCGGTGGTGAAAACCGCTGAGTATGGCGAGATCGTTGATCTGGCCTCGGTCGATACCAACAATGATGTGGTTTTCACCTGGAACGGCACCACCTCGGGTGTGCGCGTGCCGAACGGTGACTGGATCGCTGCCGACCGCGAAGGCCTGACCATCTGTGACGCGACCTCCGCCGCCTTTGCGATGGACCTGCCCTGGGACAAGCTCGACGTGACCACCTTCTCCTGGCAGAAGGTGCTCGGCGGTGAAGGCGCGCATGGCATGATCGTTCTGTCGCCCCGCGCGGTGGAACGTCTGGAAAGCTATGTTCCGGCCTGGCCGATGCCGAAAATCTTCCGCATGACCAAAGGCGGCAAGCTGATCGAAGGCATTTTCAAGGGCGAGACCATCAACACCCCCTCGATGCTGGCGGTTGAGGATTACCTCTTTGCGCTGGACTGGTCCCGCACGGTCGGTGGTCTGGAAGGGCTGATTGCCCGTGCCGACGCCAATGCCGGTGCGATCCACGCCTTTGTCTATGCCAACGACTGGATCGAGAACCTCGCGGTGGATGAGGCGACCCGCTCCAACACCTCCGTCTGTCTGAAGTTCACCGACAAGCGGATCGTTGATGGCGCGACTTTCGCCAAGGCCGTGGCCAAGCGGCTTGAGGCCGAGGGCATCGCGCTCGACATCGGGGCCTATCGTGACGCGCCGGCCGGTCTGCGGATCTGGTGTGGTGGCACGGTCGAGACCTCCGACATCGAAGCCATGCTGCCCTGGCTCGCCTGGGCCTTTGAGGCCGAGATCGCCGCGCAAGGTTGATCCAAAACGGATTGTCCGGGGCGCGCCCGCCCCGGATCACTTCCCGCTCTTCCCCCTATAGGCCGCCCTGCGGCCCCCGCAGATAAAGGACCAATGACATGGCCCCCAAAGTACTCATCTCCGACGAACTCTCGGATGCAGCCGTCCAGATCTTCCGCGATCGTGGCATCGACGTGGATTTCCTGCCCGACGTGGGCAAGGACAAGGAAAAGCTGGCGGAAATCATCGGCCAGTATGATGGCCTCGCCATCCGCTCCGCGACCAAGGTGACCCCGAACATTCTCGAGGCCGCCACCAACCTCAAGGTGATCGGCCGCGCCGGGATCGGTGTCGACAACGTCGACCGTGAGGCCGCGTCCAAGAAGGGCGTGATCGTGATGAACACCCCCTTCGGCAACATGATCACCACCGCCGAACACGCGATTGCGATGATGTTCGCCGTGGCGCGTCAGATCCCCGAGGCTTCGGCTTCGACCCATGCGGGCAAATGGGAAAAGTCGAAATTCATGGGGGTCGAACTCACCGGCAAGACCCTCGGCGTGATTGGCGCCGGCAATATCGGCGGCATCGTCTGCGACCGCGCCCGTGGTCTGAAGATGAAGGTCGTGGCCTATGATCCCTTCCTGTCCGATGACAAGGCCAAGGCGATGAAAGTGGAGAAGGTCGAGCTGGAGGAGCTCCTGGCCCGCGCCGATTTCATCACCCTGCACGTGCCCCTGACCGAGCAGACCAAGAACATCCTGAGCCGTGAAAACCTCGCCAAGACCAAGAAGGGCGTGCGCATCATCAACTGTGCCCGTGGCGGTCTGGTGGACGAGGTGGCTCTGGCCGAGGCGCTGACCTCCGGCCATGTGGCTGGCGCGGCCTTTGACGTGTTCTCGGTGGAGCCGGCCAAGGAGAACCCGCTGTTCGGCCTGCCGAACGTGGTCTGTACCCCGCACCTGGGCGCGGCAACCACCGAAGCCCAGGAAAACGTCGCCCTGCAGGTCGCCGACCAGATGGCGAACTACCTCTTGACCGGCGCGGTTGAAAACGCGCTCAACATGCCTTCGGTGACCGCCGAGGAAGCCAGGGTCATGGGGCCGTGGATCAAGCTCGCCGATCACCTCGGCTCTTTCGCCGGTCAGATGACTGACGAGCCTGTCACCGCGATCAACGTGCTCTATGACGGTGTCGCCGCCGAGATGAACCTCGAGGCGCTGAACTGCGCCGTGGTCGCAGGCATCATCAAACGGGTGAACCCGGATGTGAACATGGTGTCCGCCCCCGTGGTGGCCAAGGAGCGTGGCATTCAGATCTCGACCACCAATCAGGACAAATCCGGCTCCTTTGACGGTTATGTCAAAGTGACCGTGGTCACCGCCAAGCGCGAGCGTTCGGTTGCGGGCACCGTGTTCTCGGATGGCAAGCCGCGTTTCATCCAGATCAAGGGCATCAATATCGACGCCGAAGTGGGCGCGCATATGCTCTACACCACCAACAACGACGTGCCGGGCATCATTGGGACGCTGGGTCAGACCATGGGCGACATGGATGTGAATATCGCGAACTTCACCCTTGGCCGCGCGGCTGTGGGCGGCGAGGCAATCGCGCTGCTTTACGTTGACGCACCGGTTCCGGCGGAGGCCCGGGCAAAGCTGGCCGAAACCGGTCTCTTCACCCAGATCAAGCCGCTGGAATTCGACGTCGCCTGAGACCTCGGACAGAAAAACTGCGGGCCTGCCACTGGTGGGCCCGCAGATCCGCCTCAGGCCACGCGGCTGCGCAGGATGGTGACGAGAAAGACCACCGCGCTTGCCAGCGTCAGCAGGCTGCCAAGGATTGCCAGCCCCTCGCTGCCGCCGCTATGAGCAATGGCAATGCCCGGTGCCAGTGACCCCACCGCCAGCAGCGACAGGACCAGATGCAGACGCGGCAGGCGCCCCACCGCCGCCGTCGGCACCATGTGGTAGTAAAAGCCGAAGATCGAAAACCCGACCCAACCAATCAGGTTGAGATGGGCATGCGCCGGAGCCATCGTGTGATCCTGCGACGCCGCCATCTGAATGCCCCAGAGCATCCCCAGAATGCCCAGACACATGCCAAGGGCGACAAATGCAAATGCAATTCCCTTCATTTCTTTCTCCCCTCCCTGTGAACCGGGCCTTTCGCCTTGCCCTTTGTGCCCGGTTTGACTTTGGTGCCGGGCAAGGCGTTATTCTCCTGTGATCCTAGCCGGATAAGCGGCCGGCGTGCAGAAAAACCGAAAGAAGCCAGACATGACCAAACCGATCTACGCCATTGGCGATATTCACGGACAGACCGCGCAACTCGAGCGGGCGCTGGAGTTGATCGCCGCCGATGGCGGGCCGGAGGCGGAGGTGGTCTTTGTCGGCGATTACGTCGACCGGGGGCCGGACAGCCGTGGCGTGATTGACTGGTTGATGACGGGTCAGGCAGAGGGGCGCAACTGGACCTGTCTCAAGGGCAATCACGACCGCATGTTCTGCTGGTTCATGGAGGAGTTCCCGCGCGAGGATCCGCATCTTCCGGTTGAACTCTATTACCTGCAGGAGCGGATCGGCGGCGCTGCAACCCTGGCTTCCTACGGGATCGACAGCGGTCCGCGCGACCGCAAGTCCGAGGTCCATGCGGCTGCGCGAACGGCGGTTCCGGCCGAGCACCTCGACTGGCTTGACGCCCTGCCGCTCAGCCATCAGGCGGGCGAGCAGTTCTTTGTCCACGCGGGCATCCGCCCCGGCGTGCCGCTGACCGAACAGGTGGAGCAAGACTTGCTGTGGATTCGCCAAGGTTTCCTGGAGAACCCGGTGCAGCATCCGCATCTGATCGTGCATGGCCACACCGCCGAGGATCGCCCGGTACACTATGGCAACCGCGTCGATATCGACTGCGGCGCCGGCTACGGCCGCACGCTGGTTCCGGTGGTGTTTGAAGGGGATCAGGCCTGGTGTTTGACCGTGGAAGGCCGCAAGCCCTTGGTGCCCGGCAGCTAAGCCGTTGCAATTGATAAGCTCTCGCATTTTTTGCGAGGGAATTATTGTGGATATACCCGTAATGGTTGTATCACGTGGAGCGTGACCGACGCGCTGCCCCTCCCGCAATCCCCTGCGGTGTGGCTCCCTGTCTTCAGAGGCGTTTGGTCATGCTTCACGTTGTCCTTACTTTGGCGGGCTCCCGGACCTCCGGAAGCCTGCCTTTTTTCTGGTGAGGGCCTCAGCGCCCGGTCCAGTCCAGCACGACCTTGCCGCTCTGGCCGGATTTCATCGCCTTGAAGCCTTCGGCAAAGTCGTCAACGGCGAAGCGATGGGTGATCACCCGGCTCACATCGAGGCCGTTTTGCAGCATGGCGATCATCTTGTACCAGGTCTCGAACATCTCGCGGCCATAGACGCCCTTGAGGGTGATCGCCTTGAAGACGATGCGCGACCAATCCACCGGGGATTTGCCCGGCGGGATGCCCAGAAGGGCGATCTTGCCGCCCATCACAAGGGCTTCGACCATTTGATCCAGCGCTTGCTGGTTGCCCGACATCTCAAGGCCAACGTCAAAGCCCTGCTTCAGGCCCAGCTCGTGTTTGACGTCGTTCAGGTCTTCCTTGGCGACATTGACGGTGCGCACCCGGGTCACCTGTTCCGCCAGGGCGAGACGGTCCTGGTTCACATCGGTGATCACCACATGGCGCGCGCCCGCGTGCCGCGCCACCGCCGCCGCCATGATGCCGATGGGGCCGGCGCCGGTGATCAGCACATCCTCGCCCAGCAGATCAAAGCTCAGCGCTGTGTGGACCGCATTGCCCAAAGGATCGAGGATCGCACCGATCTCATCCGAAATATCATCTGGCAGCGGCACCACGTTAAAGGCCGGCAGGCGCAGATATTGCGCAAAGGCCCCCTGTTCGTTGACGCCAATCCCTCGCGTGCCGGGATCGAGGTGAAACTTGCCCGAGCGCGACTGGCGGCTGTCCTTGCCAATCAGATGCCCCTCGCCTGAGCAGCGCTGCCCGACCGTGAGGCCGGTGACATTGCGACCCAGCTCGACGATCTCGCCGGCAAATTCATGGCCGGTGATCATCGGCACCGGCACCGTATGGGCGGCCCACTCGTCCCAGTTCCAGATATGGATATCGGTGCCGCAGATGCCGGTCTTGTTGACCTTGATCAGCACGTCGTCGGGCCCGATCTCCGGCACCGGCGCCTGTACCATCCACAGCCCCTCTTCGGGTTTGGATTTCTCCAGCGCTTTCATCGTGTTGGGCAGCATGTCAGATCACTCCACAGGCCTTGCCCGCACGCTCAAAGGCGCCAAGGGCTCGGGTCAATTCCTCACGGGTGAGGGCGGCATTCATCTGGGTGCGGATGCGCGCCTGCCCCTTGGGCACAACGGGGAAGAAGAAGCCGGAGACATAGACGCCTTCCTCAAACAGCTTTGACGCCATGGCCTGTGCCAGCTTGGCATCGCCCAGCATCACCGGGATGATCGGATGCTCGCCGGGCAAGAGGTCAAAGCCAAGTGCGGTCAGCCCCTCGCGCCAGTATTTGGCGTTCTCAAACAGCTGCTTGCGCAGGGCGTCGCCCTCTTCCACCAGCCGGACCGCCTCCAGCCCTGCAGCGACCACGGCGGGCGGCAGGGAGTTCGAGAACAGATAGGGGCGCGCGCGCTGGCGCAAGAGGTCGATTACCGGCTGCGGCCCGGCGATATAGCCGCCAATGGCGCCGCCAAGCGCCTTGCCCAGCGTGCCGGTAAGGATATCGACCTCGACGCCAAAATGATCCGGCGTGCCAGCCCCGCGCGGCCCCATAAAGCCGGTCGCATGGCAGTCATCCACCATCACCACCGCATCATACCGGTCGGCAATCTCGCGGATCGCAGGCAGGTTGGCGAGATAGCCATCCATCGAGAAGACCCCATCGGTGGCGATCATGATGTGGCGCGCCCCGGCTGCGCGGGCCTCTTTCAGCTTGGCCTCCAGATCCGCCATATCGTTGTTGGCGTAGCGATAGCGCTGCGCCTTGCACAGGCGAATGCCGTCGATGATCGAGGCATGGTTCAGACTGTCCGAGACAATCGCGTCTTCCGGCCCCAAAAGCGGCTCAAACAGCCCGCCATTGGCGTCAAAACAGGCGGCAAACAGGATCGAATCCTCCTTGCCAAGGAACTGCGCGATCCGCTGCTCCAGCTCCCGGTGCAGATCCTGGGTGCCGCAGATGAAGCGGACGGAGGCCATGCCATAGCCCTTGTCGTCCATCACCGCCTTGGCCGCGGCAATCAGATCTGGATGATCCGCAAGACCGAGATAGTTATTGGCACAGAGGTTGATGACAGCACGGTCGCCCACCCGGATTTCGCCGCCCTGAGGCGAGGTGATCATTCGCTCGCGCTTGTAAAGACCATCGGCTTCGATCTGCGTCAGGGTTTCGCTGATGTGGCTGAGGAAGGCATTGGACATGAGCAGGACTCCGGTTGTTTCCGGAAGTCTGTCATATTGGAAGCGTGTCCGTAAAGATGGAATTTCGACTTCACGGAAAAATATCCGTGATGACGGATTTTTGCGCTCTCTTGGTCCCAAATCTGCCGGGGCCGCTGGTCCCCGCGCGGCGGGGCAGAGTGCCTGCTCAGCCGTTTTTGACGATCAGGAACACCCGCGCCGCGCCGCTCGGGGCCGAGATCGAATGCACTACATCCGCCGGATAGCGCGCGGTATCGCCCGGTGACAGCATCTCGCGCGCGGTGCCGGAGATCACCTCGACCGTGCCTTCCAGCACCGTCAGATGCTCCATCGCGCCGCCGGAATGGGGTTTGCTCTTCAGCGACCCGCCGGACCGCAGGCGGATGTCATAGACCTCATGACCGCCGACATCTTCGGGCGGCGAGAGGATCGCGATGCTGCAATTGGCGGACTTGTTGTCGATCACCGGCACGTCACGGGCGCGCAGCACCTCCACATGGTCCTGCACCTCGCGCGCATCGAGCAGCCCGGCAAAATCCACCTGCAGGGCGCGGGTGAGGTTCCACAGGGTCGCAATGGTGGGTGAGCTTTCGCCGCGTTCGATCTGGCTCACCATGGAGCGGCTGACCCCGGAGAGGTTGGCCACCGCCTCGAGGCTAAGACCCTGCGCCCTGCGCGCCTCTTTCAGGCGGGCGGGAAGAAGGGTCAGGATATCGTCTGTCGTGTCCGTCATGACGGAAGTAGTGGCGCGCGGGCGGGGGCCTGTCAATGACGGGACGTTCCAAGGGACAGGCCCATGCTGCAGGTGCATACTGCGCCGCAACACACAGGAGGAGTGAGACATGACGGATATCGTGATTCTGGACGGCGCGCGCACCGCCATCGGCACCTTTGGCGGATCGCTGGCGGAGACCGCACCAATTGACCTTGGCACCGTGGTGGCCAAGGCGGCGATGGAGCGGTCTGGCGTGGAGCCGGGGCAGATCGGCACCGTGGTCTATGGCCATGTGATCAACACCGAACCGCGCGATATGTACCTGTCCCGCGTAGCCGCGATGCAGGCGGGTATCCCCGAAACCACGCCCGCGATGAACGTGAACCGTCTTTGTGGCTCTGGTGCGCAGGCGATTGTCTCGGGCATTCAGGCGCTGATGCTGGGGGATGCGGAGTTTGCCCTGACCGGCGGCGCCGAGAGCATGTCGCGCAGCCCCTTCATCACACCCTCGACCCGCTGGGGCCAAAAGATGGGCGACGTCAAATCGCTCGACATGATGCTGGGCGCGCTGAATTGCCCCTTTGGCACCGGTCATATGGGGGTGACGGCAGAGAACGTCGCCGATGAGCATGAGATCACACGCGCGCAAATGGACGCCTTTGCCATGGCCAGCCAGACACGCGCGGCGGCGGCGATTGAGGCGGGATATTTCAAAAGCCAGATCGTCCCGGTCGAGGTGAAGGTGAAACGCGACCTCGTGCCGTTTGAGGTGGACGAGCACCCCAAGGGCACCAGTCTTGAGGCTCTGGCCGGTCTGCGTCCGGTCTTCCAAAAGGACGGTCGTGTGACGGCGGGCAATGCCTCCGGCATCAACGACGGCGCGGCGGCGCTGGTGCTGGCGACAGGTGACGCGGCCGAGAAAGCCGGTCTGAAACCCAAGGCCCGCATTCTGGGCTATGCCCATGCCGGCGTGCGGCCCGAGGTGATGGGCATTGGTCCGGTTCCGGCGGTGGAACAGCTCTTGAAGCGCATCGACATGACCGTGGGGGATTTCGACCTTATTGAGTCGAACGAGGCCTTTGCCTCGCAGGCCTTGGCGGTGAACAAGGCGCTGGGATTGGATGCGGCGAAGGTGAACCCCAATGGCGGCGCGATTGCGCTGGGCCACCCGGTGGGCGCAACGGGCGCGATCATCACCGTGAAGGCGCTGTATGAGCTGGAGCGGATGGGCGGCAAACGCGCCATCATCACCATGTGCATCGGCGGCGGTCAGGGCATTGCCCTCGCCATCGAGCGGATCTGATCCGAACCGGGGCTGTGCCCCCCACCGCGCCGGACATTTTTGACCAAAGAAAAGGGGCGCGGCGACAAGGCCGCGCCCCTTTTGATGTCAGATCATATGGGTGGCAAGCAGGGTGACCAATACGCCGCCCACGGCACCGAGGGCGGCGGCGCGTTTCCAGGGGCGGCGGTTGGCCTCAGTCTGGGGCTCCTGTGCCTGCGCGATCAGCGCGCGCTCCACCAGTGTGGGCAGGCGCGGGCCAAAGCGGGCGAGCACCAAGGCGGCCTTGCCCAGATCCGAGGCGATGGCGCGCGGGCCGATGGAGGATTTGATGTAATCCTCCACCACCGGCTTTGCCACGTCCCAGATGTTGATGCGCGGGTCGAGCGAGCGGGCGACGCCCTCAACCACCACCATGGTGCGTTGCAGCAGGATCAGCTCGGTCCGGGTCTCCATGCCAAAGCGCTCGGTCACCTCGAAGAGGTAATTCAGCAGGCGCCCCATGGAGATATGGGTGGCGTCCATGCCAAAGATCGGCTCGCCCACCGCGCGCAGGGCACGGGCAAACTCGTCGACGTCCTGCGACGCGGGCACATAGCCGGCCTCAAAATGCACCTCGGCCACGCGTTTGTAGTCGCGCTTGATGAAACCATAGAGGATCTCGGCATAGACCCGGCGGGTATAGAGATCGATATGCCCCATGATGCCAAAGTCATAGGCGATGATATCGCCATTGGCGGCGACCTTCATATTGCCCTGGTGCATGTCGGCGTGGAAATAGCCGTCGCGCAGCGCGTGGTTGAGGAACAGCGACAGCACCCGCTCGCCCAGGGCGCGGCGGTCGTGGCCGGCGGCATCCAGCGCGTCATTGTCGCCGATGGGAAGGCCATCGGCCCAGCCCAGTGTCATCACCCGGCGGGCGGAATAGTCCCAGAGCACCGGCGGCAGCTGAAAACCCGCGTCGCCCTTGGTGTTGTCGGCAAACTCGGAGGCGGCGGCGCTTTCCAGCCTCAGGTCCAGCTCGCCCCGGACCACCCCGTCGAAATGGCGGATCACATCCATCGGCCGCAGGCGTTTGGCGCCGGGGGCAAAGAGCTCGGCAATGCGGGCGGCGAAGTAGAAGGCGTCCACATCCTTGCGGAAGGCGCGTTCGATGCCGGGGCGCAGCACCTTCACCGCCACGTCCTGCCCGGTGGCGGCAATGCGGGCGCGGTGCACCTGTGCGATGGAGGCGGCGGCGATCGGGTCGGAGAAGTCGTCGAAGATCTCCGACACCGGGCGGCCCAGCTCCTTGGCGACTTCGGCCATGGCGAGGTCGCGCGAGAAGGGCGGCAGCTTGTCCTGCAGCACGCGCAATTGCCGCGCCATATCCTCGCCCACCACATCGGGGCGGGTGGAGAGTACCTGACCGAATTTGATGTAAGCCGGCCCCAGCGCGGTGATCGCGCGGGTGGCGGGTGGCATCGACGGATCACCTTTGTAGCCGAGCCATTGGAACGGCCAGCCCAGCGTATAGGCCACCATGCGCAGGGGCGCCGGTGCATCAAAGGCGTCGAGCACCACATTCATGGCGCCGGTCCGCACCAGGGTGGCGCCTGTGCGGATCAGGCGGATGATGTTGTGAGGACCGCGCATGGATCAGATCTTCCAGCCCGAATGCAGGGCGGCGATGCCCATCGACAGGTTGCGATATTTGGCGTTCTCGAACCCTGCCTGCTTCACCATGCCGAGAAAGGTCTCCTGATCGGGGAAATTGCGGATCGATTCTACCAAATACTGGTAGCTGTCGTAATCGCCGGCGATCATCTGGCCCATGCGGGGGATCACGTTGAAACTGTAGAGATCATAGAGCTTTTGCAGACCGTCGTTCGGGAGCTGGCTGAACTCCAGCACCATCAGGCGGCCACCGGGTTTCAGCACGCGGAAGGCTTCGTTCAGCGCCTCCTGCGGGCGGGTCACGTTCCGGATGCCAAAGGAGATGGTGTAGACGTCAAAGGTATTGTCCTTGAACGGCAGCGCCATCGCATCGCCGGTCACCCAGTCCAGACTGTCCGCCATCTGCGCCGCCTCGGCGCGTTTGCGACCCTCTTCCAGCATCGGGCGGGTGAGGTCGAGCACGGTGGCGTGGCCGTAACCGGCCCGCTTCAGAAAGCGGAAGGAAATGTCGCCGGTGCCGCCGGCCACATCCAGAAGCCGCTGACCGGGGCGCGGGGCGAGCCAGTCCATCATCGCATCCTTCCAGACGCGGTGGATGCCCATGCTCATCACATCGTTCATGATGTCGTATTTCGAGGCGACGGAGTTGAAGACCCCCTGCACCCGGCCTGCCTTCTCGTGCTCCGGCACGGTTTCAAAGCCGAAATGGGTGGTGCTGTCAGATTTCTCGGTCATTGGCCTTGTCGTCCTCGCAGTTTCGCCCTTGTTATAGAGCGCTTACGGGGCGGCACAATGCGCCCTTCTGTCAGGGGAGTCCTCTAATGCCTGAATTGCCCGAGGTCGAGACGGTGATGCGCGGCTTGCGCCCCTCGATGGAGGGGGCGGTGATCGTGCGCGCCGAGGTGAACCGGCCCGATCTGCGCTGGCCCTTCCCCGAGCGGATGGCGGAGCGTCTGGCAGGTCGGCGGGTGCTGGCGATGCGGCGGCGGTCGAAATACATCCTTGCCGATCTCGACAGCGGCGAGAGCCTCTTGATCCATCTGGGCATGTCCGGGCGGATGACGGTCTCGGGCGATCCCCTTGGGCAATTCGTGCATGACCATCCGGCGCAGGAGAAACATGACCATGTGGTGTTTCACATGGAGAATGGCGCGCGGGTGACCTTCAACGACCCGCGCCGCTTTGGCGCGATGGACCTTTTGGACACCTCCACAGCCGCGCAGCACAAGCTGCTGGCGGTCCTTGGGCCGGAGCCCCTGGGCAATGAGTTCCACGAGGATCACCTGATCGCCGCCTTTCGCGGGCGTCGGACACCGGTGAAATCTGCGCTGCTCGATCAGGGAATCATCGCCGGATTGGGCAATATCTATGTCTGTGAGGCGCTTTTTCGGGCAGGGGTTTCGCCACGTCGCGAAGCGGGTCGGATCAGTGAAAACCGCGTCAAATCTCTGGTTCCGATCATCCGAGACGTGTTGCAGGAGGCGATTGCAGCGGGCGGATCCTCGCTCAAGGATTTCCGGCAAGCCAATGGCGAGCTTGGATATTTCCAGCATACCTTCGACGTATACGGACGCGAGGGCGAAGCCTGCCGACGCGAGGGCTGCGACGGGGTCGTCAGCAGAATCACCCAATCCGGACGCTCGTCCTTCTACTGTGGCAAGTGCCAAAGATAGCTTGAAAGAGAGGGCCGCCGTGATAAGGACTCGGGTTCAGGAGAAACAACCGAAAGCGAATTGTCATGGCCTATGAGACGATCAACGTCGATACTCAGGACCACGTCTGCCTCATCAAGCTGAACCGGCCTGAAGCGTTGAACGCGCTCAATTCCGTCCTCCTGGGCGAGTTGTGTGACGCTCTCGAAGAAGCGGACGCCAGCGACAAGGTCCGCTGCATCGTGCTGACCGGTTCGGAGAAAGCCTTTGCCGCAGGAGCCGACATCAAGGAGATGTCGGAGATGAGCTATGTGGATGTGTTCACATCCAACCTCTTTGCCGATGCCAATGACCGCATCACGGCCATCCGCAAGCCGATCATTGCCGCTGTCGCGGGCTATGCGCTGGGCGGTGGCTGCGAAGTGGCGATGATGTGCGATTTCATCATCGCGGCGGATACCGCCAAGTTCGGCCAGCCGGAGATCAACCTCGGCGTTGTGGCCGGCATGGGCGGCACGCAACGGCTGACCCGCTTTGTGGGCAAGTCCAAATCCATGGACATGAACCTCACAGGCCGTTTCATGACCGCCGAAGAGGCGGAACGGTCCGGTCTGGTGTCGCGTGTGGTTCCGGCCAAGAAACTGATCGAAGAGGCGATGGGCGCAGCCCAGAAAATCGCCGAAAAATCGATCCTGACCTCGATGGCCGCCAAGGAGGCGGTCAATCGCGCGTATGAACTGCCGCTGAGCGAGGGCATGCTCTTTGAGCGGCGGGTCTTCCATTCCATGTTTGCAACGGAAGACCAGAAGGAGGGCATGGCTGCCTTCCTAGAAAAGCGCGAAGCCCAGTTCCGCGACAAGTAGATCATTGGGAGAGGGCGGGTCTAGACCCGGTTTTTTCTCTTTCCGATCAAGGAGGGGCGGGCGGATTGGCCCGCCCTTTTCCATCCCGATCGCTGCCGCCGATGTGTTGTCGGAGCGAGAGGGGGACTGAGGTGGCAAAGCCTGCTTGCGCTTGGGGGCGTAATCCAGTAGAAGCCGCCGTCATACATGCGCGTGCAGCCCGCTCTGGCTAGAATCACGACCGGTGGATCTGATCCCGGGTTCGGCTGGCATGCGCCATTTTTGAACATGATGTATCGCAAGATACGAACCCGAAGATAAGGTCTACACACCATGGCAAATAGCCCTCAGGCAAAGAAGCGCGCCCGTCAGAACGACAAGCGTTTCGCCGTCAACAAAGCTCGTCGTTCGCGCATCCGTACCTATCTGCGTAAAGTTGAAGAAGCCATCGCTTCCGGCGACAAGGAAGCAGCTGTCGCAGCCCTGCGCGCAGCTCAGCCCGAGCTGATGCGCGGCGTGACCAAAGGCGTCTACCACAAGAACACCGCAAGCCGGAAAATCTCCCGCCTGGCGGCCCGCGTGAAGGCCATCGCCTGAGCGATTCCGGGGCCTCGGACCTAGCGACGAGATTCCAGAATTCAACAGAAAAGACACCGCTTCGGCGGTGTCTTTTTTTGTTTGAAGGATTCCCGTCACTTCGTGCGAGTCGAGGGGATTCTTTGGCCTTGAATGCAGAGTCAACATCATAGTTTCGTTGCCGCTCCCGGCCCGAAATTGCTACCACTGTCTCAGCGATTCATTCGCTGGGGGGACAGGCTGCTCGCAACAACTCTAACGGGCATTAGGGTTGTGTTCACCGGATCCATGCGCTGCGCATGACACCGGAACAGTGACGACAATCGGCAAGGTGATTGCCGACAGCACTCGTGCTGACACTGTGCATTGGCAACTGTCCTTTACAGCGAACTAAGGGTCGAGCGTTTTCTGCGTCGCAGGCTGTTTTGTGTGTGCCTGCACGTTTTATGACGTTGTTTTCGGTTTTCGAAACACGTGGAAGGTCAGTCTGGCTTCAGTCTGGCGACGCTCTTTCTATGCCCGATCGCAACCGGACATGTCCTGAAGGACAGCCGGACTGGGACGAAACGAAGGGCCGAAAAATCAGGCCAGAACACAGGATGCGTGAGGCGCAGCATGATAGAGGACACTTGGGGTCTACTTAGAAAGCGTTTGTTAAAAACGGTCGGGCAGAATAACTTTACAACATGGATCGAACCGCTGGAGCTGGACCAGGTGGATGGGGGCGTTGCCACCTTTCATGTGCCGACCAACTTCATGGGCAACTATGTGAGCCAGAATTTTGCGGATCTGATCCTGCATGAATTCAACATGTCCGGAGAGCCGGTGCAGCGCCTTGCCTTCAAGGTCGCCGCCAACTCGCCGACACGTCCGGTACAGCCGACCGCGGCAGAGGCGCTCGAATCGCCCGCACCGCTGCGCAGCGGTGCCGCGCAATTCGAAGGGGCTGTCTCGGTGAAATCGCCGCTGGAGGAACTGCAGGCGGCGCCGCTGGATCCGCGTTTCACCTTTGACAGTTTTGTCGTCGGCAAGCCGAACGAGCTGGCCCATGCGGCTGCCCGTCGCGTCGCCGAAGGCGGGCCGGTCACCTTCAACCCGCTGGTGCTCTATGGCGGCGTCGGACTGGGTAAGACTCACCTGATGCATGCCATCGCCTGGGAGCTGAAGGAGCGCAATCCCGAGCTCAACGTGCTCTACCTTTCGGCGGAACAGTTCATGTACCGCTTCGTTCAGGCGCTGCGCGAACGCAAGATGATGGACTTCAAGTACCTGTTCCGCTCGGTCGACGTGCTGATGGTGGATGACGTGCAGTTCATCGCCGGCAAGGATTCCACTCAGGAGGAATTCTTCCACACCTTCAATGCGCTGGTGGATCAGAACAAGCAGATCATCATTTCCGCCGATCGCGCCCCGGGCGAGATCAAGGATCTTGAGGATCGGGTGAAATCGCGCCTGCAGTGCGGCCTCGTCGTCGACCTGCATCCGACCGATTACGAGCTGCGTCTGGGCATCCTGCAGACCAAGGTGCAGCAGAACCGCAACACCTATCCGGATCTGAAGATCGCGGATGGGGTGCTGGAGTTGTTGGCGCATCGGATTTCGACCAACGTGCGCGTGCTTGAGGGCGCTCTGACCCGTCTGTTCGCCTTTGCCTCCCTCGTGGGGCGCGAAATCGACATGGATCTGACCCAGGACTGTCTGGCGGATGTGCTGCGCGCCTCGGAACGCAAGATTACCGTTGAAGAAATTCAGCGGAAGGTGTCTGAGTATTACAACATCCGCATGTCGGATATCATCGGCCCGAAACGCCTGCGCTCCTATGCGCGTCCGCGTCAGGTGGCGATGTATCTGTGCAAGCAGCTGACCAGCCGCTCCCTGCCCGAAATCGGGCGTCGGTTCGGCGGTCGCGACCACACCACCGTCATGCACGGGGTGAAGCGGATCGAGGAGTTGAAGCTGATCGACGGGCAGATTGCCGAAGACGTCGAAATGCTGCGTCGCGCCCTGGAGGCGTGATCTGACTGCCGAGGCGGGCCGCGCCTCAGATAGGCCTGCCACTTTGCGGCTCCGGGTGCCCTCCGGAGCCGTTTTTCTTTTGCAGGCGCGGCAAAACGGACGCATCCGCGAATGTTTTGTGACTTTGCAGCTGGGGGCTGCGCTCTGCTCTTGACGGGGTGTATAATCCCTTGGAGAAATCAATAAAAAACCTTGTGTTGAAGGGTGGGAGCGCTAATCTGCCGGTCCGGTCGGACCACCCGCCCGAACACGCCCGAGAAGACTGCCAGCCGAAGAGGATTGAGGGACATGAAGATCAGCATTGAACGCGCAACGCTTCTGAAGGCTGTGGCCCAGGCGCAGTCCGTCGTTGAGCGCCGCAATACCATTCCGATCCTCGCCAACGTCCTGATCGAGGCCGAGGGCAGCGACGTGATGTTCCGCGCCACCGACCTCGATATCGAAGTGGTGGATAAGGCCCCCGCGCAAGTGGAGCGGGCCGGGGCGACCACCGTCGCCGCCACCACCCTGCACGAGATCGTGCGCAAGCTGCCCGACGGGGCGCTGGTGACGCTCACCGCCGATTCTGCCAGCGGTCGTCTGACCGTCGAGGCGGGCCGGTCGAATTTCTCGCTGGCGACGCTGCCGCGCGAGGATTTCCCGGTGATGGCCTCCTCCGAGTATCATACGAATTTCGGTGCCAAGGCGGCTGTGCTGCGGCGGCTGTTCGACAAGTCGAAGTTTGCCATCTCGACCGAAGAGACCCGCTATTACCTCAACGGGGTTTACATGCATGTGGCCACTGGCGAGAGCGGCCGCAAGGCGCTGCGCTGCGTGGCGACCGATGGTCACCGCCTGGCCCGGATCGACGCCGACCTGCCGATGGGGGCAGAGGACATGCCCGGCGTGATCGTGCCGCGCAAGACCGTGGGCGAGCTGCGCAAGCTGTTGGACGACGATGAGATGGACATTGCGGTGTCTGTGTCGGAGACCAAGGTGCGCTTTGCCACCCCGAATATCACCCTGACCTCCAAGGTGATCGACGGCACCTTCCCCGATTACACCCGGGTGATTCCGGTCGGCAACACCCGCCGTCTGGAAGTGGACGCCAGCGAATTTGCCAAGGCGGTGGACCGGGTTGCGACCGTGTCGTCGGAACGTTCGCGCGCGGTGAAGCTGCAGCTGGATGAGGATCGTCTGATCCTCTCGGTGAACGCACCGGACAGCGGCGCGGCGGAGGAAGAGCTGGCGGTCGCCTATAGCGACGAGCGGCTGGAGATCGGGTTCAATGCGAAATACCTGCTGGAAATCGCCAACCAGGTCGATCGCGAAAACGCGGTGTTCATGTTCAACTCCTCCGGCGATCCGACCCTGATGCGCGAAGGCAGTGACGAGAGTGCCGTCTACGTCGTCATGCCGATGCGCGTCTGACACCTCTGTTGGAACGGGCCTTTCGGCCCGGCCTCCGGCGGGGATATTTGAGAAAAGATGAAGCCTCGTGCTGGCACTGACTTCCCTGTTCATGTCTCATTTCCGCTCGCATTTGCGGGCGGATTTGCATTTGGACGCGCGCCCGGTGGCGATCCATGGCAACAATGGCGCCGGCAAGACCAATATCCTTGAGGCGGTGTCGCTGTTTTCGCCCGGGCGGGGGCTGCGACGGGCCTCGGCGGCGGAGATGGCGCGCCAGCCTGAAGCGCTGGGGTGGAAGCTGAAGGGCGTGTTGCAGACCAAGGCGCAGGCCTTTGAGGTGGAGACCTCCTCGGAGGCGGGCAATGCGCGGCAGGTGAAGATCGACAACAAAAGCGCCAGTCAGGTGGCGCTGGGGCGGATTGCCCGGGTGGTCTGGCTGATCCCGGCGATGGACCGGCTGTGGATCGAAGGGGCGGAAGGCCGGCGGCGGTTTCTGGATCGCATCGCGCTCAGTTTTGATCCCGACCATGCCGAGGCCACGCTGATCTATGAAAAGGCGATGCGCGAGCGCAACCGTCTCCTCAAGGACAATGTGCGAGACGCCGCCTGGTATCGGGTGCTCGAAGGCCAGATGGCCGAGGCCGGTCATCGCATCCATCAGACAAGGGCAGAGGCGGTGGCGCGGCTGACGGCGGCGCAGGACGCGGCGGAAACCGCCTTTCCGGTGGCCGAGTTGCAGCTATTGCAGGCCGAGGGGGAGATGCCCGCCTCGGCACTGGACCTGCGCGCGGCGTTGGACGCCGGGCGGGGTCGTGATCTGGCGGCGGGGCGGACCCTGCTTGGACCGCACCGCAGCGATCTCCTTGGGACCTATGCGGCCAAGGGCCTGCCGGCCAAGGACTGTTCCACGGGTGAGCAGAAAGCCCTCCTGGTCTCCTTGATCCTGGCCAATGCGCGCGCGCTTCTGGCGGAGGAGGGCGCGGCGCCGATCCTGCTGCTGGACGAGGTGGCAGCGCATCTCGACGCGGGTCGCCGCGCCGCGCTTTATGACGAAATCTGCGCGCTGGGAACCCAGGCCTGGATGACCGGCACCGGGCCGGAGCTGTTTCAGGAACTGGGGCCGCGCGCCCAACATCTGACCGTCACCGACAGGGGTGGCGCCAGCGAGGTACAGCAGCAGTGACGCTGACGATCTGGGAGCTTGCGATCTACGCAGGCGGTGTTTTTGCCTTGTTTCTGACCCCCGGCCCGGTCTGGCTGGCCCTGGTGGCGCGGGCGATCTCCGGCGGGTTTCACGCCGGTTGGCCGCTGGCCCTCGGGGTCGCGATCGGCGATGTCTTCTGGCCCCTGGTGGCGATCCTCGGGGTGAGCTGGGTCACCGCCGCCTCGGAGGAAATCGCCTGGGTCCTGAAGGGCGTGGCGGTTGTGGTGTTCCTCGTCATGGGCATCACCACGATCCGCAGCGCCGGGACACCCATTTCCACCAACCGCAGGTTGACGCGGCCCGGGCGCTGGGCCGGGTTCATGGCCGGGGTCATCGTGATCCTCGGCAACCCCAAGGCCGCATTGTTCTACATGGGCATCCTGCCTGGGTTCTTTGACCTGTCACGTGTCACGGCGCCCGATATCCTGGCGATCTGCGCGGTCTCGATGGTGGTGCCCCTGATGGGCAACGTGATCCTCGCGGGCTTTGTCGGCCGGGTCCGGGTGGTGCTCTCCTCGCCCGCGGCACTGCGGCGGATGAACCTTGGTGCGGGTTATCTCTTGCTGATCGTCGCCTGCGTCATCCCCTTCACCTGAGCAACCAGCCCTTGAGGTAGGGCAGTAGCGCCTCTGCGGGCGGCTGGCGGTCGTGTTCGATGCAGAACCCGATGGCGAGAACGTGGTTGAGGAAGGCCTGGATGCCCTCCGCCAGCAGGGTCGGGTCCTGATCGGTGCGGATCTCGCCCGTTGCCTGCAGCGCTGCGATCCAGCCAGCAAAGAGGTCGATCTGGCGCAGAAAGCCCTGGGTCACCACCTCGTCCACCTCTGCCCCGGTGGTGCCGGAATAGCGCAGCAGCAGGTCAAAGATCATCCGGTCCTGGGCCACGAAGTTTAGCAGGGGCGTCAGACGCTGGCTGATCTCCTCGACACTCGCGGGGCGGGGCGCGGCCTCCATCGCGTCGAGGTGGCCCATCACCCGAGCCCCAAGAATCACCGCGAGCACCCCGTCCTTGTCGCCGAAATGGGCAAAGAACGTGCCCTTGGCCACTTCGGCCCGGGCCACCACATCCTCCACCCGCAGGGCGGAGACCCCTTCGGTCTCGATGATCTCCTCCGCCACTGCGAGGAGCTTTGCCCTTGTTTCCAAACGGCGTTTCTGCGGGGCACGGGTCATTGCTTGCTGGGCCTCCAATAGATTATTTGACCGTGGTCATTTTATAAGTTGACCGCGGTCATTTATTTGGTCATTAAATTGACCATGGTCATAAAGTCACATGGAGCACCTGCAATGTCCACGCGAAAAATCCTGATCCTGAATGGTCACCCTGGCCAGACCTCCCTCAACAAGGCGCTGGCCGAGGCCTATCTCGCCGCCGCGCGCCAGGCAGGGCATGAGCTGCGCTATCAGGATCTGTCGCAGATGCGCTTTGACATGGACTACGGCGAGGGTGGCTATCAGAACGCCAAGGCGCTGGAGCCGGATCTGGAGCAGTTTCTGGTCGACCTGGAATGGGCGGAGCATGTGGTGGTGACCACGCCTCTGTGGTGGGGCGCGATCCCGGCCAAGCTCAAGGGGGCCTTTGACCGCGCGCTGCTGCCGGGGCGCGCCTTTGACACTCGCAATACCTCGTTCTTGGGCCTGCCGGCGCCGATGCTGACGGGCAAGACCGCGCGGGTGCTGCTGACCTCGGACACCCCGTCGGTCCTGCTGCGCTTGTTCTACGGCAATGCGATCAAGAAGATCCTGGCGCGCCAGATCCTCGGATTTGTGGGTATCAAACCGGTGCGGTTCACCACCTTTGCCCCTGCCTCGCATCCGGTGGACTCCACGGTGCGGCACTGGCTGGAAAAGGCGGCGGCGCTTGGGGCGCGTGCGGCGTGATTCTGCCAAGAAAAAAGGGGGCTTGCGCGTGACATCCCCCCCCGGACCGCGTATAAAATCCGAAGGCAAGAATAGGATCCCGTGAATGTCCGAAAACGAGCAAGCTCCGGCAGAATATGGCGCAGATTCCATCAAGGTTCTCAAGGGGTTGGAGGCCGTGCGCAAACGGCCCGGCATGTATATCGGCGACACCGACGATGGCTCGGGTCTGCACCATATGGTCTATGAGGTCGTGGACAACGGCATCGACGAGGCGCTGGCGGGTCACGCCGACCGGGTGACGGTTACGATCCACGCGGATTCCAGCGTTTCCGTCAGCGACAACGGCCGTGGTATCCCGGTCGATATCCACGCCGAAGAGGGTGTGTCCGCGGCCGAGGTCATCATGACCCAGCTGCACGCCGGCGGTAAGTTTGACAGCAACTCCTACAAGGTCTCCGGCGGTCTGCACGGCGTGGGCGTCTCGGTGGTGAACGCGCTGTCGGACTGGCTGGAACTGCGCATCTGGCGCAACGGCAAGGAGCATATCGCCCGGTTCGAGCGCGGCGATACCGCCGAACACCTCAAGGTCGTGGGCGACTGCGGCGACCGGACGGGAACCGAAGTCCGCTTCCTGGCCTCGACCGATACTTTCTCCAACCTCGAATACTCCTTCGAGACGCTGGAAAAACGCCTGCGCGAACTGGCCTTCCTGAACTCCGGCGTGCGCATCCTTCTGCGCGATGAACGCCCCGCCGAGGCGCTGGAAACCGAGCTGTTCTACGACGGCGGCGTCAAGGAGTTTGTGAAATACCTCGACCGCCACAAGACCCCCGTGATGGAGGCGCCGATCTACATCCTCGGCGAGAAGGACGACATCGGCGTCGAAATCGCGATGTGGTGGAACGACAGCTACCACGAGACGGTGCTGCCCTTCACCAACAACATCCCGCAGCGCGACGGCGGCACCCATGTGGCAGGCTTTCGCGGCGCGCTGACCCGGACCATCAACAACTACGCCCAGACCTCTGGCATCGCGAAAAAGGAGAAGGTCACCTTCACCGGCGATGATGCCCGCGAAGGTCTGACCTGCGTGTTGTCGGTCAAGGTGCCGGACCCGAAATTCTCGAGCCAGACCAAGGACAAGCTGGTCTCCTCCGAGGTGCGCCCGGTGGTCGAGAGCCTGATGGGCGAAAAGCTGGCGGAATGGTTCGAGGAGAATCCCTCGATCGCAAGACAGGTGGTCGGCAAGATCATCGAGGCCGCGCTGGCCCGTGAAGCCGCCCGCAAGGCGCGCGAGCTGACCCGCCGCAAGAGCGCGATGGATGTGAACTACCTCGCCGGCAAGCTCAAGGATTGCTCCGAGAAGGATCCCTCAAAGACCGAAGTCTTCCTCGTCGAGGGGGATTCCGCAGGCGGCTCTGCGCAGACCGGGCGCGACCGCCAGACTCAGGCGATCCTGCCGCTGAAGGGCAAGATCCTCAACGTGGAACGGGCGCGCTTTGACCGGATGCTCGGCAGCCAGGAGATCGGCAACCTGGTGATGGCGCTTGGCACCGGCATCGGTCGCGACGAGTTCAACATCAAAAAGCTGCGTTACCACAAGATCGTCATCATGACCGACGCGGACGTCGACGGCGCCCACATCCGCACCCTGCTGTTGACCTTCTTCTATCGCCAGATGCCCGAGCTGATCGAGGGCGGCTATCTCTATATCGCGCAGCCGCCGCTCTACAAGGTGAGCCGGGGCAAGTCCGAGGTCTACCTCAAGGACCAGGCGGCAATGGATGATTACCTTATCAATCAAGGGGTTGATGGGGCGGTGCTGCGGCTGGGGTCCGGCGCCGAGATCGCGGCCCAGGACCTGACGCGGGTGGTCGATGAGGCGCGACAACTGAAGCGCGTTCTCGACGCCTTCCCGACCCATTACCCGCGCCATATCCTCGAACAGGCGGCGGTGGCCGGTGCCTTTGTGCCTGGCGCGGTGGATGCCGACCTTCAGGGCGTGGCCGACAAGGTGGCCAAACGTCTCGACGTGATCGCGCTGGAATACGAGCGTGGCTGGCAGGGCCGGATCACCCAGGATCACGGCATCCGCCTCGCCCGCATCCTGCGCGGTGTGGAAGAGGTCCGCACGCTTGATGGCCCGATGCTGCGCTCCGGCGAGGCCCGCAAGACCGGCAGTTTCACCAAGTCGCTGCAGGAGATCTATGGCGATCCGGCGACGCTGGTGCGCAAGGACCGCAGCCAGCTCATCCACGGTCCGCTGGAACTGCTGAAGGCGATCCTGGAGGAAGGCGAAAAGGGCCTCACCCTGCAGCGCTACAAGGGTCTGGGCGAGATGAACCCCGACCAGCTTTGGGAAACCACGCTGGACCCGGACGCGCGCACCCTGTTGCAGGTCCGTGTCGACGATATGATCGAGGCCGACGACCTCTTTACCAAGCTGATGGGCGACGTGGTGGAACCGCGCCGCGAATTCATCCAGAAGAACGCGCTCAGCGTGGAAAACCTCGACTTCTGAGTGGGTGTAGGATCGCGCATAACCTTGCGCGATCCCCATAAGTTTGCGCAGGTCAAAAAAACCGTGAAAACTTCGATCAGGGGAAATTCGCGTCACTCAAGCTTTGGAAGTCCGAAATTTTCGGACCGATGATTGGGTTGCTGATCCGCGTAACGCGACAGCCCGGAGCCTATGGTGGCTTACCGCTTCGAGGAAAGTCGATCCGGTGACTGCGTGCGCCGACATCTCGGCAGCTATAGCGGCATTAGGCAGGTTGACGGTTATGCCGCCTACAACATGCTCGTGCGCAAGGGCGGAGACAACGACGGGCCGCGTATCGCCGGATGCTGGGCACATAGTCGGCGACGCTTTTATGAGCTCCACGCCGCTGAAGAAAGTAAGGTCGCAACCGCGACGGTCGAAAGGATGGCCGAACTCTGGAAGCTCGAAGCCGAGGTGCGTGGCTTTGACCCGGAAGCGCGCACTGCGGCGCGGCAAACAATCTCGCACGCTAGTTCGCCCGGGACATCGCCAAAACCGAGCAGTACGCCATCTCGATGAAGCTGCGGAAGAAGGTCGAGATGCTCTTTGCTCACCTCAAACGGATCCTTGGCCTGAACAGGCTCCGATTACGTGGACCCTGCGGTGCGAATGACGAATTCCTCCTCGCCGCAACCGCCCAAAACCTCCGCAAGCTGGCCAAGGTCCTTCCTGCACCGCAGCAACCGCGAAAAGCCT
>CAKZRP010000066.1 GCA_937146765.1 uncultured Paracoccaceae bacterium | reverse complement strand
ATACAGGGCAGGATCAGCTGCAGCGTGGTGTTGATCACATCCGCATCGCCCGAGGCCAGCGTGTTGCAATCCAGCGCGTCAAAGGCCGCATCCGAGCCCCATTCAAACCCTTCCGCCTTGGCAAAGGCCTTGGTCACCTGCGTCGGCGTCAGCACGTCGCCAAAATGTCCCAGCACCACCGAGTTGTCCTTGGCATAGGCCGCCAGCTCCGCCATGGAGCTATAGGGCGCATCTCCCGAGGTCGCGATGACAAAGGGATAAGTGAGGAAGATTCCCAGAGGGTCGAACTTCGCCGGGGTGAGCGGCGGAATATCGATCTGATGCCCCATCACCGGCACCCCGATCACAAACGAGCCCACGGTATAGCCATCCGCCGGCGCATTGGCGACCTCGATCGCCCCGGGGAAGGGTCCACCACCGCCACCCGGCTTGTTCACCACCGCTGCCGCGACGCCGTATTTGGTCTGGAAATCCTCGGCGATCATGCGGGTCAGCACGTCTTCAAGATCGCCCGGCGGCCAGGGCACGATAAAGTTCACCGGCTTTTCGGGGTAGTCCGCAAGCGCGGCCCCCGCCGCCAGCACGAGGCCCGCTGCGGCCACGCATCCTTTGAGTACTGAAGTCACGGTCATTGGCTGTCTCTCCCTGTTCGCCATTCGAGTTGCCGTTGGTGAGGTGGCGACGTTTCCCGCCGCTCGCAGTCTTGGAATCTTGCGTCGGTTCATTATGTGAACCATTGGTTTGAATTTAGATTGACAGCGATGGGGGATATCTGTCAACAAAAATGAAAGCGCGCCGATCCGTCTCGATCACCAGCGCCAAGAATTTCAGCCACCGGGGAATGACACCGCCCATGGGAACAACCGCCAAAGCCTTGAGTTTGCTGACCCATTTCAACCATGGGCGGCTGGAGATCGGCCTCAGCGACCTCACCCGGCTGTCTGGCATGAACAAGGCCACCGTCTATCGGCTGATGAGCGAATTGCAGGAGGTGGGATTCGTCGAACAGCTCGACAATGCCCGCTCCTACCGTCTTGGGCCGCAGGTGTTGCGGCTGGCGGCGCTGCGCGAGGCGAGCGTGCCGATTCTCTCCGCCTCGCGCCGGGTGCTGCGGGAGCTGTCGGAGGAAACCGGCGAGACCACCCACTTGTCGCTCTTGCAGGGCGATCAGTTGGCCTCGCTCAGCCACGCCTATGCGCCGCAGCATGCGACCAAGGTGATGATGGAGGATGCCGAGGTGCTGACCTTCCACGGCACCGCCTCGGGCCTTGCGGTGCTGGGCTTTGCCGAGGCGGGTTTTGTCGAACGGGTGCTGAGTGGCCCGCTGGAGGCCCGCACCGCCCAGACCCAAACCGACCCCGCCTCGATCCGCGCGCTGGTCGCGGAGGTACGCGCCACAGGCATGGCGCAATCCGTCGGCGGGTTTGAGGCCGAGGTGCATTCCCACGCAGTGCCGATCTTTGGTCCCGACCGGGCGGTGATCGGCGCGCTGGCCGTGGCCGCCCCCACCTCGCGCATGAGCGATGAACAGAAACAGGCGATCCCGCAGGCGTTGCGTGCTGCAGGTCTCGCCCTCACCCAACGTATCGGCGGGGTTTGCCCGCCCGAATACCCAACCTGAATATCCCCCGACTTTCCCACCGCAGCCGCCTGACAAGCCGCGCATTTGGAGACCCCGAGATGAAAGACGCGAATTTCCTCAAAGAGCACAACGCCCGCAGCCTCTGGCACCCGATGGCGCATCCCGCCGACAGTCTCGCCAATCCGCCGACCATCGTGACCGGCGCCTCTGGCGTGCGGATCAAGGATGTGGACGGCCATGAGGTGGTGGACGCCGTGGGGGGCCTGTGGAACGTCAACCTCGGCTTCTCCTGCCAGCCGGTCAAGGACGCCATCGCCGCCCAGCTCGACGTGCTGCCCTATTATTCCACCTTCCGCGGCACCACCAACGATCAGGTGATCCAACTGGCCGAAGAGCTGCGCGAGTTCTTCGCCCCCGATGGGCTAACGCGGGCGTTCTTCACCTCCGGCGGCTCGGATTCGGTCGAAAGCGCCCTGCGACTGGCGCGGCAATATCACAAGGTGCGCGGCGAGCCTGCGCGGGTGAAATACCTCAGCCTGAAGAAAGGCTACCACGGAACCCATTTCGGTGGTGCTTCGGTCAATGGCAACGCCAATTTCCGCACCGCTTATGAGCCGCTGCTGGCCGGTTGCCACCACATCCCCGCGCCCTATACCTATCGCAACCCCTTCAACGAGACGGACCCGGAGCGTCTGGCACAGCTTTGCCTTGCTGCGCTGGAAGATGAGATCGCTTTCCAAGGGGCGGGCACCATCGCCGCTTTCATCATGGAGCCGATCCTCGGGGCCGGCGGGGTGATCCCACCGCATAAAAGCTTCATGCCCGGCGTGGCGGAGATCTGCCGCAAGAACGGTATCCTCTTGATCGCGGATGAGGTGATCACTGCCTTTGGCCGCACCGGCTCTTGGACCGGCTCGCGCCATTGGGGGGTGCAGCCTGATATGATGTGCACCGCCAAGGCGATCACTAATGGCTATTTCCCCTTCGGCGCGCTGATGATCTCCGAACGGCTGGTGGAGGTGTTTGAGAAGGACGAGACCGGCAAGGCGGCGATTGGCCATGGCTACACCTACTCCGGCCACCCGGTCGGGGCGGCGGCGGCGCTGGCCTGTCTCGCGGAGACCAAGCGGCTCGACGTGCCGACAAATGCGGCAGCGCGCGGGGCACAACTGCACGAGGGGCTGCTGGCGCTGCAGGCGAAATACGAGCTGATCGGCGATGTGCGCGGCGGCCACGGGCTGATGAGCGCACTGGAACTGGTCAGTGATCGCGCCACCAAGGCTGCTGTCGACAAAAAGACCATAGGCACCCTGCAGGAGGTCGCCTATCAGAGCGGCGCCATGGTGCGGGTCTCCGGCCCCAATATCATCCTGTCGCCGCCGCTTGTGCTGACCGCGGCGGATGTGACTCAAATCCTCGACGCGCTCGATGCAGGCTTTGCGGCGGTAAGCTGACGCCTGCGGCAGAGCGCAACCGCCTGTGGCCCCCGCTCCGGGGGCCACAGGCTACCGGAACCATGGCGCGCCCGAAGCCAAAGGCTTCGGGCGCGCGCCCTTCGGTGGCGCCGCTAACGCGGCGCGGTCCCGCCTGCCGCTTGGGGTGTGGCCCCTTCGGCCCGGACGCAGGTCCAGACGGTGCGGGTGGAGACCTCCTCCACCTTCTCAAAACCGGCCGCGCGCAGGATCGTCTTGCAGCGGCGCATTCCCGTCACCGCGTAGGCCTCGGGGTGAAACTCGATCACGATGGCGCGGAAGGCAGCCAGGTCCATCGCCTCCAGAAGCGCCAGCTCGCCGCCCTCGATATCCATCACCAGCACCGTCGGACGCAGCTCCGCCAGCACCTCCGCCATATCCGCCGTGGGCACCTCCACCACCTGCGAGGGCCGCCCGCCCTCGTTCAGGAGCGACGAGCCGAGAAAGCTGTTGCGCACATGAAACGCCATGGTCGCCGGCCGATCCGCCCCGGCAAAAAGCACCTGGTTGCGCAGCTCCACCCGGTCCCCCAGGGCGTTCATCTGATGCAGCGCCCGGATCACCGGCACCAGCTCCGGATTGGCCTCGAAGGACAGCACCTTCTCCGGACGGGCATTCTTCGCGATCACCGCGCCGACCACGCCGAGCCCGGCGCCGACCTCCAGCACCCGGTCGTCCTCGCGCACCACATGCAGGGCGCCGGCGATCTCCTGGCCTTCGTAGCGGGCGGCATTGATGCGTTCGATCCGGGTTTCGGTCAGGAAGGCGGAGGCGGGCACATCGACGCCGAGGCAGCGCGCTGCCACCTCCGGCACGGTTTCTGGATCGGACATGGAGCGGCTCTTCTTCCTGTTGGGATCTGCCGCCACCTTGGCGTGCCCCCCCAGCTAAAGGCAAGCGCGCGCCGGGGGCGGCGCGCGCGACCGACCTCACCTGTGGCCCGGATCAGACGAAATGCACGTAGAAATCCCGCAAACCGTCACCTTCCAGATCGCGGGTCTTGCGGACCTCTTTCTGTTTCATGAAGACATGGTTGGCGACCAGCTCGCGCCCCACCGCCTCGGCCAGAGCCGTGTCCTTTTCCAGATCGGCAATCGCGCCTTTCAGGGTCATCGCGGTGCTCTCGCGGGTATCCGTGCGGTCAAACCCGTCGCCGGTCTCCATCGGCGGCAGCGGATAGCCCTGCTCCACCCCGAGCCGCGCCGCCTGCAACAGCGCCGCGACGGTGGTATAGGGATTGGACGAGGCATCCGCCATCCGATGCTCAAGCCGCGCCTTGGCGCCGCCTTCAGAGCTGATCCGCGTGGTCACGTTGCGATGATCTCCGCCCCAGTTCTGCCAAAAGCCCGACAGGCTGCCCGGTTGCAGCCGCATATAGCTGTTGGCGGTCGGCGCGATCAGACCGGCCAAGCCCTTGTGGTGATGCAGAAACCCCGCCAGACAGCCGCGCACCAGATCGTTCATATGCTCCGGCCCGCCGCGCGGCCCGGAGGAGAGCGCATTGCCCCCGGCCTCGTCCGAGAAGGACAGGTTCACATGCATCCCCGAGCCACCGCCCCCCGCCACCGGCTTCGGCAGGAAGGTCAGCACGATGCCATATTCCAGCGCGATCTCCCGCGCCATCAGGCGGAACAGCACGATATCGTCCACCGCCTTCACCGCGTCGTCAAAGGTCAGCGTGTATTCAAACTGCGGCGTGTCAAACTCGGCGGTGATCATGTCGAGAGAGAACCCCATCTCATCCGCCATCGCCCAGATCCGGTCGTTGAACCGCAAAGGATCGGCAAAGGGGCCGGTGCCATAGACCACGCCGCCCGGCGCATCATAGGGCACCAGACGCCCGTATTCGTCCGGTTGCAGCGCATAGGCTTCCAGCTCGATCCCGACCTTGGGCGTCAGCCCCTTGGCCTGCCAGGCCGCCACCGCGCGCTTTAGGGCACCGCGCGGACACAGGGACAGCGGCGCGCCCGCGTCGTCATAAAGATCGCCCAGCACGATCTTGGTCGAGGCATGCCAGCTGTCGCGGATCTCCTCGCCGCGCCAGCGCAGCTCCATATCCGGCAGGCCCTGTTTCACCATGGACCCCGGCGCGTCCAACAGATCGCGGTCGTAATGGGTGCCAAAGACCGAGCGGCAAAAGCGCGTCTCGCCATCGCCGATCTTGGTATGCGGCAGGTATTTCCCCCGCAGAATGCTGAGATGATCGCAGAACAGCGCGCGCAGGCGGGACTTCATCGGGTCTTCCTTTCCTGTTGGAGGCCGCGCGCATCTTTGCCGTGCGGCTGGCCCAAATTGTCTGTGGCACGCCCCCCCTCCGAGAGGGCAGCGCCCTCCCTGGGGGGAGGGTCGGGCGCTGCCCGGGTTATTGCCCGGGCGTCCCAGTCTTCATGCCTTCAAACCCAGCCTAAGCGGCCGTGATGCTAACGGGCAATTCCTTGATGCCGCCGACAAAGTTCGAGCGCAGGAATTTCTGCTCCCCCGCCGCCTCGATCGAGGTGATCCGCTTGGCAAGCTCCTGAAACAGCACCGTCACCTCCAGCCGCGCCAGCCACATGCCAAGGCAGACATGCGGGCCAAACTGGCCAAAGGACAGATGCCGGTTTGGCTTTCGCATCAGGTTCACCCGGAAGGGATCGTCAAAATAGCTCTCGTCGCGGTTGGCCGAGATGAACCAGTAAAGCACCTTGTCGCCCTCCCGGATCGTCTTGCCGTGCATCTCCACATCCCGCGTCGCGGTGCGGCGGAAATAGAGCGCGGGCGTCGCCCAGCGGATGATCTCATCCGCCGCCGTCTCCCAGACCGCGCCGCCCTCTTTCATCTGCGCCAACAACTCCGGCTGATGACACAGGGCCTGCAGGCCCGCCGCGATGGAATAGCGCGTGGTGTCATTACCCGCCGCCACCAGAAGACAGAAGAAATTGCGGAACTCCGTTTCGGTGATGGTGGAGCCATCCTTGGCCGGCTCCAGGATCAGGTTGAGCACGCCGGAGGTATCGCCGGCCCGCGCCTTCGCCTCCATCAACTCCTTGGCATAGATATACAATTCCGCCCCGGCAGGCGAGTTGAATGGCATCATGCGGAACTCGTCCGTGTCCATCTTATCAAGCACATGCGAGGTGAAATCCGGATCGGTATTGGCGATCAGCGCATCGCCCTTTTCGACCAGCCAGGGCAGGTCCGCATCCGGCAGGCCAACCACCCGGCCGAGCATCCGCATCGGCAATTGCCGGGCGATCTCTTTGGTCGCGTCAAAGCTGCCCTTTGCCAGCGCGGTGTCCAAAATCTCGGCACAGAGGCCGCGAATGTCCTCCTCGTATTGCGCCATGGTGGTCTTGGAAAACGCCTTCAACAGCTTCATCCGCACCTGCGAATGCTCCGGCGGATCGGTCTCTTGAAAGGTGCGCCGGGCGAGGTATTCCTCGTAGGTCTGATCTTCCATCCGGATGCCCCGCGCCGAGGAAAACACCTCGGTGTTCTTGTTCATCTGGGTGATGTCCTCGTAGCGGGTCACCGACCAGAAATCCTGCCCATCCGCATACTCAGTCCAATGCAGCGGGTCCTCGCGGCGCAGCCGGGCAAAGGTATTGTGCGGCGCGCCAGTGGCAAAGGTGTCGTGACTCGACAGATCCGCATAGCCATCATCGCTCGGAGTCCAGATCGTCATTGCGGGGTTCCTTCACCTTGCTTCACATGTATACTATTAAGCACCGTAAATATGCACATGGGAAGCCTGAACATGCACATCGCCATTTTGATGACCAATACGGACGAAAGCGCCTTTGCGCAGGCGCATCCCAAGGATGGCGAGAAATTCACCACCCTTTTGCACATGGCGCGGCCAGCGTGGCAGACCACGGTCTATCCGGTGAAGGACGGCGAATTCCCTGCGGATATAAGTGCTTATGACGGGGCGATGATCACCGGCAGCCCGGCTTCGACCCGCTCTGGCGCGGCTTGGGTGGCGCAGCTATTGGAGCTGATCCGCCAGATGCACGCGCTAAAACTGCCGCTCTTTGGCGCCTGTTTCGGCCATCAGGCGATTGCGCTGGCTCTGGGCGGGCGCATCGACGACCTGCCCGGCGGCTGGGTGCATGGCCGGACCGAGAATCACCTCGCCGCCCGCCCGCAGTGGGCGCGGGAACTGCCGGATGTGGTCTCGATCTACGGCTCGCATGTGGAGTATGTGCGCGATCTGCCCGCAGGTGCCCTGCCCCTGATGGAGCGCGCCGGGATCACCACCGGCTTCACCCTTGGCGACCATATCGCCACGACGCAGCACCACCCGGAGATGACCCATGCCTTCATCTGCGCCCTGACCGAAGAGATGCGCACCGAGCTGGGGCCAGAGGTCTACGCCCGCGCCATGGCAAGCCTAGAGGAGCCCGCCGACCAGCCCGCCTTGGCCGAGGCCATCGCGCGGTTCTTTGAAGCGCGCTAACCCAGCGCCGCCAGAAGGTCCATCACCGTGACCTGATCAAACAGCACATGCGCCTCCATCGCGGCCTCGGCGCCCTCGCGGTCATGCGACAGGATCAGGTCGGCAATCGCGCGATGCTCCAGCGCCGATTGCGCGATGGCGCCGGGATAGCGGTAGCGGGCGCGGTAATAGGCCATCAGCTTGCGCGCATTGGTCTTGATCATCTCGAGGAGCACCGGATTGCCCGCGCCCAGGGCCACCGCCTCGTGAAAGCGCAGGTTCTTCTGGTAGTAGCCATCGGGGTCTGCGTCGCCTAGCTCTGCCGCATGAGTCTCGCAGGCGCGGACCGCCGCCTCGAGCCGGGCGCGCAACTCGGGCGAGATGCGTCGCGCCGCCAGCCCCGCCGCCTGCCCCTCCAGACGGGCGTGCACCTCCTGGATGGCGAGGAATTCCTCAAGGCTCGGCTTGAACAGCACCGCGCCCTTCCTCGGCAGGCGGCGGATCAGCCCAAAGGCCTCCAGCTGGATATAGGCCTCGCGGATCGGCGTGCGCGACACCCCGTGGCGGGTGGCCAGCGCGGCCTCGTCGATCTCCTGCCCCGGCGCAAGACGGCCCTCGTCGATATCCGCAAGGATCGCCGCCATCAGCGTCTCTGTCTGCCCGGCCATGTATCTCTCCTGTTGCCGCCTCCCTGCTTACGGCAGCGGCAGCAGGCTTGGCAACGGCAGGCGGGTGGCCAGCGGCCTCAGGCGGGTTCCGGCGTCACCTGCAAGGCGCCGGTGCCCGCCTCGATCCGCACCAGAAGATCCCCGCGCGAGACCTGATCGCCCGCCACCACCGGCAGGGCGACAATGCGGCCCGCCGTGCCCGCCCGGATGTCGTGCTGCATCTTCATCGCCTCAAGCACCATCAGCACCTCGCCCGCCTCCACCTGATCGCCAAGGCCGCGCCTCAGGTCCTGCAAACGGCCATGCATCGGCGCCAGGATCTCGCCTTCGGCGCGCAGGGCGCGGGCGGCGCGGCGCGCAGGCTCCAGCCGCAGCGAGAACTGGCGGCTCTCGGTGGCCAGATGCAGCTGCGGCCCGTCAAAGACCTCTGCCCGCAGGCGCACCGGGGCCCCGTCCAGCAGCACTCGCCCGTCCCTGTCCCGCGCCAGCGTCAGGATCAGATCGCCGATGCGGATGCGCAGCTGGCCCGCGTGATCCTCCACCGCGAGGGTCAGGCAGCCTTCCGCATCCGCCAGTCCCTCGGCCAAGGCGCCCTGGGTGGCGCGCAGCCGCAGGCGACGGCGCAGTGCGCCCTGGCGCGACCAGCCGAGCAGCTCCTGCGGCACCTCGGGGGCACGCGCCGCCGCCTCCGCCGCCTCGCGCCAGTAAAACAGCGCCGCCGCCACCGCGATCTCGCCCGCCGACAGCACCATGGCCGCTGGGCTGGCGAAATGCTCCGCCAGAAATCCGGTCTGCACCGCGCCGGAGGCAAAGCCGCGATGAGTGAGCACCGCCAGCAAAAGATCGCGGTTGGTCGCCAGCCCCAGCGCCAGCGTCTGTTTGAGCGCATGGCACAGCCGGAGGCGCGCCTCCTCGCGGGTCGCGCCATGGGCGATGAGTTTCGCCAGCAGCGGGTCATAGAAGGGCGAGATCACCTGACCGCTGGCAACACCCGTATCGACCCGCACCCCCTCGCCCACCTGCCAGCGCGCCAGCCGCCCGGCCTGTGGCAGATAGCCCTCGGCCGGATCCTCCGCATAGAGCCGCGCCTCGATGGCGTGACCGTCAAAGCGGATCTCCTCCTGCCGCAGCGCCAGCGGCAGGCCCTGCGCGATGCGCAATTGCTCCTGCACCAGATCAATCCCGGTGATCGCCTCGGTGACGGGATGTTCCACCTGCAGGCGGGTGTTCATCTCGATGAAGTAGAACCGCCCCTCGCCATCGAGCAGGAACTCCACCGTGCCGACGCCGACATAGTCCACCGCCCGCGCCGCCGTCAGCGCCGCCTCGGCGAGGGCGGCGCGCACCTCGGGCGACAGCCCCGGCGCCGGGGCCTCCTCGATCAGTTTCTGGTGGCGGCGCTGGATCGAACAGTCGCGCTCGCCCAGATGCAGCAGGGCCCCATGGGCGTCGGCCAGCACCTGCACCTCGATATGACGTGGGGCGTCCAGCGCTTTTTCGATCAGCACCTCGGCGGCGCCGAAACTGCCCAGCGCCTCCGCCTGTGCCTGTCGCAGCGCCGTTTCAAAGGCATAGGGCCCCTCGGCCAGCCGCATGCCGCGCCCGCCGCCGCCCTGGGTCGCCTTGACCATCACCGGATAGCCGATGCGCTTGGCCTCGTCTGCAAGCCGCCCCGGCGCCTGGTCGCCGCCGTCATAGCCGGGCACGCAGGCCACGCCCGCCGCCTTCATCAGCTGCCGCGCCGCCGCCTTGTCGCCCATCCGGGCGATGGTGCGCGGGGCGGGGCCGACAAAGATCAGCCCAGCCCGGTCGCAGGCCATGGCGAAATCCGCATTTTCCGACAGGAAGCCATAGCCGGGATGCACCGCCTGCGCGCCGCTCTCGCGGGCGGCATGGATCAGCGCCTCGGTCGACAGGTAGCTGCTCTCCACCGGCCCCTCACCGATACAGATCGCCTCATCCGCAAGGCAGACATGCGGGCTGTCCGCATCGGCGCGGGTATGGACCGCGACCGAGGTCAAGCCCATGGCGCGGGCGCTCTTGATGATCCGCACCGCGATCTCGCCCCGGTTGGCGATCAGCAGGCGGGTGAAGGCTCCGGTCCTGGGGCGGGATTTCAGATGCACCGTCATATCCGCGCCACCCCGAAACTGTTGGGGTTGAGCCTGCGCTGCCGCGCCTCCAGACAGGTGTCGATGCAAAAACCGATCACCCGGCGGCTGTCGCGCGGGTCGATCATCCCCATGTCGAGGCCGCGCCCCGAGGTGTAGAAGGCATCCGACTGGCCGTCGAAATGGTCGATGATCTTCTGCCGCTGCGCCGAGAGCCGCGCCTCGTCCACCTCCAGCCCGCGCCGGGCGGCGGCACGGCGGGCCACCTGTTCCATCGTCAGCGCGGCCTGCCCGCCGCCCATGACGCCGGTGCGCGCATTGGGCCAGGTAAAAAGGAAATCGGCGCCGAAGCCGTAGCCGCACATGCCGTAATTCCCGGCCCCGAAGCTGGCCCCTACATAAAGCGCGATCTTCGGCACCCGCAGGTTGGTCACCGCCTGGATCATCTTGGCCCCGGCCTTGATCATGCCGCCGCGTTCCGAGGCGGTGCCGACCATATAGCCGGTGGTATTGTTGAGAAAGACCACCGGGCGGCCCACCTGATCCATCATCTGCAGGAAATGGGTGACCTTGCCGGCTCCATCCGGGTCGATGGGGCCATTGTTGCCAACCAGACCCACCGCATGGCCCATGATCCGGGCCTGCCAGCACAGGGTGTCAGCACCATAGGCGGGTTTGAAGGCCCGCAGGGAGCCGCCATCCACCAGCCGCAGTGCCAGTTCTCCCATGTCATAAGGGCGACGATAGTCGGCGGAAACCACGTTGAGGATATCATCCGCCGGATAGTCCGGCGGCGCGTAGTCACGCCGGGCCATGGCGGCGCGCGGCCAGTCGAGGCTGTCGACGAGGCCGCGGGCGATCTCCAGCGCCTCGGCGTCATCCTCGGCGAGGTAGTCCACAAGGCCGGTGACCTCCGCATGCATCTCGGCACTGCCGAGGGCGGCATCGGTGGCCTCCTCGCCGGTCGCCGCCTGCACCAGCGCCGCGCCCGCCAGCATCGCCATGCCATTGCCCCGCACGCCGACCACATAGTCCGACAGGCCGGGCTGATAGGCGCCCCCGGCGGTGGCGGCCCCATGCAGCACGGTGATCACCGGGATCCCCGCCGCCGAGAGCCGCGCCAGCCCGGCAAACATCGCCCCGCCATGTGCCCAGAGCTCCACCGTGTAACGCACCAGATCCGCCCCGGCGCTTTCCACCAGATGCAGGAAAGGCAGCTTCTGGCGCTCGGCAATCGCCAGCACGCCCAGCGCCTTGTCCACCGATTTCTGCGTCATCGCGCCCGCATTGATGCCTGCGTCATCGACAAAGACCATGACCCGCACGCCCGCGACAAACCCGATGCCCGCAAGGATCGAGGCCCCGGGCACCGAGGTCTCCGGGTCCGGGTCGTCCACCAGATAGGAGGCCATGTTGTAAAGATCGAGAAAGGGCAGCCCGGGATCGAGGAGCGCGGCCAGCCTGTCCCGGGGCGAGAGCTGGCCGCGTTTGTCAAAAATCGGTCGCCTGGCCTCGCTCCTGGCAGCCGTGCGCGCTTCCAGTCGCCGCATCCGGGCAATCAGCGCTTCCATTTCGGCCCGGTTCTGCGACAGGCCGGGGTCGGTGGGGGTGATCCTGCTGTAGACGGCGTTCATAACAGCCTCCTCTCAGAGTGAAGTCTCGGCCCCCACCGAGCTGTCATCAACAGCTGCCTTACCCTCATTGGCCGCCACTCCCCAGCAGAGACCAATCCACCATGATCGGCGCAGCAAGCAGAAGCTGCGCGAACCCCTTGCCCTGCGGGTCATTGCGCAGGGAGGAGGTGCCGCCCCCCTCCAGCGCGCCCGAGAGCGTAATATTGATCGCGTTCATCCCCGGCAGGTAGTAGCGCCGGATCTGGCCCTTCTCCATGAAATGGCCAAAGACCCGCTCCAGATGCGCCTCGCTGAGGCCGGCCCAGATCCAGGGCAGCTGCTCGGGGCGCCGCGCCATCACGCCGATATTGACCATATCCCCCTTGTCGCCGCTGCGCCCATAGGCCAGCCGCGACAGCGGCACCGAGACCACCGGCCCCCGCGACAGCGGCTCGCGCGGCGGCTGATGCGGCTTTGGCACTTTCACCTCGGCGGGAAAGGCGGTCTTGGTCTCCACCAGCTTGCGCTCCAGCGTGGCACCGATGCGCAGGGTCAGCGGCACTTCGGATTTCGGGGTCAGGCAGGAAAACAGCGCCAGCACCGGGCTTGGCTGCGGCCGGGTCCCGGCAAAGCCGCTGAGCCCCGGCGGCGCCGCCAGCCCAAGCCCGTTGACAACCTTGAGGAAACTCATCGCCCCCGCCGCCTCCGGATGGCGCACGGCGATCTTGGCCACCACTTCACGCGCCGCCTCGCTGCCGCGCAACAGGCCGAACTGCGCCTCCGAGCCGAGGATCTCGACACTGGTCTGGCTGAAGGGCGCCATGTCGCGCGCCTCCAGCTGGGCCGTGGCCTTGACCAGCGCCGCCTCGGCGAAACGCTCCGCCTTGCGCTCGGCCTCGGCGCCGTAAAAGGTGAAATACTGCCCGGTGCGAAACCCGTCGATCCAGGTCACGCAGGTCTTGAAATGGTCCGAGGGCGGCGCTCCCTTCGCCCCGGTGACCCGCACCCGGTCGGGGCCCACCTCCTCCAGCTTCACCTCGGAGAAGTCGCAGACCACATCCGGCAGCACATAGGCCTGCGGATTGGCGATCTCGTAGAGGATCTGCTCGCCCACGGTGCCGCGATTGACCAGACCGCCGCTGCCCTCGGGCTTGGTCACCACGAAACTGCCATCGCCGGAGAGTTCCGCAATCGGATATCCGAGGGTCTCGATATCGCCCTCGACCAGTTCCCAATCGGTGAAATTGCCCCCCGTCGCCTGCACCCCGCATTCCAGCACATGACCGGCAAGCGATCCCCCGGCCAGCCAGTTGAGGTCCTGCGGCCGCCAGCCAAACCGGTGGATTGCCGGGCCCAGCGTCAGCGCGCTGTCGACGCAGCGGCCGGTGATGACGATATCCGCCCCCTCCTCCAGCGCCGCCGCGATGGGAAAGGCCCCGGTATAGGCATTGATGCTGGCGATCGCCTCCACCGGCGGAAAGGGCGCCTCGGAGAACATGTCGCGCGGGCCACGGCGGGCCAGATTCGGCGCCTGCGCCAGCAGGTCGTCGCCGGTGATCACCGCCACCCGCAGCGACAGGCCCGCGCGCTTGATCGCCGCCTCCGCCGCTGCCGCGCAGGCCAAGGGGTTCACCCCGCCGGCATTGGTGATGATCTTGACCCCTTGCTCGGCAATCCGCTTGAGGTTGGGCACCAACGCGTCGCTGAGGAAATCGCCGGCATAGCCCGCTTTCGGGTCGCGGGCACGGGCGCGGGCCAGGATCGCCATGGTGATCTCGGCCAGATAATCATAGACCAGCACATCCACATTGCCCGCCGCCAGGAGCTGCGGGGTCGCTTGCGCCGCGTCGCCCCAATAGCCGCAGGCACCGCCGATGCGCAGGACGTTCGTTACTTCGGGCAGCCTGATGTTCCTTTCCGCATTGCACGTATGACGAAGGCACTGTCGCAGCGACTCGCCTCCGGGTTTCCACATCATGACGCACCCGTGCCCCCGGAGTCTCGCCACCGGCGCAATTTTCCTGTTTTTACGATGGCTTGTCGGTAGCGGCCGATCTTCCCCTGCAAGTTGCGTTACACATTTCCGCAAACATCATTTTTTGTGTTACATTTCTATTGAGCCGAATCGCGCCCGGGCTTATTTTGTAAGGGTGCAGGCGGTGTCCGCAGACTCGCCACGCCAGACCGGAGGAGCCAGCAATGTACGCGCAGATGGTCAAATCGACCGGAACCGGGGTCAAATCCCGCGAGGAGATGAGCCCCGAAGAGGCCGCCTTTCAGGCCCGCATCGACGCGGGCGAAAAGATCGAGCCCAAGGACTGGATGCCCGAGGGCTATCGCAAGACGCTGATCCGCCAGATCGGCCAGCACGCCCATTCCGAGATTGTCGGCCAGCTGCCCGAAGGCAATTGGATCACTCGCGCGCCGACGCTGGAGCGCAAGGCGATCCTCTTGGCCAAGGTGCAGGACGAGGCCGGCCACGGGCTTTATCTCTACTGCGCCGCCGAGACGCTGGGCGTCAGCCGCGACGAGATGACCGAGATGCTGCTCGATGGGCGGATGAAGTATTCCTCTATCTTCAACTACCCGACGCTCACTTGGGCCGATATGGGCGCGGTCGGCTGGCTGGTGGATGGCGCGGCGATCATGAATCAGGTTCCGCTTCAGCGCACCTCCTTCGGCCCCTATTCCCGCGCGATGATCCGCGTCTGCAAGGAAGAGAGTTTCCACCAGCGCCAGGGCTTTGACATCATGATGAAGATGGCCAAGGGCAACGCGCAGCAAAAGGCGATGGCACAGGATGCGCTCAACCGCTTCTGGTATCCGGCGCTGATGATGTTCGGCCCCTCGGACAAGGACTCGGTGCATTCCGCGCAGTCGATGGCGTGGCGGATCAAGATGAACACCAATGACGAGCTGCGTCAGAAGTTCGTCGACCAGACAGTGCCGCAGGCAGAATTCCTCGGCCTCTCCGTGCCGGACGAAAACCTCAAGTGGAACGAGGAAAAGGGCGGCTACGACTTCTCCGAACCCGATTGGGAAGAGTTCTTTGAGGTCATCAAGGGCAACGGCCCCTGCAACACCGACCGCCTCGCTGCGCGCAACAAGGCCTGGGACGACGGCGCCTGGGTGCGCGAGGGTCTGATGGCCCACGCAGAGAAGAAACGCGCCCGCAAGATGGCGGCGGAATAAGCCCCTTAGAGAAACACCACGTCTGGCGGCCTCCGGCGCCCGACACTCAGGGTGGGCGAGAAGCGCCCTCCCTGTGGGGGAGGGTCGGGCGCTGCCCGGCCAAGGCCGGGCATGACCCCAGCACCGAAAGGACCACATATGAAAACCGAATGGCCCCTCTGGGAAATCTTCATCCGTGGCCAGCATGGCCTCAGCCACCGTCACGTCGGCAGCCTGCACGCGCCGGATGCGGAAATGGCGATCAAGAACGCCCGCGACGTCTACACCCGCCGCAACGAAGGCGTGTCGATCTGGGTGGTCGAGGCTGCGGCCATTACCGCCTCTTCGCCCTCCGACAAGGGGCCGATGTATGAGCCGTCGGAGAGCAAGGTCTACCGCCACCCGTCGTTCTACGACATTCCCGATGACGTGGGGGCGATGTGATGGCGCGCGAGGCTGCCTTTTACGAATTCCTGCTCCGGATGGGGGACAATACCCTGATCCTCGGCCATCGGGTCAGCGAATGGTGCGGCCACGCGCCCGTACTGGAAGAGGACATCGCCCTCGCCAATACCGCGCTGGATCTGATCGGCCAGACCCAGATGTGGCTCGGCCTCGCGGCCGAGGTGCAGGGGGCGGGCAAAACCGCCGACGACCTCGCCTTCCTGCGCGACGCCTGGGACTTCCGCAACCTGCTGCTGGTCGAGATGCCGAATGGTGATTTTGGCCAGACCCTGATGCGGCAATTCCTGTTCGACGCGTGGCATGTGCTGCAACTGCGCGCCCTGACCGCCTCCTCTGACGACAGGGTCGCCGCGATTGCCGCCAAGGCGGTGAAGGAAGCGACCTATCATCTGGACCGCTCCGCCGAGACCGTGATCGGCCTTGGCGACGGAACCGAGGAAAGCCACGCCCGTATGCAGGCGGCGCTCGATTACCTCTATCCTTACGTGGGCGAGATGTTCCTCAGCGACGCGGTGGATGCCGCGCTGGTCGAGGCTGGCATCGCCCCCGACCCGGCCGCCCTGCGCGCCGAGTTTGACGCCACCCTTGCCCGCGTGCTCAGCGAGGCAACGCTGACCCTGCCCGCAGCCAACCGCGCCCGTGGTGGCGGTCGCAATGGCAAGATGCACACCGAGCACCTCGGCCACCTGTTGACCACCATGCAATGGATGCAGCGCGCCTATCCGGGAGCGACGTGGTGAAACCGCTGAGGGCAGATCCCGTCCGCGGGTGGGGGTGTAGCCCCCGCCCGGGGGGGCGGACGGGGGCTGCCCGGCCTTCGTCCGGGCGAGGTGCTTAGATGCAGGCCCCCCACCCCAACCAGCCCTCCCTCGCGCAGATCTGGGAATGGCTCGACGCGGTGCCCGATCCAGAAATCCCGGTGATCTCCCTCGTCGACCTCGGCATCGTCCGCGATGTGGAATGGAGCGACGACGGCCTCATCGTCACCCTGACGCCGACCTATTCCGGCTGTCCCGCCACTTCGGTCATTCGCCTTGATGTGGAAACCGCACTCGCCGCCCACGGCATCGACAGGCTCACGATCAAAACCCAGATCGCACCGCCCTGGACCACCGATTGGCTGTCTGAAAAGGGCCGTGCCCGGCTGGAGGAATACGGCATCGCGCCGCCCTCCCCCGCCGGTGGCCCCGACCATTGCCCGCGCTGCGGCAGCCCCGACCTCACCCGGGTGAGCCAGTTCGGCTCCACCCCCTGCAAGGCCCATTGGCGCTGCAACAGCTGCCTGGAACCCTTCGACTATTTCAAGTGTATCTGAGGAGGCACGGCACATGGCCCGCTTTCACCCGCTCGAAGTCACCGAGATCCGCCACACCATCCGCGACGCGGTGGTCCTCACGCTGAAGCCCCTCAATGGGGCGGCGGCAGAGTTCGACTTTACCCAAGGCCAATACCTGACCTTCCGCCGCGACTTTGACGGCACCGAGCTGCGCCGCAGCTATTCGATCTGCGCGGGCAAGGATGAGGGCCTCCTGCAAGTGGGCATCAAACGGGTCGAGGGCGGCGCGTTTTCGACCTGGGCCAATACCAACCTCAAAGTGGGCGACACGGTGGAGGCCATGCCGCCGCAGGGGCGCTTCTTCACCCCCCTCGATGCGGCGGCAGAGAAACACTACCTCGGTTTTGCCGGGGGATCCGGCATCACGCCGGTGCTGTCGATCCTGAAGACCACGCTTCAGGCCGAGCCGCAGTCGCGCTTCACGCTGGTTTACGCCAACAAGGGCGTCAACACGATCATGTTCCGCGAAGAGATCGAGGACCTGAAGAACCGCTACATGGGCCGCCTCTCGGTGATCCACGTGCTGGAAGCGGACGCGCAGGAGGTGGACCTGTTCACCGGTCTCGTCACCGAGGAGAAATGCGCCCAGCTGTTTGAGCGCTGGATTCCCATCGCGAGTATCGACACGGCGTTTATCTGTGGACCGGAACCGATGATGCTCGGCATCGCCGCCGCCCTGCGCACCGCGGGATTCGCGGAAGAACAGATCAAGTTCGAGCTCTTCGCCTCCAACCAGCCGGGTCGCGCCGCGCAAAAAGCCGCCAGCAGTGCGGCAAGCGCCAGCGCGCCGGTCACCGCCTCGATCACGCTGGACGGCGCCACCCGCACCGTCACGCTTGATCGCAATACCACCGTGCTGGAAGCGGCGCTGGAGAATGCGATGGACGCGCCCTGGTCCTGCCGCGCCGGGGTCTGTTCGACCTGCCGCTGCCGGGTGATCGAGGGCGAGGTGGAAATGGCCGCCAACCACGCGCTGGAGGATGACGAGGTTGCCAAGGGCTTTATCCTCTCCTGCCAGTCCTATCCGCTGACCGATCGGCTGGTGGTCAGTTACGACGAATAGATCGGTACATTGCCGGGGGATGTACCCATAGGGGGCTTGGGGCTGGACCTTGCGCCAGTGGCCCCCTAACGTCCGGATCGTATCCAATCTGACCAGACCTTGAGGTTCCCGATGGCCGCCAGCACCAATATCCGCACCTATTTCAATGGCGAATGGCACAAGGGCGATGTCCCGATCATGAAAGCGGCGGACCACGCCGCCTGGCTCGGCTCCTCGGTCTTTGACGGTGCGCGCTATTTTGACGGTGTGAGCCCCGATCTCGACAAGCATTGCGCCCGCGCCAATGCCTCCGCCGAGGCGCTGATGATGGCGGCCACGATGACAGCGGACCAGATGGTGGAGATCGCGCGCGAGGGCCTCAAGGGTTTTGCCCCCGAAGCGGCGGTCTATATCCGCCCCATGTACTGGGCCACCGATGGCGACCAGACGATGATCGCGCCCGCGCCCGAAGCAACGCAATTCGCGCTCTGCCTCGAAGAGATCCCGATGGCGCCCGAGGCGGCCTCCGCGACGCTGACCCGCACCCGGTTTCGCCGTCCGGTGCTTGAATCCTCGGTGGTGAATGCCAAGGCCGGCTGCCTTTATCCCAACAACGCCCGGATGCTGCGCGAGGCGCGGGCCAAGGGCTTCACCAACACGCTGACCTGCGACGTGATGGGCAATGTGGCGGAGACCGCCACCTCCAACGTGTTCATGGTCAAGGATGGCGAGGTCTTCACCCCGATCGCCAATGGCACCTTCCTGTCGGGCATCACCCGCGCCCGCCATATCGCGAATCTACGCGCAGAGGGGATCACCGTGCATGAAGCGGTGCTGTCTTGCGCGCATTTCGAGGCGGCGGATGAGATCTTCCTCTCCGGCAATATGTCCAAGGTGACGCCGGTGACCGCCTTTGACGAGGTGAGCTACCAGCACGGCCCCGTCACCAAGCGGGTGCGCGAGATGTATTGGGACTGGGCCAAATCGGCGGCCTGACTGCCGCACTGTTCCAATTCAGCTCTGCGCCTGCGGCGGGCGGGCGGCTCCCGCCCCTGCAGGATCACAGGCTGCGCCTGTCGATCCTTGGCCGCGTTGGGCCCGGCGCGCGCCCTGACGGGCGCGCGGGTCGCACCTTGCCGCCAACCGCCCTTGCAGATTGCGACCCCAGTCCTGCGTCGCCGCGCGACAGGCAGCGCAGCCGGTAGGCTGCGCTGCCGGGCCCAACGGGAGGGCGGTGCATCTCTTGATGCATCCCCGACGGGCGGGAGCTCCCCCCGTCCGCCCTGCGTGCCAAGTCCGCGCCCCCAGCATCGGTCTATTGCGCCCCTTGGTTGCATCGGCCAATATATGCGCAAGTGACAACAGGGGATAAGATGCGCAAGTTTCTAGTGGTGCTCGATGACAGCCGCGAATGCCTGAACGCCATGCGCTTTGCCGCCATGCGCGCCGCCAAGACCGGCGGCGGCGTGGTCATCCTCTCGGTGATCCCGCCGGATGAGTTCAACCACTGGATCGGCGTCGGCGAGGTGATGCGCGAGGAGGCCCGCGAACGCATCCACGCCCATTTCGAGGTCTTCGCCAAATGGATGCGCGACCGCCAGGGGGTCGACCCGGAGCTGGTCGTGCGCGAGGGCGAGGTGGTCTCCGAGATCCTTGCCCAGATCGAGGCCGACCCGGAGGTCGGCGTGCTGGTCCTCGGCGCCGCCAGCGACCGCAAGGGTCCGGGCCCCATCGTCACCCAGCTCACACGCACCGCAGGCTCGCTGCCCTATCCCATCACCATCGTCCCCGGTGACATGTCCAAGGAAAGGCTCGAGGCCATTACCTGAGGCCACGCCCGGCCATTCCCTTGGGCCCCGGCCCACCGAAAGGTCGTGATTTGCCAGCCTTCCCGCAACAGGCACCTTGCATTTTGCACCACAGCGCCTAATTTAGAACCATTCCAAAACCGCCCGCCCCAAACTTGACAGGCCCCGGGCCAAAGGCGCATATCCCGCGCACCCCACCGCTCCAGCCTGACGGAGAGCCGAGATGTTTATCCAGACCGAATCCACGCCGAACCCGGCGACCCTGAAATTTCTGCCCGGCCAGACGGTTCTGGACCTCGGGACTGCCGATTTCCCCTCGGTCGAGGCGGCGGCAAAATCCCCCCTCGCCACCCGTATCTTTGCGGTGGCGGGCGTCACCGGCGTGTTCTTCGGCAATGACTTCGTGACCGTCACCAAGGACGACGCGGTGGAATGGGATCACATCAAACCCGCCATCCTCGGCGCGGTGATGGAGCATTACCAATCCGGCCAGCCGGTGATGGACGAAGGCACCCAACAGGCCTCCGGTCATGCCGAGCATTCCGGCGAGGATAGCGAAATCGTCAACCAGATCAAGGAGCTGCTGGACAGCCGCGTGCGCCCCGCCGTGGCCCAGGACGGTGGCGACATCACCTTCCACGGCTTTGATCGCGGCGTTGTCTACCTGCATATGCAGGGCGCCTGCGCCGGCTGCCCCTCCTCGACCCTGACGCTGAAGATGGGTATCGAGAATCTCCTGCGCCACTACATCCCGGAAGTGACCGAAGTCCGCCCGGTTGCGGTCTGACCTGTCGGACCCGCAGACGTGATGCAGGACAAATCGCTGATTCTGGCGTTTGACACTTCGGCCGCGCATTGCGCGGCCGCTTTGCTGCGTGGTGATCAGATCCTCGCCCAAAGCCGGGAAGAGATGGCCAAGGGGCAGGCTGAACGGCTGATCCCCCTCCTGGAGGAAACCCTGAGCGCCGCCAAGGCCACCTGGGCAGACCTTGATGCCCTCGCCGTGGGCATTGGTCCCGGCAATTTCACCGGCATCCGCATTTCGGTCTCCGCCGCGCGTGGCCTTGCGCTGGGGCTTGATGTGCCCGCCATCGGCGTCTCCGCGCTCGACGCCTTGACCGCCGGGCAGGCAGGGCCGACCGTGGCGAGCCTCGATGCCCGCCGCGAGCACCTTTATGTGCAGGGCGCTGGCGCGCCCCGGTTCTGCACCCTGGACAGCCTGCCCGACCTGCCGCAGGGCGCGACTTGCATTGGATATCTCGCCGCCGAACTTGCCCAGCGCTGCAACGGCACCCCGGCGGAGGCCCACTATCCGATGGCCGAGGCCATCGCCCGCATCGCCGCCACCCGCCTGAACCAGCCGGGCCAGCCGGACCTGCCCGCCCCGGCGCCGCTCTACCTGCGCGAGGCGGATGCCGCCCCGGCGCGCGACAAGCCCCCGGCCCTGCTGGATGACTGAGGACACAACACCCGAAGCCCTCGCCGCGACTCATGCGGCTGCCTTCACCCAGTCCCGCCCCTGGACGGCGGCAGAAATCGCCGACCTCCTCGCCGACCGCTTCACCCATCTCAGTGGCGACGCGCGCGCCTTTGCCCTCGTGCGTGAGATCGCGGGCGAGGCGGAACTTCTGACCATTGCCACCCATCCCGATCACCAGCGTCAGGGCCATGGCCGCCGCCTCATGGAGACATGGATGAGAAAGGCCGCACAACGTGGTGCAACCACAGCTTTTCTCGAGGTCGCAGAAGACAATGCCGTCGCGCGGACGCTATACTTGGCCTGTGGATTCGGTCTTGTCGGGATTCGAAAGGCCTATTATCCGCGCCCAAAGGCGGCTGCGGTCGATGCTTTGCTGATGAAACGGCAGTTTCCTTGAGGGAAACTCCAGTTTTTTAGACCGGGCGGTCAAAATTTTGTTGACCGCAGCTCGGCACAGCAGGCTAAATCGCTCCACCTTTTTGAAATGGACACGCCCGCCACGCGGGGCAGAAAAAGAAAAACTGGGAGTATGTGAATGACCCTGATGAAATCGCTCATGGGCGCGGCGGCTGCGGTTGCGCTGACTGCAGGTAGCGCTCTGGCAAACCCGGCGCTGATCTTCGACCTCGGCGGCAAATTCGACAAATCCTTCAACGAAGCGGCCTATAACGGTGCGAAGCGTTGGGCGGATGAGACCGGCGGCAAATACCTCGAAATCGAGATGAAGTCCGAAGCCCAGCGCGAGCAGGCTCTGCGTCGTTTCGCTGAATCCGGTGCAAACCCGATCATCACCACCGGTTTCGCCATGTCCGCCCCGCTCGCCGAAGTGGCCGCCGATTACCCGGACACCAAATTCGTCACCATCGACGGCTGGGTTGACGCTCCGAACGTGCACGTCGTGGGCTTTTCCGAGCACGAAGGGTCCTACCTCGTCGGCATGCTGGCGGCACAGGCTTCCAAGTCCGGCACCGTTGGTTTCATCGGTGGCATGGACGTGCCGCTGATCCGCAAGTTCGCCTGCGGCTATGCGCAGGGCGTCAAGGCGGTGAACCCGGACGCCACCGTGATCTCCAACATGACCGGCACCACCCCCTCCGCCTGGAACGACCCGGTGAAAGGCTCCGAGCTGACCAAGGCGCAGATCTCCCAGGGCGCTGACGTGGTCTATGCCGCGGCCGGCGGTACCGGCGTGGGCGTTCTGCAGACCGCCGCGGACGAGGGCATCCTCTCCATCGGCGTCGACAGCAACCAGAACCACCTGCACCCGGGCAAGGTCCTGACTTCCATGCTGAAGCGCGTGGACGTCGCGGTCTACAACATCCTCAAGGATGGCGCCGACCTCGAAGTGAGCAAGGTCACCCTGAACCTCTCCGACGACGGTGTGGGCTATGCGATGGACGAGAACAACGCCGATCTGGTCAATGCCGACATGCAGGCCTCTGTCGAGGATGCAAAGGCCAAGATCATCTCCGGCGAGATCGCGGTTCACGACTATACCAGCGACGACAGCTGCCCGGCCCTGAACTTCTGATCGACGTGATCTGCGCCCCGTTCCGCCACAGGCATCAGCCCGGCGGGCCGGGGCGTTTCCATATGGCCCGGAGGGCACGTTCGCGTGGCCTCCGGGTTTGGTTTTTCCCGTCCCGGTCCTTCTTAACATGATCATAATGCGCAGGCCTCAATCTCGCGCGCATGTACCGGCGATGAGGTGACAGGGGAGGCCCGATGACGGCACCAGCAATTGAACTCAAAGGCATTTCCAAGGCCTTTGGCCCCGTCCAGGCGAACAAGGACATCTCGATCAGCGTCCAGCCCGGCACGATCCACGGGATCATCGGGGAAAACGGCGCGGGCAAGTCCACGCTGATGAGCATTCTCTACGGATTTTACAAAGCCGACAAAGGCGAGATCTGGATCAAGGGTCAAAAGACCGAGATCCCCGACAGCCAGGCCGCCATCGCGGCGGGCATCGGCATGGTCTTCCAGCACTTCAAGCTGGTCGAGAACTTCACCGTTCTGGAAAACATCGTGCTCGGCGCCGAAGACTCCGGTCTTCTGATGCCCTCGCTCTCTCGCGCCCGCAAGGAGCTGAAAGAGCTGGAAGAAGAGTACGAGCTCTATGTGGATCCCGACAAGCGCATCGACGAGATCGGCGTGGGGATGCAGCAGCGGGTGGAGATCCTGAAGGCGCTCTATCGCAAGGCCGAGATCCTCATTCTGGACGAACCGACCGGCGTGCTGACCCCGGCCGAGGCGGACCAGCTGTTCCGCATCCTCGACCGTCTGCGCTCGGAAGGCAAAACCATCATCCTGATCACGCACAAGCTGCGCGAGATCATGGAATATACCGACACGGTATCGGTGATGCGGCGCGGTCAGATGACCGCCACGGTGAAAACCGCCGAAAGCAGCCCCGAACAGCTCGCCGAGCTGATGGTGGGCCGTAAGGTGTTGTTGCGCGTGGATAAGGTCCCCGCCACTCCGGGCAAGCCGATCCTCGAGATCGAGAACCTCTCGGTGGTGGACAGTGCAGGCGTGCAGCGCGTGAAAGGCATCGACCTCACCGTGCGGGCCGGCGAAATCCTCGGCATCGCCGGGGTTGCGGGCAACGGCCAATCGGAACTGTTGGAGGTTCTGGGCGGTATGCGCCCCGGCACCGGCACCATCCGCATCAATGGCGCGCCCCTGCCCCTCTCGGGCCAAGGCTCCGACGCCCGCGCCCGCCGCCATGCCGGCATCGCCCATGTGCCCGAGGATCGCCAGCGCGAAGGTCTCATCATGGACTTCCACGCCTGGGAAAACGTCGCCTTCGGCTATCACCGCGAGGCGGATTACAAAAAGGGCCTGCTGTTGGATAACGCCCGCCTGCGCGCCGACACCGAGGCCAAGATGGCGAAGTTCGACGTCCGCCCGCCCAACCCCTGGCTCGCGGCCAAGAACTTCTCCGGCGGCAACCAGCAGAAAATCGTCGTCGCCCGAGAGATCGAGCGCAACCCCGACCTCCTGCTGATCGGCCAGCCGACACGCGGGGTCGATATTGGCGCCATCGAATTCATCCACCAGCAGATCGTCGCCCTGCGCGATCAGGGCAAGGCCATCCTTCTGGTCTCGGTCGAGCTGGAGGAGATCCTGTCGCTCAGCGACCGGGTGGCGGTGATGTTTGACGGCAAGATCATGGGCGAACGCCCCGCCGATCAGACCAACGAAAAAGAACTCGGCCTCCTGATGGCCGGCGTCGCGGGGGAGGCCGCGTAAATGGAAAAAATGCCAAAATGGGCCGATGTGGTGCTGATCCCGGTGATCAGCCTCTTTCTGGCCGCGATCATTTCCGCGCTGGTGATCCTCTTCATCGGCGAAAGCCCGACCGAGGCGCTGACCCTGATGGTCAATGGCGCGCTGGGGTCGACCTATGGCTGGGGCTATACGCTCTATTATGCCACCAACTTCCTCTTCACCGGGCTTGCGGTGGCGATTGCCGCCCATGCGGGCCTGTTCAACATCGGCGGTGAGGGTCAGGCGATGATCGGCGGACTGGGCCTCGCCCTCGTCTGCCTCTACATCCCCTTCCCGCATTGGACGATCGCGCTGGTCGTGGCCGCCTTGGGCGCGGGCCTCTTCGGGGCCGCTTGGGCCGCGATCCCCGCCTATCTGCAGGCCAAACGCGGCAGCCATATCGTCATCACCACCATCATGTTCAACTTCATCGCCGCGGCGGTGCTGAACTACATGCTGGTCAATGCCCTGAAACCCAAGGGCGCGATGGATCCTGCCACCGCGAAATTCCCCGAGAGCACCCAGCTGCCCTCGCTCAGCGAGATGCTTGCCCCCCTCGGGATCGAGTTCACCAATACACCTGCCAACGTGACGCTCTTTGTCGGCATTGCCGCCTGCGTGCTGATCTGGGGCCTGATCTGGCACACGCCGCTCGGTCACGAGATCCGCGCGCTCGGCAAATCCGAACGCGGCGCGGTCTATGCCGGCATCTCGCCGGTGCGCACGGTGATGATCACCATGCTGATCTCCGGCGCGCTCTGCGGTCTGATGGCGATCAACAACGTGATGGGTGAGGCAGAGCGTCTGGTGCTCAATGCCACCGAGGGGGCCGGCTTTATCGGCATCGCCGTGGCGCTGATGGGCCGCAACCATCCCTTTGGCGTCTTCCTCGCCGCGATCCTCTTCGGCTTCCTCTATCAGGGCGGCGCCGAGCTGGCGCTGTGGACCAATATCCCGTCGGAGCTGATCGTGGTCATCCAGGCCCTCGTGATCCTCTTCACCGGCGCGCTCGACCATATGGTGCGGATGCCGCTCGAGAAGATCTTCATCGCCTTCCGGAAGGAGAACGCCTGATGGATATGCTGACCCTGATCCAGGTGCTCGACAGCACCGTACGGATGGCGACCCCGCTCTTGCTGGCCTGTCTGGCCGGTCTCTTCTCGGAACGTGCGGGCATCTTCGACATCGGCCTTGAGGGCAAGATGCTGATGGCGGCGTTCTTCTCGGCTGCCGTGGCGGCGATCACCGGCAATGTCTGGCTTGGCCTCCTGAGCGGCATCGCCGCCTCGCTGGCGCTCTCGGGCCTGCATGGCCTCGCCTCGATCACCTTTCGCGGCAACCAGCTCATCTCCGGCGTGGCGCTCAACTTCCTTGCCTCCGGCCTTACGGTGCTGATCGCCCAAAGCTGGTTCCAGCAGGGCGGCCGCACCCCCTCGCTGACGGAAACGGCGCGCTTCAACGGGGTTGAACTGCCCTTCGCCATCGGCCCGACCGAGGCCGCCGAGGCCGGCCGCCCGCTGAGCCAGCTCATTGCCGAGGCCAATGTGGTGCAACAGGTCTGGTCCGAGCTGATCTCCGGCCATTCCATCCTCGTCTATGTTTCGCTCCTCGCGGTTCCGCTCACCTGGTGGGTGCTGTTCCGCACCCGCTTCGGCCTGCGCCTGCGCGCGGTGGGCGAGAACCCGGCGGCGGTGGATACGGCAGGCATTTCGGTGGTGCGCCTGCGCTTTGCAGCCATCGCCATCTGCGGGTTGCTCTGCGGTATCGCCGGCGCCTATCTGGCCACCGGCCTGCAAGCAGGTTTCGTCAAGGAGATGACCTCCGGGCGCGGCTATATCGCCCTCGCGGCGCTGATCTTCGCCAAATGGCGTCCCTGGCACGCGCTCAGCGCCTGTCTGCTGTTCGGCCTGCTGCAGGCCCTCGCCCTTCGCTTCCAAAGCGTGCAGCTCGGCGGCGTTACCCTGCCGGTGCAGCTGATGGACGCCCTGCCCTATATTCTGACCGTGGTGATCCTCGCCGGGTTTGTGGGCAAGGCGATCCCGCCCCGCGCCGGGGGCGAACCCTATGTGAAAGAGCGCTAAAGCGCTCTTCTGCCAGCCAAGCCTGTAGCGCCCCCGCCTCACTTGCTGAGCGCGGGGGCGTTTTTCTGCGCATCGCAGTCGCTTTCCCGATCCGGCTGATCTACAGTTTCTGAAAACCCCAGCCAGACCATGCTGCGGGGCAGCATTTTTATTGATCCATCAGCCAATAAAAGACTAGTCAGGGATATGAACATCTATCTCCCCATCGCCGAAGTGGCCGTGAACGCCTTTGTGGTTCTCGGGCTCGGCGGTATGGTTGGCGTGCTTTCCGGCATGTTCGGCGTCGGCGGAGGCTTCCTGCTCACGCCCCTGTTGTTCTTCATCGGCATCCCGCCCTCGGTGGCGGTGGCGACCGGCGCAAACCAGATCGTGGCCTCCTCGGTCTCCGGCGTGCTGGCCCATCTGCGGCGCCGCACGGTGGACATCAAGATGGGGGCGGTGTTGCAGGGTGGCGGCCTGGTCGGGGCGACGCTGGGGGTGGCGATCTTCAACTACCTGAAGTCGCTGGGCCAGGTCGACCTCTTCGTGACCCTCTGCTACGTCATTTTCCTCGGCATTGTCGGCGCGCTGATGTTCATCGAAAGCCTCAACGCCCTGCGCAAGTCCAGGCGCGGCGGCGCGCCGGTGCGCAAGCATCACCGCGGCTGGGTCCACAGCCTGCCCTTCAAGGTGCGCTTTCGCACCTCCGGCCTTTACATCTCGATCATCCCGCCGGTGGCGGTGGGGGTTTTTGTCGGCATCCTCACTGCGGTGATGGGGGTGGGCGGCGGCTTCATCATGGTGCCGGCGATGATCTACCTGCTCGGGATGCCGACAAAGGTGGTGGTGGGCACCTCGCTGTTCCAGATCATCCTCGTCACCGCCGCCACCACCATGATGCATGCGATCACCAACCAGACCGTGGATATCGTTCTGGCCTTCCTCCTTCTGGTCGGCGGCGTGGTGGGGGCGCAATTCGGCACCCGCATCGGCACCCTGCTGAAGGCCGAGCAACTGCGCATCCTGCTCGCTCTCCTTGTGCTGCTGGTTTGCGGCAAGCTGGCCCTCGATCTCCTGTTGCAACCCAGCGAGATCTATTCGCTCAGCACCATCCGGAAGGCAGCCCAATGAGACGGCCCACGCTCTCTTCCCGGCTTCGGACGCTGCTGGCCAGCCTCTGCTGCAGCCTCTGGATCGCCAGCCCCGCCGCGGCCGAACAGGTGGTGCTTGGCCTCAGCCATGACCGCGTGGCGATCACCGCCACCTTTGACGGATCCGAGATCCTGATCTTCGGCGCGGTGAAACGCGAAAGCCCGATTCCCACCGAAGCCCCGCTCGAGGTGGTGGTCACCGTTTCCGGCCCCAAGGCACCGGTGATGGTGCGCCGCAAGGAACGCGACTTCGGCATCTGGGTGAACAAGGACAGCGTCGCCGTCGATTCCGCCCCCAGTTTCTACGCAGTGGCCACCACCGGTCCCTTTGACGAGGTGCTGAGCGACACCGAGGACCTGCGCCATAAGATCTCCATCGGCCGCGCCATCCGCTCGGTCGGGGCAAGGATCGAAGGGGCGCAGGACTTCACCGAGGCGTTGATGCGGATCCGCGAGGCCCGCGGCTTTTACAGCCTGCAGGAACAGACCGTGGCGCTGGACGAACAGACCCTGTTCCGCACCGCCATGCGGATGCCTGCGGATCTGATCGAAGGCGAATACCTGACCCGGATCTTCCTCACCCGCGGCGGCGAGGTGGTGTCGCAATACGAAACGGTGATCGAGGTGAACAAGGTCGGGCTGGAACGGTTCCTGTTCACCCTCTCGCGCGACCATCCACCTCTCTATGGCCTTCTGGCCCTGTTCATCGCGGTGGTCTCCGGCTGGGGAGCGGCAGCCCTGTTCCAGATGCTGCGCGACCGCTAAGGGCGGAGCGCGACCGCGCCGACCCGCAAGGGGCGGCGCCCGGCCCGACGAGCGGCCCCCGCGTGGGCGCAAGCCCGCGCCGGGCCCATCGGCGGGCGCCCCCCGCCTTCCCGTCCGGCCCCTCAGCCGCGGCCGATATAGGGCATCTTGGTCGCCATCACCGTCATGAACTGCACATTGGCCTCCAGCGGCAGCTCCGCCATATGCAGCACCGAGCGCGCCGCATCTGCCACGTCGAAACTCTCCATCGGCGGCGCGTCCGGGTGGGCCTCTGCATGGCTATGGGCCAGATCCTCCACCATCGGTGTGCGCGCATTGCCGATGTCGATCTGCCCGCAGGCAATGTCAAAGGCGCGCCCGTCCAGCGAGATGGATTTGGTAAGGCCGGTGATCGCCGATTTGGTCGCCGCATAGGGCGCCGAATTGGGCCGCGGCACATGGGCCGCGATGGAGCCATTGTTGATGATCCGCCCGCCGCGCGGGTCCTGATGGCGCATCCGGGCAAAGGCGGCGCGGGCACAGAGGAACATGCCGGTGAGGTTCACATTGACCGAGGCATACCAGTCCTCAAGCGCGATCTCGTCGATGGTGCCGGGAGAGGTGAAGATGCCTGCATTGTTGAACAGGACATCCAGCCGCCCGGCCTCGACGCAGAAGTGGTCAAAGGCCGCCTCCACCGCCGATGGGTCGGTGACATCCGCCGGCAGCACGGTGGCACGGCGGTGACCCTCCGCGATCTCCGAGAGCACCTCCGCGCGCCGTGCCAGGAGGCCGACCGTCCAGCCGCGCGCGAGGAACAGCTCCGCCACCGCCCGGCCGATGCCAGAGCTGGCGCCGGTCACAAGGATAGATCGGGTCATAGGCTCGGCTCCTCTTCCTGCATTTCCAAGGTGAGCGAAGCGGCCGGCGCCGCCCGCAAATCGTCAATCGGCAGCGGCCCACCGGGTTTCGACAGCCGATTGCGCACCACCCAGATCAGCCGCTCCTGCGCGCGGGTGATCGCCACATAGGCCAGTCGCTTCCACAGGGGCTGACCCGCCTCCACCCGCCCCATTCGGGCGGCGGCGTAAATATCGGGGGCAAAGACCTGCGCCGTCTCCCATTGCGAGCCCTGCGCCTTATGGATCGTCACCGCCGCCCCATGCAGGAAGGTCGCCCCCATCCGGGCGGCGAATGGGATAAACGGCTCTTCCTCATCGGGCTTCTCGATCTTCACGATCGAGGCGGCAGAGACCTGCGGATCCTCCGCCCCCATCACATGCAGCCGCGAAAACCCGGGCTTGCGACCGGGCCCGAGATAGATCACCTGCGCGCCCTTGATGAGCCCGCGCGCCTCCAGATCGAGGCGCTTCTTGCGGTGCTTCAAGGGAAGCTCCAGCCCGTCGCAGATCAGCGGCTCGCCGGCCAAGAGCTCATCCTCTGGCGCGCCATGCACCGCGCGAAAGGCATTGATGAGGCGAATGCGGGTGTTGTTGCGCCAGACCAGCACCGGCGAGCGCGCCATCAGGTCGACCTCAACCCTTTGGCCCCAGACCACCCGCTCGTCGCGGCGGGCGATGTCCTCCACCATCCGTTCGAACTGCTCGAACCCCAGCTGGGGATCCGCCAACGCATGGGCGAGGTCGAGAATGGGGTTGTCCGCCTCTTGCCGGTGAATGCGGTTGAGGATCAGCTTGCGCTCCTCCGGCAGGTCCTCAAACACCATCGAGCCGGACTGGTTCACCGGCGCCAACTGGGCCGGATCGCCAAACAGCACCAGCGTCGGGAAAATCTCCTTCAGGTCCTCGAACTGGCGATTGTCCAGCATCGAGGCCTCATCGACAAAGCCGATGTCCAAAGGCTCCTCGCGCCGCTTCCAGCCGGTGATGAAATCCGAGCCGCGTAGCCCTGCCGCCGCCAAGGCACCGGGCATCGACTTGTTCTTCTCGTAAAAGGCCTGCGCGCGGGCCAGTGCCTCTTCGGTCAGCCCTTCGATCGAGGGCTGATCCCCCTCGCCCGCCAGCCATTCGGCGATGCGCTCGAACTCCGGGTCATAGACGGGGGTATAGAGAATGCGGTGAATGGTGGTCGCGGGCACCCCGCGCAGACGCAGCACGCTCGCCGCCTTGTTGGTGGGCGCGAGGATCGCCAGCGTGCGCTTGTCCTCGCTCTTCTTGCGGCTCTCGTAATCGCCCGAGACCACCTCGACCCCCGCCGCCGCCAGGGCCTTGTAGAACTCCGCCAGCAAGAGCGTCTTGCCCGATCCGGCCTTGCCGATCACCGCCGAGACGCCGGTGTCACCGCGCGGCGGATGCAAAAGCTCCTCGCCGAGGTCGATCCCCGCCTGACGCAGCTGTTCTGTCAGCGCATCAAAGGCATGGGCCTGATCGTCGGAGAGTTGGAGGGCGGCTGTCTCTGTCATGGCGCGACCCTATAGCGGGGCGCGAAAAGGCACCAGTGGCAAGCGCCACGCGGTCAGAGCGAAATCAGCCCGATCGCCACCGCGCGGGCCACCGCATGGGTGGTGTTCTGCGCCTGCAACTTGCCGCGCGCCCCCTCGATATAGACCCGGAGCGTATGTTCGGAAATCTCCAGCATCTCGGCCACGCGGGCGCGGCTGTGCCCCTCGGCCAGAAGCGCAATCGCCTCGGTCTCGCGCATCGACAGCGGCTGTTCCGGCAGCGGATAAAACGACATCTCGAAATCCAGCGCCCGGCGGTTGACGTAATGGGCCACCAGGATCAGGTCGCGGCCATTCTTGCGGGTGAACCTGTCCCAGGCCTCGCCATCGCAGGTCTGGGTGACGCTGAAGACCGCATATTGCCCGTTCGGCCCCCGCACCGGCACGCTGAACCCCTGCGAGCCGACGCCAAAGGCCAGCGAGTCCTTGCGAAAGGCCGAGGCCAGCCGCGAGGACCAGTCAAGATCGCGCCAATCGACCGGGTGAAACGCCGTGTAACAGCCGATCACCACCGGATCGATCCGATGATAGCCCATGGCGGCGTATCGGTCCTGCCAGGCGGTCGGCAGCGTGGAACAGCCGCTGATGCTGCCGGCGCGGTCCACCCAGCGGTAGATCACATGCTCCACCGCCAGCAGGTCGCGAAACCGCAACAGCACCTCGGCCACCTCTTCGAGGTTGGTCGCCATCTCGATCATCTCGAGGATGGCGTTCAGGGTCTGACGTCTCAACATTCGTTCACTACTCACAGTCCGCATTGCTGCGGAAAAACCGGATCCCTGAAATCCCGGATCCGGCGGACCCTGCCACCGGGCGCGTCCTGATACCCGGATGATCGCCCCCCCCTCGGACCGGCACACAGCCAAGGTCCCGAGCCATGCAAAGACCGGTCTTGCCACTATAGAGCGCCCGTCCCGGCGCGAACCATTCCAATAGGTGAGAACACACATCGAAAATGCTGTTCATCTAAAAGTTGAAAGACGAATCCGCCTCTCACCCATATTGGTAGCGCAGGACCGACGTGGCTGACCAGCCGCTCTCCTGTCAAAAGTGATAAAAAACACCCGGCCGCTATGCGACCGGGTGCAGATGACTCCGCTGCCCGAGGTCAGGACCCGAGACAGAGAGCTTTGGGGTATCTCAGCCGTGCACGACCTCTTCGAGCGTGCGCAGACCGGTACGCGGCGCCTGCACGAGGACGGACATATTGCCCGGCTTATGCTCGTTGCGCAGCATCTTCATATGCGCCTCCGGCAGGTCCGCCCAAGGGAAGACCTCGGACATGCAGGGATCCAGACGGCGCTCGATCATCAGCTTGTTGGCGGCCGAGGCCTGCTTCAGATGGGCAAAGTGCGAGCCCTGCAAGCGCTTCTGGTGCATCCACATGTAGCGCACGTCAAAGGTGCAGTTGAACCCGGAGGTGCCGGCGCAGATCACCACCATGCCGCCCTTCTTCACCACAAAGGTGGAGACGGGAAAGGTCGCCTCACCGGGGTGTTCAAACACCATATCGACGTTGTTGCCCTTGCCGGTGATGTCCCAGATCGCCTTGCCGAACTTGCGCGCCTCAGCGAACCACGCGGCATATTCCGGCGTGTTCACGGTCGGCAATTGCCCCCAGCATTTGAAGTCCTTGCGGTTCAGAACGCCCTTGGCGCCCAGCGACATCACGAAGTCTCTCTTGCTCTCGTCCGAGATCACCCCGATGGCATTGGCGCCCGCCGTATTGATCAGCTGGATCGCATAGGAGCCCAGCCCGCCCGAGGCGCCCCAGACCAGCACGTTCTGACCCGGCTTGAGGTCATGCGGCTCGTGACCAAACAGCATCCGATAGGCGGTGGCCAGTGTCAGAGTGTAGCAGGCGCTCTCTTCCCAAGTCAGGTGCTTGGGGCGCGGCATCAACTGCTGGCTTTGCACGCGGGTGAACTGGGCAAAGGACCCATCCGGTGTCTCATAGCCCCAGATCCGCTGGCTGGTGGAATACATCGGATCGCCGCCGTTGCATTCCTCGTCGTCGCCATCGTCCTGATTGCAGTGGATCACCACCTCGTCGCCCACTTTCCAGCGGGTCACCTTGTCGCCCACCGCCCAAACGATGCCCGAGGCATCGGAGCCGGCGATGTGATAGGGCGCCTTGTGACCGTCAAACGGGCTGATCGGCTGACCAAGGGCCGCCCAAACGCCGTTGTAGTTCACGCCGGCCGCCATCACCAGAACCAGCACCTCGTTGCTGTCGATTGTCGGCACGTCGACCACTTCCTGCATCATCGCGGTGTTCGGCTCGCCATGGCGTTCCTTGCGGATGGCCCAGGCGTACATCTTCTGCGGCACGTAGCCCATCGGGGGGATCTCCCCCATTTCATAGAGGTCTTTCTGCGGCGCGTCGTAGCTCATGATGCCATCCTGCGTGTCCAAAGCCATGGGGGCCTCCCTTGATCTCATCCTTGGGGCTGTGGTGGCCCCTGTGGGTCGGCGGTCCTTTTCTGCGATGCAGAATCGCGCCGTCTGACCCAAGGAGTAAGATCGGTCGGGTAATAATGCAACCCCGGTTTTGTGTATTTTGTAATTTTATGACCCAGCAGATGCAGAATTTCCTTTTGCGCTCGCAGAATACTCCACATCCGGCGGCGCGCTCAGCGCCACAGGCACCAGATGCGCGATGGAGTTTGCATAGAATCGCAAGAGGTCCAGCTGGCTGCGCTCCGGGTGGATCAAGCCGCCGCTGACCCGGATCAGCCCGCGCCGCCGCATCTGCATCAGCGCGCTTTGCACGGCAAAGTCATAGGAATGCGGCGGCATATGGATCTCCGCCTGCGGCATCCGCCCCACCACCTCCGCCAGCGCATGAACCAGGGCCCCCTCGCTCAGCGCGCCGCGTTGCAACAACAGATAGCTCACCATTGGCACCGGCAGCACCGGCACCACCTCGCCAATGCGCCGCATCAGTTCGGCTGACAGCACCCGCGAGCGATCGCGCCCCTCTTCGGGCGGCACTTCGCTGAGCGACAGCGGCCGACCAAAGCTCACCGCCGCCTGCCCCGCACGCTGATAGCGGCCCGTGACCCGCAGCCAGAGCTGCCGCAGCATCCGCAGCATCACCAGACCGATGCGGGCGCGAAACTTGCGCGCGCCGGTGCGGGCGGCGTCGGTCAGGATCTTATCCTCCAGCACCCGGTCGTAATTCAGCGCCACCGGGACAAAGACCACCTCCTTGCCCGCCCCCTCGCTGCCATCAATGATGTATTTCAACAGCCCGTGTTTCGGCGGCGCCATCGCGCCGGTCAGGCTGAGGCCGCCCTCGGGGAACATCGCCTGCGTCACCCCGGCCCGCGTCGCCAGCCGCACATAGGCGGCCAGAACCTTGCGGTAGAGCTCGTTCTGCGACTTCCGCCGGATGAAATAGGCGCCCATCGCCCGGATCAACAGGCTCAAGGGCCAGACCCGCGCCCATTCGCCCACCGCATAGGACAGGGCCGAACGCCGTGCCACCAGATAGGTCACCAGCACGTAATCCATGTTGGAGCGATGGTTCATCACAAAGACCACAGTGGCGTCCTTGTCGATCGCCTTCAGCAGGGTCTCGTCATAGCTGCCCAGATGCACCCGGTAGATCGCATTCGACAACAGCCGCGCCGCCCGGATCGCAAAGGCGAAATAGGTGAAGGCAGAGAACGAGGGCACGATCTCGCGCGCATAGCGCCGCGCCTCCTCAAAGGCCACGTTTTCGGGAATGCCCCGCTCGCGCGCATGATCGCTCACCGCCTGCGCCACCTGCGGGTCGTAGATCAGCCGCTGGATCATGTCGTAACGCCGCGCCAGTTTGAACGGCTCGATGGGCCGCTCCAGCCGCTGATTGAGCCGCGCCACCGCGCGCTCCAGCCGGCGGCGAAAGAACCAGCGCACCGAGGGGAACAGGAAATGCGAGGCAAAGGTGACCGCCGCAAACAGCAGGATCAACACAAAGGCCCAAAGGGGAAGTTCCACGGTCTGCGTCATGGCTGCACTCTTACCGAGCATCTGCACCGTGACAACCAGAACAACCGCCACCGCTGCGCGTGCGAAAGTCGCAGCCCGGCAATTGCCGCGATGCGGCGAATTGACAAGGTTCCAAAATTCCAGTTTACATCCACATGACGAAACAAAATTACTCAGCCACCGATTCACGAGGCCCGCCATGTCGCAGACGCAGAATGACCGCCCTGATGCCCAAGCCCCCGCAAAGGACAAGCCTTGGCTGATCCGCACCTATGCGGGCCATTCCACCGCCGCCGCCTCCAACGCGCTCTATCGGTCGAACCTCGCCAAGGGACAGACCGGGCTGTCGGTGGCCTTCGATCTGCCGACCCAGACCGGCTATGACAGCGACCATATCCTGTCGCGCGGCGAAGTGGGCAAGGTGGGCGTGCCGGTCTGCCACCTGGGAGATATGCGCACGCTCTTCGATCAGATCCCGCTCGAACAGATGAACACCTCGATGACGATCAACGCCACCGCACCGTGGCTCTTGTCGCTCTATATCGCGGTGGCCGAGGAACAGGGCGCCGATATCTCCGGCCTGCAGGGCACCGTGCAGAACGACCTGATCAAGGAATACCTCAGCCGCGGCACCTATATCTGCCCGCCCGCCCCCAGCCTCAAGATGATCGCGGATGTGGCCGAATACTGCTACCAGCATGTGCCCAAGTGGAACCCGATGAACGTCTGCTCCTACCACCTGCAAGAGGCCGGCGCGACGCCGGAGCAGGAGCTGGCCTTTGCCCTCGCCACCGCGCAGGCCGTGCTGGACGAGCTGAAACCCCGCGTCCCGGCGACCGATTTCCCGGCGCTGGTCGGGCGGATCTCCTTCTTTGTGAATGCCGGCATCCGGTTTGTCACCGAGATGTGCAAGATGCGCGCCTTTGTCGACCTCTGGGACGAAATCTGCCTGACCCGCTACGGGGTGGAGGACGCCAAGCACCGCCGCTTCCGCTACGGCGTGCAGGTGAACTCGCTCGGCCTCACCGAACAGCAGCCTGAGAACAACGTCTACCGCATCCTGATCGAGATGCTCGCCGTGACGCTCTCGAAAAAGGCCCGCGCCCGCGCGGTGCAGCTGCCGGCCTGGAACGAGGCGCTTGGCCTGCCGCGTCCCTGGGATCAGCAATGGTCGATGCGGATGCAGCAGATCCTCGCTTACGAGACGGATCTTCTGGAATACGGCGACCTCTTTGACGGCAACCCGGTGGTCGATGCCAAGGTGGAGGCCCTGAAGGCAGGGGCCCGCGCTGAACTGGCGACCCTCGACGGCATGGGCGGCGCGGTCGCCTCCATCGAGTATATGAAGTCGCGTCTGGTCGAGTCGAACTCCGACCGGCTGAACCGCATCGAGGCGGGCGAAACCGTCGTCGTGGGCGTCAACAGATGGACCACCAGCGAACCCTCGCCGCTGCAGACCGAGGATGGCGGCATCATGACCGTCGACCCGGCGGTGGAGGCCGAGCAGATCGCTCGCCTGACCGCCTGGCGCGCCGACCGAGACCAGGCGGCGGTTCAAGCGGCGCTGGCGGCCCTGCGCACGGCGGCAAAGCGCGGCGACAACATCATGCCCGCCTCGATTCATGCGGCGCGGGTTGGCGTCACCACCGGCGAATGGGCCGAGGAAATGCGCAAGACCTACGGCACCTACCGGGGTCCGACCGGCGTGTCGCTGTCGATGTCGAACAAGACCGAAGGCCTCCACGAGCTGCGCGAAGCGGTCAATGCGGTCTCCGATCAACTCGGCCGGCGGTTGAAATTCGTGGTCGGCAAACCCGGCCTGGACGGTCATTCCAACGGCGCCGAGCAGATCGCCGTGCGCGCCCGCGATTGCGGCATGGACATCACCTATGATGGCATTCGTCTCACTCCGGACGAACTTGTCGCCACTGCGCGTCAGGACGGCGCCCATGTTGTCGGACTTTCGATCCTTTCCGGGAGTCATCTGCCTCTGGTTGAAGACACATTGACGCGATTGCGCGCCGCCGGATTGGAAAATGTCCCGGTTGTGGTCGGGGGAATTATTCCGGACGAAGATGCAAAGAAACTGATCGCAATGGGTGTAGCCCGTGTCTACACCCCGAAGAATTTCGAGTTGAATTCAATCATGAGGGATATCGTCCAGTTGGCAGAAACAAACGCCCCGGTTTAATTCGCACTTCGCCGAATTCCGCCCAAAATGCAAAAAAATGAAATTAGATGCTGAAGAGCATCTGCAATTCGGGCAATAAGTGCGTTAGCCCGGACAAAAGTTCCGTGGCTTGAATTCTACGGAGTGAAAGAATGTCCCTCGATCTGACCGAAATGTCCCGCAAAGAGCTGCTTCAGCTGCGCAAGGACGTTGAAAAGGCGCTGAAAGATGCCGAGCAACGGGAACGTGGCGAAGCCCTGAAAGCCGCCGAAAAAGCCGCCGCCGAATATGGCTTCTCTCTGGACGAAGTGCTGACCTCCCCGGTCAAGGGTGGCCTGCGCAAAACAAAAGCCAGCCCGAAATACCGCAACCCCGAAAACCATGACGAAACATGGACAGGCCGTGGCCGCAAACCGCATTGGGTCCATGCCGCGCTGAGCAAGGGCGTCGACATTGCCGAGCTCGAAATCTGAACCGGGGCGGATTTAAGTGACAGTTCATATTGGAGCAGAAAAAGGCGATTTTGCTGAAACCGTCTTGATGCCCGGCGATCCCTATCGTGCAAAATGGGCCGCCGAAACTTTCCTCAGCGATGTGCGTTTGGTCAATGAAGTGCGCGGCATGTTCGGCTTTACCGGGACCTGGAAAGGCCACCGAGTCTCGATCCAGGGCAGCGGCATGGGAATGCCGAGCCTGTCGATCTATGCCAACGAGCTGATCCGGGATTTCGATGCCCAGACCCTGATCCGCATCGGCTCCTGCGGTGGCATGCAGCCGCATGTCAAAGTGCGCGACGTGATCATCGCGATGACCGCCACCAGCGTCAGCAGCCCCTCCCGTACCATCTTCAAGGAGGTGAATTTTGCGCCTTCCGCGGATTGGACCCTGCTGCGCAATGCCGTTGCCGCCGCCGAGGCGCAGGGGCTCAGCCCGCATGTGGGCGGCATCTATTCCTCCGACACCTTCTATGACGAGCGTCCCGATCTGAATGAACAGATGGTCCGCCACGGCATCCTCGGGGTGGAGATGGAAGCGGCCGAGCTCTATACGCTGGCGGCCCGCTATGGCCGACGCGCCCTGGCGGTTCTCACCGTCTCCGATCACCTGCAGACCGGCGAGGCCCTGCCCGCGTCGGAACGCGAACGCAGCTTTGGCGAGATGGTGGAAATCGCCCTCGCCGCAGCTTTCGCCTGACCTGAGGCCCGCCCAGCCGCCCGCTCACAGGCGGCGACACCCAACCGGGGCCAGAGGAACGGACAAGACCACCACTCACGAAGACCTGAAAAGGGCCGCCCTTGGGGAGCGGCCCTTTTCCTTGCACGGGAATATGGAAAGGGGTCCTGGAAAACGGTCCTGGGACAGATCCTGGCAGAGGTCGCCTTCAGCGCCCGTGGCTGCGGTCATAGCCATTGCGCGGCGGGCTTTCCCAGCCCTCCAGCGCGCCGGGTGCAGGGGCAAAGACCTCGACCAGCATCGGATGGCAGGCGGCGGTATCGCTGGAATGCTCCGCCGAACAATCCCCGCCGGGACAGGCGCTGAGGGCACCGAGGAGGTCGATCTCGGCAAAACACTCCAGATAGTCGCCGGGGCGCACCGGGCTTGCCTTCATGAAATACTGACCGGTGTCGCGGGTGAAGCCGGTGCACATGAAGACATTGAGCACGTCATGCACATGCCTCTCCGCCTCGGACAGCGGCAGGTCGAGATGATCCGCCAGCGCGCGGGTCAGGTTGGAATGGCAGCAGTGATGGTAATGCCCGCCCTGCAACAGGTTGCCCGTATAGGGATCGCAGCGGGTGCCGATCACGTCATGCACCGCGCCACCATAGGCGTCGATCCCGTACCAGCCGAGGGTATCCTCGGTCACAGTCGCCATCGGGCGCAGATAGGGCAGATTGGACCAGAGCCGCTCGCCGGTGGTGACATGGGTGCCATGCAGGGCGCGGGTCTTGCCGGAGAAGAACCGCTCGGTGATGTCGGCGCGGTTCCACAGGTTGAGGTCGCCCACCTGCGGCCCCTCGATCGAGGTGATGCGAAAGAACTGCCCGGCCGCCACCTCGAAACAGGCGGCATCGCGGGCGGGCACGATGACCTCGGCGACCTTGCTCGCGCCGGCGCGGGCGCGCTGGTAGAGCCCCAGGTCGGGCTTTGGCAGGGTCTCGTTGGGATAGCAGATCACCGGCGCAACCGCGCGGCGCGCCTCGGCATCCTCGGGGATCGGGAGGGGGGTGGTCATCGGGGGTCTCCACTGGCTGATGCTGCTGCCAGTGAAACCGGCCCCGCGCACAAAGCGCAAGGGGAGAGGGGGGCGCTCCCGCCCCTTTTGATGGCATCTGGAGATGCCACGCAAAAGCGTTGGGCCCGGCGCCGTCCCCTGACGGGGCCGGCGATCGCGCTTCCCCGCTCGGGCTGTTTCAGGACGGCAGGCGGCGGCAGGTGCGTGGGCAGGTCTCGCCCGGCTCCTCGGCGCCGCAGAAGGCACAGCGCCAGAGCCCGAGACTGCGCTCCTGCCGCCAGCGGCAATTGCGGGTCAGCGTGGTGGTCTGGCGCCGCCAGTAGAGGTAGCAAAGGCAACCAAGGAGCAGAAGAAGCAGCAGGATGGGCATGTTCAGGCTCTAGCCAGCCGGGCGCCCGCGCGCAAGTCCGGCGACCGAGGTCGCGCGGCGCAGGCTGCCTTCGCGTCCGGCCGGTTCAGGCGGGTTCAGGCGGCTTCGTAATAGGGCAGGTAGGCCTCGGCGGCGGGGGCATCCGCCAGCACCGCCGGAGTCTCCGGGGTATAATAGGCGAGGCTTTCTTCCAGAGCGGCAAGGGCGGCCTGCGCGTCGATCTGGGCAGCGGCGGGGGCGGCGGCGGGGGCAAGGGTCACATCGGTCATCGGATCTGCTTTCGTCATATCTGTCTCAACGCCTCCCTCGCCCCCTAGATAGGCGCGATGCTGCACCGCCGCATCCCCTTGTTTTGCAAGCGCGCCATGCGCCCCGTGCAAGCGCGGCACGGGGTCGCATCGCGCGTGACGCTTAGCCCTGATCGCGCCGCCCGCGGCGGGTCAGCGAGGGGTTGGGGTGGCTGTCGTGCAGCCTCTCGATCGCCTCCAGCACCTCGGCGCTCAGCACCACCTCCTCGGCAGAGAGGCATTCCTCAAGCTGCGCCACCGAGGTGGCCCCGATGATATTGGCGCCGAGGTAGGGGCGGCTGTTCACAAAGGCCAGCGCAAGCTGCGCCGGAGTGAGCCCATGATCCCGCGCCAGCGCGACATAGCGGTGCAGGATGGCGCTGTCGCGGTTCTCGAAATGGCGCTGCATTGACACCGCCCCCCAAGGCAGGGTGAACCGCGCCCCCTCCGGCTGCGCCCCGCCGATGTATTTGCCCGACAGGACCCCGCCTGCGAGCGGCGAATAGGCCAGAAGATCCAGGCCTTCGCGCATCGCCACCTCGCCCGCCGAATGGTCCCAATGGCGCTGCATCAGGCTATAGGGGTTCTGGCTCGACTGGATGCGCGGCAGGCCCTTCGTGCGGTGCAGCTCCAGATAGCGCATGATGCCCCAAGGCGTCTCATTCGACACGCCAATCTCGCGGATCTTTCCCTTCTCCTGCATCCGGGCCAGCGCTTCCAACATGCCTTCCATATTCTCGCCCGAGAGCGAGGTATGCAGATGCGGCTGGAAATCGCGCTGCGCAAAGAAGTTCAGCTGCCGCTGCGGCCAATGCAGCTGGTAGAGGTCTATCACATCTGTGCGCAGGCGGCGCAGCGAGCCGTCCACCGCCTCCTCCACATCCGCTGGATTAAGGCCCCGGCCGCGCAGCATATCGATTGGGCCGGCCATCTTGGTCGCGAGGATCACGTCATTGCGCCGCCCGCGTTCCTCGAACCAGCGGCCGATGTATTCCTCGGTGGTGCCGGCGTATTCGTCCTTGGGCGGCACCGGGTACATTTCGGCGGTGTCAAAGAAATTGACCCCGCGCTCCAGCGCGAGATCCATCTGGGCGGCGGCCTCCTCATAGGTGTTTTGAACGCCCCAGGTCATGGTGCCGAGGCATATGCGCGAGACCTTGAGGTCGGAGGTGCCGAGGGTGCGGTACTGCATGGAAAACTCACCTGTCTGGAAATGGGATGGAGCGCAGATAAGCGTCCTTACGTTTGGTCAAAGAGGCCGCGCGGCGATTGGCACCATTTGCGCGAAGATTGGCACGGATCGTGCCGTTGCGCGGCGGGCGCGCGCCCTGTTGGCCATGTCTTTAGGCGCCTGTGGCAGTCTTGAGGCGTCGCGACACGACTGAAGACCAGGAGAGCCGACCCGCCAAAGACCACCCCCTCATTGGGTGCAGGTGGGGTCCGATCCTAGCGCTTTTGTTCGGAGATGGGACTTTCCACCCCATCCGATCCTCCGCCTTGATGGGCGGCCGCCTATTTCAGATTTCACCCCCGACCGGGATGCACAGAACGAAGGATAGCGCCCGACCGAAGTGGGGGCTGTTCGGCCTTCGGCCAAACGGGACATTCCCAGAAACAAACAAAAACCCCGCAGCCGCACTGGGCTACGGGGCAATTCGTGCGACCTATCGGTCTCAGATCAAACGGTGCGCTCGACCATCATCTTCTTGATATGCGCAATCGCCTTGGCGGGGTTCAGACCCTTGGGGCAGGTCTTGGCGCAGTTCATGATGGTGTGGCAGCGATAGAGCTTGAACGGATCCTCGAGGTTGTCGAGACGCTCGCCGGTGGCCTCGTCGCGGCTGTCGATGATCCAGCGATAGGCATGCAGCAGCGCGGCCGGCCCGAGGTAGCGATCGCCGTTCCACCAATAGGACGGGCAAGAGGTCGAGCAGGAGGCGCACATCACGCATTCATAAAGACCATCGAGCTTTTTGCGGTCCTCGATGGACTGCTTCCACTCTTTCGCGGGGCGGTTGGTCTTGGTCTCCAGCCACGGCATGATCGAGGCGTGCTGCGCATAGAAATGCGTCAGGTCGGGAATGAGGTCCTTCACCACCGGCATATGCGGCAGCGGATAGATCTTCACATCGCCCTTCACCTCGTCGAGGCCATAGATACAGGCCAGCGTGTTGATCCCGTCGATGTTCATCGCGCAGGAGCCACAGATGCCCTCGCGGCAGGAGCGGCGGAAGGTCAGGGTCGGGTCGATCTCGTTCTTGATCTTGATCAGCGCGTCCAGAACCATCGGGCCGCACTTGTCCATATCGAGGAAATAGGTGTCGACCGACGGGTTTTTGCCGTCATCCGGGTTCCAGCGGTAGATCTGGAACTTGCGAACGTTGGTTGCGCCTTCGGGCTTGGGCCAGGTCTTGCCTGTCGTGATCTTGGAATTTTTCGGAAGTGCGAATTCGACCATGATCGAGTCTCCTTGCTTAGCTGCCCGCATGGGCCCGGCGAGAGCCGGCATACGGGAAGAGGGCTGGGCCCGGATGTGTCCGGGCGTCGTGTCTTGCGCCAAGGGCGCATGTGGGGCGGGGCGAGAGGGTCATGCAAGATCCTCCGCGTCAAAGAGCGGGCGGCGGGCGATCCGGTCGAGCCGGGCGGCCTCCTCGGGAAACAGCCTGGCAAGGCGCGCCATCAGATCCCGGTCCAGCGGCAGAAGCCGCAAGAGCGCCTGATACTCCGCATCCGCGGCCATCTCCTGCCAGCGGGTGCCGGGGGTCAGCTCCTGCGGCGCGCGCGCCTCCTTCTGGAAGGTGGGACCGCCGCCAAAGCTCTGCACTGCGCCCAGACCATTGTCGCGGCAGGGCAGGCCGAGACGCTGCAAAAGCCGCGCACGGCTCAGCTCGTCGGCGACCCAGGTGTCATAGCAGATCGGCACCACCCCGCGCGCGGGGGCCTCCAGGACCTCCGCCAGCAAGGCGCTGTACGTGGCCAGCGCGCGGGTCAGGATCGCCAGCCGATCGAGGGCGCCATAGCCCGGGTTGTCCTGCAATTTGCGCAACAAGGAGGCGAGCCAGTTCAGCGGGCTGCGGTAGATCAGGATCTCGGCGTCAAAGGCCGCATCGGGCAGCGGGCCGGACAGGGGCCGCTCGGCACCAAAGCCGGCATGGCTGCTGTCCTCGTAGGAGACCAGCAGCAAGGCCCCCTCCCCTGCCGCCGTGGCGGCCTCGGGCAGGTCGTTGCCAAAGCGTTGGCCAGACACTTCGATCACCTTGTGGCTGCGGAAGGGATCACCCCCGGCCCGGCAATTGTTGAGGAACAGCGCCCGCCCCTCGGGCGCATTGCGCTGCAGCCAGTTGCAGATCGCGTGATTGCCCGACCGCCGCATCCCCAACACCCGCAGCGCGCGCTGCGGGGTCAGGCCCAGCGGGGCCCAGATCGCCGGTGCATTCGGGGCAACCGGTGCGGTGGGTGTTGTGGCCTGAACCGCGACAGAAGTCATGCCGACATCCCCCCTGTCGCCGCGGCCAAAGGGCGCGTCCGCTCCGTCGCAGGGCCGGGGTCGAGCTGCGACAGCCAGCTTTCGTCCTGCTCGTAGCCGAGCGCGATCAGATCGGCACCATGACGCTCCAGATAGGCGGCAGCGCTTTTGCGCGGCAGGGCGGCGGGCCATTGCCGCGCCGCGCCAGAGACCACATGTCCCGCCACCCTTCCGGTGCTGCCCTGCGCCTCCAGCCCGCCAAAGAGCGAGTTTTCGAGGTAGATCCGCCGCGCCACCTCGGCCTCCGCCCCGGTGAGGCCAAAGAAGGCCAGCACCCGGCCAAAGAGGGTGGCATCCTCATCCGCAATCAGATCCTCATAACGCAGATCGAGCGCATGGGGGTGGCCATAGGGCCAGGATCTCATCTGCTCCAGCGTCTTCTGATGCATGTTGCGCATCTCGAAGTCGAGCTTGTCGGCAAGCTCGGGCAGGCCTTGCAGGTGTTCCTGATAGCTCTTGCCCCCCAGCGCCGGGCGCGGGCTGTGCAGGAAGCGTTCCTGTTTGCCGCTGGCGGTCTCGTGGTAGCGCGCCCCCGACAGCAGCACGTCGCGCGGATCGCGGATCAGGTGCAGGAAACGCGCATCCGCGCGGGCAAAGAGCTCCGGAGCAAAGCTGCCGGCCCAATTGGCGACGATGACCCGACCAGTGCTCGGGATCTTCTGCCATTTGTCGGGATTGTGCACCGGCACGAAAGGAATGTTCAGCGCCTCGCCGATCAGCCGCCAGACCCGGCGCATCCAGACGGTGCCGGTCTTGTGATGGGTGGCGATGCACAGGAGCCGGGGGGGCTCCGCCCCGGGTTCGGCTGCGGGGGTCACCTCCCGAGGGAGGTCGGCGGCAAAGAGCGTCGCGCGCTCCCGCACCAGCCGGGCGAGGTCGGCACGGGTCTCGCGCGGCAGGTTCAGCGCATTGACGGAGCGCAGGAACTCCACCGCCCCGGCCGCCGGACGGGCGTTATGGGCAGAGGTCAGCGGCGCCAGCCCGGCGATGACCGCCTGCGGCACCCCGCACAGACGCAGGATCTGGCTGCCGGGACGGGTTCTGTCGCTCTCCGCCTCCAGTCGCAAGAGATGCAGCCGCTCGGCCCCCAGCACCGCCTCGACCCGGGCGGCCAACGCGTCCCAAGTGCCGCAGTGGGCGGTTTCGGCCACAAAGGTCTCCCAACTGCCGGCATAGCCATCGGACTGCACCGCCTGGGCATAGACGCTGGGTTTCCAGCTCGCCATGTCGCGGGTCATGAAGACGAACTGCGGCTCGAACGGGGCCAGCCCGTCGCAAAGCAGCACAAGGATCTGTTCCAGATGGGCAAAAAGCGGCGCGCCCGCCTCGGGCCCGCTGCCCGGCATCGCCCCCGGCAGGTTCTCGTGGCTCAGGAGGATCGGCCCCGTTCCCGGCGCCGCCAGCAGCTCTGCGCGCAGGCGGGCGATTTCGGCGCGCGCCTCCGCCTCGGGCAGGGACCCAAGGCTGAACAGCCGCATCGCCCGACCAAGGGCGCGGGTCGACGAGCCCTTGGTCGGGGTAAAAATCTCGAGATGCGCCGCAAGCGCATCCCGGTTGCGTTGGACGAAATTGTGAAAGGCGGTCGAGCCGGTCTTCTGAACACCCATATGGATGATCAGGGACCGGGCCTTCGAACTGCCTTTGCCTTTCGCCACAGGAGGGTCCTCGCCGGGCTCAGAAGGTCCGCGCCTTGGGCGCGATCTTCTTGAGGCTGATGCCGCCTTCGTCCTCGGTGGTCAGAGGATCCACGATCACCGGACGATAGCTGAGGGTGGTCTTGTTGCCCTCGACCCGCGCCACGGTATGCACGCGCCAGTTTTCGTCGTCGCGGTTGGCGTAATCCTCATGCGCGTGCGCGCCCCGGCTCTCCTTGCGGGCCTCGGCCCCCACGATGGTCGCCAGCGCGTTCGGCATCAGGTTGGTCAGCTCCAGCGTCTCCATCAGGTCGGAGTTCCACACCAGCGACCGGTCGGTCACGTGCAGATCATCGAGCTTGGCGGCGATCGCCTCCATCTTCTCGACGCCTTCCTTCAGGGTCTTGTCGGTGCGGAACACCGCCGCATCCGCCTGCATGGTGCGCTGCATCTCAAGCCGCAGCTCCGCCGTCGGCGTGCCGCCCTTGGCGTTGCGCAGCCCGTCAAAGCGGTCAAAGGCCTTGGCGATGGAGGCTTGGTTCAGCACCGGGTTCGGCGCCTCGGGGTTCACCACCTTGCCGGCGCGGATCGCGGCGGCACGGCCAAAGACCACGAGGTCAATGAGCGAGTTGGAGCCCAGACGGTTCGCGCCATGCACCGAGGCACAGCCTGCTTCGCCCACGGCCATCAGGCCCGGAACCACGCCGGTCGGGTTCTCGGCGGTCGGGTTCAGCACCTCGCCCCAATAGTTGGTCGGGATACCGCCCATATTGTAGTGCACGGTCGGCAGCACCGGGATCGGCTCTTTGGTGACATCGACGCCCGCAAAGATCTTCGCAGACTCGGAAATCCCCGGCAGACGCTCCGCCAACGCCTCGGCCGGCAGGTGGCTGAGGTTCAGGTGGATGTGGTCGCCATGCTCGCCCACACCACGGCCTTCGCGGATCTCCATGGTCATGGAGCGCGACACGTAATCGCGCGGGGCGAGGTCCTTGTAGTTGGGCGCATAACGCTCCATAAAGCGCTCGCCTTCGGAGTTGGTCAGATAACCACCTTCGCCGCGCGCGCCCTCGGTGATCAGACAGCCAGAGCCGTAGATGCCGGTCGGGTGGAACTGCACAAATTCCATATCCTGCAGCGCAAGGCCCGCACGGGCCACCATGCCGCCACCGTCACCGGTGCAGGTATGTGCAGAGGTGGCAGAGAAATAGGCGCGGCCATAGCCACCGGTCGCCAGCACCACCATCTTGGCGTTGAAGACGTGGAAGGTGCCGTCGTCGAGTTTCCAGCACACCACACCCTGACATTGCCCGTCGTCGGACATGATGAGGTCGATGGCGAAATACTCGATGTAGAACTCGGCCTTCTGCTTCAGGGACTGACCATAAAGCGTGTGCAGGATCGCGTGACCGGTCCGGTCGGCGGCGGCACAGGTGCGCTGCACCGGCGGGCCTTCACCGAATTCGGTGGTATGGCCGCCGAACGGACGCTGGTAGATCTTGCCCTCTTCGGTGCGGGAAAACGGCACGCCGTAGTGCTCAAGCTCGTAAACCGCCTTGGGTGCTTCGCGCGCGAGGTATTCCATCGCGTCGGTATCACCGAGCCAGTCGGAGCCCTTGACGGTGTCATACATATGCCACTGCCAGCTGTCCGGACCCATGTTGCCAAGCGAGGCCGCAATGCCGCCCTGCGCCGCAACGGTATGCGAGCGGGTCGGGAAAACCTTGGTCACACAGGCCGTGCGCAGCCCCTGCTCCGCCATGCCGAGGGTGGCGCGCAGACCCGCGCCGCCGGCCCCGACAACCACCACGTCATAGTCGTGGGTTTCATACTGATATGTTGCTGTCATTGTATCAAATCCTTCGCGCGCGGATCAGAGGGCGAGCTTGACGAGGGCAAACAGGCCCGCGGCAATCAGGGTGTAGGAGAAGGCGGCGACGGCGATCAGCAACAGCTTGCCGGGGATGCCATGCACGTAATCCTCTACCGCGACCTGTGTTTCGCGCATCAGGTGGATGATGCCCACCACCAGCGTCAGCCCGGTGATGATCGCCGGGCACGGACGGCTGTAATAGGCCAGGACCTCTTCGTAAGAGCCGCCAAGACCGGCGCCGAAAGTGATCACAAAGGCGGGAACCAGAAAGACCAGCAGGATGGAAGTGACCATCATCTGCCAGTGGTGATGGGTGCCGGTGCCCCCTGCGCCCAGACCTTCGGCGCGTTTACGGTCGGTCAGAAATCGCATCTCTGGTTCTCCTTACAGGATCACGGCGGCGAGGATCGCCAGCAGGGTTGCGCCCACGAACATGCCGCGCGCCATCTTCTCGGAGGTGGAGACCTCAAGGCAGTAGCCGAAGTCCCAGATCACGTGGCGCAGACGGCCCAGCATGTGGTAGAAGATCGCCCAGCTCGCTGCAAAGAGCACCAGATCCCCAACCACACTGCGCAGCAGCCCGTCGATACAGGCAAACAGGCTCGGGGAGGTGGCCGCCGCCAGCAACCAGGCCACCACCAGAACGGCCGCGCCGAGGCTTGCAATGCCGGTGATCCGGACCATGATGGAGGAGATGGAAGTAAGCTGCGGCCGGTAATACGGCCCAATCATAAAGGGCGAAAGCGGGCGATTGCCCCGATTGACATCGGCCATGGTGGCTCCTTTCCGGTTAGCTGTCGGTGTTTTAGCCTATTTTTGCGCCCTGTCACGCAAACGAGTGGTAAAAATCACCTGTTATCGCTGCCGTTTGTCATAATTTTCACATGTTGTGATCACAACGCCGAACCCTGTGATCACAAAGTCAAATCCGACCAGTTCCCTCAGAATCAGGGGAATGCCGCAGTGCAGTATCAGCGCAAAAGTCTTGCGGTCTGCTTGACGGTCTCGCGCAGCAATTTGCGCCGGATCTGCTCGGGGTAATCCTTGAAGCTGGCGGCATAGACCACAAAGGCGCCGGGACCGAGGATCACCTCCTCGAAGAAGTACGCCGCCAGATCCGCCTCGCTCTCCTCGATGGCAATGGCATTGACCGTCACCCCCGCCGCCCGCAGCGCCGGTTTCAGCGCCGCCGGGGCCACGCCTTCGTTCGAGGGGCCGTCACCGGAGAGGTCGATGACCCGCCGCGCGCAGCCCGCGACTTCGGCAAAGAGCGGCAGCGCCACGTTCAGCACCTCGCCGATGGAGGTGGAGTAATTGCGCCAGGGCCGTTCCGCGGTCTCGATGCGCCGGGCGAAGCCCTCCAGCGCGGCATCGTCGGAGATCAGGGTCCAGGGGATCGACAGCGCCTGGCGCGACTTGCCGCTCCATTGCACCAGTGCCAGCCGGGCCTGCCCGCTGACCAGCGCCTCGCGCACCTGCCAGTCGCGCAGCCCCGCCGCAAGACCGTCCATCTGGATGCGGTATTCCTGCGGATCGACCGAGCCGGAGACATCCACCGCCAGAAGCAGCGCCAGATCGCAGGCCCGCCCCCGGACCGGGAGCAGCAACAGGGCAACCAGAACAAGACAACGCAGGGGTGACATGGGCCGAGGGTGCGCCGCCGCCCGCGCCCGCGCAAGGGGGCGGCGGCGCGCTCGCGCAAATGTCAGCGCGCCAGTGAGGCGTCGGGGGGCAGGCGTCGGGGGGCAGGCTTCAGGAGTCAGGCTTCAGGAGTCAGGCCCGGATCAGCTGCAGAGCCTCTCCATCGGCCGCCAGTGATGCGCCACCTGCAGGCTCTCGCTGTCAAAGGCGAACCAGTGGCCGCCGCCACGCTGGTCCCAGGCGCGCGAGATCGCCTGTCCCGCAAGCGCGCAATACAGCAGCGTGCCGACGCCGCCATGGCCGCAGAACAGCACCTGCCGCCCCGCCTGTGCCGCCAGCACCGCCTTCACCTCCGCAAGGATCCGCGCCTGCGCATCCACCGCCCGTTCCCAGCCCCGGACCGAGTGCTCGGGCGTGGCAAAGAACGCATCCGCCGTGGCCTCGAACTCCGCCCCGCGCAGGAACCCGGTGGCGGAGCGGTCATTCTCATGCAGGAGGGGGCGCACTTCCACCGCGACCCGCGCCGGGGACAAGGGCCAGGCGGTCTCCAGCGCCTTGCGCTCGGCACTGGAGACCACATGCCAGTCCCGGTTCTGGTTGCGGGCACGCGCCGCCAGCGCCGCCACCCGCGCCGCCCCTCTTGCGCTCAGCCCCCAATCGGGCACTGCCACCTCCGGGTCGATCTCGACTTCGGGATGGGTCAGATAGATCACCTCGGCCATCGGGCCTCCTGTCCACTCAGCCCTCTCGGGCCTGGTCCGGTCACATCGGCATCAGATCGGCATCAGGGCCCAATAATCGAGATCCAACAGCACCTCCGGCAGATACTTCCCATCCTCGCTCTTCAGGGCAAAGGGCGCCCCGCCCGAGGTCGCCACCAGCCGCAGGCGGATCGCGCCGACGCCGGGGGCGGATGTCTCCGCCTTGTCCAGCACCTCGGACCAAGCGCGGATGGTGGTGCCCGACAGACACGGATTGGCATGGGCGCCGCCGTTCAACCCGACGATCATCTGCGCATTGGCGAGCCCGTTGAAGGACAGCGCCCGCGCCATCGAGATCACATGACCGCCGTAAATCAGCCGCGTGCCATCGGGGCGCGCGGTGGTGTCGAAATGCACCTTGGCGGTGTTCTGCCAGAGGCGCGTCGCCAGCATATGCTCGGCCTCCTCGATGGTGACGCCATCCACATGATCGATCTTTTCGCCCAACCCATAGTCGCCCCAGCGGTGCGGCTCACCTGCGAGGTCAAAATCATAAGTGGTGAAATCCAGTCCAACCGGCACCCGCAGATCCTGCGGCGCGATCACCTCTGCCAGCTCTGGCACCACGGTCTCCGGCGCAGGCGCGTCCACGTCCCGCTTTTTCACCATCACCCAACGCACGTAGTCCATCACGACTTCGTCGCGCTGATTAAGGCCACGGGTGCGCACCCAGACCACCCCGGTCTTGCCGTTGGAGTTCTGCTTGAGGCCAATGACTTCGCTCTCCGAGCGCAGGGTGTCGCCCTCATAGACCGGCAGATGCCAGCGCCCCTCGGCATAGCCAAGGTTCGCCACTGCATTGAGCGAAACATCCGGCACCGTCTTGCCAAAGACGATGTGAAAGGCCGCCAGATCCTCCAGCGGCGCTTTGGGCAGACCAGCCGAGCGGGCAAACTCATCGGAGGAATAAAGCGCATGACGCGCCGGGTAGAGCGCCTGATAGAGCGCGCGCTCACCCCCCGAGACGGTGCGCGGCACCGCGTGACGGATCACATCCCCGACGCGGTAGTCCTCAAAGAAGCGTCCCGCGTTTGTCTTGCTCTGGCTGGTCTGCTCCATTTCAGTGCGCCCCCAGCTTGGTCTCGGGCGTGTAGGTGCCGTCGACCTCTTTCACCACCGCCTGACCACAGCGCATGATGCCCTTCACCGGATCAAAGGCCTGGGTGGGGGAGCCATAGAGCTCCCAGCCCTTGTTCAGCGCATCGGTCACCTTGTGACAAAAGGCGGAGGTGTCATCCTCGCTCAAAAATCGATAGAGTTTCATATCTTACCCCGGAAACGGTGAGGGCCCGACGAGCCCGTGAATATAGCCGATCACGCCCAGAAGCACGATCGAGGCGACAAAGAACATGGCGTCCTTGGCGATTGTCCCCTTCGGGTTCGGCTGCCAGTTCGGTTCGGATTTGTTGATGGTGATGACCTCAACCACCGCCCAGGCCAGCAGGGAGCCGAACAGCAGGATGGAGGCCAGATCGCCATTGACCAGGAGATGCGCGGTGGCCCAGATCTTGAACCCCGTCAGCATCGGGTGGCGCATCTTGTAAAACAATGCGCCCGTCTTCGGCCCCGGCGAGGTGAAATAGAGCGCAAAGATCATCAGCGTATTGTTGATATGCACCATGAAAGGCGGCGGCGCCCAGACGTGGATGTAATCGCTGCCCTTGAAGCCGAGGACCATCATCACCACGCTGGCCAGAAGGACCAGGGCGACCAGCCCCTTGCCCTTGTCACCCAAAGCGGCGCGTTGCGCCGGGGCCAGCCGTTTGAACAGATGGGCCGCCCACCACAGGATGATGCCAAATATCAGAAGTGCCATGTCTTTCTCCAACGCAAGGACCGGTGCCTGCGTCCAGACTTAAGCGCTGAGGGCCGCGATTGCATCCGCTTTTGCAAGGATTTCCCGCGCGGTGACCACATGCAGGTTCTCGACGATCTTGCCGTCGACCACGGCGACCCCCTGCCCGCCCGCTTCGGCCGCCTCAAAGGCGGCGATTTGGCGACGGGCGAGGTCGATCTCCGCCTCGGAGGGGGCAAAGGCCGCATTGGCGATCTCCACCTGCGCGGGGTGGATCAGGGTCTTGCCGTCAAAGCCCATGTCACGCCCCTGCACGCATTCCGCCTCTAGGCCTTCGTCGTCCTTAAAGGCGTTGTAGACCCCGTCGACGATGATCTTGCCCTCGGCCTTGGCCGCCAGCAGGCAGAGGCCGAGGCCCGCCATCAGGGGCAGACGGTCGGCGCGGAACCGCACCTGCATCTCCTTGGCCAGATCGTTGGTGCCCATCACCATGCCCTGCAATTGCGGATGGGCGGCGATCTGGGGCGCGTTCAACATGCCGCGCGCGGTCTCCATCATCGCCCAGAGCGGCAGGTCGCCGGTGAGCGCCGCCAGCGCGTCGAGGTCCGATGGCGAAGACACCTTCGGCAGCAGCACCGCGTCACAGTCCATGGAGGCAACCGCCTCCGCGTCCGCGTGCCCCCATGGGGTGTCGAGCCCGTTGATGCGCACGATCTTGCGGCGCGCGCCATAGCCCCCCGCCGCCAGCGCCTCCGCCAGGGTGGCGCGGGCGTTGTCCTTTTCCTCCACCGAGACCGCATCCTCGAGATCGAAGATGATTGCATCCACCGCAAGGTCGCGCGCCTTTTCCAACGCCCGGGGCTTGGAGCCGGGGATATAGAGGACGGAACGATAGGGGCGCGCGGTCTGGTCCATGGCAGGATCTCCGGAGATGTCACAAGGTCATAAAGTTGCTCAAATCGCTAACTTCTGATCGGGATAATTTCAAGGCAAATCGCGCCGCATTGCAGAAAATCCCGATCTCCGGCTGAGTCTTGCGATCTCAAGCCATTGAAAAACAACATGAACGCCCCATTAACCACTTATCAGCACCTCTGTGCCACTCTGAAAGATACTGGCGCCCCCCTCCGGCAACTGTTGCCCCGGCGCCAGGGGGGCCTTGGGCCCGCAGTCATGATTACGTCACCAGAAAACCGGTCCATTCCAGGTCGCCGGGGCGCCTTCTCGGCCCCCGACCGGGAGCGCCGTTCCGAAAGGGGTAAAACCAATGATGAAGACGCTGTTGAACATTGCCGCCGGCCTGGCCCTGGCCGTCTCCCTGCATCTGGTGAGCGCGCCGATGGCCGCCGCCCAGAGCCAGAACTGCGCCCCGCGCGATCTGGTGGTGAAGCGGCTGGCGGAGAAATACGGCGAGAGCCGCCAATCCATCGGCATGGGCCAGCAGGGCATGGTGATGGAGACCTTCGCCTCTGCCGAGACCGGCTCCTGGACCATCACCGTGACCACGCCCAACGGGATGACCTGCCTCGTCGCCTCCGGCCAGTCCTACGAGGTGCTGGCAGAGGCGCTGCCGGTGCAGGACACCGACGCCTGAGGTCTTTCGCCGGGACCAGTGCTGCGGGATGATTCGGCCATGGAGGGCGGTTGCGGCCGCCTTCGCATACCGTGGCACACCATCCGTCGGGCAAGGGGTTGCCGGTGGATCCGCTGCGGCTCTTGCGGTCCAGACCGCGCCTTGGGCGGGGTCTTCCTTCGCGAAATCAGCCCATGTTGTCGCAAACAGGCGCAAAACCATACCCCGCTCCGGGGATGCCGCAATGCAGAACACTTGCACGGCGGCACCGAAGGCCGTAGGCATCGGGTCACAAATCAACCGGACCGGAGAGATTATCCCATGGCACGACCCAAAATCGCCCTTATCGGCGCAGGTCAGATCGGTGGCACCCTCGCGCATCTCGTAGCCCTCAAGGAACTTGGCGACGTCGTTCTGTTCGACATCGCGGAAGGCACCCCCCAGGGCAAGGCGCTGGACATTGCCGAATCCGGTCCGTCGGAAGGCTTTGACGCCAAGCTGAAAGGCACCCAGGACTACGCCGATATCGCAGGCGCGGATGTCTGCATCGTCACCGCCGGCGTGCCGCGCAAGCCGGGCATGTCCCGCGACGACCTTCTGGGCATCAACCTCAAGGTGATGAAATCCGTCGGCGAAGGCATCCGCGACAACGCGCCGGACGCTTTCGTGATCTGCATCACCAACCCGCTCGACGCGATGGTCTGGGCGCTGCGTGAATTCTCCGGCCTGCCCCATGCCAAGGTCTGCGGCATGGCGGGCGTGCTGGACTCCGCCCGCTTCCGCCACTTCCTCGCCGAGGAATTCAACGTCTCCATGAAAGACGTCACCGCATTTGTGCTGGGCGGCCACGGCGACACCATGGTGCCCTCCGTGCGCTATTCCACCGTTGCCGGTATCCCGCTCCCCGACCTGATCGAGATGGGCTGGACCACCAAGGACAAGATGGACGCCATCGTGCAGCGCACCCGGGACGGCGGCGCAGAGATCGTGGGCCTGCTGAAAACCGGCTCCGCCTACTACGCGCCGGCGACCTCCGCCATCGAGATGGCCGAAGCCTATCTGAAAGACCAGAAGCGCGTGCTGCCCTGCGCGGCCTATGTGGACGGCGCCCTCGGCCTCAACGGCATGTATGTCGGCGTGCCGACCGTGATCGGTGCCGGCGGCATCGAGCGCATCGTCGACATCAAGCTGAACGCCGAAGAGCAGACCATGTTCGACACCTCCGTCAACGCGGTGAAGGGTCTGGTCGAGGCCTGCAAGGCGATCGACAGCTCGCTGGCCTGAGCCCAACCGGGCATCCCAATGCAAGGCGTCTCCTTCGGGGGGCGCCTTTTTTGTTGCGTCGATGGGCTGTCGCCCCGGCAGGGATTTGCGACAGGAGGCTGTCGGAAACCGGAACCGCCGCGGGCAAAGCTCTTGACGCAATGCGAATTGGTGAATTTGTTCAATTTTGAAGGGTCGCGAATCGCGCGAAATCAGGCGGTTTCGAATTGTGATCACACCCCTCGGGCCCGTGATCACAAAAACGAAAAAACTTCATCATTTAGCGCTCGCGCGGCAGAAAACCCTTTAACCTCCTGTTTGAACTCGGCGTACTAGCAAAGGACAATTGTAGCCAGACGGGACAGTTTCTCATGAACATCCACGAATATCAGGCCAAGGCCCTCCTCCGCAGCTACGGCGCGCCGGTTTCCGACGGGCGCGTGGTGCTGAGAGCCGAAGACGCCAAAACCGCAGCCGGTGAGCTTGATGGCCCGCTCTGGGTTGTGAAAGCACAGATCCACGCCGGTGGCCGCGGCAAGGGCTCCTTCAAGGAAGCCGACGCCGGTGAAAAAGGCGGTGTGCGCCTGACCAAATCGGTCGAGGAAGCCGCTGAAGAAGCCAAAAAGATGCTGGGCCGCACCCTTGTGACCCATCAGACCGGCCCGGTGGGCAAGCAGGTCAACCGCATCTACATCGAAGCCGGCTCCGGCATCGAGACCGAGCTCTACCTCGCGCTGCTGGTGGATCGTCAGACCTCCCGCATCTCCTTCGTCTGCTCCACCGAGGGCGGCATGGACATCGAGGAAGTCGCCGCAGCGACCCCGGAAAAAATCCTCTCCTTCTCGGTTGATCCGGCTGCAGGCTACCAAGCCTACCACGGCCGCCGCATCGCCTTCTCGCTCGGCCTGACCGGCGCGCAGGTGAAGCAATGCGTTCAGCTGATGGGTCAGCTCTACAAGGCCTTCGTCGAGAAGGACATGGAGATGCTGGAGATCAACCCGCTGATCGTGACCGACAAGGGCGACCTCAAGGTGCTGGACGCGAAGGTCAGCTTTGACGGCAACGCGATGTATCGCCACGCCGATATCGCCGAACTGCGCGACACCACGGAAGAAGACTCCAAAGAGCTGGAAGCCTCCAAGTACGACCTGAACTACATCGCGCTCGACGGTGAGATCGGCTGTATGGTGAACGGCGCGGGTCTGGCGATGGCCACCATGGACATCATCAAGCTTTATGGCGCGGAGCCTGCAAACTTCCTCGACGTGGGTGGCGGCGCCACCAAAGAGAAAGTGACCGAGGCCTTCAAGATCATCACCTCTGACCCCAACGTCAAAGGCATCCTGGTGAACATCTTTGGCGGCATCATGCGCTGCGACGTCATCGCCGAGGGCGTGATCGCCGCGGTGAAAGAAGTCGGCCTGAAGGTTCCGCTGGTTGTGCGCCTTGAGGGCACCAACGTCGAGAAGGGCAAGGAGATCATCGCAAACTCCGGCCTGAACGTGATCGCGGCGGATGACCTGTCGGACGGTGCCGAGAAGATCGTGAAAGCGGTGAAGGGCTAAGCAGGATGCGGTTCGGTCCTTTCTCTGCAATTTTTTGCTGTTTGGTGACTACGGCTTGCACCTACGACTACTCTGCTGGGGACACCCAGCAGGCAGCCGGAGCACAAGTCGTATACAGCATCGAACCTGCGCAGATTGCAGGGGGGCGATACGATCCTGCAACTGACACCTTTATTCCAGCCCAAACCCGATCTTCTGGAGGGCCTGTTCCGGCCCCAGTGACACAGCCAGTCCTGGCGGCGTCTTCAACGCCACAAGCGACCCCGGCTGCGGTTTCCTTCGCTGCCCCTTCGAATGGATCCGGAATTGTAAGTGATATGCGCAATATCTCTGCATTCTGCCTGAACTATATCGAAAATGGTCAGTCTGTCGGGACCTTGCTGGGAGCAGGCTTTGCTGCAAAAGGCCGGACGTACAAGAAATCCTATAACGCGTCGATTATTGGCGGCACCCAGCCCGTCATATCTGTCGATCCACGTCAGACGCGTTCTGGGGCTTCGTGCTCCGCTCAATTCGGGATCATCGGTCGAAATGACGGATATGCCCTCATTGACGAGGCCAGACGCAGCATCGTGGCACGCGGCTACAGTCCGGTTACGGTGCAGTCCAGCAGAGGGACCGAAACCGTCTACCAGAACGGCAATACAGTCGTTCGGATCGGTGGCAGCGTCTCATCCGGTTACGGCTCTTATTCAACATTTGTGTACTTCGAGCGCCAGAACTGAGCGCTCAGGTGAAAACCATCAGTTAGGAGACTTCCCCAATGGCAGTCCTCATCGACGAAAACACCAAGGTCATCTGTCAGGGCTTTACCGGCTCGCAGGGCACCTTCCATTCCGAGCAGGCCATCGCCTATGGCACCAAGATGGTCGGCGGCGTGACCCCCGGCAAAGGTGGCACCACCCACCTGAACCTGCCGGTCTTCAACTCCGTGCATGAAGCGAAACACGTGACCGAGGCCAATGCCTCCGTGATCTACGTGCCGCCGCCCTTTGCTGCGGATTCCATCCTCGAGGCGATCGACGCCGAGATGGAGCTGATCGTCTGCATCACCGAAGGCATTCCGGTTCTGGACATGATGAAGGTGAAACGGGCGCTGGAAGGCTCCAAGTCGCGCCTCATCGGCCCGAACTGCCCCGGTGTCATCACGCCCGACGCCTGCAAGATCGGCATCATGCCCGGCCATATCCACAAGCGTGGCTCGGTTGGCGTTGTGTCCCGCTCCGGCACCCTGACCTATGAGGCGGTCAAGCAGACCTCCGACATCGGTCTCGGCCAGTCCTCGGCTGTGGGTATCGGCGGCGACCCGATCAAGGGCACCGAGCATATCGACGTTCTGGAGATGTTCCTCAACGACCCCGAAACCCAGTCGATCATCATGATCGGTGAGATCGGTGGTTCTGCCGAGGAAGAAGCGGCGGAATTCATCGCCGAGCAGAAGAAAAAAGGCCGCTGGAAGCCGATCGCTGGCTTCATCGCCGGTCGTACCGCCCCTCCGGGCCGCCGCATGGGCCACGCGGGCGCGATTGTCGCCGGCGGCAAAGGTGGTGCGGAAGACAAGATCGAAGCGATGAAATCCGCAGGCATCGTGGTCGCCGACAGCCCGGCAACCCTGGGCGAGGCGGTTCAGAAAGCGATCTCTCTGGGCTGATGCAGTCCCGACCCGCATATCCTGCAGGGTCGAACCAAGATCTGAGGGGTGGGCGTCTGGCGCCCGCCCCTTGCCCGCAAGCGGATCCTGTTGCTGATGCGGCCCCCACCTGTCGATGGGACCGCCTTCGCCGCAAGATCCACCCGGAATTCGAGACGGAACATTTCGCCCATTCGGGCTTTCAGACCCTGCCATCAGGGCTGATCGCTAACGGTCCAAACGCACAAGAGGCATCCAAATGACCGACCAGAGCCCCAACGACATCTTCCATGCGTCCTCCTTCATGCAGGGGCACAATGCGGAGTATCTGGAGCAGCTTTACGCCCAATACGCCAGCGATCCCAATGCGGTGGACGCCGCCTGGGCGGAGTTCTTCCGCGCCATGGGCGATGCGGACCTCGACGTGAAGAAAGAGGCGCAGGGCCCGAGCTGGGCGCGCAGCGACTGGCCGCCGGTGCCGGCGGATGACCTCACCGCCGCGTTGACCGGCGAATGGCCTGCCCCGGTGGAAACCAAGGCCGCCGGCAAGAAGATCGCCGAGAAGGCCGCTGAGAAGGGCGTCACCGTCTCCGATGCGCAGATCCAGCGCGCGGTGCTCGACTCGATCCGCGCCATCATGCTGATCCGCGCCTACCGGATCCGTGGCCACCTGGCCGCCGACCTCGACCCGCTGGGCATGCGCGCCTCGACGCCGCATCCCGAGCTGGACCCCAAGTCCTATGGCTTCAACGAAGCCGACATGGACCGGCCGATCTTCATCGACAATGTGCTCGGGCTTCAGGTCGCCTCGATGCGACAGATCGTCGACATCGTGAAGCGCACCTATTGCGGCACCTTTGCGCTGCAGTACATGCATATCTCCGACCCCGAGCAATCCGCCTGGCTGAAGGAGCGGATCGAGGGCTACAACAAGGAAATCACCTTCACCCGCGAGGGCCGCAAGGCGATCCTGAACAAGATGGTCGAGGCCGAGGGCTTCGAGAAATTCCTCCATGTCAAATACATGGGCACCAAGCGCTTTGGTCTGGATGGCGGCGAGAGCCTCATTCCCGCGATGGAGCAGATCATCAAGCGCGGCGGCAACCTCGGCGTCAAGGAGATCGTCATCGGGATGCCGCACCGGGGCCGCCTGTCGGTTCTGGCGAATGTGATGCAAAAGCCCTACAAGGCGATCTTCAACGAATTCCAGGGTGGCTCCTTCAAGCCCGAGGACGTGGATGGCTCCGGTGACGTGAAATATCACCTCGGCGCGTCGTCGGACCGCGAGTTTGACGGCAACAAGGTGCACCTGTCGCTGACCGCCAACCCCTCCCACCTCGAGGCGGTGAACCCGGTGGTTCTGGGCAAGGTCCGCGCCAAGCAGGACCAGTATAACGACCGCGACGAGCGCACGGCGGTGCTGCCGATCCTGCTGCACGGCGATGCGGCCTTTGCGGGTCAGGGCATCGTGGCGGAATGTTTTGCGCTTTCCGGTCTGCGCGGGCATCGCACCGGCGGCACCATCCACGTTGTGGTGAACAACCAGATCGGCTTCACCACCGCGCCGCATTTCTCGCGCTCCTCCCCCTATCCCACCGACAACGCGCTGGTGGTCGAGGCGCCGATCTTCCACGTCAACGGGGATGACCCGGAGGCGGTGGTGCACGCGGCCAAGGTGGCGACCGAGTTCCGTCAGAAGTTCCACAAGGACGTGGTCATCGACATCTTCTGCTACCGCCGGTTTGGTCACAACGAAGGCGACGAGCCGATGTTCACCAACCCCTTGATGTACAAGAAGATCAAGGGGCACAAGACCACTCTGTCGCTCTATACCGAGCGGCTGGTGAAGGACGGATTGATCCCCGAGGGCGAGATCGAGGACATGAAGGCGGCCTTCCAGGCCCATCTCAACGAGGAGTTCGAGGCCGGCAAGACCTATAAGCCCAACAAGGCCGACTGGCTGGACGGGCGCTGGTCGCACCTCGACAAGCAGGACGAGGACTATCAGCGCGGCGAGACCGCCATCAAGCCGAAGACCTTGAAGGAGGTCGGCAAGGGTCTGACCACCCTGCCGGAGGGCTATCCGGTGCATAAGACCGTCGCCCGTTTCCTCGAGTCGCGTCAGGCGATGTTCGAGAGCGGCGAGGGTTTTGACTGGGCCACCGGCGAGGCGCTGGCCTTCGGCTCGCTTCTGACCGAGGGCTATCCGGTGCGTCTGGCCGGGCAGGACTCCACCCGCGGCACCTTCAGCCAACGCCATTCCGGCATCGTCGATCAGGACACCGAAGAGCGCTACTACCCGCTCAACCACATCCGCGCCGGCCAGGCGCAGTATGAGGTGATCGACTCCGCCCTGTCGGAATATGCGGTGCTCGGCTTTGAATACGGCTATTCGCTGGCGGAACCGAATGCGCTGACCCTCTGGGAAGCCCAGTTCGGCGATTTCGCCAATGGCGCGCAGATCATGTTCGACCAGTTCATCTCCTCGGGCGAGAGCAAATGGCTGCGGATGTCGGGCCTTGTCTGCCTCTTGCCGCATGGCTTTGAAGGCCAGGGGCCGGAACATTCCTCCGCCCGGCTTGAGCGCTTCCTGCAGATGTGCGGTCAGGACAACTGGATCGTGGCGAACTGTACGACGCCGGCGAACTATTTCCACATCCTGCGCCGTCAGCTGCACCGCACCTTCCGCAAGCCGCTGATCCTGGTGACGCCGAAATCCCTGCTGCGCCACAAGCTGGCGGTGTCGAAGGCCTCGGAATTCACCACCGGATCTTCGTTCCACCGCGTGCTCTGGGATGATGCGGAAACCGGCGCCTCCGCGACCAAGCTGGTCAAGGACAAGGATATCAAGCGCGTCGTCCTGTGTTCGGGCAAGGTCTATTACGACCTCTTGGAAGAGCGCGACGCCCGCGGCATCGACAATGTCTACATCATGCGGATCGAGCAGTATTACCCCTTCCCGGCGATCAGCCTGGTGAAGGAGCTTGAGCGCTTCAAGGATGCCGAGATGGTCTGGTGCCAGGAAGAGCCCAAGAACCAGGGGGCCTGGACCTTCATCGAGCCCAATATCGAATGGGTCCTGACCCGCATCAAAGCCAAGCACACCCGTCCGGTCTATGTCGGACGCGCCACCTCGGCCTCGCCGGCAACCGGCCTGGCCAGCGAACACAAAGCCCAACAAGCGGCGCTCGTTGACGAAGCGCTGAGCATCTGAGGAAGTTTGAGACAATGACCACCGAAGTGCGCGTGCCCACTCTGGGCGAATCCGTGACCGAAGCCACCGTCGCCACCTGGTTCAAGAAGCCGGGCGATAGCGTGGCGCAGGACGAGATGCTCTGCGAGCTGGAGACCGACAAGGTGACCGTCGAGGTCCCGGCGCCGGCCGCCGGCGTGCTGGCCGAGATCGTTGCCAAGGAAGGCGAGACCGTCGGCGTCGATGCGCTCCTGGCCAATATCGCCGAGGCCGGTGCCGCCGGCCCGGAAACCCCGCAGCCCAAGGCCTCTGCCCCGGCGGCGGCGGCTGCCTCTGTCGACGTGATGGTGCCGACCTTGGGCGAAAGCGTCACCGAGGCCACCGTCTCCACCTGGTTCAAGAAGGTCGGCGACACCGTGGCGCAGGACGAGATGCTCTGCGAACTGGAGACCGACAAGGTCTCCGTCGAGGTGCCCGCCCCCGCCGCTGGCGTTCTGGCGGAAATCACCGCGCCGGAAGGCAGCACCGTGGATGCCACGGCCAAGCTCGGCGTGATCTCTGCCGGCGCCTCCGCCTCGGCAGCACCGGCCCCGGCGGCAGCGCCCAGCCCGGCAGCGGCTCCGGCCGCCGCCAAGGACATCGCCAATGCGCCCTCGGCGGAAAAGGCCATGGCCGAGGCCGGTCTCTCCGCCGCCCAGGTCACCGGCACCGGCCGCGATGGCCGCATCATGAAGGAAGATGTCTCCGCCGCGATCGCCGCCGCCAAATCCGCCCCTGCAGCGGCTCCGGCCGCCGCGCCGGTGCGCGGTCCGGTGACCGCCGATGATGCGGCACGCGAGGAGCGGGTGAAGATGACCCGCCTGCGCCAGACCATCGCCAAGCGCCTGAAGGATGCCCAGAACACCGCCGCGATCCTGACCACCTACAACGAGGTGGACATGACCGAGGTGATGGCCCTGCGCAACGCCTTCAAGGACGACTTCGAGAAGAAACACGGCGTGCGCCTCGGCTTCATGTCCTTCTTCACCAAGGCCTGCTGCCACGCGCTGAAAGAGGTGCCCGAGGTCAATGCCGAGATCGACGGCACCGACATCGTCTACAAGAACTTCGTCCATATGGGCGTCGCCGCGGGCACCCCGCAGGGTCTGGTGGTTCCGGTGATCCGGGACGCCGACCAGATGTCCTTTGCCGAGATCGAGAAGGCGATTGCCGAGAAGGGCAAGCGCGCCCGCGACGGCAAGCTCTCGATGGCGGAAATGCAGGGCGGCACCTTCACCATCTCCAACGGCGGCGTCTATGGCTCCTTGATGTCCTCGCCGATCCTGAACCCCCCGCAGTCCGGCATCCTCGGCATGCACAAGATCCAAGACCGCCCGATGGTCATCAACGGCGAGATCAAGATCCGCCCGATGATGTATCTGGCGCTGTCCTATGACCACCGCATCGTCGACGGCAAAGGTGCCGTGACCTTCCTCGTGCGCGTCAAGGAAGCGCTGGAAGATCCCCGCCGCCTGCTGATGGATCTGTAATTGACATAGGGCTGCGCCCGACCCGGGGTGGGTGCAAAAGCGCCCTCCCGTGGGGAGGGTCGGGCGCAGCCCGGCATAGCCGGGCAGGACCAAAGCAAACAATCTGCAGCGCGCCATGCGCCCCACACCCTGGCCCGATCAGAAGTTGTAAATTTTCTTCAGGCTCTGTCACCAATGACCCCCGAACTCACCGCCCTCACCCTCGCCGCGCTGCTGCAGGTTTTCCAGATCGCCCTGATGGCGGTGCCTGCGAACCTTGAGCTGAAGCCCGGCCAGACCCTCGGTCCACGCGACCGGGATCGGATGGGCGGCGATTTGCAGGATATGGTCTCCAAACGTACCGCGCGGCTCTATCGTGCGATGAACAACCACTTCGAGGGGCTGATCCTCTTCTCCATCGCCTGCGTGGTGGTCACCCTAGCGGATAAATCCTCGCCCCTCACCACCGCCTGCGCCTTTGCCTACCTCGGCGCGCGGGTGCTCTATATTCCGGCCTATGCCTTCGCTTGGGTGCCATGGCGCAGCCTGATCTGGGCCGTCGGCTACCTTGCTACCGCACTCATGCTGGGGGCGAGCCTCCTATGACCCTTCATCTTTTCTCAAATATCCCGGGGGAGGCCCCTATGGGCCGGGGGCAGCGCCCCCTCCCCGCCAACCGCAAAGGAGCATCCAATGGCTCAATATGACGTCATCATCATCGGCGCAGGCCCCGGCGGCTATGTCAGCGCCATCCGCTGCGCTCAACTGGGCCTGAAGACCGCCATCGTCGAGGGCCGCGAGACCCTGGGCGGCACCTGCCTCAACGTCGGCTGCATCCCCTCCAAGGCGCTGCTGCATGCCACCCACCTGCTGCATGAGGCGGAGCATAACTTCGCCTCCATGGGTCTGAAGGGCAAGGCCCCCTCCGTCGATTGGGACCAGATGAAGACCTACAAGGAAGAGGTCATCGGCCAGAACACCGGCGGTGTCGAATTCCTCATGAAGAAGAACAAGATCGACTGGCTGAAGGGCTGGGCCTCAATCCCCGCCGCCGGTCAGGTCAAGGTCGGTGACGAGACCCACGAGGCCAAGAACATCGTGATCGCCTCCGGTTCCGTGCCCTCCGCCCTTCCGGGTGTTGAGGTGGACAATGCCAAGGGCATCGTGGTGGACAGCACCGGCGCCCTGGAGCTGCCCAAGATCCCCAAGAAGATGGTTGTCATCGGCGCCGGTGTCATCGGTCTCGAACTCGGTTCGGTCTACGCGCGCCTCGGCACCGAGGTCACCGTGGTCGAATATATGGACGCGGTCTGCCCCGGCATGGATGCGGACGTGCAGCGCAGCTTCAAACGTATCCTGGAAAAGCAGGGCCTGAGCTTCATCATGGGCGCCGCCGTCAAGGGGGTGGAAGCCAGCAAGACGAAGGCCAAGGTCTCTTACGAGCCGAAAAAAGGCGGCGATGCCCAGACCCTTGAGGCCGATGTGGTGCTGGTCGCCACCGGGCGCAAACCCTATTCCGAAGGCCTCGGCCTCGATGCGCTGGGGGTCAAGATGACCGAGCGCGGCCAGATCGCCACCGACGGCCATTGGGCCACCTCGGTGCCGGGCATCTATGCCATCGGCGACGTCATCCAGGGCCCGATGCTGGCCCATAAGGCCGAGGATGAGGGCATGGCGGTGGCCGAGGTCATCGCGGGCAAACATGGCCATGTGAACTACGGTGTGATCCCCGGCGTCGTCTACACCACGCCGGAAGTCGCCACCGTCGGCGCCACCGAAGACGCGCTCAAGGCCGAGGGTCGCAAGATCAAGGTCGGCAAGTTCATGTTCATGGGCAACGCCCGCGCCAAGGCGGTGCATCAGGCCGAGGGCGGCTTTGTGAAGCTGATCGCGGATAAGGAAACCGACCGGATCCTCGGCGCGGCGATCATCGGCCCCGGTGCTGGCGATCTGATCCACGAGATCTGCGTGGCGATGGAATTTGGCGCCTCTGCCGAGGACATCGCGCTGACCTGTCACGCGCATCCGACCTATTCCGAGGCGGTGCGGGAAGCGGCCCTTGCCTGCGGCGACGGCGCGATCCACAGTTAAGCCTGAACGGGCCCGGCGCGCCCTGCGCCGCGAAACCAATCCCGGCCCGCCGCTTTGGCGGGCCGTTTTGCATCAATAGGACCATGCCATGACCCTCAGCCTGCAAGTGCTCTACCCCGCGACCCAAGACGCGACGTTTGATTATGACTACTACGTCGAGACCCACCTGCCCTTGATCGAGGAACATTGGGGCGAGTGGATCGAGACAGTGGAGGCCAGCCGAGGGATTGCGAGCGGGCCGGATGTGCCGCCGGCCTATCTGTTGATCGCCACCATCACCTTTGCCGATGAGGCGGCGCTCGATACCGCGATGGGCGACAAGGGCGGCGTGATCATTGATGACGTGGCGAATTTCACCAATGTCCGGCCGCAGATCCTGATTGGTGAAGTGCTGATGGGGTAAAAGAAGGGCCGGCAGCAGGGACATGCTACCGGCCCAAGGCCCGGCGGGACAGCCGGGCTCCCGTGAGTGGGACAGCAAACGCCAAGCGGACGCGCTTGCTGGTAGAACAAACGCAGGGGGTAAAAGGTTCCGTCGCTACCCTGTCGTTTTTTGTTTGTTTCGCGCCGGAAGGGGCCGGGTCAGGCCACTGAAGGGAGAGGGTCAAGCCAGCTGCCCCCGCCCTCACCACATGGTCTGCGCGGCGCGCGGTGCCCATTCCTCGTCATAGGCGCGCCCCCCCTCTTCGCCGGCGGTCTGCTCGGCGAGGATATCGCCCATCGAGGGCAGATCGGCGCTCTCGTCGCCCGAGGTCCAGGTGCGGGCGCGCATCAGGGCGCGGGCGCATTGGCTGTAGATCTCGGCGATCTTGATGACGATCACGGTGCGGGGCTGTTTGCCGTCCTTGTCAAAGCGCGCCAGCATCGCGGGGTCCGCCGTCACCCGTGCGGTGCCGTTGACGCGCACCACATTGTTGGAGCCGGGCACCAGAAACATCAGCGAGACGCGCCCGTCGCGCACGATATTGCGCAAGCTGTCGATCCGGTTGTTGCCGCGCCAATCGGGCAGCGCCAGCGTGCCGGGGTCCAGCTCCAACACCACCGGGCCATCGTCGCCGCGCGGGCTGTCGTCAGTGCCCTCTGGCCCCACCGTGGTCAGCATGCAAAGCCGCGAGGCCATGATCCATTTGCGATAGAGCGGCGTCATCTGGCGCGCCACCTTACGTAACGAAGGCGCCCCCGGTGTCCCGTAGTGCGCCTCCAGATCCTCAATCGTGGTGATGAAGTCCATCGTTTTGAAATCCCAGTTCTGCCATCAATGCGTTAGACCGGGCTTCGACCTTTTGTTCAAGCTCGGCCATAAAGGTATCACGGGGCAAGCCCGGCGGGATCGGGTCGAGGAATTCCACCACCCCCAGGCCCGGCTTGCGCAGGATGCCGGTGCGCGGCCACAAGAGGCCCACATTGGTGGCGACCGGCACGCAGGGCTGTTTTAGCTCGGTATAGAGCACGCCGGAGCCGGCCTTGTAGGGTTTCGCCGCGCCGGGGGCGACGCGAGTCCCTTGCGGGTAGATCACCAGCTGGCCGGGTTCGGAAAACTCGCGCGCCACGTCCTGCACCATCTTGGCAATCGCCGCGCCGCGCTTGCCGCGGTTCACTGGAATGCAGCCCAGACGTTTGGCATAGACGCCAATGATCGGCGTCCACATCAGTTCGCGTTTCATGATGAACTTCGCCTGCGGCAGGGCGTTGAAGATCATCAGGATGTCGAGAAAACTCTGGTGCTTGGCGGCGACGATCACCTCGCCCCTGGGCACCGGGCCGCGCACTTCGCAGCGGATGCCGACCATCCAGCGCGCCGACCAGATCGCCCAGCGGGCATAGGTCTTGCAGGCCTGCCGCGCGCCGTTCTTGGACAGGAGGGCATAAGGCGCAAAGACGATGCCGAGCACCAGCATCGCCACGTAGATCTGGAGGAGGTAGAGGAGCGAGCGCAGGTATTGAAAGGCAAGGGTCACGCGAGGTCTCCCAGACGTTTGCGGGCGGCGCGGGTGGTGGCGACAAAAGCCACCAGCGCGGCGAGGGGCGGGATGACGAGAGGCAGGAACCAACGCCAGTTCTGGAAGCCGAGGCCGGTGAGGAAGCCGCCCTCCTCCGAGGCTTCGGGCATCAGGAAGACGCCGATCATGCCGAGGACCACCCCCACCGCCGCGCCGGAGAGGGCGCGCAGGGTGAAGCGGCGCACAAAGGCCTGGGCGATGTATCTGTCTTGCGCGCCGACCAGCCGCAGCACCTCGATCACTTGCGCGTTGGCGGCAAGGGCGGCATTGGCGGCCAGGGTGATCATGGCTGCCATCGCGCCGCCGATCAGCAGGATCGACACCACGCCGAGGCGGCGCAGCGCAATCGCCGCATCCACCAGCGGGCGCCGCCAGCGGGTGTGGTCGTCGAGCACGGCGCCAGGAACCTCGGCCTGCAGGCGCAGGCGCAGGCCCTGGGCGTCATAGCCGACCTCCGCCTCGGTGACCTCGATCAGCTGCGGCACCGGCAGGGTGTCGAGCGGCACATCGGCACCGAACCAGGGCGCCAGCAGGGCGGCCTGCTCCTCGAGGCTCAGTGCGCGGGCGGAGGCGACGCCGGGGGTCTGGGCGAGGATCGCCAGCGCGGCCTCGGTCTGGGCGGCGCGCTGCTCGGCGGGGGCGTTGATGCGCAGGGTGGCGGCGCGGGCCAGTTCCTCGGACCAGCGGTGCGCAACCCGGCCAGAGGCCATGGAGAGCGCCAGCGCAAAGACACAGAGAAACGCCATCGCGCCGGAGACAAACAGCGTCAGATGGGCGGTGAACCCCGAGGGCGGCACCACCCGGTCGGCCTGCTTGTCGCCGAGGATCAGGGCCTTGAGCGCGTTCATAGGTCTGCCCCCGCCGAGATGATCTGCCGGTTCGAGAGCCGCAGCACGCGGGCCTGCACCTGGTTCTTGGCGGCCCGGATCAGCGGCAGGTCATGGGTGGCGACAAGGATGGTCTTGCCCATGTGGTTGAGTTCGACCAGCAAGCGCAACAGCCGCTGCGACATTTCCCAGTCGACGTTGCCGGTGGGCTCGTCGGCGATGATCACATCGGGGCTGAGGATCACCGCGCGGGCCAGGGCGGCGCGCTGGCGCTCACCACCCGAGAGTTCCGGCGGCAGCGCGTCCATGCGCTCGGACAGGCCGACCCAGCTCATCAATTCGTGCAGGTTGGCTTGTTCCTCACTGAGGCCGCGCCCGGAGACCGTGAGCGGCAGGGCGATGTTTTCCACCACCGGCAGGTGGTCGAGAAAGCGGCAATCCTGATGCACCACCCCGATGCGGCGGCGCAGATAGGCCATCTGGTCGCGATCGAGCCCCTTCACATCCATGTTGAAGGCGCGCACCCGGCCCGCCGTCGGCGTCAACGCACCGTAGCAGAGCTTCAGAAGCGTGGTCTTGCCCGCGCCCGAAGGCCCGGTCAGAAAGTGGAACGAGCCCGGCGCAAGCTGCACCGAGAGGTTGCTGAACAGCTCCCCCCCGCCATAATTGTAGCCCACGTCCTCAAGTTCGATCACGATAGATGTCCCGCCCGTCTGTATCCCGGCGCAGGGCTGCGCCGTCGCGGTGTTTTGCACGACCAGAGCGCCGGATTCAATGGGATGCGGTGCCTTGCGGGCGGTGCAATCTGGACGGGCGGCGGGGATTGGCTCTTTCTTGCCTCAGTCGAAGTTACTATGATCGCGTAAGTATTCACTTTTCGCGGTGCGCGCGCGCGCCAAGGAGACCGGATGAGACTGATTTGTCCCAATTGCGGCGCACAGTATGAGGTGCCCGAGGATGTGATCCCGGACGAAGGGCGCGATGTGCAATGCTCCAACTGCGGGGACACCTGGTATCAGCTTTCGGCGCGGATGCTGGCGCAGAGCGGGGCGGCGGCGGTTGCCGAAGCCGAACCTGCACCGGAGCCGGAGGCGGAAGAGGGAGCTCTGACGGAGGAGGCTCCGGCAGAGCTGCGTTCGGTCGAGAGGGACCATTGGCCCGAAGATCCGGGCGAGTGGGACCAGCCGGAGGAGCCCTCTGCCCGCTGGCACGAGGATCCCGAGAGCCCGGCCCTGTCGGCGCAGGAGGCGAGCCTTGCGGAGGCGGAAGCGGCAGAGGCCGAGCCCGAGGACGCAGCGGAAGACGCTTTCGACGCGGATATGAACGAGGGCATGGACGACGAGTCCGAGCCGGAGGAGGACCCTTTGCCCCCGCCGCAGGTGGAAGAGCCGGTGAAACGGCGGCTCGACCCGGATGTCTCGCGGGTGCTGCGCGAGGAAGCCATGCGCGAGTCGGCTTTGCGGTCGGGACGTCAGGAGAGCCTCGAGACCCAGACCGAGCTGGGGTTGGAGGATCCGGTCGAGGACGAGAAGACCCGCCGCAACCGGCAGGCGCAGGAGCGCATGGCGCGGATGCGCGGCGAGCCTGCGGGAGTCGCCGCCGTGGCCGCTGCCGCCAGCCATCCCGAGGCGCGGGCGGTGGAGATGCCCTCGCGGCGGGGATTGCTGCCCGATATCGAAGAGGTGAACCCCAAGTTCGCGACCGGCAGTGGCCAGAGTGCCTCGCGCCCGCAGGAAGAGGCCTCCCTGCCGCCCCGCCGCAGCGGCTTCTCGCGCGGGTTTCTGACCGTGGTGCTCTTGATGCTGCTGGCGATCCTTGTCTATGCCAAGGCCCCGATGATCGCGGCGAAACTACCGCAGAGCGATCCCTACCTCAGCACCTATGTGGCGATGGTGGATCAGGCGCGACTCTGGCTTGATGCGCAGGCCAAGGCCCTGGCGACAGAGTAACCGGCCCCACCAATCGAGACCACCCGCGCGGTGCGCCGCGCGGATGTTGGCCTGAGGCCCCTGCCCTGCCCCCGATCAGAAATGGTCAAGCAGGCGTTGCAGGTAGCTGCGTTCGCTGTCGCTGCGGTCACGCTCGCCCGCGCGGCGGCGGATTTCCTCCAGCAGATCCCAGGCGCGGCGATAGGCCTGACCCTCGCCCAGGGTGTCGCGGCTGAAGTAGTCGCCACCCTGACCGTTGCGGTCGCGGCCCAGCGGGTCGAGCGCATTGCCCTGGCGGTTGCCCTGCCCCTGCTGGTTGCCGGGCTGCTGGCCCTGCTGCTGCTGTTCGGCCATTGCCTCGCCCAGGGCACGCATGCCTTCGCGCAGGGCCTCCATCGCCTCGGACTGACGGTCGATGGCCTCGGCATAGTCGCCCTCCCGCAGGGACTGTTCGGCCCCTTCCATCGCCCGGCCCGCCTGATCGAGCGAGCGGCGCGCAGCCTCGCCTTCCTCGCCGCCCAGGGGCAGGCCGTCGCGCTGGCGTTGCAGCTGGTCGCGCAGGGCCTGCTGGCGCTGTGCCAGATCCTGCGGGCTGCCGGGCTCAGGCGCACCGGGTTCGGAGCTGCCGCCCTGACCCTGACCGCCTTCGGCGTTGTCCTGATCGCCGGGCTGGCTGCCGTCATTGCCCTGACCGCCCTGGCCGCCCTCATGTTCCTGGCCCCGGCCCAGACCCCCATTGCGGCCTTCGTTGCCCTGGCTCTCGCCCCGGCGGGCATTGGGGTTGAACTGTTCCTGCAGGTCGCGGAAGGCCTGATCCGACAGGCCCTGCTGGTCGCGCAGGGTCTCGGCAAGATCCTCCATCGCCTGTTGGCCGGGGCTGTTGCCCCGCCCGCCCTGGCCCTGGGTCACCCGCATGTTCTCCATCATCTGCTGGAACTCACGCAGGGCCTGCTCGGCCTCGGCCATGCGGCCCTGTTCCATCAGCTCCTGGATGCGGTCCATCATCGCCTGCAGATCCTGCTGGCTCAGCTGCATGGATTGCTGCTGGCTTTCGCTCAGGTCCTGATCCTGGCTGTCCTGCTGGGCCTGACGCGACAATTGCCGCAGGTAATCCTGCGTGGCCTCGCGCAGCTCCTGCATCAGGCGGGCGATTTCTTCCTCGCTGGCCCCGTCACGCATAGCCTGGCTGAGGCGTTCCTGCGCCTGCTGCATCCGCGCCAGCGCATCGCCGACGTCGCCCTCCTCGATCCGGGTCGCCAGATCCCAGAGCGCGGTGGCGATCTCTTCCTGATGGGCGGGGCTGAGGCCGGCCTCGGTGGTATAGTCCTCAAGCCGCTTCAGGATGGTGCGCAGCTGCAGGTAGTCGCCCGTATCGTGGAACAAATCCTCGGGCCGATGCGTGAGGGTGCGCAGGATCTGCGCCACCCGGCTGGCATTGGCGCGCGCCCAAAGAAGGTCGCGCCGCTGTTCGATCAGGGAGGCCGCCAGCGGGTCGAAGAACCGCCGCGCGGTGAGCGGGGCGGCCAGGGTCGCAGGCAGGCTGACCTGACCGGGGGCATCCTCGGAGCGGAAGCTGAAGGTCACCGGCATATTGGCCCAGGGATGAGCGGCAAAATCCTCTACCAGTGCTTCAGTGAACAACCGCCGGTCGCCGGTCAACGAGAGCGGCAGCGCCAGGGTGATCGGCTCGCGCGGATCGGGGGCGGTGCCGAGGCCATGGCGGCGCTCCAGCCGGTCGAGATCCAGCGCGATGGTGACCGTGCCGCCGACCACGCCATAATCGTCGCTGGCGCTGAAGGGCAATGTCAGCATTCCCTCCGCCGACAGCTGGGGGTCGCCGTTGAGGGCGATCCGGGGCGCGGCATCGGGGATCACCTTGACCGCCCAGGCGCGCCCGCCCGGCCCGTCGATGGCGAGGGTGCCGGCCTGCTGCACCGCAAAGCTCTGTTCCGGGGTGGAGGCGGAGGGCAACTCGCCCGCGCGTCCCGAGACGGTCTCTGCCAGGGTGAGGTTACCCACCTCGCCGTAAAAGCGCAGGGTGATCTGGCTGCCTGCGGGCACCTGCAGTTCCGTCCCGGTCATGTCTCCGAGGTAGAGCGTCGGCAGGCCGGTGTAGCGCGGCGGCTCCATCCAGCCTTCCCAGGTCGGTCCCGAGAGGCTGGCACTGCCGCCACCGGGCAGAAGATCGGCCACGGTGCCCGCGCGCCAGGCGGTCCCGAAGAGCGCGCCGGTCGCCAGCACCACGACCGCCACATAGCGCAGGGCAAAGGGGTCGCGGTCGGAAATCCTGAGGTTGGGCGCCGGGGCTTCGGCTTGGGCCGCGCGGGCGCCCATGCGCGCCTGATGCGCCCGCCAGAGGGCGGCGGAGGCGGGATCCTGCGCACCGGAGGCCTGACGGTCCAGAAGCGCGGTGATCGGACGGCCCGGCAGGGTCTCGTCCAGCCGGGCCAGCGCCTCGGCACGGCGCGGCCAGCGAAAGCGCATCAGCCCCCAGATCAGGCTTGCCGCCAGCCCCAGCAGCACCAGCACCGCCAAGGCCCAGACCGCCTCCACCAGCGCCCAGTCGAGCCCGCCGAGCAGCACCACGCCAAGGGCAAGGAAGAGGATCGAGGCCAGGGGCCAGAAGGCGCGCCAGAAGCGTTCCGCCACCATCCCCGCCCGCGTGAGCCAGATCGCCCGGCGCAGGGGGGCCAGAGCGGCCGGTCCCGCGATGGGCTCCGCACGCGCTGCGTCGGGGGTGGGATGCTCTGTCATAAGGCTCTGCCTCCGCGCCGGGGGGCGGCGGTTCGTCCGCCGCACATATGGCTCAGGCCACGCTTAGGCCCGTCCCATGGCGGGGCGGGCCGGGGCGCGTTTCAGGCTAGCCATTCGGGGATGGTATCGCGATTTATCATCTCGTCAAAGGTCGGGCGCGCCCGGATGACTGCAAATTGATCGCCATGCACCAGAACCTCGGGGATCAGGGGGCGGGAGTTGTATTCGCTGGACATCACCGCGCCGTAAGCCCCGGCACTGCGGAAGGCCACGAGGTCGCCGGCGCCCAAGGGCGGCATCAGGCGCTGCTTGGCGAAGGTATCGCCGCTTTCGCAGACGGGGCCGACGATGTCATAGGGCTGCGGCTCGACACCCGGAGTGGCCTCGATCACCGGGATGATGTCGTGATGGGCGTCATACATCGCCGGGCGGATGAGGTCGTTCATCGCCCCGTCGAGGATGAGAAAATCGCGCCCCTCGCCGTTCTTCACATAGATCACCTTGGAGACCATCAGGCCCGCGTTGCCCGCAATCAAGCGGCCCGGCTCGATCTCGATCTCGCAGCCCAGATGGCCGAGGGTATCCTTGATCAGCTGGCCGTATTCCACCGGCAGGGGCGGCGCTTCGTTCGAGCGGGTATAGGGGATGCCGAGACCGCCGCCGAGATCGAGGCGACGGATGTCGTGACCATCGGCGCGCAGGGTCTCGGTCAACTCGGCCACCTTTTGATAGGCGAGGCGGAAGGGTTCCAGTTCCGTGAGTTGCGAACCGATGTGGACGTCGATACCGATCACCTCCAGCCCCGGCAGGCTGGCGGCATGGGCGTAGACCTCGCGGGCACGGGCGATCGGGATGCCGAATTTGTTCTCGGATTTGCCGGTGGCGATCTTGGCGTGGGTCTTGGCGTCCACGTCAGGATTGACCCGCACGGTGATCGGCGCGCGCAGGCCGAGGTCGAGGGCAACCGCGTTGATCACCTCCATCTCCGGCTCGGACTCCACGTTGAACTGGCGGATGCCGCCAGTCAGCGCGGTTCGGATTTCATCCGCGGTTTTGCCCACGCCGGAGAAGACGATCTTGTCGCCCGGCACGCCTGCGGCCCTGGCGCGGCGGTATTCGCCCTCGCTCACCACATCCATGCCGGCCCCAGCCTCGGCCAGCGTCTTGAGGATCGCCTGATTGGAGGCGGCCTTCATCGCGTAGCAGACGAGGTGGTCAGTGCCCTGAAGCGCCTCGTCAAACAGACGGAAATGGCGCAGGAGCGTGGCGGTGGAATAGACATAGAACGGCGTACCCACCGCAGCGGCAATCTCGGCTACGGGGACGTCTTCGGCGAACAGCGCGCCATCGCGGTAGAGAAAATGATCCATGGCCAGCGTTTAGGGCAAAACGGGCCTTTCGGGCAAATGATTCCGCTGCGGGGAACCTGAGCTGGGGACGCCACCCGGCCGTCTCGCGGGCAAGGCGTCTGCGGTCTGGCAGAGAAAGTCGGGGGTGGCCTAATCGCCCCAGACCACACCCACACGCGCCTCGCCGGAAATCTGGATGCCCGCAGCGCTCGGCGCGGCGGGTCGCGGTTGCGGCGGCCTGGCCTCGCAGCCCGCCACCAGCAACAGGATGAGCCCGACAAGAGCAGGTCTCAGAGATGGCATCACAGATCGCATCACAGGCCGAGGCTGACGGTGACGGGGCCCTTGTTGACCCCGACCGTGCCACCCAGATGCACGCCGCTGCTGGAAATCCCGAGCCCCGCGTTGAGGCTCGGGCGCACCGGCTCGCCATCCACGCCGCAAGCGGCGAGGGTCAGGGCAAGGCCGAGGACAGTCAGAATGCGCGTCATGCGGTTTCTCCTGATGACGGGCCCTTAGCCCAGGATCTCTTTCCAGCGGGCCACCTGCGCGCGCACCTGCGCGGGCGCGGTGCCGCCGTAGGACATGCGGGAGTTGACCGAATTCTCGACCCCCAGCACGGTGAAGATATCCTCGGTGATGCCCTCATGCACGGATTTCATGTCCTGAAGGCTGAGGTCCGGCAAATCGCAGCCGCGCCCTTCGGCCATCGCCACCAGCGCGCCGGTGACATGGTGAGCATCGCGGAACGGCACCTTGAGCACCCGCACCATCCAATCGGCCAGATCGGTGGCGGTGGAGAAGCCGGAGCCTGCAGCGGCGGCAAGGCTGGCGCGGTTGGCGGTCATGTCCTTGACCATGCCTTCCATCGCGGCCAGCGCCAGCATCCAGTTGTCGGCGGCGTCAAAGACCTGCTCCTTGTCTTCCTGCATGTCCTTGGAATAGGCCAAGGGCAGCCCCTTCATCACCATCATCAGCGCGGTATTGGCGCCAAAAATCCGGCCCACCTTGGCGCGGATCAGCTCGGCTGCGTCGGGGTTTTTCTTTTGCGGCATGATGGAGGAGCCGGTGGAGAAGCGATCCGACAGGATCACGAAACGGAACTGGGCGGAGGACCAGATCACCAGCTCCTCGGCAAAGCGGCTGAGGTGCATGGCGCAGATCGAGGCGGTCGAGAGGAACTCCAGCGCGAAATCACGATCCGACACGGCGTCGAGCGAATTTGCGGCCGGGCGGTCAAAGCCCAAGGCCTTGGCGGTCATCTCGCGGTCGATCGGGAAGGAGGTCCCGGCCAGCGCTGCGGCGCCAAGGGGCGATTCGTTCATTCGGGCACGGGCATCGCGCACACGGGAGAGGTCGCGGCCAAACATCTCCACATAGGCCATCATGTGATGACCCCAGGTGACGGGTTGCGCGGTCTGCAGGTGGGTGAAGCCCGGCATCACCCAATCAGCACCCGCCTCGGCCTGCGCGACCAGCGCGCGGATCAGCGCCTCGATCCCCTTTTCGGCGGCGTCAAACTGATCGCGCACCCAAAGTTTGAAGTCGGTTGCCACCTGATCGTTGCGGCTGCGCCCGGTGTGAAGACGGCCTGCCGGTTCGCCAATCACCTCTTTCAGGCGGGCCTCGACGTTCATGTGGATGTCTTCGAGGGCGGTGGAGAACTGGAAGCTGCCGCTTTCGATCTCTGACAAAACGGTGAGCAGCCCTTCACGGATCGCCTCGGCATCATTATCCGTAATGACGCCGGTGGCGGCGAGCATCGCCGCATGAGCCCGCGAGCCAGCAATATCCTGCGCTGCCATGCGCTGGTCGAACCCGATAGAAGCATTGATTGCTTCCATGATCGCGTCCGGTCCGGCGGCAAAGCGGCCGCCCCACATCTGGTTCGAGGTCTTGTCTGTCATGGCCCAACCCTGGAGTTAACATGCGTCTCATTCGTCAGCTTTCCCTTTATATGGCCCTCGCCCTGGGTGCAAATGCCGCAATGGCGGCAGATTTCAGCGCGGTGGAGGCGCTGCGCGAAGGCGACATGAAGAAGCTGGTGTTCCACGAGGACGCAAAGCCGGTCTCGACCCAGAGCTTTGAGCTGGCCGATGGCGCGGGCACCGCGACGCTGGCGGATTACCGGGGCAAATATGTGCTGGTGAACTTCTGGGCCACCTGGTGCCCGCCCTGCCGCAAGGAGATGCCGATGCTGTCTGCGTTGCAATCGGAATTCGGCGGCGAGTCTTTCGAGGTTTTGACGCTGGCGACGGGACGGAACAACCCTGCCGGGATCCAGAAATTCTTTGACGAGATCGGGGTGACCAACCTGCCCCGCCATCAGGATCCCAAGGGGGCCGTGGCGCGCGACATGGTGGTGCTGGGCCTGCCCATCACCGTGATTCTGGACCCGGAAGGCCATGAAATCGCACGACTTCGCGGCGAGGCGGATTGGAATTCGGAGAGTGCGCGCGCGGTGATCGGCGCGCTGGTCAACGGCTCCTGACGGGCTCGGTGCCGCCCGGTTCCGGCCGCCGTCGCGCGGGCAAAAAAGGTGATCCCTAAAATTGGCGCTTTAATCCCCGCTCAACCCTTTTGCGAGACTGTAGGGTTCAATCGACAACTCGGAGGCTGCCTGGCGCTGGGGAGCCTGAAACCGATGGGGCTGAGAAAGTGAAGAAACGGCATTTCTGGAAGACCGACATCCCGGAAGGGGCAGAAAATCCACTGTCGGCGGCCATCGTGGCGCGCGACCGCAATGTGGTCGACATGGTGGCGGAGGCGGTCAAGCACGACCAGACCCTGCTGGCCTATCAGCCCATCGTGCAAAGCCATGCAACGGATACCATTGCTTTTTACGAGGGCTACATCCGGGTGATGGATGCCACCGGGCGTATCATCCCCGCGCGCGAGTTCATGAGCGTGATCGAGGAGCGCGAGCTGGGGCGCAAGCTGGACTGCCTGGCGCTGGAACAGGGCCTGCGGGTGCTGGCGCGCCATCCCAACGTCCGCCTGTCGATCAACATGTCCGCACGCTCCATCGGCTATAGCCAATGGCTGAAGGTGCTGGAGAAATTCCTCGCCCGCGACGAGTTCCTGGGCGAGCGTCTGGTGCTGGAGATCTCCGAAGCCTCGGCCATGGCCGCGCCGGAGCTGGTCATCGACTTCATGGACCAGATGCAGCAGCACGGCATCGCCTTTGCGCTCGACAATTTTGGCGCCGGCACCACCGCGATCGGCCATTTCCGCGACTTCTTCTTTGACGCGGTGAAGATCGACGGGCAATTCGTGCGCGGCGTGCATCAGAACCACGACAACCAGTCGGTCGTGCGTGCGCTGGTGGCCATCGCAAAGCAGTTCGACATGTTCATCGTCGCCGAATCCGTCGAGCGGCAGGAAGATGCGGATTTCCTGATCGACTGCGGTGTCGACTGCCTGCAGGGCTTTCTCTATGGCGCGCCCTCGATCACCCCGCCCTGGCAGGAGGCCGACGAGTCCCGCGCCCGCGCCTGAGCGTCGCAGCCCCCCTGCGAGAAAACATCTCATGAAATCAAAGCCTCGGAGCCTCTGACTCCGGGGCTTTTGCTTTGGGCGACGCGGAGCGGAGCCTGCGGCGCGACTCCGGGATAGGGTGTGGCCCTTCTGGCGCAGCTGCGGCACTCTGCTCGGAACAGTTGCTGCACGTGCATGGTTCGGCTATTCCGGTAGCGGAAAGGGAGGAGACGTCGCACGGACCGGGTGACGCTTTGATGACCCCGGCACGTCGGCATTTCCGCATCTAGTGCAGAGGACTGACCGAATGACCAACGTAGTAATCGCATCCGCCGCGCGCACCGCCGTCGGCAGCTTTGGCGGCGCATTCGCCGCCACGCCCGCCCACGATCTGGGCGCCGCCGTGCTGGAGGCCGTGGTGGCCCGCGCCGGCATCGACAAATCCGAGGTCTCGGAAACCATCCTCGGTCAGGTTCTGACCGCAGCCCAGGGCCAGAACCCGGCCCGTCAGGCCCATATCAACGCCGGCCTGCCGAAAGAATCGGCCGCCTGGAGCATCAACCAGGTCTGCGGTTCCGGCCTGCGCGCCGTGGCGCTTGGTGCCCAGCACATCCAACTGGGCGATGCCTCCATCGTCTGTGCGGGCGGTCAGGAAAACATGACCCTCTCCCCCCATGCCGCCAACCTGCGCGCCGGCCACAAGATGGGCGATATGCAGTATATCGACACCATGATCCGCGACGGTCTCTGGGACGCGTTCAACGGCTACCACATGGGCCAGACCGCCGAGAACGTGGCGGCGCAGTGGCAGATCTCCCGCGATATGCAGGACGAATTCGCTGTTGCTTCGCAGAACAAGGCCGAAGCGGCGCAGAAGGCGGGCAAGTTCATCGACGAGATCGTCCCCTTCATCGTGAAGGCCCGCAAGGGCGACATCACCGTGGATGCGGATGAATACATCCGTCACGGCGCCACCCTTGAGGCGATGCAGAAACTGCGCCCCGCCTTCACCAAAGATGGCTCTGTGACCGCCGCCAATGCCTCTGGCCTCAACGACGGCGCTGCCGCCACCCTCTTGATGAGCGCGGATGAGGCTGAGCGTCGCGGCATCGAGCCGCTCGCCCGCATCGCCTCTTATGCAACTGCCGGTCTTGATCCGTCGATCATGGGCGTGGGTCCGATCTATGCCTCCCGCAAGGCGCTGGAGAAGGCCGGCTGGTCGGTCAATGACCTTGATCTGGTGGAAGCCAACGAAGCCTTCGCCGCCCAGGCCTGCGCGGTGAACAAGGACATGGGCTGGGATCCGGCCATCGTGAACGTGAACGGCGGCGCCATCGCCATCGGCCACCCGATCGGCGCCTCCGGCTGCCGCGTGCTGAACACCCTGCTGTTCGAAATGAAGCGGCGCGGCGCCAAGAAGGGTCTCGCCACCCTCTGCATCGGCGGTGGCATGGGCGTTGCCATGTGCGTCGAGCGCCCGTAAGCGCAAAACCGCTTTAAAAATCGGCAAGTTAGGGGGCTCCGTTCGAGGCCCCTTTTCTTTTTCGTTCCGCCGTTACAATCGCCGGTTTAGTGTGATCCGACAGCCCGTCGCAAATCTGATGCTGCAGGTGCGAAAGGCCGCGAAATTTTATTGCGCCCACATTCCTTGACGTGCAATAAGATTACGAAGTGAAGTAAAGAAGTTTGGAGGACACCCTATATGGCACGTATTGCCCTTGTTACCGGCGGCTCGCGCGGGATCGGCGCAGCTATTTCCAAGGCACTGAAGGCGCAGGGCTGCGAAGTGGCCGCGACCTATGCCGGTAACGATGCTGCAGCTGCAGAATTCACCGCGGAAACCGGAATCAAGACCTATAAGTGGAACGTGGCCAGCTATGAGGAGAGCAAGGCCGGTCTCGCCCAGGTCGAAGCCGATCTCGGCCCCATCGACATCGTGGTCGCCAATGCGGGCATTACCCGCGACGCCCCCTTCCACAAGATGACGCCCGAGCAGTGGAGCCAGGTGATCGACACCAACCTGACCGGCGTGTTCAACACCGTGCATCCGGTCTGGTCCGGCATGCGTGACCGCGGCTTTGGCCGGATCATCGTGATCTCCTCGATCAACGGGCAAAAGGGCCAGTTCGGTCAGGTGAACTATGCCGCCACCAAGGCCGGCGACCTCGGCATCGTGAAGTCGCTGGCGCAGGAAGGCGCGGCCAAGGGCATCACCGCCAATGCGATCTGCCCCGGCTATATCGCCACCGAAATGGTGATGGCGGTGCCCGAGGCGGTGCGCGAGAAGATCATCGGCCAGATCCCGGCAGGGCGTCTGGGTGAGCCGGAAGAGATCGCCCGCTGCGTGGCCTTCCTCGCCTCGGACGATGCCTCTTTCATCAACGGCTCGACCATCTCCGCCAATGGGGCGCAGTTCTTCGTCTGAGCCGGTTGCGGCGCATGAAACAGCAAGGGCCGGTTCGCGATGAACCGGCCCTTTTCTTATCCCGTAAGTGCCTGTGGTAGAGCGCGCGCTTGCTCTCAGGCCCAGCGGGAAACCGCATGTCCGCGCACCGTCAGGCGGCGGGAGAAAATCCAGGTGAGCGCGGCCCGCAGAACCTGTGCCCGCTCTTCATGGGCACGGGCAAAGCCCTCTTGCACCTTCGCATTTGCAGCATGTTCAAACATCTTGGCCTCCTTTCGGTTCAGCAGCTCTGTTGTGATACCAATATGCGCCTTTGTGGGATTGACGACAAACGAGAGTTTTGCGAGCCTCAGTCAAGAAATTCTTGAGTGATACATGTCCGACCGCCTGCCTCCCCTGACCGCTTTGCGCGCCTTTGACGCTGCGGCGCGGCACATGTCCTTTGCCCGGGCGGCGGAGGAGTTGAACGTGACGCCCGCCGCATTGTCGTTTCAGATCAAATCGCTGGAAGAGCACCTGGGCGCGCCGCTGTTCCGCCGCCTCAACCGCGCGGTGGAGCTGACCGAGGCCGGGCAGGCCCTGGCGCCGGGGGCGGAGGACGGGTTTCGCGCCCTCAGCGTGGCCTGGCAGCAGGCGCGCCGGGTGCTCGACACCACCTCGCTCACGGTGACGGCGGGACCGGCGCTGACCGCCAAATGGCTGGCGCCTCGGCTCTATGAATTTGCCCGCGCCCATCCCGAGATCGACCTTCGGCTGTCGGCCGGGCTCCGGATGATGGATCTGCGCCGCGACGGGGTCGATGTGGCGATCCGCTTTGGCTATGGCAGCGATCAGGGGCTGGCGAGCTATCCCGCGCGGGCGGAATGGCTGACGCCGGTGATGACGCCGGATCTGGCCGCGCGCTATCCGACCCCGGAGGCGCTGCGCCGCGCGCCGCTGATCTATGACGACAGCATCAGCTTTCTTTCACCCGCCTGCGACTGGCCGACCTGGTTCCGGGCGCAGGGGCTGGAGTTCACCCCCGGCAGCGGCATCCATTTCTCCAATGCCGATCACGCCATCGATGCCGCCTGCACCGGGGTCGGCGTGGCCCTGGGGCGGCGGCCCATGATCATCAAGGACGTGATGGAGGGGCGGCTGGTGGCCCCCTTCAAGCTGGCGATCGAGACCGAGGCGCGGTTCCGCTTCCTCTGCCTGCCGGAGGCGGAGGAACGGCCGCAGATCAAGGCCTTTCGCGAATGGTTCTTTGCAGAGATCGAGAAAACCGCGCATATGTGGGACGATTTCGAGATCATCCCGGTGAAGGACCTCTGAGACATGAGTGATACGCTTGCCACAGCCGTTCCCATGAGCCGGGGCCGGGCCACTGCCATCGGCTTTGTCGCCGTGCTGCTCTGGGCGCTGCTGGCGCTGCTGACGGTGGGCTCCAGCCCGGTGCCACCGCTGCTGCTGAACGCCATCTGCTTTGCCATCGGCGGGGTCATCGGCCTGATCTGGGTGCAGGCGACCGGATCCTGGGGCGAGCTGCGTCGGGTGCCACTACATGTCTATGCCTTTGGCTCCATCGGCCTTTTTGGCTATCACGCGCTGTATTTCTCCGCCCTGCGGGCCGCGCCGGCCGCGGAGGCCGGGTTGATCGCCTATCTCTGGCCGCTGCTGATCGTGCTGTTCTCGGGCCTCTTGCCGGGCGAGCGGCTGAAGGCAGGGCATTTCCTCGGCGCGCTGCTAGGGTTCCTCGGGGCGGCGGCGATCATCACCGGCGGCGGCGGCGGGTTTCAGGCGCAGTATCTGCCGGGCTATGGCCTTGCCTTCCTCTGCGCCCTGTTCTGGTCCAGCTATTCGGTCGGCTCGCGGCTGATGGGGGCTGTGCCCACCGCCTCGGTCGCGGTTTTCTGCCTTGTTACCGCCATCGCCTCGCTGGGGCTGCATCTGCTCTGGGAGGAGACCCTCTGGCCCGAGGGCGCGATGGGCTGGACCGCGACCCTGCTCCTGGGCCTCGGTCCGGTCGGGTTGGCGTTCTACGTGTGGGACATCGGCGTGAAACAGGGCGATATCCAGATGCTGGGCACCAGCTCCTATGCCGCGCCGCTGCTGTCGACGCTGATCCTGGTGCTGGCGGGGATCGCGGCCCCCTCCTGGTCGCTGGCGCTGGCGGCATTGTTCATCACCGGCGGCGCGCTGCTGGCCGCGCGGGCCTCGCGCAGCGTCTGAGCCGACCCGGCGCGCAGTTTTCAATTCCCGAAATATAGAGGGGCCCCGCAGATCTGCGAGGCCCCTGCCCCCGTGGGGCGAATTTCACGGTGTCCCGGGCAGTGTCAGCCCTGCTGACCGAAGCCCAGCGATCCCTGTCAGGAATGCATCAGACGTTCGATTTCGTCTTTCAGCCGCAGTTTCTGCTTCTTCAGGGACTTGATCTGCATTCGGTCGATGGCCGGGGATTTCTCTGCCCGCTCTACTTCAAAGCTCAGGTTCTCGTGCTTCTTCTTCAGTTCGGTGAGATGCGAGCTGAGGCTCATGTCATTCCTCCTTTTCAAAGCTTGATGCCAACAACGTAGTGATTGGAGCACGGAAATTTCAACCTGTCACGCCGCAGAAGCATAAAGTGAAAGCTTTCTTCGGCACAATTTGCAACTTTTGGCCATTTATTGCCTAGCCCGTCGCGCAGACGGGCAAGAATGCAAAGCCCTGCCGCTTCTTTGGCACAAAGGCAGCGCAAAAGGTCGCAGCCCCCTTGACCAGAATGTCCCTAGGGTCCGGGCCAGGGCAAGGGCGCCCCGTGGCGCAGGACCGCGCGCACTGAGTCGGCGTAATCCTCGCCGTCGCGCAGGTGCCGCGCCCCTTCGTGCAGGATCAGGGGCGCGTGCAGGCGAAAGTCGGCGCGCCCGCCCTTGCGCGCCCGCAGGATCACCAATTCCGCCGCCCGGCCAGAGCGCGGCGCCAGCGGCAGCACCTCGAGCGATCCGAGCCGTCCCGATATCGCGGCCAGGAGGTCCGGCAGCCGGTCCGCGCGCTGGATCATGTGCAGATGGCCCTTGGGGGCCAGCCTGCGGGCCGCCACCTCGACCCAGGCGGCCAGCGGGGTGGCCTCTCCCAGTGCGGTGCGGCGACCGGCATCCGAAGCGGGACTATGGGCTCCGGCGCGATAATAGGGCGGGTTGGCGATCACGTGATCGAAGCTCTGCTGGCGCAATTCGGTCGGCAGGCTCGCAAGATCGGCCTCGACCACGGTTGCCGCGAGGTCATTGGCCGCGGCATTTCGGCGCGCGAGATCCGCATAGGGCGCCTGCAGCTCGACCCCGGTCAGGGTCAGCCCCGCCACCCGCGACGCCAGGCAGAGCATCGCCTGCCCCGCCCCGCAGCCCAGCTCGAGGACCGATTGACCGGAGACCGCATTGACGCTGGCGGCCAGAAACACCGGATCCACCCCGGCCCGATAGCCATTTCTGGGCTGTAGCAGGGTGAGTTTGCCGCCCAGAAAGCGATCCACGGTCAGCGCCGCGTCCGCAAAGCGCTCAGCCACGGTCGGAGACCGGCAGGCCGTTGTCGCGCATCACCACCCGGGCCTCGTCCAGATCATCGGCATGAACAAGGAGACGGCGGGGAAAGATCCCGATTCCGCCTTCGAGAACGCTCATATTTACGTCCATTTCAAAGCAGTCTATACCCTCGCCCTGAAGAAGGGCGATGGCAAAGGCGAGGACGGTTGGGTCTGTACTGCGCAAAACTTCCTTCATATCCATGGAAATACGGGCAAGACCGGGGTCTTGTCGAGCCTATCAGTCGGGAATGTGATGAACCAGGTGATGACGCAGAAACCCCATGAATTGCTGGCCGCGACCCTTGCTGCGGAACTGGAGGCGGTGAACCTGCTGATCCGCCAGCGGATGGCCTCGCAGCACGCGCCGCGCATCCCCGAGGTGACCGCGCATCTGGTCGAGGCGGGCGGCAAGCGGCTGCGCCCGATGCTGACGCTGGCGGCGGCGCGCCTGTGCGGCTACGAGGGCGACCACCACCTGAAACTGGCCGCGACGGTGGAGTTCATCCATACCGCGACCCTGCTGCATGACGATGTGGTGGACGAGAGCGCGCAGCGCCGGGGGCGGCCCACGGCCAACCTCCTGTGGGACAACAAAAGCTCGGTTCTGGTCGGCGATTACCTCTTTGCCCGCAGCTTCCAGCTGATGGTGGATACTGGCTCCCTGCGGGTGCTCGACATCCTCGCCAATGCCTCGGCCACCATTGCCGAAGGCGAGGTGCTGCAGATGACGGCGGCGACGGACCTCAGGACCACCGAGGAGATCTATCTGCAGGTGGTGCGCGGCAAGACCGCGGCGCTGTTCTCGGCGGCGACCGAGGTGGGCGGCGTCATCGCCGGTGCCCCGGATGAGCAGGTGAAGGCGCTGTTTGCCTATGGCGACGCGCTGGGAATCGCCTTCCAGATCGCCGATGATCTGCTGGATTATCAGGGCGATGCGGCCAAGACCGGCAAGAACGTCGGCGACGATTTCCGCGAGCGCAAGCTGACCCTGCCGGTGATCAAGGCGGTGGCGCAGGCCACCGAAGAGGAGCGCGCCTTCTGGGAGCGCACCATCGCCAAGGGCCGCCAGCAGGAGGGCGATCTGGAGCACGCCCTGTCGCTGATGGCGAAATACGGCACGCTGGAGGCCACCCGCGCGGACGCCTATGGCTGGGCAGCGCAGGCGAAATCCGCGATGGCCAAGCTGCCGGATCATCCGATCCGCCAGATCCTCACCGACCTTGCCGATTACGTGGTCTCGCGGTTGAATTGACCCTGTCGCGGCCAATGCCCGAGCCCCGCTCGGGCGCTGTGCCGCATCCTCAGCGCAGTTCTGTCGCCACGCACCACCAGTCGGGTTGCTCGGCCCCGATCTGATAGGCGGCAAAATGCGCGGCCTTCATCGTGGGATAGAGCGCAAGGCAGGTCGAACCGGACCCCGACATCCGCGCCAGCAGGCAGTTGCGGCTGTCGCGCAGGTTTGCCAGCACCCGCTCGATCTCGGGCGCGACGGCGCAGGCGGCGGTTTCAAGATCATTGCGTTGCCCCGCCAGCCAGTCGGCGCAGTCCTCCACCCCCTGAAACTCCGGCAGGTCCGCGGGCATCGGCGCGTTGTCGCGGCAGGCCAGCGCCGAAAAGACCGCGCTGGTGGGCACCGCGACGCCGGGATTGACCAGCAAGGCCGGCAGCGGCGGCAGGTCCACAGGCGTCAGATCCTCGCCGATGCCGCGCATCCGCGCCGCCCGCGCCAGCCTGCAGACCGGCACATCGGCCCCGAGCGACAGCGCCAGCCCCTCCGGCACGCGGCCCCCCTGCGCGGCGATGGCATTCAACAGCGCGCCGGCATCCGAGGAGCCGCCGCCGATCCCTGCCCCATGTGGCAGGCCCTTGGTGAGATCGATATGACCCTGCCAGCCCGCCCCCTCGGCGGCACGCCAGACGAGGTTGCGGCTGTCGGTCGGCACGCCTTCGGCAAAGAGGCCGGTGACCGAAAGCGACAGGCGCGCGCCCGGGGTCAGCCGCAGATGGTCGCCCATATCGGCAAAGGCCACCAGCGAATCAAGCAGGTGGTAGCCATCGGAACGGCGACCGGTCACATGCAGGGAGAGATTGACCTTGGCAGGGGCGAGGATCTCAGCCCCCGTCATTGGCCACCTTCAGCGGTTCGGCCCCTTCTTCGGCCAGCACCGCATCCAGCCCGACCTCGAGCTTGCGGCGAATGCGGGTCGGATTGGCCTCGGCATCCGCATCGTCGGGCTTGACGAAGGAGAGCGCGCGTTTCCACTGGAACTCCGCCTCGAGCTTGCGGCCCACTGCCCAATAGACATCGCCCAGATGGTCGTTGACCACCGGATCCACCGGCATCAGCTCCACCGCGCGCTCCATATGGTCCACCGCATCGACATAGCGGCCGAGGCGATAGAGCACCCAGCCTAAGGAATCGACGATATAGCCGCTGTCGGGACGGGCGGCGACGGCGCGCTCGATCATCGCCAGCGCCTCGTCCAGCTTCTCTTGCCGTTCGACCAGCGAATAGCCAAGGTAGTTCAGCACCTGCGGCTGGTCCGGGTCGATCTCCAGCGCGGCGCGGAAATCGGCCTCGGCCTTGTCCCACATCTTGAGCCGCTCGTGGCAGATGCCGCGGGCATAGAGCAGGAACCAGCGGTTCGGCGCTTCCGCCTCGCTGAGGGCAAGGGCGCGGTCATAGGCCTCTACCGCGCCGGCGTAATCCTCCTGCTGGCGCTTGAGGTCGCCGAGGTCGACATAGACTGCGCCATGGTCGGGGAAGTCGCGGGCGAGCTGCTCCAGCACCTCGGCGGCCGCCTGCGGGTTGGCCGCGCGGCGCAGGGCCTCGGCGCGGCCCAGTTCGGCGGCATGGAAATCGGGATGCTCGCGCGGGACCTGTTTATAGGCCGCGATCGAGAGGTCATAGCGACCGATCTGGTCGAGGAGCCCGGCACTGAGCAGGATGGCATCCACATGGGCGGGGTTCAGCACCGTCGCCATGCGGGCATACATCAGCACATAGTCATTGGCCGCCTCGCCAGAGAGCGCCTGTCCGAGGCTGTAGAACACTTCTGACATGCCATCGCGCGGATTGGCCGCGATGGAGAAGTCCACGGTCTCCCCTGCCGCGAGCTTGTCGGCCAGATCGGTCAGCGCCGGGTCGAAACCGGCGCCGAAACTGTCCACCAGAACCTCCAGCGCCTGCGTGTTGCGGCCCAGCTGCGACAGCACCTGCACCCGGGCAATGGCCGCACGGCGCGAGGAACGGCCCAATTGGCCGCCATTGTCGGAAAACAGCGCCTCGGCGCCCTCGTAATCGCCCACCGAGGCCAGGGCCAGCGCCTTGTGATACATGGCAAAGAAGCGGAGCCCCTCCTGCTCAGCCACCCTGTCGAAGGTTTCCAGCGCCAGGCTCACCGCGCCCTGCCCCATGTGTGCCCAGGCATCGAGCAGACCATCCACCAGCGGGCTGATCTCGAACTGCTCCTCGTCGCGGGCCAGAAGGGCGGCGTAGTCGTCTTCGAGCGCGAAACTGCCGGCCATCACGATATTGGCCACCTGGCTGCGCACGCCCTCGTCCCACATGCGCCGGGCCACCGGCAGGGCGGATTTCACATCCCCCAGCGCCAGCTGCGCATAGACCAGGCTTTCCATCAGGGTCACGTTCTGCGGATCGCGGACCAGGGCGCGGGTGTAATAGCGCGCGGAGGCGGAGAAGTCGCTGTCATAGGTCGCCGCACGACCCGCCAGATAGGCGCCGGCCAACCCCTCTGCCGTCGCCAGAGGCGCGGTGGACAGGAGCAGCGCGGCCGCGCAGGTCAGGGTGCGGAGAAAGGAAACGGGCACGAAGGCACCTCCCGGCAAGGTCACGATAGATCTGGAAGCGAGCCTAGACCGCGCCCCCATGATGCGCAATGGGGCGACCCGAAGGCCGCCCCACAATCGCATCAGGAATGTATCACGATCCGGTTTACGGCTCGTTTCTGCCCATTACATGTTCGGATAGTTCGGCCCGTCGCCCCCCTGTGGCGTGGTCCAGGTGATGTTCTGCGACGGATCCTTGATATCGCAGGTCTTGCAGTGGACGCAGTTCTGGAAGTTCACCACGAACTCCGGCTTGCCATCCTTTTGCACCACCTCATATACGCCGGCCGGGCAGTAGCGCTGCGCCGGTTCGTCGAACTTCGGCAGGTTGACCGAAATCGGCACCTCCTTGCTGGCCAGACGCAGGTGGCAGGGCTGGCTTTCCTCGTGGTTGGTGGCCGCGAAGGAGACGTTGGTCAGACGGTCAAAGGAGAGCACGCCATCGGGTTTCGGATAGTCGATCGGCTTGTGGCTGGAGGCGAGCTCGGTCGCCTCGGCATCGGTCTTGCCATGGCCCAGGGTGCCGAAGAACGAAAAGCCGAAGAGGGTGTTGGTCCACATGTCGAGACCGCCCAGCGAGAGCGAGGCCATGAGGCCCCATTTCGACCACAACGGCTTGACATTGCGGACCATCTTGAGGTCCTTGCCGATGGCGCCATTGCGCACTTCGGCCTCGTAATCGGTGAGCTCGTCGGACTGGCGGCCCGCCTGGATCGCCGCATAGGCAGCCTCGGCGGCGGCTTTGCCCGAGAGCATCGCGTTGTGGTTGCCCTTGATGCGCGGCACGTTGACCATGCCCGCAGAGCAGCCCAGAAGCGCGCCGCCCGGGAAGGTCAGCTTCGGCATCGACTGATAGCCGCCCTCGGTGATCGCCCGCGCGCCGTAAGCCACGCGCTTGCCGCCCTTAAGGAGTTCAGCGACCATCGGGTGATGCTTGAAGCGCTGGAACTCCATATAGGGGTAAAGATGCGGGTTCTTGTAGTTCAGGTGCACCACAAAGCCCACATAGACCTGATTGTTATCAAGGTGATAGATGAAGGAGCCGCCGCCTGCGTTGGAACCAAGCGGCCAGCCCATGGTATGGGTGACGGAGCCTTCCTTGTGCTTGGCGGGGTCGATCTCCCAGATCTCTTTCATGCCGACGCCGTATTTCTGCACCTCTTTACCGGCGCCGAGGTCGTATTTCGCGATCACCTCTTTGGAGAGCGAGCCACGCACGCCCTCAGACAGGAAGACATATTTGCCGTGCAGCTCCATGCCCGGCTCGGTGTTGGGACCGTAGGAGCCATCGGCCTCCAGGCCAAAAACGCCCGCGACCACGCCTTTGACTTCGCCCTTGTCGCCAAAGACCAGCTCCGAACAGGACATGCCCGGGAAGATCTCGACGCCCAGTTCCTCGGCCTGCTCCGCCATCCAGCGGCAGACGTTGCCCATGGAGACGATGTAATTGCCGTGGTTGTTCATCAGGGGCGGCATCGGCGCGTTGGGGATGCGGATCTGCCCCGCCTCGCCCAGCATATAGAAATTGTCGTCCTTCACCGGCACGTTCAGCGGCGCGCCTTTTTCCTTCCAGTCCGGGATCAGCGCATCGAGACCGCAGGGGTCGAGCACCGCACCGGAAAGGATATGCGCGCCCACTTCGGAGCCTTTTTCCAGCACCACCACCTGCAGGTCGGCGTCAAGCTGCTTGAGCCGGATCGCAGCCGACAGGCCCGCAGGACCCGCGCCGACGATCACAACGTCGTATTCCATTGCTTCGCGTTCAATCTCGGCCATTCGAGGTGCTCCCTGGCTAGTAGTCGGACCCGCGCGTCTGGTCCCTGGCTATTTGGCGCAAATCACTGCGCCGGGTGTCTGACGCAATATTCTTGCGCGGTTGCTTAGCGGTTGCAGCATGGAGAGGTCAATCCATACCCTACGTAGGATCAGGCAGAGACCCGGAAATGCGGCAAACCGCGCGCCGGTTTTCGTCACCCGAAGCGCAAATAACGGCGCGAATCGACAGGAGTGTCAAGTTTCCGGCTCATCCCCCATCAGATAGCGCGGTCCCTGCCCGTGTTTTGCCGCCATATCCTCGGCATTGTAGAGCGCGCAGCTGGGCAGCGACAGGCAGCCGCAACCGATACAGCCGTCCAGACTGTCGCGCAGCTTCTCCAGCGTCGCGATTCGCTGATCCAGATGAGTCCGAAACCCTTCGGAAAGCCGGGTCCAGTCCTGTTTTGTTGGGGTTCGGCCATTGGGCAGGCTGTCCAGCTGGGCGCGGATTTCCGGCAGGGTGAAGCCGAATTTCTGCGCGATCATGATGAAGCTCAACCGCCGGATATCGGCGCGGTGAAACCTGCGCTGACCACCCGCGTTGCGCCAGGGCTCCAGCAGGCCTTGGGTCTCGTAATAGCGGATCGCGGAAACCGCGAGGCCGGTGCGCTCGGCCAGGAAGCCAATCGTCAGTCCATGGGATGCAGGCATGGGGTCTTCCTCTCTCGTCCCATCGGTTTCCTGAGGCTCTGGACCCTTTGCGCGCGGATGCAAAAAACTGCCCATCCCCCTCAGAAAAAGCTTGAGCTAAAGTTAGGTTTAGAAATTACGACTGAAGGAGGCAAGACAAAAGGAAGGAGCCTGAGCCCATGACTGCATTGCTCGAACACGCCAATATCTGCGTATCCGACCCGACCTCCACCGCGGCCTGGATGGAGAAGGTCTTTGGCTGGAAGATCCGCTGGCAGGGACCGGCGCTGAATGGCGGCTATACCGTACATATCGGCACCAGGGACCAGTATCTGGCCCTTTACGCCCCGATGGAGGACCTCGAAGCCGCGCCCCGGCGCTACTCGACCAAAGGGGCCCTGAACCACCTTGCGGTGGTGGTCGAGGATCTCGCTGCCGCCGAGGTCGCGGTGCGCGACGCAGGGTTCCAGCCGATGAATCACGCCGACTACGAGCCGGGTCGGCGGTTCTATTTCCTCGACGGGGAGGGGGTGGAATATGAACTCGTGGAGTATGATTGATGCGCTTTTCCTGATCGCGACCGGCCTTGACCAATTGCGGGACAGTGGCCCGCGCCGGGATGCGTCACCGGGGTCACGCAGGCGGCCAAGATCTGCGCCCGACCCAGCGTCCCGATGGCCCCGGGTCAGGTAAAGGATCAAAGCGAGAGCAAAACCCTGCACATAGGCACACGCCCCCCTTGCAATTGGTGGCGCGATTGGGTCAGGTATTTGCCAACACGACGGCTCGCCCCGCTGCACCTCGCGGCGGGGCGGCGGCGTTCATAAGACACGCACAATTCAAAGAACGACCAGACGGAAGCGGACACGACCATGGAAAAGATCCCGATGACGCCTGCGGGCTTTCAGGCCCTGGAAGCGGAACTGAAGACCCTCAAGAGCGTCGAGCGCCCGGCCATCATTCAGGCCATCGCCGAAGCCCGCGAGCTGGGCGACCTGTCGGAAAACGCCGAATATCATTCCGCCCGCGAGAAACAGTCCTTCATCGAGGGCCGGATCAAGGAGCTTGAGGGCATCCTGAGCCTTGCGGATGTGATCGACCCGCGAAAGCTCTCCGGGGCCGTCAAGTTCGGGGCGACCGTCACAGTGGTCGACGAGGATACCGACGAGGAAAAGACCTGGCAGATCGTGGGCGAGCACGAGGCCAATATCGAGGCCGGGCTCTTGAATGTGAAATCTCCCATCGCCCGCGCCTTGATCGGCAAGGACGAAGGCGACAGTGTGGAAGTGCGCACCCCGGGCGGCGACAAGTCCTACGAGATCCTCAAGGTCGTCTACGTCTGAGACCGGACCGATCACCGCGCCAGAACCAGAGGGACAGAGCGGGCAACAGATGACCAGCGACCCCAGCCAGACGGAGACCGCCACCGAGGCGAAAAAGCCCGGCCTCTCCTTGCCGGACCTGGACAGCTCCTCCCGCCAGCCCGCCGGACTGGCGGAGGTTCTGGCCCTCGGCCTTGCCGCGCTCTGGGTGGTCGGCGTGGCGGCCAGCTACGTGCTCTTGCCGGAAGCGGCCCTGTCGCTGGACTGGAGCGCGCCTCTGGTGCGCGGCCTTGCCTTGCTGTTGCCGGCGCTCCTCCTGGTGGTGGCGGCCATCGCCCTGCGGTCGACCCGGGTCATCCGCGAGGAAAGCGATCGGCTGCATGCCTCCATCTCCTCGCTGCGGCACATGTATCTGGCCCATACCCAGGCCGCGGCCGCGGTTTCGGAACCCTCGGTGGCCAAGAAGCTCGACGAGATCGCCGCCACCGCCCGCAAGACGGAGACGGTGCTGGCGACCTTCCAGTCCAGCCGCCGCGGCCCGGACCGGCTGGCGATCCCCTCCAAGGCGATGGAGGCGGTCACCGAACAGGGTCTGCTGCAGCTCGGCACCCCGCTGGAGGAGGTGCAACCGCCGCTCTCCAACGAGCATTTCATCCGGGCGCTGAATTTCCCGGAAACCGCCGAGGACGAAGAGGGATTTGTATCGCTGCGCCTCGCGCTGAAGGACCGCCATGCGGCGCAGGTGATCCGCGCCGCGCAGGATGTGCTGACGCTTCTGAGCCAGGAGGGCATCTATATGGATGACCTCAAGCCCGACCGCGCCCGCCCCGATGTCTGGCGCCAGTTCGCCCATGGCGCGCGCGGCCGCACGGTGGCGGCGCTGGGGGGCATCCGCGACCGCTCCTCTCTGGCGCTCTCCTCGGCGCGGATGAAGCAGGACCCGGCCTTCCGCGACAGCGCCCATCATTTCCTGCGCCGCTTCGACCAGATCTTCACCCGGTTCGAGGCCGAGGCCACGGATGCGGAGATCTCCGCCCTCAGCGACACCCGCACCGCCCGCGCCTTCATGCTGCTGGGCCGGGTGGCGGGCACCTTTGACTGATACAGATCGCGGGTGTAGCGGTGCCGGGGTCGGTCGCCAGACCGCCCCCGGCACGCACCCAAGCGCCTGAGGGAGAGGCGGCGCTCCCGCCCGTTATCTTGGCTTTGTGGCCCCTCTTCCCCCTGGGCCCGGCGCCCCAGGGGCGCGACCTGCCCCGCTGGTATATTCGCGCGTCGAGGTTGGTGACACGGAGCGCAGTCAAACGCGCCCGCAGCGCGCCGATAGGCGCGCTGCCCGGCCCAACGGGAGGGTGGTGCATTTTCAATGCATCCCCGACGGGCGGGAGCCTCCCCGCCCGGGAACCTCAGCTGAGGTTGAAACTGGCGTAGGGGAGGAAACGCACCGGGTCACCGGGGATGATCTCCACCGCGCCATCGGGCAATTCCACCAGCCCCTCGGCCCAGCTCAAGCCGGAGATGCGGCCTGAGCCTTCGGATTTGAACACCTCGACCTGGCCCGCGCGGATCCGCGCCCGCAGGTATTCGCGCCGCCCCGGCTTCTTGCGCTTGGCAAAGGCTGCCGGCACCTGAAAACCCAGCGGCTCCGACCAGCCGGCCCCGGCCATCAGCCCCATCGCGGGGCGCGCAAAGATCAGCGTGCAGACCAGGGCGGCCACCGGGTTGCCCGGCAGTCCAAAGACCGGGGTGCCCCCCCACATGCCGAGCGCCAGCGGGCGACCCGGCTTCAGCGCGATGCGCCATTCCTGCATCGCCCCCGCCTCGCGCAGCAGCGCGGAGACATGATCCTCATCCCCCGCCGAGGCCCCGCCACTGGTCAGCACCACATCCGCCTCTGCCGCTGCGCGGTCCAGCGCCGCGCGCAGAGTGGCACGGTCATCAGGGATGCGGCCCAGATCCAGCGTGTCGAATCCGAACTGCCGCATCAGGCCGAGGAGCATCGGTCGGTTGGCATCATAGATCTGCCCGAGCCCCGCAGGCTCCCCCGGCTCCACCAACTCGTCCCCGGTGGAGATCACCGCAACCCGCAACCGTTTGCGCACGGTCAGCTGCGCCAACCCCACCGCCGAGGCCAGCGCCAGATCCGCCGGGGTCAGCACCCGGCCTTCGCTCAGGATCACCTCGCCAGCGGTGACATCCTCTCCGGCCTTGCGGGTGTTCGCGCCGCCTTTGAGCGGCCCGTTGAAGGCAATCGCCACACCGTCGGAGCGCACGTCTTCTTCGAGCACCACGGTGTCGACCCCCGTGGGCAAGGCAGCCCCCGTCAGGATCCGGATCGCAGAACCGGCGGGGACTTCGCCCGCGAAGGGCACCCCGGCAGCGGCGCGCCCTTCGATCAGCGGCAGGACATGCGGCCCCTCGGCGCGCGCCCCGGCAAAGCCATAGCCATCCACCGCCGTATTGGGCTGTGGCGGGTTTGAGCGTTTGGCCACCGCAGAGACCGCCAACACCCGGCCCAGGGCGGCCTCAAGCGAGACCTCCTCCTCCGCTGTCACCACATGCAACCGATCCCGCAGCAAGGCAAGCGCCTGATCCACCGGCGTCCAGTCCACCCCCTGCGGCAGGGCAAAGCAATCGTTGCTGAGGGGCGGCGGGGTCAGGGTCATCAGTCAGGCTCCACTCCGAGAATCCAACCTTCCTCCAGCGCGGCGGGGGTGGTCACGGTCAACAATCGTTTCAGGTCTGCCACAGGGCGGCGGGCAAGGTCCAGCGCCACGGAGTGTACCTGCCAAGCGTCCTTGATCCAGTGATCCGGCCCCTTGCCGGCAAGAAGGCTCGGCCAAACTTCCAGCAGCGCAACGGGGGCCGTCAGGGGTTCAAACGGCCAGACCGCCACATGGGGCGCAAATCGCGCCCGCAGGCGGTGCAGCACTGGCAGGCCCATCATGACCTGCCCGCCGACCGAACCCGCCCCCGACATCTGCCAGACCGGAAAGGCGCCCTTGGCCCTCGCCTCGACCTGTCGCCGATAGGCAAAAGGGTTGGCATAGTCCGTCTTGCGTCGCGGCAGCCCGCTGATATCGCGCTTCAATCCGTTGCCCCAGAACGGTCCCTGCCCCGAAAAGCGCTGATTGATCTCGCCTGCCAGATCAAAGCGGTTATTACCGTCAGGCGCATCCTCCACTCGCGCGGCAAACCACTGCCAGAGAGCCAGCGGGTCCGCCTGTCCCGTGAGGGCCGCAGCAAATCCCTGCGGGTAACCAAACGGGAAATCGAACCCCAGCCCCAACCTACGCCCAGCGGTCAACTCACCTTGGATCACAGCCGCGAGCCAGTCCTCGGCCAGTGTTCTGTTGCGCAGGTAGACCGGCTCTTCGGCTTGGGTGTCGCGCACCACACAGGCCCAGATCGCGTCTTGGCGCGGCTTCGCCCCGGCGTCATTGCCGCCGGACCAATCGACCATGGCAAAGGTGTCGAACACGGTCAGAGGCTCAGTTCCGCCGCGATGAAATCAGCAATCCCTTGCGTGTCCTCAAGATCAAACACCGGCCGGTCCAAGTCCAGCGCCACGTCCGAGGCCACCGCCCGGATCGTCGGATCATCCAGCGCGATCAAGGGCTTACCTGCCTCGGCCCGATGCGCCTCGATCTTCGGATGCAGTTCGCGTTTGAAGCCCTCGATCAGGATCAGATCGACCGGCCGCATCCGGGCGAGGAGCTCTGTCAGCGAGGGTTCTTCGGCCCCGCGCAGCTCCTGCATGATCGCAACCCGGTTGGGCGAGGCCAGCACCACTTCCGCCGCCCCCGCCGCGCGGTGGCGGAAACTGTCGGTGCCGGGCTGGTCCACATCGGTGGCGTGATGGGCGTGTTTCAGGGTCGAGACCGTCAGGCCGCGCGCGCAGAATTCCGCCACCAGCCGCTCCATCAGCCCGGTCTTGCCGTTGTTCTTCCAGCCGGTGACGCCGAAGAGTTTCATCGCAACAGCGCCTCCGCCCGCGCCAGATCTTCTGGCCTGTTGACGTTGAAGAAGGGATCAAAGGGCTCCGCCTCAAACAGGGCCTCGCGCCCACCGTGCTGATCGGTCCAGAGCACCACCTTGCGCAACCCCGCCTCCAGCGCCGCGCGCAGGTCGTCGCGCAGGGCAACGGGCCAGAGGCCAAAGGTCGGGTGGCGATTCACCCGCCCCTTGCCGCCGGATTTCAGCATCTCATCGCCGCTCTTTGGTGTGGTCGCCAGCACCAGCGGATGCACCTGCCCCTCGGCGGCGGCCATCAGCCTTGCCACCAGATCGGTGGGGAAAAACGGCGTGTCGGCAGCGGCGGTGACAATCGCCTGTGCGCCTTGCTCCGCCGCCCAATCGAGCCCCGCAAGCACGCCCGCCAAAGGCCCGGCAAAGCCCTCGATCGTATCCGCGACCACCGGCAACCCCAGCCCCGCAAACCGCGCCGCATCCCCGTTGGCGTTGAGCGCCAGCCCCGCCACCTGCGGCGCCAGCCGGTCGATCACCCGGGTCAACAGGCTCTGCCCGCCCAAGGACAACAGCCCCTTGTCACCGCCGCCCATCCGGGTCGCGAGGCCACCTGCGAGGATCACGCCAAGGGGTTGGGTCATGTCACCTTCTCCGTCCAAGAGTCAGGCCGCAACACCAATGCTGCCGCCAATGTGAGGCCTAAGCTGAGCCAGAAAAATGCCCACGTGAAAAATAGCCCCATCAACACCACCACGAGCGCCTGAGTGAAATAGACCGAAAGAGCGAAGCTCCGATAGGACCGCAGGGCCGACAACGCCTCTCGCGAGTGCACGAGCTGTGGCGGAGGCCCCCAAAGCGTAAGCCGCCAAATCAATCTGCGATGCGAGTACTCTTGGCGAACACCCAGTGTCGGCACAATCGGGTTTTCACGTCGCCACCCCAGTGCGGCGCGGTGCTGCCAAGGGGTCGTCTCCATTGCGCTAAAATAGCGCCCCAAGGTCGACTTCATCTTCCAAAAGATCGCAAGCGCAAAGAAACCGACCACTATCCACGCCATAAAACCCGCAACGATCCACATCCCAAAATCACGTCCCATGGTTCAACCCCATCCGCTCACGGCGCACGCAGAGCGGCACAGCCGCGACGCGCGCCGAGGGGCCTCGATGGCCCGGAGGCACGCTGCCCCCCGCGCGGTCAATCCGCGCTCTTGCGGCGGTGTTTCTTGTCTTCTTCTGGCATCGCAGAGGGGTCCACATCGCGCACCAGCCGCTCCTCGCCCGCCAGACAGACAAACCTCTGCCCGCGCATCCGACCGATCAGGGTCAGCCCAACTTGCCGCGCGATCTCGACGCCCCAGGCGGTGAATCCAGACCGCGAGGCCAGCACCGGGATGCCCATCATCGCCGTCTTGATCACCATCTCCGAGGTGAGCCGCCCGGTGGTATAAAGGATCTTATCCCCCGCCTCCGCCCCTTCCGACAGCATCCAGCCGGCGATCTTGTCCACCGCGTTGTGGCGGCCCACGTCCTCCATATAGACCAGCGGTTGATCCTTGCAGCACAGCACCGTGCCATGGATCGCGCCCGCCTCGAGATAGAGCGAGGGAGTGCGGTTGATCTCATGCGCCAGCGCATAGAGCCACGACGTCTTCACCTCCACCTGCGGCAGGTTCACGCCCTCCAGCCCCGCCATCATATCGCCAAAGACCGTGCCCACCGCGCAGCCCGAGGTGCGGGTCTTTTTCTGCAGCTTTTCCTCATGCGAGGTCTCGACTTCGGTGCGCACCACCACGGTCTCGATCTCCTCGTCATAATCAACGCGGGTCACCACATCTTCGGGCCCGAGCATCCCCTGATTTTTCAGAAACCCGAGTGCCAGATACTCCGGATAATCGCCGATCGTCATCGCGGTGACGATCTCTTGCCGGTTGAGGTAAATGGTCAGCGGGCGTTCCTCGACCACGGAAATCTCGGTCTCAGCCCCGAGGTGATCGGTGCCCACAACTTTGCGCGTGAGGCGCGGGTTGCCCGGATCGGGTGCAATCCGGTATTCGGTTGACAGGTTAAGTTTTGCCAATTGCCAAGCGCCTCCAACCCGCGTAGCCATGTCCCATCTAACCTAAGGCCCCGCCATGACAATCTCCACCGCGAAATCCGCCTTCTGGAAGGGCTGCCGCGACAGCGCCCCTTTTGTGCTGGTCTCCGGCCCCTTTGGTCTGCTGTTCGGGGTGCTTGCGGCCGAGGCAGGTCTGAACGTCGCGGAAGCACTCTCCTTCAGCCTCGCGGTCTTTGCCGGCTCGGCCCAGTTCACCGCCCTGCAACTGATGCAGGAACATACACCAACGCTGATCGTGCTGATCTCGGCCCTTGCGGTGAACCTGCGGGTGGCGATGTATTCCGCCTCGCTCACGCCTTATCTGGGCGATGCGCCCCTCTGGCAGCGGGCCTGTGCGGCCTATGTCACGGTGGATCAATCCTATGCCCTGTCGATGATCGAGTTTGAGCGGCGGCAGGACTGGACCACGCGCGAACGGATGGCCTATTTCTTTGGCACCAACAGTCTGGTGGCCCCCGCTTGGATGATCGCCACGGTGACCGGCGCGCTGGTGGGTGCCTCGATCCCCGACAGCCTCGGCCTCGATTTTGTGCTGCCCATTGCGTTTTTGTCGATGATCGGCCCGATGCTGCGCACCCCGGCCCATGTGGTGGCCTGTTTTGTGGCCTGCGCGGTCTCGCTGCCGGCAGCCCTGATGCCCTATAACCTTGGCCTGATCATTGCGGGCCTTGCCGGCATGATGGCCGGCGCGCAGGCGGAACTGTGGTTCGCCCGGCGCGACGCCAAAGCGGAGACACGCGGATGACTGGTCCTGAGATGGTCTTTGACAAAACCACCCTGTGGATTGTGATTGCCGGGCTGGCGATTGGCTCTTTCGGGCTGCGCTTTGCCTTTATCGGACTGGTCGGCAACCGGGCGATGCCCGATTGGGTGATGCGGCACCTGCGCTATACGGCGGTGGCGATCATCCCGGCGCTGGTCACGCCCTTGGTGATCTGGCCCGCCCCGACCGAGGGCGCGCCGAGCCTGCTGCATTTCTCGGTAGCGGCCTTGACCTTTGCCGTCGCCGCCCTGAGCCGCAACGTGCTGCTGGCCATGGCGACCGGCGCAGGCAGCCTCTGGGGGCTGATGTTTCTCTTCGGATAACACCGCGCTGCCCGGCACCAAAGCGGGGCAGCGGCAGCGCTTAGTTGGTTGCCGCGTTCTGGTTCAGTGCCGCGTTGCCAACTGCCAGACCCTTTTGCAGGTCTTCGCTGTCATTCTCGTAATAGACATCGGTTTCGACCCCCGGCAACGCCGCGAATTGCTCCTGCAGCTTGACCGGATAATAGGTCACGTCGATCTGCTCGAACCCCGGGATCTGGCGCAGCAACGAGGAGGTCGCATTGGCGCATAGGGCGCCCGGCACCCGGCCATTGCTGGTCACCAGCTGATAGGCCCGTTGGGCCTGCTCCGGTGTCAGGTCGATCTTCTGGCTGACCACGTGGAACGTCTCGCGCGCATGGGCGCTGCGATAGGCCTGAAAGATCCGCGGCGACACCCCATAGAGCACATCCTCGCGCTCCGGCACGATATCGGCATAAAAGGAGCCCGCCGGGTCAAAGATCACTTGCTCGGAGGCATTGACCATCAAGGCGGTATGCGCCCCGCCGCCGCTGCGGTTGTTGACCACGGTGATCAGCGTCATCGAGGGATTGCCGGGATCGCGATAGGCCGCGCGCGCCAGGGTCTCCGCATCGGCATCAGGACGCTGAGGGGGGGCGGCACAGGCGCCAAGAGTGGCGCAGAGCGCAAGGATCAGGATCGGGGTCCGCATTGGAATCCGCATCAGGAGAAGCTCCGCGACAAATGTCATTGGGAAAAATGAAAACGGGGCCTCACAGCCAGACAGCCGGAGACCCCGCGAATAGGCGTGGGATCAGGAGGCGAAAACCGCCATGAAGATCGCAAAGATCACCAGGAAGATGCAAAAGCGCGACACGAAGGTCATGAAGCTTTCGAAGGTTTTTTCCTGAACGGTGATATCCATGGTGCCGTGCTTGTGTTCAGCCATCGTCTTGATCCTGTTCGCGTCAGAGGTTCATGGGCGTGATACTGGATTTGAAAAGCGCTGTCACCACCCTGTTGCAGCGTGGTTTCGCCGCATTTGGGCGCAGAACGCTGCGCCCAAACCGGGTTTTGGCTTGTCAGGCCTGCTCTTCCAGCGCCTTACCCAGTCGAAACCCGATCCGCTTGGCGGGTTCTTCCGGCTTTGGCTTGCCCATCGCGCGCAGGATCACGTTGAGCTCGCTCACATGCTGGATGAGCTGCATCCGGCCGCCCTCCGAATCGCTCCCGTAGAAGGTGAGGATATCGGGGTCGAAATAGCCCATGCCCTCGATCCGGAGCACACCGGCGTCACCGCCGACAAAGCCCATGGCGACCTCATGTTCGGCGTCGAGGGTCTTCTCGAAGTTCTGAATATAGAGGATCAGCCGCTCGTAGGCCCAGCGCGCCGGGCTTTTGGCCTCCGGCACCCGCTGCATCAGCGCAGGTACGTCGCGCAGGGCGGCTGGGGCATTGGGGTCGGTGTGCACCTCGCGGTGGCAGGGCAGCGCCGCGCTTTCGGCGAATTCGGCGCTGGTCTCGATCTTGTCGTCCATCTTCGGGGCCTTCCTCGGGTCGTCTGTCCGCCCCAAGGTGGCAGGGTCAGAGGCGTTGGTAAACCCAGGCCTCGTCGGCGCGGCGGTTCCGCGAGACCTTGCCGGTGCGGTAGAGGTGATTGACATGGGCCACCGCCTCCACCAGCGCGAGGCCGTATTCGGCCGGGCCGATGCTGCGTTTGAACAGGGTCGGGAAACACTCGGCCGCGCTTTTGGGGGTGTCGAGGACCTCCATCAGCCGTTCAAGCGCGCCGTGGTGATTGTCAATGAGCTGCCGCATCCGAAGGGGCAGCCGGGTGAAGGGCAGCTTGTGGCCGCCCAGCGCCAGATGCTCGGGCCGCGCCAAGGCCGCCAGCCGCTCGCAGGCCTCCAGCCATTCGGCCAAAGGGTCGGCCTCGGGCTCGGTCGCGTAAACGCCAATGTTGGGACTGATCGAGGAGAGCACCTGATCGCCGGTCAGCACCAGATTGTCGTCGCGGCTCCAGAATGTGGCGTGTTCCGGCGCGTGGCCATTGCCCATATGCACGTCCCAGTCACGCCCGCCCATGCGAAAGACATCGCCCTGCTGCACGCGAGTAAAGCCCAGCGGCATCGGGTAGACCGTGTCGGAAAAGTTGAACGGCCGCTCGGCGCGGCGGGCGGCGTAGACCTCCGGGTCCATGCCGGCGCTGCGGTAATAGGCCAGCGTTTCCTGCGGCCATTCCTCCTGCACATCAAGCGTCAGCATCCGGGCAAAGAGCCAGGCGGTGCGGGTGGTGACCAGCTCGGCCCCATGTTCGGACTGGAACCATCCCGCGTTGCCGATATGGTCGGGGTGATGATGGGTCACCACGACGCGGCCTACCGGCTTGCCGCCCAAGGGGCCCGCCATCAGTTCGGTCCAGATGCGGCGGGTCTTGTTGGAGGACATGCCGGTGTCGACCACGGTCCAATGATCCCCCTCGTCAAAGGCATAGACATTGACGTGGTCGAGCTTCATCGGCAGCGGCAGGCGCATCCAGAGGACGCCCTCCGCGACCTCGATGGCTTCGCCCATGGCGGGCGGCTCTTCCCAAGGGGTGCGCGGGGTGACGTCGGCGACAGAGACCATCAGACTGTAACCCTCAGCTTGCCAGCTCTTCGGCGGTGAGGGCAAAGGCTCCGGCGGCGCCTTCGCGGGCATGGATCAGATAGGCGGCGTGCTGCGGCAGCATCCGTTTGATATAGAAGCGCGCCAGTTTTTCCCGCGCGCCGCCCTTGTCGGCCAGCGCGGCGGCGAGGTGGTAATGCCCGCCCAGCACGCGGGCAAAGGCCATCAGATAGGGCACCGCCCCGGCAAAGCGGTCCTGCAACTCGGCTTCGACCAGCCATTCGGTCGCCTCACGCAGGGTTTCACAGGCCTGCCAGACCGCCTCGGCCATATTGGGATGGGTCGGGCGGGCACGTTCGGCCTGTTCCTCGATCTCGTCGATCAGACGGTGGGCCATTTCGCCGCCGTCCATCATCTTGCGCGCCACAAGGTCCATGGCCTGAATGCCATTGGTGCCCTCGTAGATCGCCGTCACCCGCACGTCACGGTAGAACTGCGCCGCACCGGTTTCCTCGATAAAGCCCATGCCGCCATGCACCTGCACGCCCTGTTCAGAGACACGGATGCCGGTCTCGGTGCCAAAGGCCTTGGCGATCGGGGTGAGGAAGGCGGCGCGGGTCTTCCAGTCTTTCTCGCCCGTGGCGGTGCCCATGTCGATGGCGCCGGCGCAGGCCAGCATGATGGCGCGGGCGGCAAAGACATCCGCCTTCATCTCCATCAGCATCCGGCGCACATCAGCGTGGTCGATGATGGTGCCGGTGCCGCCCTCAACCGGGGTCTTGCCCTGCTTACGGTCGAGCGCATAGGCCAGCGCGTGCTGATAGGCGCCCTCGGCGGCGCCGACGCCCTGACCGCCGACGCCGAGGCGGGCATTGTTCATCATGGTGAACATCGCGGCCATGCCGCCGTGCTCCTGCCCCACGAGCCAGCCGGTCGCGCCATCGTACTGCATGACGCAGGTGGGCGAGCCGTGCAGGCCCATCTTATGCTCAAGGCTGACGACCTTGAGGCTATTGGCCTTGCCCGGGTTGCCGTTTTCATCCGGCAGATATTTGGGCACGAGAAAGAGCGAGATGCCCTTGGTTCCCGGTCCCCCGTCCGGCAGGCGTGCCAAGACCAGATGGCAGATATTGCCGGCAAAATCGTTATCCCCCCAAGAGATATAGATTTTCTGCCCCGAGACCGCATAGGTGCCGTCGCCGTTGCGCTCCGCCTTGGAGGAGAGCGCGCCGACGTCGGAACCCGCCTGCGGCTCGGTCAGGTTCATGGTGCCGGTCCATTCGCCGGAGATGAGCTTCGGCAGGTAGAGTTCTTTCAGCGCCTCCGAGGCATGGTGTTCCAGCGCCTCGATCTGGCCCTGGCTCATCAAAGGGGCGAGTTGCAGCGACAGACACGCGCCCGACATCATCTCGTTGACTGCGGTGGTCAGCGACATCGGCAGGCCCATGCCGCCGTATTCGGGATCGGCGCTCATGCCGATCCAGCCGCCCTCCGCGATGGCCTTGAAGCCCTCAGCAAAACCCGGCGAGGTTCTCAGAACACCGTTCTCCAGATGCGCCGGGTGCAGATCGCCGCCGCGCTGCAGGGGGGCCATGACCTCGTCGCACATCTTGCCCGCCTCGGTGAGGATCGCCGCCATCAGATCGGCATCGGCCTCGGCAAAGCGCTCGGTCGCGGTGATGCGATCAAACCCGAGGATCTCGGTGAGCAGGAACTGGTGGTCGGATACGGGTGCGCGAAAGCTCATCTGAGGGACCTCTTGTCATCGGGGCGGGTGCAGTGCACCAAGGAGGCCGGTGCCGCTTGGCATCCGCCCCCATAGCCGTTATTTACTGTGCCTTGGCCATTTTCGTAAACCGCTCCGGCCCGCGCGCAATCAAAACGCCGCGTCATCGGAGCAAGTGACGGAACGGCCAAAGGATGATTGCCCCCGAAGAGACGCGCCGATGAGTGAGAGCCTGATTGAGACCGAAGCGCTGGACGCGCGCCCCGAAGGGATTGCCCGGGCGGCGGAGCTCTTGCGGGCCGGCGCCCTGGTCGCCTTTCCCACCGAAACGGTTTACGGGCTTGGGGCGGATGCGCGAAATGGCGCGGCGGTGGCGGGGATCTACGCCACCAAGGGGCGACCCTCGTTCAATCCGCTGATCGCCCATGTCGCCGATGTGGCGGCGGCGCGGGAGCTGGTGGAATGGAATGACATGGCCGAGGCTATGGCAGCGGCGCACTGGCCCGGCCCCCTGACCTTGGTCCTGCCGCTGCGGTCCGGCCATGGCGTGTCGCCGCTGGTGACGGCGGGTCTTGCGACTCTGGCGGTGCGGGTGCCCGCAAAGGCCTGTGCGCGGGCGCTGCTCAAGGCGGTGGGCGGGCCGGTGGCGGCACCTTCGGCGAACCCCTCGGGGCGGATCAGCCCCACCACGGCGGCGCATGTGCGGGCCGGTCTGGGCGGCAAGATCGCCGCGATCCTCGACGATGGGCCCTGCGCGGTGGGGGTGGAATCGACCATCCTTGGGCTGGCGGGGGCGGAACCGGTGCTATTGCGCCCCGGTGGCTTGGCCGCGGAAGAGATCGCGGCGGTTCTGGGCTGTCCGGTTGCGGAGCGCGATGCAAGTGATCCTTTGAGCGCGCCGGGGCAGTTGTTGTCGCATTATGCGCCGCAAGCCGCCGTGCGGCTCAACGCGACGGATCTGCGGCCGGGCGAGGTCTTCTTGGGGTTTGGCGCGGGCGTGTTCGACTTGAACCTCTCGGAGCGCGGCGACCTGCGCGAAGCCGCGGCCAATCTCTTTGGTCACCTTCATGCGCTGGATGCGCTTCGCCGCCCGATTGCGGTGGCCCCGGTGCCCGAGGTGGGCCTGGGCGTGGCCATCAACGACCGCTTGCGGCGGGCGGCGGCCCCCCGCTGAGGCCGCCACTGCCCCAAGGGGAGGATGCGAGGCTCTGCCTCGCGCTCCGGGATATTTTTGAAAGGTGAAAGAGGGGAGACCGAGCCGCCGTGGTGGTGCTGTGCCCAGCGGGAGAGAGCCCGTGAATGCCCCCAGCGGGCGCGAGAGCCCCCTCCCGCCGGTTGCGCCGACCAAGCTTCGCGCCCCGTCAGGCGCGGCCGGCATCCATCGACAAGGTCAGAGGCGCGATGCCGAGACTGCCCAGCGCCGCCTCCCATTTCTCCTCTGCGGTGCTCTCGAAGATCATGTCCAGATCCGCCTCGGCGGTCAGCCAGCCATTGTGGCCGATCTCATCCTCAAGCTGACCCGGCCCCCAGCCCGCATAGCCGAGCATCACCAGATAGCGTTCCGGACCCTGACCCTGGGCAATATCTTCCAGCACATCCAGCGTTGCGGTCATCGAAAAGCCGGGCTTCACCGGCAAGGAATTCACCGTCGAGATATATTCGTCGGAATGCAGAACAAAGCCGCGCTGGGTTTCCACCGGACCGCCGAAATAGACCGGGGCCCGAGAGACATCGGAATGGCAGCGGATCTCCAGCTGGTCATAGAGGGAGCCAAGACGCACGCCCGGGGCGCGTTTGTTGACGATGAGCCCCATCGCCCCCTCCGTCCCATGCGAGCACAGGAAGACCACCGCATTGTCGAACCGGGGATCTCCGATGCCGGGCATTGCGATCAGCACCTTGCCGGTCAGTTCCATGCCTGTCAGTTCCATGTGCCTGCCTCTGTCCTCGACCGAGCCTTTTGGTCAGCATGACGCTGTCGCAGAAGGGTTGCAACCCCGCCGCCGCCCTCTATCCCTGCCAGAAACCTGTCACGATTGAGTTACTTTTCGCGCCCTTCGCTGGCTTGTGACTTGGCTTTGACGGGCAGCGGGGCGATAGCTCGGGCATGACCATCTTGACCCACCTGCCCCTTGTCGGCCTTCTCGTGACCGGGATCGCTGCTTCCCTCTGCCCTTCCGCGAGCCCTGCCGGAGAGGATTGGGGAACCGTTGCCACGCTCGAGGTGCTCGATGGGGGCAGCCTCGAGGGCGGACGCTATCTCGGCGCCCTGCACCTGCGGCTTGAACCCGGCTGGAAGACTTATTGGCGCAGCCCCGGCGATGCCGGGATCCCGCCCCGCTTCGACTGGCGCGGCTCGCAGAATGTCGCCGACCTGCGGATCACCTGGCCGACGCCGGCGGTCTTCGAGACCTCGGGGATGCGCACTATCGGTTATCACGACGAGCTGGTGCTGCCGGTGGAAATCACCCCGCGCCAGCCCGGCGCGCCGATCCGACTGAAAGGGCAGATGGAACTCGGGCTCTGCAAGGATGTCTGCATTCCCTCCGAACTCGTCTTCGACCATGCCGCCGACCTGGCTGCGCCGCGCAACCCGACAATCGTGGCGGCGCTGGCGGCCCGGCCCTATACGGCGGCAGAGGGCCGGGTCACCGGCGTCTCCTGCCGTCTTGCCCCCACGCCTTATGGCATGAAGGTCACCGCCCGCATCCGAATGCCCTCGGCCGGGGCGGAAGAGGTGGCGGTGATCGAGGGCAGCAGCCCCGAGATGATGGCAGGCGAGACCCGGAGCTGGCGCGAGGGCGGCGAGCTGGTGGCGGAAAGCGAGCTGTTGCCGACCGGGAACGCGCCCTTGGCGGTTGACCGCTCGGCGCTGCGCTTTACGGTGCTGGGCACATCCCATGCGGTGGATATCCGCGGCTGCACGGCGGGCTGACAGGCACGCAGGGCGCCCGCGATCATCGCAGCCGGCCCGCCTGTACTGCCCTGTCCTGCCTGTCCCCTGCCCGAGGAATGCCGAACCCATGACTCTTTCTCCTGCCGCCCCGCGTCGCCCGGTCCTCGGGGCGCTTGGTGTGGTCTGCGCCGAAATCGACGGTGACGATTGCGTCATCTTGGTCAAACGGAAGAACCCGCCCAATGCCGGCACCTGGGGCTTTCCCGGCGGCCATGTGGAGCTGGGCGAAACCGCGGCCGAGGCCGCCGCCCGCGAATTGCTGGAGGAGACCGGCGTCCGGGCCGCACCGGGGGCGCAGCTGATGACGCTGGATGTGATCCCGCGCAATGCCGATGGCTCGGTCGGGGGGCAGTATTTCCTGGTCGCCACGCTCTGCCATTATATCAGCGGCACGCCGCAGCCCGATGATGACGCGCTGGAGGCCCTCTGGGTGCCGGTGGCGCGGATCGAGGAGCTGGGACTGGATCTCCTCGACCGGGTGGCGGAGCTGGCGCGGCTGGCTCAGGCCTGCTGGCGGGAAACGCCCCGCAGGGTCCCGACCGCACCGATCACATAGGTCAGCAGCGCCAGCAACGCCATGCCGCCAAGGCAGAGCGCCAGCGCCGCCTGCAGTGGATCCCAGGCGGCAAGCCCAGGCAGGAGGCTCGGGAAAAGCGAGGGCAGTGCGCCGGTTAATACCACCTGCCCGAGGGTGAGGGCGATCCAGCCGAGCTGGGCTGCGCCGCCAAGCAGCAGCAGGCCGCGCAGGCGCCGGGCCCTGTCATGGCCGCCCCCGCGCATGGCCCGCTTCACCGACTGCACCGGCCGGGTGACATCGGCCTGGATCGCCATCAGCGCCGGTACAACCAGAAGCACGAGGAACATGCCGAACCCGAGGCCGTAGACAAGTGTGATCACCGTGGGCTTGAGGAACTGGGCCTGTTGCGAGGTCTCGTACATCAGCGGGGCGAGGCCCAGGACCGTGGTCAGCGTCGTCAGCATCACCGGCCGCAGGCGATCCGCCGCGCCGTCGATGATCGAGGGGATCAGCCCGCGTTCCCGCGCATAATCATCGATGGTGGAGACCAGCACGATACTGTCGTTGATGATGATTCCGGTCATGCCCAATAGGCCGACGACGGTGAACATGCTCATCGGCAGGTCCCAGATGTAATGGCCCCAGATGGTGCCGACGAGGCCGAACGGAATGATCGCCATCACCACCAGCGGGCGGGTCCAGCTGGAAAAGATCCAGGCCAGCACCAGGTAGATCCCGGCGAGGCAGAGGATCAGCCCGTTGGCCGCATCGCCGAGGAATTCATCCTCCTGCTCGCTGAGGCCGGCGAGGCGGTATTCAACCTGATGGGCGCTGGCGATAGCGGGCAGGATCTCCTGCTCCAGCGCCTCCATGATCGCCTCCGCCTGCACCGGGTCATCCTCGGAGATGTCGCCGGTCACCGAGATCAGCCGCACGCCGTTCTCGCGCCGCACGGTGGAGAAGCCGGTGCGCTGGCTGACGGTGACGATATCAGACAGCGGTACGTAGATGCCCGAAGGGGCGCGCATCTGGGTGCGTTCGAGGAAATCCGCCGTCAGCTCGCCCTCGGGCAATTCCACCCGGATGGTGGCAGAGCGCGGCCCGTCGGGATAGGTGGCCGCCTCGATGCCGTTCAGACGCTGGCGCAGGGCCTGACCAAGGCTGTCGATGGTGAAGTTGAGCGCCTGCCCCTGCGGGGTGAGATCGAGCACCAGCTCTTCCTTGTCATAGGCAAGGTTGTCCTCCACCGCCGAGACTTCGGGGTAGCGGGCCAGTGCCACTTTCAGCGCCTCGGACGCGGCTTTGAGAGTGGCCACATCGGCCCCGTAGAATTGCACGTCAAGCGCATCGTCGGCCGGACCGGAGCGCCAGCCGCGGAAGGAGACCACCTCGGTCAGGGGCAGCTGCACCACCCGTTCCTGCAGCTCGCCGACAAAGGCAAAGCTCGAATAGGGGCGCAGGTCGGCGTCGATCAGCTCGATCGCGATGCTGCCCAGAAGATCGGTGTCCTTGGTATCGGTGCCGGCGAGACCGCGACCGGTATTGCCGCCCACCTCGGCCATGGCGAAATCCACCGGATTGGTGCCATAGCGCGCCTCGTAGTCGCGGCCCAGCTCCTCTACCGCGCGCTGGAATTCGCGCATCTGCTGCAGGGTATCGGCGCGGCTGGCGCCTTCGACCATGGCGAAATTGCCCGAGATAGAGCCTTGTTCCGGCGAATTGAAGAAGCGCCAGGTGACATCGCCGGAGATGAACAGCGCTGCCTGACTGGACAGCAGCACCAGCGCCCCTGCGATCACCGCGTAGCGCGCGCGCACCACCAGCGCCATCAGCGGTCGGAACAGGCGATCCCGGCACCAGCGAAAGCCGCGGTTCACCACCCGACTCGGCGCATCGTACCAATGGTGTTCCTTGCTATGGGTCAGGGCATGGGCAAGGTGGTTGGGCAGGATCAGGAAACACTCCACCAGGCTCGCCGCCAGCACCGCGATCACCGTGAAGGGGATGTCGCCGATCATCTCGCCAAAGCGCCCGCCCACAAAGGTGAGGCCGAAAAAGGCGATGACGGTGGTGAAAGTGGCGGCAAAGACCGGCATCGCCATGCGGCGGGCGGCATTCTCGGCGGCGACCGTGGCCCCTTCGCCGAGACGCCGGGCCCGGAAATCGGCGTGTTCGCCCACCACGATGGCATCATCCACCACGATGCCGAGGGTGATGATGAGACCGAAGAGCGAAATCATATTGATGGTGAGACCGCCGATATACATCAAGGCGATCGCCGCCAGCATGGCCACCGGGATCCCCGCCGCCACCCAGAAGGCGATGCGCGCGTTGAGGAAGAGGAACAGCAGCACCAGCACCAGCCCGAGCCCCTGCAACCCGTTGTCGACCAGAATGTCGAGCCGCCCGGTGATCGCCTCGGCCCGGGTGCGGATCAGCGAGATTTCCACCCCCTGCGGCAACGAACGGTTCATCTCGTCCACCACCTCCTGCACCTGATGCTGGATCTTGATGGCGTCGCCCTGATCGGAGCGGTCGACACGGATCGACATTGCCTGATTGTCACCGACGTAATAGCTGCGCTGGCGGTCCACCCCCTCGACGCGGATATGGGCCACATCGCCGATGGTGAGGCTGGAGCCATCCGCCTCGGAGCGCAGCACGATGGCCTCGATCTCGGCCGGGCTGCGTTTCTGGGTGCCGGTGCGGACCCGGGCATTGGCGCCTTCCACCTCGCCGGCCGGATTGATTTCCACCTCGGCGGCGATCACCGCGGCGATCTCCGCCATGGTGATGTCATGGGCGATGAGCTGATGCGAGGGCACCTCGACGATGGTGCGCGGCGCGGCGAGGCCGCGGATGGTGGTGCGGGTGACCCCCACCTCGAAGAGCCGCAGGATCAGCTCGTCCGCCAGAAGACCGAGCTGCTGGGCCCCCACCGGGCCGGTCACCACGACATCGGTCACCCGGTCGCGCCAGACCGCGCGTTCGACCTCCGGGTCCTCGGCCTCCTCGGGCAGGGTGTTGATCCCGTCCACTGCCGCTTGCACATCATCCTGGGCCCGGGCCATGTCCCAGCCGGGTTCGAAATCGACCGAGAGCGTCGCCCAGCCCTCGCGCGAGGTGGATTCGGTGTTCTCCACTCCCTCGACCGCAAGCAGCGCCGGTTCCAGCGCCTGCACGATGGCGCTGTCCACATCCTCCGGCCCCGCCCCTTCCCATTCGACACTGACGGAAACCGTCTCGGTCACCACATCGGGAAAGAACTGCGCCCGCATGTTGGGGATCGCCGCCACGCCCAACAAGAGCAGCAGCATCAGCAAGAGGTTGGCCGCCGTCCGGTGGCGGGTGAAATAGCTCAGCAGGCCAACGGCCTTGGAGGACGGCGAAGACATCTGGGTCATGGCGGGTCACCCTCTCGGGACTGGCTTTTGCGCGCAGCATGGAAGGCTGCGCGAGGTGGGACGACGAGGGGCGGTGCTCAGCCGCCCATGTTCTGTTCGATGCGCGAGACCAGGGCGGCGGGCACCTTGGGTTGGGTGAGCTGGCTCAGCACCCGGGTCTTCACCTCGCCCGGCATCCGGCCATTGCCCTCGACAAAGGCCACGAGGCGGGCACGGCGTTCCTCGGTGAGTTCGATCAGCTCGGGCTCCGGTTCAGCGACGGCGGCATTCTCCGCCCCCTTGGTCAGCGGGCTGACCTTGATGCCGGGGCCGAGGAGCGGGGTCCGGCCCACCACCACCTGGCGCCCGTCGAGGCCCTGGCCCCGCACGAGGATCTCGTCGCCCTGGCGGCGCACCAGCTCCACCGGCAGTTCCTCAAGCCGGTTCTCGGCGCCCAGCACCAGGATGGTCTGGCGCGAATCCATCGCCGAGGACGGCAGGCGGGCCACATTGCTCACCGCCGGTTCGCGCACGGTGACGGTGACGAAATCTCCGGGCTTGAAGCCCGCGGGACGATCCATCCGCGCATAGATCAGCCGCCCCGACTGGCCATCGCCCACCGCGCCGCTGGTGCGCGAGAGGGTGCCGCTGGCGAGGATCCCCGCCCCGGCCGCATCGAGGCTGACCGTGACCTCCGCCGGGATCACCCGGCCATTCTCGCCCAGCAGGCGGGCATATTGCGCGGTAGAGACCCGGAAGGCGACTTCCAGCAGGTCCGGATCCACCAGTTCGGCCAGGATCTCGTTGGCGGAGACCAGGCGCCCCTCCACCAGGGTGACCGATTGCAGGGTGCCGGTGAAGGGCGCGGAGATGGTGGTGTCGGCCAGATCGCGTTCCGCCTCGTCGAGGGCGATCTGGGCACGGGCCACAAGGGTGCCGGCCTGATCGACACGGGCCTCGGATTGGCTCACCGACTGGCGGCGGATGATCACCGATTGCCGGCCCTGGGTGGCGGAGAGTTCCGCCGCCTCGACCGCCGCATCGGTGCCGACGCCGCGTTGCTTGAGATCAAGTTGCCGCTGCAGCGCGCGCTGCTGCAGATCGGCCTGGGCCTGGGCGGTGGCAAGTTCGTCGCGCGCCAGATCGAGGGCTCGGGCAGCGTCCCGGCTCTCGGCCTGGGCATCCATCATGTCGGCCTGGGCGCGATCCAGCGCCGCCTGCGCATCGGCCTTGTCGATCTCCACCAGCACCGCGCCCGCCTCGACCCGACCGCCGACCTGAAACCCCTCGGCCAGCGCCATCACCCGGCCCGAGACCGCGGCACGCAGCTCCAGCGTCCGGCGGCTCTCCACATGGCCAAAGCCGATCAGCTCCGGCTGTTCCTCGCCCAGCGCGGCGGTGACCACATTGACGGCAAAGACCCGTTCGCGGGCGGGTGGGGCGCGGCGGTCATCCGACAGGCTGTCCTTCACGGCCATGGTGATGAGCTGTCCTGCGTAAAGAACCAGCGCCGCCGTCAGCGCCAGCAGGAACAGACCAATCACGCTCTGTCGCAGAAACCGCATCCCATTTCCTTTTCAGACAGCCCTAAAGCCCCCGAAGATGCACATAATCTACCGAGGCTTACGTGTTTATACGCCGGTTCGGATCATTTCCGTCGCAAATGTTCGTCAAGGCGCGGCATTATTTCGACGAAATTGCAGGGGCGATGGCGGAAATCGAGCTGTTTGACCAGGATTTCGTCCCAGGCATCCTTGCAGGCGCCGGGGCTGCCCGGCAGCGCAAAGAGGTAGGTGCCCCCCGCCACGCCGCCGGTGGCGCGGCTCTGCACCGCCGAGGTGCCGATTTTCTGCATCGAGACGATGGTGAAAACCGTGCCGAAGGCGTCAATTTCCTTTTCATAGACATCGCGATGCGCCTCGACGGTCACGTCGCGGCCCGTCAGCCCCGTGCCGCCGGTGGAAATCACCACGTCGATTTGCGGATCGGCCACCCAGGCGCGCAGCTGATCGGCGATCTCCGCCCGTTCGTCGCGCAGGATCCTGCGATCGCCAAGCACATGGCCCGCCTCTGTCAGGCGATCCACCAGCACCTGGCCGGAACGGTCCTCATCTAGGCTGCGGCTGTCCGAGACGGTCAGCACGGCGATGCGCACAGGGATGAAGTCTTTGCTCTCATCAATGCGTGACATGAGGTGTCAGGCCCTTTCCATCAGCGCAAGCCTGAGCGCGAGGCCTGCAAAAATACCACCGGTGATCCGGCTCATCCAACGGGCGGCGCGCCCCGTGCCCGCAAACAGGCTGCGCGCGCGACCGGCAAAGACGCCAACGCCGCCGTTCACCACGATGCCGCCGAGGCTGATGATGGCGCCGAGGATCAGGAACTGCCCCAGCACCGACCCCGCCTCGGGGCGCACGAATTGCGGCACGAAGGCCAGCACAAACAGGATCACCTTGGGGTTGGTGAGGTTGCACAGGATGCCCGCGCGAAAGGCCGAGGCCGAGGCGACCGCCGGGGCATTGGTCGCCCCTGCACCGCCGGGATGCACAATCGCGCCCCAGGCAAGATAGAGAAGATAGGCCACCCCGACCCAGCGGATCAGGTCGAACAGCGCGGGCTGGGTGGCGACCACGGCAGCCACCCCAAACCCGGCCAGAAACACATGCACCATCCCGCCGAGCGCAATCCCGAGCGAGGCGGCAAAGGCCGGGCGGGCGCCGGAGCGCAGCCCCTGCCCGAGGCAGAACATCATATCCGCCCCCGGCGTCACGTTGAGCGCCAGCGCGGCGGGGATAAAGGCGATCAGGGTGGCGGTGGCAATCATCTCTCAGACCTCAAACCAGTTGGGCAATGGCCCGAGGTTGGCGCAGAGCGTCGCGCCGATCTGGCCCCGGTAGCCCCAGCAATCATGCACGTGACCATAAAGGGCCAGCTGCGGCTGCAACCGTTCAATCGCGGCATGGATGCTGTCGGAACCAATCGACCGCCCGGCGGAGGTGCGGTCGCCCGCCCCCTTTGGCGGGGAATGGGTGACAAGGATGTCGATGCGCTCTGCCTTTGCCAATTCCCGCGCCGCCGCTGCCTCCGACAGGTCATGGGACCAATCGCCAAAGGGCGTCTCCGGGATGCCGCCACCAAGGCCAAATATCCGCAGCCCTTCAACCTCGGCCGCCGCGCCATGCAGCACGGTCATAAAGGACAGCGCCGCTCCCCGCAGCTCTTCGGCGCTCTCGGCATTGCCGGGAACCACCACCGTGGGGGCGGCCAGACCGGACAGCATCTCCATCGCCCGGGCCAGGCCCTGGCGCATGTTGCAAAAATCCCCGGCGCCAATCACCAGATCGGCCTCGTGGCTGGCGGAGACCAGATCGCGGGCCAGATCTCCCACCAGATGCAGATCGGAAAAGGCGAGAATCTTCATGGCCGTGCTCCCAACCAAAGGGTGTCAATTCTGCGCATTGAGCCGCGCGCGCAATTCCAGAAGATCCGCCCAGGCCTGCCGCTTGCCCTGCGGCTGGCGGATCAGATCCTCCGGGTGCAGCATCGGCAGGACCGGCTTGCCCCAGACCTGATCCCATTGCCCGCGCAGCCGCGACAGGCCGCGCTTGCCCAGGACCGCCTGGCAGGCGATGGCGCCCATCAGGACCAGGATATCGGGCTGCGCCAGCGCCACATGCCGCTCGAGAAAGGGCAGGAGCATGGCGAGCTCGCCCGGCAGGGGATCGCGGTTCTGCGGCGGCCGCCAGGGCAGCACGTTGGTGATATAGACATTCCTGTCGCGGCTGAGGTCGATGGCGGCAAGCATCTTGTCGAGCAACTGGCCAGCTTGCCCCACAAAGGGCCGCCCCTCCAGATCCTCGTCCCGCCCCGGCGCCCCGCCGATCACCATGACCCGCGCCCCCGCCTGCCCATCGGCAAAGACCAGATTGCGCGCGCCGGGTTTCAGCTCGCAATGTTCAAAAGCCTCCATCGCCGCCCGCAAGCTCGGCAGGGCCTGCGCTGCCTGCGCCGCCTTCTGCGCCTCGGCAACCGGATCGGCTTCCTTGGGCTTTACCGGCAGCGGCGCCGCCTCCGGCCCGCGCCCGGGTTTCGGCTTCTGGTCCTCCAGACCATAGCGGTCGATAGGCGCGTCCAGCATGGCCTCGGTGGCGCCAAGCTCCACCTGCCACTCCAACAGCGCCTTCGCACTCCAATAGTCGAGTTCCGATTCCATGAGGCGCACAGTAGCCCCCTCAGCCCCAAAGGAAAACGCCCCATCACGGCTTTCATCTTTCCCCAAATACTCAAAATCCCGACCGCGCCTCCGCCACGCGGCACGCACGAGCGCCCCACCGCTTGCCCCGTGGCGGCCCCCCTCCTATAAGGGCCGAAACAGCGCGGAGTTCGCCCATGCAGCCCCCCTCCTTCGACCAGCCCCATCTCCTCGGGATCGAGCCGCTCCGCCCGCATGAGATCACCGCCATCCTGGATCTGGCCGAAGACTACGTGGCGCTGAACCGGCAGACGGAGAAACACTCCGAAGCCTTGGCGGGTCTCACCCAGATCAACATGTTCTTTGAGAATTCCACCCGCACGCAGGCCAGTTTCGAGCTGGCCGGCAAGCGTCTGGGCGCAGATGTGATGAACATGGCGATGCAGGCCTCTTCAGTGAAAAAGGGCGAGACCCTGATCGACACCGCGCTGACCCTGAACGCGATGCACCCCGATCTCCTGGTGGTGCGCCACCCGCATTCCGGCGCGGTGGACCTTCTGGCGCAAAAGGTGAATTGCGCAGTGCTGAATGCCGGCGACGGCAAGCATGAGCACCCGACCCAAGCGCTCCTCGATGCGCTGACCATCCGCCGCGCCAAGGGGCGGCTGCATCGGCTCAACATCGCGATCTGCGGCGATATCGCCCATTCCCGCGTGGCGCGCTCGAACCTGATCCTGCTGGGCAAGATGGAAAACCGCATCCGCCTCATTGGCCCGCCGACACTGGTGCCGCAGCAGTTTGCCGAGTTCGGCGCCGAGATCTACGACGACATGCGCGAGGGTCTGAAGGACGTGGACGTCGTCATGATGCTGCGCCTGCAAAAGGAGCGGATGGACGGCGGCTTTATCCCCTCGGAGCGGGAATATTACCACCGCTACGGGCTGGATGCAGACAAGCTGGCGCTGGCCAAGCCCGACGCCATCGTGATGCACCCCGGCCCGATGAACCGCGGCGTGGAGATCGACGGGCAGATCGCCGACGACATCACCCGCTCGGTCATTCAGGAACAGGTCGAGATGGGCGTTGCGGTGCGCATGGCCGCGATGGACCTTCTGGCGCGCAACCTGCGCAAGGCACGCGCGGCACAGGCCTCCTGAGCCATGACCGATGTGATCGAGATCCCCAAGGGCGCGCGCAGCGAGGTGCTGATCTTCGCCCTCGACATGCCCCCCGAGCAGGCCAAATTCCTGCGCGACGAGGAGGGTGCCTTGGCGCAGGTTCTGGGGATCGAACAGCTTGACCGGGATCAGGTGGAAATCTTCCCCACCGCCGATCTCGAGGACCTCGGCCTTCTGGGCTATCTGCGCGAGGGGCTGGGCGTCAGCGAAAAAGACCTCTCGGAGCATGGCATGGCTCTGGATGGGCTGTCCGGCTGGGTGCTGGTTCTGCGCGCCCGCGCCTTTGACGGGGCGGAAACCCGGCTGACCCCGGCAACGCCGCTGCGGCTGATCGCGCGTCTGGGCGAGGTCAAGACCGACTGGACCGCCCCCGGCGTGATCCCCAGCGCCGCCGCTGAGCCGACCCTGCGGACGTCGCCGCGCGCCGCCCGCAACCGGGCGCGCCGCATTGGCGCGACGCTTTTTGCCGTGGTGATGCTGCTCTTTGCCCTCTTGATCTGGGCGCTGGTCACATGACCGCCGCCCCATCCCCGACGCCGCCTTTCACGAAGGATATCGCCCGATGACGACGCTTTTCCTCAACGCCCGCCTGATCGACCCCGAGGCCGGGACGGATGCCCCGGGCGCCCTTCTGGTGGCAGAGGGTCGCATCGCGGGCCGCTTTGACGATCAAAGCGCCGAGGCGATCTGCGCCGCCCAGGGTCTGACTCTGGCGGAGGTCGAGATGGTGGACTGCGGCGGCAAATGCCTCGCACCCGGCATCGTCGACATCGGCGTCAAAGTCTGCGAGCCGGGCGAGCGCCACAAGGAAAGCTATAAGTCCGCAGGCCTCGCGGCAGCAGCAGGTGGCGTCACCACCATCGTGACCCGCCCCGATACCTCGCCCGCGATCGACAGCCCGGAGACGCTGGAATTCGTCACCCGCCGCGCGCAGGCCGATGCGCCGGTGAACGTGCTGCCGATGGCCGCCCTCACCAAGGGCCGCGAGGGGCGCGAGATGACCGAGATCGGCTTCCTGATGGATGCGGGCGCGGTGGCCTTTACCGACTGCGACCATGTGGTCGGCAATACCAAGGTTTTCTCTCGCGCGCTGACCTATGCGCGCAGCTGCGGGGCCTTGGTCATCGCCCATCCGCAGGAACCGGGCCTGTCCGACGGTGCCGCCGCCACCTCCGGCAAATTCGCCGCCCTGCGCGGCCTGCCTGCGGTCTCGCCCATGGCGGAGCGGATGGGGCTTGATCGCGACATCGCACTGCTGGAGATGACCGGCGCGAAGTACCACGCCGACCAGATCACCACCGCCCGCGCCCTGCCCGCGCTGGAGCGCGCCAAGGCGAATGGGCTGGATATCACCGCCGGCACCTCGATCCACCATCTGACGCTGAACGAGCTGGACGTGGCCGACTATCGCACCTTCTTCAAGGTGAAGCCGCCGCTGCGCTCGGAAGATGACCGTTTGGCGGTGGTCGAGGCGGTGCGCACCGGGTTGATCGACATTATCTCCTCCATGCACACGCCGCAGGACGAGGAAAGCAAACGCCTGCCCTTTGAAGAGGCCGCCGCCGGGGCCGTCGCGCTCGAAACTCTGCTGCCGGCTGCGCTGCGCCTTTATCATGCGGAGCTGTTGGACCTACCGACCCTGTTCCGCGCCATGGCGCTGAACCCCGCCAAGCGCCTTGGCCTCGCCTCCGGCCGCCTCAGCCTCGATGCCCCGGCCGACCTCGTGCTGTTTGACGCCGACGCGCCTTTCGTGCTGGATCGGTTCAAGCTGCAGTCAAAGTCGAAGAACACGCCGTTTGACACCCAGCGCATGCAGGGCCGCGTGCTGGCCACCTATGTGGCGGGCCGCCCCGTTTATCGAAAGGACGCCTGATGCCGATGATCGAGACCGCCCTGCCGCTGCTGCTTCTCTGGGGCGCGATTGGCTATCTCTTGGGCTCGGTGCCCTTTGGCATTCTGGTGACGCGCGCCTTTGGCCTTGGCAACCTGCGCGCCATTGGGTCGGGCAATATCGGCACCACCAATGTGCTGCGCACCGGCAACAAGGCGGCGGCTGCCCTGACTCTGATCCTGGATGGCGGCAAAGGGGCGGTCGCCGTGCTGATCGCGCGCGCCCTTGCGGGCGAGGATGCGGCGCAGCTGGCGGGGCTTCTGGCCTTTGTCGGCCATTGCTTTCCGGTCTGGCTCGGGTTCAAGGGCGGCAAGGGGGTTGCGACCTTCCTCGGGCTGCTGCTGGCGCTGGCCTGGCCGGTGGGTATCGCCTGCTGCCTCACATGGCTTGTGGCGGCCTATCTCAGCCGGATTTCCTCGATGGGGGCACTGGTTTCCTCGGTGAGTTCGGCGCTCTGGTGCCTCGTGCTGGGCTATAGCTCTGCCGCTCTGCTGGCGGTGGCGCTGACGGTGGTGATCCTGATCCGCCACAAGGCCAATATCGCCCGCCTGCGCGCGGGCACAGAGCCGAAGATCGGCCAAAAGTAAACCTCTCATTATTTCAGCGACTTACAGCGCCCCGCCCTCCCCGGCGGGGCGTTTCACATTCCGCTCACGCGATTGTAGTGCAGCGCCCGCGCAAACCGCTTTTCGCAAATCTGCACAGACAAATTGAGTTGTTTTGCAGTTGATCCCCGCCTCCCCCAGATCAGCCTCACAACGGCCGCACAGCCGTTCCTCTCGCAACGGAATTTGCACTCACCTGCGCCTTTGCACATCCCCCTACCGGGCAATTGTCGCCCGGGCTGATCGAAAGGTTTGACACATGACCAAGCTGACGTCTGTCTCCAAGAACATCCTCGGCGGTATCGCCCTCTCCGTGGCCCTCGCCACCTCCACGCTGGCCGCTGGGGTCGAGATCAACGCCTCTTCCACCGGTCTTGCAATGCAGGGCTATGACCCGGTGGCCTATTTCACCGCAGGCGAGGCGACCAAGGGGCTTTATACGCTCACCTCCGAACATGACGATGCGACCTATTGGTTTGCCTCCGAAGACAACAAGGCGCAGTTCGACAAGAACCCCGAGGCCTATGTGCCGGCCTATGGCGGCTATTGCGCCTTTGGCGCTGCCATGGGGTTCAAGTTCGACGGGGATCCGCACCAGTGGAAAATCGTCGATGACGTGCTCTACCTGAACCTCTCCCCGGAGATTCAGCAACGCTGGGTCGCCGACATCCCCGGTTTCATCGAGAAGGCCGATGCCAACTGGGGTGAGATTGCCAGCGCGGAGCCGGCAGATCTGCTGAAGTAAGCCAGCCCACTCACGGACACGCACTACGACCGGCGGCAGGATCCCTTGCCGCCGGTTTTGCGCTGATCTGCTCCCGGCGCAAATGCTGCCGCCCGACTGCGCCGCCAAGAGTCCGCGCGCAGCAAAAAGGGGCACCTCAGCGGCGCCCCCATTGCCTACCAATCAACCTGGCAGGTCAGTAGCTGTAGTCCGCGTAAATCCGCGTCAGATCGCCATTCCAGTCGCCATTGTAGCGATCAAGGAGCTCATCCGCCGGTGTCTTGCCGCTCTCGATACTCTCTTTCAGCGCATTGAGGAAATGGGTCTCATTCGGCACCATCCCCCCCGCGCCGGTGCGGCCACGGGCGACCAGACCAGCTTCGGAGATCTCCAGCACCTGCCGCGCCAGATCGTGCATCTTGATGCCGTTCACTTCGGCTTGCAGCCCCTCACGGCCTGCCCCGATCCGCAGCCCTTCGCGGGTCTCCGCATCCCAGCCCTTGACCAGATCCCAGGCCGCATCAAGGCTCGCCTGATCATACATCAGCCCCACCCAGAAGGCGGGCAGCGCACAGAGACGCCGCCAGGGGCCACCATCGGCCCCGCGCATTTCCATGTATTTCTTGATCCGCGCCTCAGGGAAGGCGGTGGTCAGGTGATCCGCCCAATCGCTCAGGGTCGGTATCTCGCCGGGCAGCGCGGGCAGCTCGCCCTTCAGGAAATCACGGAAGGACTGGCCCAGCGCATTGATGTATTTGCCATCGCGATAGACAAAATACATCGGCACATCGAGCGCATAGTCCGCATAGCGCTCAAACCCCATGCCGTCTTCAAACACGAAGGGCAGCATGCCGGTACGCGCGTCATCAAGGTGCCGCCAGATGTGGCTGCGCCAGGATTTCATGCCGTTCACCTTACCCTCAAAGAAGGGCGAATTGGCAAAAAGCGCCGTCGCGACCGGCTGCAGCGCCAGTGCGACCCGCAGCTTTTGCACCATATCGGCCTCGGAGGCGAAATCGAGGTTCACCTGCACGGTACAGGTGCGCCGCATCATCGACCGACCCATGGTGCCCACGCGCTCCATATAGTCGTTCATCAGCTGATAGCGGCCCTTCGGCATCAAGGGCATTTCCTCGTGCTGCCAAATCGGTGCAGCCCCTAGACCGATGAAGCCCACGCCGATCTCATCAGCGATGTCCTTCACCTCGCGCAGGTGGCTGTTCACCTCGTCGCAGGTCTCGTGAATGGTCTCCACCGGCGCGCCAGAGAGCTCCAGCGCGCCGCCGGGCTCCAGACTCACATTCGCCATGCCTTTGCTCAGACCAATGAGCTTGCCGCCCTCGGTGACCGGGTCCCAGCCGTGACGGTCGCGCAGCCCTTCCAGCACCGCGAGAATCGAGCGTTTGCCCTCATAGGGCAGCGGCTTCAGCGTGTCCTTGCAGTAGCCGAACTTCTCATGCTCGGTGCCGATGCGCCAATCCGCGTGCGGCTTGCAGCCCGAGGCCATATATTCTGCCAGTTGCTCATGGCGTTCGATCGGCCCGCCGCCGGACTGAGGAATGGACATGGGACAGGCCCCCTTTGGTGGTCGCCACGAGCACGTCGGGCGAGGCGTTTCAATTCGGTGGGACAGGGCCCCGAGGTTCAACTGGTGCGGCGAAACCGCGCCTAAGTCAATGCAGGCGACGGAGGTGTTGCGGCTCCGGTGATCGCTGCCATATCACGACCTGGTGAGGACCTTTGTGATGCAGTTCACTCAACATGCGTTCTGTCTTTAATCCGGGCAGGCTGGAGAAGACATCAAAGAGCGCCTCCGCCCCGGCAGCAGTGACCGGAATCGCCAAAGGCGGCTGGCCGGGCTGCTCCAGCACCCAATGCGAGGGGCGCGCGGTATGGTCAAGCCGGACCGCCTCCAGCTCGGATCGCGCCACCGCCCCGCCCGTTAGCGGGCCAAAATAGCTGATCTGCCCCTCGGTCACCTGCACCACCCCCGGCCCGCCTGCGCCCAGTCGGAACCGCATCCGCTGGACGCCGATCACCGCCAGCACCACGCCGATACAGATACAGGCCCAGCCAGTGATCTGGGTGAGGCCAATACCCCAGAGCGCCCAATTCAGCCCCCAGAAGAGGAAGGCCACCGCCACCAGCACCTCGCGCCAGCGCCAGAGGGCGGCGCGCGCTTCGGGTCGAATGAAACTCATGTGCAAGGCTCCACATCGCCTGCGCGCAGATGCGCAGGTTCGGAAAACAGGACCAAGGCAAAGCTGCCCGCGCGGCGAAAGCCGATGGCCTGATAGGCCCGCGCCGCTTCTTCGCTGGCGGCAAAGAGCACCGCCCGCCTTGCGCCGCGCGCGCGACATTCGGCCATGTGGCGACCGACGACGCGGCGCGCGTAGCCCCGACCGCGTAAAGCAGGCGGCGTATAGACCCCGCCGACCTGAACCGTGTCCTCATAGGTGGTGTTATAGCCGCTCATCGCCACCGGCACGCCATCCACCAGCAAAACTCGGTGGCTGTCGCGGGCGATGAACTGGTCGATGTCTTTCGGCCCCTTGATGCGGGCCTTCTCGGGCGGGGCCTGGACCGCCTCGATCTCATAGGCCGTGCGCCAGGCATCCATCAGCGCGCGCGGTGCCTCGCGGACCGAGATCAGCGCTTCGTCGTCGCGCATCTCCACCGTCAGCTCCGCAAGGTCGAGGAGAAACCCCGGATCATCACTGTCGAGCTGGCAAGGGTGATCGCCCAGCCCATTGGCGGCAACAAAACTGCGCACCTGCGGGGCGTCGCCAAGCACGCCATGAATGGCGCGCGCGCCCAACAGCGCGCCCGCCTCCCGCCAGTCCTGCGCAGAGGCCTCGGGCATCTGCATCAGCACATTTCCAGCGTTTGTGATGGCAAAAACCCCATCGCCCTGCGCCTGCAACCAAAGGCTCAGCGCATTTGGGTGATCGGAACCAAGCCCGTGCTGGCTCAGGTTCTCGAGCAGGAACATCGAACTTTGGATATGCGCATCCAGAAAGGGCAGAACGCGCGCCACATCCGATTGGGTTGCCGCACGCCAGACCATCACCAGTCTCCCAAAGTATGTTGCCAGAGAGTCAGCGCAGCCACCGCCGCCGTGTCCGCGCGCAGGATGCGAGGGCCGAGGCTCACCACATGCGCCTGCTCCATCCGGTGCAGCCGCTTGCGCTCTCCTTCGGAAAAGCCTCCCTCGGGACCGATCAGAATCGCCCAAGGGCCAGCCGCCACCCCGGCCTGTGTGGCGTCCAAGAACAACCGCTGCCCCACCTCACCCTCGTCACAGAACATCAGCTGACGCTCGGTGGGCCATTGATCGAGCAGGGTGGAGAGCTTTTGCAGCTCCGCCACCTCGGGCACAAAGGTGCCACCGCATTGCTCAGCCGCCTCAACCCCATGGGCCTGCAGGCGGTCCTGCCGGATCCGTTCGGAATTGGTGAAGTCTGTCGCGACCGGCATGATCCGCGCCGCGCCCATCTCGGTGGCTTTTTCAACGATAAAATCGGTGCGCGCCTTTTTGATCGGCGCGAAGATCAGCCAGAGGTCAGGCGGCAATTGCAGGGGTTTGGACTGCTCCACACAGGTCAGCGCGCCACCGCGTTTGCCGGCCTCTGCGACCTCCGCCTGCCACTCGCCATCGCGCCCGTTGAACAGGGCGACCCGCGCACCCGTCTCCAGCCGCATCACCCCAAACAGGTAATGCGCCTGATCGCGGTCCAGAGGAACCGTTTGCCCTGCCCCCAAGGGGTGATCTACATACAGTCTGACTTTAGCACTCATGAGGTCCTACATATGCAAGGCCAGTCGCCAACACCAGATGGACAAGTTGCGGATGCGGTGAAAGGCAATTGGGTCGATATCCACGCCCCGGCCTGGAGCCGCCCCTATCTGCGCCTCAGCCGCGCCGACCGGCCCATCGGCACCTGGCTTCTGCTGCTGCCCTGCTGGTGGGGGCTGGCCCTGTCGATGCTCGCCCATCAGGACCCGCGATGGCAAGACCTGTGGATCTTCATCGGCTGCGGCTTTGGCGCCTGGCTGATGCGGGGGGCGGGCTGCACCTGGAACGACATCACCGATCGGGATTTCGACGGAAGGGTGGAGCGGACCCGCTCACGTCCCATCCCCTCCGGTCAGGTGACGGTCCGGGGCGCGGTGATCTGGATGGGGTTGCAGGCCCTTGTGGCCTTTGGCATCCTGCTGACCTTCAACGGGGCGGCCATCGCCATGGGGGTGCTCTCGCTCCTTCCGGTGGCGATCTATCCCTTTGCCAAACGCTTCACCTGGTGGCCGCAGGTCTTTCTCGGACTGGCCTTCAACTGGGGCGCGATGCTGGCCTGGGTGGCCCATAGCGGGCGACTCGAATGGCCGGCGGTGGTGCTCTACGTGGCCGGCATGGCCTGGACGCTGTTCTACGACACCATCTATGCCCATCAGGACACCGAGGATGACGCGCTGATCGGCGTCAAATCCACCGCCCGGCTGTTTGGCGACCGTTCGCCCACCTGGCTCAGGCGCTTCATCGTGGCCACCGTCTCGTTGATGGCGCTGGCGGTGATCCTGGCGGTGCAGCCCGCCGGTTCCATCCTGGCGCTGGTGCTGGCGCTCTGCGCCCCCTGGGCGATGGGCTGGCACATGACCTGGCAATTGCGCGCCTTTGACCCGGAGAACAACGAGCGTCTGCTGTCCCTGTTTCGCCTCAACCGCGACACCGGCTTGATTCCGCTCATCTTCCTCGGGTTGGCATTGTTCGCATGACTGTGAGGTCTGCGCCGATTGATCCCCTTGTCCTGCACTTGTAGACAAGTGCGAGAAAAACTGCCGGAAGCTTTTGCCTGATGCGCCTCTCCTCTTTCCTGATCCCCACCGCGACCTTTGCCGGAGCTGCCGGCCTCTGTCTGGTGGTGGCGGGATTTGCAGCGCGGGGGCTGGAGAACACCACCGAGATCGTGGTGCGTCGGACCCTGGATGCGGCAGGCTATGACTGGGCCGAAGTGGTGGCCGATGGCCTGCGTGTCGAACTCTCGGGCGAGGCCCCGGACGAGGCGCGCCGCTTTTCCGCCATTTCACGCGTCGGCGCGATGGTCGATGCCACGCGCATCATCGACCAGATGCAAGTGACCCCGTCCAAGGGCATCGCCCCGCCGCGCTTCTCGACCGAGATCCTGCGCAACGATGCGGGAATCTCCATCATCGGCCTGATCCCGACCGCCAGCGACCACGATGCGCTCCTGCGCCGCCTGGGCGGGATCAAGGACAGCCCCCAGGTCGCCGATTTTGTCGAGACCGCCGATTATCCCGCCCCAAAAGGCTGGACCGATGCGTTGAACTATGCGGTGCAGGCGCTGGCGCTATTGCCGCGCACCAAGATCTCGGTCGCTGCCGACGCCGTGCGGATCACCGCGATCTCCGACAGTCCCGAGGCCAAGCGCAGGCTGGAGGACCGGTTGACCCGCATGGCGCCCCCCTCGGTGCATGTGACGCTGGACATTGCCGCGCCGCGTCCGGTGATCTCGCCTTTCACACTGCGCTATGTGCTTGGCGAGGAGGGCGGCCATTTCGACGCCTGCTCGGCAGAGAGCGACGCCAGCCGGTTGCGGATCCTGAAGGCGGCGCAGGCGGCGGACCTCAATGTGCAGACCGAATGCACCATCGGTCTTGGCGTGCCCTCGGCGAGCTGGGCCAGGGCTGCGGAAGTGGGCATTGGCGCGCTGAAGGAACTGGGGCAGGGTTCGATCACCTTTTCCAACGGCGACGTGACCCTGGTGGCGGCAGAGGGCACCCCGCATGTGCTGTTCGAACGGGTGGTGGGCGAATTGGAAAACGCCCTGCCGCCGGTCTTTGTGCTGCATGCGGTGCTGACCCAGCCCGAAGCGCAGCAGAGCGACGCGACGCCCGAGTTCAGCGCCACCCTGAGCCCCGAAGGCCAGGTGCAGCTGCGCGGCCGGTTGAGCGACGACGCCCAGCGGCGCACGGTGGACAGCTACGCCCGGGCCCGGTTTGGCTCCGGCGCGGTCTATCTGGGCACCCGCAATGTGCCGGACCTGCCGGGACAGTGGCCGATCCGGGTGCTGGCAGCGCTTGATGCGCTGGCGCAGCTGGAACGGGGCGCGGTCACGGTGACGCCGGATCTGATCGCCGTGCGCGGGATGAGCCATGATGAGAATGCCAGCGCCGAGATTGCACGGATGCTCTCGGACAAGCTCGGTGACGCCAAGGAGTACGAGCTGGACATCACCTATGAGGCACCACCGCAGCCGCAGGACGAGATGATGGCCCCCGCACTCTGCGAGGCGGAACTGGCTGCGATCCAGCTGTCCGAAAAGATCGCCTTTGAACCGGGGTCCGCCACCGTGGCCACCGACAGTGCGCGCGTGATCGACAAAATCGCCGGTGTGCTCAAGCGCTGTGGCGAAATCCCGCTGGAAATCCAGGGCCATACCGACAGCCAGGGCCGCGAGGAAATGAACCAGACCCTGAGCCAGGCGCGGGCGCAATCGGTGCTGAACGCGCTGATCGCGCGACGGCTGCTGACCGGCAGTTTTGTCGCCAAGGGCTATGGCGAAGCGAACCCCATCGCCTCCAACAGCAGCGAGGAAGGGCGGGAGGCCAACCGCCGGATCGAATTCCGCCTGATCGAGGCTGAAGAGAGTGCCGAGCCATCGGCAGAGACCGACCCGGCGCAGTCCGACGAAGCCAGCGGCAACGAAGGTAGCGGGGAAGCGGCAGATCAAGGGAGCGATGGCTCCGGGGAGACCAACGACCAATGAACAGAACAGAGTTCATCCTGACCACAGCCATCATCCTGTTTGTGGCCTTTGCGCTGGGATGGTTCGCCAATTGGCTGGTGCATCGCTTTACCCGCGTGCGTCAGAGCGATGTGGCCGATCTCGACCGTATGAGCCAGGAGCTGCACGAAGCGGAGGAAACCCGCGATCAGGCGATCACCTATCTGCAGCAGCGCGAGGCGGAGCTGACCAACCAGCTGAACCAGACGGAAGCGGAGCTGCGGGCGGCCATGGAAGGGCTGCGCGAGGCGCGCCACGAAGCGGAAGAGCTGCGCGGGCAGTTGCACAGGCACTGAGCATGGTGCTGCACTCCGCAGATCTGCGCGACGCCCTGATGCGCTGTGAACGCCGGGTCTGGGACGCGTTGCTGCACGGTGACGCCGCAGCGGATGCGGCCGCGCTCTGCGACAGTTTTCTGGGGGTCTATTCCGATGGGTTTGCCGACAAATCCGCCCATGTGGGCCAGCTCTCAGCGGGTTCGACCCTGATGCGCTACCATCTCTCGGAGGCGCAGGCCCGCCCCCTCGGCGGCGACTTTGGTCTCTTGAGCTACCGAGCCGAGTTCCTCCGGTTGGGCCGCGCGCAGCTTGAAACGATGTATGTCACCTCGATCTGGCAAAGGCGGGACGTGGAGCGGGACGCCTGTGCCGACAGCGGTTGGGTCAACATCTTCAGCCAGGATACCGCCGCCGTCTGACCGGTCCCACCGCAATCCGGTCATGAGGCCCGGAGAGGGCCGTCGTCGATCCCAAGCACCTCCCTAGCCTGGCACTGGAACCAACCCACCTGCCCCGCAGGCGGACTGAGGCAAAACCTTGGTGCGGCAGGAGGTTCTGCCCTCCGGGATACTTCAGACCATACTCAAGGAAGCCGTCATCGCCGGCCTAGCAAATCACCAGCGGGAGAGCGCGTCCTCGTCGACATCCTTTGCCGCCACCCATTCGGCAGCACCATCCGCGAGGACTTCCTTCTTCCAGAAGGGGGCGCGGGACTTGAGGTAGTCCATCAGGTATTCCGCCGCCTCGAAGGCCGCGACGCGGTGGCGGGCGGCGGTGGCGACCATCATGATCTGGTCACCGGGCGCAAGGCGCCCATAGCGGTGGATCACCAGTGCATCGGTCAGCTGCCAACGACGGATGGCCTCGGTTGCGATCTTCTCCAGCGCCTTCTGGGTCATGCCCGGGTAGTGCTCGATCTCCATAACGGCCATGGCGCCACCATCTGCCTCGCGCACCAGCCCGGTGAAGGTGACCACAGCCCCGGCCCCAGCCGCCCCTTTGGCGAAGGCCTCAGCCTCGCCGCCGAAATCGAAGGGGGCCTCCTGCACCACCACGCGCATCGCGTCAGCCCCCGGTCATCGGCGGGAAGAAGGCCACCTCGCGCACGCCCGCAAGCGGCGAGTCGAATTCAGCGAGATCCTGATCCAGCGCCACCCGGAGGGCCGACAGATCGGCAAAAGCAGCCGCATAACGCTCTTCGCGCGCCTTCAGCTCCTCGACCAGTTCGGCGACGGTGGCGGCAGAGGTCTCCACCCGTTCCTTCGGCAGGCCGATGCGTTCCCGCACCCAGGCGAAATAGAGCACATCCATCAGCGGGTCTCCTTCAGGTGGGGCAGCGCTTTCTTCAGGTAGTCAAGACCGGTGATCACAGTAAGAAGCGCGGCCACCAGCAGGATCCAGAGGCCGAGACGACCGGACCAGACTACCGCCGCATCGACCCAGGTGATACCGGCAAAATCCTCCGGGCGCTTAGACAGGTGGTGCTCGAATATCCCCTGCGAGAACAGGGTCGCAATCGCGATCATCTGGGCGGTGGTCTTCCACTTGGCCAGTTTGGTCACCTTGAGCGTGCCTGCGGTGTCACCGAGGAATTCACGCAGGCCGGACACGAAGACCTCGCGAAAGACGATCAGCGTGGCAGGCAGCACCAACCAGGGCGTCCAATGGGCAGGCGAGTAGCTCACCAGGATCATCAGCGCGATCAGCACCATTGCCTTGTCGGCGATGGGATCGAGCATGGCGCCCATCTTGGTTTCCTGCTTCCAGCTGCGCGCCAGATAACCATCGAACCAATCGGTGACCGCTGCACCCACAAACAACAGAAGCGCAAACCAATCGGCCACCGGGCGCGAGAAGAAGAGGAACATCACCGCCAGCGCAGGCGCTGCAAGCAGCCTTAGAGTGGTGAGGATATTGGGCAAATTCCAGATCATGAGCGCACCATATCCCCGCTCTGCAGCGGTGGGAAGCGGCCCTGTGACGAATATTTACACCGGCCAAGATCCGCTTTTTTCAAGGAGGCGCGGCCATTCGTCTCATTGGATCGAGGTATCGAGCAAGGCCCCCTGCTTCTCGCCGTGGTGCGTGGAGTGATCGAATTTCCGATGCAACTCGTTCAGACGCTCGCGGTTGTCGAAAAAGAAGATCCTGATTGCCTCCGCCAGATCGTCATTGGCTGCCGCCTGTGCCTTTGCCTCGCTGTCGGCCATGCCGGTGCCGCGCAGCTTGTCGACTTCCTTGGCAATCTTCTCGCATTCCTTCTTGGCCTTATCGAGGTGCTTGGCTTCGTGCAGCAGGCAGGCGGCGTAGAAGCGGAACCACTCCACCAAGGCGCGCGCCGAAAGGCCGGACACCTGGCGTTTGGGGCATTCGACGGTGGGAATCAGGGTCAGCGACAGGGAGTCGACCTTTGCCTTGGCCTCGTACCAGCCGGATTTCTTGTCGAGCTTGGGTTTGCCATCGGGCTTGTACCTGGCCCGGGTCAGGGCACAGTCGAGTTCGGTCGTGGTCAGAAAGGCGACCCGCTTCTTGTCGTTGGGATCAACCGGGCCGACCTTCTTGATGCTCTTGGCGATATCGGCAAGGGTTTTGCCGGAGACGCCATAGGTCTTGTAGGAGGCGGATTTTACACTGAGGCTCGCAGGCATGGGCAGACCTCCGGGGCTAAAGGGGCAACACTCTTCACAGGAACATCGCAGCAGTATAGCGCAGATTCCCCCCTGCCCCAAACCGAACCTGACCGCGGGTTGTCCCGCCGCGACTCAGCGATCCTGGAAGTAGTTGTAGATCGTCTCGGCCAGCGCATCCGAGATGCCCTCCACCGCCTTCAGGTCCGAGAGGTTGGCGCGGCTCACCGCCTTGGCGCTGCCGAAATGAGTGAGCAGGGCCTTTTTGCGCGTCGCCCCCACGCCCGCGATATCGTCGAGCGGATTGGCAGCCATGGATTTCGCCCGCTTGGCCCGGTGGGTGCCGATGGCGAACCGGTGCGCCTCGTCGCGCATCCGCTGGATGAAATACAACACCGGATCATTGCGTTGCAGGGCAAAGGCACGTTCGCCGGGGCGGTAGAACTCCTCCTTGCCGTGGTCGCGGTCCACCCCCTTGGCGACGCCGACCATGGGGATGTCCTCGACCCCGTGCTCCGCCATGATCTCCGCCACGGCCGAGACCTGCCCGGCGCCGCCGTCGATCAGCAAAAGGTCCGGCCACATGCCCTTGTCCCGGTCGGGGTCTTCTTTCAACAGGCGGGCAAAGCGGCGGCTCAGCACCTCTTTCATCATGCCAAAGTCATCGCCGGGGACCAGATCCTCGCCCCGGATGTTGAATTTGCGATAGGCGTTTTTCATAAACCCCTCGGGGCCCATCACGATCATGCCGCCCACCGCATTGGTGCCCTGGATATGCGAGTTGTCGTAGACCTCGATCCGCTGCGGCGGCCCCTCTAGGCCAAAGGCCTCGGCAATGCCGCGCAAGAGTTTCGCCTGCGTCGCGCTTTCCGACATCCGGCGGGCGAGGCTTTCGCGGGCGTTGCGTACCGCACTCGCCACCAGCTCGGTCTTTTCGCCGCGCTGAGGCACCACGATCTCGACCTTTCGACCTGCCTTCTCGCCCAGAGCCTCGCACATCAGGTCGGCGTTCTCGATGTCATCCGACAGGATCAGCTGACGTGGCACGTCCTTGTTGTCGTAAAACTGGCCGATAAAGGCCTCCATCACCTCGGCAGGAGAGACATCCTCCGAGACGCGCGGGTAGAAGTCCTGATTGCCCCAGTTCTGATTGGCGCGGATGAAGAAGACCTGCACGCAGGCTTGACCGGAATCCATATGGAGGCCGATGATATCCGCCTCCGCAACGCCGCGCGGGTTGATGCCTTGCGCCGATTGCACCTGCGTCAGTGCCTTGATCCGGTCGCGCAGGGCGGCGGCGCGTTCAAACTCCATCGCCTCGGAGGCCGCCATCATTTGTTCGGCCAGTTCCTCCTGCACCTTGGTCGAGCGGCCGGAGAGGAAGCGTTCGGCATCTCGCACGCTTTCGGCATAGTCCGCCTGCGAGATCAGCCCGACGCAGGGACCAGAGCAACGCTTGATCTGATATTGCAGGCAGGGGCGCGAGCGGGTGTCGAACATGCTGTCCGAGCAGTTGCGCAGCAAGAACGCCTTCTGCAGCTGATTCAGCGTCCGGTTCACTGCGCCTGCACTGGCGAAGGGACCAAAGTAGCTGCCCTTTTCCTTGCGCGCGCCGCGATGCTTCTTGATCTGCGGAAAGTCGTGTTCCTTGCCCACAAGGATATTGGGAAAGCTTTTATCATCGCGCAGCAGCACGTTGTATTTCGGCTTCAGCTGCTTGATGAGGTTCTGTTCCAACAACAGCGCCTCGGTCTCTGTCCGGGTGGTCAGGAACATCATCGAGGCGGTCTGCGCGATCATCTTCTCGATGCGTGGGCTGTGGCCGGGGCGCGAATAGTTCGACACCCGCGCCCGCAGGTTGCGCGCCTTGCCCACATAAAGAACCCGGCTCTCGGCATCGAGCATCCGATAGACGCCGGGCGAGGCGTCGAGGGTCTTCAGATAGTCCTGAATGACGCCGTAACCGGTGCGAAGGTCGGCGCCTGAAGCGGGCGATTCTGCGTGGGGATCGGTCATGGATACTGACATATGATTCTGGCGGGGGTGCTGCAATCTTCAGGCGAAGAATACAAGCAAGGATACATCCACCGTTCCTGTGGATAAGTACTCTGATAACTTCGGGCTTGTTTGGAATTTCCTTTTGATTTTGGCAGCTTCGCAGAATTGACCAATTTTTAGGCAATTTCACAAGGGGCTGATTTTTATGAATATTTTCCCCAATCGAGTCCAAATCTTTGAAAATATTAAAGTTTTTGTAACGGAAAGATAAAGCTCGCGTAAGGCGTGCATAAGTCGTCGCGTCACCCTTGTGATTGCAGATTGGCGACAGGTCGCCGCTGTGGCAGGCGGCTCATTCCGGCAGGAGCGAATCCGGAGTCTGCCAGCCCAGATGCTGGCCGCCATCGACGCAGATCATCTGGCCGGTGACCGCGCGCGCGTCGAGGAGATAGCGCAGAGCTGCGGTGATCTCGGCAGCGTCTGCCCCCCGCTGCAGAAGGGTGGCGGCACGCTGGGCGGCGAAGTCCTCGGGGCTCTGGCGCGGCCCCTGCAGGGTGGGGCCGGGACCGATCGCATTGACCCGGATTCTGGGGGCCAGCGCCTGCGCACCCGTCTGGGTCAGGGTCCAGAGAGCGGATTTCGCCAGCGTGTAGCTCATGAAATGGGGCGTCAGTTTGCGCACCCGTTGGTCGATCATGTTGATGACCTGGGCGGCGGCGAGGGGCTCGCCCTGCCCGTCCCGCAGATCGGGCAGATCCTGCGCCGCCAGCGCCTGCATGAGCAGGAAGGGCGCGCGCAGGTTGCTTTGCAGATGGCGGTCCCAGCTGTCACGGGTCGCGCTGCCGAGGCTGTCCGGTTCAAAAATGGAGGCATTGTTGACCAGGCAGGTGATCGACCCGCCCAGGGCTGCCGCCGCGGCGGGCAGCAGCGCCTCCGTCTCGGCGTCAAGCAACAGGTCCGCTCGCAGAAGCGCTGCTTTCCGCCCCAGTGCCTGTACGGCTGTGGCGGTCTCCAGGGCCTCGATCTCGGAGCTGGCATAGTGCAGGGCAAGGTCGTAGCCCGCCTCTGCAAGCGCCAGCGCCATGGCACGACCGAGACGTTTGCCCGCACCTGTCACCAATGCCCGCATGTGCTCTCTCCTGCCTGTTGCGACCGCCTCAGGTCCAGACTTAGAACAGCATCCAGAGGTAGACCATATAAACCGCCGTCAAGCCGACACCCCAGAGCCGAGTGATGTCCTGACGGAAAAAGACGAAGGGGATGATCAGCAGCGAGGATCCCAGCATCACCCAGAGGTCAAAGCGCAGGAATTCCGGATCAACCGAGATCGGGCCGATGAAGGTGGCAAGCCCGATGATCGCCAGCAGGTTGAACATGTTCGACCCGATCACGTTGCCCAGTGCCACATCCGCCTGACGGCGCAACGCCGCCATCACCGTGGTGGCCAGTTCCGGCAACGATGTCCCGACTGCAACCAGCGTCAGGCCGATCACTGTCTCGCTCATGCCATACATGCGGGCGATGATGGTGGCGTTCTCCACCAGAAGCTCCGCCCCGAGCGGCAGGCCGATCAGACCCAGCACCAGATAGAGGCCGATGCGCCAATAGGGCATATTCGGATCGGCTTCCTCAATCTCTTCAAGCTCGTCCGGCTCGCCGGCGGCGCGATGGGCGCGGGCCTCGCGGAACGCGGTATAGAGCACGCCGGCCAAGGCCAGCAGCAGGATCAGGCCGGAGACCCAGGTGAAGGTTCCAAAGAAAGCCAGGCCGATGAACAGCACCGAGGCGCCGATCATGAAGAGGTAGTTCTGCCGGGTGTCGCATTCACTGGTGTGCAGGGCCCGCATCATCGCCGGGATCCCCAGCACCAGCAGGATATTGGCGGTATTGGATCCGACCACATTGCCCAGCGCGATGCCATCGGCGTTTTCAAACACCGCCTGCACCGCAATCAGCAGTTCCGGCGCCGAAGTGCCAAAGGCGACGATGGTCAGACTGACGATCAGTGCCGGGATCCCGACCCGCAGTGACAGGTTCACGGCACCACGCACGAGTGCGTCGCCAGCCAGCAGCAGGATCACCAGACCAAGCAGGCAGAACAGCCAGGGCATCATGATTTGGGACCTCCTCGTCCGCAGGCGCAGGGCCCCTTGCCGATCCTGAAGCGTCCACAGGAGGGACACCGGACCGAGTTGAGTTTCTTTTGTCCCGGGAAACGCAAACGCCCGAACACGGCCAGGACAGCCATCGCCAGGAGGAACAGGGAGACTATTTTCAGGATCACGTCAGAGGCCAAAACGCGCGAATTGCGCACGCTCCTCGATGGCACCAAGCGCGTCTTCGGCAAAGGTAAGCCCGAAACGGCTGAGGACAGGGCGTTTCACCTCGTAGCGGCGCAGACGCAGCTTCTTGCCGAACCGGTCTTCCAACACCGGGCGCAGGTGGCCGATGCCATCGATCAACCCGAGTTCCACCGCCCGGCGACCGAGCCAGATCTCGCCGGTAAAGAGGCTGTCGTCATGCGCCAGTCTGGCGCCGCGCCGGTCCGTCACGTGATCGATGAAATTGGCGTGGATGTCATTCAGCAGCACCTTGAGCCGCGCCACATCCTCTTCGTTTTCCGGGCGGAACGGATCGAGCATGCTCTTACTCTTGCCCGCAGTATGCACCCGCCGTTCGATCCCCTGCCGCGCGAGGAAGACCTGCGCGCCAAAGCCGGCGGAAATCACCCCAATCGAGCCCACCACGGAACTCGCATCGGCATAGATCTCGTCCGCCGCTGCCGCCAGCCAATAGCCGCCAGAGGCCGCCACATCCTCGACAAAGGCCAGCACCGGCACCTTCGTTTCCTCCGACAGGCGTCGGATGCGGGCGCCGATCAGCGCGCTTTGCACCGGGCTGCCACCGGGGGAGTTGATCTCCAGCGCAACCGCGCGGGGTTTGCCCTTGCGAAAGGCGCGTTCCAGCACCGGGGCGAGCGTGGTGTCATTGAGGCTGCCCCGCCCGGCCATGCCTATGGCACCGGAGAGACGCACCACCGCCACCGTTGGCGGCCGCTTCAAGAAGGGCAATCGAACAGTCATGGCGCCGATGTAGAATGCCACCCCCCCGGAAACAAGATGCGGGCTCTGAGGAATTCTTGCCCTGTTACGTTTCCGCCCCCACGCCGGGTAAAAATGCAACTTCTGCAATCTCTCAAGGGACAAAGCTTCACCGTTGCATCACCGTCATTCCCGGTCCTCTCACGCAACAGGCGCGGCGGAGCGCAACCGCGCCGCGCTCCCGCGAGGGGGCGCGGCGCCGGGCCCGACCGGAGACCGGGCCTGTGTCATGCAAGGGACACCGGCGGGAGCCCTCCGCCCCGCTCCGGATCTCAGGCCGCAAGGGTATGGCCGTGAGGGTCAGGCCCGCAGCCGCCAGCCGGTCCTGAAGATCCAGCCGATCACTGCAAGACAGAGCCCGGTGAACAGCGCAATCGCCATCAGGCTGAGACCGATCGGCACATCCGCAGTACCAAAGAAGGACCAGCGGAAGCCCGAGATCAGATAGACCACCGGGTTGAACAGGGTGATCGTCTGCCAGACCGGCGGCAGCATGGAAATCGAATAGAATGACCCACCGAGGAAGATCAACGGCGTGATGATCAGGAGCGGCACCAGTTGCAGCTGTTCGAAATTTTTCGCCCAGATCCCGATGATGAAGCCCAAAAGTGCAAAGCTCACGCAGGTCAGCACCAGGAACAGCAGCATTGCCAAGGGATGCTGGATGGTGAGATCCACAAACAGATGTGCGGTGGCCAGGATCACGATGCCGATGAACATCGCCTTGGTCGCCGCCGCGCCCACATAGCCCAGCACGATCTCGAGAAAGTTCACCGGCGCCGACAGCAGTTCGTAGACCGTGCCAATGAATTTCGGGAAATAGATCCCGAAAGAGGCGTTGGAGATGCCTTGGGTGATCACGCTCAACATGATCAGGCCCGGCACGATGAAGGCGCCATAGGCAACACCCTCGACCTGATCGATGCGGCTGCCGATGGCCGCGCCAAAGACCACGAAATAGAGCGACGTGGACAGAACAGGCGACAGGAAACTCTGCGCAAGGGTGCGGAAGAACCGCGCCATTTCAAAGCGGTAGATGGAGGAAACCGCGGTCCAGTTCATGCCTCTTCTCCCTTAACGAGATCGACAAAGATATCCTCGAGGCTCGACTGCCGGGTCGAGACATCCGCCAGCACCAGCCCCGCCGCCGCCACATCGTTCAACAGCGTGGTGATCCCGGTGCGCTCTGCCTTTACATCATAGGTATAGATCAGCGACTGGCCGCCCTCGCCCAATTGCAGATGATGGGCCGACAGCGCCTCGGGCACGGCCGCAATCGGCGCGCTCAGTTGCACATGCAGTTCTTTCTTGCCCATGCGCGCCATCAGATCGGCCTTCGGCTCCACCAGCAGGATTTCCCCACCGTTAATGACGCCGACACGGTCGGCCATGGCCTCCGCTTCTTCGATGTAATGGGTTGTAAGGATGATGGTGACGCCGCTTTCCCGCAGCTCGCGCACGATCTCCCACATGTCCTTGCGCAGTTCCACATCGACGCCTGCGGTGGGTTCATCGAGGAACAGCACCCGCGGCTCGTGGCTGAGCGCCTTGGCAATGAGTACCCGGCGCTTCATGCCGCCGGAGAGCTCCTTGATCTGGCTTGTCCGCTTGTCCCAGAGCGAGAGCTTCTTCAGGATTTCCTCGATCAGCGCGTCGTTCTTCGGTTTGCCAAACAGCCCGCGGGAAAACCGTACCGAGTTCAGCACCGTCTCGAAGGGCTCGAGGTTGATCTCCTGCGGCACAAGGCCGATCATCGCCCGCGCGGCGCGAAAGTCCTCTTCGATGCAATGCCCCCCCACCTTCACCGCACCCGAGGTCATGGTGGTGATGCCGCAGATGGTGGAGATAAGCGTGGTCTTGCCCGCGCCATTGGGACCAAGAAGCGCGAGGATCTCGCCCTCCTCAATGTCGAGGTTGACGCCCTTCAGGGCTTCAAACCCGCTGGCGTAGGATTTCCTGAGATCGGAAATGGACAGAATGGTGCGCATGTGGCCTCCGGTTCTGATCTTCGCTTTTGGTGAACCGGATGGTTCACGATTGCGGCAGAAGTAACGCTCCAGTTGGTGGAAGGCCAGCCTCCGAGCGCGCGCAAGCCCCTGTGCACCTGCGCGCCCTTGACGTTCGACGTCACAATACGGGTCAGTTGCCGCCGGTCAGACGCTTGAGCCAGCTTTTCTTCTCTGCGGGGGCATCCCCCTCCAGCGGATCCGATGCCGCGGCCTCGCCTTCCGGAGCCAGCGCCTCTTGCAGGTTGGTGAAGAACTGATCCGCCATCTTCTTGGCAAAGCCGTCGATGATCCGGCTGCCAAGCTGCGCCAGCTTGCCGCCGACCTTGGCCTCCACATCATAGGACAAGAGCGTGCCGGTCTCAGAGGGGGTCAGGGTGACGACCGCACCGCCCTTGGCAAAGCCCGCAGCACCGCCCTTGCCCTCGCCGGTGATGGTCAGTTTTTCGCCCGGCACCATGTCCGAGAGCGTGACCCTGCCGGTGAAGGTGGCTTTGACCGGGCCGACCTTTTGGGTGACCTTGGCCTCGAACCCATCTTCGGGCGAGCCGGTCACCTCCTCCGCGCCGGGCACGCAGTCCTTGAGCACGCCGGGGGTCAGAAGTGCGGCGTAAACGGTCGCGGGATCAGCCGCGATTTCTTTTTGGTCACTCATCTGCATGGGGCGCGCCCTCCTCGGTGGTCTCTGCGTGTCTCTTTGGGTGGTTGCGACCAGATCTAACCTCTTGTGGCGCGGCTGCCAACGCCAGAGCGGACGCGGCGTCAGTCAGCCTTACGATTGCCCAAAGGTCAACAAGCCGCCAGTCTGGCGAATACCAAGACGAAAGGAGCAGGGACCACCATGTTGGAGGGCATCCGCATTATCGAAATCGAGGCGCTCGGCCCGGCCCCCTTTGCCGCGATGATGCTGGCGGACCTCGGGGCGGAAGTGATCTGTATCCACCGTAAGGGCGGCGCGGTCACTCCGGGGATGCCGGAACGCTCGATCCTCGATCGCGGCAAGAAAAGCATCGCGCTCGACCTCAAGGACCCAAGCGACCTGCAGACCGCGCGCGCGCTGATTGCCACCGCCAACGGGCTGATCGAAGGCTTTCGCCCCGGCGTGATGGAGCGGTTGGGCTTAGGCCCGGAGGAAATGCGCAGCCTCAACCCCGCGCTGGTTTACGGGCGGATGACCGGCTGGGGGCAGGAGAGCCCGCTGGCGCAGGTGGCGGGGCATGATCTGAATTACATCGCCCTCTCGGGCGCGCTCTGGTCCGCCTCGACCCCGGGCGACGTGCCCCTGACGCCGCCAACTCTTGTGGGCGATATCGGGGGCGGCGCGCTCTACCTGGTCGCTGGGATGCTGGCCGGCCTCCTGCGCGCCGCGTCCAGCGGCGTGGGGGCCGAGGTCGATGCGGCGATCTACGATGGCTCGGCGCATATGATGAACCTTTTGATGGCGATCCGACAGGCCGGGGGCTTTGGCGACAGGCGCGGCGCAGGCCTTCTGGACGGGCCGCACTGGTCACGCACCTATGCCTGCAAGGGCGGCGGGCATATCTCGGTGCAATGTCTGGAGCCGCAATTCTACGCGCTGTTCCTGGCCAAAATGGACCTGACAGCGGATCCAGACTTCGCCCAGCAGTTCAACCAGAGCCTCTGGCCTGAGCTGACCGCCCGCCTTGCCGGTCGCTTTGCCGAGTACCCCCGCGCCCATTGGCAGGACCTGTTCGAAGGCTCTGACGCCTGCGTCGCCCCAGTCCTTTCCCCGGCCGAAGCGCAAGACCATGCGATGAACGCCCGCAAGACTTGGATTACGGTGGAGGACGACCTGCAAGCCGCCCCAGCCCCCCGTTTCAACCGAGCCTTCAAGACCCCCGGTCCCATCCCCTATCGAGACCAAGACCGAAATGACATCCTGAGCACCCTCGCCCAGCGCGCCCCAACGTCTTTTGGTTAAAAATATCCCGGGGAGCGCGAGGGGCAGCGCCCCTCGCCCTATCCTCTAGGTCAAGGGATCAGCCCTGCGCCCCCTCGCGCACCGTATCAATCATCAACTGCACATTGGCAGGGTCCGCATCCGGGGTGATGCCATGGCCAAGGTTGAAGATATGCGGCCCTTTGGAAAAGGCCTTCACGATCCGCCGCGTTTCCGACACCAAGGCCTCGCCCCCGGTCACCATATGGGTTGAGGCCAAATTGCCCTGCACGCAGCCATCGACCTGGACATGCGCCGCCGCCCATTCGGGATCGACGGAGTTATCCAGCGCCACGCAGTCCACTCCGGTTGCCTTGTGGAAACCCACATAGGCCTCACCCGCCTCACGCGGAAAGCCGATGATCGGGATATGCGGATAGCGCGCCTTCAAGGCGGCGGTGATCTCCCGCGCAGGCTCCAGCGCATATTTGCGGAACGCGTCTCCTTTCAAAGACCCGGCCCAGCTGTCAAATATCTTCACGACCTCCGCCCCGGCCTCGATCTGCGCTGAAAGATAGATAATCGTGGCCTCGGTGATCCGGGCCAGTAGCGCCTCAAACAGCGCGACATTCTCCGTCATTAAGGCATGGGCCGGACCCTGATCCGGGGTGCCACGGCCGGCGATCATATAAGTCGCCACGGTCCAAGGCGCACCGGCAAAGCCGATGAGAGTGGTTTCCGAAGGCAACTCCCGCGACAGGATGCGCACCGTCTCATAGACCGGGTTCAACACCGCATGGATGTCGCTTGCAGGCTTCAGCTTGGCAAAATCACTCTCGGTGGTGATGGTCGACAGGCGCGGCCCCTCGCCGGTGACGAACCACAGATCCGCCCCCAGCGCCTGCGGCACCAACAGGATATCGGCAAACAGGATCGCCGCATCAAACCCGTAGCGGCGGATCGGCTGCAGCGTCACCTCGGCGGCGAGCTCGGAATTGTAACACAGGCTGAGGAAATCCCCCGCCTGCGCCCGCGTCGCGCGATACTCCGGCAGATAGCGGCCCGCCTGGCGCATCATCCAGATCGGCGGCACGACCTGGGTTTCGCCCGCCAATGCGCGCAGGATCGTTTTCTGTTGGCCCATGCTCTGCCCCTCTCGGTTTTTCTCCCCGTTGAGGTCACGCCTCAGCGGCAAATTGTCAAGCCTCGCCGCCCCGTGTAGCGCGGCGCTTGCCACGGCATAATGTCGCGACTAATGCTCTGTCCCATGACCCTGACCCTGCCCTCCCCCGCTGCACCCCTGAAGATCGGCACCCGTGGCTCGCCGCTGGCGCTGGCCCAGGCCTACGAGACCCGCGACCGCCTCGCCCGCGCCTTTGAGCTGGAGCCCGGCGCGTTTGAGATCGTAGTGATCAAGACCACCGGCGACAACCGCGCCATGATCGACGCGGACCGCCCGCTGAAGGAAATCGGCAACAAGGGGCTCTTTACCAAGGAGATCGAAGAGGCGCTGACGGCAGGCAGCATCGACATCGCGGTGCACTCGATGAAGGATATGCCGACCCTGCAGCCCGATGGGCTGCTCTTGGATTGCTACCTGCCGCGTGAAGACGTACGTGACGCCTTTGTGGCGCCTGCGGTGCGCGCGATTGCGGATCTCGCGGAGGGAGCGGTGGTCGGCACCTCCTCTCTGCGCCGCCGGGCGCAGCTCTTGAACCGCCGCCCCGACCTGCGCGTGGTCGAGTTCCGCGGCAATGTGCAGACCCGCCTGCAAAAGCTCGAAGACGGCGTGGCCATGGCCACCTTCCTTGCCATGGCTGGCCTGCGTCGACTGAGTATGGCCGAGACTGTGCCCGCGACCCCGATCGAGGTGGAAGACATGCTTCCCGCCGTCGCCCAAGGCGCCATCGGCATCGAACGCCGCAGCAATGACAGCACCGCCGCCGCCCTGCTGGAGGCGATCCATCACGCGGAAACCGGCCAACGTCTTGCGGCCGAACGCGCCTTCCTCGCCGCCCTCGACGGCTCCTGCGAGACGCCGATTGCCGCCCTCGCAGAGCTCTCCGGCGGCACCCTGCGCCTGCGTGGCGAGATCCTGCGTCCCGACGGGTCCGAGGCCCTGGTCGATGACCAGAGCGCCGCGATGGAGGATGGCGCCGAACTTGGTCGCCGCATGGGCGAAGACCTGCGCGCGCGGGCGGGCAAAGGCTTCTTCGCGCACTAAGGGCCGGGGCCCGCGCTCCCGCCCTCTCGGCGTTTCACAAGCCTATGCAAGGGGCGGCGCGGCCCCTCACCGGCCTAAAAATGTGACGCCACGCCCGGATTGACACCCGCCCCGCCCCTCCGCCAGCCTTTCCTCAAAGGATCGGAGGGGAGGCCGCATCATGACCACAGGCACACCAGCCGCCTCGCCCAGCGGCACGCCGGGCAAGGCCTATCTGACCAGCGCGGAAATCCGCCCCTTGGCGCAGCGCTCCGACTGGATGGGCGCTTGGCTGGTGCTGCATTGCTGGGGCGTGATCGCGGGCGCTGTTGCCCTCTTCGCTCTCTGGCCCAACCCGCTCACAGCGCTGGTCGCGGTGATGCTCATTGGTTCGCGCCAATTGGGGCTGGCGATCCTGATGCATGAAGCCGCCCATAATGCACTGTTCAAATCCCGCCGCCTGAATGACGGGGTGGGTCAATGGCTCTGCGCCCGCGCGATCCTCGCCGACCTGCCCGCCTATCGCCACTATCACCTGACTCATCACCGCTACACTCAGACCGAACGCGACCCCGACCTCGCGCTCTCGCGCAAGTTCCCCACCACCCGCGCTTCGCTCGCTCGCAAGTTCACCCGCGACCTGACCGGGCAGACCGGGGTGAAACAACTCCTCGGACAGATCCGCATGGCAATCACTCTCGCCGGGGATCACGAAGCCATGGAGGCTGCTTCCAACGATTTCGCCCAAACCTTCAAGAGCCCGCGCCTGCTGTCGGCCGTGCCGGTATTCCTTGCTCCGATGCTGATGATGGGGCTCCTCGGCGACTGGTGGTGGGGGCTCGCCTTCTGGCTCCTGCCCTATCTGACCTGGTTCCAATTTGTGGTACGCCTGCGCAATATCGCCGAGCATGGCGCGGTCGAGCAATCGGAGGACCCCTTCCGCAATGTGCGCACCACCTATGCAGGTCCCCTCGCCCGGGCACTGGTGGCACCCTATTGGGTGAACTATCACCTCGAACATCACCTGGTCATGCACGTGCCCTGCTGGCAATTGCCGAAGATGCATCGGCTCCTGCTGGACCGGGGGCATGGCAAGGAGATGCGCCTCGCCGCCAGCTATGGCGCGGCGCTCGCGGAGGCGGGCTGGAGGCGCCAGAGCCGCTGAGCCCGGCGCTCTGTGCAGCACTTCGCACTCCCCCCCGGCGTCCCGGTCGCCGCCGGACATTCAGCCACAGGGCGCCGGCGCTCCCACTCCGGTCAGTTGGTCTGCACCACCGGGACTACTGGTTCCATCGGCAGATATTTCCGGTAGCCCAGCCAGTGCAGCCAGGTTTCGGCCGAGCCGGCAAAGACGTTGAGGTCGATATTGCCCTTGACCCCCGGCACCGATCCGGTGCCGGTATATTGCCAGATCACCCAATGGGCACCGGGGTAGATATCCTCCGGGTGCCCCGCCACCGAACGGAACCAGAAATCCACCCCCTGCAACTGGCCGATGCCGGTCTCCCGGTAGAAATCCACAGTGGTGTAGATCAGCGGGCGGCGGCCGTAATGCGCCTGGATCAGCTCAAGGAACCGACTGGCCTCGGCCCGAACCTCGGCACCGCTGGGGCGGCGCTTGCAATTGCGCGAGGCGTGGTTCCACTCCATATCCAGCACCGGAGGCAGGCTGCCTGCCTCGCGCGGCACATTGCGGATGAACCAGCGGGCCTGTTCTTCCGGCGTCCGACAGAAATAGTAGAAATGATAGGCCCCGCGCCGCACTCCGGCCTGCCGGGCCGCATGCCAGTTGGTCTCGAACTCCGGATCGATGTGATCGCCGCCTTCCGTGGATTTGATCCAGGCGAAGGACACGCCTTCGGTGCGCAACTGCGCCCAGTCGATCACCCCCTGATAGCGGGACACATCGACCCCGTGGATCGGATAGACCCAAGGGGCGCCACCGACCCAGTCGTGCGGATCATTGTCGCCAAAGGTGGGAAAGGTCCGCAACGCGGCATAGGCTTCGGCGTAGACCGGATCGACCACCCGTTCCTGCGCTGCCGCCAGCGGCGGTGGCGGCACCGGCTCACGGGTGCGCGACCCGCAGCCCGCCACCAGCGCCAGAGCCCCAAGTCCCAGTGCACAACTTATCGTTCGCCGAAGCGTCATTTTTTCCTGCCTGAAAGAAACTGCCTGCCGCCATAGAGCCGCAGTCAGGCGGAAGCTTCAACGCGCAAAGCGCAAACGACCGCCCACCAAGGGATCCATGCGCGGGATCCCACCGATGCCGGTCAAACCCATTTCGCCAGGGGCGGCAGGCTCATCAGCACCGCATTGGCATCATGGCCGGTCTCGAGACCGAATTTGGTGCCGCGGTCATAGACGAGGTTGTATTCCGCATAGAGCCCGCGATGGATGAGCTGCACATCCTTGTCGGCCTCGGAACAGGCCTGCACCCGGCGTTTTTCGACCAGCGGCGCAAAGGCCGGCAAGAAGGCGCGGCCGATGTCCTGGATCAGCGCGAAATCCGCCTCCCAATCACCTGTGTTGTGATCGTCGAGGAAAATGCCGCCGACACCGCGCGCACGGCCCCGGTGCGGAATAAAGAAATACTCATCCGCCCAGGCCTTGAGCCTTGGGTAGAGGTCGCCTCCGTGGGGATCAAGATGCGCCCGCTGCACGCCGTGGAAATGCTCCGTGTCCTCGGCATATTCGATGCAGGGATTGAGGTCGGAGCCGCCGCCGAACCACCAGCCATGCGGGGTCCAGAACATCCGCGTGTTCATATGCACCGCTGGCACATGCGGGTTACGCATATGGGCGACCAACGAAATGCCGGAGGCCCAGAAGCGCGGATCCTCGGTCATCCCCGGCAGGCCCTTGCGTGCCGCCATGGCGGCCTGCGCGCGCGTGCCCAGGGTGCCATAGACCTCGGAGATATTGACGCCGACCTTCTCGAAGACGCGACCGCCACGCATCACGCTCATCAATCCGCCACCGGCATCCGCGCCGTCCTCGGCGCTGCGCCGGGTCTCGCTGACCTCGAACCGCCCGGCTGCCATCTCGGCAAAGGGGCCTTCGCTTTGGCTGTCTTCCAGCGCCTCGAACCGGGCGACGATCTGGTCGCGCAGCGTGCGGAACCAGGCCGCCGCACGGGTTTTCTCCGCGCGCATATCGGTTGTGTCTTCAGCCATTTCCGCCTCCGTCGTTCGATCCGTTGCGCTTCAATGCACCGGGGCGGTGACGGGATCAAGCAGGGTGCGACCGCCGTCCAGCGTCAGCACCTGGCCCGTCATGAAGCCAGAGGCATCGGAGGCAAGGTATTGCGCGGTCTCGGTGAGTTCGGTCGGCGCGGCAATGCGGTTGAGCGGCGTATGCGCCTCGATATCCTGCTTGAGCGCCCGGTTGTCCTTCAGCGTGGCCTGCATCGAGGCGCTCATCACCGAGCCGAAGGCGATGGAATTGACCCGGATCCGATGCTGCGCCAGCGAGACCGCCAGCGAGCGGGTCATCTGGTCGAGGGCCGCGGAGGCCACCGAATAGGCCATCAGGTCCGGATGGGTGCGCCGCGCTGCGATGGAGGAGAGATTGATGATCGCCCCGTTGGGGCCGTCATCGTCACGTTCCTCGCCCTGGCGGATCATCCTCTTGGCCACGTGTTGGGACAGGCGCAGGGTGGACATCAGGTTCTGATTGAGCAGGAATTCCACGCTCTCATCATCGGGGTTGAGCGGGTCGGTGGGCACCACCTTGCGCGCCCCGTTGACGAGGATGTCGATCTGGTCGAAGGCGTCGATAGTAGCCGAGAGCAGATTGGCAATCGTCAGCCGCTCGCGCAGGTCGCCGGCAAAATAACGGATGTTGCTGTCCTCGGCATCGCCGCCAAGCTCCTGGGCAAGGGCCGCCTCGTCCATGTCGACAAACATCACATTTGCCCCTTCACGGGCGAATTGGCGCCCAATCGCCAGACCGATGCCATTGGCCGCGCCGGTGACGATGGCGGTCTTGCCGGAAATCGAAAAACTCATGGGAAGGATCCTTGTTGATGTCGGGTCAGCCCCTCGGGCGCACGCCGTGCAGAGGGACCGGCGGCCGGGATCGCGCCGCGGGTCCCGGCGACCTTAGCCGCATGCCGGAAAGAATTGAACAGGTTTTGCGCGGGCCCGCTCAGGCCCGACGCCGGGGCCGCGATGCCTGCAGGATCTTGAAGCGGTTGTCGCCTCCGACCTCTGCCACCTGGGCAAAGACATCGCCCAGCTTGGCCTCGTAGGGAAGGTGCCGGTTGGCCACCATCCAGAGCTGCCCCGAAGGCCGCAGCAACCGGGCGGCATTGGCGATGAACTCCTGCCCGAGCTGCGGATCCGCCGCCCGTCCGCTGTGGAAGGGCGGATTCATCACCACCGCGTCCAGCGTGCCCTTCTGGCCCCAGCTGCGGGCATCGCCCCAGTGGAACACGGCCCGCGGGTCCGGCACATTCTGCCGCGCGCAGGCTAGGGCAGCATGATCCGCCTCCACCAGATGCAGGGTCTTCACGCTGTCGCGGGTCAGGATGCCCGTGGCGAGATAACCCCAGCCGGCCCCCAGATCCGCCACTTCCGCCCCGAGCTTTGGCGGCAACGCCGCGACCAGAAGCTGCGAGGCCGGATCGATGCCATCGGCGGAAAAGACCCCCGGCGCGGTCACGAGACCACCTTCGATCTTTTGCGGGCCGATCAGCCAGTCGGAAAGGTCGATGCCGCCGTCGATGCAGAACGCCTTGCCATGTGCCTTGGAAATCGCCGGGGTCGCGCTGGTGCGTGCCTTGAGATCCTTCAAGAGGGAGTCGATCCCGTCGGTCTTTGCCCCATCGATCAGCACCGGCCCCTCGGTCGCCGCCACCGCCTGCGCCACCACCAACCGCGCCAGCGGTTTGGCACGCGGGATGAAGACCACCGCAGCCGAGTAACACGCCTCCGCCTTGGGAGAGGCCACACAGGCAAACCCCTGCGCGCCCCAGTCGTCATGGTCGGGCTTAAAAGGCTGGATCACCTCCACCTGCGCCTGCGGCAAGGCGGAGAGGTCATGCCCCTCGCGCGGATGGAACACGGCGATTCGCCCCTCGGCAGGAACGACAAGATCGCCCGATTGAACCGCAAGGTTCAGGCGTTGGGACATGGGATCTGACCTTTTTCAGGGAGGCTGAGGCGCAGGGCGCGCTCAGTCTTCTTTTTCCATCGTGCATTGCAGCGGGTGCTGGTGGCGGCGGGCGAAATCCATCACCTGCGCCACTTTGGTCTCCGCCACCTCATGGCTGAAGACCCCCACGACCGCGAGGCCTTTCTTATGCACTGTCAACATGATTTCAAAGGCTTGCGCATGGTTCATGCCGAAGAAGCGTTCCAGCACGATGACCACGAATTCCATCGGGGTATAGTCGTCGTTCAGCAGCAGCACCTTGTAGCGCGGCGGCCGCTGCGTACGCGGGCGGGTCTTGGTCAAAAGGCCAAGGTCGCTCTCGTCATCCGATTTGTCCGACATCGTTGCGGGGTGTCTAGCCATGGGATCTTCGGTTTCCAGTCGTGCATCTGCGGTCGTCACCGGCTTATATAGGGGAAGACCCTATAAGGAAAAGAGATTGAGGTCAGGATAATGGCGCGCAAAATTACCACCGTCGGTTTTGATGCGGATGACACGCTCTGGCACAACGAGCGCTTCTTCCGGGTCACGCAAGACCGTTTTGCCGAACTGCTGATGGACCATACCCCCGAGGACATGGGGCCGGAGGCGCTCGACCGCAAACTGCTGGATGCGGAAAAGCGCAACCTCGGCACCTATGGCTACGGGGTGAAGGGCTTTACCCTGTCGATGATCGAGACCGCCATCGACGTGACTGATGGCCGCGTGCCCGCCAGCGTCATCAAGGAACTTCTGGAAGCGGGGCAAATGATGCTCTCCTTCCCGATCGAACTGCTGCCCCATGCGCGCAGGGCAGTGGAGGCAGTGGCCGAGGCCCATCGCGTTGTTCTGATCACCAAAGGTGACCTGTTGGATCAGGAACGCAAGCTCGCGCAATCCGGCCTTGGTGATCTCTTCGACGCCGTGGAGGTGGTTTCCGAGAAGACGCCCGAAGTCTATGCAGGGATCTTCGCACGCCATGGTGGCGGGGTCGAGCGCGCGCTGATGGCGGGCAATTCCATGCGCTCCGACGTGGTGCCTGTGGTGGAGGCCGGCGGACACGGGGTCTATGTGCCGCACGGGATGATCTGGGAGGTCGAACAGGCCGAAGCCCCGACCCACAGTCCCCGCTATCACGAGATTGAGGATCTGAGCCATCTACCCAATCTGCTTGCCCGTATCGGCTGAGTTCTGCTGATGCGGAGGGTTTATGTTAACCCTTTGTTCATAACTGTGCCCCGAAGGCCTCAGGCAGCCAATAAATCAGGCCTTCGGAGCGGTTTTCCGGTCTAGGTGCAGCAGAAAATTTACGCAGGATCCGCCCGGCAACATCGCTTTATCTAGCGAGTCTAGCAACCTCTACCACCATATCTCGTTTGCACCTCGGAGTGCCCTGCGCAAAGCCGCGCAAAGGTCCATCACAACCGGTTTATTCGTCAAACCGGCTATGTTACGCTGCTGCCAGCAGACAAAAAGTCAGCCGGACCACCGGCGGCACGAGGCAGACATGGCAGTGATTTCTCAGGTCGATGACAGTCGTCCCTCCTTCTTTTTGGCGGACCTGTTCCGCATGGTTCGCGCGACAGGACGCAGACCCGGGTCATGGCGGGCCCGTCGTCACGCAGGCCGCAACCTCGGCGTGGTCCTGGGTGTTCTGATCGCCCTCAGTCTGGCCGCGACCCCGCCGAATGCTGCGCCCTATGCCGCATTGGTGATGGATGGGCGCACCGGCGAAGTGATCCATGCCAGCAATGCAGACACTCGCCTGCACCCGGCCTCGCTCACCAAGATGATGACGCTCTATATTGCCTTCGAGGCGATCCGGAATGGCGAGATCACCCTGGATACCGAGATCACCGTTTCGCGCAATGCGGCCGCCGAACCGCCCTCCAAACTGGGTCTGCGCGCCGGCCAGAAAATTGCGCTGCGCTACCTGATCCGCGCCGCCGCGGTGAAATCCGCCAATGACGCCGCCACGGCGATCGGCGAGGGGATTTCCGGGTCGGAAGCCGCTTTTGCGCGCCGGATGAACCGCACGGCCAAGGCCCTGGGGATGACGCACTCGACCTTCAAGAATGCCAACGGCCTCACCGCTGAAGGGCATCTGTCGACCGCGCGGGACATGACCACCCTGGGTCGTCACATCCTTTATGATTACCCGGAATACTACAATCTGTTCTCCCGCACCTCCACCGACGCCGGGATGAGCGTGGTCTATAACACCAACCGTCGCCTGCTGGCCGCCTATAAGGGTGCCGATGGCATCAAGACCGGCTACACCCGTGCCGCCGGCTTCAACCTGGTGGCCTCCGCCCGGCGCGGCGACGAGCGCATCATTGCCACCGTCTTTGGCGGCACCTCCACGGCCGCCCGCAACGCCAAGGTGGCCGAGCTCCTGGATCTCGGTTTCCGCCAGGCTCCGAGCCATGCCCGCCTGCAGAAACCCGCCCTGCCCCCCTACCAGGGCAATGGCGGCATCCAGCTGGCCGAGGACGAGACCCACGGAACCGCCGGCAAGACCCTGCGCGTGACAGGGGTGGTGGCCGACACGCCGCGTCCGCGCAGCCGTCCGAGCGGGATTGCAACCGATCCCGCCACAGACCCCGCCCTGCTGCTGGCTGAGGCGCAGATCGAAGAGGTCTCCGAAGAAGCGATCGAAATCGCCGACACGGAGGCGGAAGAGGAGGCCATCCAGATGACCACTCTCGACACCGAAGCTCTGCAATCCGGGATCAACAGCGCCCTTCTCGAGATTACCGAAGTCGCCTCCGTCTCCACCGATGGCCTGACGAGCGACACGGAGGCCGAGGCAGGCGCGCTTGCCCAAGGCGACAGCGAAGAGACCAACAGCCTGCAGGCCGAGATCCGAACGGCCGTCGCCAAGGCCGTTTCTGCACCGACCCAGCGCCGGTACACCGGCCCCCGCCCGCAGGCCCGTCCCCTTGGTGGCGAAACCCAGTTTGCCTCGCTCGGCGACGAACCTGTGGTGGTGACCCGCCTGTCGACCTCCGGCGGACGTCATTGGGGGGTCAATGTGGGCCGGTTCACGACCCGCTACGAGGCGGAGAAGGTCCTGCTGCGTACCGCGCTTTCCGAAATGGAATCGCTGGACGGATCACTGCGCAAGGTGGTGCAGAGCCCCCGCGGCTTTGAGGCCAACTTCCTTGGCATGACCCAGGAGGGCGCGGATCTCGCCTGTCGCCGCCTCACCGCGCGCAACGTGACCTGCAACACCCTCGGCCCCTCCTCCTGAGCGCAAGAGCCAGAACTGACCTGCAAGAAAGAGCGCGGCCGGTTGGGATGCCCCAGTCGGCCGCCTGTCGTTTGAACCTTTTGATTGTCGCGCGACACTCTCTCGGCGCCAGATATGCCGGAGCTGAAGGACCCGGAAGGGACAGATGGGGCAGCGCTCCCGCCCCCTACCTCCGACCCGCGACCCCGGTTCGCGTATCAGGGTTTCGGATGGTCGTCCCATTCATCACTGAGAATCCGGCGCGCATCGCCTTCGGGGTCCTCATATTGGTTGGTGCGTACCGTGTAGATGAAGCCGATCAACCCGGCCGCGCCAAGGACCAGAGAGATCGGGATGAGGTAGGAAAGAACGGTCATCGGTGGAGCGATCCTTTGGCGGGCCCTAGCGCAGCCGTAGTGCGTTGAGGGAAACGGTGATCGAAGAGGTGGACATCGCCAGTGCCGCAATCAGCGGCGAGCATAGGCCGACGATCGCCAGCGGCACGGCAATGAGATTGTAAAGGGTCGCGATCTGGAAATTCTCCCGGATCCGCTTGGTGGCCCGTTCGGCGACATGGCACGCCTCGGCGATCGGGGACAGGTCGCGTCCCAGCAGAACGATATCCGAGGCCACCCGCGCCGCATCCAGCGCCGAAGCCGGCGAGATCGACACATGCGCTCCTGCCAGGGCTGCCGTATCGTTGAGCCCATCGCCCACCATCAGGACCTTGTGCCCTTTCTGGGTCAATGCGGCCACCCGCGCGGCCTTGTGGTCCGGCAAGGCTTCGGCCACCCAGTTGCGGATGCCGAGACGTGTGGCCAGGTCCTCCACCGCCGCCGTGGCATCGCCGGAGATCAGGATCACCTCCTTGCCCGCGGCGCGCAGCGCATCGACCACAGCTTGCGCACCGGGGCGCAGCGCATCGGTAAACCGGACCGCAACCGGGGCCCCGTCGCCCGGATCGAGCCAGGTTGCGGTCTGCGTCACAGAGGTCGCCACTCCGACCCAGGCTCCACGCCCGAGACGTACCCGGCGCCCCTGCAACACCGCCTCGGTGCCATAGCCCGGAACCTCGCGCAGGTCACTCACCTCCGCCGGGGTCACGCCTGCCGCCCGCGCCGCCCGCGTCAGCGCCTTGGCCAGAGGATGGGCCGACCCCTCGGCCAGGGCCAAGGCCAGGGCCTGCTGATCGGCGGACAGCTCCGAGAGGTTTACAACCGCAGGCGTGCCCTCGGTCAGCGTGCCGGTCTTGTCGAAGACCACCGTGTCCACTTCGGCCAGACGTTCCAGCGCTGTGGCATGCTTCACCAGAAGCCCGGCGCGGAACAACCGTCCCGAGGCCGCCGTGGTCACCGCCGGCACCGCAAGACCAAGCGCACAGGGACAGGTGATGATGAGCACCGCCGCCGCGATATTGAGCGCGGTGCGCAGGTCAAAAGTGTAGAGATACCATCCGAGGAAGGCGAGCGCGGAAAGGATATGGACCCCCGGCGCATAGAGCTTTGCCGCGCTGTCCGCGAGTGAGGTGTAGCGCGAGCGCCCCGACTCGGCGATGGCGACCAGATCTGCCATGCGATGCAGCGAGGTCTCCTGCCCCACCGCCGTGGCGCGCAGGGTGAGCGGGCCAGTGAGGTTCACCTCCCCTGCGGAAACCCGAGTGCCGGGTTCCGCCAGCACCGGCAGGGTCTCGCCGGTCAGCAGGGAGCGGTCGAGTTCGGACCGCCCGGCCACGATCTCGCCATCCACCGGCATACGCCCGCCTGGACGCACCCGGATCAGGTCGCCCACGGCAAGGGCCGCGACAGAGACTTCGACCTCCTGCCCCTGCCCGTCCAGACGCCAGGCACGCGGCACTTCCAGCGCCGCCAGTTCCTCGGCCGCCGATCGGGCCGCCGCCCGGGTGCGATGGTCGAGATAGCGACCCGCAAGAAGGAAGAAGGTCAGTGTGAGAGCCGCGTCAAAATAGGCATGTTCGCCAGACAAGGACGTCTCCCACAGGGAGGTCACAAGGGCCAGGACCAGGGCCAGAACGATTGGCACATCCATATTGAGCCGCCTGGCCCGCAAGGCCGCCCAGGCATTGCGATAAAAGGGCTGCCCTGCGTAGATCACCGCAGGAAAGGTGATCGCCGCCGAGATCCAGTGAAACAGGTCCCGGGTCGCGTCAGAGGCGCCCGACCAGACAGAGACCGACAACAACATGACATTCATCGACGCAAAGCCCGCGACGGCAAGGCGCAGCAGCAGATCCCGCCCCGCCCGGTCGGTCTCGGTGGCGGAAAGGGCGGCGAGATCCAGCTCATGCGCCTCATAGCCCAACCCCTCGCAGACGGGGATCAGATCCACCGCGCGCATCTCCGGATCCGCTTCGATCAGTGCCCGCTTCAGCGTCAGGTTCACCCGCGCATCCCGCACCCCCGGCACGGCATTCAGGCCCCGCTCGACAGCGGAAATGCAGGCCTGGCAATGGATCGTGGGCAGAGATATGGCGAGGCGCGCCTGCGTCGGTGCGACCTCCACCGCCTCGGAGGGGGCGGCGACGCAGCCAGGGCAAACGGCGGTCTGATGGTGCAGGGCGACGGTCATGGGAGCGAGCTTTTCAATCTGGGAAAACGGGGGGAGGAGAGGGTCTGACGCGCAGAACCCGGGGCCCGACATGGGGCACCCGTCTGATCTGCATCCGGCAGAGCCCACCTAAGGTTCAAAGCCATTTTCACAGCCACATCCCTCAGTCTTTCACATGCAGGATCACCCGCTGCAAGAACTCGGTGCCGTCCTTGGCCCGCGCGATCATGCGAATGTTCCAGTTGCCAGGTGCCAGCAGTGCGGGGGCGGTATAGGCAGCGCCATCCCATTCAAACTGTGGGTTCTGGTCATCCTTCACATGGGTTGCCCGCCCGAGGGTCGCCGTCAGCGAGGCCACCTCTACCGGCTGGCCCTCCCGGTCGGTGATCTCCAGCTTGACCTGATTGCCCGATGCGGACGCGTAGACAGACCACCCCAGGGTCTCTTGCGCCGCCCGGCGACTGTCGAATTCCTGGCTCGCCACATAGGAGTTCTTCACCTCGAGGCCGGGAAAGGTACGCACCGCCATGGTCGCCATGTAGACGTTCACGGCGATGATGATGCCAAAGGACCCGACACAGATCGCCAGCATATGCTTGCCGGTGAATTCGCGTGGCTTGGAAGTGGTCTGCGTGGCCATCTGTCAGTGCCCCTGTCCGTTGAAAGTTGTGTCGCGAGAGGCGCGTTCGCCCGATGTCAGGTCCTCGACCCAGAGACGAAGGTCACTGTTATCGGCCATGGCCGGGACGGACCCTGCCGGAGCGGCAATATAGACGCGCTGCAGGGTGGTGGTGTCGGCGGGCACGGTGACCATTGCCCCCTCTTCTCCCTCAAGCGAGATGCTGAGCGCCGGATCGCCCACCACGGAGATCTCGAAAGCGCGCGCCTCGCCGTGTTTGTTCAACAGGCGCACGTCATAGGTGTTGCGGATGGTCCCGTCCGAAAGAGTCACGAAGGTCGGGTTGCGCACCGGGGCCACGGTCATCGAGATATCGGCACGGATGAAGAGCATGAAAACCAGGCCAAGCCCCACACCGCCCCAGAGCAGCGTATAGAGGAGAGTGCGCGGCCGCAGCACATGTTGCCAGACGGGGCGCGGCGGCTTGCCTGCGCGCTCATTGGCCTCGTCCGAGAGCGCCATGTAATCAATGAGGCCGCGCGGCTTGCCCACCTTCGCCATGATATCGTCGCAGGCGTCGATGCAGAGCGCGCAGGTGATGCATTCCATTTGCTGCCCCTTGCGAATGTCGATCCCCATGGGGCAGACGTTCACACAGGCCATGCAGTCGATGCAATCACCAAGAGCCTCTGCCTCGACGGATTTGCGGTGCTTGCCCCGGGGTTCGCCGCGCCAGTCGCGATAGCCGACGGTCAGCGTGTCCTCGTCCATCATCGCAGCCTGGATACGCGGCCAGGGGCAGGCGTAGATACAGATCTGTTCGCGTGCAAAACCGCCAAAGAAGAAGGTTGTGAACGTCAGGATTGCCATTGTGGTATAGGCGACGGGATGCGCTTGTCCTGTCACGAGGTCCCGCGCCAATGTCGGCGCATCGGCGAAATAGAAGACCCAAGCCCCACCGGTGGCGAGGCCGATCAAGAGCCATGCGACCCATTTGGTCATCCGCAGGCGCGCCTTCCTGAAATCCCACTTTGTCTGCCGATGCAGGCGCAGACGGGCGTTGCGGTCGCCTTCGATCCAGCGCTCCACAAGGATAAAGAGGTCGGTCCAGACCGTCTGCGGGCAGGCATAGCCGCACCAGACCCGCCCCAGCGCCGAGGTGAAGAGGAACAGACCCAAGCCCGCCATGATTAACAGGCCGGCGACAAAGTAGAACTCATGCGGCCAGATCTCGATCCAGAAGAAATAGAACCGCCGCCCGGCCAGATCGAGCAGCACCGCCTGATCCGGCAGCTCCGGGCCACGGTCCCAGCGGATCCAGGGCACGAGATAGTAGATGCCCAGCGTCACCGCCATGATCACCCATTTGAGGGTGCGGAATTTTCCCGACACACGTCTGGGAAAGATCGGCTCGCGGGCCGCATAAAGGCTGGGGGCTTGGCTCGAATCGCTCAACGGTCTGGCTCCGGTCCTGTGACAGGTCTGAGTGTCTTCTTTCAAAGCTAGGGCGTCTGCTCTTTGACGTGGATCAAAAATCGCATCCGACATGTGGCTTTTGTCGACATGTCGCAGCCTTGAAAGCACCGCGCAAAGGCGAACGGTCAGGCTGTAGCGGTAAGGTCCCGCTCGCGTCGCAGCCAGTTGACGAAATGCCGCGCACCGGGCCGCAGCACACCCGGGCGGTGCACGATATGATAGCCACGGCCCGGATTTTCGCAGAAAAGCTCAACCAATCGCCCCGCCGCCACATCCGGCGCGACGAAATCGCGCACCGAGACGGCCACCCCCTGCCCCGCCCGCAGGGCCTCCATCAGGAGATTGCCCGGCAGCACCACCCGGCCTGCCTTGATGCTGTCTTCGACCCCACGCGAGCGCAGCCAGACCGAGGCCTCATTGGTGCCGATCTCTTCGAGCCAGGGCAGGTCCAACAGGTCTTCCGGCCGACTGACCTGCCGCTTGTCCAGAAGTCCGGGCGCGGCAACCACAACCATCGGGGAGGGCAGCAACATTTCCGAGTCCAGCCCCGCCCAGGTGCCATGACCGTAACGCAGGGCGATGTCGATACCACCGGGCGTGAGCTGCACCACCTCACCGGTCGGGTCGATCACCATGTCGACCTCGGGATAGGCCTGTCGGAAGACGGCCAGTCGCGGCATCAGCCAATGGGTGGCAAACATCGGCGTGCAGGTGACATGCAGAGGCTGGCCTGCGCCCCGGGCGGACAGGTCCTGCACCGCCATCCGGATGGCGCCAAAGCCAAGGGTGAGTGCCTGCGCCAGTTGCTCGCCTTCGGCGGTCAGTTTGAGCGCCCGCCCGGACCGGTCCAGCAGCGGCACGCCCATATGTGCCTCAAGGTGCCGCAGCTGTTGACTGATCGCCGCATGGCTGACGTTCAGCACCGCCCCCGCCTGTTGCAGGGCGCCGGTCTCGGCAAAGACCGCAAAGGCCCGCAGGGCCGCGAGAGAGGGCATGTCGCGCCAGCTCATATGTAATCCTGACTTACATATCGGATTTCTTCCTGACTCGCATGAAACCGGCATTAGGAGCAAGAATAATGGCAGAACCTGCGCCATTTTGCCTGGAAAGGATCCCCGACATGTTAGTTGACATTTATGCCCGCACGATGCTGAACGCGACCCGCCATGCGGATCTGCCCCTGCGCCCGCTGCCCGCACCCTATGTGCTGCCGCCCCGCAAGCCCGGCCTTCTGCACCGCGCGATCTCGGCTTTGACGCAAGCGGTCCGGCACCTGCGCGCGCGGATGACCACCGCCTCTGCGTCTGGTGCTTGCGGCCCCGCACCCCAGCCCTGCAAATGAGAGTGCCTGCATCGCCTCTTGCCTGAGGCGGCGTCGCGGCGACCGGGCGCTTGTGGAGACAGAAGGACGTCTGGCATCCGGCCCGCCCGTTCGGTTCTCTGCTGAGTGGAGGTAAAACAGGCGCCGGTCCCCCGGGAAACGCGCGAACAAGCGGGGAACCGGCGCCAGAAACGCCCGCCGCAAATACGGGGCGGGACGAGACGACTCCAGAAGCCTGACACGATAGCCTTCCCAACCATGGCCCCTGGTTCCGTCCTGCCTACAGATTGGCACGGAGGGCGGCACGGGACCTTGATGCAGATCAACCAGATCAATCGGGCGTGCACTCTTTGCCGCTTGCCGCGCTCGCCCCCAAAAGAAGAGGCCGCCCCCGATCCGGGAGCGGCCTTTCTCGACAGAGGTGCGAAGTGTTTACTCGCCGCCCCCCAACTGGTGGACATAAGCGCTGACGGCGCGGATTTCCGCCTCGCTCAGGCGCGTATCCCAGTTCGGCATCACACCGTAACGGGCATTCCAGACGGTTTCGTGCAGCGTCTCGTAATCGCCACCATATAGCCAGATCGCATCGCGCAGGTTTGGTGCGCCCTGTGTCCGGTCGCCGCTGCCGTCTTCTGCATGGCAAGAGGCGCAATTGTCGGCATAAACCACCGCGCCTGCCGCAACCTGACTTGCATCCTGCGGCTCACCAGACAGTGACATCACATAGTTGACCACCTGGCTGACCTCTTCCTTGCCAAGAAGCTCGTCCCGGCCAAAGGCAGGCATCGCGGAATAGCGTGCGTCGTCACTCTCCTCATTGCGGATGCCGTAGGAGATGGTGGTATGGATATCCTCCATGGTACCGCCCCAGAGCCAGTCATCGTCCAGCAGGTTCGGGTAGCCCTTGGCCCCAGCCGCCCCGGAGCCGTGACATTGCGCGCACCAGGTCTTGAACACCGCCGAGCCTGCGGAAACCGCATAGCCCGAAAGTTCCGGATCACTCGGGATCCTGTCCAGCTCCAGTTGTTCAAGCTTGGCGTTCACCGGCGCATTGGCCGCTTCAACCATGGCAATCTCCGCCTGAACTTTCCCGCGCGAAGACCACCCGAGGAGACCATTGGTGGCTTCGGACACCAGAGGCCAGGCCGGGTAGGCGATGGAGTAGCCGATGCCCCAGACAATGGTGGCATAGAAGATCCACAGCCACCAGCGCGGCATCGGATTGTCGAACTCCATGATGCCGTCCCATTCGTGGCCGGTGGTGTTCGGATCACCCTCGTGGATCTGGACTTTCTTGTTCATGCCCGTGTCACTCATTTCTGGGCCTCCGGCTGGCTGGCCTCACCCGCGGCCGGCTTGTCGGCATGGCGGAAAGGTATATTGGCAGTGTCTTCGTAGAGTTTGCTGGCGCCGGGCCGGAAGGCCCAGACCACAACCCCGAAGAAGAACGTAAAGAGGAACAACAGCATCCAGCTGTCCGCGAACTGACGCAGAAGCGAATAGGTTTCCATGTCCGGGTCCTCCTCAGCGGCTCGCATCCGGCGTGAAGGTCGAGAAATCGACCAACGTGCCGAGCATTTGCAGATAGGCGATCAGAGCATCCGCCTCGGACACTCCGGGCTGGCCGTCGAAATTGCGGACGTTCACCTTTTCGCCGTAGCGCTCCAGCAAACCGTCATAGTCGCTGTCCGGATCGGCCTGAGCGCGGAAGTCTGCTTGCGCCGCGTCTACCATCTCTTCGGAGTAGGGCACCCCGACGATGGCTTGGGTCGCCATCAGATCACCGATGTATTTGCCGTCGATCATGGTGCGTTCGAGGAAATCATACTTCGGCATCACCGATTCCGGCACCACGTCCTGCGGATTGCGCAGGTGATCCACGTGCCAACCGTCCGAGTAACGCCCCCCTACCCGGGCCAAATCCGGCCCGGTGCGTTTGGAGCCCCATTGGAACGGGTGGTCGTACATCGACTCCGCCGCCAGCGAATAATGGCCGTAGCGTTCGACCTCATCGCGCATCGGGCGGATCATCTGGCTGTGACAGACGTAACAGCCCTCGCGAATGTAGACTTCACGCCCCGCCAGTTCGAGAGGGGTGTAGGGCCGCATGCCCTCCACCTTCTCGATGGTGTTCTCCAGGTAGAACAGCGGGGTGATCTGCACCAGGCCACCGATGGTGACAACCAGGAAGGAGCAGATCAGGAGCAGGGTTGCATTGGTCTCGAGGATTTTATGCTTGTCGAGAATAGCCATCTCTCCGGCCCTCCTTATTCAGCCGGGACCGCGACCGAGAGGCTGGCCTCTTTGGCCGGTGCCCGACGGACGGTCATGATGAGGTTGTAGCACATGATCAGCGAACCGGTGAGGTACAGGACCCCGCCGAGGCCGCGCATCACATACATCGGAAGCTTCGCGCCCACGGTGTCGGCAAAGGACCACACGAGGAAGCCGTTGGCGTCGACTTCACGCCACATCAGGCCTTCCATGATGCCGGTCACCCACATGGAGGCGGCGTAGAGCACGATGCCAATGGTGGCGAGCCAGAAGTGCCAGCTGACGAGGCCGAGGGAGTAGAGACGCTCGCGTTTCCACAGGACAGGCACCAGATAATAGAGGCAGCCGAAGGTGATCATGCCGTTCCAGCCAAGCGCACCGGAATGCACGTGACCAATGGTCCAGTCAGTATAGTGGCTGAGCGAATTCACCGCGCGGATCGACATCATCGGCCCTTCGAAGGTGGACATGCCGTAGAAACCGACCGAGATCACCAGCATCCGCAGCACCGGGTCGGTGCGCAGCTTGTCCCAGGCCCCCGAGAGGGTCATCAGACCGTTGATCATACCACCCCAGGACGGCATCCAGAGCACCACCGAGAACACCATGCCGAGGGTCGAGGCCCAATCCGGCAGCGCGGTGTAATGCAAATGGTGCGGACCGGCCCAGATGTAGATGAAGATCAGCGCCCAGAAGTGGATGATCGACAGCTTGTAGGAAAAGACCGGTCGATCCGCCTGTTTCGGGATGAAGTAATACATCATGCCGAGGAAGCCCGCGGTCAGGAAGAAGCCCACCGCATTATGGCCATACCACCACTGCACCATGGCATCCTGAACCCCCGGCCAGACGATGACCGATTTGGACCCCCAGATGGAGACGGGAATGGTCAGGTTGTTGACCACATGCAGCATCGCCACGGTGACGATGAAGGCAAGGAAGAACCAGTTTGCCACATAGATGTGACGCTCTTTGCGGTTGATCACAGTGCCGAGGAAGACCGCAAGGTAAGCCACCCAAACGATGGTCAACCAAAGGTCGATGTACCACTCAGGCTCGGCGTATTCCTTGGATTGGGTGCCGCCCAGAAGGTAGCCGGTCGCCGCCAGCACGATGAAGAGCTGATAGCCCCAGAACACGAACCAGGCGAGATTGCCGCCCCAAAGCCGCGCCGCCGAGGTGCGCTGCACCACATAAAAGGAGGTGCAGAGCAGCGCATTGCCGCCGAAGGCGAAGATTACCGCCGAGGTGTGCAGCGGACGCAGGCGTCCAAAGTTCGCGAGACCTTCGGACCAATCGAAGTTCAGCACCGGAAAGGCGAGCTGGAAGGCGATGAAAGTCCCGGCGAGGAAGCCGACCACGCCCCAGAAGGCGGTGGCGATGACCCCGGCCCGGATCACGCTGTCGAAATATTCGCCGGTGATCGGCGCAGGCTGCGGCTCATCCGTCTGGCGCAGGGTGAAGAGAAACAGGCCCGCCGTGACGAGCATAAGAATCACTGCATGGACCTGATAGGCCAGATCCCTGGCAAAGTTGGCGGCGATCATGAAGAAGATCGTCAATACGCCAAGCACTATCAGCTTGAGATAATTAGACATTTCATGCCCCTTTGAGTGGTTCATCCGAATCGTGCCCGGATTGGAGGCCGCTCGGACGTTATTTTCCCCGACCCTGATGCCAGAGCCTCGGTGACGAAACATTGATCTGCATCAAGATACTCGCGCATGGGATGTGTCATGTCATCTCATGGGACCCTTGTGGCGAGTCGTTTTTTGAGGAGCGATGCACAGGGTCCGCGACCATTCGCTTTTGGAAAGGGTCACAGCATGACATACAAGACCATTCTCACTGTCCGCACGCAGGCAGAGGGCGACACCACGGCTCTCGATCAGGCTGAGGCGTTGGTGCGGCGCAATTCAGGGCATCTCGATGTGCTCTGCCTCGGTGTCGATCGCACGCGGGTGGGCTACTACGACGGCGGCGCCAGCGCCGTCGTGATCCAGACCCTGCTGGAACGAGCCCGCGAGGAGGTCAAAGCAACCGAGGCAGCGGTTTCCGAACGGCTGCGCACCAGTGAAGTGCCCCATGCGGTTTTCACCGCGATCACCCCGCTGGGGGACATCTCCCGGGTAACCGCGCATCACGCCCGCTTCAGCGATCTTATGGTGATGGACAAACCCTATGGTCCCAACAAGGGGCCGGAGATCGAACCCATCGTCGAAGCCGCCCTCTTTGATGCGCGCACGCCGGTACTGGTGCTGCCCGATGGAACCGCCCTGCCCGAAACGCCCGGAACTGTCCTAGTCGCTTGGGACGAGAGCATCCAGGCGCTCGCGGCCGTGCGCAAATCGCTTCCGCTCTTGCAGTCTGCAGGGCTGGTGCGGATCGCCGTGATCGACCCGCCGCAACATGGCATCGAGCGGTCCGACCCCGGCGGCATGTTGGCGCAGATGCTGTCTCGACACGGCGTCAACTGCGAGATCGATGTGCTGAGCAAGACCCTACCGCGCACCTCGGACGTGCTGAGCCGTCACGCCCAGGACACCGGGGCCGATCTGATTGTGATGGGGGCCTATGGGCACAGCCGGTTCCGCGAGTCGATCCTGGGTGGCACCACCCGCAACATGCTCGAGCACGCCTCGGTGCCGGTGCTGATGGCCCATTGAGATCAGAAACCGGGCTCGGGATGGCACGCCTCCCGGTCCCGCGTTCAGCGGACGCCAAGGTCGGCTCGGACAGCGACTTGGCCACGGCAGGCCAAGCTGACCCGCATGATGTCAGACGAAAACACCACCGTCGCTGTCGTCGCCTGCTTCCTCGATCAGGCGGCGCATATCCGGCACGGTCACGTGCCGCTTGCCCTCCAGCACGATCACGCCAGCCTTCTTCAGCGCCGAGATCTGGCGACTGACCGTCTCCAGCGTGAGACCGAGGTAATCCGCCATTGCCTCCCGCGTCAGCTTGAGGTCGAAGCTGACCGCCCCGGTAACTGCATCCGTGCTGAGAGACGCATCCCGGCGGGCGATGATGGCCAGCAGGCTTGCGATCTTTTCCCGCGCGGTCTTGCGGCCCAGGACCAGCATCCACTCGCGCGCGGCGTCCAGTTCGTCGAGGGTCATCTCCAGCAGGCGGTGCGCAATATGGGGCGTCTTCGCCATCAGATCCTCGAAGGGTTTCTTGCGAAAACAGCACATCACCACGTCGGTGGTGGCGATCACATTGTAGGCAGCCCCGTCCCGCCCCGGTCGTCCCACAAAATCAGACGGCAACAAAAGGCCCACCATCTGGGTGCGCCCATCCTCCATCGTCTGGGTCAGCGTTGCAATTCCTGACACCACGGAGCCTACGAAATTCATTGTATCACCGGACCAGATCACCGGCTGCCCCGCTTCGTAACTGCGGTAGTATTTGATCGCATCCAGCGCTTCGAGTTCGCCCGAGTCGCAGCGCGCACAGACCGCACGGTGGCGGATCGGACAATCCGCACATTGTATCGACTGGAACTGGGGAACGGACATTCGCGCCTCTGGTTGATCTGTGTCAAAGCTCACATCTGACAATCTCCCTAAGCCTATCGCCATGAAACAGGAATCTCAATTGGCACGGCTCGGGCTTTTCGACGCAAAGGTGCCGCGATACACCAGTTATCCGACTGCGCCCCACTTCAGCAACGATGTGGATGCGGGCCAGTTTGCCTCCTGGATCGGGGCCATCCGCCCCGGTTCGGAGATCTCCCTCTATGTGCATGTGCCATTCTGCCGCAGATTGTGCTGGTTCTGTGCCTGCCGCACGCAGGGCACCCAGTCCGAGTCACCTGTGCGCGCCTATGTCGAGGTCCTGAAACAGGAGATCGCCCTGCTGGCCCGCACTCTGCCCGAGGGTGTGACCCTGTCGCGGCTGCATTGGGGCGGCGGAACACCGACCCTGCTCTCGCCTGACATGATGCGCGACCTCGCGGCTGCGATCCTTCGGGTGACACCGATGGCGCCCGGTGGCGAGTTTTCCGTCGAGATCGACCCCAACGAGATCGACGCGGCCCGTCTTGATGCGCTATCCGAGGCAGGGATGACCCGGGCCTCCATCGGCGTGCAGGATTTTGATCCGGAAATTCAGCAAATCATCGGCCGGATCCAGTCCTTTGACGTGACCCGGGATGCAGTGGAAATGATCCGCGCCCGCGGCATCAAAAGCCTCAATGCCGATATTCTCTTCGGCCTACCGCACCAGACCCGCACACGGATGACCGAAAGCGTGCAGAAGCTGCTGTCGCTCGCACCCGACCGGGTGGCGCTCTATGGCTATGCGCATGTGCCCTGGATGGCGCGGCGGCAGACCATGATCCCCTCGGACAGCCTGCCTACCCCGCAGGACCGGCTGCAACTGTTCGAAACCGCCCGACGATTGTTCCTGTGGGATGGATACAGCGAGATCGGTATCGACCATTTCGCCGCGCCACATGACGGTCTGGCGGCTGCCGAGCGCAACGGCAAGCTGAGACGGAATTTCCAGGGTTACACGGATGACCAGGCGGAGGTTCTGGTCGGGCTGGGAGCCTCTTCCATTTCGCGTTTCCCGCAGGGCTATGCACAGAATGCCCCCTCCACCTCTGCCTATGCCAAGGCGGTGCGCACGGGCCAGTTTTCCACGTCGCGGGGGCATCAGTTCAAGGACGAAGACAGGCTGCGCGGGCGGCTGATCGAAGCCTTGATGTGTGACTTTGCCATCGCGTCGGAGGATATCCTGTCCCGTTTCGATCTGGCACCCGCCGCGCTTGAGGCCCTGTTCCGCAATGCCTCGGCGGCATTTCCGGAGATGCTGGATCTCTGCGCCCAAGGTCTACGTATCCGCCCCGAAGGCAAGCCGTTGACCCGGATGATCGCACGTCATTTTGATGCCTATGATCTCAGCAAGGCGGGACACAGTTCCGCCATTTGAACCGGCGCCCAGTCCCGCACCGGCAGGAGGCGAGGGATTTGCCCTCGCGCTCCCGGGATACTTAGACTCGAGGTAAAGGATCAGGCCGCGGTGACCGCCGCAAGGAGGCTCCGTGTATAGGGGTCCTTCGGGTTCTGGAAGATCTCATCCGCGGGCCCCTGTTCAACCACATCGCCCGCCTTCATCACCAGAACCTCATGCGACATGGCGCGCACCACGTTGAGGTCGTGGCTGATGAAGAGATAGGCGAGGCCATAGCGCGCCTGCAGGTCACGCAGGAGATCGACGATCTGCACCTGCACCGTCATGTCGAGCGCCGATGTGGGTTCGTCCAGCACCACCAGCTTCGGGCGCAGCACCATGGCGCGGGCGATGGCGATGCGCTGACGCTGGCCACCGGAGAATTCATGCGGGTAGCGGTCCATCGCCGCCGGGTCGAGGCCGACCTCGGTCATCACCTCGGCCACCAGCTCGCGTGGTTTCCTGTGCTGGTCAACCTCGTGGATGGCAAGGCCCTCGGCAATGATCTGGGCGCAGGTCATCCGCGGGCTGAGGGAGCCATAGGGATCCTGAAACACGATCTGCATATCCTTGCGCAGGCGGCGCAAATCGCGCGTGGACCATTGCCGCAGGTCCTGGCCTTGAAAGCGCACTTCGCCCTCGGAGGCGATGAGCCGCATGATCGCCAGCGCCATCGTGGTCTTGCCGGAACCGCTCTCGCCCACGATGCCGAGGGTCTCGCCCGCCTTCACGGAGAGCGACATCGGATTGACCGCCCTCACATGGCCAATCGTGCGCTTCAACAGGCCGCGCTGGATCGGGAACCAGACCTTGAGATCTTTAGTCGAGACCAGCTCCTCAGCCCCAGCGGGGATCGGTGCGGGGCGGCCGGAGGGTTCGGCGGCGAGGAGTTTTTGCGTGTAGGGATGCTGCGGATTGGCAAAGATCTCCGCCGTCGGGCCTTCCTCGACGATCTCGCCGGATTTCATCACGCAGACCCTGTCGGCGATGCGGCGCACGATGCCGAGGTCATGGGTGATGAACAGGAGCCCCATGCCTTCGGAGGCCTTGAGGTCTGCCAGCAGGTCGAGAATCTGCGCCTGGATGGTCACATCAAGCGCGGTGGTCGGCTCGTCCGCGATCAGCACATCGGGCTTGTTCGCAAGTGCCATGGCGATCATCACCCGCTGCCGCTGGCCACCCGAGAGCTGGTGCGGATAGGCGCCGAGGCGGCTTTCCGCGTCGCGGATGCCGACCTTGTTCAACAGGTCGAGGATGCGCGCCTGCGCCTGCGCCCCCACTACGCCCTGATGCAGGGCCAGCGTCTCGCCCAGCTGCTTTTCGATCGTATGCAGCGGGTTCAGGGAGGTCATCGGCTCCTGGAAGATGAAGGAGATGTCATTGCCGCGCACCTTCCGGAGTTGGCTTTCGCTGGCACCGATCATCTCCTGCCCGTCATAGGTGACCGAGCCGGAGACCACTGCGCTGTCGCCCAGGAGCTGCACGGTGGAGAGCGCCGAAACCGATTTTCCGGAGCCGCTCTCGCCCACCAGTGCCACCGTCTCGCCACGGGCGAGGGAGAAGGACACGCCCTTCACTGCCTCGGTCAGTTTGCCGTCCTGCCGGAAGGAGACGCGCAGGTCGCGGACCTTGAGGATCGCAGTCATTCTTCAATCCTCTGAGCGAAATCACTGAGGGCAGTGCCCGACCGCGGGCGGGACAGAAGTTTCGCCTGTGCCAAAGTCATGAAAAGGTCTTTCTCGGATCAAAGGCATCCCGCACGCCCTCAAAGATGAAGACCAGAAGCGAGAGCATGATGGCGAAGGTGAAAAAGGCGGTGAAGGCGAGCCAGGGGGCCTGCAGGTTCTGTTTCGCCTGCAGGGTCATTTCCCCGAGGGAGGGTGCCGAGGAGGGCAGACCGAAGCCGAGGAAATCGAGCCCCGCGAGCGTGCCGATGGTCCCCGTGACGATGAAGGGCATCATGGTCAGCGTCGCCACCATCGCATTGGGCAGCATGTGGCGGAACATGATGGTCATGTTGCCCACGCCCAGAGCGCGCGCTGCACGCACGTATTCCAGATTGCGCGCCCGCAGAAACTCGGCCCGCACGACACCGACCAGCGAGGTCCAGCTGAACAGGATCATCAGAAAGACCAGAAGCCAGAAACCGCGCCCCAGAATGGCGAACATGATGATGATCACATAGAGAGAAGGCGTCGCTGACCAGATCTCGATCACCCGTTGGAAGATGAGGTCCAGCCAGCCGCCAAAGAACCCCTGCACCGCGCCCGCAAAGATGCCGATGAGGCTCGCCGCACCGGTCACGATCAGGGTGAAAACGATGGAGAGGCGGAACCCGTAAATGACCCGCGCCAGCACGTCGCGTTTGGTATCGTCGGTGCCGAGGAGGTTCTGGCTATTGGGCGGCAAGGGGGCCGCGCCGGGACGGTCCACCGGAGTGTCGAAACTGTATGGGATTGGCGGCCAAAGCGACCAGCCCTGCTGGAAGTCTTCAGCCGCGAAGGTGCCTGCCTTGATCTCTTCAAGAATGCCCTCAGGCTCGTCGAAACAGTCCTCGATCCCACCGGAGGCGATGAGGCAACGCACCTCGGGATCGCGATAGACCGCCTCGGTCTGGAAATCGCCACCGAACTGCGTCTCCGGGTAGAAGGACCAGATCGGGGTGTAATAGTCGCCCCGATAGTTGACGAGGATCGGTTTGTCATTGGCCAGAACGTCGGCAAAGAGCGACAGACCGAACAGCACGAGAAAGATCCTGAGCGACCAGAGGGCGCGGCGGTTGCGGCGGAAATTGTTCCAGCGGCGTTGGTTCAGGGGGGACAGTGCCATGCCTCAACCCTCCCGCTTTTCGAAGTCGATACGCGGATCGACCAGAACATACATGATATCGGAGATGATCCCCACCACGAGCCCCATCAGGCCAAAGATGAACAGCGTGCCAAAGACAATCGGATAATCGCGTGCCACCGCGGCCTCGAAACCGAGGCGGCCGAGGCCGTCGAGTGAAAAGATCGTCTCGATGATCAGGCTGCCGGAAAAGAAGATCGAGATGAACACGCCCGGAAATCCCGCAATCACGATCAGCATCGCGTTGCGGAAGACGTGACCGTAAAGGACCCTGTTCTCGGTCAGCCCCTTGGCGCGGGCGGTCATCACATATTGCTTCTTGATCTCGTCGAGGAAGCTGTTCTTGGTCAGCAGCGTCAGCGTCGCAAAGGCCGAGATGGTCGAGGCCACGATGGGCAGGGTGATGTGCCAGAAATAGTCGCCGATCTTGCCAAGGAGGCTGAGCTGATCCCAGTTCTCCGAGGTCAGACCGCGCAAGGGAAAGATCTGCCAATAGGAGCCACCCGCCAGCAGGACCAGCAACAGGATCGCAAACAGGAAGCCGGGGATCGCATAGGCGGCGATGATGACACCGCTGGTCCAGCTGTCGAACCGGCTGCCATCGCGCAGCGCCTTGCGCACGCCGAGCGGGATTGAGATCAGATAGGCTATGAGCGTCGACCAGAGGCCGAGCGAGATCGACACCGGCATTTTCTCCAGCACCAGATCGATCACCCCGATATTGCGGAAATAGCTCTCGCCGAAGTCGAGCCGCATGTAGTTCCACATCATGTTGAGGAAACGCTCCAGCGGTGGCTTGTCGAAGCCGAACTCGCGTTCGAGCTCGGCAATGAACTCGGGCGGCAGCCCCCGCGCGCCGGCATATTGGCTCTCGGCCTGACCGATGCTGTCGGCGCCAGCATCATTGGCCGCCCCGGCAAAACCGCCGAAGACGTCCCCGCCGCCCTCGAGCCGGGCGATCATCTGCTCGACCGGACCGCCGGGGACAAATTGCACCAATGCGAAGTTCACCACCATGATACCGATCAGGGTCGGGATCACCAGCAGGAGACGCCGCAGAATATAGTTCAGCATCAGACAGTTACCTCAGCGCGCCTGCGTCGCGCAGCGCCTTGGCCTTGTCGTCGTTGTACCACCAGAAGTCCAGATAGCCCAAGGCATAGGGCGGAATTGTTTCTGGATGCTCGTATTGGTCGTAATAGGCCACCCAATGGTCCGGGTTGTACCAGAGCGGGATCATCATGAACTCGTAGCGCAGGGCCCGGTCGAAAGCGGTCATGATGGTGATTTCATCCTCGCGGTTCTCCGCCGCCAGAGAGGCGGTGATGATCGCATCCACCAAAGGCGAAGCCAGCCCGGCCGGGTTGAACAGCGAATAGCTCGCCGCCTCCGAGCCGTAGCGCTGCTCCAGCCCGGTGCCGGTGCCAAGGAAGGCGGCATAGCTGTCCACCACCATGTCGTAATCGCGATCCCGCTCGCGCTTGGTGTATTGCGCGGTGTCGACCACATCGAATTTCACCGACACGCCAATCTGCTCGAGGTTGGCGACGAAATTCTCCATCACCGAACGGGTGGTGGGCGTGGAAGAGGCCGAGAAGAGGAATTCCAGCGCGAAGGGCTTGCCATCAGGGCCGACGCGCTTGCCGCCCTCCCCGACCACATAGCCTGCCTCTTCCAGCAGTTTCGCAGCCTTGCGGGCATTGCCCCGGTCGAACAGGCGGCTGGGGTCGGAGGTCTCAGGCACGTAAACCTCTTCGGTCAGCATCTCGGCGGGCACCAACTCGCCCAGCGATTGCAGGAAGGCCAATTCCGCACCCTCGGGTTTGCCCACCGCCATCAAAGGCGTGTCCTGGGTATAGGAGGCGCGCCGCTGGAACAGACCGTAGAGCAGGCTTTCATTCGACCATTCAAAGTTGAAGGCCAGAGCCAGTGCCTGGCGCACGCGCTTGTCCTGCAGTTCCGGCGAGGCGAGGTTGAAGACGATCCCGGTCGGAGTCGGCGGCGAGCCATCGGGCAGTTCTTCGAGCTTCACCGCGCCGCTGGAGACCTTCGGGAAGTCATAGCCACTGGCCCATTTCTTGCTGTCGCCCTCGGCGCGGAAAGTATATTCGCCGGCCTTGAAGGCCTCGAAGGCTGCCGTGTCATCGGCGAAGATTTCGAGCCGGATGGTGTCGAAATTGTTGCGCCCGACGTTGATCGGCAAATCCTTGCCCCAGTAGTTCGGGTCCCGCTTCAGCACGATACGGCGGCTCAGGTCGATTTCGTCGATCACATAGGGACCGGAGCCCGGAGGACCCTCGATCCAGGTCTCGTTCAGCTTCTGGCCGGTCTTGTCAAACCAGGCCTTCGACCAGACGGAAACTCCGCCCACCTGTTCGATCAGGCTGCGGCGCGAGACGCCATCGGCAAAGTAGAACTTGATGGTATGCGGGTCGATCACCTCGACCTTGGGGATCAGCTTGCGCACCGCATCGGCATAGGACTTGAGCCCCTGATCGAGCAGCAGATTATGGCTGAAGGCCACATCCTCGGCGGTGACCGGGGTGCCATCAGAAAATTTCGCTTCCGGGCGCATGTGGAAGATCACCCAGCTCTTGTCAGCCGGATATTCGAGGCTCTCGCACAGAAGGCAGTAGCCCTGCGAATAGGTGTCTGCCGGCAGCGCGGTCGAGGGGGCCTCACCCAGCAGGCTCTCGTAGGGGTAGACTGAGAAGAGATGCGCACGCCCCTTGCCGGAATAGGGGTTCATGCTGTCGAGCGTGCCAACAAAAGGAATCGAAATCTCGCCGCCCTTGGGCGCGTCGGGGTTCACATAGTTGAGATGGGTGTAGTCCTCGGGGTAGTCGAGATTGCCGTAGAAGGAATAGCCGTAGCTCTTGATGATCTCCTGGTCCTCACCACGCGCTGTGAGGGTCGATGCCACTAAGGCGGCGACGGACAGAAGCGCGGCGCTGGCAAGCGGCCTGATCCAGGTTTCGGGTCGAACTGCCTTGGCTCTTGCCTGCCCACGTTGATTGGTCATCTGCCGGTTCCCCTTTGCGCTCGTTTGCGGGCCCTTGCCGTCGGGTGCCCTGCCAAGGGGCAAGGGTGGTGTCACGCGGCGGGCACCTTTGTCTGTTAGGCTCAAGCTAATGGCCCGAGTGCCTTGTTTTCAAGCCGAGATTACGCGCTCGCGCCGATTTGAAAGTTAAAGAGCGCCGATCCCCCTACCTTGATCAGGCAGCAGGCAACAAGAAAAGGCCACAGCGCATGCTGCGGCCTTTTTGAATTTCGACCTGAGGGTCAGGCGAGCCAAGGGCGCCTTACTGTCCGAGGCTCTGCAGATAGGCGATCACATCCGCACGTTCCTCGACCTTCTTCAAACCGGCGAAGGACATGGAGGTGCCCGGCGCATATCCGGAAGGCTTGAGCAGGAATTCGTTCAGATGCTCCGGAGTCCAGACATCGCCGAGGCCCACAAGCGTGCCGGAGTAGTTGAAACCGGCAACACTGCCCTGCGCACGACCCACCACACCGTCAAGGTGCGGGCCGGTCGCGTCGGTGCCGTCGACCTTGTGACATGCGGAGCATTTCTTGAAGACCTTGGCACCGCGTTCGATATCCGCAGAAGCGAGGATCGTGGCGAAATCGACTTCTGGCTCGCCGGTCTCGCCGCCGGCGTCTGCCACTTCGATCACATAGGACGCCTCGCCGTGCGCTTCGACGTGGTAAAGCTCTTCGGCAACCCATTTGCCCAGGAGGAACACAAGGAATGCGCCGCAGAGGCCTGCAGTCGCTTTGGTGAGTGTCATCGTGTCAAACATGATAGCGAGTCCATTTCAGCTGTCTTGCAGGGTGTCTAAGGCTTCCCCTATCAACTGGCAAGGTATAGAGACCGCGACTAAACGACCATTTCCCCAAGTTTTTGCAAAGATGACGCAGCCATGAAACAGAAAATCGCGATCCAGGGCGAACTCGGCTCCTACAGCCACGAGGCCTGCCGCAACAAGCGGCCCGATATGGAAGTGTTGCCCTGTCGTGGTTTTGAGGACGCGATCGAGGCCGTGCGCAGTGGCGAAGCCGAGCTCGCGATGCTGCCGGTGGAGAACACCACCTATGGGCGGGTGGCCGATATTCACCGCCTGTTGCCGCACTCCGGCCTCAGGATCATCGACGAGGCCTTTGTGCGGGTGCATATCAACCTGCTGGCGGTGCCGGGGGCGACCTTGGCGGATATTCGCGAGGCGCATTCACATCTCGTACTCCTACCGCAATGTGCCAGCTTCCTGCGCGACCACGACATCCGCGGCCGTGTCAGTACCGACAATGCCCGCGCCGCGCGCGAAGTGGCGGAGCGGGGCGATCCGGCCCATGCGGCGCTGGCCTCGGAACTGGCGGGAGAGATCTACGGGCTCAACGTTTTGGCGCGCCATATCGAGGACCAGGGCAACAATACCACCCGCTTTCTCATTATGTCGCGTGAGGCAGATCTGAGCCGTCGGGGCGACAACGGGATGATTACCAGTTTTGTCTTTCAGGTGCGCAACATCCCGGCCGCGCTCTACAAGGCGATGGGCGGCTTTGCCACCAATGGAATCAACATGACCAAGCTCGAGAGCTACATGGTGGATGGGTCTTTTACCGCGACCCAGTTCTACGCCGACATCGACGGTCATCCCGACGACAAGCACGTGCGTCTCGCAATGGATGAGCTGAGCTATTTCACCACCAATGTGGAGATTCTCGGGGTCTATCCGGCTGACCAGCGTCGCTAACCGCCGGCTGGTGACCGCAAGTTCTTGAGCATTGGAAAGCGCGGTTCAGGCCGCGCTTTCTTTCTTGCCGTCCTTGCTGGCGCAGGCAATCAGACGCATGTCATCGCGGCTCATCGGCCTGCCGAAATAATAGCCCTGAACCGAGGTGCAGCGCTCATTCTTGAGAAAGCTCAACTCATCCTCCACCTCGACCCCCTCGGCCAGCACCGGGATCTGCAGCGCAGCCCCAAGCAAGAGGGTAGAGCGCACGATGGCCGCGCGTTGCGCATCCTTGTGCACGTCCTGCACAAAGCTGCGATCAATCTTGATCTTGTCGAAGGGGAAGGTCTGCAGCATCGCAAGCGAGGAATAGCCGGTGCCGAAATCGTCCATCGCGATGCGGATGCCCAGCGCCTTGAGCTTGTGCATCACCTTCAGGGTATGGGCCTGATCGTCGATGATGCTGGCCTCGGTGATCTCCAGCTCCAGCCGGGCCGAATCGAGCCCGCTTTCCATCAGGATGTCCATCACATCCTCGATGAAGGAGGGCTGCACCAGCTGCTGCGGCGCCACGTTGACGGCAATGCTGTAGGGATGATCCCAACCCGCCGCCTCCCGACAGGCCTCGCGCAGGACCCAGCGGCCGATGTCGCGAATCAGTCCGGTTTCCTCTGCGACGGGGATGAACTCCACCGGCGAGACACGCCCTCTGGTCGGGTGGTTCCAGCGCAAGAGCACCTCGAACCCCACCGGCGCCAGCGTGTCGAGCGCATTCTGCAACTGGTAAACCAGCTCGAACTCATTGTGTTGCAGGGCGAGGCGCAGGTCATGAACCATCTGGGTCTTGTCCCGGCTGCGGCGGTCCATTTCTTCATTGAAGAGGCAGATCGGCAGGTCCGGTTCCGACTTGGCGCGATACATGGCGACATCTGACTTGTGCAGCAGCTCCTCGGGGATGCGACCATCCTCAAGACTTGTGGCGATGCCGATGGATGCCCCAACCCGCAGCGACACGTCGTCCAGATCAATCGGCTCGATGATCGAGGCATGCAATCTCTCGGCAAAGGCGTGGATTTCCTCGATACGGCGGAACCCGGTCTTGATGGCGACGAACTCATCCCCGCCAACGCGTGCGACATGTTCATTGGCGCCCTGCAGTGCCTCGAGCCGCAAGGCCACGCGAGTGAGCACCGCATCGCCGATTGCATGGCCGTAAAGGTCGTTCACCTCCTTGAAGAGGTTGAGGTCGACGGTCATGATCGCCACGCGCGTCGTTTCGTCCTGCTGCAACTGCACTTTCAGCGCTTCCAGCTTGCGGTTCAGCCACATCCGGTTCGGCATCCCGGTCAGCGGATCATGCAGGGCCGCATGGCTCAGCTGGGTCCGGGTCTCGCCTTCCATGTTCACTTCGATGCTGGCGGAGGCCATGGCGATCATAAGGATGATCCCGGTCACTCCGAATATCAGCAGGGCCATGGCGGTCTCCGAAATCGTCTTCGGAGGCACAACGATGGAAGAATCAAGCCAGATATCGATGGCGCTCATGCCGGTGAAATGCATCAGGCAGATTGCCAGAACCATGACCAGCGCCGGCCAGGCCCGACCGGCGATACCGCCCATGCGTCGCGTGATCAGACCGTAGCTCGCCGCGCCCAGGCCCGCCCCGATGATCACGGAGACGATGACCGTGCCACCGGACCAAAGGATCGTTCCCGGCAGAAGATAGGCCTTCATGCCGGTATAATGCATGGCGGAGACGGTCATGCCAAAGATGGCACCAGCCATCAGCGGTGCCGCCGGGCCACGTGCAAAAGCCAGGCCTGCGTTGGCGGTCAGGGCACCAAGGACCCCCACCAGCAGCGACAGCCCGGTCAGGACAGGCTCGTAGGCATGGTCATACCCGGGTTCGTAGGCCAGCATGGCAATGAAGTGGGTCGACCAGATCGTCGCCCCTGTGATCAACCCGGCCAGCGGCAACTGCACCAGGCGCCGCTTGCCGGTCCACTCGGTCAACCGTGCGGACATATGCACGGAAAGGACCGATCCGATCACACAGATGAAGGCCGCCACGGCCACGAGGCCGTAGTGATGTTGCTGCGTGATGCAGTCCAACAGTCGGTACATTCTGAGTTCCTTGGGTCGTCGAAATCCAGTCTGCACCCTGCACCGGACGGCGTTAACACAGGGGCAACTTATGCCTCCTTCCACCGGAAAATATGCATAGAACTCTAATCTTTTTGCGCTGACTTTCCGGTCGGTTCCCGGAGCAAGCAGGCGCAATCAAAGGCAGACTGGGGTGATGGGAAACCGTCGCTGCGCGATGTTGAGGCGCGAGAAATATGGCGGGGGCAAACAGATGCCACCGCGCTCGTGCGATTTGATTTGGCCAATTCACAGAAGCCCGCTACTCAAGGAACGGCGAGTCGCACGGTCCATTGACCTGCGGCCAGTTCGATCATGCCACCTGAATGAGGCCAGATCCTTCAAGCCGGCTGGTTCAGCCGTCCTTCGGTCATTCGCGCGAAATCGGCCACGCGCAACCGGAACTTCCGGTTGATCTTGTTGCGGGCCAATTTCAGGGATTGCACCAGCAGCCGGGCGGCCAAGGTCTTGGGCTTGAGATCGATGCGCACCGTCATCCGGGTGCGCCGTGGCGACAGGGCCACCAGATCGACCTGCATATCGGCTGTCATCCCGTTGCCTTCCGCCAGCAGCGAAATGGAGTTGGGCGCATCGCTGCTCACCACCTTGAGGGCCATCTTGCGCTGGGTGCCTCGAAACAGAAAGGCGACATCCCAGGAGAGACCCACCAAGGTCTCGCCCGGTTCACTCAACCGTTGCACCTCGACACCGCGGCGGATGGCGGAGCGTTCGAACGTCTCGAAATCCGTGATCGCCGCAAACATATCGCCGATCGGGCTGTCGATATCTTCCTTGGTTTCAAAGTGCATGTCGGGGCCTGCTCTGGACTTGGATACTGCAACACTGGGATGCCCACATGGGCGTACTTCGGACGTTTATACTCTATGTCCGTTACCTGAGTGTATCCGCAACCCAGTTTTCCAGAAGAAAACCTGCAATTGCACCTTTGCGCGGGGGGCGCACCAGCGGATGACTGCCAGCCAGGGCATCCATCACCTCCTGCCGGGTCAGCCAAAGCGCCGCTTCGATCTCGTTGGGGTCGATTGCGATCTCGTCGCTGAGGGCCGTGCCCTGGCAGCCGAACATCAAAGACATCGGAAAGGCCCAAGGCTGACTGGCAAGGTAGGACACCGCCCCGACCCGCACCCCGGTTTCCTCGAAGACCTCGCGCCGGACGGCAGCTTCCAGTGTTTCGCCCGGCTCGACAAATCCGGCCAGCAGGGAATACATCCCGTCAGGCCAACCGGGTGAGCGGCCCAGCAGAACCCGATCTCCACGGGTGATCAGCATGATCACAACCGGATCCGTGCGCGGGAAATGGGACGCCCCGCATGCGTCACAGATCCGCTGCCAGCCTACCTGCATCACCCGGCTTGGTGCTCCGCAGCAGGCGCAGAACCCATGTGTCGCATGCCAGCCGGTGAGTGCCTTGGCGGTTGCGGCCAATTCCGCTTCCCGCGCCGTGAGACCGGTCATCACCGCCCGCAATTCGGCGAAGACATGCGACGCTGGGAGGTCCGGATGGCACTGTTCGCTCGGATCGGTAAAACTGTTGAGCGTGGACAGATCCGCCTGCTCCGGCACCCAGTCACTGAGGTCGAGCGCGAAGTAGCCGTTCCCCGCCTCGCTGCGTCCCAACAGGATCGCCTGCGTGCTGCGATCCGCCACCAGCGGGTGAGTGCTCTCCAGCAGCGCCAGACCGGCCGGGCGCTCCTGCCCCTCGGTGCGCAGGCACAGTGGCTTGCCACGCCAGATCAGCAGAACACGCGCCGTCTTCTGCGCCCAGAGGGTTTGCAGCGCGTCGAGATTGCCTCGGATCTCCGCCGCCCGATCGAGGTCGCTGCCGCCGAAGGTCACCTGTTCTGCACGTCTCATGGCTGCCTCTTTCCCTGTTTGCCTCGGATGCCCCCCGTGGAAGCGGGGGCGCCGGGCCGATTTGCGGTCAGGCGATGACGGATTCCGATCCTTGACTCAAGCAAAAATGCCACGGTTGCCAAAATCCCGCGAAAAGGTGAACCCAAAGGTTTCACTGATCCGGGAAGCCTGATCTTGTCGCCGTTAACTATTTCGTGAAGCCTCGGCAGAACCCTGAAGCGGAGGGTCGAACGGGGCCGCCGAACGGGCAACAATGAACGTGATGACGCGACCACAGACAGGTGCGGCCGGGACAGCGTGCACCAATGGAGGATCCGGGCAAACGGAGGGCCGCCTGCGTTTGCTTGCGACGTCTGATGTGCACAGCAACCTGCTCAGTCACGACTATTACGCGGATGCGCCCAATCCCGGGTTTGGCCTGAGCCGGACCGGTAGCCTGATTGCCGCCGCCCGTGCCGAAGCCGAGGCCGAAGGCGCCCTGACCCTGCTCCTCGACAATGGGGACTGGCTGCAAGGCACCCCCCTGGCTGAAACCGATGTGAGCCGCGCGGATCTGCTTCCGCCCGCCGTGACAGCCTTTCAGCTCCTCCAGTATGATGCGGTCGGGCTCGGCAATCACGAGTTCAATTTCGGTCTCGACACCCTGCGACGCGCCCTCAAGGCCCTGCCCTGCCCCGCGCTCTGCACCAACCTGAGTGTACTTGATCCGCAAGATCACCTTCCCATCCTGCCGCGCCTGATCCTCGACAGGGCTCTGCCCTTTGCCGCGGCGGATCTGCCGCCGTTGCGGATCGGCTTATTCTCTGTCCTGCCACCGCAGACAGTGATGTGGGACGCCGATCATCTCGAAGGGCGGGTTCAGATCGATGACATGGTGAGCAGCTCGGCCGCCGCCATCTCGGCCCTGCGCGACGAGGGCGCCGATGTGGTGATCGCGCTTGCCCATACAGGTTTTGGAGCGACCCGATGGGTACAGGGCATGGAAAATGCGCTGCATCCAATCACGTCCCTGCCCGGTCTTGATGCGGCCGTCGGCGGACATACCCACCTCCTGCATGCCTCGATTCCCGCGGATGCGGACGGGGTGGCAGTGCCAGTGGTCATGCCGGGGTCCGGCGGCTCTCATCTGGGTGTGCTGGATCTGGATCTTGCCTATCGGGACGGAGCCTGGCGACTGGCCGGAACCGCAGCAGCCCTGCGCCCGGTCAGTACCCGTACCGCGACCGGAGTGGTTCCGGTGGTGCCCGAAGACCCCGGGATGGTTGCGGCACTTGCTGGCGCGCATATTCGGACACGCGCGGTGATGGCGGAGCCTGTGGGCGAAGCCGCGGTGCCGCAACATTCCTATTTCACCTTCATCGGCGAAGACCGGGCCCTCGCCCTCACCGCTGCCGCACAGGCAGCTGCAATCCGGCCACATCTTGCAGCTTCCGAACTCGCGGACTTGCCGCTGCTCTCTGCCGTCGCACCGGCAAAATTCGGCGGCCGCGCCGGGCCGCACAATTACACCGACGTTCCGGCCGGGCGCTTGTCCCGACGCCATGTGGCGGATCTCTACATTTATCCCAACGAATTGCGCTGCATGATCGTCAACGGCGCGCAGATCCGCGACTGGCTCGAGATGTCAGCCGGGTTCTTCAGCCACCTCAGTGCCGCGACAGCACCCGGGATGCTCGCCGCGCCGGATCGGGCCGGGCACAACTTTGACGTCATATTCGGGCTCGACTACGAAATCGACCCCACTCGGGCCGCCCAATTCAATACCGAGGGTCAAAGGGTTCATACCGGCCCGGGGCGCATCCGCAATCTGCGCTGGCAGGGTCGGGCCATTTCCCCCGAGCAGCGCTTCGTCGTGGCCACGAACAACTACCGCAGCAGTGGCGGCGGCAATTTTCACATGCTCGAATCGGCTGCCTTGCTGGCCTTGCCGCCGCAGATGGTGCGAGAGGCGGTGATGGCCTATGTGACGGGTGTCCTTCCCCGCGATCCGCTTGCGCAATTGCCCTATCCATGGCGGTTCACCCGCGACCTCGGCATCCAGGCCATCGCCCTCACCGGGCCGGGCGCTCGCCCTTTTCTGCACGAATTGCCGAGTGGCCTCGCGCAGACCGCCGCACTGACCGATTGCGGTTTCCTGGCCCTGCACCTCAATCTCTGATCCCGCCCCAGCCGCCAGCCCCCGCCATCGGGGCGGGTTGTCATCCTCTTGTGACTTGCCTATATGAGGGATCGAGAGGTTGGCGCGGGCAGGCGCCTCGCCAACCTGGTCAGGTCCGGAAGGAAGCAGCCACAACGAGCCCCGCTTGGGTCGATGTCCAGCCTCTCACTTCATGCAACGCCCCGCTTTAGGCGGGGTTTTGCCTTTCTCCCCCTTCGAAGATCCGACGTCCGCGTTGACGACTCATCGCTTTCTCATTTAACCATCATGGCGATGGTTCCTGGTCGCATGAGAATGTAGCCTAGGATGAAAAGGGAACACGGTGAGGGATGCGCCTCGGTCTTCCGGCCGCAAGGCGTGCTCCAATTCCGCGACTGCCCCCGCAACTGTAGGCGGAGAGCAACCCGGCAAGACCACTGGTTCTGCGGCCCTGCGGCTGACGGAACCGGGAAGGGCCGGTGCGCATTGACCCGCAAGTCAGGAGACCTGCCATCGCATTTGATACCATTTCCGGGCGGGGCGCCACGGTGGAGGTCCCAACAGCATCCTTCGGATGACGCGACCTGCCTTTGATGCATCCCCCTTCCCGGCCAAAGCAACCTTGGTCCGTGCGGAGGGCACAATGCACCAGACAGATCAAAAGACCCACGACATCGTGGCAACCACCTGCCTTTATCTCGGGCGACCCTGCCCGGCAGCGGAACGGATGTTGCTCGCCCTGGCCGGGGCGCTCAATCAAGCCCGTGCCGTCACCCGGGCGGATTTCGAGATCACCGGCGACAGTCAGCTCGACGGCTGCGAGAAAGCCTGTCCCGCCCGGTTTGCCGCCCGCCATGACAGGATTCGGGTCTTTTGCGATGTGACCACCTCTGCGGACACCGCCGACCTTGACCGTTTCGCCGATGCGATGTTGTCTACCGGCCTCGACGGGTTGTCCGCACCACCACGAGAGATGCCGCGGGCATTTGGCGAGGCACGCCCGCTGCGCCTGTCCCCGCAGCCGGACATCCGCGCATCCTGACGGCAGGACGGTCTGGCCGCTCCGGCACAGGCAAAGGCCACCGGACAGCACATGGTCGATCGATCAAGCGGGCGGCGCTTTGCGGCGCGGCCCCCAAGCCCAGGCCATCTGATCATCGGTTTCAATCGCGCAGGGCCGAATGGCACGCAGCCGCGCCAAAGCCAGGGAAGGTGCTTCCCCACTGTCGATCATCAGCCGAAGCGCTGCCATGCCGGACCGCCCGCAGCCGCCCCTGCAATGCACAAGTACCCGCCCCCCGCCGGCCAACGCCCGCCGCGCCAGCGTGCTGACATCGGGCCAGCGATCCGCCATCTCTCCGGTCGGAACCTGATAATCCTCTACCGGCATGTGGAACCACCGGCTGCCCAGACTCTGAATATCGGTGCCCAGGGTCTCGATGCCCAGGATCACATGTTCGACCCGGGTGGTGAGGGTGATGACGATGGACGGCCGCCAGTCCTGGATCAACCGCAAGTCTTCCTTGTAATTCCCCCCACTCCCCGGTGCCGCACAGAGCGCGAGGATGCCGTCTCCAACAGAGAGGGCATGAAGCGACAGGGTCTCTGCAGCCCGGATGGACTGCGGGTTGGACATACTCACCATTTAATCCCCCCCGGGAAACGCGGCCAGAACTCTGCCGCGCATAAACACGAAATGCAGCATAACCCGGTCAAGCCGCTGATCGTTAGCGTTTTTTGCAGAGGATTGCGCCACTAGGGCAAGACTGCGCAAAGGCGCGACAGCACCGGGGCAGGCGGATGAGCGGTGGACGAAGCGCGCCCGCGCCCTTAGTTTGCCCGAAACCACCCCCGGCGCATCGGGGGGCCGAATCCGGCCCACTCCTGCTGCGCGACAAATATGCAGCGAAAGGCCCTCATGAGCGAGCAGACTTCCGATACGCCCACCGCTCAGTCCAGCGGCCCCTATCAGGTTCTGGCGCGCAAGTATCGGCCCGAGACCTTTGCCGATCTGGTCGGACAGGATGCGATGGTGCGCACCTTGAAGAACGCCTTTGCCGCCGATCGCATCGCGCAGGCTTTCATCATGACCGGTATCCGGGGCACCGGGAAGACCACCACCGCGCGGATCATCGCCAAGGGGATGAACTGCATCGGCCCCGATGGCACCGGCGGGCCAACCACCGAACCCTGCGGCAAATGCGAACACTGCGTGGCCATCATGGAAGGCCGGCATGTGGACGTGATGGAGATGGACGCCGCCTCGCGCACCGGGGTGGGCGACATCCGCGAGATCATCGACAGCGTCGCCTATCGTGCCGCCTCGGCCCGCTACAAGATCTATATCATCGACGAAGTGCACATGCTGTCGACCTCCGCCTTCAACGCGCTGTTGAAGACGCTGGAGGAGCCGCCGGCCCATGTGAAATTCATCTTCGCCACCACCGAGATCCGCAAGGTGCCGGTGACGGTGCTGTCGCGCTGTCAGCGGTTTGACCTGCGGCGGATCGAGCCGGAGGTGATGATCGCCCTCTTGCGCAAGATCGCCACCGCCGAGCGCGCGGAGATCGCCGAAGATGCGCTGGCGCTGATCACCCGCGCCGCCGAAGGCTCTGCCCGCGATGCGACCTCGCTCCTCGATCAGGCGATCAGCCATGGCGCGGGCGAAACCACGGCGGAACAGGTGCGCGCCATGCTGGGTCTGGCTGACCGGGGCCGGGTGCTCGATCTGATGGACATGATCCTGCGCGGCGATGCGGCGGCGGCGCTGACCGAACTGTCGTCGCAATATGCCGAGGGCGCCGACCCGATGGCGGTGCTGCGCGATCTGGCCGAGATCACCCATTGGGTCTCCGTCGTGAAGATCACGCCGGATGCGGCGGAGGATCCGACGATCAGCCCGGACGAGCGCGCGCGCGGTCAGGATATGTCCAGCCGCTTGCCGATGCGGGTGCTGACACGCATGTGGCAGATGTTGCTGAAGGCGCTGGAAGAAGTGGCCGCCGCCCCCAACGCGATGATGGCGGCCGAGATGGCGGTGATCCGCCTTACCCATGTGGCCGACCTGCCGACGCCTGAGGAACTGCTGCGCAAGCTGCAAGACACCCCGCCGCCGCCCCTTCCGGGTGGTCCCGGCGGCGGTCTCCCCATGCAGGGCATGGGGTCGCCTGCGGCGGGCGGGGGGGGCGGGGCTTCGGCTTACGCCTCCGCCCCGCCGATGGGCGCCCCCGGCGGTGGCCCCTCCGGGGGGCATACGATGTCGATGGGCGCGGGCCAATCGGTCGCCCTTGCGCCGCGAGTAGACATGGCGCTGGCGCGCTATCCGAGCTTTGAGCATGTGATCGAGCTGATCCGCAGCCACCGCGACGTGAAACTGCTGGTCGAGGTCGAGGGCGGCGTCCGTCTGGTTTCCTACCAACCGGGCCGGATCGAATTCACCCCCGCCGCACAGGCGCCCAAGGACCTGGCCTCACGGCTCGGCACCGCCTTGCAGAACTGGACAGGCAGCCGTTGGGTGGTCTCCATCGCGCCGCACGGCGACGCCCCGACCATCGCCGAGGTGCGCGACGCGGCCGAAAACGCCCTGCGCCAAAAGGCCACTGCCCATCCTTTGGTGCAAGCGGTGCTGAAAAGCTTTCCCGGCGCCAAGATCACCAAGATCCGTACCCCCGAAGAGATGGAAGCCGAGGTGCAGGCCGAGGCCCTGCCCGAGGTTGAAGACGAATGGGATCCGTTTGAGGAATAACCCGCTCGCCTGACAGACCGGGATCACTCAGGCCGCGCCACAGCCCGCCGCGCATAGCATTTCCCACCGATCCGCCGCGACAAAAGGGCTTAGCCCTTGCCTGCGGGCGGGGGCGCACGTATCTACTGCGACGGACCTCAAACGGGGAAGGATAGGAAATGTTCAAAGGCCTCGGTGCCCTCGGCGATATGGCCGGGATGATGAAAAAAGCCCAGGAAATGCAGACCAAGATGGCTGAGATGCAGGAAGAGCTGCATAACATCATGGTCGTGGGCGAAGCCGGTGCGGGCCTCGTGAAGGCCACCGCCAGCGCCAAGGGCGACCTCAAATCGCTCGACATCGATCCCTCGATCTTCAATGGCGACGACAAGGAAGTGGTGGAGGACCTGATCCTCGCCGCCGTCAAAGACGCGCAAGCCAAAGCGGCCGAACGCGCGCAGGACGAGATGACCAAGCTGACCGAAGGCCTCGGCCTGCCGAAGGACATGAAGCTGCCCTTCTGAGGGCGGCCTCTTTCCCAACGCAAAGGCGACCCGCGGGGTCGCCTTTTTTCATGACCTCATGCGCCAAACCTCAGGCAGGGCTTGAACTTTGCCGCGCGATATGGCCGAGTTGAACATAAACAGAACGAACAAAGACCCCGGACAAAACAGATGGCAGCGCAGGACAACAGTGATATCGAAGCGCTCATCGCGCTGATGGCCAAGCTGCCGGGCCTTGGCCCCCGTTCGGCCCGCCGCGCCGTGCTGCACCTGATCCGCAAACGCGCGCTGGTGCTCACCCCCCTTGCCGATGCCATGAGCCGGGTAGCGGAGACTGCCCGCGAATGTCTCAACTGCGGCAATGTCGGCACCAGCGACATCTGCAGCCTCTGCGCCGATGAGACGCGCGAAAACGGCGAGCTTTGCGTGGTTGAAGACGTGGCCGACCTCTGGGCGATGGAGCGCGCTAATGTGTTCCGCGGCCGCTATCACGTCCTGGGCGGCACCCTCTCGGCGCTCGATGCGGTCGGCCCCGAGGACCTGCGCATCCCCCGCCTCGTCGATCGGGTCGCCACAGAAGGCGTCAGCGAAGTGATCCTCGCCCTCAATGCCACCATCGACGGGCAGACCACCGCGCATTACATCGCCGACCAGCTTGCGGGCCGCGTCAAACTCACCTCGCTGGCGCAGGGCGTGCCCATCGGCGGCGAGCTTGACTATCTCGACGATGGCACCATCTCAGCCGCGCTGCGCGCCCGCAAGGAACTCTGACCCCCGCTTCTTTTGATCACAAGAGTCCCGCGGGAGAGGGCCAAAGGCCCCAGGGGGCAGCGCCCCTTCCCGCCTGGATCAGCCGTAATGCGCCTCGATTCCGGACAGAACCGCGGCAAAGCCGACCTCGTTCACATCCTTATGCAACACCATGCGGATCGCGCCCGTGCCGCCCGCAGAGATCACCACACCGCGTTTGGCCAAGGCCTGCCCCAGGGCGGCATTGTCGCCATCTTCCGGGGTGAAGAAGACCATATTGGTGTTCTGCTCCACCTTGCCCGCGCCCAGCGCCCGCAGTGCGGCAGCCAGCGCCTCCGCACGGGCGTGATCCTCGGCCAGACGGGTCACGTTATGCTCCAGCGCATAAAGCCCCGCCGCCGCCAGAACGCCGGCCTGCCGCATGCCGCCGCCGAGCATCTTGCGCCAGCGCCGCGCCCGACCGATCAGCTCCATCGGCCCCACCAGCACCGAACCCACCGGCGCGCCGAGCCCTTTGGAGAGACAGATCGACACCGTATCCACCCGCCCCGCGATCGCGGCCAGATCACAGCGCAGCGCGGTCACGGCATTGAACACCCGCGCGCCATCCAGATGGACCGAAAGCCCCGCGCCCCGCGCCGCCTTGATGCACGCGTCCATCCGCGCCAGAGGCACCGCCTTGCCGTTGTGGGTGTTTTCCAGGGACAGGAGCCGCGAGATCGGGTGGTGGGAATCATCCGCCTTCACCGCCGAAGCCACATCCGCCGCATGAAGACCGCCATCCTCAGCCACGGGCTGCGGGTCCATCACCACGCCTCCAAGCGCCGACGCACCACCTGCTTCGTACTTGTAGACATGGTAGTCGCGTCCGAGAATGACCTCCTCGCCGCGCCCGCAATGGGCCAACACGGCCACGAAATTGCTCTGGGTGCCGGTGGGCAGGAAGAGCGCCGCCTCCTTGTCGGCCTGCTCGGCCAGAACCGCTTCCAGCCGGTTGACGGTCGCGTCCTCGCCATAGACGTCGTCGCCCACCTCCGCCGCCGCCATCGCTGCACGCATCGCCGCATCGGGACGGGTCACCGTATCGCTGCGCAGGTCGCAGATCACATGGGTCGCCGTGGCACCTGGTGTCTGGGCATATTGGGTCATGGTCTCATCCTTTTCTGGCCGGGTAGCCGGGATGCACTGCCCCGCGGCCATTTTCCGTTCCGGCCACTCTATCCCGGTCCACTCCAAGAGCAATGCCGCGACCTGTAAGGGATACAATCTTCGCCCATTCCACAGACAATGCGGTTTTGAAAGCAGACGTCTAATTACTCTTTTACCACTTGACGATAGCGAAGGGGCGACGAGAGGATCGAAGACAATGCCGCAGAACAAATCTCCCTACCTGCCGAACCCGAAAAGCCCTTTCCACCGGATCACACTCGCCCTTGTGATCACCCTCACCCTGCCTGGTACAGCCCTCGCCGAGCCGCGGGCCGGGTGGTCCTGGGACAAGGGCTATCTCTTGCAGACCGGCCTGTCGCTGGCCGCCATTCCCCTGACCGACAACGATCGGTTGCAGCATGTCGCCGCCGGCTCCGCGATTTCCGCCTATGTGACCCATCGCACCGGCAGTTTCTGGAAAGGCTGTGGCGCAGCTCTCGCCGCCGGCATCCTCAAAGAAGCCTATGACGATTGGAGCGATACCGGCCGCTTCGAAGCCCGCGACATCGGCTACACGATCGTCGGTTGCAGCTTCACCCTGCGGTTCTAATTCCTCCGTTACATGCTCCACGCCGCTGCAGCAAAGTGGTCTCAGATCTCACTCCCATCTGGACCTATCGCCTAAGGTTTTTTTCCTTTTTGGTAAAACCTGACAGAGACCGCCCGGTGATCGGGTGGACCTCGGGAATTCCGCAAAAGATGAAAGGAACCTGTCATGCTTGGCACGTTCACCGATAACGACCTGAGCCACGTGATCGAGGCCGATAAAGCCCACGTCTGGCACCACCTCGTGCAGCACAAGCCCTTTGAATCCAACGACCCGCGCATCATCGTCGAGGGCAAGGGCATGCGCGTCTGGGATCAGAACGGCAAGGAATGGCTCGACGCGGTCTCCGGCGCGGTCTGGACGGTCAACGTGGGCTATGGCCGCGAAAGCATCTGCAAGGCGGTCTACGACCAGATGATGAAGATGTGCTATTTCGCCCAGGCCGCAGGCTCGGTGCCCGGCGCGCTGTTCGCCGAAAAGCTGATCGAGAAAATGCCCGGCATGTCGCGCGTCTACTACGTGAACTCCGGCTCGGAGGCGAATGAGAAAGCCTTCAAGATGATCCGCCAGATCGCGCATAAGAAATACGGCGGCAAGAAGACCAAGATCCTCTATCGCGACCGCGATTACCACGGCTCCACCCTCGCGGCGATGTCGGCGGGTGGTCAGGACGAGCGCAACGCGCAATACGGCCCCTTCGCGCCGGATTTCGTCCGCGTGCCCCATTGCATGGAATACCGCAAACACGAGCTGGGTCTGGAGCATCTCTCCGGCGAAGCGTTCGGCATTGCCGCCGCCAACCTGATCGAAGAGGTCATCCTGCGCGAAGGCCCCGAGACCGTCGGCGGTCTCTGCCTTGAGCCGGTGACCGCAGGCGGCGGTGTCATCGAGGCGCCCGAGGGCTATTGGCCGCGCGTTCAGGAGATCTGCAAGAAATACGATATCTTGCTGCATATCGACGAGGTGGTCTGCGGCATCGGGCGCACCGGCACCCATTGGTTCGGCTATCAGCACTACGGCATCCAGCCCGACTTTGTGACCATGGCCAAGGGCGTCGCCTCCGGCTATGCGGCCATCGCCTGCATGGTCACCACCGAGGAGGTCTTTGAGCTGTTCAAGACCGACCCCAGCGACAAGCTGAACTACTTCCGCGATATCTCCACCTTTGGCGGCTGCACCGCGGGCCCGGCGGCGGCGCTCGAGAATATGCGAATCATCGAAGACGAAGGCCTCTTGGAAAACTGCACCAAGATGGGCGAGCGGATGCTGAACAACCTACGCACGCTCAAGGAAAAGCACGCGGTGATCGGCGATGTGCGCGGCAAGGGCCTGTTCCTTGGCGCCGAGCTGGTGGTCGACCGCGAGACCAAGGAACCGGTGGAGGAAGCCATCGCGCAAAAGGTGGTGGCCGAGGTTGGCAACCATGGCGTGATCATCGGCGTCACCAATCGCTCCATTCCCGGGCGCAACAACACGCTCTGCTTCAGCCCGGCGCTGATCGCCACGGCAGATGACATCGACCGCATCACCGACGCGGTGGACAAGGCGCTGACCACCGTTTTCGGCTAAACGCCGCGGATTGGTCTGGAAGAAAATGCAAAGGGTGGCTCTTCTCATAGGGCCACCCTTATTGCATTGGGACAGAAACCGCTTTCAGATGAAAGGCCCCCTGCCATGTGGATGACCCCCACCGACCTCACCGACGGCACTGCCAGCCTCACACCGCTGACCCTCGCCCATCAGGCGGATCTCTCCGAGGCCGCCGCCGATGGCGACCTCAACCACCTGTGGTACACCTCCGTGCCGTCGCCCGAGGGGGTAGAGGCCGAGATCACCCGCCGACTCGCGCTGCAGGACGCAGGCAGCATGGTGCCCTTTGCCATACTCGACACCGTGGGCCGCGCGGTGGGGATGACCACCTATATGAACATCGACCACACCAACCAACGGGTCGAAATCGGCTATACATGGTATCGCAAATCGGTGCAGCGCACGGGCCTCAACACAAGGATCAAGCGGCTGATGCTGGCCCATGCCTTTGACAGCAAACAGGCCATCGCAGTCGAATTCCGCACGCATTTTCTGAACCGCCAAAGCCGCGCCGCGATTGAGCGTTTGGGCGCCCGCCTCGACGGGGTGCTGCGCGCTCATATGGTGCTGCCAAACGGCAGCCTGCGGGACACGGCGGTCTATTCGATCACCGCCGCCGACTGGCCCGGGGTCAAGGCCAACCTCGACTTCCTGATCGCACGCTAAAGTTCGCCCCCGCGGGTCAAGGAGGCCGTGAGGCCCCGCCCGGAACGGGCGGCTTGTCCTTGACGCGCCCGCTCTTGCAAACTTGAACGTGGCTCTCAAAGGGCAACCTGCCCCTTGAGAGCCGTCTCAGCAGATCCCGCGCCGAAGGCGCCCGGCCCAACGACTCATGGGGTCCTGCGCAGCAGGAGACCGTGAATCGGCGGGAGCCCCCCGCCCGCCCTCAGATCAACTGGAACACCACCCCCGACAGGATCGCTCCCGTGACGCCCAAGACCAGATAGGTGGCAAAGACGCGCGGCTTCACCAGAGACCAGACCGCCGCCATCGCCGGGATCGAACTCACCGCCCCCGCCACCATAAAGGCCAGCGCCGCGCCTGCGCTCATGCCTTGGGCCATCAGCCCAGCGAGCAAGGGCGGTGCCACATAGGAATTCAGATAGGCTGGCATGCCCACCACCGCCGCAATGGCAATCGGCACCACGCCCTCGCCACCGACCAGCGACGCAATCCATTCGGGACGCACATAGGTCACCAACAGGGCCTCCAGCACATAGGCAAAGGCCAGCCATTTCAACAGGAACAGGGCGTTCTCGACAAACTCCTTGCGGAAGGTCGCCCGGCGGCTGTCTTCCTGCCAGAACCGCCAGTTCGGCTGTTCGACCTTGGGCGCGCCACAGCCACAGCAACTTTTGACCGGCTCCTTGCGCAAGGGCTGCGCAAACAGCCCGCCGCTCCGCAGCGCCTTCACCACAAAGCCGCCAAAAAGCCCAAGGCCCACTGCGCTCAGCGCCTTGGCGATGGCAAAGGGCCAGCCGAGTGCCGCCGCCGTAATCAACAGCGTCGGCGGGTCGATCAGGGGCGAAGAGAGCCAAAAGGCCATGACCGCCGACAAAGGCGCGCCCAAGGCCAGCAGCCCGGCGATAAAGGGGATCACCTCGCAGGAGCAAAACGGCGCCAGCCCGCCCAAGAGGGCGGCAAACAGGATCATCCGTGTCTCGCGCCCGACAAAGCCGTGCGCCACCAGCGCCTCGGCCCCTGTGGCCTTCAAATAGGCCAGCAAAGTTACCGCAAAGAGGATATATTTCGAGGTCGACAGCAAAGCCGCTGCCGCAAAGGTCAGCACCGGCCAAAAATTCCCCAGATCGAGGAGCGCCACCGCCAAGAGGATCAGCGCCCCAAGGCTCCAGGGGCTTTGCAGCCAATCAAGCGCCATACGCCCCCGGCGCGGGGTTTGGGTGAGATCAGCCATCGTTTGCCGCCTTTCGGGTGGTGCACAGCGCCTCATCCTGACAGCATTCGCTCAGGATATAGGTCGCAAGGGTTTGAAGATGCGCGAAATTCGCCCGGCAGATGGTGCTGCGGCCAGCCTTCTCCTGCACCACGACCTCCGCCCCGGTAAGGAACTTCAGATGATGCGCCAGTGTCGAGGCCGCGATGCCGGTACGGTCCCGCACCTCGCCGACGGTCAAGCCCGCCTCGCCTGCGCGCACCAAAACGCGCAGCACTTCCATCCGGGCCTCAGACCCCATCGCGGCAAAACCTTGGGCGGCTAGGGACAGATCCATGCGACACCTCCTAAACGAATCTATTAAACTAGTTTTATGGTTTAATTTCCTATGTGGCAAGGACTGCCTTTAGACGCATCGGCGTTTTTTGTATAACCCCCAGCCCTGCCTTGCTCTTTTGCAAGGGGCGGAAGTCCCCGCCTCAGGCGCGCAGTCCAGATTGCCAGCGCTTTAAGTCCAGAATAGGCTCGGCCCCATGGCTATTTCTGTCGAGACCTTCTTTCTCAATTCCGACGCCCAAGGCACCCTGCAAGCGCAGATCCAAGAGATGATCGCTGCCGGCATCCTCTCGGGGCGGTTCCGTGCGGGCGAAAAACTGCCCTCCTCGCGCAAGCTCGCGAGGCATCTCGGCGTCAGCCGCATCACCGTGACCCTCGCCTATACCGAGCTGGTCGCGAACGACTACCTGACCGCGCGTGGCCGCTCCGGATTCTTTGTCTCTGAGACCGCCCCGGTGCCGCCCTCCTTCGCGCCGACGCAAAAGCGGCAAGAGGCGGTGAACTGGTCCTGCGCCCTGACGCAGGTCTTCACCGGCGGCGACACGCCCCGCAAACCGCAGGATTGGCGCAACTACCGCTACCCGTTCATCTACGGGCAGGCCGATGCGACGCTGTTTGACCACGCCAATTGGCGGCTCTGCGCGCTGCGCGCCTTGGGGCAGAAGGATTTCGCCGCAATGACCGGCGACTATTTCGATCAGGACGACCCCCTATTGATCGAATATATCGCCCGCAACACCCTGCCGCGCCGGGGCATCATCGCCCGCCCCGAGGAGATCCTGATTACCCTTGGCGCGCAAAACGCGCTCTGGACCGTGGTGCAACTCCTGCTGCAACCGGGGCGCAAGGCGGCGATTGAGGACCCGAGCTATTACACGCTGCGCGACCAACTCAAGCACACCGGATGCGCGGTGGATGTGATCGGGGTGGACAAGGAGGGCCTGCCGCCCGATCTGATCCGCGCCGATACCGATGTGATCTTCACCACCCCCAGCCTCCAAAGCCCGACCACGTCGACCATGCCGATGGCGCGCCGCAAGGCGCTGTTGAGCCGCGCCCGCGAGATCGACGCGATTGTGGTGGAGGATGACTACGAGTTTGAGATGTCCTTCCGCACTCAGCCCTCGCCCGCGCTGAAGTCGATCGACGCGGAGGGGCGGGTGATCTACATCGGCAGCTTTTCCAAATCGCTGTTTCCCGGGCTCCGGCTGGGCTATCTCGTTGGGTCCGAGCCCTTTATCCGGCAGGCCCGGGCGCTTCGGGCCAATGTGCTGCGTCACCCGCCGGGGCATATCCAGCGCACCGTCGCCTATTTCCTGTCGCTTGGTCACTACGACGCTCAGATCCGCCGTACCGGCAAAGTGCTGCAGGAGCGCCGTGCCGTGCTGGAAGAGGCGATCCTTACAGAGGGTCTCACGCCCGCCAACCGCAGTCTTTATGGTGGTTCCTCGCTCTGGATGCAGGCGCCGGAGGCGGTGGATATGACCCGCCTCGGTCTGTCCTTGCGCGACAAGGGCGTGATCATCGAACCCGGCGCGGCCTTCTTTTCCACCGAGACGCGACAGCACCACTTCTACCGGCTGGGCTATTCCTCCATTGCGGCGGATCGCATCCCGCAGGGCATCGCCGAAATTGCCGCCGCGATCCGGGCCTGTCCCGGCTGACCTCTCTTCTGGCACAGGACCTCTCTGGCCTTATGGCACCGCCAAACTGGTACTATGGCGTGGTGCCCGTTGAGCCTAAGCCGAAATCAACCGCGAGGTTCCCTCCAACCGGGGAAGCTGCCTTGCGCCGTGCTGCCGTGACGAAACCCGTCGCACATCTCGACCCCTGCGGAAGATAGGCGACCCCAAGACAGGCCTTTGACCCCCTTGGACCTCCCCTTTGACCTCAGCCTTGCCCAAGGCGCGTTTCTCGCTGCCGCCCTGTTTGGCGCGGCCATTATTCGTGGCTATTCCGGCTTTGGTTTCTCGGCGATCTTTATTGTTCTGGCCGCGCAGACCACCAATCCGCTGCCGCTGATCCCGGTGGTCTTTGCTTGCGAGATCGCGATGACGGCCTTTCAGGCCAAGGGCATCTTTGCCCATGTGGACTGGAGACGTGCAGGAGCGCTATTGGTCGGGGCGGCCATTGCCGTGGTGCCTGCGGTGGCGCTGATGGCGCGGCTGGATCCGGTGCAGGCGCGCATTGCGGTCTCCGGCTTGATCCTCGCCCTCAGCCTGCTCTTGCTAAGCGGTTGGCAGGTGAAGCGCCCAATCGGCGCGATCAGTCATGCCGGTGTCGGTATCCTGGCGGGTACTGCTAATGCGGCCGGCGTCGGCGGTCTGCCCACGGCGGCGTTCCTCTCGGCTCAGGCCATTGCCCCCGCCACCTTTCGCGCCACCATGGTCGTCTTTCTGACCGGCATCGACCTGATGGCCCTGCCCACCATGTCCGCGCATGGGCTGGTCACGGGGGAGACGGTCACAGGCGCTCTGATGGCCTTTCCGATCCTTGGCTTTGGGGTCTGGCTTGGCGGTCGCGGTTTTGCCAGCGCCGACCCGGCCCGCTTTCGCCGTCGGATCGTGACCCTATTAGCAGCACTGGCGCTCCTCAATATCCTGAAGGTGGTGATCTGACGGCCAAAGGCGCGCCAACCCAAAGCCTAACCTGCGATTGATGCCCTTGGCGACCCTCTCTTGGTCTGCCAAGCGCCCCTTTTTAGGCGCAGCCTCGACCCCAAGAGGCGGCACAAAGCGCGACGCAGAATAGAAAACAAAAGCCCACCCCTTCCCAAAATGACAGAACGGACGTACCACTTTTGACGCGTGGAAAAGAGAATTGTTTCACCTTGCGGGATTGCTGCAAATTGATACACAAATGATGCACTATTTACCCCCTCTCGGCACCCCGATCTGAAAGACTCGTCTTGACCGACATGACCCTGCCCGCCCGCCTCAGCCTTTCTGCCATTGCCCTGCGCGCCCGCGCCAAGGAGCTGTTTCCGGGCGTTGCGGTCTCGGTCATCGTTGCCGCCACCGCACAGTTTCTGGCCGAGCATTACGCGACGCCCGCGATGCTTCTGGCGCTGCTCTTGGGGATTGCGGTCAGCTTTCTAGGCGAAGAGGGCCGCACAGTGCCCGGTGTCGCCTTTTCGGCGCGGATGCTGTTGCGGCTGGGGGTGGCCTTCCTTGGCGTGCGGGTGTCGATGATGGTCCTGGCGGGCCTTGGCCTGCCGCTGATCCTGCTCACCGCCGGGGGCGTGGTGGCCACCATCTGCTTTGGCTTGGTGATCGCGCGCTATTTCAATCACGGCTGGCGCTTTGCCCTCCTGACCGCCGGCTCGGTCGCAATCTGCGGCGCCTCCGCCGCCATGGCCCTCGCCGCCATCCTGCCGCGCGACGAGAAATCCGAACAGCGGCTGATCTTCACCGTGATGGGGGTGACGCTTTTGTCCACCGTCGCGATGATCGCCTATCCGATCCTCGCCCGCACGATGGAGTTTGACCACATCCAGGCCGGCGTCTTCCTCGGCGGCACCATCCATGACGTGGCCCAAGTGGTCGGCGCGGGTTTCTCGATCTCCGAGGAAACCGGCGACACCGCCACGCTCGTGAAGCTCATTCGCGTCTCCATGCTGGCGCCGGTGGTGCTGGTCGCCTCGCTGGTGATCCGCGCCCGCGTCACCGCCCCGGCCGAGGGCAAACAGCCGCCCCTGCTGCCCGGCTTTGTCGTGGCCTTTATCGCGCTCGCGGCGCTCAACTCCTTTGGCCTCATCCCCGAGGTCCTGACCGAGTTCCTCAGCGCCTGTTCGCGCTGGCTCCTCCTCATCGCCATTGCTGCCGTCGGAATGAAGAGCAACCTCAAGCAGGTGCTCTCTGTCGGCGGTGCCGCCATCGCGCTTCTTGTGGTGGAAACGCTGTTTATCGCAGGGGTCATTCTGGTGGGGATCACCCTATTGACCTGACGCATACAAAAAGGGAGGCCAGATGACAGTCCAGCACCCCGAGGTGGAGACCTCGCCGCCGGTCTCGGACGAGATCCGCAAGACGACCTGTTACATGTGCGCCTGCCGCTGTGGCATCAACGTGCACCTCAAGGACGGCAAGGTCGCCTATATCGAGGGCAACCGCGACCACCCGGTGAACAAGGGCGTGCTCTGCGCCAAAGGCTCGGCTGGCATCATGCAGCACAATGCCCCTTCCCGCCTGCGCGCGCCGCTAAAACGGGTTGGGCCGCGCGGCTCTGGCGCGTTTGAGGAAATCTCCTGGGACGAGGCGCTGGATATCGCGCAGGGCTGGCTGGAGCCCCTGCGCGAAAAACACCCAGAAAAGCTGGCGTTTTTCACCGGGCGCGATCAATCCCAGTCCTTTACCAGCTTCTGGGCGCAGAACTTCGGCACCTGCAACTATGCCGCGCATGGCGGCTTTTGCTCGGTCAATATGGCCACGGCCGGCATCTACACCATGGGCGGCGCCTTCTGGGAGTTCGGCCAGCCCGATTGGGACCACACCAAGCTGTTCTTG